>PVBG01000023.1 GCA_002968845.1 Neorhizobium tomejilense | reverse complement strand
ATGAAGAGCTATGTCGATAAAGACCCCTCCCCAACCCCTCCCCACAAGGGGGAGGGGCTTCCCCGCTCCATTGTACCCTTGAGATGGATGCAAGGCGTCGCCACGAGTTTTCTCCCCCCTTGGGGGGGAGATGGCCGGCAGGCCAGCGGGGGACTTTTCTCGTTCTTTTTCTTTCTGCTTTTTCTTGTCTTCCTCGCCCCCCTCCCGGCTTTTGCCGTCAACCCCGACGAAGTGCTCTCCAACCCCGTGCTCGAGCAGCGTGCCCGAAATCTTTCGGCGCAGTTGCGCTGCATGGTGTGCCAGAACCAATCGATCGACGACTCCAATGCGGAGCTTGCCCGCGACCTGCGCGTGCTTGTGCGCGAACGGCTGGCGAACGGCGACACGGACGATCAGGTGATCGACTATGTCGTGTCCCGCTACGGCGAGTTCGTGCTCCTGAAGCCGCGGCTCAGCGCCAAGACGATGATCCTGTGGGCCACTCCCGTCCTGCTACTGCTGGTCAGTGGCGTGGCGATCCTGGTCTTCGTCCGTACGCGTCCCAGCCAACGCGCGGTTGCGGCGCTCTCCGCCGAGGAACAGGCTCGCATCGAAGAGCTTTTGAAAAAATAGGCGGCGCAAACATTACCAATATTTCATTCGTCCGCCACCTGCAGTTAACCTGCGAGCGCCTATATCTCTTGTCATCCACCGCCTGGCTGACCTCCGGCCAAAATGACTGAAGAGAAGAAGGTAGCTTAAAACATGCGCAATATCGGACGTCCCTCTCTGAAGACCGTCTTGAAGACCACCACGGTTGCTGGTCTTGCCGCGGTCATGCTCTCGAGCGGCATCCCGGCTCAGGTCACGCAGTCCCTTGCTGCTCCGGTCAGCGTCACCGCACCGCAGGCCCCGAGCTTTGCCGATGTCGTTTCGGCCGTTTCCCCCGCCGTCGTTTCCGTGCGCGTCCAGTCCGACGCCCAGCCCGTTTCCGATGACACCAGTTCGTTCAGTTTCGGCGGCCGTGGTTTCGACCAGCTTCCCGATGACCATCCGCTGAAGCGGTTCTTCCGTGAATTCGGCGGCCAGGTGCCAGGCGCTCCCGGTGCTCCGGGCGACCGCAACAACCGCAACCAGGATCGCGCCGACCGCAACGGCCCGCGGGGGCCGGATAGCAACCGTCCTCACCGTCTGCGCCCGGCGGCACAGGGCTCCGGGTTCTTCATCTCCGAAGACGGCTATGTCGTTACCAACAATCACGTCGTTTCGGATGGTTCCGCCTACACGGTCGTTTTGAACGACGGCACGGAACTCGAAGCCAAGCTGGTCGGCAAGGACAGCCGTACCGATCTCGCAGTCCTCAAGGTCGACGCCACCAGCCGCAAGTTCACTTATGTCAACTTTGCGGACGATTCGAAGGTCCGCGTCGGTGACTGGGTGGTTGCCGTCGGCAACCCGTTCGGCCTTGGCGGTACGGTCACCGCAGGCATCGTTTCGGCTCGCGGCCGCGACATCGGCTCCGGTCCCTATGACGATTATATCCAGGTGGATGCGGCCGTGAATCGCGGCAATTCCGGCGGCCCGACCTTCAACCTCTCCGGCGAAGTGGTCGGCATCAACACCGCGATCTTCTCGCCGTCGGGCGGCAATGTCGGCATCGCGTTTGCGATCCCGTCTTCCACCGCCAAGGACGTCGTTGCCGACCTGATGAAGGACGGCAAGGTGGATCGCGGCTGGCTCGGCGTGCAGATCCAGCCGGTCACCCAGGACATCGCCGATTCGCTCGGCCTGAAGGAAGCGTCCGGCGCTCTCGTCGTCGCTCCGCAGGAAGGCTCTCCGGGCCAGAAGGCCGGCATCAAGGAAGGCGACGTCATCACCGCCGTCAACGGCCAGCCGATCAAGGATGCCCGTGATCTCGCCAAGCGCGTCGCCGCCTTCGGCCCCAACACCAAGGTCGATGTCGACCTGTGGCGCGATGGCAAGGCGCAGAAGATCCCGGTCACGCTCGGCAATCTCCAGAGCGACGAAGCCGCCGCGGCCACGCCAAAGCAGCCCGACGCCCCGGCGCCCTCCAGCGACAAGGCGCTTGCCAGCCTTGGCATCACCGTCGCTCCGGCGGAAGATGGTTCCGGTCTCTCGGTCACCGACGTCGATCCGGATAGCGAAGCCGCTGCCCGCGGCCTGAAGACCGGGGAAAAGATCGTCTCGGTCAACAACCGCAAGGTCACCAGCGCCGCCGATGTCGGCAAGGTTCTCGACCAGGCCCGCAAGGATGGCCGCACCCGCGCGCTGTTCCAGGTGGCTGGTGAAAACAATACCAGCCGCTTCGTCGCCCTGCCGATCAACGAAGGCTGATTTCTCAAATAGGTCGCAAGGTCAGGGGCGCCGCCGGCAACGGTCGGCGCCCTTCTTCTTTCCATGGAGCGAGTGATGGAGACGGATACCCGATATTCTGCCGGCACCGCAGATTCCCGTAGTGCAAAGACAGGCGCGGACGCTATTGTCCCGCACATGAAGATTCTGGTGATAGAAGACGACTTGGAGGCGGCAGCCTACATGACCAAGGCCTTTCGTGAGGCCGGGATAGTGGTCGACCATGCAAGCGACGGCGAGAGCGGCCTGTTCATGGGAACCGAGAATTCCTACGACGTGATGGTCATCGACCGCATGCTCCCGCGCCGTGACGGGCTGTCCGTCATCAGCGAACTGAGAAAGCGCGGCGTCAATGCGCCCGTGCTGATCCTTTCGGCGCTCGGCCAGGTGGACGACCGCGTGACCGGCCTGCGCGCCGGTGGCGACGACTACCTGCCGAAGCCGTATGCATTCTCCGAGCTTCTCGCCCGCGTCGAAGTGCTCGGTCGCCGCAAGGGGACGCCGGAACAGGACATGGTCTACCGGGTCGGTGATCTGGAGCTTGATCGGCTGTCGCACGAAGTGAAGCGCGCCGGCAAGGAAGTGTTGCTGCAGCCGCGCGAATTCCGCCTGCTCGAATATCTGATGAAGAATGCCGGCCAGGTGGTGACCCGCACCATGCTGCTCGAAAACGTCTGGGACTATCACTTCGATCCTCAGACCAATGTCATCGACGTGCATGTCTCGCGGCTGAGATCGAAGATCGAGAAGGATTTCGAAAAGCCGCTTCTGAAGACGATCCGCGGCGCCGGTTACATGATCAAGGACGAGGGGTAAGCCGAGTTGCTGGCACGCGCCCGCCTGATGTTCCGATCGACGGCCGTGCGGCTGTCGGCGCTCTATATCCTGCTCTTCGCCTTGTGTGCGGCCTTCCTGGTCATTTACGTGACGGCGATGTCCGAACGGCTGCTGGCGCAGCAGACGCGCCAGTCGCTGCAGGAGGAAGTGCAGGAGATACAGCGCGCCTATGAACGGGGCGGCGTCAGCCTTCTCCTGCGGATGATGGAGCGGCGGGCCCGCCAGCCGGGCGCCAATCTCTATGTGATTGCCGGCCCCAACGGCGAGATGCTCGCCGGCAACGTCGCCGCGGTGCAGCCCGGCGTGCTCGACGAGCAGGGCTGGACGGACATTCCTTTCACCTATGAACCCTATACGGAAGTGGACCGCCGCGGCCGGCATCTCGCGACGGCCAACGTCATCCGCCTCGACAACGGTCTGCGGCTGCTGGTCGGCCGCGATCTCGGCGATCCGAGCCGGTTCCGCGGCATCGTGCGCCGGGCTTTGATGGTGGCATTGGCCATCATGGGCGTCGGAGCGCTGGTGATCTGGTTCGGCATCGGCCGCAACGCGTTGAAACGCATCGACCGCATGTCGGCGGCGAGCCAGAAGATCATGGCGGGTGACCTTTCGCAGCGCCTGCCGGTCGGCAAGTCCGGGGACGAATTCGACCGGCTATCGGATTCGCTGAACGCCATGCTCGGACGCATCGAGAAGCTGAACGAGGGTCTGCGCCAGGTTTCCGACAACATCGCCCACGACCTGAAGACGCCGCTGACGAGATTGCGCAACAAGGCCGCCGATGCGCTGGGTGAGGATCGTGCGGATGTGCGCCGTGCAGCCCTCGAAGGCATCATCGCCGAATCCGACCAGCTTATCCGCACCTTCAACGCGCTGCTGATGATCTCCCGCGTCGAGGCGGGCTCGATCGCCGCGGAAATGTCCGATGTCGATCTGTCGGCGATCTCCGCCGACAGTGCCGAACTCTACGAGCCGGCGGCGGAGGAGGCGGGTCTTTCGCTCACCACCGAGCTCGAACCGGGTCTCGTCGTCACTGGCAACCGGGAACTCATCGGCCAGGCGATCTTTAATCTCCTCGACAATGCGATCAAATATGCTTCCGAGGGAAGCCAGACGCCGAAGATCGGCGTGAAGCTCGCCAGGAGCGACGGCACGCTCAGGCTCTCCGTCTGCGACAACGGCCCCGGCATTCCGGCCAACAAGCGCGGCGAGGTGACCAAGCGATTCTTCCGCCTGGACGAAAGCCGCTCCAAGCCCGGCACCGGCCTTGGCCTCTCGCTGGTTGAAGCGGTGATGGAGTTGCATGGCGGCTCGCTGGAATTCTCCGCCACCGACGAGACCAATGCCGCAGCACCCGGCCTGACGGTCACCATGGTCTTTCCCGTGCCGAAGCCCTAAGTTTCGCCAGGGAAGAATCACGGGAGGTGCCAGTGTCGGAGACCGGAAATCGGCTCGATACGGTGAAGGCGGAGGTGATCCGCCCGCTGAACCAGACGGAAACCAAGGCGGCGATGGCGGCCTTGAAGGATATAGGCAAGTCCGAGCCTTCCGTCGCGGAACTGCTTGGCAGGGATAGCGCGCTCAAGGATTTCATCGTCGCTGCATTCACCCTCTCGCCTTACCTGCGCGATACCGCGGTCATCACGCCAAGGCTTTTGACGATCGCAATCACAGAGCCGCTGGAGCCGACGCTGGAGCGTCTGGTGGATACGGCTCGCCGGGCCTGGCAGAAGACGGACGGCAAGGCGCCCTCCGAAAACGAGGTTATGACCGCGCTGCGTGCCGGCAAGCGATCCTTGAGCTTTCTCGTCGCGCTCGCCGATCTCGGCCGTATCTTTTCCGCCAGAGACACGACGCGCTGGCTGAGCTTGTTTGCCGAAGCCTCCGTCGCGGCGGCGATCGACCACCTACTGGTCGCCGGTCATGAGAGCGGCAAGCTGAAGCTCGCCGACATCGAAGAACCGAGCAAGGGTTCGGGCCTGATCGTGCTCGGCATGGGCAAGCTCGGCGGCCGCGAGCTCAACTATTCCTCGGACATCGATATCGTCGTCTTCTTCGACCCTGAAACGGGTATCCTCGCCGATCCGCTCGACGGGTCGGAAGTCTACGGCCGGATGATGCGGCGGCTGATCCGTATCCTGCAGGAACGCACGGCAGACGGCTATGTGTTCCGCACCGACCTGCGCCTGCGCCCGGATCCCGGCTCGACGCCGCTCGCCGTCTCGCTCGATGCGGCGCTGATATACTACGAGGGCCGCGGCCAGAACTGGGAGCGGGCGGCCTTCATCAAGGCGCGGCCGATCGCAGGCGACATTGCCGCCGGCGAAAATTTCATGCGGCTGCTCACTCCCTTCGTGTTTCGCAAATATCTCGATTATGCGGCGATCGCCGACATCCATTCGATCAAGCGGCAGATCCACGTGCACAAGGGCCACGGCGCGATCGCCGTGAAGGGCCACGACGTCAAGCTCGGTCGCGGCGGCATCCGCGAGATCGAGTTCTTCGCCCAGACCCAGCAGCTGATCGCCGGCGGCCGCATGCCGCCCCTGCGGGCGCGCGAGACGGAAGTGGCGCTGAAGGCGCTCGCCGAGGCGCGGTGGATCGCGCCTGACATCGCCGCCGAATTGACCGAGGCCTACTGGTTCCTGCGCGATGTCGAACACCGCATCCAGATGGTCCACGACGAACAGACCCATAACCTGCCGCAAACCGAGCCCGAACTGAAGCGCATCGCCTTCATGCTCGGTTTTGCCGATACCGCCAGCTTTTCCGCCAGGCTGGAACATATGCTGAAGACCGTCGAAAAACGTTATGCCCGGCTGTTCGAACAGGAGGCAAAACTGTCCGGCGGCGACGGCAATCTCGTCTTCACCGGCCAGCAGGACGATCCGGGCACCCTGAAGACGCTTGCCTCGCTCGGCTTCGAGCGCCCGGCCGACATTTCCCGTGTCATCCGCACCTGGCACTATGGCCGCTACCGCGCCACCCAATCGGCCGAGGCGCGCGAGCGGCTGACCGAGCTGATGCCGGCGCTGCTAATGGCATTCGGCGAGAGCAAACGTGCCGACGAGGCGCTGCTGCGGTTCGACAGTTTTCTGAAGGGCCTGCCGGCTGGCATCCAGCTCTTCTCGCTGATCGGCAACAACCCGCCGCTGCTGGCGCTGATCGTCACGATCATGTCCTCGGCGCCGCGGCTTGCCGATATCATCGCCTCCAAGCCGCATGTCTTCGACGGCATGCTGGATCCCGGCCTGATGGCCGAACTGCCGACCCGCGACTATCTTTCTTATCGCCTGGCCGCATTCCTCACCGCCGGCCGGCACTACGAGGAAAAGCTCGACCGACTGCGCATCTTTGCGGCCGAGCAGCGTTTCCTGATCGGCATCCGGCTGCTGACGGGGGCGATCTCGGGTGCCCAGGCGGCACGCGCCTTCACCCATCTCGCCGACCTCTTGATCGACGCCGCTCTGAAGGCGGTTACGGCGGAGATCCGCAGCGCCCATGGCCTCTATCCGGGCGGCCGCGTCGCCGTCATGGGCATGGGCAAGCTCGGCAGTTTCGAACTGACTGCAGGTTCCGACGTCGATCTCATCCTTCTCTACGATTACGATAGCGAGGCGCCGGAAAGCGAAGGCAACAAGCCGCTCGATTCCAGCCGCTATTTTACCCGCCTGACGCAGCGGCTGGTCGCAGCGCTTTCGGCGCCGATGGCCGAGGGAGTGATCTTCGAGGTCGATCTGCGCTTGAGGCCGTCGGGCAACAAGGGGCCGGTCGCCACCCGCATCAACGCGTTCGGCAAATACCAGCGCCAGGAGGCTTGGACCTGGGAACACATGGCGCTCACCCGGGCCCGGCTGATCTGCGGCGAGGAAAGCCTCGTCGACGAAGCAAAGGCTCTGATCCGCGAGGTACTGTCGACCAAGCCGGATATCGCCAAGATCGCAAACGACGTGACCGAGATGCGGGAGCTGATCGAGAAGGAAAAGCCGCCGCGCGATATCTGGGATTTCAAGCTGGTCCCCGGCGGCCTGATCGATATCGAGTTCATCGCCCAATATCTGCGGCTGATAGCGCCGGCCAGGGGCGTGACGCTCGATACCTATGGTTTCAGCACGGAAGAAGCCCTGAAGGCGCTCGGCGAAAAACTGATGAAGCCCGCCGATCTTGATATCTGCGTGGAAGCGCTACGGCTTTTCACCGAGCTTTCGCAGATCGTTAGGCTCTGCGTCGACGGACCGTTCGATCCGGGCGACGCGCCCGCAGGGCTCGTCGAGCGCGTCTGCCGGGCAGGGGACTGCCCGGATATCCGCACGCTGGAGGGCGAGGTGAAGCGGCTCTCGAAGGCGGTGCGGGGAATATTCCAGTCGGTCGTCCGGAAGTGAGGGCGCCTCCGCCCTTCATCCGGTTTCGCGGTCGACCTCAGGCCACCCGCTTGCGGCCGACCAGCATGGGCTGGTCAGGGATCAGCAGCGAGACGACCGTGCCTTCGCCGACCCGTGAACGGATACGCATCTTGCCGCCGTGCAGGCCGATCAGCGAGCGGGAAATGGCAAGTCCCAATCCCGAGCCGCCCTTGCTCTTGGCATACTGGCTCTGCACCTGCTCGAACGGCTGGCCGATCTTGTTGAGCGCATCCATCGGAATGCCGATGCCGGTGTCGGCGATCGTCAGCAGCACCCCTTTTTCCATCTTGCGGGCACGCAGTTCGATCCTGCCGCCGTGGTTGGTGAACTTGACGGCGTTGGAGAGTATGTTGAGCATCACCTGCTTCAATGCGCGGCGATCGGCCACCATGTTGAGGCTGTCACAGAGGCGCTGATGGATGGCGATCTGCTTGTCCTGGGCCGAGATCGAGGTGAGGCGCAGGCTTTCCTCGATCAGCGGCTTCAGGTCGACCGCTTCGCACTGGATGCGCATGTGGCCTGCCTCGATCTTAGACATGTCGAGAATGTCGTTGATGACGTTGAGGAGATGTTTGCCGCTATCGTGGATGTCCTTGGAATATTCCGAATATTTCGGCGAGCCGAGCGGTCCGAACATCCCGTTCGTCAGGATTTCCGAGAAGCCGAGGATCGCGTTGAGCGGGGTCCTGAGTTCGTGCGACATGTTGGCGAGGAATTCCGACTTGGCCTTGTTGGCGGCCTCCGCACGGTCCTTTTCCACCTGATAATTGGCGTTGGCGATCGAAAGCTCGGACTTCTGGCGCTCCAGTTTCTTCTGTGAGGAGGAGAGGTCGCCGATCGTCGCCATCAGCCGGCGCTCGCTGTCGCGCAGCCGTTCCTGGTGGCGCTTCAGCAGCGTGATGTCTGTGCCGACCGAGACCAGGCCGCCGTCGCGGGTGCGGCGCTCGTTGATCTGCAGCCAGCGCTCGTCGGCGAGCTGCACTTCCGTGGTGCGCGAAAGGCCGCTGCCGTCCGGATCGGCGACGCGGCGCTCGATGACCGGGCGCGCGGCGGCGGCGTTGACGGCGTGACGCTCGGTGCCGGGCACCAGCACGCTGTCGGGCAGGCCGTAAGCCTGCTGGAAATGGGTGTTGCACATCACCAGGCGGTCGTTCTTGTCCCAGAGCACGAAGGCTTCGGACGTGCATTCGATCGCGTCCGCAAGACGCTGGTCGGCTTCCGCATAACGCTGGGCAAGGCGATGCTGCTCCGTGACGTCCATGGCGATGCCGATGACGTGGGTACGCCCCTGGCTGGTCTTCACCAACTGGGCGCGGGCGCGCATCCAGACGTAGTGGCCGGCCGCATGGCGCATGCGAAAAACCTGGTCGACTTGCTTAGCATTGCCACGGCTGATGGCGCGAGCGAGCGCATAGATATTGCCGTCGGTCGGATGCATCATCCGTGCGGCATCGGTAAACGAGATCACGTTGCCCGCAGGCGGCAGGCCGAGCATCTCGTACATCGAACCCGACCAGAACAGGCGCCGATTGCTGACGTCGAAATCCCACAGCCCGCAACGGCCTCGCGACAGCGCCGTCTCGATGCGCAGATTGGATTCGACGAAGGTTTCGTCGGCCTCGCGGGCGCGTTTCACCTGCATGTAATAGGCGTAGAGGATGACCAGCAGGATTGCCGAAATGCTGGTGAAGAGCGTGACGTTGAGGGACACGTCGTGACGCCACGCACGATTGATGCTCTCCAGCGAATAGGCGGCCACGATCAGCACGCCTTCGCTGCCGACCATCTCGATCGCCGCGTAGTGCGGAACTTCGCCGAAATAGGTCTCGATCACGCCGCTCTCGTCGCCGAACCGCCGCAGTGCCGCAGTTTCCGGCAGGACGGAGGTTAGACGCCTGCCGATATAGCTGGCGGCCTGCTTGGTGCCGCCGAAGATCCGGCCGGTTTCGTCGACGAAGAGGAAGAAGGCCTCGGCCTCCAGGCGTTCCGGCGGCAGAAAGGTGCCAAGGCGTTTTTCCGCGGCGGCGCGGTCTCGACCGATGAGTGCCGTTGCGTCGCCAGAGAAGGCAGCACTCGCCGTGGCTGCCATCAGTGCGGTCGCCTGCCGTGCAGCATCTTCCATCCGCGTGTATTCGGAGACGATGCCGAGAATGCGCGACGCGGCAACGACGGTCAGGAACGCGATGATAAGAAGGGGGATCGAGCGCTTGAGAACGAGTTCCACCCGCGGCATCTGCCGCGCGATGGGCTTGACGGAGAGTCGGGCCTCATCCGGGATGACCCGCCGCAAACTTCCAAGGCTTGGAAATTTTAGACGCAGCCGCCCCTCGGCCGCGGTTGCCCGCTGCACGTCCGACATGGTTTTCATGGTGTCCCTCATGGTGATTCGGCGCGCCGCTCGCCCGAATCTGCCTTAATGAATCATTAGTGATTCTTCGTGTCCAGAGGCTTGCTAAGATTTTTTTAACGATTTGATTCAATTGCGAATCGGAAGAGTCCCGCGAGGCGGCAAACCGGCCGTCTCAGGAGACGGCCGGGCTTTCGGAAAGGTTGGTGCGTGTGGCCGCGATCGAAATCACCGCCAGCGTGATGATTGCACCGCCATAGACATACGCGGTATTGGAGAGGCCAAGCGACGGCGCGATCAGTCCGGCGACAATCGCCGGGATCGAAAAGGCGAGGTAGCTCTCGACCAGGAAGGCTGCGAACAGGCCGGCGCGTTCATGGCTTTCGGCAAGCGGCAGGACGATCTTCAGAATGTTCGAGAAGATCGATCCGAACCCGAGACCGGCCACCGCCGTGCCGAGGAAGAGAAGCCAGACCGCCTGCAGGTGTACCCCCGAGAGGGTGATCAGGACGCCGATCATCAGCGCGGTCGTGCCGGTCGAGAGAACCCGCTGCGGCGTCCATGCGCGGAACAGGAAGACCGAGGCGGTGGCGCTCAGCATCAGCGTCGCGACCACCGTTCCGCCCACGAAGGGCGAGGTGATGCCGGTCGCAACCGCAACCAGCGTCGGCATCAGCGACAGATAGAAGCCCCCGAGCGCCCAGCCGGCGACATTGACCGGCGTGACCTTGAGAAGCGTCGCGCGGGCCCGCTGCGGCACGCTGATATGCGGACGCATGGCGGCGAGCGCGCCCGGCCGTCCGGTGATGGTCTCCGGCATGAAGGCAAGCGCGATGATGCCGGCCACCGTCACGATGAAAAGAAGCGCATAGATGAGGTGCGTCGGAGCGGGTGCGAAGGCGACGAGCGTGCCGCCGGCAAGCGTGCCGACCATCAGGCCGAGAAAGGCGGTGATGCTGTTGAGCGTCGGCCCTCGGCGCTTGTCGGTATCGAGGATCGTCGCCCCGAAGGTCGGGAAGGCGATACCGGTCGCAAAACCTTGGACGATACGGCCGGCGAGCAACATCGTGCCCGATTCAGCCAGCATGAAGACGATCAGCGCGGCGGCGTTGAAGGTCAGTGCCAGCAGGATCAGCGGGCGGCGCCCGAGATAGTCCGAAAGCCCGCCGACGGTCAGAAGCGCCGCGAGCAGCGCGAAAGAGTAGGAACCGAAGATCAGGGTGATCATCGCCGGAGAGAGATGAAAGAGCTCTTGGTAGAGATGGTAGAGCGGCGTCGGCGCGCTGCTGGTCGCGGAGATCAGCACCGCGAATATGAAACTGTAGACCGTCATCCGGAAAGCCGACGGGGAACTGGGCGAGGGGAGGATGCTGCTCATGGCGGTTCACCTTAACGCAAATTTTTAGCGTTAGCCGCATGTAGTTGCATTGCCGGATTAATGCAATATCTTTGCGTTAAGGAATTTCATATCTCCGGCACGTGCCGGCAAGGAGAACAGATTGGCCAGGGAAATGGTGCGCCAGGGTGGGCGCAGTGCCCGCATACAGTCGGAGGTGCATCGCACGGTACGGGATATGCTGAAGACCATGGATCGCGGCGAGATCACCGTGCCGATGATTGCGGAAAAATCCGGCGTGACGCCGTCGACCATCTATCGCCGCTGGGGGGATCTGTCGGAACTCCTGGCAGATGTCGCGGTCGCGCGCATGCGGCCGGTTGCCGACCCGGAAGATACCGGCGCGATGGGGTCCGACCTCGAAACCTTCATTCTTCAATATGCGGAGGAGATGTCGTCGAAGGTCGGACGTTCGATGCTGGCGGATGTGCTCGGCAGCATGGAGGGCAATGCGGCGGGCCGCTGCTGCCAATTTACCTATGATCACCTGGAGACGTTGCGCGAGCGCGCCTTGAGCAGGGGCGAGAGCGGCTTCGACGTGAGCGAAGCGATCGACGTCGTCGTCGCGCCGATCATCTACCACATCCTGTTCGGCGATCGCGAGCTGACGACCGACTATTGCCGCTCGCTGGTTTCCAGCTTCCTGGAAAAATGCGCCGGCGCTTGAAGCCGGCGCATTAGGCTCAGCCTTTCAGCATCCGCTCGACGATGTCTCGCACGTCGGTCGAAAGCGTTGCCGCCTGTTCGATCGTGGTCAACGCCCCGCGGGCATGGTCGGCGCGCTGGGGTTCCAGCGATCGCCATGAACGCATCGAGGTGAGGATACGGGCCGCAAGCTGCGGATTGCGCGGATCGATCGCCAGGATCTGCTCGGCCAGGAACCGGTAACCTTCGCCATCGGCGCGGTTGAAGCCGGTCGGATTGCCGAAGGCGAACGTGCCGATCAGCGAGCGCACCCGGTTCGGATTGCTGGCGATAAAGCGCGGGTTTTCCATCAGCGCCCTGACGCGGGCAAGCGCGCCGGCACCCGGAATGGTCGCCTGGGCCGAGAACCACTTGTCGACGACAAGGGCATTGCCGTCGAAGCGCGCGAGGAACGTGGCGAGCGCGTCTGTCGTTTCCGGCGCGTCCGGGAAACGATGGGCGAGCACCGCCAACGCCTGGGCGAGATCGGTCATGTTGTCGGCGGATGCGAAGGCTGCGGCCGCGCGGGCTGGCGTTCCTTCCGCGTAGGTCAGGTAGGACAGCGCGGTGTTGCGCAGCGAGCGCTTGCCCGCACTTGCCGCATCCGGCGTAAAGGCGCCCTTGACCTTCATGTCCTCGAACAGGCGCAGGAAGGTTCTGGTGCCGGCCTTGGCAATTTCCGAAAGAATCGCGTTGCGGCCAGCATGGATCGCATCCGGGTCATTGTTGCCGCCGAGTTCGCGGGCAATGTCTGCCTCGCTCGGCAGCGTGAGCGCCTGGGCGCGGAAGGCGGGCTCCAGCGTCTCGTCGCCGGCGGCTTCGAGAAGTGCTGCGACGAAAGCTGGGTCGCAGGTGATTTTTTTGCCGTCCCGCGCGTTGCGCGCCGCCTGCATCAGGTTCGGCAGAGCAAGATCGGTCAGCGCCTGCCAGCGGGCGAAGAGGTCGGTGTCGTGGCGGGCGATATGGGCAAGATCGGCCGGCGTCTGGTCGAGATGCAGGTTGATCGGTGCCGAGAACGAACGGTTGAGCGACAGGACGGGACGGGAGGAAATCCCCGAGAAGGTGAAGGTCTGCCGGCGTTCGGTCAGATGCAGCACGTCGCCGGTGACTTCGCCACCAGCGACCTTGGTCGGCACTGCCGCCGAGCCGTTGTCGAGGATGAGCGCGAAGGAGAGCGGGATGTGCATCGGCTCCTTGGCCGTCTGGCCGGGGGTCGCCGGGATCATCTGCTCGAGCGACAGCTTGAAGGTGCCGCTTGCCTGGTCGTAGTCGCTCGACACAGTGACCAGAGGCGTGCCGGCCTGGTGATACCAGAGCGAGAATTGCGTAAGGTCGCGGCCGCTCGCATCCTCGAACGACTTGACGAAATCCTCGACCGTCGCGGCCTGTCCGTCGTGGCGCTCGAAATAGAGGTCCATGCCCGCCTTGAAATCGTCACGGCCGAGAAGCGTGGCGATCATCCGGGTGACTTCCGAGCCCTTTTCGTAGACGGTGGTCGTGTAGAAGTTGTTGATCTCGCGGTATTTGGTCGGGCGGACCGGATGCGCGAGCGGACCGGCATCTTCCGGGAACTGCTCCGATTTCAGGTGCCGCACCTCGGCGATGCGCTTCACCGCGCGCGAACGCTGGTCGGCGGAAAACTCGTGGTCGCGATAGACCGTCAGGCCTTCCTTGAGGCAGAGCTGGAACCAGTCGCGGCAGGTGATGCGGTTGCCGGTCCAGTTGTGGAAATATTCGTGGGCGATGATCGCCTCGATATTGGCGTAGTCCTGGTCGGTCGCGGTTTCCGGGTCGGCGAGAACGTATTTGTCGTTGAAGACGTTGAGGCCCTTGTTCTCCATGGCCCCCATGTTGAAGTCCGACACGGCGACGATCATGAAGATGTCGAGGTCGTATTCGCGGCCGAACCGCTCCTCGTCCCACTTCATCGAGCGCTTCAGCGCGTCCATGGCATAAGCCGCGCGTGCCTCCTTGCCATGCTCCACATAAATCTTCAGCGTCACCTCGCGCTCGGACATGGTGACGAACGTGTCCTCGACCACGCCGAGATCGCCGGCGACCAGCGCGAAGAGATAGCTCGGCTTCGGATGCGGGTCGAACCAGGCGGCAAACGCGCGGCCCTCGTCGTAACCGGCGCCGCCGAGGAAATTGCCGTTCGACAGCATGACCGGGTTGGCGGCCTTGTCGCCGATGATGGTGATCGTATAGGGCGCCAGCACATCCGGCCGGTCGGGGAAATAGGTGATGCGACGGAAGCCTTCCGCCTCGCACTGGGTGCAATAGATGCCGTTGGTCCGATAGAGGCCCATCAGCTGGGTGTTGGCTTCCGGATTGATGAAGGTGGTGACGGTGATTTCGAAAGGAGCGTCGGCGGGCAGATTGCGGATCGTCAGGCTTTCCGGCGTCGCATCGTATTGCGCCGCGGGCACTTCGTTCTGGTCGAGCAGCAGTCCGGACAGCGTCAGTTCGTCGCCATCCAGCACAAGCGGCGCCGAAGGGTCGACACCTTGGCGCCGGTGGAAGATCAGCCGCGCATCAACCTTGGTGTTGGTTGGGTCGAGCTCGAAGGTCAGATCGACGCGTTCCAGGACGAAGTCGGTGGGGCGGTAATCTGCCAGATGAACGATCTGGCCCGTATCTGTTCGCATGTTGCTTCCTGAACCGGCTCTTCAAATTGGTGTCGGGAGCTTCGCAGCACTCCCTCGAACTGGCACACACACCCGTCGCCGCGGGGATAATTGCACGCAATGCTAAACGATTGTTGAAACTTTGGCTAAAATAAAGCGTGATTTTGATCCGCTGTATTTCGCGCAATCTTTCACAAGGTCACGGATATTGATCGACCTATCATCAGTTTTGATCCCCTTCACGGCACTTTTCCGTTACTTTGCCGTCAAACTGAATCTTCCCCGATCGCCTCTCCAAAACGCCCTGTCCGTGCGGACTGGATTTCCACCGAAAATCCCCCAAGAATCCCCATGAGTTATTGATGGCCGCCGATGCCCTGAATCCCCTGCGCGGGATCATGTTCAAAGTCACCTCCGTGGTGATCTTCGTGATGATGCAGACCTGTATCAAAGCCGCAGGTCCCGATATCCCGGCAGGCCAGATCACCTTCTATCGTTCTGCCTTCGCGCTTGTGCCGATCATGGTCTATCTCGCCTTCCAGGGCGAGTTGCGCGGCGCCTTCCACACGAACAGCCTGACCGGCCATGTGAAACGCGGTTTTCTCGGCATTCTCTCGATGGTCTTCGGCTTTTACGGTCTGGTGCACCTGCCGATGCCGGATGCGATCGCGATCGGTTATTCCTCGCCGCTGCTGGCGGTCGTCTTCGCCGCGGTCTTCCTGAAGGAGACGGTGCGTATCTATCGCTGGAGCGCGGTCATGGTCGGCATGGTCGGGGTGGTGATCATCTCCTGGCCGAAACTCACCATGTTCGAACAGGGCGGAATGGGCTCGGAGCAGGCGATGGGCGCGGCCTCCGTCATCCTCTCGGCGGTGCTGGCCGGCTTTGCGATGATCCAGACGCGCCAGCTCGTGCGCACCGAGAAGACGGCAACGATCGTGCTTTATTTCTCGCTTTCTGGCGCGCTGTTTTCACTGCTCAGCCTGCCCTTCGGCTGGGCAGAGCTGACGATGCCGGAGAAGCTTTTCCTGATCGGCTCCGGGTTCTGCGGCGGCATCGGCCAGATTTTGCTGACCGAAAGCTACCGCAATGCGGATGTCTCGACGGTGGCGCCGTTCGAATACACCTCGATCCTTCTCGGGATCTGCATCGCCTATGTTCTGTTCGGGGATGTGCCGACGGCGGCCATGCTGGTCGGGACGGCGATCACGGTATCGGCGGGGATTTTCATCATCTACCGCGAGCATCAACTGGGGCTCGAGCGGAAGGCGGCGCGCAAGGCTTCGCCGCCCGGGGCTTGACCCCCGGGGCTTGAAAAGCCGGATGCTTAAAGCGGGATGGCCGCGGCGACCGGGTTGGCCGCTTCGGTAGAGGCGCGGACGGCACCGGCGCGGCTGTATTCGCGCGATGCGTTCACGGCAGCGCCGATGTGAGAAAAGTTCTCACGCAGGGTGCGGATCGGGTGGAGGATGGCCGTCATGGCTGATGCTTCCTTGGGTCGCGCGATCAACGTTCGCGGAAATCGGCGAAGACCGAAGCCGGACGAGTGACGCCGACCGGGCGCGCCATGGCGCAGGAGGTGAGCTGCTCGTTCGTCGCGGAGCCGAAATGGTGATAGCCCTTCGTCGAGCGCGGCGACAGGCCGGCGATGCGAAGAGTTTCGAAGCCCGAATGGATCGGGCGGAAGCGGGTCGTCATTGGCCTTGGTTCCTTAAACCTAGAATTCCTCCCAAGACACCGGCTTAATATTGCAATGCAGCATCGATTCTGCAATGCAGCAAAACGCTGCACTGCCATGCGTCGGTTGCATGGCATTTTTCATATTTCCGTAACTTTACTCGAATTAGGGTTCAATCTGCCTGAAATGCGGGCAATCACTGCGCCGACAAACGCATTTTGAACATCAAAAGGTCCTGCCAGGCGAGCGCCTTGTTGGCAGGGGCCGCAAGCAGTTCCTGCGGATGCAGGGTAGCGATCGCCGAAAGCGTCACGCCGCCGAAACCGATGTCCCGCCATTCGCCGCGCATCGAATGGATCGTCCCGTTGCCGCCGAAGAAGAAACGGGCCGGGAAGTTGCCGAGGAGCAGCAGGAGTTTCGGCTCCGCGAGCGCCACCTGACGCTCGAGGAACGGCCGGCAGATATCCATCTCGGCCTGCGACGGCATGCGGTTGCCCGGCGGCCGCCAGGGGATGACATTGGTCAGCAGAACGTTGTCGCGGGAAAGCCCGATCGCGCCGAGCATGCGGTCGAGCAACTGCCCCTGCCGCCCGGAGAAGGGAATGCCGTCGCGATCGTCGTCCGCATTCGGCATCGGCCCGATCACCATGATGCCGGAAGCGGGGTTGCCGCTCGCAAACACCGTGTTGCGCGCGCCGTTCTTCAGGTTACAGCCGTTGAAGGCCTCCAGCGCGGTTCTGAGTTCGTCGAGCGAACGGGCGCTTTCGGCCGCAAACCGTGCCGAGGCGACCGCCTGTTCGTCCGGTACCGATACGGGCGCGGAGGCGGGTGGAGGTGCTGACGCGCGCGCCGTAGGAGCGGTGCGTTTCGGCGTTGCCGCGGCTGCCTGGGAGGTCGGCGCCTGCTCATAGTTCGTCGGCTGCTGCTGCTGCCGGGCAGACGCGGGCGCCCTGGCATCGGCCTGCGCCGCCTTCTGGGCCGCAAATTGCGCGAACCGGTCCACCGGCTCATCCTCGACAAGCCACTCCACGCCCGCATCCGCATAGAAATGCAGAAGGGCGGCGAGCTCGGGGGCGTCCATGTCTTTGACGAGGTTCATCTGATTCACACTACAGCATGTCGCGTGCGAGAGGGAACCGGTTTTGGGCTCGAACGGGCGTTGGCATGTGGACGGCGGAGGGGCAGTCTCCCATAATCTCCCCCCTTGAGGGGGAGATGTCACGAAAGTGACAGAGGGGGTAGCAACGGTTCAGCAAATGCAGTGGCGGAAGAATGTACCGCGGCACCCCCCTCTGCCCTGCCGGGCATCTCCCCCACAAGGGGGAGATCAGCCAGCCGTACCCTCAAGCCGCCCATTGCGCGACATTGTCGCTCTCGCCGATCAGCGCCAGGCCGTGGGCGATCGACAGCAGTTCGCCGCCGGTCTCGATCTTGCCGGCATCGAATCGCTGCGTGAAAATCCGTCGCACGGCCGGCACGAAGGAGGTGCCGCCGGTCAGGAACACCTTGTCGATCTCGGAAGGCGCGGTGCCGGTCTTTTGCAGCACCTCGTCGAGCGCACCTTCGATGCGGCCGAGGTCCTCGGCGATCCAGCCTTCGAAATCGGTGCGCTTCACTATTTTCCGGCCGGCACGCCCAAGCGGCGCGAAGTTGAATTCCGCTTCCTCGGCTCCCGACAGCGCCATCTTGGTCGCCGAAATCGCCTGGTAGAGCGGATATCCTTCGTCATGGTCGACGAGGTCGACAAACAGTTCGAGCTTTTCCGGCTCCAGCGCCGAGCGCACCAGCGATTTCAGGTCGGCGAATTCGCGCGTGGCCTTGAAGATCGACAGCTGGTTCCAGCGGCCGAAATTGACGTAATAGCCGGCCGGCACGTCCAGCACCTTGTCGAAACTCTTGAACTTGCTGCCCTTGCCGATTTCGGGGGACACCAGGTTGTCGATCATCCGGTAGTCGAAATGGTCGCCCGCGACGCCGACGCCCGAATGCCCGATCGGGGTGGCGGTCAGCTTGCCGGCCTTGGTTTCGAAGCGGATCAGCGAATAATCGGTCGTGCCGCCGCCGAAATCGGCGACGAGAACGGTGGCGTCGCTCTTCAGCGTCTGGGCAAAATAATAAGCGGCCGCGACCGGTTCGTAGACATAGTGGATTTCCGGAAAGCCGAGCCGCGTCAGCGCCTCGTTGTAGCGCTCGGTCGCCAGCTTCGGATCCGGATTGGCACCGGCGAAATGCACCGGCCGTCCGGCGATCACCCGCGACACGTCGGTCGGCCAGTTGCCGTCCGCGTAGATCTTCAGGCGCTTCAGGAAAATCTCCATCAGGTCCTCGAAGACGTGCCGGCGGGCAAACACCAGCGTGCCCTGGAACAGCGCGCTTGCCGCAAACGTCTTGATCGACTGCAGGAAGCGACAGTCGCCGGGATTGTCGATGAACTGGCGGATCGCCGCCTGGCCGGCCTCGACCTTCAGCGCCTGCGCCCCCATCACCGGATCCTTCATGAAGGAGAGCGCCGTGCGCATCGAATCGCTCTCGCCGGCGCTGCTGGAAAAACGCATCGAATGCGTGGTGCTGCCGCCATCCGCCAGTGCCAGAACCGTATTGGTGGTGCCGAAATCAAGCCCGAGCGCCCGTGCCATCGCCGTGCTCCTTTTATCCATCGAAAATCATTGAACCGGAACCCCCGGCAATGCGCCGGCAGGTTCCGAATGCGAAAAGGGCGCTTCTGGCGCCCCGGAATTTTTGAGAGGGCGGGTGATCGCACAAGGCAGGCGGGATGGCAAGGGGAGGCTTCGCTTTGGCAGCGGTTGTGGGGTGTGCAAGATTTCGCGCTTCCGCTTGGAGCCGCTGCGTTCTAATGTCCCGGCTTCAGGGGGATTCATGAGTCAGCAGCTTATCAATCAATATCTTGCCGAGATCGATCGGCTGCGGAAGTTTTCCGGCCTTTCCAACGAACAGATCATCCGCCCGGCCTTCCGGCGCCTCCTGGACTCGTGGGCGGCGTCCGACAAGCTCGTCTTCCTGGAGGAATATCCGGTCCAGACCACTTTGAAGACGACCGTCTATCCGGACGGCACCGTTCTTCACGATATTCGCGTGCCCCTCGGCTATTGGGAGGCCAAGGACACCAAGGACGATCTCGACGAGGAGATCCGCAAGAAGCTCGCCAAGGGCTATCCGCAGGACAATATCGTCTTTGAGAATTCCGAAACGGCGGTGCTGATCCAGAACCGCCAGGAGGTCACCCGCGCCTCGATGACCGATACGGCGAGCCTGTCGCGGCTGGTCTCGCTGTTCTTTTCCTACGAGCGGCCGGAAATTGCCGAGTTCCGCAAGGCGGTCGCCCGTTTCAAGGCTGATCTGCCGACGGTTCTCGATGCGCTGCGCGCGCGGATCGACACCGCCTATGGCGACAATGCCGCCTTCCGGGCCGAGGCGGCCCGTTTCCTGAAAACCTGCCAGGAAACGATCAATCCGACGCTCGGCGAGGCGGATGTCCGGGAAATGCTGATCCAGCACATCCTGACCGAGGAAATCTTCACCCATATCTTCAATGAGGGCGATTTCCACCACGAGAACAACATCGCCAAGGAACTCTATGCGCTCGAAGGGAAATTCTTCACCGGCGCTGTGAAGCGTGACACGCTGAAGGGGCTGGAGCCCTATTATGCGGCGATCCGGGCGAATGCGGCGCAGATCAACAGCCATTCGGAAAAGCAGACCTTCCTCAAGCTGATCTACGAGAATTTCTACAAGGTCTACGATCCGAAGAAGGCCGACCGCCTCGGCGTCGTCTACACGCCGAACGAGATCGTCAAGTTCATGATCGAAGGGGCCGACTGGCTCTGCGAAAAACATTTCGGCAAGAACCTGATCGACGAGCATGTCGAGATCCTCGACCCGGCGACGGGCACCGGCACGTTCATCTGCGAACTTCTCGAAAGCTTTCGCGGCGACCCCAAGAAGCTCGCCCACAAATACAAGAACGAACTGCATGCCAACGAAGTGGCGATCCTGCCCTATTACGTCGCCAACCTGAATATCGAGGCGACCTATGCGGCGATTACCGGGCAGTTCGCCGAATATCCGAACCTCTGCTTCGTCGATACGCTGGACAATGTCGGCGGGCTAGGCATCCGTTCCGGGCATCAGCACGAACTTTTCGGCGCCATGTCGGAGGAGAACGTCGCCCGCGTGAAGCGACAGAACGCCCGCAAGATTTCGGTGATCATCGGCAACCCGCCCTATAATGCCAACCAGGCAAACGAGAACGACAACAACAAGAACCGTGACTACAAGCGGGTCGATGAGTTGATCAAGTCGAGCTACATACGGCTGTCCACGGCGCAGAAGACCAAGGTCTACGACATGTACGCCCGCTTCTTCCGGTGGGCGTCCGATCGCATGCACGACGATGGGGTGCTCGCCTTCATCACCAACCGGAGTTTCATCGAAAGCCGAACCTTCGACGGTTTCCGCAAGGCGGTGGCCGAAGAGTTCAACGAGATCTACGTCGTCGATCTCGGCGGCGATGTGCGCGCCAATCCGAAGCTTTCGGGCACCAAGCACAATGTCTTCGGTATCCAGACCGGCGTCGCCATCTCCTTCATGGTCAAGCGCCGCAAGCAGAAGGGCTGCAAGATCTTCTACGCTCGCCGGCCGGAATTCGACACGGCGGCGGACAAGCTGAGCTTCCTCGGGTCGTCGAAACTGTCGACGCTGAAATATGAACGGATCGAGCCCGACAAGAGCGCCAACTGGCTCAATCTGACGGAGAATGACTGGGACACAATGATCCCGGTGGCGGACAAGAAGACCAAGGCGGCAAAGACGGCGGGACAGGAGAGGGCGATTTTTCGACTTAACTCACTGGGAATTGCAACCAATAGAGATGAGTGGGCTTACGATTTCTCGCAAAAGGTACTTGAGAGAAAAATTTCCTATTTTATTGATAAGTATACAAGCGAAAAAGGACGTTGGGTAGCCGATGGCAGGCCAAATAATACATCTGGCTACGTTTCACGATCTATCAAATGGACAGCAGAACTTGAGAAAAGTCTTCGAGGTGAAAAAGATATAAATATATCCAAAGACAATGTTGCAATGGCAGTTTACAGGCCATTTATAAAGATAAAAGTCTATTTCGATAGAGATATTATTCATCGTCTTTACAAGAATTCGGTAATTTTTCCTCTAGGAAATCAACACGAAAATTCTGTCATCATATTCACAAACCCAGGGTCGCAGAAGCCATGGTTGGCATCCATTGCGAACGTGGTTCCGGACTTGTGCTACGTCGGAGCCGCCTCAGGTAGCCAGAGCCTCCCCCGCTACCGCTACACCCCCGATGGCGAACGCATCGACAACATCACCGACTGGGGTCAAAAACAGTTCCGCGACCACTACGGCAAGGGCGAAAAGATCACCAAGGAAGACATCTTCCACTATGTCTACGGCGTCCTGCACGATCCCGTCTATCGCGAAAAATACGCGCTGAACCTGAAGCGCGAATTCCCGCGCATTCCCTTCTATCCCGATTTTTGGACCTGGGCCGGCTGGGGCAGGCGGCTGATGGAACTGCATATCGGCTACGAGACCGTCGAGCCCTGGCCGCTGCAACGCCTCGATGCCGCCGATGAAAAGGCCCGTGCGGCCGGCGTCTCGCCGAAAACCGTCCTCAAGGCCGACAAGGATGCCGGCATCATCCGGCTCGACGGGGAAACGACGCTCTCGGGCATTCCGCCCGAGGTCTGGACCTACCGGCTCGGCAATCGCTCCGGGCTCGAATGGATTCTTGACCAGTACAAGGAAAAGACCCCGAAGGACCCGACCATCCGCGAAAAATTCAACACCTATCGTTTTGCCGACTACAAGGAAAAGGTCGTCGACCTGCTGATGCGCGTTACCCGCGTCTCGGTCGAGACCGTGGCGATCACCGAGGCGATGAAATCCGCGCGGCGGGCGGCGGAGGAGGCCTAGATTTTTGCCCGAGTCTCCGCCGCCTGCTGCGTCAGCCAGTTCCTGAACATTTCCATGGCCGGCGTCACGGTGCGGGATTTGAGCCGGGTCAGCCAGTAGCTGCCCTTGGAAATGGTGATCGGGAAGGGCTGTTCGATCATGCCGGAGGCAAGCTGGCGGGAGAACATCAGGGGAGGGGCGAGCGCCACGCCGGCCCCTTGCATCGCTGCCTCGACCATCAGCACGGAGCTGTCGAACACCAGGCCGCGGATTTGCGGCGGGGCGACATGGGCGGCCTCGAACCAGCTTGGCCATTCGTCGGCGCGATAGGAGCGCAGCAGCACCTGGTGCGCGACGTCCTCCGGGGCTTTGAGCTGCCTTGCGACCGGCGGCACGCAGAGGACGGACAGCGGTGTCTCGAACAACGCTTCCGCCTCGATATCGTGCCAGGCGCCGTTGCCGAACTTGATCGTGTAGTCGAGCCCTTCGGCGGCAATATCGACGCGGTTGTTGTTGGTCGAGAGCCGCAGGTCGATGAACGGATATTTTTGCCGGAAATCGACAAGCCGCGGCAGCAGCCAGCCGACCGCCAGCGTGCCGACCGCGCCGAGCTTCACCACCTCGCGCACATGCCCGCCCTCGAACCGCTCCAGCATGTCCGCCATCCGGTCGAATGAATCCTGCAGCGCCGGCAGCAGAGCCAATCCTTCCTCGGTGATCATCAGTCCGCGCGGCAGGCGCCGGAACAGGGTCACGCCGAGCCGCTGTTCGAGCAGTTTCACCTGATGGCTGACGGCCGCCTGGGTGACGTTGAGCTCGATCGCCGCCCGGGTGAACGAGAGGTGCCGCGCGGCCGCCTCGAAAGCCCGCAGCGCGTTCAGCGGCAAATATGGTCGAACCATGGCCATGCCCTAGTTTGATTCATGCCTGACCGCAGATATCATCGTTTGATTAGGGCTTACAAGCCGACCTAGAAAAGCCGGGTCACCCCATTTGGAGCACCGCGATGGCTTTCAGAAATTCATTCCTTCTGGCATTTTCTCTCGGAATTACCGCGACTTTTCTCGAATGCAGCTCTGCTGGTGCCGCCGATCCGATCCGCTGCACCGTCATCATCGACGAGGAGAGCGGCGATGCGCTTTACCGCCAGGGCACCTGTGATCAGGGCTTTTATCCCCAGTCGACCTTCAAACTTCCTTTGGCCATGATGGGCTACGACGCCGGCATCCTCACCGACGCCCAGAACCCGCGCTGGAAATACCAGGCGAAGTTCAAGGGACCGGAGCGGGTGAAGAAGGATGTCGATCCGCTGATCTGGGAAAAGGAATCGATCGTCTGGTATTCGCAGGAAATTGCCCGCAAGCTCGGCAAGCCCAAGTTTGCGGACTACATCCAGCGCTTTGGCTACGGCAACCGCGACATCGCCGGCGGTCCGGGCAACACCGACGGCCTGACCGAATCCTGGCTGATGTCGTCGCTGAAGATTTCGGCCGACCAGCAGGTCCAGTTCCTGCGCCGTTTCCTCAATGGCGGCCTGCCGATCTCCGAACATGCGGTCGACATGACGCTGGCGATCGTGCCGCATTTCGAGGCCGGCGACGGCTGGGACATCCAGGGCAAGACCGGTTCCGGCTGGCTGCGCGACAAGGCCGGCAAGGTGGATTACGCCCGCCCGCTCGGCTGGTTCGTCGGCTGGGCGATGAAGGACGAACGGCGGGTCATTTTCGCAAGGCTGCTGGTCGATACAAAGCGGTACCCCAACGAGCCGATCAGCTTCGTGGTGCGGGATGGGCTGATCAGGGATTTGCCGAAACTGGCAGAAAGTTTCTGATTTTCCAGCCTCTTACCTGAAACTGAAAGCGGCCGGGCGACCCCCAAGCCCGACCGCCGCAGCGCGTACGCAGTACTACGCTGCACGACCTATAAGAAGCTTTAGCGGTGGCTAATGCAAACGGAGTCCGTTGTTCAGGTTATCGATTAAGGTTACCTGCACTGACGCCTGCCCGCCTGCCCTTTTCGGGCGGCGGGCAGGGGGCCTCACTCGGCCGCAATCGCCGTCGGCACGTCGTCGTTCGCCTCATGCAGGTCCTTGTCCTTCCTCGACCAAAGCCTCCCGAGGAAGCGGCCAAACCGATCCATCTCCACGAAGATGACCGGCGTGATGAACAGCGTCAGCGCCTGGGAAACGATCAGCCCGCCAACGACAGCGATGCCCAGCGGTTGGCGAAGCTCGGAAGAGGCGCCGGTGCCGAGGGCGATCGGCAGCGCCCCGAGCAAGGCGCAGAAGGTCGTCATCATGATCGGCCGGAAACGCCGCACGCAGGCCTCGTGGATTGCAACTGCCGCCGTTTCCCCCTTCGAGCGCATCGTCTCCACCGCCACGTCGATCATCATGATCGCGTTCTTCTTGACGATGCCGATCAGCATCAGAAGCCCGATCAGCGCGATGATCGACAGGTCGAAACCGAACAGCTTTAGTGCCAGCAACGCTCCGAAGGCCGCGGCCGGTAGGCCCGACAGGATCGTCAGCGGGTGGATGAAGCTCTCGTAGAGCACGCCGAGCACCACGTAGATGGTGAGCACCGCAGCCAGAATCAGCATCGGCGTGTTGCCCTGGCTCTGCTGAAAGATCTGCGCGGTGCCGCCATAGGAGGTGAACACGTCGTTCGGCATCTGCAGGTTTGCTTTGATCTGGTCGACTGCCGCCGTCGCATCGGAGAGCGAGACGCCGGCCGGCAGGTTGAACGACACGGTCGTCGAGACCAGCTGGCCGGTCTGGTTGATGGTGACCGGTGCGGTCTGGCGCACCACCGTCGCGAAATTCGAGAGCGGCACCAGCGCGCCGTTCGAGGACAGCACCCTGACACCCTGCAGCATCTGGTCGTTCCATTGCTGGGTATTGTCGAACTCGGTGATCACGTCGTAGCTGTCGCCGGTCGACTGGATTTCGGCGGCCGTATAACCGCCGAACGCCATCTGCAGCGTCTTGCGCAACTCGTCGTCGGTAATGCCGAAGGACGCTGCCTTTTCCGGATCGACCTTGATATTGGCCTCGATCGCGTCGTTCTGGGCGTCGGACGTGACGTCAGTGAAATGCGCCCGGTCGGCGCGCATCGCGGCCTGGATCTTGTCCGACCATTCGCTGGTCTGCGAGGCATTCAGCGCTTGCACGACGAGCTGGTACTGGCTGGCCGTCGCGCGGCCGCCGAAGCGCAGGCTCTGCTGCGGCGTGATGAAGGTCTTCATGCCGGCGAAGCCGGATGTCGCCTGCCGGAGTTCGCGCAGCGTCTGGTCGAGCGGCGGACGCCGGTCGCGATCCTTCAGTTCCACCCAGATCGTGCCGTTGTTGAGCGAGCTGCGGCCGTTGCTGCCGACGATCGAGGTGACGTGGTTGACCGCGGGGTTCTTCTGCACGGCGGCGGCCACCTGCGCCTGCAGGTCGCGCATCGCCGGATAGGAAATGTCCTCGCGGGCCTGCGTCGAGATCGTCAGCCGGCCGATATCCTCCTGCGGGAAGAAGCTCGTGGGCAACGTCCAGAAAAGATAGACCGAGGCGCCGACCGAGGCGAGGAAGACGAGAAGGATGATCGCTCGGTTCCGAAGGCACCAGCCGACCGCCCGGTCATAGCCGTTGAGCGTGCGGCTGAAACCGGCATCGAAGATACGCACCACCAGGCCCGGGTGATGTTCGGCGCCGGATAGACGCGAACCGAGCATCGGCGTCACCGTCAGTGAGACGACCGCCGAGGCGACGATGGCGAGCGCCACCACCATGCCGAATTCGTTGAACAGCCGCCCGACCACCCCGCCCATCAGGAGGATCGGGATGAATACGGCGATCAGCGACACCGACATGGAAATGATCGTCGAGCTGACTTCGCCGGCTCCCTGCAGGGCCGCCTGCATCGGCGCCATGCCGTCCTCGACATGCCGCATGATGTTTTCCAGCATGACGATCGCATCGTCCACCACCAGGCCGACCGCAAGCGTCAGTCCGAGCAGCGAGATGTTGTCGATACTGTAGCCGAGCACATACATGGCGCCGAACGTGGTGATCAGCGACAGCGGCACGGCAAGCCCCGGAACGAGGGTGGCGGTGATCCGGCCGAGGAAGAGATAGATGACCAGCACGACAAGGCCGATCGTCAGCATCAGCGTGAACTGCACGTCCGAGATCGAGGCACGGATCGCCGTCGAGGAATCGTTCATGACGTTGATCGACACGGCGGCCGGCAGCTCGGCGGAAAGTCCGGGCAGCTTGGCGCGCACCGCATCGACGACATTGACCGTATTGGCATCCGGCTGGCGCTGGATGGCGAGGATGATCGACTGGTTGCCGTCATACCAGCTTCCCGCGTCGAGATTAGCGACGCTGTCCTGAACGTTGGCGACGTCGCCGAGATGGACGGGGGCGCCGTTCGGACTGGCGATCACCAGCGAACGAAACTGGTCGGCATTGGTGCGCTGGGTATCGGCATTGATGGTCAGGCGCTGGCTGTTGTTCTCGAGCGAGCCGACCGGCGCCTGGCTGTTGGCGGTGGAGATGGCATTGGTGACGTTGTCGACACCGAGATTGCGGGCCTGCAGCTTGTTGGGATCGACCTCGACGCGCACCGCATAGGTCTGGGCGCCGAAGATCGATACTTCCGCGACGCCGGGAAGGGTGGAGAGCGATGGGGAGAGGACGTCCTCGGCGATCTCGTCGATCTTGCTGCGCGGCATCGTATCGCTGCGGATCGACAGGAGCAGGACCGGCGCGTCGGCCGGGTTGGTCTTGCGGTAGCTCGGTGGCGTCGTCATGTTGTCCGGCAGCTGCCGGGTCGCATGCGAGATCGCCGCCTGCACGTCGGCCGCCGCCGCGTCAATATCGCGGTTGAGATCGAACTGCAGCACGATCGAGGTATTGCCGAGCGAGTTGGTGGCGCTGATCTCGCTGATCCCGGGGATCGTCTCGAACTGCTTGATCAGCGGCGTCGACACCGCCGTCGCCATCGTCTGCGGCGAGGCGCCGGTCAGCTGGGCGGAGACGTTGATGGTCGGGAAATCGACCTGCGGCAGGGCGGCGACCGGCAGCAGCTGATAGCCGGCAAGGCCGGCGAGCACGGCGCCGATAGCGAGCAGCGTGGTGGCGACCGGGCGGCGGATGCAGAATTGCGGGATCATTGCGCTGCCCCCATTTCGATCGCCCGATCGCTGCTCTTGGCACCGGCCGTCTTCTGGCCATTGCCGAACTGCTCGACGACGGTGGCGCCATCGACGAGCTGCACCTGGCCCTCGACCACCACATGCGCACCTTCGGTGAGCCCGCTGGCAATCGCCATGTCCGGACCATTGGAGCGCGCCACCTTCACCGGCGTCGCGTGCACCTTACTGTCGTCGCCAATCGCGTAGACGAACGGGCTGTCGACGCCCGGATTGACCGCCACCGTCGGCACCACGATGTCCTTGGCGCCGCTCTCAAAATGCACGGTGACATTCAGCGATTGCCCCGGCCACAGCGTTCCGGACGGATTGTCGAACCGCGCCTTGGCAAGGATCGTGCCCGAAGCCGGATCGACAGTGTTGTCGAAGAAGCTCAAGGTTCCCTTGGCCGAAGTGCCGCCGCCCTGCGGCACGGCATCGACCGTTACCGCCTTCGCCGTCGCGCCCTGCTTGAGCTGGCCGAGATAGGCTTCGGGAAGGTGGAATTTCACGTAGATCGGATCGTATTTGGCGATCGTCACCACCGCCGATCCGGCGCTGAGATAGGCGCCGGTGCTGATGTCGATGTCGCCGAGCCTTCCGTCGAAGGGCGCGCGGATTTCGGTATGGTCGAGGTCGATCTGATCGGCTGCGATCGCCGCGTTGTCGCTCTGCACGGTGGCGGCCGCGGTATCCTGCGCCGCCTTCGCCTGGTCGACGGTCTGCTGGGTGCCGGCATTGCCGCGCAGCAGGTCGTTGGCGCGGGTGAGCGCCGTCTGGGCCTGGGTGAGCGTCGCCTGGTCGCGGACGAGCAACGCCCTGTCCTTGTCCAAAGCGGCCTTGGCCGTGCGGTCGTCGAGCTTGGCGATCAGGTCGCCCGTCTTGACGAATGCGCCGTCGGTTGCCGCGATGCTGACCACGATGCCCGGTTGCTGGGCGGCGATTGTGGTATTCTCGTCGGCATTGGCCGCACCGGAGGCGGTGACGTCCATCGGCAGGGCGGTGCGGGTGGCGGCGACCGTCTTGACCGCCGGCGGTGGACCGACTGCGCCGCGCCGGCGTGCGCCCTGCGGCAGGCCTTCGCCGGGAGCGGCAGAGGCCTGCTGGCTGAGGGATGAAAGAAAGGGAATCCGATCGCGGAACTCCCAGCCCGCAGCGCCGGCAACGACAAGAATGCCGGCAAAAATCCAGATCTTCTTCATGGGTGACCGCTCGCTTGTGGTTGTGCTCGATGGCATCGGCCCATCGAACCGCCCCTATTGCGGCGCAAAAAAGACAAGTTTTTACCGACCGGCTCACTAACCGGTGAAGGCGGATTAAAGGTTTGTAATGAAGGGCTTAGATGAACTGGAGTTAATCTTCTTCGCCTTTTGGCTGCGCAGGAGAAGCGCTGCCAACCGGCCTAGCGCAGGAACCGCCGGGCGCCCCAGATGACGGCAAGGCCGATGATCGCGACGCCGGCGCCCCTGATGATCCAGGGCGTCTGGTTGATCATGAAACTGCTGGCAGGATAGGGGAAGGCGCCGGTGCCCTGGCCGATCCAGATGAGGCCGATCACCACCATCAGGATGCCGATGATCGAAAGCGCAAGTCGAGTGAATTTCATGGAAGAATCTCCGAGGGCAGGGTCTGGAGATCATAGGCGTGGGCGGGTGCTCCCGCGAGACGCATTCGCGTGATGTCGGATCGTCCGGAACGTCTCCGGTCAGACGTCTTCGTAATAGGTGGCGATCAGCGACCGTGGTGCAGGTTCTTCGCCGTCGGCCAGGAAGAAACTGCCGGCGATCCGGCTCGAAGGCGACAGGCTGTCGAGAAGATTGCGGACCACGACATCGTCCACGGCCTCGAGGCTTCGCGCATGCATGTTTCCCGATCGGCCGGAGATCGCCGAGGTCTCGGCTGCGTGCCGGGTTGCTGCTTCCCAGGTGCCTGCATAGGTCGCGACCTGTCCGGCCGCAAGTGTCGCCGAGATCGAGGCCGCCGAGGAGGCAGCGGAAGGCGCCGCGGCGTGAGGCACGGCGGAGGGTACACTGGGCGGGGTAGCCTCGGTCGCCCCCGAAACACTTTCGATCATGCCGGCGATCCTTTAATTTTGGGGGGCCGGCTTGCCTCTTAACTCAGGCGAATTGAGATACCGCCAACAGCGGCACCCCAATTCGATTTAATGTTTAACGACCTGGATTTAACCCTCTTTCGCAAGCTTCAGATCGAGCGCGACGCACCACCATCGACCCGGAGCATCGTGCCGGTGACATAGCTTGCCGGGACCGAGCAGAGGAACGCACCGGCGGCCGCGAATTCCTCGACCTTGCCGAGCCGGCCGGCGGGAATGGTCTTCAGCGAGGCGGAGCGGATTTCCTCCACCGACTTGCCGGTGCGCTTGGCATTGGCGCCGTCGAGTTCGTCGATACGATCGGTATGAATGCGGCCGGGAAGCAGCATGTTGCAGGTAATGCCGAAACCCGCCACTTCGGTTGCGATCGTCTTGTTCCAGCCGACCAGCGCCGAGCGCAGCGTGTTCGACAGCGCCAGATTGGCGATCGGCTCGAAGACGCCGGAGGAGGCGACGGTCAGGATGCGGCCGAAACCCTGTTCCTTCATCTGCGGCAGGAGGGCGTTCGTGAGCGTGATGACGCGCAGCACCATGGACTGGAAGAAGATGTCGAGCTTGTCGGCGGTCATGTCTTCTGTCGTGCCCGGCGTCGGGCCGCCGGTATTGTTGACCAGGATGTCTATGCCGCCGAGCTTCTCCTTGACGGCAGCCTTCATCGCCTCGACGAAATTCTCCTCGGAAAGGTCGCCCCAGACCCAGTCTGCCTTACCCTTGCCTTCGGCATTGATCGCCTTGCAATTGTCCGCCAGCCGCTCGCCGGAGCGCCCGACGAGGAGAACGTGGGCGCCCTCGCTCGCAAGTGCCTTGGCGATGCCGAGGCCAAGCCCGCGGGACGAGGCGAGCACGAGAGCGCGTTTGCCGTTTAGACCGAGATCCATGATTTTATTCCTTCCCCAATTCCTGTGATCGGTTGTCGGGCCTTTATAGCAGCGGCAGAAGGCTGCGAAAGGCCGATCTTGCTTTCTGCGGTTCGGTGCCTATAATTGACGTGTACGTAAACGTAATATGAGAAAACCGAAACGCCATTTGCGCGAATGACAAGGCGGAGGACGTTTTCCCGCCTCGACAAGCCGGGGCGGTTTTGTCAAACAGGTTGCCTGAATAAAGCCGGAAGGGGCCGGCGAGCGGAGTTGGATATGAACGAGCAAGAACTGCCAGAACGCGAGAGCATGGAATTCGACGTGGTGATCGTCGGCGCGGGTCCTGCGGGGCTTTCAGCCGCGATCCGCCTGAAGCAGGTCAATCCGGACCTGACCGTCGTGGTGCTCGAAAAAGGTTCGGAAGTCGGCGCCCATATCCTGTCCGGCGCGGTTGTCGATCCGTCGGGCATCGATGCGCTGCTGCCCGGCTGGCGTGAGGAGGCAGGCCACCCGTTCAAGCAGCCGGTCACCGCCGACCATTTCCTGTTTTTAGGCCCGGCAGGCTCGATCCGGCTTCCGAACTTCATGATGCCGCCGCTGATGAACAATCACGGCAACTACATCGTCTCGCTCGGTAACGTCTGTCGCTGGCTCGCCGAAAAGGCGGAAGCGCTCGGCGTCGAGATTTATCCGGGCTTTGCCGCCACCGAAGTGCTTTATGACGAGAACGGCGCGGTCAAGGGCGTGGCGACCGGCGACATGGGCGTCGAGCGCAATGGCGAGCCCGGCCCGGCCTTTACCCGCGGCATGGAACTGATCGGCAAATACACGCTGATCGGCGAGGGCGTGCGCGGATCGCTCGCCAAGCAGTTGATCCTGCGGTTCGACCTGCAGAAGGATCGCGAGCCCCAGAAATACGGCATCGGCCTCAAGGAACTCTGGCAGGTGAAGCCGGAACACCACCGGCCGGGCCTGGTGCAGCACTCGTTCGGCTGGCCGCTCGGCTTGTCTACCGGCGGTGGTTCCTTCCTCTACCACCTGGAGGACAATCTCGTCGCCGTCGGCTTCGTGGTGCACCTGAACTACAAGAACCCATATCTCTACCCGTTCGAGGAGTTCCAGCGCTTCAAGACCCATCAGGCGATCCGGGGAACCTTCGAGGGCGCGAAGCGCCTCTCCTACGGCGCCCGCGCCATCACGGAGGGCGGTTACCAGTCGGTGCCGAAACTGACCTTCCCGGGCGGCGCGCTGATCGGCTGTTCCGCCGGCCTCGTCAACGTGCCGCGCATCAAGGGCAGCCACAATGCGGTCCTGTCCGGCATTCTGGCCGCCGACAACATCGCCAGAGCAATCGCAGCCGGTCGTGCCAATGACGAGGTCGTCGAGATCGAAAACGAATGGCGCTCGACGCCGATCGGCACGGACCTGAAGCGGGTGCGCAACGTCAAGCCGCTCTGGTCGAAGCTCGGCACCGGTTTGGGCGTCGCGCTCGGCGGTCTCGACATGTGGACCAACACGTTGTTCGGTTTTTCCTTCTTCGGCACGCTGAGACACGGCAAGACCGACGCGCAGAGCCTCGAACCGGCAGCCCGGCACAAGAAGATCGACTACCCGAAGCCGGACGGCGTGCTGACCTTCGACCGCCTGTCATCGGTCTTCCTGTCGAACACCAACCACGAGGAAGACCAGCCGGTCCATCTGCAAGTGAGGGACATGGACCTGCAGAAGCGCTCCGAGCTGGAAGTCTATGGCGGTCCCTCGACACGCTACTGTCCGGCCGGCGTCTACGAGTGGGTGGAGAAGGACGGCAGCCAAGTCTACGTGATCAACGCCCAGAACTGCGTCCACTGCAAGACCTGCGACATCAAGGACCCCAACCAGAACATCAACTGGGTCCCCCCGCAGGGCGGCGAAGGCCCGGTCTATCCGAATATGTGAGGCTGGTGCCTGTCGCGGAGTTCGCCAGAGCGAGGCCCCAAGCAGATCACTCCGGATTACCCTCCCAAGTGCCATCCGGGTTCCAGCGTCGGCGTGGCGGATCTTCCAGATCCGGCGCGCTGCCTCCAAGCATGATCAACCTCTGCGCTGCCTCGTGCTGGACGAGAAGCGTGAGGGCTCTTTTGATCACCTCGGAGGTATTTTCGATCCCGCTGAATTCCTTGGCCTCTGCAAGTAATTTTTCGTCGACGGTTATGGTCGTGCGCATATCCTAGCCTCCCGGTCGCCCATATAGGATGCATTTCCCATTGCGCACATGGCAATGTTGCATCTCTACATCAGCGTCCTTCTGACGCGTTCGTGATGACTGGGGCAATCGCCCGTTTAGCACTTCATTAACCATAATATTCTTAAGGTCAGCGTCATTCTCTCGACGCACCAAGGACACATTCATGTCGATTTCCCGTCGCGGCTTTCTTGGCGGTCTGCCGCTTCTGCTTGCCGGTTGCGCTTCCACCATCAACGATCAGACGAATTACGCGGCACTGCCGAACGAACAGTTTCCGCTGAAGACCGTGCCGGTCGAAAACATCAAGCCGGAGCTGCGCCGCACCGAAGTCGCCTATGTCAGCCCGTATGCTGCCGGCACTGTGGTCGTCGATACGCCGGCCCGCCGCGCCTATTATATCCTCGGCAACGGCCGCGCGATCCGGTATGGCGTCGGTGTCGGCCGGGCCGGACTGGCGCTCGCCGGCAATGCCTATGTCGGCCGCAAGGCCGAATGGCCGACCTGGACCCCCACCGCAAACATGCAGCGCCGCGAGGAGCGATACCGGAAGCTCGCAGGCGGCATGCCGGGTGGCCCGAACAATCCGCTCGGCGCCCGCGCCATGTATCTCTATCGCGGCGGTAACGACACGCATTTCCGCATCCACGGCACCAACCAGCCGCAATCGATCGGGCTTGCCATGTCGAGCGGCTGCATCCGCATGATGAACCATGATGTCGTCGATCTCTACAGCCGCGTCAATGTCGGCGCCAAGGTCGTCGTCATCCAGGCCTGATCCACCGCCAGGCCGCTAAGAAAGCCCGCCGTTTCAGCCACGGCGGGCTTTCTTTGTTTTTTACAGAGCCTCGTCAGAAGCCCGAAAGCACCAGCTTACCCTTGGTGCGGTTGCTTTCGACCATCGCATGCGCCTTCTTCAGGTTCATGGCGTTGATCGGCCCCAGCGTTTCGGCAAGCGTCGTGCGGATCTTTTTGGCATCGACCAGTTCGGCGACGTGGTTCAAGAGCTTGTGCTGCTCGATCATGTCCGCGGTCTGGAAGACGGCACGGGCGAACATCATTTCCCAATGCACCGACAGCGCCTTGCTCTTGAAGGCGCGCAGGTCCATCGGCTCCTTCGGGTCGTCGATCAGCGCCAGGCGGCCCTGCGGTGCGATCAGCTCCAGGATGTCCTTGAGGTGGTTTTCCGTATGGGTCGTAGAGAAGACGAAGGCGGGCGCGCCGATCGCCATCTGGGCAAGCTGCGGCCCCATAGGCTTCGAATGGTCGAGCACATGGTGGGCGCCGAGTTCCTTGATCCACCCTTGCGTCTCCGGCCGCGATCCGGTGCCGATCACCGTCACGTCGGAGAGTTCGCGCAGGAGCTGGATGGCGATCGAGCCGACCCCGCCGGCGCCGCCGATAATCAGCACCGCGTTCCAGGCACCCGCCACCTTGTCCTGCACCTTCATGCGGTGGAACAGTGTCTCATAGGCGGTGATCGCCGTCAGCGGCAGGGCGGCGGCCTCCTCGAAGCTCAGGGTCTTCGGCTTGAAGCCGACGATGCGCTCGTCGACCAGATGGAATTCCGCATTGGTGCCCTGCCGGTTGATCACGCCGGCATAATAGACCTCGTCGCCCGGCTTGAAGAGTTTGACGCCCGAGCCGACCGCCTTCACCACGCCGGCAGCGTCATAACCGAGGATCCGGTGCTGGCCGGGTTCGACCGCGGCCGAGCGGCGCACCTTGGTATCGACCGGATTGACCGAGACAGCCTTGATCTCGACGAGCAGGTCGCGGCCCGCCGCTTCCGGCATGGGCAGATCGATGTCGATCAGCGAGGTTTCGGCGGTGATTGGCTGGGGAGTATTGAAGCCGACGGCGCGCATGGAACGTCTCCTTGGTGTGTGTCCTGTTGTCCGGAGACTAGATGGCGCCTATGTTCAATGAGCGCAAGAATGCACATTTTTGGTCTATAGTACCGAAAAGTATACCGTGAAAGGACGCTGACCATGTCGAAACCCCGTGCCAAGCTGACCGACAATTTCCCAGGCTGCCCAGTGGAATCGACCCTGAGTTTCCTCGACGGAAAATGGAAGGGCGTCATCCTCCATCACCTTCTGGAGGAGGGCACGCTGCGCTTCAACGAACTGCGCCGCCGCATTCCGGCGGTCACCCAGCGCATGCTGACCAAGCAGCTGCGGGAACTGGAAGAGGCGGGTCTGCTGTCGCGCACCGTATTTCCAGTCGTGCCGCCGCGCGTCGATTATGCGCTGACGCCGATCGGCCGCAGCCTGGAACCGGTTATCGCCGCTCTCCGCCTCTGGGGCAAGGAACACGTCATCTGCGAAGGCGGAAAAAAGTACATGGTCATGCCGGAGGAAGAGGCTGCGTCGAAAGCGGCTTAGTCATCGAAGCGCTGCGTGTTCATGCGGACTCTAACGGGAGACGGCAGCGCAAGCCACCCCCTCATCCGACCCTTCGGGCCACCTTCTCCCCGCTGGGGAGAAGAGGGAATGTGCCGCGACCTCTCGATCATCCTCTCCCCTCGGGGAGAGGTCCGCCGAGCGACAGCGGAGGCGGGGTGAGGGGGCTGCTGGCTCTCAGGCCGCGGGAGTCTTCCGGTCGAGCGCCGCAGATACAGCGAACACCCCGAAGCCTAGCAGCGACAGCACCGCCCCCACATAACCGGTCGCGGCAAACCCCCAGCCCCAGGCGATCACCAGCCCGCCGAGCCAGGCGCCGAGGGCATTGGCGATATTGAAGGCCGAATGGTTGGAGGCGGCGGCCAGTGTCTGCGCGTCGGCGGCGACATCCATCAGCCGCGTCTGCAGCGCGGGTCCGGCGGCAAACCCGCAGCCAATCAGGAAGACGCAGAGGCAGAGCACGACCGGATATTCGGCCCACAGGCCAAAGGCGCCCATGACGACGATGTTGAACAGCATCACGCCGCCGATCGTGCCCTTGAGCGACAGGTCGGCCAGCCGCGAACCGACGATATTGCCGACATTCATGCCGATACCGAACAGCGTCAGCACGATCGCCACCATGCTGACCGACATCCCGGCCGTCACCGTCGTGGTTGAGGCGATGTAGCTGAACACCGAGAACATGCCGCCGAACCCGACCGCCGCGATGCCGAGCGTCAGCCATACCTGCGCGCGGCCGAAGGCGCTGAGCTCGCGCCAAATGCTGGCGCCCTCATGCACTGCGTCGCGCGGCTGGAAATACCAGAGCAATGCTACCGTCACGACGCCGATGCCCCCGACCAGGAAGAAGGCGGCGCGCCAGTTGAGCATCTGTCCCATGAAGGTGGCGATCGGTGTGCCGACCAGGGTCGCGACGGTGAGGCCGAGCATCACCCGGCCGACGGCGCGGGCACGTTTGTTGGGTGGCACCATCGAGGCAGCCACGAGAGCCGCGACGCCGAAATAGGCGCCATGCGGCAGGCCGGTGATGAATCGCAGCGCGGTAAAGCTCCAGAAATCCGGCGCCATTGCGCTCGAGATGTTGCCGAGCGCGAACACAGTCATGAGGATCAGCAACAGCGACCGCCGCGTCATCCGGGCAGCGGCGACCGCGATGATCGGCGCACCGATGACGACGCCGAGAGCATAGGCGCTGATCACGTAGCCCGCCATCGGAATGCTGACCTGATAGGTGGAGGCGACATCCGGCAGCAGGCCCATGATGGCGAATTCGCCGGTGCCGATGCCGAAGCCTCCGACCGCCAATGCGATCTCGATCAGGATGACGGCGAGCCGCGAAAGAGCGGGTACACCATCAAAATCCTGGGCTTCCGAACGGTCCCGTGCGGATTGAAAATCGGCGGCAGTATCGGTCATAATATTGAATCTGCTGGAAAAAAGACGCGGGTAGGATGTGGGAGGCATCCACCCGCTCTGGAGGTGAGTGGGTCATCGAAACGACCGAACTTCAGGCTAACATGGCATTGTGCGTTGCGGTAGTATCCGCCATTTATTCAGGCGAGCCCTCACGGGATTGTGAGTTTTTTCCTGAAGCGACGGCGGGCTTGTTGATAAAGCTCCGGGTCGCAACCATTTCTCTGATGGGCCGTTGTCCCGCGCCAAATCCGCTCCTCTGCAAGCGAGATCAAATGAACCTTTTTGCCGTCTTCAACCGCGATGGCGGTACCTTCCGAACAACCGATATGGACGCCTATTGTGCTCGAGCAGCCGAGACGTTCAAGGCGGCCGGTCACGAGATCGAATGCCATGTGGTGTCCGGCAAGGAAGTGGTCGCGACCATGGAAAAGGCGGCCTCGACGACCGGCGTCGAAGGGCTGATCGCCGGTGGCGGGGACGGGACCATCTCCGCGGCCGCCGGCATCGCCTGGAAAAGCGGCCTGACGCTCGGCGTCGTGCCGGCTGGCACCATGAACCTTTTCGCCCGCTCGCTGAGACTGCCGCTCGATATCTGGCAGGTGCTGGATGCGCTGGCCGACGGCACGCCGGAAAACATCGACATCGCCAGCGCCAACGGCAAGAGCTTCGTGCACCAGTTTTCTGCCGGCATGCATGCGCGTATGGTGCGTTACCGCAATTCGATGACCTTCGCCTCGCGGCTGGGCAAGATACGCGCGAGCACGCGGGCGGCGATCGGCGTCATGTTCAATCCGCCGGAATTCGAGGTGGAGTTCAACGCCGGCGGCAAGATCGGGCACCGCAAGGTCTCGGCGATTTCCGTCTCCAACAACGAGTTCGGCCGCGATCCGCTGATGTTCGCCGACAGCCTGACCGGCGGCCATCTCGGCTTCTATGTCGCCGATCCGCTGACGCCGGCGGGCGTGGCGCGGCTGACCTTCGATATCATGCGCGGCCGGCTGAAGGAAAACGCGGCCGTCACGGCGATGACGGCGACCGAACTGGAACTGCACTTCCCCCGCGAGCGCCACGATATCCGCTGCGTCATCGACGGGGAACTGCTGCCCATGGATCGCGACGTGCTCCTGAAGATCCATGCGGGCGAGCTGACCGTGCTGGTCAACAAGCCGCAGGAGCGTGTGACACAGGAACGGGACGGCAGCGGCATCTGAGCGGGCTCGCGGCGATATCCGAACCGTTCTGCCGCCATCTTCAGATGGATGAAACGACCCGATTTCGCCCGAGCGATTTTGCCTCGTACAGGTTCACATCGGCGGCTCTGAGGCATTCAAGAGGATCGAAGCCAGAAGCACAGTGGATAGCTCCTATGCTGGCCGACACCGGAACGGTCGATCGTGAGGCGGAGCGCACATCCAAGCCTTCGATGAGTTCACGGATATCCTTGCACCACCTCAACATCTCGTCGACGGTCAGGCCACCTTGAAAGAGAGCGAACTCTTCGCCCCCGAGGCGGCCCGCTATGCTGAATTGCCCGTCATACGTGGCGAGTATCTGCCCGGTGCGGCGAAGGACCTCGTCACCGGTCGCATGACCGTAGCGATCGTTGATCGATTTGAAGTGGTCGAGATCCAGGAAAATAAGAGCTCCGGTTAGACCCTCCCCGCTGAAGGTCTGCAGTTCCTCCATGAAGGCGCTGCGGTTTAACAGCCCGGTCAGTCCGTCCCGGCGGGACTGCCAGTGAAGTTCCTCGTAGGCGGCGGCCAGTTTCGCGAGTGCGTCAGAGGCCACGGCTTCCGCACGTCGAACGCGTTCTGTCTGGCTGAAAAGCACGGCCGAGGCGGGAATGGAGATAGCAAGCGGGCAAACGATGGTCATCACCAGGCCGGCACCGGCGACTTCCCCGCCCAGCATCGGAACGAAGGCAAACGATAGAGCCAGAGATGCGAGCAGGGACAAAAGTCCGGCAAAGAGTGACTTGGCGATAACAATATGCATCGATTTTGCCGCAAGACTTCAAATATCAAGCTTCCTTAGCCTCCATGAATTTAAGATAGGTTGAAACATTCGCTTAAACATCGATCGTGTGCGGTCAATGCGCTGGTCAATCAATCGCAGGAACAGGATGGCAGCGGCATCTGGGCGAGTTCAGGGCCTGCAATACAACCTCTTGCATCCGCTTGTTCATATCTCGTTAAGTGGGGAGCATTAGATTTTCAACCATTGATAGAATCATTGGTTGGTCTGGCCATGAAGCGCCCGACAAATCGCGGCAATACCCATCAAGGGTGGTGCGTCGCGGGCGAGGGCCGGCATGACTTCCATCTCCGCTGTTCAACCTGCGGCTCTGCTGATCCTTCAGCAGGCGAGCGCCCAGCCTGCCGAAACTGACGAAGACAAGGAAAAGAAAGCCGATCTCGTCAAGGTGGCAAACGGTATTACCGGAGAGCCCGCTGAAGAGACGCTGAAGGCCGCCTTTGCGATCAGCGTCGCATTCATGGAACTGGACGCCAAGGGTGAACTGGCCGCCGAGGCGATGGAATTTATCGACTCGGATCAATTCAAGGTCACCGACCTGACCGTCAAGCAGACGCTGAAGCAGGTGATCTCCGAAAGGGGATGGGAATTCATGCAGCTGGTGAAACAGCAGCAGGAGGCCCATGACGGTGCTATTTCGCGCGAAAACCTCTTCGCAATCGTGCTTCCCCAGATGATCGTCAAGAACCGCGAGCGTTTCACCGAAGACGAGATCGAGCTTTCGGTGAAGTTCGAGGACAAGAGCGGCATCATCGTCTTCATTCCCGACAGCGAGGGGAACAGCACCTATAGCGACCTCATGAACGCGATGAAGGAGGAAGAGATCAACGCTGCCACGACCGGCGACGAGACGGCTTTACGTGAACTCGGCATGGAACTCGGTTCATACGCCACCGCCTGGAGTGATGCATTCGGCTTCAAGCCAGGCGATGTATTTATGTTTGTTGACGTGAAGGATATTCTCTACGCAGCATGGATGAAGCCCTAAATCCGCGTCAGGTAGGTCTGATAGTCGAAATCCGAGACCGTGCGCAGGTAGGTGATCGCCTCCTTGCGCTTCGTGTCGCCGTAAAGCTTCTGATATCGCGCGCCAAACACGTCGGCGATGAAGGGCGAGGCGGAAAACTCCTCGACCGCCGTCAGGAAGTCGTGCGTCAGCTTGTTTGCACCGATCGGCGGCTCCTTGCCCGGTTCGGTTGCAGGGCCCGGATCGAGCGTTTCGTCCAATCCTAAAAGCATGCCGCCGAGGATGGCGGTGAGCAGCAGGTACGGATTGACGTCGGCGCCGGCGACGCGGTGTTCAATGCGAGCGGCAGGCCCTTGGACATCCGGAATACGCACCGCAGTCCCTCGATGACCGTAGCCCCAGTCGATATCGACCGGCGCGAACGAACCTGGCTGGAAGCGGCGGTAGGAATTGGCAAACGGCGCGAAGATCAGCTGTGCATCGCGCATCGTCTTCAACATTCCAGCGCAGACAGATTTCAGCCGCAGCGGATCGCCACCCCTGGCATCCAGCACATTGTTGCCGTCCCGGTCGACGATGCTCGCATGCACATGCAGGCCGGAGCCCGCATGCTCCGCATAGGGTTTTGCCATGCAGGTGGATTTGAGACCATGTTTCCTGGCCGCCTGTTCGGCGATGCGCTTCAGGTAGATGCAGTCGTCGGCGGCCGCCAGTGCATCGGCGCGGTGCAGGAGATTGATCTCGAACTGGCCGGGGCCGAATTCCGCGGTCGTCGCATCGGCCGGCAGGTCTTGGAGTTTCGCCCAGGCCCGCACCGTCTGAAGATAGCCGTCGAGCGCATCGACGGCCCTCATGTCGTAGAGCTGGAAGCCGTTCGGCTCGCCGCGATACATGAGGCTGGCCGGCGGGCGTGGCCTGCCGGTCTCGCGCCAATCGTCCTCGATCACGTAGAATTCGAGCTCGGTCGCCACGACCGGCGTCAGGCCGCGTTCGTCGAAACGCTTGAGAAGGGCTGCGAGGATGGCGCGGGGATCCATGAAGGAAGGCGTGCCATCGAATTCGTGCATGGTCGAGAGAACCTGCTTCGACCCTTCCGGCGCCCATGGCATCGGCGCAAGGCTACGCCGGTCGGGAAGGCAGATCCCGTCCGGATCACCGACCGATAGCGACAGGCCGGTAATGTCGTCGTTGTCGTCGCCCCAGATATCCAGCGACTGGGTGGAGGAGGGCAGGCGCACCGTACCGTCCCAGACCTTCTTTTCAGCCTCGAGCGGAATCTGCTTGCCGCGCAGGTCGCCGTTCATGCCGACGAGCAGGATTTCGATGCGGGGCGGGGCGGTCTCGTCAGCCATGGGAAATGTCTTCTGCGGGGTGTTGCGGAACTCTGTTCGTAGCCGATAAGAATTGACGGCACAATCTAAGGCAGAGAGACAGTCATGACCGATATGCCGCCGCTTTCCAATCTCGCCGCCATCGATGCCGCCCATCACCTGCACCCGTTCTCGGACATGAAGCAGCTGAACGCCAAGGGTGCGCGGGTCATCCAGCGTGCGGAAGGCGTCCATATCTACGACTCGACGGGCAAGAAATATCTCGACGCCTTTGCCGGCCTCTGGTGCGTCAATGTCGGCTACGGCCGCAAGTCGATCGCCGACGCCGCTTATGCCCAGATGCAGGAACTGCCCTATTACAACACCTTCTTCGGCACCACGACGGCGCCGGCGGCATTGCTCGCCCAGAAGATCGCCTCTCATACCGGCGAAAGGCTGAAGCGCGTCTTCTTCACCAATTCCGGCTCGGAGGCGACCGACACCTGGTTCCGCATGGCGCGGGTCTACTGGAAGGCTTTGGGCAAGCCGGAGAAGACCTTGGTCATCGCCCGCAAGAATGCCTATCACGGCTCGACGGTTGCGGGCGCCTCGCTTGGCGGCATGAAGCTGATGCACGAACAGGGCAATCTGCCGATCGAGGGCATCCACCACATCAACCAGCCCTATTGGTATGCCGAGGGCGGTGACCTGACACCTGCCGAATTCGGCCTGAAGGCCGCCCGAGAGCTCGAGGCGAAGATCGACGAACTCGGCGAAGACCGGGTCGCTGCCTTCGTCGCCGAGCCGATCCAGGGGGCAGGTGGCGTTATCATTCCACCCGAGACCTACTGGCCGGAAATCGCCCGCATCTGCAAGGCGCGCAACATCCTGCTCGTTTCCGACGAGGTAATCTGCGGCTTCGGCCGCCTGGGCACCTGGTTCGGCCACCAGCATTTCGGCTTCGAGCCGGATCTGGCGCCGATCGCCAAGGGCCTGTCCTCCGGCTACCTGCCGATCGGCGGCGTGCTGGTCAGCGACCGAGTCGCCGACGTGATGACCGAGGAGCTAGGCGATTTCTACCACGGCTTCACCTATTCCGGTCACCCGGTTGCGGCTGCCGCCGCGCTGGAAAACATCCGCATCATCGAGGAGGAGGGGCTGGTCGAGCGTGTCCGCGACGATATCGGCCCCTATTTTGCCGCTGCCTGGAAAAGCCTGGAGGATCACGCGGTGGTCGGCCAGGCAGAAAGCATAGGCCTGATCGGCGGCCTGCAGCTTGCGGCCGACAAGGGCACCCGCCGGCGTTATGCAAAGCCCGACGATATCGGCACGCTGGTGCGCAATCACTGTGTTGAGAACGGCCTCATTCTGCGCGCCACTGGCGACCGTATGCTCGCCTCGCCGGCGCTGACCATCAGCCGTTCGGAAGTGGATGAGGTAATCGAGAAGCTGCGGGCGGCGCTGGATCATCTGCGGGACAGCGTAACCGAGTAGCCCTTGTCCTATTTCGCGGGCTCCACCCACGCATAACCGAACGTGACACTGTCCCGTCCACCCGAGAAGAGATAAGGCACGACCTTGGTCGCCGGCGCCAAGCCTTCCGCCGCGACCCCATTCGCCTGCAGATATGGCTCAAGGGCGGCGAGCATTTCCCCGCCTCCCTGCCAGACGATCAGCCCCGGCCGGTTTCTCTCCGCCTCGCCGAGCGGCGGCGTCTGCCCGAAACTTTGCAGCAGCACGCGAGCTTGCGGCAGTTCCAGCCGGGCGCTTCCGGCAAGATAGGGATCGTCGGTGATCACATAGGCCGGCTTGGCACCGGCATGCTCCGCCACCACCTGTTCGATGAACGGCCCGGACGGCAGGTTTTCCTTGGTATAATCGCCGAACATCGGGCCGATGAAATTGCCGAGCCCGATATAGACGACGAAGCCGAGCGCCAGCCCCGCCACCGGAAACAGCAGCCGCGGGATGCTGCGGCTGGTGTCCGCCTTGGCGGCCTCGAGCTTCAGGCAGAGATAGAGGGGCAGCAGTACCAGGAACGGTGACAGCCATTTCTCGCTGATGCTGGTGGCGCCGAAACCGAGCCCGATCAGTCCGACAGCGATCAGGCAGATGACGAGCGTCCGGCCGATCACCCGCGTCCATTGGTTCGTCGCTCGCCAGGCATCGATGAGCGGCCGCCGGAAGGCGATCAGGAAAAAGGCGAGCACCGGCAGCCCGCCGGCCAATACCGCCGCCAGAAGCGTGCCGATACCGGACAGCCGGTCGAGAATGGGGTTGCCCGACGCGTCCGCGCGCATCGCCTTGATCGTCCCGGCCGTCGCTTCGCCCAGGTTTCCGAGCACCCAAAGCCCGTGCGGCAGGCACACCACCGCTGTGACGGCAAGTGCCGGGATCAGTCGCCAGTCGAGAATGCGCTTGCGCAGCTCCGGTTCCGGCAGGATGGCGAGGATCGCCGCGACGGGCACGATGACGAAATTATACTTGGCGATCAGCCCGAACCCGACTGCGATGCCGGTGAGCAGATAGGTCCAGAGGGTCGGCCGCGTCAGCGTCTTGAGGAAACCGTAGAAGAACAGCGCGACGGCAAACAGCGTGGCGATCGCATGCGTCAGGTCCCGCTGCGCCATGACGCTGACCGCCGGCATGGCGATCACGCCGATCATGGCGATGGCAACGAGCCGCTGATCTTTCAGCAACACCCGCGCCGCAAGCCCATAGACCGCACAGGTGAGGAACAGCAGCAGGTTCTTGACCAGCGCGACCGCAAGGACCGACGGGCCGATCAGGTGGACGGCCCCGTATTGCAGCCAGTTGTAGAACGGCGGCTGACGGCCGTAGCCCATCAGCAGGAACTGCGACTGGTAGAGCTGTTCCGCCTCGTCGCTTTCGAGCGCCTCCGAGCGCAGCACCCGAAGGACGATTGCCAGCACATAATATGCAGCAATCAGCCAGAGGATGAGGTCCGGACGGCGGGCAAGCGCGTCACTGATGCGCCGCATCGCCCTCATAGACTTCCCTGACGATGTAGCTGAGCGAGTTGTCATCGCGATAATAGGTGCGGGCGATCATTTCCGCGATAATGCCGGTGGTGATCATCTGCACCGCCGACAGGAACAGCATGACGCCGATGAGGAACAGCGGCCGGGTTCCGATGTCGTTGCCCATGACGAACTTGTCGATGAACAGGTAGAAGAGGATGATCGCCGACAGCGCCCCCAGCCCGAGGCCGAGCGAGCCGAAGAAATGCCCGGGCCGTGCCTTGAAGCGCATGAAGAACATCACCGACAGCAGATCGAGGATCACCCGGAAGGTGCGGGAAATCCCGTATTTGGAAACGCCGTGCTGGCGCGCATGGTGGGTCACCGGCATTTCGCCGATCCGCGAGCTCGGCACCACGCCGGCAACCCAGGCCGGAATGAAGCGGTGCATCTCGCCCATCAGCTTGACCTGCTTGATCACCGTGCCGCGATAGATCTTCAAGGAACAGCCATAGTCGTGCAGCCGGACGCCGGTGATCCGGCCGATCAGCCGGTTGGCGATGAAGGAGGGCACCTTGCGCAGCAGCAGGCCGTCCTGGCGGTTCTTGCGCCAGCCGACCAGCAGATCCAGCTCGCGCCGTTCCAGCTCGGCCACCATGCCGGGAATGTCCTTCGGGTCGTTCTGCAGGTCGCCGTCGAGCGTGGCGATCAGCCGGCCGTTCGCCTGGTTGATGCCGGCCTGCATCGCGGCGGTCTGGCCGAAATTGCGCTGCAGCGCGACGATCTTCAGGTCGAGGCCGGGACGGTTCAGCGCTTCGCGGGCATTGGCGATCGTCGCGTCCGTGCTGCCGTCGTCAACGAGGATGAGCTCCCAGCTCGCCGCATAGCCGGCCATCGCCGCGCAGATCCGTTCGATCAGCGGGCGCACGCTTTCTTCTTCGTTGAAGAGGGGCACGACGAGGGACAGTTCGATCGGCTCGGCCGTCTCGATGCGGCTGGTCACCGACTCTGCTGTTGTACGCACCTTGCGTTTCTCCTAAACCACGGGCTGGAAAGGCCTCTGATAATGGCCGAAACCCGAAATTTCACATGGGGCACCCTACTATATGAAGAATTCTCCGGTTGCCAGCCGCCGGGCGTGGATAATTCGCCACGCGATGACGCTCGCAACAGTGGCGATCATTCTCGTCTACGCCGCCTTCATTCAATGGGCCTGGGGCTGGCAGAGCGTCGTGTCGCTGTGGAGCGGCGCCGGCTGGGGCTCGGCGGCGATAGCGCTGGCGCTGCTGCTCGGCACCTACGTTCTGCGCACCTGGCGTATCTACGACTACTTTCCGGCCGAGACCGGCGGCCGGTTCGGCACGCTGCTGAGACTGGTCCAGGTCCATAACCTCTTGAACATCATGCTGCCCTTCCGTACCGGCGAAGCCAGCTTTCCGCTGCTGATGAAGCGCGAGTTCGGCCTGGGCGTTGCGCGCAGTACCGCGGCGCTATTGGTCATGCGGCTCTTCGACCTGCATGCGCTGCTCGCCGCCGCCGGCACGGGGCTGGCGCTGCAGACAGGAAAGCTCTGGGCCTGGGCGCTCTGGCTCGCCTTCCTCATCCTGCCGGCTATCGCCTTCGCGCTGCGCGGCCCGGCCTTCCGGCTTGCAGCCAAGGTCCTGCCGGACAAGGCGAAAAAACTGCTCGACGAGGTCGAAGCCGGCATGCCGCTCGATGCAAAAGCCTTTGCCCGTGCCTGGGGTGCGACACTGATCAACTGGTTCACCAAGATCGCCGTCCTCGCCTGGGTGCTTGGCCTTCTGGGTGGTCTCTCCATCGCCGCGAGCTTCGGCGGAGCGCTCGGCGGCGAACTTTCTTCGGTGCTCCCCATGCATGCACCGGCCGGCGTCGGTACCTATCCCGCCGGCATCACCGCCGGCGCCATCGCCTTCGGCGCCGGCACGGCCGGACTGCCCCTGGCGGAACTCGGCCAGGCGGCGGTCAACACGCATCTGCTGGTGATCGTTTCGTCGCTGGTAGGGACGGCGCTGTCACTGTTGGTGGCGAGGCCGGCAAAGGTCGAGTGATCAGGCGATCTGCAGGCCGAGATGTTCGACCATCGGCAAGTAGTCCTTGTCCCTATGCAACAGGCGGTGGCCGCGTTCGATGCAATAGGTGCCGATAATCATATCTATCGTCTTCCGCACGGTGACGCCTCGATCCCGAAGAATCCGGTAGTTGGCCGCCGCCTTGACTGCGAGTGAGGGAGACAGCATTTGTGCGGCGGGAAAGTCGCGGAAGTTTTGTTCGATCCAACGGGCTTGATGGTAATCACGGGCGCCCTGAAGCACTTCGAGCATGATGATATCGCCTACAAGAACAGTGCCTTGGGCTATGAAGGAGCGCAGCCTACCCGCGACGTCGACATCGTCTTTTCGAAATAACGAGATCCAGACCGAGCTGTCGGCGACGATCATTCGCGGCCCTCTAAGCCCCAATCGGCAAAGCGAATGGAGTCTTTGCGCATGTCATCGAGATCGCCATCCCAACCTATGCCTTCGAGATTGTCGACCGCACGCATCTGCCTGCGGATACGAACGAGATCCTTCAATGCCTGCTCCACCGTAGCCTTCTTCGTCGGCAGGCCGGTTAGTTCCATAGCTTCGGTGATCAGTTCATCGTCGAGTTCGATATTGGTGCGCATAGCCACCTCGTGTGTATGAATTCGGAAAATCATACACCAAGGTGGCTGGCCTTACAACATCACTGAAACGCCGTCTCATAAAAGCTTCTCAGCTTGCGCGAATGCAGTGTCTCGGTCGGCATGGCCGCAAGTTTCTGCACGGCGCGGATGCCGATCTGCAGGTGCTGGCTGACCTGGGTGCGGTAGAAGGCGGTCGCCATGCCGGGCAGTTTCAGTTCCCCATGCAGCGGCCGGTCGGAGACGCAGAGCAGTGTCCCGTAGGGGACCCGGAAGCGGAAACCGTTGGCGGCGATCGTCGCAGATTCCATGTCGAGGGCGATTGCCCGTGATTGGGAGAGCCGCTTCACCGGTCCGCGCTGGTCGCGCAGTTCCCAGTTGCGGTTGTCGATCGTCGCGACCGTGCCGGTGCGCATGATCCGCTTCAGTTCGAAGCCCTGGTAGCCGGTGACCTCCTCGACGGCGCTTTCGAGCGCCTGCTGCACTTCGGCCAGCGCCGGGATCGGGATCCACACAGGCAGGTCGTCGTCGAGCACGTGATCCTCGCGCACATAGGCATGGGCCAGCACATAATCGCCGAGGCGCTGGCTGTTGCGCAGGCCGGCGCAATGGCCGACCATCAGCCAGGCATGCGGTCGCAGCACGGCGATATGGTCAGTGATCGTCTTGGCGTTCGAAGGTCCGACGCCGATATTGACGAGCGTGATGCCCGCATGACCCTTCTTCTTCAGGTGATAGGCAGGCATCTGCGGCAGGCGGACGACCGGGTCGGTTTCCGGCTTGTCGTTGCCTGCAAGCGTGACGACATTGCCGGGCTCCACGAAGGCCGTGTAGCCGTCGCCGCCGCGCGCCATCATCTCGCGCGCCCAGGTGGCGAATTCGTCGATATAGAACTGGTAGTTCGTGAACAGCACGAAGTTCTGGAAGTGATCGGCGCTGGTCGCCGTATAGTGGCTGAGCCGGGCCAGCGAATAGTCGATGCGCTGGGCAGTGAACGGCGCAAGCGGCGCCGGCTCTCCGGGCACCTGGTCGTATTCGCCATTGGCGATCAGGTCGTCGGTGTTGTTGAGATCCGGTGTGTCGAAGAGGTCGCGCAACGAGATGTCGGCGAGCGAACTGGTCGCCGATGCCTCCACGTGTGCGCCTTCGCTAAAGGCGAAATGCAGCGGGATCGGTGTCGTCGATTCCGAAATCGTCACCGGAACGCTGTGGTTGCGCATCAGGAGGCCGAGCTGTTCTTTCAGGTAATGCCGGAACAGCTTCGGCCGGGTGATCGTCGTCGTATAGACGCCGGGCGACGAGACATGGCCGTAGGAGAGGCGCGAGTCGGCGTGGCCGAAGGAGGTCGTCTCGATGCTGACCTGCGGATAGCAGGCACGGTAGCGGCCGGTCACGGCAGCACCATCGGCAAGCGCCCCGAACGCATCGATGAGGAATTGCGTATTGCGCTCGTAGAGCTCGGTCAGGGCATCGACCGCCTCGACCGGATTGTCGAAGGCGCGCGGCTCTACCGGGCTCGGGCTGATGAAGGAAAGCGGGGTCAGGGAAAAGATTCGTGTGTTCATGCGCTATTATAGAGAGAACTCAATAACAATCAAACGACGTTGAAAGCCTCCCGCCGATTGAACACCTGAACTTTTTCAAAGCGCCGCGACGCAGTTCGGCGTGGCGGGATGATAGCAGGGCACCCCGGTGCCAAGATGCACGCGCAGATCGTTGCGCGCCGGAACGGCGACGAGCGCGGCAAAGGCGAATGCGAAAATGGTCATGCTCAGCGTTACGATTGTCAGGCGGCGTGCAAGGATGGTCATGGTTCTCTCCCCAAAGCCAATGACGGCAGAATAAAGGCGCGGGGCTGAATGCGCCCTGAGAGAGGGTTTCATCTAGCGTTCAGAATGGTTAACGCCGAAAGGGGGCGGAATGCGCGACGAATCGTCTATGACCTCCGTCGGTCGCTCCTCGCAGAGCACTGCGTTCATGAAAAAGCCGGCCGCGAGGGCCGGCTTCGAAATTGGTCTGTCGGTGGAGAGGTCATCCCGCGCATTGGCTGCGACCTGCGCGAGATGCGGTATCTTGAAGCAACTGCTTAATTATGCGGACGCAGAGTACCGTCGTAGTAGTCGCCTTCATCCTGTCCACCATCGAGATCGGCGTTGCCGCTCGCGTTGTTGTTGTACATGTAGCCGGTGCTCGGATAGATGCTGCCGGTCGACATGGTGTCCACGCCCTGACTGCGATCCTGGCCGCGATCCTGCTGGATGGTCGGCGGCGATTGCGGCAGGCCGTTCGGGTCAGGATAGACGGCATCCTGCGCCATGGCTGCACCAGTAAAACCTGCTGAAATGATAAAAGCGGCAATACCGGAAGTCAGATAGCTTCTCATTGTCCTGTCCTTTCCATCTGTTCTCATGGTGCGGAGCGACAGGTTCATCGCTCCGTCCGAGGTACAAATCCCTGGAAGGGAGGATCGTTCCAATAGAAATGGAGCGGAGCCGCCAACTAGCGGTTTTTTTGAACGGCAAAAAAGCCTGTAATATTGCGGGAAACCGGCGGCGCAGCGCCAAATGCAGGAAATCTCACGAAGAAGAGCATCAACGTGATTGATTCGTGGAAAAGCTTCACTTAATCTTGAACTCGATGGCTGGTTTCAGAGTTCGGCCATCACGCACCGGAAAGACGATTGCGACCCGTCTTTCCAATCGGTGTCTTGAATGAACTGCGAATACCAGCCGCTCGCGCGGCTGGTATTTCATTTTTTTCGTATGTTTGCTGTCTGTTTGATCCCGCACCGGGCAGGGCTCTGTGCGGCTATCGATGGTGAACGAACTTCAGGGTTAGTTCGGGCGGTTGACGCCGCCGTAGTAATCGCCGCTGTCCAGATCGGAAGCACGGTCATCGCGGCCACCGCCATTGTTGAACGGAAGCTTGCCGTCCTGGCGATCGATGCTGCCGGTGTTCAGGCGATCGATGGTTGTGGCAGGTCCGGTCTTCTGGGCGCCCTGGTAGTAGTCGCCTTCAGCAAGTGCTGCACCGGCGAACGAAACCGAAGCGATCAGCGCTGCGGCGAGGGCGGAAGTCATCTTTGTCATTGTCTTATGCCTTTCAGAGTTGCCCGCGGCAGTGAGTTTGCGACCCGTCCTGCGGACATATGTTCATTGTCTTGAATAGGGGGCGGTTAGTTCGGACGAATTGCGCCTTCGTAGTAGTCGCCACGGTCCAGGGTGACGGTGCCGTCGAACGACTGGTTCGACTGGTCGGAACCCTTGGCGCGAGCGATCGAACCGGTGTAGCCGAAGCTGTCGACGCGGGCGCCATGGACGGACTGAGCCTGCTGGGTGGGCTGTGCGCCTTCGTAATAGTCGCCTTCATCGGCGAGAGCGGCGGTGGCGAAGGAAGCCGAAGCGATGAAGGCTGCGGCGATAGCGGAAGTGATCCTGGTCATTGTGGTAGTCCTTTCAGAGTGTTCCGCGGCTTCAAAGTTTGCGACCTGGCCTGCGGAGATTGTTTCGGTATCTTGAATGAGCTGCGGTTAGTTCGGGCGGTTTGCGCCGTCGAAATAGTCGCCGCTGTTGACGTCGGCCTTCTGGGCATCAACCTTCTGGCCGATGCTGCCGGTCTGAACGTGGTCGACGGCAGCGGAAGCCTTGGAGGCGCCTTCGTAGTAGTCGCCTTCAGCGAGGGCGACGGAAGCGAACGAAGCCGAAGCGATGAAGGCTGCGGCGATAGCGGAAGTGATCCTGGTCATTGTGGTAGTCCTTTCAGAGTGTTCCGCGGCTTCAAAGTTTGCGACCCGGCCTGCGGAAATTGTTTCGGTATCTTGTATGAGCTGCGATTAGCTCGGGCGGTTTGCGCCGTCGAAATAGTCGCCGCTGTTGACGTCGGCCTTCTGGGCATCAACCTTCTGGCCGATGCTGCCGGTCTGAACGTGATCGACGGTGGCGGAAGCCTTGGAGGCGCCTTCGTAGTAGTCGCCTTCAGCAAGAGCGACGGAAGCGAACGAGGCCGAAGCGATAAGGGCTGCAGCGATAGCGGAAGTGATCTTGGTCATGGTGGTAGTCCCTTCAGAGTTACCCGCGGCTTTCAGTTTGCGACCTGGCCTGCGGAAGATTGTTTCGGTGTCTTGAATGAGCAGCAGTTAGTTCGGACGAACTGCGCCTTCGTAGTAGTCGCCACGGTTCAGGATGACTGTGCCGTCGAACGACTGGTTCGAACCCTGGGCGTTGGAGACCGAGCCCGTGTAGCCGTAGCTGGCCGAACCATTGGCCTTCTGATGTGTTGCCGGGTGCTGCTGGCCGGTCGACGGCGGAGTGACGCCTTCGTAATAGTTGCCTTCAGCAAGAGCGGCGGTAGCGAAGGAAGCCGAAGCGATAAGGGCTGCGGCGATAGCGGAAGTGATCTTGGTCATGGTGGTAGTCCCTTCAGAGTGTTCCGCGGCTTTCAGTTTGCGACCTGGCCTGCGGAAATTGTTTCGGTATCTTGAATGAGCTGCGGTTAGTTCGGGCGGTTTGCGCCGTCGTAGTAGTCGCCGCCGCCGATCGGAGCCGGGACCTGGTTCTGTTGATCCTGAGCAATGCTGCCGGTCTGAACATGGTCGACGGTAGCGGAAGCCTTGGAGGCACCTTCGTAATAGTCGCCTTCAGCGAGGGCGACGGAAGCGAACGAGACCGAAGCGATAAGGGCTGCGGCGAATGCGGAAGTGATCTTGGTCATTGTCTTTATCCTTGGGTTATGTTCGGTTCGGTCTTGGGTCCGAACCAGAGTGAATTTCTGTTTGCGATGCTGATATCGGACCGATCGGTTCGATCCGAAAGCCCCCCATTTCGGCGACTGCTGTCAACGAAACGTTGACAGCGAAAACCGCTTGGAAAAAATGCACGTAAAGCGTGCTTATCGTGGTTATTTCTCGGAAAAAGCCACGAATAAATCGATTAAGTTACGATTTGGTAAGATAATTAATAAGTGAAATCAGTAGGATATCCGGTTCGGAAAGGAATTGCACCGACTGCGTGTAATTTTCCGGAAATCATGTCTTTTTCGAGGCTTTTCTGTGGCATAAATAGTGTTCAATAGGTATTCAAGATTTTCACAAAACTGTGACATTGAAATTTCGCGAATTTTTACGCCCCAAATCGATGCCGTTCGCGTGATCAAATTGCCTTTTCTTGATGCGGCGCAGCAAAATAATCGGGCACCTCTTGACGGTTGGAAACCAAAAATGGCCGTGCCGTTGCCGGCGCGGCCATTTCTGCACTTCTTATCTGGTACGATATTCGGGCGATCAGCTTAGAGGCGTGTCCACGTCTGCGACTTGCAAAGGATGGCGAGGACGCAGCCTTTCATCTTGAGCGAATTGCCGCTGACCGATCCGGATCCGCTATAGGTCTTGTCCTCCGCGGGATCGGTGATCTCGCCGCTATATTCGCCGTCCTTGCCGGAGAGCTTGCCGATCTGCTTGCCCGAATGTTTGCCGGTCTTCAGCGTCACGCAATAGGCGGTACCGCATTTGCCGATCACCGCGGTCTCGCCGCTGGCGGTCTTCCAATTGCCTTCGATCGGCTCTGCGGCTCGGGCTCCGGTCGCGGCAAGTGTCAGCACTGCAACAAGCATCAGTCTGCGCATCATGATTGTTCTCCTCCTTCGCTTCCGCCGCTGAGCTCTTCGAGAGCAGACAGACGGCGCGGTTTCCTCCAGTTCGCACCCCTCTGTACGAACTTGTGCCAAAATTTATCTTACGCACACGTAAAGGTAAATATGGGTGTGGCTCGATATGGCGGAATTTCAGCGCTCGGGAAGGCCGGGTTTTCCACAGCCCTTGAGACAGGTTCACCGAACCGAACCGTATTCGTAGTTAGCGATCGGTTTAAATCGCTTCCTAAACTTTTCGTAAAAATCTCCGCGAATTCCTTAAAATGCAAGGCATCCCATGTTTAACAAAAACTCAAATTTACGAAGCGTTTGAACTTTGTTTTCGTTGAATTAATCATGCTTTTTAGGCGTCTTTTGGAAGGTTAGGCGCATAGTGAAGTCATCAAACGAGCGGAAAAAACCGCCGGCCGGAAGGATCAAAACAGCCGCTTCAAGACGGTGATCCGGATGGAGTCCGAAAGGGCAAAAAACAGGGCAGACGACGAACAACAGGCTTTAACAGGGATCAAACCGATGGCACGCTTTGAAATGAACAATTCCGGAATGGCCACCATGGGTGGCGAAACCCGCGCCGACACTTTCTGCGAAATGGGCCTGATGTATGCGACCGGTCGTGGTTGCGACGTCGATCTGATCTCCGCACACAAATGGCTCAACATCGCCGCGATCAAGGGCTCCGATCGCGCCGCCGAATTGCGCGCCGACCTCGCTCAGACGATGAGCAAGATGCAGCTGGCCGCGGCACTCCGCGCCGCTCGCGAATGGATGACCATGCACTGAGCGCCTTCAGGGAGCGCCGTGGTCGACGAATTGACCGGCCCCGCAAGAGGGCCGGCGGGAGAACAATCCAAAAGACAGCACCCAAGAGGGATCGGGAAACAGGACGGTCGGTCTGGACGGGGACGATCGTCGGAAATTGAGACCGCGACCGGCAGGAACAAGGCCGGCGCGGTCGTTTTTCGTCTAGCCTAAAGGCTCTTCAGCACCTTCGGCAGCGCTTCTTCGAACAGCGCCATGTCCGATTCCGGGCCTGTGCTGACGCGGATGCAGCGGTTGAGCTGCGCGACACCCGGCATGCGGATGAAAACCCCGTGCTCCATCAGCCCATCGACGATCGAGCGCGCATAGGCGCCGTCGCGGCCGCAATCGATCGCCACGAAATTGGTGGCGGACGCCAGCGGCTTCAGGCCGTTGGTTTCAGCGATGGCCGCGATCCGGTCCCGCGAGGCCTTGATCTGCCCAATCACCTGGGAGAGGTAGGCCTGGTCTTTCAGCGCCGCGAGTGCCGAGGCGATACCGATCCGGTTCATGCCGAAGTGATTGCGGATCTTGTCGAAGGCTTCAGCTGTGCCGGGCGTCGAGATCGCATAACCCACCCGCGAGCCGGCCATGCCGTAGGCCTTTGAGAAGGTCCGGGTGCGGATGATATTCGGCCGGTCGATCAGGGCGGCGATATCAGGCGTCGCGCCGGCCGGGCCTGTCTCGCAATAGGCTTCGTCGAGAATCATCAGGCAGGTTTCCGGCAGCGCTTTGGCAAAAGCGACGATGCTGTCGGCATCCCACCAGCTTCCCATCGGATTGTCGGGATTGGCGAAATAGACCAGCGGCGCGTTTTCGCGGCGAACGGCTTCCAACAGCCCATCGAGGTTTTCGCGGTCGTCGACGTAAGGCACCGTCACCAGCCGGCCGCCATGGCCGGCCACGTGGAAGTTGAACGTCGGATAGGCGCCGAACGAGGTGACGACCGGCATGCCCGGCTCGATCACCATCCGGACGATCAGCCCGAGCAGGCTGTCTATGCCTTCGCCGACGGCAATGTTGTTGATCTGACAGCCGAGATGCGCGGCGAGCGCCTGCTTCAGTTCGAAATTTTCCGGATCTGCATATTTCCAGGTGCTTGCCGCCGCAGCGCTGATCGCTTCGATGACGGAAGGCGCAGGGCCGAAGCCGTTTTCATTGGCGCCGATGCGAGCTTTCACCATGAGGCCGCGATTGCGCTCGATGGCCTCGGGTCCGACGAAGGGGACGGTGGCGGGAAGGGCGCTGATCAGCGGTGTAAAGCGCGAGAATGCGGGCATGGACTTCAGTTCCGGTTCTTTTAAAACCGGCACACATTAGGGTCGTTTCACCGGCATGCAAGTCTGGTTGGGCTCGATTAGGCTTGATCGCCGCTAAATCTTTTCGCCTCCCGTTTGAAAAGCGTGTCGAGCCTTTCGATGACCTGGCGTACCTCCGGCCGGTGCCGGTCGTCGTCATTTGCGACGATCCACATTGTATAGGTGAGCTCCGCGATGATGCCGCCCTCGCGCACCAGACCGGGAACGGAATCACCGATGAAGCACGGCAGCACACCGCGCCCGTTGCCGCGGGCGATCAGTCTCGGCAGGATATCCGGAGAATTGGTCCAGGTGCGAATATCAGCCTCGTGATGCTGGAACACCCATTTATCGGCCGGGGAATGGGAGTTGTCGGTGCCGAGCGAAACCCAGGGCATGATCTCGTCTTCGGCAAGGGCGCTCGCCCTATATATAGAGTGTGCGACGACGACTGATCGGCGGATCGCCACATTGCCTGATTCCGGTCTCCGGGCGACTATCCCGATATCCGCCTCGCGATAGGTGAAATCGACGCCCTTGTGCAACGACTTACAGCAGAGCCGGAACCGGTCCTCTCTGCCCCTGATCTCCGGCGTGTGATCGCAGATGTAACCGGAAAGCCAGGCATCGGCGCCGATAGAGACGATCGGCATGGCAAAGGCCTGTGCGTTCCAGTCGGCGATGCTGTCGGCGGTCCTTTGCATGGCGCGGACGTGTTCGAGCAGCGTTTCGCCATCCGGCGCCAGTCGATAGCCCTGCTGGCTGCGCACGAACAGGGTCCGGCCTGTCGCCCGTTCGAGCGCCAGCATCCGCCGGCCGATCGTCGGGGCACTGAAGCCCGTGCGGGCGGCGGCGCCGCTCAAGCCCCCTTCGCTCGCCACATGCAGAAACAGTTTGAGATCGTCCCAGCCCGCGTCCGTCATATCAGGCACCATATCGTTTCACCGGTGATCTTCCCATCGTTCATGGATGAAAAGCAGCTTTCGCCGGCGCGTCTACAAGCCGCGGGGCAAATCACTAACTCGATGGCATCGCATCATAGATGGAGTGACCGCCATGCTTCTCAACTGGGTGAGGCTCTGGGAACAGCTGAACAAGGGAAAGGAAAGGTGCTGCCTGAACGGGCTTCGGCATCCGATGGCCGATCCCCTCGAGGGTGCCGAATGGGACGGGCTGCTGTGGGTCGTGCCGTTTCTGTCGCGGCTGGCGAGCGGCGTCCATGAGCGGCGGGAGGAAAAGGTCCCCCGACCGCGGGACTATCTGCCCGTCAATGACTCGTCTCGAAACTCAGCCGGATTACGTGATGCAGAAACTCGGCGTCGATCAGCATGTTGAAGCCGACGGTGACCTTCTCTTCTTCGCGGCGGATCACCGTGCATCCGATGTCGTCATGAATGCCGAGGATTTCGAGGAAGAAGTTGTTCGGCATCGGCAGGGTAGGGCCGACCTCGATTTCCGCACCGTAGAGCGAGATGCTGCGGATCAGGCAGCGGAAGCTGGTTTTGGTGCTGAGATGATGGCCGACAAGGATGACCTTGCCGGGGCGGTCGATCGTGAACTTCTCGAAGGCCCGGTCGCGCGGGCCGTCTTTTCTGGTGTCCTGGTCCATAGTCAAGGGCATCACACCCTCCCGTTTTCATTCCTACTCTGTGACTATATTCCTCCTCCGCTGACACATTCTGAAACGGAATGATAAAATTCGACGGATCGGCGGGGATATTGGAGACAAATCTCAGTTTTAACGCTGTAGAGGCGGTTTTTCCTTTCCGTATGGGACAGCTGCGAACTCATTGCGCGTAATCGGCCATGTCGCGTTGTTGACGGACCAGTGTCGCGGGGATACCCCTTGCGATCGGATTAGTGGTGCTATCAACGAAACCATGATCGGTGTGGGGAGCGAAACGTGACGGGCAGGTTGGTGATAATTGGCGCGGGCCAGGCGGGTTTCGCGCTCGCTGCAAAACTCCGGGCCTTGAAGGATGCGCGGCCGATTACGATCATCGGTTCGGAAAACGTGATCCCCTACCAGCGCCCGCCGCTTTCCAAGAAATATCTGCTCGGCGAAATGGAGTTCGAGCGGCTGACCTTCCGGCCCGAAACCTGGTTTGCCGAAAACGATGTCGAGCTTCTGCTCTCGACCTATGTCGAGGAGATCGACCGCAAGGCAAAGTCCGTCCGTATGCAGGACGGTGCCGTGCTTGAATACGACACCCTGGCGCTCGCCACCGGCTCGACGCCGCGCACGCTGCCGGCAAGTGTCGGCGGCGATCTCGACGGCGTCTTCACCGTGCGCGACAAGCGCGATGCCGACCTGCTCGCCGGCGAGATGAAGCCGGGCCGCCGGCTCCTTATTATAGGCGGCGGTTATATCGGCCTCGAAGCGGCCGCCGTCGCCCGTCATCTCGGCCTCGAAGTGACGTTGATCGAAATGGCCGACCGCATCCTCCAGCGCGTCGCTGCAAAAGAGACCGCCGACGTGATGCGCGCCATTCACGACAGCCACGGCGTGATCATCCGCGAAAAGACCGGCCTGCATCGCCTGGTAGGTGGAAGCGGCCCGGAAGGGAAACACGTGCGCGCCGCTGAACTCTCCGACGGCAGCACCCTCGAGGTCGATTTTGTCATCGTCGGCATCGGCGTCAAGCCAAACGACGAACTGGCGCAGGAATGTGGTCTCGAAGTCGGCAATGGCGTGATCGTCGACGAATTCGCCCGCACCTCGGATCCGTCCATCTCCGCCATGGGCGACTGCGCCATGCTGCCCTGGAAGGGCGAGCGCATCCGTCTCGAATCGGTACAGAACGCCGTCGACCAGGCGGAAGCCGCCGCGGCGATCCTTGCCGGCGGCTCGGCGCCCTATGACGCAAAGCCCTGGTTCTGGTCCGACCAGTACGATGTGAAGCTGCAGATCGCCGGCTTCAACATGGGATATGACGAGACGCTGGTGCGCAAGGGCGCCCGCGAGGGAAGCCTGTCGATCTGGTATTTCCGCGAGGGCCGCTTCATCGCCGTCGATGCGGTCAACGACGCCAAGGCCTATGTGAGCGGCAAGAAACTGCTCGACACCGGCATCGAACCGAGCCGCGCCATCCTCGCCGATCCGGCCGCCGACCTGAAACAGCTCCTCTCCTGAAGGGAAACGCCATGCCGTCTCCGAAGAATCACTTCAAGGCGGCGCTTAAGGCCCGCCAGCCGCAGATCGGCCTCTGGCTGAACATGGGAGAGGCGTTGACGGCCGAGATCGCCGGCCATGCCGGTTTCGACTGGCTGGTGATCGACGGCGAGCACGGCCCCAACGACCTGCGCAGCATTCTGGCGCAATTGCAGGCGCTTGCCACCTCGCCCTCGGAAGTGGTCGTCCGGCCGCCGGTCGGCGAGACCTGGCTCATCAAGCAGATGCTCGATATCGGCGCCCGCACGCTGCTCGTGCCGATGGTCGATTCGTCCGAACAGGCGAGGGAACTCGTTCGGGCCGTGCGTTATCCGCCACGCGGCGTGCGCGGCGTCGGTGCCGCCGTCGCCCGCGCCTCCGGCTTCAACTCCATTGCCGACTACGCCGAGACGGCCGCCGACGAGATTTGCCTGATCGTCCAGGCCGAGACCATGGCCTCGATCCGCGACCTGGAGAACATCGCTGCGGTGGACGGTGTCGACGGCGTCTTCATCGGCCCGGCCGATCTTTCGGCCAACATGGGTTATCTCGGCCGCATGGAGGCCCCTGAGGTCCAGGAGGTGATCGAGAAGGCGATCGGCACGATCGTGAAATCCGGCAAGGCGGCCGGCATCCTGACGTTCAGCGAAACCCTGAACCGCCATTATCTCGATCTCGGCGCGAGCTTCGTGGCCGTCGGCGCCGATGTCACCGAATTTTCCGGCGCACTGCGATCACTGGCCGGCCGTTACGGCCGTGGCGGTGGCGTCGGCAAGCAGCGTTCGGGCTACTGAGAATCACTGAAGCTGCGGGAATGGAATCACTTGTTGCGATTCGCGTGTCGTGACCGGTGGGAATCGCATGACATTTCCATAAAAGACCTTGCCATCGATATCGTTTCCCAATAATCAGGCCCGACCGGAGAGGTGGCCGAGTGGTCGAAGGCGCTCCCCTGCTAAGGGAGTATACCCGAGAGGGTATCGTGGGTTCGAATCCCATCTTCTCCGCCATTCCAGGCTCGAAACGCCCGCCCAATCTTCAAATCCAATCCCGTTCTGATCGACCTTTGCGTGTTGCACGCAGGACCGCGCAGTCGCGCCGCGTGACGGGCGAGGTGATTCCCCTCCGGAGCTTTCCTAAGGCGCTAAGTGGCTGCCAGATAAGCCCTTTCTTAACAAAGCGTAAAATACCACCTAAGGCGGTCCCCGGCTTTGTGTCCTTTCGGCAACAGACTTATGGGAAGCGGGTACCGGAAGGGCGCCCGATTGAAGTTCCAGATTGCATGACCTCCCCCGTCTTGTATTTTCAAATCCAGAAGCGAGGCGGTGGATCGTCCTTCTTCTAGCAATCGACGGGGATGGGGCAGGGAACGCTGTCCTTCAGCAAAAAGAACCCAGACCCATACGAAACTTTGACTGGAGGTCAAAAATGAACATCAAGAGCCTTCTTCTCGGCTCCGCTGCTGCCCTCGCAGCAGTCTCCGGCGCTCAGGCAGCTGACGCCATCGTAGCTGCTGAACCGGAGCCCATGGAATACGTTCGCGTTTGCGACGCTTTCGGCACCGGCTACTTCTACATCCCGGGCACTGAAACCTGCCTCAAGATCGGCGGTTATGTCCGTTTCCAGGTTGATGCTGGTCAGGACGTAAACACCGCGAACGACTCGGACTGGGATGCATGGTCGCGCGTTCATCTCAACTTCACTGCGAAGTCTGATACCGAACTCGGTACGCTGACCTCGGTTGCTGCTGTTCGCGTCGAAGCCAGCCAGGACGCCGTCTACACGGTCAATCCCGGCGCCGCTTATATCGATGAAGCCTACATCCAGCTCGGCGGCTTCAAGGTTGGTCGTTACTACAACCCTTGGGATAAGGGCATCAACGGCGAGTCCGATTGGAACTCCGGTACCCAGAACACCCGCATGCAGTCTGTCGGCTACTTCTACACGGGTAGCGCCTTCACTGCCGGCATCCAGGTTGACGAACTGTCGCGTGCTGAGGGTATCGGTGGCCAGAACGTCGGTCTCGAAGGTATCGTTACCGCCAAGTTCGGCGCTGTAGCTTTCGACCTTCTCGGTGCTTATGACTTCGGTGCAGAAGAAGGCGCTGTTCGCGCTCTCGTCTCGGCTCCGGTCGGTCCTGGCACTCTGCAGGCCCTCGTCGTCTATTCCACCGGTCTTGGCGATCACAATGACAATGCTTACGACAACCGCGGCGAATGGACTCTGGCTGCTTCGTATGCCTTCAAGGTCTCCGACAAGCTGACCATCACTCCCGGCGGTTCCTACATCTGGAATGCAAATGACGGTACTGGCGACTACGGCAGCGACGAAGCTTGGCGCGCTGGTCTGACGGTCGACTACACGATCGTTCCGGGCTTCACTGCCAAGGTCACTGCGAACTACAACAAGGTTCAGACTGTAGCTGACGAGTTCTGGGACGGTTTCGTCCGTCTCGACCGCTCGTTCTAATCATAATGGAACTCCCCCGGTTCGCCGGGGGAGTTTTCTATAAATGGCTGGCCACTATGTAGGGCCTCCATATGGGGAGATGATACTTGGGAATGGGGCTGCTTATGCGGCCTTTACGCGTTTGATCAATTTTAGGTCGGGCGCGAACTAGCATTCAGAGAAATTGACTGGAGGTCAAAAGAATGAACATTAAGAGCCTTCTTCTCGGTTCTGCAGCGGCTCTCGCGGCAGTTTCCGGTGCTCAGGCTGCCGACGCCATCGTCGCTGCCGAACCGGAGCCTATGGAATACGTTCGCGTCTGCGACGCGTTCGGTACTGGTTACTTCTACATCCCCGGCACTGAAACCTGCCTCAAGGTTGGTGGTTATGTCCGTTTCGAAGTCGGCTTTGGTGACGACACGAACGACTTCAGCGGCGGCGACTGGGATTCGTACAGCCGCGCTCAGCTTGACTTCACGGCGAAGTCCGACACCGAACTCGGCACGCTGACCTCGGTTGCTTCGGTTCGTTTCGAAGCCAACCAGGATGTTGCTTACACGTCCAACGGCAGCTCCGGTGGCACCTACATCAACGAAGCCTACATCCAGCTCGGCGGTTTCCGCGTCGGCCGTTGGTTGAACTGGTGGGATGCCAACGACCTTCCGGGCGAACTTGACAACCTCGGTTCGAACCGTCTGCAGTCGATCTCCTACACCTATACGGGCTCTGCCTTCACGGCTGGCATCCAGGTTGACGAACTGTCACGCGCCGCAGGCGTTGGCGGGCAGAATGTCGGTATCGAGGCTATCATCCAGGCAGCGATCGGCCCAGCCAAGCTCGAACTGCTCGGTTCTTATGACTTCGGCGCCGAAGACGGCGCTGTCCGTGCGATCGGCTCGGTTGCGGTTGGTCCGGGCACCTTCTACCTCTCCGGCGTTTGGTCGTCGGGTGACAATGCCTACTACGGCGTAACCGATACCGGCGCCGGTGAAGCAGCTGTGGCCGTTGCCTATTTCTTCAAGGCGACCGACAAGCTCGAAATCATTCCGGAAGCCCAGTACATCTGGAATACGGAAGCTGATGCAGACGGTGACTTCTTCGGCGACGACGCCTGGGGCGCTGGCGTAACCGTCAACTACCAGATCGTCGAAAACTTCGCTGCCAAGGTTGCTGTAAACTACGTCGAAGTTGGCGACGAAGACGGTACGGTACAGGGTATCGTCCGCCTGCAGCGCGACTTCTAATAATCTGATTTGATCGGATTAAGCTTGGAAGCCCGGCCTCGTGCCGGGCTTTTTTGTTTTGATTGACTGTCGGCTGCAACAGGGATGGCTGTTAAGTCCGCATCGTCTCTCGTCTTGAAGGTAGAAGAGCAAACCCGATCAAGCCGCGGTCTGACTACCGCCGCCCGAACCGCAAATCCGCGTCGATATCCGCCTTCTGCCCAAGCCTCGTCTTGTAGACCTGGTAGTTCTCCATCACCCGCTGCACGTAGTTGCGGGTTTCGGGGAAGGGGATGCGCTCGATCCAGTCGACCACCTCGTCGAGGGATTTGCCGCGCGGGTCGCCGTAGCGGGTGATCCATTCGGGCACACGCTTCGGGCCGGCATTGTAGGCGATGAAGGTGAGGATGTAGGAGCCGCCGAACGTGTCGATCTGCTCGCCGAGGTAATGCGCGCCGAGCGTCGCATTGTAGCCCGCATCCGTGGTCAGCCGCGCCGCCGCATAGGTGAGGCCGTGCCGCTTGGCGACGCCCTGCGCCGTGCCGGGCAGGATTTGCAACAGGCCGCGGGCATTGGCGGGAGAAACCGCGCCCGGGTTGAAGGCGCTTTCCTGGCGGGCGATCGCATAGGCGAGTGCCTTGCCGGAACCTTCAATATCGGCACCGGCCGGGATGACGCCGATCGGGAAGGCGAGTGCCGCCACATCGATGCCGCGGCTGAAAGCCGTCTTGCCGATCTGCAACGACAGGGCGTGATTGTCTTCCGATTCGGCTCTTGCCGCGAGGATCGCCAGTTCTCCCGGGCTTGTCATTTCTTCCGCCAGCGCGCGATAGAGCACCGCGGCGCGTTTGCCGTGGCCGGCATCTTCGAGCCTTGCGATCGCCCGGACGGCTTCGCGGCTTTCGAAATTCTGACGGTCGGTCCCGCTCGCGGTCGGATAGGTGACGTCGAGTGACTTGAGGTCGAGCCGTGCGGCGGCAAGCTGGCCGTAGAACGTGCTGGAGAAATGCGCCGCCTTGGCGAAGAACTCCTTGGCGCTGCCCGGACCGCCGTCTTCCGCCGCGCGGCCGAGCCAGTAGAGGGCGCGCGACGCCGAAAGCGGCTTGTTCGAGGTCTCGAGGATCTTGCGGAAATGTTTTTCGGCGGTTGCCGGTTCATGCAGCGCCCGTAGCGCATACCAACCGGCGTGGAATTCCGCATCGACGATATCGGTGGAGGAAGCGGCGACATAATTGGCAGCGGTCCGGTAGGCGAGCTTGAACTCGCCCTGATCGGCGAGGCCGCGCGCCACGATGCGCCGCTCGTTCCACCATTCCGTCGTGTTGACCAGTTTGGCCGCGTCGCGCGGGGCCTTTTCGAGCAGGTCCGCAGCGTCCCGGTATTTGTCCTGCCGCCGAAGATATTCGACGCGGGCGAAGAGATAACCGGCATCGTCCTTCAGGGAGCCGTCGACGCCGTTCAGCAGCGCCTCGGCATTTTTGGCATTGTTGATGACGGCGGTCCAGGCCTTGTAGAGCGATTGCGCCTTGCCGAGATCGCTAAAACGCTTCGCCTGTGCCGCACGCCCCTTGTACATCAGGAAGTCCATCCGCGCCTTGTGGTCGGCGGCAGTGAGAAGCGCAGAGAATTCAGAGAGGATTCGGTCTTCGGTTGGCTTGTCGAGCGGTTCGGACAGCCAGATCTGCCGAAGCGGCCGGGCGGCCTCGACCTGTTTGCCGGAGGCGACGAGTGCGCGGGCGAGGATGAGCGTGCCCTCGGTGGTTTCCGGCCGGGTCGAGCCGAAGGCTGCGAGCACGGTCGGGGCGGGCGGGTTTTCGCGATAAAGCGCGCGTTCGGAATTGGCACGCAGACCCTTCAGGCCCGGCCAGCCCCTCAGTTCCGTCTGGGCCGCTGCGATCTCGCCGGACGGCACGCCCGGCGCGCCGGAGGTGGCGATCGCCCAGGTGAGGATATGCCGGTCGAGCGAACCTTCGGCAAGCCCGTTGCGTGTGGCAAGGGCGGTGGCGATGTCGTTGCCGGCAAGCGCATCGAGCCCGGCTTTCAGCGCGGGTGCCACCACCAGCGGGTCGGTCCTCGGGATCGTGCCGGTCACGTCCGGCGCCGGCATCGCGGCGGGCATAGTGATCGCGACCGGGTTTTCGGGCTTCATATAGGGAAGGGGGGCCATGCTTTCGGGCGGCGATGCGGCAAATGCATGCATGCTCGCAGCGCCGAGCCCCAGTGCTGCGAGGATCAGAACAGGCCTGTACATCCGGTAACTCGCGAAAATAGTCGTCCCCTTATTAGCCGCCAGCCACGTTAACGAAAGCTTACCGCATTTATGAAAATGCGTGGTTTCTTATATGAGATTCCATATGAAATCCCTGGCACTTGCGCTTGTCGCCGCTTTCCCGCCGCTTTATGGTGCGCGACCTGAAAGGCTTTCGGGAAAAGGTCGGCTGCGTCGCTGCCCGTCCAAAACTGTCGAGAGCCCTCATAGTCATGGATTGCGGCAGCAGAATGGACGCTGTCGATTGGGAGTTTTGCATGTTCAAGGGATCGATGCCCGCGCTGGTCACTCCGTTTACCGCCGATGATGCGGTGGATGAGCAGGCTTTTGCCGCGCATGTGGATTGGCAGATCGTCGAAGGCAGCAGCGGCCTGGTGCCTGTCGGCACCACCGGTGAATCGCCGACGCTGAGCCATGACGAGCACAAGCGCGTCGTGGAACTCTGTATCGAAGTCGCCAGGAAGCGGGTTCCCGTTATCGCCGGTGCCGGCTCCAACAACACGCGCGAGGCGGTGGAGCTTGCCGCGCACGCGGAAAAGGCCGGCGCCGATGCCATCCTCGTCGTCACGCCCTATTACAACAAGCCGACCCAGAAGGGCTTGATCGCGCATTTCTCGGCGATCGCGCAGGCGACGAAGCTGCCGATCATCATCTACAACATCCCGCCGCGTTCGGTCATCGACATGTCGCCGGAAACGATGGGCGCGCTGGTGAAGGCGCACCGGAATATCGTCGGCGTCAAGGATGCGACCGGCAAGATCGAGCGCGTCTCGGAACAGCGCATCACCTGTGGCAAGGATTTCGTGCAGCTCTCGGGGGAAGATGCGTCAGCGCTAGGCTTCAACGCCCACGGCGGCGTCGGCTGCATCTCGGTGACGGCCAATGTCGCGCCGCGCCTCTGCGCGGAATTCCAGGCGGCGACGCTTGCGGGCGATTATGCCAAGGCGCTCGAATACCAGGATCGCCTGATGCCCCTGCACAAGGCGATCTTCCTGGAACCCGGCCTCTGCGGCGCCAAATACGGCCTCAACAGGATCCGCGGCATGAACCGCACGGTCCGCTCGCCGCTGGTCTCGACGCTGGAACCGGCAACCGAAGCGGCAATCGACGCGGCACTGCGTCACGCCGGCCTCTTGAACTGAGACGCTTCCGCGCTCACCGCTTCACTTTCGGCTCTCGCCGCATTACATAGACAAGTAACCCCGCTCATTGCCCATGGGCGGGGATTTGTTTTCGGATAAAAAGGGCGGAACGGAATATACCCATGGCCCCCAAAGGCAGCCAGCGTACGGTCAACAAGATTGTCGCGGAGAACCGCAAGGCCCGCTACAACTATGAAATCCTGGATACCTATGAGGCCGGCCTGGTCCTGACCGGCACGGAGGTCAAGTCTTTGCGTGAAGGCAAGGCCAATATTGCCGAATCCTATGCCTCGGACGAGGGCAACGAAATCTGGCTGATCAATTCCCATCTGCCGGAATACCTGCAGGCCAACCGTTTCAATCACGAACCGCGCCGCCGCCGCAAGCTTCTCCTCTCGAAGCGAGAGATCAACCGCCTACGCGTTGGCATCAATCGTGAGGGCATGACGCTGGTGCCGTTGAAGATCTATTTCAACGAAAAGGGCCGCGCCAAGCTCGAACTTGCGCTCGCCAAGGGCAAGAAGCTGCATGACAAGCGCGAGACCGAGAAGGAACGCGACTGGAACCGCCAGAAGTCGCGGCTGTTGAAGTCGAACTGAGTAACCGCTCAGGCCCGCCGCGCCATTTCGCCGTATATCGATCGTGAACTTCCATGCCTCCCAGCCGTTAAGGGAGATACCAGGGAGTTTTCGTGCGGAAGACAAGCTATCCGGATATCATCATCGGCGCGATCGAGCGGCGGCGGATCGTCGAACTCCGTTACAAGGGCGTAAAGCGCAAGGTGCGGCCGCATATCCTCGGTTATGTCGGCGAGGGCGCGCTCGCCCTCAGCGCCTGGCAGATTGCCGGAACAGGTTCCGGGTGGCGTCTGTTTCACGTCGACGACATCAGCGATTTGACCGAGACCGAGACGGGCTTCCACAGCCCTGCGCGCGGATATAACCCCGACGATCCCGCCTTTTCGCGCATCATCGAGCGGCTGTGAAATCTTGGCTTAGGAACAAAATCCGCCTTCGCCCGTTCGTTTTTCATCTCTGAGCGCGAGCGGGCAATGAGCAACGGGGCTATGACGCGAAAGAAAATCCTCACTTATGGCATGCTGGTGATCGGCGTCAGTGCCGCCGCCTATCTGCTTTATCACACCTTTCGCGAATACTCGGTCTCCGACATCGTCGAATCCGTCCGCGCCATCCCCATTTACAATCTCCTGATGGCGCTCCTTTTCGCCTTCGGTTCCTATCTCTGCCTCTCGGGCTTCGATTGGGCCGGCGTGCGATATGTGAGGAACGACCTCGCCTATCCGAAGATCGGCCTTGCCTCCTTCATCGCGCTGTCGATCGGCCAGAGCGTCGGTCTTTCCGGCTTGAGCAGCGGCGCGCTGCGTTACCGCTATTATGCCCATTGGGGCATGAGCACCGAGGACGTGGCGAAAATCGTGCTGCTGTCGGGCGTCACGGTCGGCATCGGCATGGCAATGCTGTCGGGCATCGTCATGGTCCTCAACCCGAAGGATGCCGCTTCGGTACTGGGCCTGAGCGAGACCGTGATCATTGCGACTGGTTTTGCCTGTCTTGTCGCGACAGCCGGCTACCTGGTGCTTGCGGCCTTCGTCCGCACCCCGCTGAAGATTCGTTCCTGGACCTTCGAGATGCCGACGTTGAAGATCGCCGTCGCCCAGGTGGTGATCGGCACGATCAATTTCGCGCTGGTCTCGGCCTGCCTGCGCGAAGTCATGGCCGCCAGTGCCGACGTGAGTTACCTGAAAGCCGCCACCGCCTTCGTGCTCGCCAACCTGGCGATTTTGATCACCCATGCGCCGGGCGGCCTCGGCGTCCTGGAAGCGACCGTCCGCCATGTCATGGGGGACCAGGCCTCCATCGGCTCCCTGGTCGCCTTCCGAGTGATCTATTTCTTCATCCCGTTCTTCATCGGCTTGCCGCTGTCCTTGATCGTCGAGGCGATCTTCCGCGCCAACAAGATAAAGCGTCAGTCGCAATCGGGGCTTCAGCTTTCCGAGCCGGCATCGACGTGACCTCGCTGAGGGCGTCACTCCGGTCTGAGCTTCTAGCCCTTCCTCACCGCCATCCGCCGCTCATGCTCCAGCAGCCAGCGCTTGCGCCACAGCCCGCCTCCATAACCGGTGAGGCTGCCGTCGGCGCCGATCAGGCGGTGGCAGGGGATGACGATGGCGATCTGGTTGGCACCATTCGCGCCCGCCACCGCGCGGGTGGAGGAGGGGAGGTTGAGTTCGGCTGCGACCGCTCCATAGGTCGTCGACACCCCGGCCGGGATCATCCGCAGCGCCTCCCAGACCTGCCGCTGAAAGGGAGAACCGTGCCCCGCCAGCCGCGTTTTGAACCCACGGTCCTCGCCGGCGAAATAGGCCTTCAGCTCCGCCTCGATCTGATCGATCGGCGGATGGCGTCCCATGACGATGCCGCTGCCGGTGAATTTTTGAAGTTTCTGGATTTCCGCCGGCAGCGCCTTGCGCTCGGCGAATTCGAGGAGGTGCAGCGAATGCTGGTCGGCGATCGCCATCATCGGCCCGATCGGCGTTTCAATCCAGTCTGCCCTGAGCAGCACCTTGGTCCGCAGATTGGCGGGCGCCGCACCGAACAGCTTGGTCACCGCGCTGCGGAAGCCGCTGCCGGATTCATAACCGGCATCGAGCTGCGCATCGAGAACGCTCGCCCCTTGCTTCAGCGTCTCGGCCGCCTTGCCCATCCGCCTGAGCCTGGCGATCTCGAGGAAGCTCATGCCGAACTGGCGCTTGAAGGCACGCCGGGCGGTGGAGGGGTCGATGCCGAGCGAAACGACATCATCTTCGCTCCAGCGGCGGAAAGGCTCCGTATCGAGCGCCGAAAGCAGCCGCGTCACCATCGGATCCGCCTCGCCGAGCTTGAGCATCGGCCGGCAACGGCTGCAGGGCCTGAAGCCGGCCTCCAGGCATTCGGCAATCGTCTCGAAGAAACTGGTGTTTTCCCGCTTCGGCTTGCGAGCCGGACAGGTGAGGCGGCAGAAAATGCCGGTCGTCTTCACCGCCGCCCAGGCAAAGCCTTCATAGGAGGCGTCGCGGGCGACCAGCGCGTCGTAAAGAAGATCATCGGAAGGGCGTTCGAAAAGCATGGACCTTTTCTAGCCCAGAACGAAAAAAGGCGCCGCCGAAAAACGGGCGCCTATTCTTCTTTTTAGTGGTGCGGATGCCGGGTGATCAGACGTCGGTGGTTTCGGTCGACTCCGCCGGACGGGGCGGGCGTTCGGACGGATCGCGGCCGACTTCCGCCTTGAGCGACACGAGGTCGATGAAATGGTCGGCCTGGCGGCGCAGGTCGTCGGCGATCATCGGAGGCTGGGTCGCCATGGTCGAAACCACGGAAACCTTGCGGCCTTTTCGCTGCAGGGCTTCCACCAGGGTGGTGAAGTCGCCGTCGCCGGAAAACAGCACCAGATGGTCGACGGTTTCCGACTGTTCCATGGCATCGATCGCAAGCTCGATGTCCATGTTGCCCTTGATCTTGCGGCGGCCCATCGAGTCGGTGAACTCTTTGGCGGGCTTGGTGACGACCTTGTACCCGTTGTAGTCGAGCCAGTCGATCAGCGGCCGGATCGAGGAATATTCCTGATCTTCTATCAACGCGGTATAGTAATAGGCACGTAGAAGATAACCGCGCTTCTGAAAAGCTTTAAGCAACTTGCGGTAATCGATGTCGAAACCGAGGCTTTTCGAAGCAGCGTAAAGATTTGCGCCGTCTATGAAGAGAGCAATCTTCTCCCTTGGGTCAAACATGTGGTCTCCATCCCCTTTTCTTATCAACCTGCTTGGCAGGTGGAGGCCTGGTCAATATAAGCCGAACCAAATCTCCGGAATAATCCACTACATTACGAACTATTCATATAACTGTCATTTATGGCACGATTCATAATAATCCAAGCAGCTTGAGGTTGAAATTCGCGGGCGCCCCCAGAAGACGCGGGGCGCCTTGTCAAAAGTCAATTCTCAGGAAAAACTTGAATTTGCCGCGCAATGGCTGTATCGGGCGTATCAATTCCGAAAATCACCGATCAAAGGACAGGCAATGGCCCGTGTCACAGTAGAAGATTGCATTGACAAAGTCGACAACAGGTTCGAACTGGTCCTGCTCGCGAGCCATCGCGCCCGCCAGATCTCGCAGGGCGCTTCGATCACCATCGACCGCGACAATGACAAAAATCCTGTCGTCGCTCTCCGCGAAATCGCCGATGAGACGCTTTCCCCGGACGACCTCAAGGAAGACCTCATCCATTCGCTGCAGAAGCATGTGGAAGTGGACGAGCCCGAGCCCGATCCGGCTTCGCTGATCGCTGCCGGAGGCGGATCGACCGCTTCGGATCGCGACGAGGAAGAAGACGCTCCGGAAGCCGTTACCTTCGACCAGATGTCGGAAGAGGAACTGCTCGCCGGCATCGAAGGCCTCGTGCCGCCGGAAAAGAGCGACGATTACTAAGCGAAACATTCGCTTCGCAAGTTTTCGTTCATTCTCTCGCCCTAATCTGCTTGAATGTTTTATGATGGCTGCGCCAACCTATCCGGTTGGCGCGCCATTTTCTTTTCGTCCGGTGCCCATTCGCAGGCACTGAAGCGGTATCGAGGACATTTTTCAGGATGATGCGGCAATACGAGCTGGTGGAACGGGTTCAGAAATACAAACCCGAAGCCAACGAAGCTCTGCTCAACAAGGCCTATGTCTATGCCATGCAGAAGCATGGCCAGCAGAAGCGCGCGAGCGGCGACCCCTATATTTCCCATCCGCTCGAAGTGGCAGCCATCCTCACCGACATGCATCTCGACGAGTCGACGATCGCGGTGGCCCTGCTGCACGATACGATCGAGGACACCACCGCCACCCGTGCCGAGATCGACGAACTGTTCGGCGAGGATATCGGCCGGCTGGTCGAAGGCCTCACCAAGCTGAAGCGCCTCGACCTCGTCTCCAAGAAAGCCAAACAGGCGGAAAACCTGCGCAAGCTGTTGCTTGCCATTTCCGACGACGTTCGCGTCCTTCTCGTCAAGCTCGCCGACCGCCTGCACAACATGCGAACGCTCGAGCATATGAAGGCCGAGCAGAAGGCGCGCATTTCCGAAGAGACCATGGATATCTATGCGCCGCTTGCCGGCCGCATGGGCATGCAGGACATGCGCGACGAGCTGGAAGAGCTCTCCTTCCGCTACATGAACCCGGAGGCCTACGACACCGTCACCCAGAGGCTTGTCGATCTCGAAGCCCGCAACGAGGGGCTGATCAAGAAGATCGAGGACGAACTGCGTGAGTTGCTGATCGCCAACGGCCTCAAGGATGCCTTCGTCAAGGGCCGCCAGAAGAAGCCCTATTCGGTGTTCCGCAAGATGCAGTCGAAGTCGCTCTCCTTCGAGCAGCTCTCGGATGTCTACGGTTTCCGCATCGTCGTCGGCGACATTCCGTCCTGTTATCGCGCGCTCGGCATCGTCCATACGCGGTGGCGGGTCGTGCCGGGCCGCTTCAAGGATTATATCTCCAACCCGAAGCAGAACGACTACCGCTCGATCCACACGACGATCGTCGGCCCGTCCCGCCAGCGCATCGAGCTGCAGATCCGCACCCAGCTGATGCAGGAGATCGCCGAATACGGGATCGCCGCGCATGCGCTCTACAAGGACGGCCAAGGGGCGGTGAAGGGCGGCGAGCTGCTGCCGAAGGAATCCAATGCCTATTCCTGGCTGCGCCACACGATCGAGTCACTGGCCGAGGGCGACAATCCGGAAGAATTCCTGGAGCATACCAAGCTCGAACTGTTCCAGGACCAGGTCTTCTGCTTCACGCCGAAAGGCAAGCTGATCGCGCTGCCGCGCGGCGCCACGCCGATCGACTTCGCCTACGCGGTCCACACCAATATCGGCAACACCACCGTCGGTGCCAAGATCAACGGCCGGATCATGCCGCTGGTGACGAGGCTCAACAACGGCGACGAGGTGGAGATCATCCGCTCCGGCGTGCAGGTGCCGCCTGCCGCCTGGGAAGAGATCGTCGTGACGGGCAAGGCGCGTTCGGCGATCCGCCGCGCCACTCGCATGGCGATCCGAAAGCAATATGCCGGCCTCGGCCACCGCATCCTGGAGCGCACCTTCGAGCGCGCCGGAAAGGTCTTTGCCCGTGATACGCTGAAACCCGCTCTGCCCCGGCTCGCCCACAAGGATGTCGAGGACGCGATCGCCGCCGTCGGGCGCGGCGAGCTCTCCTCGCTCGACGTGCTGCGCGCGGTGTTTCCGGATTACAAGGACGAACGCGTCACGGTGAAGCCGGCCACCGACGACGGCTGGTTCAACATGCGCAGCGCCTCGGGCATGATCTTCAAGCTGCCGAACCAGCGGCGCGTTTCGCCGGAGGAAATCGAGGCCGGGCCGGATCCGCTGCCGATCCGCGGCCTTTCGGGCAATCTGCAGGTGCGGTTCGCGCCGAGCGGTGCAGTACCCGGCGACCGCATTGTCGGCATCATGGAAAAGGACAAGGGTATTACCATCTACCCGATCCAGGCCTCCGCCCTGCAGCGGTTTGACGACCAGCCGGAACGCTGGATCGACGTGCGCTGGGATCTGGACGAGGCTAACAAGTCACGCTTCCTCGCCCGCATCGAGGTCAACACGCTGAACGAGCCGGGCACGCTCGCGACCGTCACCCAGACGATCGCCCATCTCGACATCAACATCCGCACGCTGACCATGGGCAGCAACCGCGCCGCCGATTTCTCCGAGATCACCATGGAAGTCGAGGTCTGGGACCTGCGCCAGCTGAACCAGCTGTTGAGCCAGATGAAGGATCTCGACTGCGTGGCGAACGTCAAGCGGGTGTATGACTGAGAGGCTGTTTGAAGACGGGGCGGAAATTTAAAGGTACCCGCGATTCAAGCCTCTGATGCGGAAACCAGCGAACTGGCTGTCGGTGTTGAGGTGTCTGGAACGTCCTTTGTTGGACGGGGGGCGAGACCCTGTCGGTTGAAACGACACATTGGAGATCGGAAACATGGCCATCAAGCGGATGGACAACGTCGGAATCGTCGTCGAAGACCTCGCGGAGACGATCGATTTCTTTCGCGAACTCGGCCTTGAGCTCGAGGGGCGGGCGACGATCGAGGGAGAATGGGCCGGACGCGTCACCGGACTGGGTAATCAGCATGTCGAGATTGCCATGATGCGCACGCCGGATGGCCACAGCCGGCTCGAGCTCTCCCGCTTCCTCACGCCGCCCGTCGTCGAAGATCACCGGAACGCCCCGGTCAATGCGCTCGGCTACCTCCGCGTCATGTTTACCGTCGACGACATCGACCAGACGCTCGAAAGGCTCCGCGCGCGGGGCGCGCAGCTCGTCGGCGAAGTCGTCGATTATCAAGACGTGTATCGGCTCTGCTACATCCGTGGCCCCGGCGGGCTTCTCATCGGACTGGCCCAGGAACTCACCTGAGATCAGCCCTGCACCGTTTCCGCCTGGCTCCCCACCGTTGCCGCCTCGCTCGCATCCCGCACGAAGGCGCCTTGAGCCCGCAGGGTCGACTGCAGCTCGGCAATATCCACACCCCGCGGTGCGATGCCGCGATTGGCCGCGATGCCCGCGGCCGCACCCGCCGCCTGTCCGGTCAGCCAGCACTGCGGAATTTCGCGCATGAAGCCGTGGCTGTTCGCATCGCAGGAGATGTGCCGCCCGGCGGCCAGCATTCCGTCCAGCCTTGCCGGCACGAGTGCGCCGTAGGGTACTGAGATCACCGGAAACTTCGGCGAGACCGAGGGACTGACGCCGATTTCATCCGGCAGAACGGCACCGACCGGCCACTGGCTGCGCTCGACCCGGCCGACACCGGCGAGCCGCCGTGTGTGCCGGACGCCGAGCTGCGGCGCGCTGAGCAGCATATAGGCGTCCTTGAACCCCGGCGCATGCTTCCTGAAAAATTCGCAATGCGACTGCATGAACCGATGCGAGCGGATTTCGACTTCGGTCATGTCGTCGACATTGAGCGCCGAAAGCCCCGATTGCCGCGGCCCGAGGAACAGCGCGATGTCGTTGCGCCAGGAAACGTACGGCGTCTGGAAGAAGCCGAGCTCTCCGCGGCCGAGTGTGTTGAAGTCGGCAAACGCCTGTTCCTGCTCCGATCGGAAGGCGAGCCAGGTGGCCATGTCCACGCCGCCGAGCATGAAGCCGGTATTCATCGAGTGATGCACGTCGCCCTCCTCGATATCGGCCTCGAAACTCGCTCCTGCGCGCGCAAAAACGTCGCCGTCGCCGGTGCAGTCCACCACGACCTTGGCCATGATCCCCTGGCGGCCCTCCTTGCTTTCGAAGATGACGCCCTTTACCGCGCCGTCCTCGACCACCGGTGTCGCCGCCCAGGAATGGAAGACGATCCGCACGCCAGCCTCGATCAGCATTTCCTGCGAGGTCAGTTTCAGTCTTTCAGGGTCGATCGTGGGCGCCCAGGTAACGATGCCGTGGAAAGCGGATGTACGCAGCCGCCAGTATTTGGCGAGATCCGCGTCCCGCTGCCCCCAAAGGCTCCTGTCCGGGCCGGCGACGGCTTCAGGGGGAAGGCGGCCGAGAACCTCCTCGGCAAAGCCGCGAATGACCTGCCGCCCGTCCCAGTCGGTCATCCGGTCGATCCAGATCACCACGCCTCCGGTGGAAAGCCCGCCGAGATGATTGTAGCGCTCCAGCACCACGACCTCCGCGCCGGTTCGCGCGGCGGCGAGCGCTGCGGCGGTTCCGGAAGGTCCCCCACCCACGACCAACACGTCGCAGCGATGATAGAGCGGAATGTCGCGCGCCTCTTCCCTGAGGACGCCCTCGCCGTTGCGACGGGGGAAGACATACTGCCCTGATTCAAAAATGTCGGAGCTCAGGAAGCGGTTCTCGTTCTGGCGTATCTCCTTCACCGATACGTTGCGATCATTCATGGCATCCTCCTCATTTCCGCCGGCCGTCACGTCCGACGAGCCCGAGGAGGGATTTAGCCAAGGAAAAGGCTGGTCGGAAAGACACCAATCCGCCGATAGAGCTTTCTCGATTCAGGGCAGGATCGGCCCCATCGAGGGAGAAAGAAGGCCCGGATGATGGCTTCGAACCCGGAGGCCGGCCGTGGTCAGCCGGCCGATGCGGCCGTGAAAACAGCCAACTGGGCGGCGAAAGCACGCTTGTATGCGGGCCGCGCTTCGCCGCGGACGACATAGGCGGAGAGGTTTGGATAATCGTCCAGGATATTCGATGACGCTTTCAACCGGAGCAGCACCGACACCATCAGAAGGTCGCCGGCACTGAATTCGCCATCGAGCCAGTCGGCCTCGCCAAGGTGGCGGGAAAGATCGGCCAGCCGTTTCCGGATGGTCTCGTCGAGGGAGCGCAGACGCTTTTCATACCAGGGCTCGTCGCGCTCGAGAATCCTGGCAAGGCTGCGGTCGAAGATCGGCGGTTCCACGGTGTTGAGCGCGGCAAGCATCCATGCGATCGCCCGCGCCCGGGCATTCGCATCGTCCGGCAGCAGGCCTCCGTGGCGTTCCGCGATATGGAGTACGATCGCTCCCGACTCGAAGAGAGCGAGATCGCCTTCCTCATATGTCGGGATCTGCCCGAAAGGCTGAAGCGCCAGATGTGCGGGTTCCTTTATCGCCTTGAACGAAACGAGGCGAACGTCGTAAGGCTGTCCCGCTTCATCGAGCGCCCAGCGTACGCGCATGTCACGCGCCAGCCCTCTGCCGCGGTCGGGCGATCGTTCGAAGGCGGTAATCGTAATGGTCATCGTCGTCCTCCATGGCTTGTCCGTCTTGAAGACGGCCGGCTAAACGAGATTCCGACACCCGTGCTCGAAATAATGCCTGCGATCATACCAAACATGCTCAAAAGCGCACGTTCCCTATGCATGATGGAACTGGAGAACTCGGCGCTCGCCTATTTCCTGCGCATCCCCATTAACCCGCCATGCTTCCCGCGCAGGGCTGCCCGGCAGTTGCGGCGTTGGTAAAACATGATGCCGCGTCCTATATTGCTGCAGTGCAATATTAGAAAGAAAGAAGACATCATGTTTGACTCAGTACGCAAGTTCGCCCGCGCTTTCCGCGTCCCCACCACCCAGGACCGTGAAGTCGCTTACCTGAACGAAGCAAACGACCGGATCGACCTCGAATACCGCATGCGCCAGATCGACCGCGGCATGTTCCGCAAGTCGTCCTTCTAAGCGATACGTTCCGATCAGCTACCCGTTCGCGCGGAAAATGACGCCGCGCGGCTGCCGCAGGTCTTCCCGTGTCGACGCGACCGGTGACCGGATCACCTCTGCGAAAGCCGCTCTTATGCAGGGCGGGCCAATTTTCGCCATCATCTTCGGCTTGGGCTAAAGCCTGTTCGCCCGAAGATTCCCGCAGCTGACGGATGAATATCCCGCTGCCGAACCAGATGCGCCCCAATGCCGTTTCGCCGCCGTACACCGCTTGGAATTCGTGAAAGACTGCGCCGTGCCGTCCTGCCTCCCAAGGGCTTTCGCCGCGTCCTCGCATATTATCGCCTGAAGGTGATGCGCATCGGCGGTTCGCCGCATGCGGTTGCGGCTGGGCTTGCGATCGGTGTGGTCAGCGCCTGGACGCCGTTTCTCGGCCTCCACATCCTGTTTGCGATCCCGCTCGCCTATCTCTTCGGCGGCAGCATAATCGCCGCGGCGCTTGGGACCACGTTTGCCAATCCCATCACCTGTCCGATCATCTGGCCACTCACCTGGAAGCTTGGCGAGACGATACTTGGCCACGACGCCGCCGGCCATGACAGTCTCGATCTCGGCAGGTTGTTTCACCACCTCGACGTCTCGCAGCTCTGGCGGCCAATCCTGGAACCGATGCTGATCGGTTCCCTGCCGCCGGGCATCCTGTGCGGCCTGGTTTTCTATGCCGTCACCTATCTGGGCGTGCGCAGTTTCCGCAACCGGCGGCTGGAACGCTTGACGGCGCGGGCCGGAGCCCTCAAGTCAGTATAGGACTGACGAGAACCGGCCGGGCGCCGCAGGGGAGATTTCATGATCATCGGCATGGGCAGTGACCTCATCGATATAAGACGCGTGGAGAAATCCATCGAACGGTTCGGCGAGCGTTTTACCCATCGCTGTTTCACCGAGATCGAGCGGGCGAAATCCGACCGCCGCCAGAACCGGGCGGCCTCTTATGCCAAGCGTTTCGCCGCCAAGGAGGCGTGCTCCAAGGCGCTCGGCACCGGCATCGCCCACGGCGTGTTCTGGAAGGATATGGGGGTCGTCAATCTGCCCGGCGGGCGGCCCACCATGGTGCTCACCAATGGCGCCGCCGAACGTCTCGCGAGCATGATGCCGGCCGGCCATGAGGCGGTTATTCACATCACCATCACCGACGAATACCCTTATGCACAGGCCTTTGTGGTGATCGAAGCGCGCCTCGCGGCCTAATCGACCATTGCCGCCGCTTTGCGAAGGGTTTAGAGAACGCAAAACCGCTGGCAACAGCCGAGCCGAACAGAAAGACGTCAAACGTGTCCGACAAAGCCGAGACCAAGTCGCAGAACAGCCTCTGGGAAAACATCAAGGTCATCATCCAGGCTCTCCTGCTGGCAATGGTGATCCGCACCGTGCTGTTCCAGCCTTTTACCATCCCGTCCGGCTCGATGATGCCGTCCCTGCTCGTCGGCGACTATATCTTCGTCAACAAGTTCGCCTACGGTTACTCGAAATATTCGCTGCCGTTCTCGCCCAACCTGTTCTCCGGCCGTATCCTGGAATTCAGCGAACCCAAGCGCGGCGACGTCATCGTCTTCCGCCTGCCGAGCCATCCGGACATCGATTATATCAAGCGCCTGATCGGCCTGCCGGGCGACCGCGTCCAGGTTACGAACGGCGTGCTGCTCCTCAACGGCAAGCCGGTTCCCAAACAGGGCGACGGCACCTTCACTTCCGATTACAGCCTCGATCCGGGCACCGACGTGCCGGTCTTCCGAGAAACGCTTGATAACGGCGTGACCTATGACACGCTCGACCATTCGCCGGTTTCGCGCGGCGACAACACCCAGGAATTCGTCGTCCCGGCCGGCCATTATTTCTTCATGGGCGACAACCGCGACAACTCGCTCGACAGCCGTTTCGACGTCGGTTACGTGCCGGCCGAGAACCTGGTCGGCCGCGCCAGCGTCATCTTCTTCTCGCTCGGCAACGACACCTCGTTCCGTGAGATCTGGAAGTGGCCCACGAACATGCGCTGGGATCGGATTTTCAAGGTCGTCCGGTGATGAAGTCCAAGACGCTTTCGGCGGAGGAACGCGGCCAGCTTGAAAAAGCCATAGGTCATGAATTCGCCGACAAGCAATGGCTCGACCGGGCGCTCACCCACGCGAGCACCGGGTCGGCCAAGAGTGCCAATTACGAACGGCTGGAATTCCTGGGCGATCGCGTGCTCGGCCTCTGTGTCGCCGAACTGCTGTTCAAGACGTTCCGCACCGCCGCCGAGGGCGAGCTTTCCGTGCGTCTGAACCAGCTGGTCAGCGCCGATAGCTGCGCCGTTGTCGCCGACGAACTCGAACTGCATCGGTTCATCCGCACCGGCGCCGACGTCAAGAAGCTGACCGGCAAGCGGATGATGAACGTGCGGGCCGACGTGGTCGAAAGCCTGATCGCCGCTCTCTATCTGGATGGCGGGCTGGAAGCCGCCCGCGGCTTCATCATCAGGTACTGGGAAGGCCGCGCCACCCGCGCAGATGGCGCGCGGCGCGATGCCAAGACCGAGTTGCAGGAGTGGGCGCACGCGAAATTCGGCCTGACGCCCGCCTACCGGGTGGACGAACGCTCCGGCCCGGATCATGATCCCCGTTTCACGGTGACCGTCGAGGTAACCGGCGTGGCGCCGGAGACCGGCGTGGACCGCTCCAAGCGCGCCGCCGAACAGGTGGCCGCCACCAAGATGCTCGAACGCGAAGGCGTGTGGCAGAAACCCTCTGCCGAACAATGAATTGGACACCATGACCGAGAACGACAACAATACCGGTGAAGAGAACGCAGCCGGCCAGACATCCGCCGGGGCGACCCATTCCGGCTTCGTGGCGCTGATCGGCCCGACCAACGCCGGCAAATCGACGCTGCTCAACCGGCTCGTCGGCGCCAAGGTCTCGATCGTCAGCCACAAGGTGCAGACGACGCGCGCCATCGTGCGTGGCATCGCCATCCACAACAACGCCCAGATCGTCTTCATGGACACGCCCGGCATCTTCAAGCCGCGCCGCCGGCTGGACCGCGCCATGGTGACCTCGGCTTGGGGCGGCGCCAAGGATGCCGACCTGATCCTGCTCCTGATCGACAGCGAACGTGGTATTCGCGGCGACGCCGAGGCGATCCTCGAAGGCCTCAAGGACGTCCACCAGCCAAAAATCCTGGTCTTGAACAAGATCGACCGCGTCCGCCACGAAGACCTGCTGAAGCTCGCCGCCGCGGCCAACGAAGCCGTGCCGTTCGAGCGCACCTTCATGGTCTCGGCCACCACCGGTTCCGGCTGCAGCGACCTGATGGATTATCTCGCCGAAACCCTGCCGGAAGGCCCCTGGTATTATCCGGAAGACCAGATCTCCGACCTGCCGATGCGCCAGCTGGCGGCCGAGATCACCCGCGAAAAACTCTTCCTGCGCCTCCACCAGGAACTCCCCTACGCCAGCCATGTCGAGACGGAGAAGTGGGAGGAACGCAAGGACGGTTCGGTGCGCATCGAACAGGTGATCTACGTGGAGCGTGACAGCCAGAAGAAGATCGCGCTCGGCAAGAACGGCGACGCCATCAAGGCGATCTCGACCGCATCCCGCAAGGAGCTGGCGGAGATCCTCGAACAGCCGGTCCACCTCTTCCTGTTCGTCAAGGTCCGCGAGAACTGGGGCGACGATCCGGAACGGTTCCGCGAAATGGGATTGGAATTTCCCAAATCCTGAGCGATGCCATATCCGCCTGCGCCGCCGCATGGCGGCGTCAAGTCCTCCGGGCATCACCTGCGGACGAGGTAGGTAGCTAGCGGTTTTTATCCATCATTATAACGACTTGCTAACGTAGAGCCGACGATACAATTTATCGACAAAGTGGCGCGGAGAGTCATGAATGTCGGACATCGGATCGGAAGAGGAAGAAACGGGCTCGGATGATCCCAATTCTCTCGGCTTCTACAGTTGGGTCGTCCCGGAAAACAAGGTGTATGGCGACCAGGTGATCGCCGACATATTCGGTGTTTCCGAAGAGGAACTGGCCGCCGGCGCCCCCATCGAAAGGGTCATCCGCTACATCAACGAGGGCGACAGGCAGCGGGTCGCAAAGGCGATCCACGACGCGATCGTCGGCGGTGGCGCATACCAGGAAAATTACCGCCTTACCCATCCGGACGGGCGGCGGATCGACGTCACCGCCAATGGCCGTTGTCTGCGCGATGCCGAGGGCGTTCCGTATATCTATTCCGGCACCGTCGCCATCCAGTCCGCGGCAGTTGCCGCGACCGATCCTCTGGAACACCATTGCCGCGCCGCCCTCTGGCTCGCCACCAAACGCCGCCAGATGCTCGCCGCACGCTATCTCACCTCGGCGCTCAACGTGCTCGGCAAATAGGCCTGCCGGTCACTTCTGCCGGTCCATCAGCGCCCTGACCTCCTGGTAGCGGCGTCGGTTGTCCTGGTCCTGCTCGTTGGGTCCGTAGCAGGTCTCGGAAATGCAGAAGCGCTGCAGGCGGAAGGGAGGCTGCCCCTTGTCGAACTCGCACTCGATCTGGTTGGTGAAATCGGTCGGCTTGGCGTCCTCGCGGGTGGAATAGGTCAGCCGCGCGCCAGGCGGATCCAGTTCCGGGAAGGACTGGACGATGCCCGTCTTGATCGACGGCACCAGCAGGAAATTTTTGGCGACCGTGATGCAGGCCTGCTCGAGCTGCTGCGATTGCGCGGCGGCCGGCGAGGGGAAAAGGGTGGCAGGCGAGACGGCCAGAAGGGCGGCGGCGAGGAGGGCGTATTTCATGAGGACTCCCAAGGGTCGTATTTGACGTGGCGAATTTCGCACAGGAATCCAAATGGAGGCCGATTTGTTCCAGGCAAGCCCATGGGCACATGCATCTTTGCCGCAACCGCGCGACAGCAGAAACCGATTCAGTCCGAAGGACTTATGCTCTATTGTTGAATCGGCTCGAAAGGAGCTTGAACCGATACATGCAGTGGCAGGACGAAGCGATCATCATAGGCGTCAAGCGCCACGGCGAGACGAGCGTCATCGCCGAGCTGATGACCCGTGACCGCGGAAGGCACCTGGGCCTCGTCCGCTCCGGCCGTTCGCGGGCGATGCAGCCGGTGCTGCAGGCCGGAAACCGGGTGGACGTGGTCTGGCGCGCGCGGCTCGACGAACATCTCGGCGAGTTCAAGCTGGAACCGATCCGCCTGCGCGCCGCCAAGCTGATGGAGACGGCGACCGCCGTCTACGGCGTCCAGGCGATGGGCGCGCTGCTGCGCCTGCTGCCCGAGCGCGACCCGCATCCGCATCTCTTCGATGCGCTGGACATCATCCTCGATGCCTTCGACGATCCCGCCGATGCCGGCGAACTTTTCGTGCGTTTCGAGCTCGCGGTTCTGAACGACCTCGGTTTCGGCCTCGACCTCACCGAATGCGCGGCGACCGGCGGACGGGAAAACCTCGTTTACGTCTCGCCGAAAAGCGGCCGTGCCGTTTCCCGCGAGGCTGGTACGCCTTATGCCGACCGCATGCTGGCCTTGCCGGGGTTCCTCGGAGAAGGCGCCGCTTCGGCGGCCGACCGCGACAGCATGGCGGAGGCCTTCCGGCTCACCGGTTATTTCCTGCACCGCCACGTCTACGAACCCCGGGGCCTGACGGAAAACGCCGCCCGCGACGGTTTCGTCCAGGCGGCGCTGAAGGCGCTTTCGAAGGATGCGGAACGTCAGGCCAGCTAAGGCTTGCCCGCCATTACTCCGCTGGCTGCGGCTGCAATACCCCGCGGTCCACCGCCTTTTCCTGTATCGGCCAATGCACGACGGCGGCAAAAAGGCCGAGTGCCACGCCGAGCCACCAGACCGGATCGTAGGAGCCGAAACGGTCGTAGAGATAACCGCCCATCCACACGCCGAGGAACGAGCCCACCTGGTGCGACAGGAAGACGAGGCCGCCCAAGAGCCCGAGATGGCGCGTGCCGAACATGATGGCGACGAGCCCGTTGGTCGGGGGCACGGTAGAGAGCCACAGGAGCCCCATGACGATCGCGAACACGATCACCGAGGTCGGCGTTTGCGGCAGGAGGAGGAAGGCCGTCACTGCGATCGACCGGGCGATATAGATGTAGGCGAGGAAATAGGGTTTGGAATACCGCTGGCCGATAAAGCCCGCGCCGAGCGAGCCGATGATGTTGAAGAAGCCGATCAGCGCCATGGCGATCACCGCGTAAGCGGGCGCGATGCCGATATCCCCGAGATAGGCCGGGAAATGCGCGGTGATGAAGGCGACCTGGAAACCGCAGACGAAGAACCCGGCGGTCAGGAGCAGATAGCTCTGATGAGCGAAGGCTTCCTTCAGGGCCGCACCGACCGATTGCTGGAACTGGCTGTGCGACTGGCTTCCCGAGTTTGCATTGCCGCGCAACGGAAAGGCGAGCAGCGGCACGATCAGCATCAGCACCGACAGATAGACCAGACTGTCGGACCAGCCGAAATTGCTGATCAACGCCTGGCTCAACGGCGCAAACAGGAACATGCCGGCCGAGCCTGCGGCCGTGCCGATGCCGAACGCCATCGAGCGCTGCTCCGGCGTCACGTTGCGGGCAAAGGCCGAGAGGATGACGCTGAACGAGCCGGCGGCGATCGCCAGGCCGATCAGCACGCCCCCGCCGATATGCAGCCAGACCGGCGCGTTGGCATTGGCCATGATGATGAGGCCGGCGGCATAGAGCACGCCGGACATGGTGAGGACGCGGCCTGTGCCGTATTTGTCGGCAAGCGCCCCGAAGAAGGGCTGGCCGAGCCCCCAGGCGAGGTTCTGGATCGCCATGGCGAGCCCGAAGGTGGACCGGTCCCAGCCGGTGTCGGAGAGCATCGGAAGCTGGAAGAAGCCCATGGCGGAACGCGGGCCGAAGGTCAGCATGGCGATCAGGGCGCCGGCGACGATGATCAGCCAGGGCATGGAAGCCGGCTTCGGCCTCGAGGGGAGCACGGATGGCGACGCGGACGTGGGCATGGGAGATCTCCTCGAACACAAGGAGCAAAACATACCGCGTGCGCCGCTGTTCTTAAAACAACTTTTGCTCAATCAATCCATCACCAGGATTGATGGCGGGCCGCCCTACGGCGTGCCCGGCGGGTCGATCGCCGGCGGCGCGGCCGAGCCGGGCTTCGCGCCAGATGGTGAAGATGCCGGCGCCGATGACGATCGCGACGCCGAGAATCATGTTGGCGGTCATCACTTCGCCGAACACGAAGACGCCGATCAGGCAGACCAGCACCGACTGGATATAGGACATCGGCTGCACGACCACCGCATCGAGCAGGTTGAAGGCGCGGATCAGAAGATAATGCCCGCTTATGCCGGTGATGCAGAGCACCAGCATCCACAGCCAGTCGGCGGGCGTGACCTGCGTCCAGTAGAACGGGCCGACGATGGTGATCGTCACCGCGCCGACGACGCCGGTATAGAAAAACGCCGTGTCGGAGGTGTCGGTGCGGCTGGCAAGCCGGGTCATGACGGAATAGAGGCCGAACATCAGCGTCGCGACCATCGGGATGACGATCCGGGCGTCGAAGGTGGCGTTGAGCGGGTTGACGATCAGAAGGATGCCGACAAAGCCGATGCCGATCGCCGTCCACCGCCGCCAGCCGACCTTTTCGCCGAGGAACGGCACCGAAAGACAGGCGACCACCAATGGCGTCGCCGCAAACATCGTGTGGCTGGCCGCGAGCCCGACATGCGAGAAGGAGAAGATCGAGATGACGATCTGAACCGCCAAAAGCGCGCCGCGGGCAACCTGCAGCCAGGGTCGGCGGGCGTTCGCCGCAACCTTCACCCCGCCGGCCGAGCGGCTGGCCAGAGCAAACGCAAAGCCCGCGAACGCCCAGTAGCGGATCATGGTGATGAAGATCGGCGGATAGGCGCTGCCCAGATGTTTGGAAATCCCGTCCTGCATCGAAAAGATCGTCACCGCCGCGATGGCGCAGATGAGGCCGGTGGACCGAGGGGTCATGAAGGCAGTCTCTTTCGGGGAAACCGCCCGGAAACCCGGCCGGCGCATGAGCAGCATATGGTGATGACCCCGTTGTGACCGTTCGGCAAGGGGCCGGACAACCTGCTTTTGCGAATAGCTGCCATGCGTGGGGCGGGGGAGTGGGACGGTGCTGGGAGCAATGAATCACGCCTTGAACAGTTCGCCAGCCATGTAATCGACGAAAGCCCGGACTTTGAGGGAGAGATATCGATTGGTCGGCCACAGGGCACGGAATGTCCCGGTCTCGGCCATGTACTCTTCCAGCAGCGAAACGAGCTTTCCCTCGGCCAGTTCCGATGCCACGGCGAATGGAGGAAGGCAGGTAATGCCGAAGGATCGTTCCGCCAGGTAGATCAAGGGTTCCAGCGTGCTTGCAACGGTGGTCACGGGAAGTTCGATCTTCACCTCGCGTCCGTCGCGAACCAGCGGCCAAGGCTCAAGGGTTCCGGAATTGGCGAACCGGTGGTGAAGGCACTGATGCCGGAGCAGGTCTTCCGGAACCTTCGGCCAACCGTTTGCGGCGAGATATCCGGGTGCGGCGACGATCCTGTGCCTGAAGGTCCCGAGCTTTCGGCTCATCAACCGGGTGTCTCTGACCTCGCCCGTTCTGATCACCGCATCGAAGCCTTCCTCGATGACGTCGACCAGCCGATCAGTGAAGTCGAGATCGAGATTGATCTCCGGGTATGCCTTCATGAAGGCCGAGATCGTCGGCATCAAAAGCATGCCTGCGAGCGGAAGGCTGACGCGAAGTTGTCCGCGCGGGCTCGTCTGCGACCTCGACAACTGCGCCCGGGCCGCGTCGAACTCGGATTGGATCCGCCGACAGGTATCGAGGAAGAAACTGCCTTCTTCCGTCAAAGCCATGCTGCGGGTCGAGCGATGGAACAGCCGCACGCCCATCTCGTCTTCAAGCCGTGAAATGGCCTTTCCCACGGCCGAGCCGGACAATCCCAGACGGTGGGCTGCCGCGACAAAACTTCCGCATTCCGCGACCTGGAGGAAAACTCCGAGCGTTCCAAGCTTGTCCATGACGATCCAATTGCGGAACAAAATTCCGATGTGATGAGAATACGGGCTCGTTTATCCGATATCCGTCGCCGGATATCCAGATGTCGCCGCGGCTGCCAGCCGCATTTTCAAACGGAGACACTCATGGAAACGAATTCTCCCGCCGCTTTCTCGCCGATGCCCGTCCCTACGACATTCATCGTCAACGTCATTCACGCCCATCCCGGCAAGCAGGAGGAGGCGTTCGCCATCATCCAGGATGTCGTCCACTATGTGGCCGAACGGAAAGATGGGTTCCTGTGGAGCACCTTGGCGAAGAGCACGGACGGACAGACCGTCGTCAATATCGAAGCCATCCAGGCCGCCGGAAATGTCGACGAGTTCTTCTCCGACCCGGTATTCGCCGAGAAGTTTCGAAAGCTGGAAGGCGTCTCGAAGAGCGAGTTCCACACCTATACCGTGGGTGACCTTGTGCTGCCCAAGCGCGTAGCGGCGCTCTAAGGGGGAAGGCGAGGGAGCTGTATGCGATGCGTAGAGCTCCTTCCCTTGTAGGAATGAGGCTCAAGGGTGCGTTTCCGACGGGGTCACCGGGGATCGTCAAATCCGCGCGGCGGACATCCAAGAACTCGCTTATAAGGGCCGTTTTGCTGAACTTGATAGGTCCAGCGTTTCCCGACGCAGATAGGTCCAGTCGATCAATTCTGCCATCGCTGGCCCAAGCGCCTTACCCAGGTCCGTCAGCGCATATTCCACCCTCGGAGGTACCTGCGGATAGACTGTTCGGGTAATTATCCCGTCCTTCTCCAGCTCCTTCAGTTGCTGGATGAGCATCTTCTGATTGACGCCTTCCACACGCCTCTCAAGCTCCGAGAAGCGCAGGGGCTCCTTCGCACCGAACAACTGGCAGATAATCACGATCTTCCATTTGCCCTCCAACACTCGGAGGGCGTCCGTGGTCGCTTCTGCCCAAACAAGATGCTGTTGCGGGTCGCCGCAATTCCATTCGCGTTCCTGTGCCATACTTACCTTTTGGTGGGTAACCCACTTTTCAGTCCGTTCTTGCTGATATCGCAGTATGTATTATCTTTGGGAGCTGAATAACAGGAGTAATCACTATGAAAATCGGCATTATCGGTGTTGGCAACATCGGTGGCACGCTTGCTCGGAAGCTCACATCTGCTGGGCATGAGGTCAGGGTCGCCAACTCCAAGGGCGTTGACGATGTGAAGCCATTCGCGGACGAGGCGGGAGCCACGGCGGTGGACGTGCGCGGGGCCGTCTCCGGCGCGGATTTGGTCATCATGTCCATCCCTCTCCCTGCCCTGGGGAAGTTGCCAAAAGACCTTTTCAAGTACGTGCCTGGGAGTGTCCCTGTCGTTGACACTAGCAACTACTATCCGAGGATGCGTGACCCTCAGATTGCTGACCTTGATGCAGGCGAGGTGGAGAGCGTGTGGGTGTCAAAGCAACTCGGCCTTCCGATAATCAAGGCCTTCAACAATATCCTTGCCGAGTCCCTGTCGGAACTCGGTCGGCCAGAAGGCGCTGCCGGTCGATTGGCTGTGGCAGTTGCGGGAGACGACGCCGCGGCCAAGCAGGTTGTCATGGGTATCGTCAATGAGATCGGTTTTGACCCGGTTGACGCCGGATCGCTGGCGGAATCATGGCGGCAGCAGCCTTCAACGCCCGCCTATTGCTGTGACTACCCCGCCGCCACCATGCGCAAGGCTCTCGGCGCTGCGGTGAAGGGCGAAGCACCTAAGAAGCGCGATCAGTTGCCCGACAAAATGGGGGCGCTTGGCCTAACCCCACCCATGCTGACGTGGTGGCGATGAACCGCTCGCTCAACCCGCTGACCTGACGAGCGAGCCTCAACTTCACCTCTCCACCAACAACCCCGAAACCAGCGTCAGAAACGCCTCCACCGCCTTTTTCGACACCGCTTTCGGGTCCTCGGCACTGGCGATCCAGAGTGCGGCACTCAAGGTCGCGCCGTTGACGAGGCGGGCGGTGGCTTCGGCGTCGACGGGGCGGATCGTGCCGTCGTCGATCAGTTTCTGGATACTTGCGGTGGTGGTGCGGATGCAGGCGCTCTGGCTCGGCCATTGCGAGGGGTCGCCGAGCACCGCCGGTCCGTCGAGCAGCATGATCCGTTGGATTTCGGGCTCCAGCGACATCTCGATATAGGCGACGCATTCGTCGACGAAGCCGCGCCAGGTATTGTCGGCCCGGCTCGAGATCTCGCAGAGCCGATCGGATATTTCCGCGTCGATCTGCGTGACCACCGCCATCAGCAGGCCCTTCTTGTCGCCAAAGTGGTGGTAGAGCGCCCCGCGCGTCAGCCCGGCGCCGGCGGTGAAATCGTCCATCGAGGCTTCTGCATAACCTTGGCGCGCAAACGCATGCCGTGCGGCGGCGATCAGCTTGGCCTTCGTTTCGGCGATCATTTCCTTGCGCGGCCTGGCGGCGCTCCTCGGGGGCGTGCCGGGAGCCATCTCGGTGACGATCTTGTCTGCCATCTTCTCTGCCATGCGGACTCCGAATTATTCGCATACGTGCCGTATGTGAATTGACATACGAAACGTATGCGACTATTTACCTCACATACGCGGCGTATGTAAGTCCTCATTCAAAATAACCCAAGGAGCAGGTTATGCCCAATCCCTATCGCGAAATATTCGCAAGGCCGGGTACCAAAGGTTTTTCCGCCGCTGCTTTCGTAGCGCGGCTGCCGCTGCCGATGACGACGATCGGCCTTGTCGCCATGCTGTCCCAGACGCATGGCGAATATTGGCTGGCCGGCGCGGTCTCGGCCACCTTTGCACTCGCCAACGCCTTCATCTCCCCGCAGGTGTCGCGCTGGGTGGATGCGCGGGGCCAGTCGGCGGTGCTAGTGCCGACCACGATCATCACCCTCCTGGCGCTTGTCGGCCTCGCCGCCGCCGCCTGGATGCGCTGGCCGAACTGGACGCTGTTCGCCTTCGCGTTCGTCGCCGGGCTTATGCCGAGCATGATGGCGCTGGTGCGCGCCCGCTGGTCGGAAATCTATCGCGACCGGCCGCAATTGCACACCGCCTTCGCCTTCGAATCGGTGATGGATGAGCTCGTCTATATCTGCGGCCCGGTCTTCGGCATCGGTTTGAGCGTCGCGCTCTTCCCGGAAGCCGGCGTGCTCGCTTCCGCCGCTTTCCTCGCCGTCGGCACGGCGCTGTTCGTGGTCCAGAAGTCGACCGAGCCGAAAGTCGATCCGCTGCGGATGAAAGGCGGCGGTTCAGTCATGCGGCTGCTGCCCATGTGGTTCCTGGTCGTGGTCTTTGCCGGCATGGGCACCATTTTCGGCACGGCGGAAGTCTCGGTCGTCGCCTTCTCGGAAGCGCTGGGCAACAAGGGTGCCGCCAGCTACATCCTGTCGGCCTATGCCGCCGGCTCCTTCGTGGTCGGCCTCGTCTTCGGCGCCATCAAGTTCAAGTCGTCGCTGGCCCGCCGGCTGCTCTTCGCGAGCCTGGTCGCTGCCGTCACCACGCTACCCATGCCTTTCGTCGGCAGCTTCTGGGCGTTGACGGCCGTCATCTTCCTCGCCGGTGCCGCGATTTCGCCGACCTTCATCAGCGCCATGACCCTGATCGAGCGCATCGTTCCCTCGTCGCAGGTCACGGAAGGCATCACCTATGCGATGACCGGCGTCAGCATCGGCTTTGCCGCCGGCTCCTCGCTCGCCGGCTGGACGATCGATGCCTACGGCGCCTCCAACGGCTTCTGGGTCGCCGTCGCCGGCGGCGCGGTGGCGCTTACCACGATGCTCGCCGGTTACGGATTGCTGAGCCGCCCGGATCGGCAGGCGGTGCCAGGGGCAGGGGCGCTCAATCCTGCTG
>PVBG01000022.1 GCA_002968845.1 Neorhizobium tomejilense | reverse complement strand
GGGCAGCGACGACCGTGTCGCGGATTTCCGCTTCCATCTGGCGATGGCGCTCCTCGCTCCAGGTGCCGATGCGGATCAGGTGGTTCTTCAGCCGGATCACCGGGTCGCCAAGCGGCCAGGCCTCGGACTCCTCCTTCGGGCGATAGGCGGACGGATCGTCGGAGGTCGAATGCGCCCCGACGCGATAGGTGACGTATTCGACCAGCGTCGGCCCAATGTTGCGCCTGGCCCGCTCCGCTGCCCATTTGGCGACCGCGTGCACGGCGAGATAGTCGTTGCCGTCGACGCGCAGCGACGGCAGGCCGTAACCGAGGCCGCGGGCGGCAAAGGTGCCCGAGCCGCCGCGGGCGACGCCCTGGAAGGTCGAGATGGCCCACTGGTTGTTGACGACATTGAGGACGACAGGCGCCCGATAGGTGGACGCAAAGACCAGCGCCGAATGAAAATCCGACTCCGCAGTCGATCCGTCGCCGATCCAGGCAGCGGCGATCTTCGTGTCGTTCTTGATTGCAGACGCCATGGCCCAGCCGACGGCCTGAACATATTGCGTGGCGAGATTGCCCGAGATCGTGAAGAAGCCATAGTCCCTCGCCGAATACATGATCGGCAGCTGCCGCCCCTTCAAGGGATCGGCGTCGTTGGAATAGATCTGGTTCATCATCTCGACCATCGGATAGCCGCCGGCAATCAGCAGGCCAGCCTGGCGATAAGTCGGAAAGTTCATGTCGCCGGGGAGAAGCGCCTTGCGGAAGGCGCAGGAGACCGCCTCTTCGCCGAGATGCTGCATGTAGAAGGACGTCTTGCCCTGCCGCTGCGCCATCAGCATGCGGCTATCGAAGACCCGCAGCAGCATCATGTGCTTGAGGCCATCCATCAGCTCTTCATCGGTCAGCGACCCGGCCCAGGGGCCGACCGCCTCGCCCTCACGGTCGAGCACCCGAATGATCGAATAGGCGAGGTCGCGGATCTCCTTCGGATCGACATCCACCTCCGGCCGCCGCACCGAACCGGCCTTCGGGATCGGCACATTGGAGAAATCCGGCTTGCCGCCCGGCCGCACTTCCGGCTCCGGCACATGCAGGCTCAGTCTCTGTCCATCCGTCATTCGTTTCTCCTCCCAAAGAACCGATCAAGTCAGTCGTTCAACGCGGCGCCATCCTGAGCGCTCCGTCGAGGCGGATCACCTCGCCGTTTAGCATCGGGTTTTCGATAATGTCGCGTACAAGCCGCGCGAATTCCGCCGGCTGGCCGAGCCGCGGCGGAAACGGCACCGATTTGCCGAGCGAGGCACGCACCTCGTCGGAAAATCCGGCCATCATCGGCGTCTCGAATATGCCGGGCGCGATCGTCATCATGCGGATGCCGTCGCGGGCCAGCTCGCGGGCGATCGGCAGCGTCATGCCGGCCACCGCCGCCTTGGAGGCGGAGTAGGCCGCCTGCCCGATCTGTCCGTCATAGGCGGCAACGGAAGCCGTAGCGACCAGCACGCCGCGTTCGCCTTCCTCGTTCGGCTCACCCCTGGCGATCGCCTGCGCCGCCAGCCGGATCACGTTGAACGTGCCGATCGTGTTGATCTCCAGCGCGCGGGCAAAACTTTCGAGCGCATGGACGCCTTCTCTGCCGAGTACCTTTTCCGACGGCGCGATGCCGGCGCAGCAGACGGCGCCCCGGATCGGTCCGTTGGCGGCCTCCGCCTTGGCAACCGCATTTTCGACCGCCTCACCGCTTCGCACATCCGTCTTCACGAAGATCGTGCCCTTGCCGAGTTCCTCGGCTTTTGCCCGACCGCTCGTCTCGTCGAGGTCGAGCAAAGCCACGCAACCGCCGGCTTCGACAAGCATTTTAGCTGTCGCGAGCCCAAGGCCGGAAGCGGCACCGGTCACCAGAAAATTTCCGCCTTCGATCCGCATCCTGTTCTCCTCAGTTCGCCAGGCCGCGGGCGATAATGATCTTCTGGATGTCGGACGTACCCTCGTAGATCTGGCAGACGCGGACATCGCGATAGATGCGCTCGACAGGGAAATCGGAAATGTAGCCATAGCCGCCGAGCGTCTGGATCGCCGCCGAGCAGACCTTCTCGGCCATCTCGGAGGCGAACAGCTTCGCCATGCAGGCCTCATCGAGGCAGGGTTCGCCGCGATCCTTCAGCCTCGCCGCATGCAGCACGAGCTGCCGGGCCGCCTCGATCTGGGTTTTCGCATCCGCCAGCCGGAAGGCGACCGCCTGGTGGTCGAGCAGCAGCTTCCCGAAGGTCTTGCGTTCCTTGGCATAGGTCAGCGCCACGTCGAACGCTGCCTGCGCCATGCCGACGCATTGGGCGGCGATGCCGATCCGCCCCGCCTCCAGCCCGGACAGCGCGATCTTCAAACCGGCGCCTTCCGCCCCGATCCGCTGGCTTTCCGGGATGCGCAGGTTGTCGAACATCAGCGCCGCGGTATCCGACGCCTTCTGGCCGAGCTTGTCCTCGATCTTGGAGATCGAAAATCCGGGCACGTCCGTCGAGGTGACGAAGGCGGAGATGCCGCGTTTTCCGGCAGCGGGATCGGTAACCGCAAAGATGATCACCGTGCCGGCGATCTTGCCGGACGTGATGAACATCTTCGAGCCGTTGACGACATAGTCGCTGCCGTCCCTCACGGCGCGGGTGCGGATTGCCGCGGCGTCCGAGCCGGTATCGGCCTCGGTCAGCGCGAAAGCGCCGATATGGCGGCCTTCGGCGAGCGGCCTGAGGAACCGTTCCTTCTGGTCGTCGGAAGCATGCATGTCGAGGAGGGAGCAGACCGGCGAATTGTGGACGCTGACCAGCGTCGAGACCGCGCCGTCGCCTGCCGCGATCTCCATCAGCGCGCTGGCATAGGCGACATAGGAACAGCCGACGCCGCCCCATTCCTCCGCCGTTCGCATGCCGAGAAACCCGAGTTCACCGAGTTGTTTCAGAACTTCCGGCTCGATCGTGTGCGACTTGTCGCGCGCAGCAGCGCCGGGTTTCAGGACCTCCCGGGAAAACTCCGCGGCAGTCGAGCGGATAAGCTCTTCTTCCTCAGTCAGCATGCACTGATCTCCTCCCCGAAACCGCCTGCATGAGTGCTAAATTAGGACCGAACCGGGCCGGCGACTACTCCTTTGAACTTGTTATTTGTTACTCTCGCGCGCAATTTTATTGCGCCTATCCCCCACAATGGAACTCGAAGCCTCTTCGGCCGTTTGCCGATCTCTCTCAACCAGGGGCTGGTCAGCATGCCGGAATTGAATGCCGCCACCGAGTTTCGCGCGTTTCCAAAGACATGGGGAGCCGAATATGTCGCCGCCGGCGAGGTGCGGTTCCGGCTCTGGGCACCCGGCCAGGAGACCGTGGCGCTGAGGCTGAACGGCGAAGATACCGAGATGAGCCGCAGCGACGATGGCTGGTTCGAGCTGCTCGCCACCGGCATCACCCCCGGCGCCGAATATGCCTACGTGCTCGCCGATGGCATGGTCGTGCCCGATCCCGCCTCGCGCGGCCAAAAGGACGGCGTCAATGGCCCGTCGCTGGTGATCGACCCGACCAGCTACACCTGGCAGCATCCGGAATGGCAGGGCCGGCCCTGGGAAGAAACGGTCGTCTACGAAATCCATATCGGCACGTTTACGGAAGAAGGCACGTTCCGCGCCGCGATCGCCAAGCTGCCCTATCTCGCAGACCTCGGCATCACCATGATCGAGGTCATGCCGGTTGCCCATTTCGGCGGGAACCGCGGCTGGGGTTATGACGGCGTGCTGCTCTATGCGCCTCATGCCGCCTACGGTCCGCCGGAGGATTTCAAGGCCTTTATCGATGCCGCCCACGGGCACGGGCTGACGGTGGTTCTCGATATCGTGCTCAACCATTTCGGCCCGGAGGGCAATTATCTGCCGCTTCTGGCACCCGCCTTCTTCCACAAGGAGAACATGACGCCCTGGGGCGCCGCAATCGCCTATGACGTCGAGCCGGTGCGGCGCTACATCACGGAATGCGCGCTCTATTGGCTGGAAGAATTCCATCTCGACGGATTGCGTTTCGATGCCATCGACCAGATCAACGACCTGTCCGAAAAACACGTGCTGATCGAAGTTGCCGAGCGCATCCGCGCCGAAATCCCCGAGCGCGCCATCCACCTGACCACGGAGGACAGCCGCAACGTCACCTTCCTGCATCCCCGCGACGAGCAGGGCAAGGCGCCGCTCTTCACCGCGGAATGGAACGACGACCTCCACAACGCCGCCCATGTGCTGGCGACCGGCGAGACGCATGCCTATTACAAGGACTTCGCCAAGGAGCCGGAAAAGCTGGTGGCGCGGGTGCTGGCGGAAGGTTTCGCCTACCAGGGCGAGGTCTCGCCGCAGACCGGTAAAAAGCGTGGCGTGTCCAGCCTCGATCAGCCGCCGGTCGCCTTCGTCGATTTCATCCAGAACCACGACCAGGTCGGCAATCGCGCCCAGGGCGAGAGGTTGATCGAGCTTGCCGGCTCCGAAAAGGTGAAGGCGCTGCTCGCCATGCTGCTTCTCTCGCCGCATATCCCGCTTCTCTTCATGGGTGAGGAATATGGCGAGACCAACCCCTTCCTGTTCTTCACCGATTTCCATGGCGATCTTGCCAAGGCGGTGCGGGACGGGCGCCGCAAGGAGTTCGAAGGGCATGCGGGCCACGAGGGAGAGACCGTCCCCGACCCCAATGCCAAAAAGACCTTCGATGCCTGCAGGCTCGACTGGAAGAAGCTGAAATCGGCGGACGGCAAGAACTGGCTGGAGTTTACCAAGGCGCTTCTGAAACTGCGGCGGGAGATCGTGATGCCCCTGCTCGGCTCCGCGGGCGGTCGCTCCGGCAAGGTGCTGAGGACGGACAAGGGCTTCCTCGCGGTCTCCTGGGTTTTCCCGAAAGGCACGCTCTCGATGGCGCTCAACCTCGGTGAAAAGGCGCAGGCGCTGCCGGACATGCCCGGCGGGGTGATCTTTGCGTGGCCGGAACAGGCGAAGGACCTACCCCCCAACTCAGTGCTCGTGCGTTTCGAAGCGGTCGGAGACGCCGCATGATGATCCCGACCGCCACCTATCGCATCCAGTTCCGCAACGGCATGACCTTCGATCGCGCCAGCGGACTGGTGCCCTATCTGAAGCGGCTCGGCATCAGCCACCTCTACGCCTCCCCCATCTTCACCGCCACGACCGGCTCCACCCACGGCTACGACGTGACCGACGCCAATGAGATCGACCCCGCGATCGGCGGGCGCGACGGTTTCGAACGCATGGTGAAGGCGTTGAAGGCCGAGGGTCTCGGCCTGATCCTCGACATCGTCCCGAACCACATGGCCGCGTCGCTGGAAAATTCCTGGTGGCGCGATGTCGTCGAAAACGGCGAGAACAGCCGATACGCCGGCCATTTCGATATCGACTGGACCAGGCGCCTGACATTGCCCTTCCTCGGCGATACGTTCGAGAAGGTGCTGGAAGCCGGGGAGATTTCCCTCAAAGCCGATCCGAAAACCGGCAAACCCGCCTTGGTCTATTTCGACACGTTTTATCCGCTGACCCCGGCGAGTTACGCCGGCCGCGAGACGGAAGTGCTGAAGATCACTGATCGCGCCGCGATTGCCAGACTGCACCGCCAGCAGCCCTACCGGCTGATGTCTTGGCGGGATGCACCGCGCGAACTCTCCTATCGCCGCTTCTTCGAGATTACCGGGCTTGCCGGCGTGCGGGTCGAGGATGGCGCCGTATTTGACGATACCCACCGGCTGATCCTCGAACTCGTCCATGACGGCAAGGTGGACGGCTTGCGCGTCGATCACGTCGACGGCCTCGCCGACCCGAAAGGGTATCTCGAACGACTGCGGCAGGAGGCCGGGCCGGATTGTTACATCACCGTCGAAAAGATCCTCGGAGAAGGCGAACAGATCCCGGCAGACTGGCCGATCTCCGGCACGACCGGTTACGAGTTCATCGCAGCCCTCAGCGACGCCCTGGTCGACGGCCGCAAGCTGGACGAACTGCGCGGCGCCTACGAAAGGATCGCCGGCCAACCGGTCGACATGGAAGCCGAACTGCGGGCCGCAAAGCTCCTGATGGCCGACAACAATTTCGCCGGCGAGGTCTCGGCCCTGCTGAATATCGCCATGCAGATCCAGCCCACCGAGGACCGCGGATCCGCGCCATCGGAGGCGGCGGTAAAATCTGCGTTGCGGGAACTGCTCGTCGCCTTCCCGGTCTACCGCACCTATGGCACGCGGGAGGGCATTCCGCCCGAGAGCCGGGAGATGCTGGCAAAAGTTCTGGCCAAGGTGCGCAGCGGCCCGAACCCGCCGGATGATGCAGCGCTCGCCTTCCTCGAACGCATCCTGATCGGCGATGTCGAGCAGGCCGCAGCCAGCAGCGCGTCGATCTTCCGCACCCGGTTCCAGCAGCTTACCGGCCCGCTGATGGCGAAATCCGTGGAAGATACGCTGTTCTTCCGGCAGCATATGGCGCTGGCGCTCAACGAGGTCGGTGCCGAGCCCCTGCACCGAGCCTTCTCGCTCGATCGTTTCCATGCGGAAATACAGACGCGGCTGGAAAGGCAGCCCGACGCGCTGTCTGGCACCTCGACCCATGATACCAAGCGCGGCGAGGATGCCCGCGCCCGACTTTATGCGATCACCGAAGCCCCTAACCTCTGGGCCGATGGCGTGGATCGCTGGCGCAGGATCAACAGCCAAGCCGTCCGCGCGCTGGACGACGGCCCCGCTCCGGAACCTGCGGTCGAATGGATGCTCTACCAGGCGCTCGCCGGCGCCTGGCCGAATGATCTCCACACGGAAGACGCGGCAGGCCTCAAGGCGCTGGAGACGCGTTTCCTCGGCTATGTCGAAAAGGCACTGCGCGAGGCGAAGCTGCGCACCAACTGGGGCGATCCCAATGAGACCTACGAGAAGGCGGTCCTGGAGTACGCCCGGACGCTTCTGTCACCTGGCAACCAGGCCTTCCTGACCGACTTTACCGATACCTTGCGCCCCTTCATCCGTGCGGGCCTGGTGAACAGCGTCACCCAGACGATCATCAAGCTGACGGCGCCGGGCGTACCCGACATCTATCAGGGCAGCGAAGGCCTCGACCTCAGCCTCGTCGATCCGGATAACCGCCGCGAGCCGGATTTCGACGCGCTGCAGCGACGGTTGACGGAGAAGGAAAAGCTCGCTTCCACCGAGGAGGACGAATGGCAGAGCGGCCGGCTGAAACAGCATGTCATCGCCACCCTGCTGCGCGTTCGCCAGGAGGCGCCGACCTTGTTTCGGCGGGGGGAATATCTGTCTCTCGGAGCGTCGGGCAAGCGCGCCGACAACGTCATCGCCTTCGCCCGCGCCGACATGGACGATGCTTTCATCGTCATCGCCCCGCGGCTGGTGTTCAGTGCGCTGCATGCAGGCCTTGCTCCGTCGCGGTCCGAACGCTGGGCGGAAACGGAGATAACTCTGCCCGAAAGGCTGGGGCACCGCCGATATCGCGATGTCTGCACCGGCAAGGTCGTCGATCCCAAGGATCGCATCGCCGTCAACTGGGCGTTCGGCGACCACCCCTTCGCGCTTCTGCTGGCGGAATAGTGCCGCTACATCAAAGAGCCTCACAAGGAAAAGGCGCCGATCCTAAAACGGACGGCGCCTTTTCGATATCCTTCAGCCTTGCTTCTCACCGATCAGCCTATGCCGATGAAGGACAGGACGGCGAGAACGATAACGACGGCCCCAACGAGCCATACGATGCTGTTCATGACTGTCTCCTTTTCAGTTCCCTACAGGTGGAAGCAAGGCTTCCGTTTGATTCCATTCAATAAATCAAGCAAACCCAACGAGATTCAGAACGGCGATGACGATGACGACCGCGCCGACCAACCAAACGATGCTGTTCATGACTTTCTCCTTTTGATGTCGTGAAATTGAACGGCGACAGGCGTAAAAGGTTCCGGTGAAACATGGCTGGAACAAACGCGCCTGGCGTGGGTTGAACGAGCGTCAAGTGGGGCCTTGCCCCGCCAAAAGGGTGGGGCAATATGGCCGACGAAACTTTGAAGAACGACATGACGGGCGGAGAAACAAAACCACCACGCGTCGTCATCGTCGGCGCCGGTTTCGGCGGGCTTGCGACGGCCGGAGCGCTCGGCAACAGCCCCATTGATGTGACCGTCATCGACCGGCGCAACCACAATCTTTTCCAGCCGCTTCTCTATCAGGTCGCGACCGCGGCACTTTCTCCCGCCGACATATCGGAACCGATCCGCCGCACGCTCGGGCGCTTCAAGAACATCAACGTCATGCTGGCGGAAGTTACCGGCGTCGATGCGGCTGCCAAGACCGTGATGCTCGATAACGGCACCTCGGTCCCTTACGACCGTCTCGTCATCGCCACCGGCTCGGACTACAACTATTTCGGCCATGACGACTGGCGCGCCTGGGCCCCGGGCTTGAAGACCATCCACGAAGCAAGGCTGATCCGCCAACGCCTGCTGCTCGCCTTCGAGAAGGCAGAGCTGTCCCATGACCCGGAAGAAAAAAAGGCGCTTCTCACCAGCGTCATCATCGGCGGCGGTCCGACCGGCGTCGAAATGGCCGGCGCGATCGCCGAGCTCGGCCACTTCATGATCACTCGCGATTTCCGCAAACTCGAGCCGGATCACATGCGGGTCATGCTCATCGAAGCCGGCCCGAAGATCCTCGCCACCTTTCCCGACAACCTCACCCAATACGCCCTGAAGGCCCTGGAAAAGGCAGGCGTCGAGGTGATGACCAACCTGGCCGTGGAATCCGTCACCAAGGACGAGGTCATCGCCGGCTCGCAGCGTTTCCGCACCAGCTGCGTCATCTGGGGTGCGGGCGTCAAAGCCTCGCCCGCAGCCAGATGGCTCGGCATCGAAGGCAAGGCGGGAGGGCGCATTCCGGTCGAACCAGACCTCTCGATCACCGGTTTTCCGGATATCTTTGCTATCGGCGACACGGCGCTGGGTCTTGCGGAGGACGGCAAACCGCTACCCGCCCTTGCCCAGGTCGCCAAGCAGCAGGGGCAATATCTCGGCGAAGCGCTGCGGGCAAAACTGCTGGACGGCACGGCGCCGCAGCCTTTCCGGTTCAAGAATCGCGGCAACACCGCCGTCATCGGCCGCGATGCCGCGATCTTCGATTTTGGCAAGTGGACGCTGAAGGGGCGGGTCGCCTGGTTCCTCTGGGCGCTCGTCCACGTCTACCTGCTCGTCAATTTTGAAAAACGCCTGCTGGTTAGCGTACAATGGATCTGGCGTTACCTGACCCAGCAGCGCGGAGCGCGGCTGATCGATGAAAACGCCGCCACCTCGGTTCCGTCTTCCACGCAAAGGACAGAGACATGAACACCGCCAATCCGCAGCTCGAAGGCCTCTATCTCGCCGTTGCCGCAATCAACCGGCTTCTGGTCGAAAAGGGTGTCGTCTCCCATGCCGACATTCAGAGCGCCCTGCAGGCGGCCGAACGCACCGTGCTTGACGACGACAAGCCGCTCGCGGTGTCGACGTCCCATCAGAAGGCAATCGCCTTTCCGATCCGGCTCCTGCTTCTGGCAAACGAGGCGAGCGAGCAAGGCACCAAAATCTGTTTCGAGGACCTGGCCCGGGAAGTCGGCCGCCGCACCTGAGAAAATGTACCCGCCAAACATGAACGGCGGCGTGGAGCCCACGCCGCCGCTGTTTTCGTGGGAGGAGAGCTTAACTACAGGATGGGCTTGCCGCCGGTGACGGCGATCGTCGTGCCGGAAACGTAGCTGGAGAGCGGATCGGCGAGCATCACATAGGCCGTCGCCAGCTCGGCCGGCTGGCCGGGACGTTTCATCGGCACCTGCTTGCCGAATTCCTTCACCCGGTCTTCCGGCATGGTGGAGGGGATGAGCGGCGTCCAGATCGGCCCGGGTGCGACCGCATTGGCGCGTATGCCCTTTTCGGCCAGCAGCTGTGCGAGACCTGCCGTGAAATTCTGGATCGCGCCCTTGGTGGTCGCATAGGCAAGCAGCGTCGGGCTCGGACTGTCGGAATTGATCGACGCCGTGTTGATGATGGCGCTACCCGGCTTCATGTGGGGAACTGCCGCCTTGGTGAGATAGAACATCGCATGGATGTTGACCTGGAAGGTCAGTTCCCATTCTTCGTCGCTGATGTCGCCGATGTCGGAAAACGTCGCCTGATGAGCGGCGTTGTTGACGAGGATATCGATCCCGCCGAACTCCTGGACCGCCTTGTCGATGATTGCCCGGCAATGCGCCGCGGTCTTGATGTCGCCCGGCACCAGCACCGCCTTGCGGCCGGCCTCCTCTACCAGGCGTTTGGTATCCTCGGCATCCTCGTCTTCATCCAGATAGGAAATCAACAGATCGGCGCCCTCGCGCGCATAGGCGATCGCCACCGCCCGGCCGATGCCGCTGTCGCCGCCTGTGATCACCGCCTTCTTGCCGGCCAGCCGGCCGGAACCGCGGTAGGAAAGCTCGCCGTGATCGGGCACCGGATCCATGCGCCCGGTAAAGCCCGGCATCGGCTGCTGCTGTTCGGGAAACGGCGGAGTGGGATACTGGGCCATCAAAATCTTCCTTGTTGTCGAGGTCGCGAACTGATCGCCCCAACTGGCCTCGTCTGGAGATGTTCCCAATCAAAATGCACAATCAGAAAAAGAAGAAATCGCGACGCAACACGCTTTCCGGTCACGCCCCCGGGGTGATTGCTCCGTCGCCGCGCCGCAGGCGCTTCAGCTGATTGACGATCCGGAGCGAGCTTGCGGCCCGTGCCGCAGAGGAATCCGAGCTCTTCGACAGTATCCGCAACATGTCCTCCGCCTCGTCCGCAGAGATGGTGCCCCGGGCGGCCAGACCGTCGATCAGCATGAGCATCGCCCCCTCGACCGCGAGCGATCGTCGGCGCGTTTCCATTTCGATTTCATCGGCATCGGACATTGCAGGCTCCTTGAACTGTCACCTGCCGAATGGTTTGGGGAGAAGATTGTTCCTCATCATCCTGCCCGGTCTTATCCTATCGCCAAGTCAGCCGCCGTTCTGTGAGTCATTTGGCGGTGACGGGCTTTTGTCGACCTTGCCGGGGCCTGCCTTGTAAAAATACTGGCTCGCGACCAGCCAGCCCTTCAACGGCCGCATCGGCGCAAGGCAGGTGAGGAGCAGGAAAGGCAGCGAGATCAGCAGATGCACCCAGAACGGCGGCTGGAAACTGGTCTCGATCCAGACCGCAAGCGCAATGCTCGGAATGCAGCCGAAGCACATGACGAAAAAGGCGGGACCGTCTCCCGGATCGGCGAAGGAATAATCGAGGCCGCAAACCTCGCAGGCCGGCCGCATCGACAGGAACCCGTTGAACAGATGTCCCTGGCCGCAACGCGGGCAACGGCCGCGCGGGCCGGTGCTATAGGGAGGAAGCGGCGCCCAATTCGCGTCATGGGACATGGAAATCTGCCTTTCGTGACAGGAGACAAAATGTGTTTTCCGGATATTTATCCGGCAGACCTCTATAACAAGCCGTTCCCTGCCGGGCGCAATCTCGGCTTTTGAGGTTCGGCACGAAACTTCTGTCATCGATCTATGGCAGGCAGCTTCAAAACAATAGTCTGGCGTCGATCGAATCGCTGCCCTTCACCTTAGATGGTATTTCATGGCTTCAGAATTTTCAGGCCTCGGCATCGCCCATCAGGGCCGTTTCACCCGGCTGAAGTGGCATCGCCTGCGCCGCAGCTTCAAGGACCCGCTGTTTTCCGCCGGCGTCATGGCACAAGGTTTTCGCCTGGGCGCATCGAGCGAACTCGATCTGCGCGTCCGCGCCGATGGCGGCTTTGTCGTGCTGCACGACGAGGAGCTCGAAGGTGAAACCACCGGCCACGGCCTCATCCGTGAGGCTTTGCCCGAAACCATCCGCGGCCTGACGCTTTTGCAGGGCGGCCATCCGCCGATCCTCAGCGAGGATCTCGCGACGATGCTTCAAACAGCGCATCCGGACGCCCTGCTGCAGTTCGACATGAAGGACGGACTGGAGGCGATCGGCGCACGCGGCATGGATCACCTCGCCGATCATTTCGGCGGCGCCGGCTCCTCGATCATCGTCAGCGGCGCCGATCTCGATCTTGTCGTCGCCGTCAAGCAGAGACTGCCGGGCCTCAAGCGCGGCATCGACCCGACCGGCAAGCTCATGGAAATCTATCGCCATCAGGGTCTCAAGGCCGTCGAAACGGATCTGCGCGCCGATATCGCCGGCCCGACCGAGCCGGACACCATCTATCTCGCTTGGCAGCTGGTGCTGCAGGCGGCCAAGGACGGGCTCGACCTGATCGGCCTCTGCCACGATGCCGGCACGCTCGTCGATGCCTGGACCTTCAATCTCAAGGACCCGGACGCCGGTTTCGACGAGGCGGAAGCCCGCAGCTTCTCCGCCCTGATGGAGCTGAAGCCGGATCAGATCACCACCGACGAACCGGTCGCGACCGAGCGTGGCTGGGCGGCCATCTCCGCTTGACGTTCATCAATCGTCGAACCCGAACGGATCGCGAAACACCCGCCGGTTGACCAGCTTGAGACTGCGGTCCGGCTGGATGATGTAATTTTCCTCGACCCGCTGGCCGAGTTCGTTGCGGAATTCGTGCGGCACGACGCTGCCGATCGGCGCCTTGGTGAGCTTGGTGCGCGGCTGGCCGCCATAGGTGATGCTGCCGGGGATCGGCCGGATGCCCGGACCGATGTCGAGTGCGCCGGTGGTTCCGCCGCCGTCCGTGCTGCAGCCGGCAAGCGCGATGACGAGACCGGCGGTGGCGATGATGTTTCTCATGGGCTGATCCTTCCCGATGTCCCGCTGACGCGGTGGACTCACTGAACTTCGCGGATATGCGGGAAGTTCCATGCCATGAGCCAGGCCGATAAATCCTCTACCCATTGCCAAAATATCCGATACATCTGTCGCCCGCCAGTAACGGAATGAGGAGAATGACTGCCGTGACGAAATCCTTTGGAGCGATGTCGATCGCCGAGCTTTCCGTGCTCATCCAGATGGGCAGGGTCGATCCGATCGAGGTCACGGAATCGGTCCTCGCAGGTATCAAGGCCTACCCCGACAAGGCCGTGTTCATCTCGCTTCTCGAGGACCGCGCCATGGCGGAAGCGCTGGCATCCTCGAAGCGCATGAAGGAAGGCCGTTCCCTCGGCCTGCTCGATGGCATCCCGATCGCCTGGAAGGACCTCTTCGACATCGAGGGACTGCCGACCACTGCCGGCTCGAAAGTCCTGAAGAAGGCCGTTCCCGCCGCGAAGGACGCAGCGATCGTCGACCTGCTGAAACAGGCGGGCATGGTCGCGGTCGGCCGCACCAACATGAGCGAATTCGCGTTTTCCGGCATCGGCATCAATCCGAATTACGGCACTCCGCACAATCCGCATGGCAAGGATGCGCCGCGCATTCCCGGCGGCTCCTCCTCCGGTTCCGGCGTCGCGGTCGCGGCTGGCCTCGTGCCCGTCGCGATGGGCACCGATACCGGCGGCTCGATCCGCATCCCGGCGGGTTTCAACGGCATCGTCGGTTACAAGGCGACCCGCGGCCGTTATGCGATGAACGGCGTCTATCCGCTGGCAACCAGCCTCGATTCGCTCGGCCCGCTCTGCCGCACGGTGCAGGATGCGGTCTGGGTTGATGCCGCCATGCGCGGGCTTGCAGTACCGCAGACGGCCCGCCAACCTGCCCGCCCCCTCGATATCGTCATCCCCACCAATATCGTCCTCGACGGCGCCGAGCCGGGCGTGGTGGCCGCCTTCGAAGCGGCGATCGAGCGCCTTTCAAAGGCCGGAGCCAGGATCACCCGCCTCGCCTTCCCGACCTTCGACGAGCTCCCGAAGCTGATGGCGAAATACGGGCCGATGGTGACCGCCGAAGCCTTCGCCCTGCATCGGGAAAAGCTGTCGGGGCCGGATGCGGAGGAGATGGACCGCCGTGTCGTCGCCCGCACCCGCCTCGGCGAAAAGACCAGCCTGTCCGACTATATTGCCATCGTCGAAAACCGCGCCCGGATGATCACCGAAACCGAGGCATTGATCGGCGACCGCTTCGTCGCCATGCCATCGGTCGCCCATGTGGCGCCGCCAATCGCCCCGCTCGAAAAGGACGACGAGCTGTTCTTTGCCACCAACGGCAAGACGCTGCGCAATACCGGCTTCGGCAACTTCCTCGACTGGTGCGGCGTCTCCATTCCCTGCGGCAGCGGCGATGCCAACATGCCGGTCGGCTTCCTCCTGTCGGCCAATGCCAATTGCGATGAAACACTGCTGCAGGCCGCGATGGCCCATGAAGAAATCATCCGAGGGTAGGAACGGCGGAGCCGGATCGGCTCCAGCAGACATCGGTGTCTCGGCAAAGCCGGCAAAACGTGCCACGCGCGCCGCAGGGAAGAGTTGCCTCCCTGCGCAGCTAACAAAGGAACCGTTTCCCCTTAACCGGGACCGCGGCAGTTGCCTTTTGCTTGTTCCAATATCCTCGAGAGCCTAGCCTTCCCCTGGATTTTGAGGAAAGCGGCGCACCATGCAACTCGATTTGAACGGCAAGACGGCATTGATCACGGGCGGCTCCAAGGGCATCGGCCTCGCCTGCGCCCAATCTCTCCTGTCCGAAGGCGCGCGCGTCGTCATCTGTTCGCGTTCCCGGTCGAATATCGATGCGGCTCTGGCAAAACTACCCGGCGCGATAGGTTTTGTGGCCGATCTTATATCGGAAAACGAGGCGCTGTCGCTCGTCGACAAGATCGAAGCAGACGTGGGAGCGCTGGATATTCTCGTCAATTGCGCGGGAGCAGCAAGACGCACACCGCCCCAGGACCTTAGCCCGGCCCATTGGCGTGCAGCGATGGACGCCAAGTATTTCTCCTACATCAACGTCATCGATCCGGTGGTCAAACGGATGGCGGCCCGGCGGACGGGTGTGATCGTCAATGTCATCGGCGGCGGCGGCAAGGTCGCATCGCCGATCCACCTTCCGGGCGGGGCCGCCAACGCGGCGCTGATGCTGGCGACAGTCGGCCTTGCAAACGCCTACGCCGCCAGCGGGTTGCGCATCGTCGGCATCAATCCCGGCAATACCGAAACGGAACGGGTAACCGAGGGCCTTCGGGCAGAGGCGGCTCTCCATGGCATCAGCGAAGAGGCGGCGCTCGAAAAACTGGTCCAGCGCATTCCCCTCGGCCGCATGGCGACGCCCGAGGAGATCGCCAACGTCGTCACCTTCCTGAGCTCTTCGAAGGCGAGCTACGTCACCGGAGTCGTGATCGGCATGGACGGCGCCCTCAACCCGATCGTTGTCTGAAGGAACCTCTCGGACCCCGGCCGGCGTGCGCCACGCGGTGCCTCCCACTCATTTCCCTATTCAGCCATTAGAGATGCAGGTCGATAACATGAGCAGCAATTCCGAGTTCCTCTGGTACATCCCCAACGACGTCAAAGCCGGCCATCGCGGCGATTCCTCCGCCGAGAACCACAACAGCCTTGAGACGCTGACCAGCCAGGCCAAGGCGCTGGAGGAGCACGGCTGGAAGGGCGCGCTCGTCGGCACCGGCTGGGGCCGGCCAGATACGTTCACCATCGCAACCGCCCTTACCGCCCGCACCACCGCCTTCGAGCCGCTGATCGCCATCCGCCCCGGTTATTGGCGGCCGGCGAACTTCGCCTCCGCCGCGGCGACGCTAGACCACCTCAGCGGCGGCCGGGTGCGGGTCAACATCGTCTCGGGCCAGGATAACCTCGCCGCCTATGGAGACAGCGAGGGTGATCAGGCGCATCGTTATGCTCGTACCAGGGAATTCATGCGGCTGGTCCGCCGACTTTGGACCGAGGAGAACGTCACGTTCAAGGGCGAGCATTTCCAGGTCACCGGTTCCACGATCGAGCCTCGCCTCCAACCCCGCGGCGACCGCACGCACCCGAAACTCTATTTCGGCGGCGCTTCGGAAGCCGCCGAACGGGTGGCTGCGACGGAAGCCGATATCCAGCTTTTCTGGGGCGAACCGCTCGACGGCGTGCGGGAGAGGATCGAACGGCTGAAGGCTCTGAGCAGGCAGCTCGACCGCGACCTTCCTCCGCTTCAATTCGGGCTTCGGATCACCACCCTCGTCCGCGATACGACGGAACAGGCCTGGGCCGATGCCGAGGCGAAGGTCGCCGAAATGGCCAAGGGCAAGGCCGGTAACTGGAACGACCACGGAAAGCCGGTCGCCGTCGGCCAGCGCCGGCTGTTCGAACTGCACGAGCGGGGCGATGTCCTCGATGACAACCTTTACACGGCGCCTGGAAAATTCGGCGGCGGCGGTGCCGGCACCACCTGGCTCGTCGGCTCAGCGAAAGACGTCGCCCGTTCGCTGCGCAGATACGAGGATCTCGGCATCACCCATTTCGTGCTCTCCGACACGCCTTATCTCCAGGAGATCAAGCGGCAGGGCGACCAGCTACTTCCGCTTTTGCGCGGTTGAGGCGGAACAGCGGTCGACCGCGAGAAGCAGCCGGCCTCTTCTCAGGCGTCCAGCCGCTTGCCCGTCTCGAGATCGAAGATATGGACATGCCCGATGTCGATCCCGATCGACAGTGCCTCGCCGGGCGTTTTCATGATGCGCTCGCGAAAAACGCCAATTACCTCATGACCCCCGAGCCGCATCACCACCTGGGTTTCGGAGCCGGTCGGCTCGACGGTGACGATCTCGGCGTTCAGGCCGTTCGGATCGAGCCGGAGATGCTCCGGCCGGACCCCGAGATGGATCGACCGATTGCCGAACGGCGCCAGGTTGGCGGCGGGAATGGTCGTTCCGTCGGCCAGGGCGAAGCTGCCGTTTTCCAGCCTGCCGGTGAGGATGTTCATGCTCGGCGACCCGATGAAGCCGGCAACGAAGAGGTTGGCGGGACGGTCATAGAGATCGAGCGGCGAGCCGACCTGCTCGATGACGCCGCCGTTCATGACGACGATGCGATCGGCCATGGTCATCGCCTCGATCTGGTCGTGGGTGACATAGACCGTCGTCGTCTTCAGGCGATGATGGTTCTGCTTGATCTCGGAGCGCATCTGCACGCGCAGCTTGGCATCGAGGTTGGAAAGCGGCTCGTCGAACAGGAATACCTTCGGCTTGCGCACCATCGCCCGCCCCATGGCGACGCGCTGGCGCTGGCCGCCCGATAGGTGACGCGGGTAGCGTTTCAGATAGGGTTCAAGCCCCAATATCCGCGCGGCCTCCGCAACGCGCGCGGAAATCTCCTGCTTCGGCGCCCCGGCAAGCCGCAGCGAAAACCCCATATTGGCTTCAACGGTCATGTGCGGATAGAGCGCATAGGACTGGAACACCATGGCGATGTCGCGCTCCTTCGGAGCGAGCGAATTCACCACCTTGCCGTCGATGGCGATCTCGCCGCCGCTGATGGCTTCCAGCCCCGCGATCATCCGCAGCAGGGTGGACTTGCCGCAGCCGGATGGTCCGACCAGCACCACGAACTCGCCATTGGCGATATCGACCGAAACGCCGTGCAGGACTTCGAGCGCGCCATAGCTCTTGCGCACCTGTCTGATGGTCACCGAACCCAAGGGTCAACTCCATTCATGATGTCAATCATCCCAGCCGGGCGATTTTTCGGGATTGATGCGGCGATAGCCGCGATCGAGCCTGCGGATCTCCGCCATGTCAGCCTCGCCCAACGAGACGTCGAGGGCGGCGAAATTGGCGCGAAGATTGGCCTCGCTGCCCGAGGCCGGAATGACGATATGCCCCTCGCCAATCAGGAAGGCGAGCGCCACGGCCGCGACCGTCGTCCCATATTTTTCGGCGATCCGCCTGAGAACCGGATCGCTGGCGATCTCGCCCTTGGCGAGCGGCTGATAGGCCGTCAGCCGCAGGCCGATCCTGCGCGCATGGGCGACGAGCTTCGGTGACTGCAGATAGGGATGGATCTCGACCTGGTTGGTGGCGAGCACATCCTTGCCGATCAGCGCGCGGGCCTTTTCGACAAGCGCAATCGGATAGTTGGAAACGCCGATCAGGCGCGCATAACCTTGTCGCTGCGCCTCGACGAGCGCCGTCATGTAATCTTCGAACGGCACGGCGTCCCTGTGGGAAGGCCAGTGGATCAGCAGCAGGTCGACCTGATCGACGCCGATCGTATCGAGGCTCCGGCGGACCGACGGCATGAACTGCGCCTTGTCGAGATGGGTATCGGCCACCTTGGTGGTGATGAAGAAATCGCCGCGCGGCACGCCGGAGCGGCGCACCGCCTCGCCGACCGGCTGCTCGGTATCATAGCTCTGCGCGGTATCGAGATGGCGGTAGCCGATTTCGATGGCCTTCCGCAGGGCCGCGACGCCCTCGCTGCCGGTTCTGCCATAGGTGCCGAGGCCCAATCTGGGGATGGTCTTGTCGCTCATGATTATCCTTTCGTGGCGCCGGCGGTGAGGCCGCCGACAAACAGGCGCTGCATCGAGAAGAACAGAAGCGCGATCGGCAGCGTCATGACGACCGAGGCGGCCATGACCGCACCCCAGTCGGTGTTGAACTCGGTGGAGAACTCCGCAAGGCCGATCGGCAGGGTCTTCACCGATGAGTCGGTCGCAAAGCACAGTGCGAAGACGAATTCGTTCCAGGTGGTGACGAAGGCATAGACGACGACCGCGACGATGCCGGGCGTCGACAGCGGCAGCGTGATGCGGAAGAGGATGCCGAGCCGCGACGACCCGTCGATGATCGCCGCCTCTTCCAGTTCCACCGGGATCGCCTTGAAATAGGAGGTCAGCATCCAGACGGAGAGTGGCAGGGTGATGATCATGTAGACGAGGATCAGGCCCCAATAGGTGTTGACGAGGCCGAGCACCCGCAGCGTGATGAACAGCGGCACGATGATCGCCGCCGTCGGCAGCAGCTGGCCGATCAGCACGAAGCTCTGCAGCAGCGGTTTTCCGCGGAAGTCGAAACGCGCGAAGCCGTAGGACGCAAAGATCGCCAGGATCAGTGCGAGGAACGTCGAGCCCACGGAAATGATGACGCTGTTGAGGAAATAGCGTGGAATATTGCTCTCGAAGAGAACCTTGTAATAGTTGCCGAGCGTCGGCGTCTCCGGCCACCAGATCGGCGGAACGGTGTAAAGCTCGGGCAGCGTCTTGATCGACGAGACGGCCATCCACATGAACGGGAACAGGCAGATCAGGACGACCAGCGCGGCGCCGACAATGGTGATCGGCAGCGGCAGGCCGGTTCTCCTGAGGGTGCTGGGATCGCTCATTTGGCCTCTCCCGGCGCCGAAGCGAGCGCCCTGATGTAGATGATGACGATGACCAGCGCGACGGCGAAGAAGATCACCGAAAGTGCGGCCGCCTGATTGAACTGCGTGCTTTCGAACGCCAGGCGGAAAATCTGGATCGGCGTGATCAGCGTCCGGTTGGCAGGGCCGCCGCGGGTGATCGCATAGATGATGGTGATCGAGTTGAGGCCCCAGATCACTAGCAGGAGGGTGACCGCGACGATGACCGACCGCACCTGCGGGATCATGATGAAGCGGACTTCCTGCCAGAAGTTGGCACCGTCGACGCGCGCCGCTTCATAGAGGTCGTTGGGGATCGACTGCAGCCCCGCAAGCACCATGATCGCCACGAAGGGGAACAGTTTCCAGACGTTGATGGCGATCAGCACCGGCATCACCGTATTGCCATTGGTCAGCCAGCCGATCGGCTCCGGAATAATGCCGGAACCGGTCATCATATAGTTGATGATGCCGAATTCCGTATGGAACATCCACGCCCAGGTGGTGGCGGCGACGATGCCCGGCACGACCCAGGGAATGAGCGTGATCGAGCGCACGATGCCGCGCCCGAAAAAGCTCTGGTTGAGCAGGATGGCGGTCGCGGTCCCGAGGAGGACCTGGAAGACGATCGAGCCGCCGACGAACCAGATGGTGTTCCAGAATGCCTGCGGTGTCGCGCGAGCCGAAAGCACGGCCTTGAAATTGGTGAGGCCGACGAACGCGCCCTGCCTGTCGGTCACGCTAAGCAGCCCGGTATAGGCAACGGGATAGGCGATCAGCATCGCCAGCACGATCAGCGCCGGCAATACGAAAACGAGGCCCGTCGAATTGCGGTCCATCTGCAGGTTCCCTTGAAGACATCGGGTGGAATACTTGCTCCGGGGAAAGGCGTGTTCCCCCGGAGCGATCCGGCTGTCCGGAATTATTGGTCGAGCAGGGCCTGGATGTCCTTGGCCGCTCCGTCCATCGCCGTCTGCACGTCTTCGTCACCGAGAAGGATGCGCTGGATGCCTTCGAAATAGGCCTGGGTGATCTGCACCCAGTTCTTGTTGTTGGGCACGGCCCGGCCATAAGGCAGCATTTCCTTGAACACCGTCAGGATCGGATCGCTGAAGCGCGGCAGCGACATGGCCGATTTGCGGGCCGGGAACGTATCCGTCAGAGCGCCCTGGTTCGGCGCTTCGGCAAGGAAGGCGACGAACTTCTTGGCTTCGGTCGGGTTCTTGGCCGAAGACGGGATGACGAAACTCCAGCCGCCGAGGAGTGCCGCAGTCGGCTTGCCGGCCGGATGCGGAATCGGCATCACGCCGATATCGATCTTCGGGTTTTCCTTCTTGATCGAAGCGACGTCGAACTGGCCGGACTGATAGGCCGCGACCGTCTCGGCGATGAACAGCCGCCGGTTTGCGGTGCCGTCGTTTTCGAGCGTCGAGGCCGGCGACTGCTTGTTCTTGTAGAAGTCCGTATAGAACTTGACCGCCGCCACGGCCGCCGGCTGGTTGACGACCGCCTTCTTGGCGTCCGCCGAGATGATGTCGCCGCCGTTCATCCAGATGAAGGGAAGTGACCGGAAGATCGTATTGCCGACTTCACCGCCGCCGGTGATGGCGAAACCTGAGACCTTGCCTTTCGACAGCGTCTTTGCAGCAGCGACCAGTTCGTCCCAGGTCTGCGGCGGCTTGGCCGGGTCGAGGCCGGCATCCTTGAACGCTCCCTTGTTGTAGATGACCGCATGGGTCTCGATGCGGTAGGGAATGGCCCAGAGCTTGCTGTTCCAGGTGCAATAGTCGAGCGAGGCGGGAATATAGTCCTCGCGGTCCTTCAACACGTCATCCACCGCAACGACCAGGCCGTTCTGGGCATAACCGTTCACCCAGGCGTGCTGCACATCGATGATGTCCGGTGCGGCACCGGACTGCAGGGCGGTCAGCACGCGCTGCGGCAGCCCGTCGGTCGTGGTGATCTCGAGCTTGATCTTGATGCCCTGGTTGGCCTGCTCGAACTTGGTGGCGAGTTCGCGGGCACGCGCCTCGTTGAAATTGGGCGTCCACCAGACGACCTCGCCGGCCAGCGCCGCGCCGCTCGTCAGCATCGTCATTGCCGTGGCCATCACGGCCAGCGTCTTGAATTTCATCATCATCTCCTCCTCCGCGCGGCTCCATGCCGCCCTTTTCCCTACCGGCCTCCACCGGATTGGTTCACCGCGATGCTGCGGCCTGCCTTCCTCTTCCGAAATACGCGACATCCTGCGAACGCGCCGGTCCCAGCGCATCGGCATTCATCGTCAGGGCCTTCATGAAGCCGATCGTATAGGCGTTGCCGGCGTGCCATGGGGCCGGGCAATCGAGATCCGGCACATGATCGGGAACCATCACCCCATCAAAGCCCTCGTCCCGCAGGACGCGAACGATTTCCGCCATCTCGACATCGCCATCATCGACGAAGGTCTCGACATAATGGGGGACCTTGCCGCGGACGTTGCGGAAATGAACGTAGGCAATCGCACCCAGCCGCGCGAAATGGCGGGTCGTCTCGTAGACGTCGCCATCGACCATTTCCTGCAGCGAACCTATGCAGAATTCCAGGGCATTGGCCGGGCTCAGCGCGATATCCAGCAGCCGCTGATATTTCGCGTGGGCGTTGACGAGACGAGCATTGCCGCGCAGGCGCTCCACCGGCGGATCGTCGGGATGGGCCGCCAGCCGGACATTCGCCTTTTCCGCCACCGGCACGAGTTCCTTCAGGAACCATTCGAGGCGCGACCAGAGATCCCGCTCGCTGATGCTGATCGGCGCAGCCCCTGCGACAGGATGGCGGTACCGCATGTTCCAGAGCATTCCGTCGGGGATCGGGTCGCCGGTATCGAATTCGTCGCCGAAGAACACCGCTGTCATCGCCCCGCCGCGGGCGACGCGCTTGCGCTGCCAGCCCCAGACACCGGCGATCGAAAAATTGTAGCCGATCACCGGGATGCCCGCGCGTCCAGCGTCGCGGACGAGCTGCTTCAGCCCATCCATCTGTTCGTGTTTCTTCGGCCCGTCGAGCAGGATATCCGACCAGAAATTGGGCGACAGGTTTTCCAACGCCGCGACCTTGAGCCCATGCTTTGCGAGCATCGCGACCGTGTCGGCCATATCGTCGTAGGTCCACAGCGGCATGTCGATGCATTCGCCGTTGATGGGGCCGACACCGCCGTTGCGATAGGCGCTGTTGTCGGCATTGCGGGCATATTGGGTCAGGTGAATGACGACATCGCCGACGCCGAGCTGGCTCGCATAACGCGCGCCATCCTCCGACAGATGATCGCCGAACAGGGTCAGACCTACCCGCACGTTACCCTCCCCGATTGACGCCCGGCTTTGTTGCCGATTAGTTCATATTTGAATGTCATCAATTCGCAATATAACTTGCGCCCAGAAGGCCCGATTGTCAATTGTTCCGCCGTCATCAACGCCTGCCGTCCTCCAACGTGGCTGCGCCGGTGGCAACGCCGCTGGTGTTCATGCTGCCGTCGAACAAAGGCACATTGTAAGGCACATAGGGGTAGCGGCCGCAGGCTTCCTCGATGAGCTCCACCCCGAGCCCCGGCGCGGTCGGCGCCAGGATCGCCCCGTCCTCGAACTGCAGCGTTTCGCGCACCAGCTCCTTGCGCCACGGCACATCCACCGAAACCGTCTCGAAGATCGAGAAATTCGGGATGGCGACCGACATATGCAGCGTCATCGCGTTCATCACCGGGCCGACCGGATTGTGCGGCGCGACCGGGATCAGGTGGTGATGCGCCATGTGCGAAATGCGCTTCGTCTCGCCGAGCCCGCCGGCATGCGAGACGTCCGGCTGCAGGATATCAACCGCCTTCTTGCTGAGCGCCTCGAGGAACTTGCCGGGCTCGTACCAGCGCTCGCCGGCCGCGATCGGCACCGGGCTTTTCTCCCGCACGTCCACCAGGGCATCGATGCTCTCGGGCGGCGTCGGCTCCTCGATCCATCGCAGGTTATAAGGTGCCAGTTCTCGGCACATGGCGATCGCCGTCGGCACGTTGAGCCGGCCGTGAACGTCGAGCATCAGGTCGACGTCCGGACCAACCGCGTCTCGCACGGCGGCGACGATATCGATCGTCTGGCGGCGCTGCTTGCGGCTCATCTCCAGGTCGGCGACGTCGAACGGGTCCCATTTGAGGGCGCGATAACCCATGGCGACGGCCTTGCGCGCATTCTCGGCATATTGGTCGGGCGTCACCGCGCCGAAGAACCAATGGTTGGCGTAGCATTCGACGCGATCCCGGTATTTGCCGCCGAGCAGTTCGAAGACCGGCACGCCGAGCGCCTTGCCCTTGATGTCCAGCAACGCCGCCTCGATGGCACCAAGCGCCGTACGGAACACGGCACCCGTCCGCCAATAAGAATCCCGGTGCAACTGCTCGATGATCGCATCGACCTCGAACGGATTGCGACCGATCAGCACGCGCTCCAATTCCTCGAGCGCAGAGACGATGGTCTTCGTTTTCCACTCCAGCGTCGCCTCGCCGACACCCTCGTAACCTTCGTCCGTATAGAGTTTGACGAAGACGAAGTTGGTACGGGACACATTCGCAACAAAGATCTTCTGCTGCACGATCCTCATGAGGCTCCTCCCGGCGGGTTGTCGCCCACCCCTCGTTATTGCCGTGTGACTATTTGGCCTGCGCCTGCAGGCGCTTGATCGCTTCGAACTGCAGGCTGTCGTCGGCCATCTGCATCAGTTCGATGCGATGCCCGTCCGGATCCTCGATCCAGGTCTGCCAGTTGTTGTCGGCGGCCTTGATCGTCGGGCGGATGCGCTCGATTCCGAGCGCGTCGAGTTCAGCCACGGCCTTCTGGATATCCGGCACGGCAAGGCAGACATGATTGTAGCCGACCGCCTCGCGTTCGGCCGCCTTGTCGCCCTCGCCTTCCGGGAAGATTTCGAGATACTGGTCGTCGGTAATACGCAGATAGACCAGCCAGAGCCGGCCTTCGCGGTCGAGGCGCATCATTTCCGAAAAGCCGAGCTTGTTGACGTAGAAGTCGAGGGTACGATCGATATCCTTGACGCGAATGGCCACATGGGCGATCGACGAAACGGTCAGCATGGGAGTTTCTCCGGTTAGAGGCGGCCATATTTGGCGTAGACGTCGGCGACGTCGGCACCTGCGCGGATTTCGTTGCGCGAGCGGTTCTCGATGCCCATGATCTCTTCGGCACGATCCAGCACCGCATCCACCTTGTCGGCGGGGATGACGATCACGCCGTCCATGTCCCCGAAGATCCAGTCGCCCGGATTGACCCTGATCTGGGTGGTCAAGGTTCCGGTGACCGCGATCGGCACCTCGATGCCGCTGATCCGGGTCCGCTGGCGGGATTCGATCGGCGAAAGATAGCGGGTGAAGACCGGCCAGTTTTCCATGCCCATCAGGATGTTGCCGTCGCGGATGCCGCCATCGACGACAACGCCGACCGCACCCTTGCTCTTCGCGCCGGTGCTCATCAGCTCGCCCCAGTGACCGGCCTTGCGCTCCCCCGCCGCCGAGACCAGCACGACACAGCCGGAATACATCCGCCGGAAGAAGGTGAAGGTCTTCACCTCCTCATTGTCGTATTCGTCATCGGTGCGCATGTCCGCCGTGCAGGCGACGGTGAAGGCTGGCCCGGCGATCCGCATGCCGCGGTCCAGCGCCCGGATATCGAGATCCATGCATTGATGCGGAAGCCCCATCTCATCGAGAATGTCGTAGACGGCGGCGGTGTACAGCTTGTTGAAGCGCGCGGCTTTCGCCGCGATCGCTGCGGAATCTCTCTCCATATGGCCCGCCTCCTCCAGCAGAAACCTGATGCGAACCTGCCCGTCGCTCGAAAAAATAATTGCGGACAAATTCATATTTGAACTTCCGAAGTTCAATAATGCATGATAGGAAGATGCCGAACCGATTGTCAACGGCGAACCTATTCCATGGATCAAATCAGTGACGCCGGCGCGTCGAAGTACACGATCCCGGTCATCGACCGGATGATGGATGTCCTCGAGCAGCTGGAACGACGGCCGAATGGCGCAACGATCCGCGAGCTGACGGCCCTCCTGTCGCTGCCCCGCACCACCATCTACCGCATCGTCAACACGCTGCAGGGCCACGACATGGTTCGCCGGGACGATACTGGGGCCTATCATCTGGGGCGGCGCCTGCTGTCGCTTGCCTCGCATGTGGTCGCCGGCGTCAGCGAGGTCGACCTCGCGGCACTGGCACAACCTTTCCTCGACAAGCTGTCGGCGGAAATCGGCGAAGGCAGCAAACTGTCGGTCATCGACCAGGACGGCATTCTCGTTCTGGCAGCGGCGCAGGGCCGCCGGCAATATGCTTTGACGGTAGCGCCCGGCCAGCGCATGCCCATCCACGCCGGCGCCGCCAGCAAGCTGCTGCTGGCGCATCTGCCGCCCGAGGAGATGGCTGCCTGGCTCGCAAAGCCCCTGATTGCCTATACGCCCAAGTCACTGACCGATCCGAAGCGGCTGATGACGGAACTGACCCGCATCAAGCGGCTGGGCTGGGCGCAGGACAGGGGCGAAAACGCCCCCAGCATCCAGGCCTTTGCCGCCCCGGTGCGGGACAGGACCGGACGGGTGGTCGCGGCGATCAGCATTCCTTATCTCGCCGGGGCGGAGGCGAGCCGCATGGAGGAGATCCGGCTTGCCGCCATCGATGCCGCGCGGGCGATAAGCGAAGCAATGCCGTCCTGATCAGGGCTGGAATGTCGGCTGGGAGGAAGAATGAAGATCGTCGATCTCAAATGCGCGGTCATCGGCAAAAGCCCGATCGTGCGGATCGTCACCGACGAGGGCATCTCGGGTTACGGGCAGGCCGAGACCTGGAAGCCCTACCTGAAGTCCCATATCCTCGCCTTCCGAGACGCACTGATCGGCGAGGACCCGACCAATGTCGAGCGCGTCATGCTGAAGATCCGCCAGCGCGGCGGCTTCAAGCCCTGGGGCTCCGCCGTCAGCGTCATCGAGATGGCGCTGTGGGACATTGCCGGCAAGGCCGCCAACGTGCCCGTCTACAAGCTTCTCGGCGGCAAGGTGCGCGATCGCGTGCGCGTCTATAACGGCTCGATCCGCTTCCCGATGACCGACCACCGGCCGGAGGACCTCGCCGACGATCTCAAGAAGATGATGGCGCTGCCGGAAGGCTTCACCATCATCAAGCAGCCGATCGGCTTCCATTCGCCGATGAAGCGCACGGTCGAGAATTTTTACTACCACGAGCCGAATGCCAGCCCCTTCCATGGGGCGCTCGATCGCGGCCCGATCACCGAAAAGGGCCTGCGGCATTTCGTCGATTGTGTCGCCGCGATGAAGGAAGTCGCCGGCGACAGCATAGGCCTGGCGCTCGACTGCGGCCCCGGCTGGATGCTGCCAGACGCGATCCGCCTCGTGCGCATGCTGGAGCAATACAATCTTCTCTGGGTCGAGGACCTCCTCTCGGGAGATTATACGCCCTGGGTCAATGCCGGCGTCTATCGTGAGCTGACCCGCGCGAGCACGACGCCTATCCATACCGGCGAACAGATCTATCTCCGGCAAAACTTCAAGGAACTGATCGAGGGCCAGGCCGTCCATGTGGTCGGCCCGGACCCTGCCGATGTCGGTGGCATCGCCGAACTGAAATGGATCGCCGAATATGCCGACCTGCATTCGATCCTGATGGCGCCGCATGGCACGGCGAATGGGCTGCTCGGGCTCGCCGCCCTCATCCAGGTCTCTGCCACCCTTCCCAACAATTTCATCGCCTTTGAATATACGACCGGCGATCCCGCCTGGTGGTACGACATCGTCGAAGGCCTGCCGGAAACGATCGTCAGGGACGGCTTCATCGAAGTCATCGACCGGCCTGGCATGGGCGTCGATCTCGTACCCGAAAAGGCCAGGCGTTATCTCACCGAAGATGACAGGGCATTCTTCGACTGAACCGGCGCCGCTGCCGGCGCTTCACCGACTGCCAAAGAAAGCAACAGCTCCGGAACCGTCGTCCCGGAGCTTTTTTGATGTGGCCGCGGGACAGAAACGCAGGCTTCCGAAGGTGGCCAGGCAATTTCAGTGGGTCCCGGTCATACCTTTGGATAGGGGGACAAGTCCCCTTGTCCAATAGTCTCACCGCCTGCCTCGGCGTTAGACTCCGATTATCGACGAAGCACACTGAGATGGAGGAGACTTAGGATGCAGATCCCACAGTCCGCGCAGACCCCGCCTGCCGACCCTTCCGCAAAGCGCACTGATGTTTCAAGATATCGGGCGTCGGAGATCGACCTCGAAGGACTTGTCGCCGGACAGGCCCCCCGAAATCCCGACCAGTCCGGACCGGACCCCAACCTCCGTCAAATCGCCGTTGGCGGCCTGGCCCCGTGGCAAATGCGCAATGTGCAGGCCTATGTCGACCTGTACCTCCGCTCGACAATCCGCGTCGAGGCCCTGGCCGGTCTCTGCAATCTGAGCAGCGGCCATTTCCAGCGGGCCTTCAAGGCAAGCCTTGGCGAGACGCCGCACAAATACGTCACCCGCAGGCGGATGGAAATGGCCTGTCGGATGATGGCGGGCACGGATGAACCTCTCTGCCAGATCGCCCTGGAATGCGGCATGACCGACCAGGCGCATCTTACCAACAGCTTCCGCCGTCTTTACGGAATAGCTCCCAAAGCATGGCGAAAGCGGATGCTGCTCGAAGGATCTGGATATGGCGTTCAGGAGACAACCGTTGCTCCGCTCAACTGACAATGAGACGAAGCTGCGCGTCACCCGAGAGCTTCGTTGCCTTTGACCGTGCGGGTTATTCGGGACTGCCGTGACTGATGGCAGTCGCCTGCGACCATACGGCAACCCAGAGATCGTCGCGATATTCGTAGCTGTCGGTATGCCAATAGCCGCTGAGGGGCACATGGTGCCCGCCGAAAACGACGGCCAGCCGAGCTCGGTAGCGGATGACGGCCGCAGGGCCGTAAAGACGGACAGCGATTTCCTCCGGTTCCCAGGTGAGATATTTGATGTGTCCGGACGCGATCGCGCCGAGATATTGATCCCGCGACAGAACGGCGCCGATCGGCGTGATCAGCTGGAAATCCGCCGCGTGATAGACTTCCGCCGCTGCCACGTCGCCGCTGACCAGGGTGCTTAGCCTTGCCCGTTCGGTCTGGCGGATTCGGTTTTCTTCGGTAGCAATGTCGCGAGTCACGGGCGTCTCCAGTTTTTCAGGACAAGCAGGCTTCGGCGGCGGCCGAGGGCGTTCCAGCCAAACCTGCGGCAGATAGACCCCCGATCAGTCGGGCGCCACCTCAAATAGACATATGGATCAAAAATGTCTAATCGTCTTTTGACCAATAAGACGCCGAGTGTCAATATGTCCAGATGAACGAAACCGCTTCCAAGACAGACCTGATTCTCGACGCCGCCCTGCCCGTCTTCGTCCGTTTCGGATTTCGAAAGACGACCATGGCCGATATTGCCCGTGCGGCGAAGATATCGCGGGCCTCGCTCTATCTCTGCTTCAACAGCAAGGAAGAACTCTTTCGGGCCGGGTCGAAGCGCGAGCATCTCAGTACGATGAACAACGTCAAGGCGGCACTCGACCGCTCCGGCAGCATCTTCGACCGCATAACGGCCGCCATACGCGCCTTTCAGGAAGGCCTGATCACGCCATTCGGGGGCGGTCACAATGCCGAAGAGCTTTTTGCCGCCAGCACCGAACTGGCACCCGACATTGCGCTGGAGGCGCGGGCAAGGCTGCTGGACCTGCTGATCAAGGCGCTGAGCGAAGCCGAGAAAACCCGGGAGATCGACCTCGCCACCCTGCAGACTCAACCCACGGAGCTGGCCGCACTGGTTGTCGCGGCGATGGATGGGATCAAGCACACACGCGGCGCCGGGCCGGAGTTTGAGGGCGGCATCCGTTTGTTCATGGCTCTGTTGAAACTGGGCACCGCCCCGCAGCTCGGCCAAGCTGGTCCCTGAACACGTCATGGCTCGAGCTTCTGCCAGCGTGAGAGACCGTTTCAGGTTATGCCATGAGATTGAATGGTAGCGGGAGGCAGAATTGAACTGCCGACCTCAGGGTTATGAATCCTGCGCTCTCACCAACTGAGCTACCCCGCCACAGGGACTGCGGAAGTTCCGGCGTGGCCGGTTCCGCTTTGGTCGTGCGGCTTATAAGTCCCCCGTCACCAAAGTGTCAAGCAGGGTTTGGGCAAAAACCGGCGGCAATTTCGTCAGCCCCGGCAAGTGCCGGTTTCAGGCCGCGACCGGCGTCGAAAGCAGGGCCTTCAGAGCGATTTCGGCCTCGGCTGCGCGTTCCGAACGCTCGATGAAACCGCCGCCATAGACGCGCGCATCCGCACCTTCGGCCGAATAGAGCACACACGCCTGGCCTGGCGCGACACCGGCCTCGCCGATCGCCAGATCCACATAGACGCCCTGGTTGTCGGAATGGAGGACCGCCGGCGTCGGCGGGCGTGTCGAGCGCACCTTGGCGAAACAGGCGAACCCGCCCTTCGCGTCCTCGCCTAGCGCCCCATCGCCGATCCAGTTGACGTCGCGCAGGTAGACGCGGTGGGTATCGAGCGCTTCCTTCGGCCCAACGATCACCCGGCGCGAGCGGGCATCGAGATAAACGACGTAGAGCGGCTCGCCGGTAGCGATGCCGATACCGCGGCGCTGGCCGATCGTATAATGCACGATGCCCTCGTGGCGGCCGAGCACGCGCCCGTCCATATGCACGATATCGCCGGCGAGCGCCGCGTTCGGCTTAACCTTGTTGATAATGTCGGCGTATTTGCCCTGTGGCACGAAACAGATGTCCTGGCTGTCGGCCTTCTTGGCGACCACGAGGCCCATCTCCTCGGCAAGCTCGCGCACCTGCGCCTTCGACATGCCGCCGAGCGGGAAGCGCAGGTAGTCGATCTGCTCCTGGGTCGTCGCAAACAGGAACCAGCTCTGGTCGCGATCGCTGTCGATCGGGCGAAACAGCGCGCGGCGGTTCGGATTGCCCGGCGACGGATTGGCGGAGGAGCGGATATAGTGGCCGGTCGCCAGCGCATCGGCACCGAGGTCCTTGGCGGTCGCCAGCAGATCGGCGAACTTGACCGTCTGGTTGCAGGCAACGCAAGGGATCGGCGTTTCGCCCATCGCATAGGCTTCCGCGAACGGGTTGATCACCGTCTCGCGAAAACGCTTTTCGTAATCGAGCACGTAATGGGGAATGCCGAGCGTTTCGGAAACACGCCGCGCATCGTCGATGTCCTGGCCGGCGCAGCACGAGCCGGCGCGGTGGACGGCCGCGCCATGGTCGTAAAGCTGCAGCGTGATGCCGAGCACGTCGTAACCCTGGCGTTTGAGCAGACCTGCGACGACGGAGGAATCCACTCCCCCTGACATGGCAACGACAACACGTGTGTCTTCCGGCCTCTTGTCAAAATCCAGCGTATTCACGAGTAACTCTCTCGGTCTCTCAAGCGCCGGTCCGTGATGGGGGGCGACATGTTCAGGGCCTGCGGCGGGATCGGCCGTCGGAGGCAATTCTTGCCGGATATAGAAAGGATTTGCGGCCTGCGCAAGGAGGAGCACGAATCGCAGGTGCGCGCGTGCAGGAACGGACAAGGCCTCAGCCGCGAAGACCGATGCAGTTTCCCCATGGATCGCGGACCTGACACATGCGCAGGCCGTTCTGGATGTCGATCGGTCCCCGATAAAGCGTCGCGCCGATAGCGGTGAAATGCTCGACCGCCGCATAGAGATCAGCGACCTGCCAATAGACGACGGACCCGCTAGCGCCGCTTCCCACCTTCTCGTCAGCCGCCACGATCTCGAGGCAGATCCCGCCGATATCGAGGAACTGAAATTCGAAAGCCTCAAGATGACGCCGCACCGATTGCGGGAAAGCGGCCTGATACCAGTCCAATGCCCGTGCAACATCCGCGACATGGACAAGGACGGCGCATATCGGCTTTGCTTCGGTGTTCAATGCGGTCGACCCAGTGGAGGTTTGCATGGTCGACTGTCTATGCACATGGGATTGTTTTGTAAAACACTTGGGGCTGTCCCGCCGGGGTTCAGCGCCCCGAAAAGCAGCCTGTCCGAAGCCGGGAGGCCGGGCATCAAGATTGCAGCGCCCCATGCCGTACGACCTTGCCGGCAGCCGTCCTGACGCCGCTGGCGGCGCCCTCCGCCCGCACCCGCGGCAGGCTTGCCGGATATTCGCGCTGGATGAAGTCGATGATCTTTTCGCGCACCTCGCATCTGAGGTCGAAGGTTCGCGGGGCATTGGAGGCCGAGACGAGGATGCGGATCTCCATGACGTTCTCCCTGAAATCCGTCACCTGCACAGCCACCACCCGCTTGTCCCAGAGCTTTGACGTTGCGGCGATCTCCTCGACCTTGCGACGGACCGCATTCACCGGAACCGAATAGTCGAGATAGATCATCACCGTGCCGATCAGCTCCGAACTGTCGCGCGTCCAGTTCTGGAACGGCTTCTCGATGAAATAGCTGAGCGGCAGGATCATCCGCCTCCAGTCCCACAGCTTCACCACCACAGAGGTGGAGGTGATCTCCTCGACATTGCCCCACTCGCCCTCGACGATCAGCGCGTCGTCGATGCGGATCGGCTGGGTGATCGCAAGCTGGATGCCGGCGAAGAGGTTCTTCAACACCGGCTGCAGCGCAAGGCCGAGCACGACGCCCGCCACGCCGGCGGAGGCGAGCAGGCTGACGCCGTATTGCTGCACCGCCGGGAAGGTCATCAGCATCGCGGCGATGGTGATCGCCACGATCATGACGCTCGCGATCCGTTCGGCGATCCGCGATTGGGTGACATGCGTGCGGGCGAGCAGATTGTCTTCCGCATCGAGCTTGAAGCGGCGCAGATAGACGATCATCCACACATGCAGGGCGATCTTTGCCATCCAGCCGACGACGACGATGAAGCCGAGCAGCAGCAGGTGACGTATCACGTCCCCCTGCCCGGCACTCAGCGGGGCAATGGTCGCGCCGAGCGACAGCGTCCAGGTGAGGATCGCCAGCCGCATCGGCCGCCGCGTACGCGACACCAGCGACCGCCAGAACAGGTCCCTGTTCTCGACCAGCCGCGTCAGAAAGCGAAATCCGAAGCGCTGGATCGCAAGGCCGATCAGAAATGCGACGGCCATGACACCGCAGCTGACGAGCCAGTCCGGCAGCCAAGCGGTATCATTCCGGAATTCCTGAATGAAGCGTTCCATGCCCCCTCAGCTAGGGTGCGATGCAGCATCGGAAAGAGCGGCCGCAAAAATTTCATGATTTGGGAGTCTTCTGGCCGCGGGGTGATTTGTGGCAACAGGGCGACAGGGACGGAAAGACAATGCAATTCGACCTCATGCGCTTTGTCGACGCGCAAGCGCCGGTCTATGGGCGCGTCATCGGCGAGCTCCGCGATGGCAAAAAGCGCTCCCACTGGATGTGGTACATCTTCCCGCAGGTGGAGGGGCTTGGCTTCTCGATCATGTCCCAGCGCTTCGCGATCGGCTCGAAGGCAGAGGCGACAGCCTATCTCAAACACCCCCTGCTCGGGCCCCGGCTTACCGAATGCACCGTGGCGATGCTCTCCCATTCGGACCTTTCGGCGCACGCCATCCTCGGTTCGCCGGACGACATCAAGTTCAAGAGTTCGATGACGCTGTTCGAGGCCGTCAGCAAAAAGGGCTCGCCTTTCGAGCGAGCCCTTGAACTGTTCTTTGACGGCGAGCGCGATGAAAAGACCATCGCGCTGCTTCGAAGTTAGGCGGCTGCCTGGATCGCGGAGAGCTTCCAGTCCGTGGCAGGCTTGCGCACGAAGGTCCAGACTTCGACGGTTTCGGTTACCGCGTTCGGGTCGCCTTCGGCGACTGCGCCGGTATTGCGGTCCTTCATGTAGTCGACGCTGGAGTAACGCATCGCGACGGTCGCGTAGTCCTGGCCGTTTTCACGCCAGGCTTCCGCCAGGTCGCCCTGCAGCAGCTTGACGTCCTTCACCTCGTTCTTGACGCCGTTGGTGGCGTTCTCACCGAGTTCCTCGGCCAGGTAGGACATCGCTTCCGGCGTCGTGAGGCTACGGAGCTTGGCATAGTCTTCCTCGCCATAGGCAGACTGGACGTTGGTCAGCAGCTTCTCGAATTGGTCGAGGTCGCGGTTGGTGATGCCGATTTCGTCGGTCTCGGGTCCGGCCTGGCGCGGAGCGGCGTTGGAACCGCCTCCGAAACCACCCTGACCACCGCCGCCCAGCGATCCGATCTTCGGAATCTGGAAGGACGAGGTATTCTGGCTTGGCGCCTCATAGGCGTTGCGCGGCTGGCCAAAGCCTGCATTCGCCCCGCCTGCATTCACCCCGCCTGTCGGGCCGCCTGCCGTCTGCTGACGGCGCGCGAACCAACGGAAAGCCAGCATGGCGAGGCCGCCGATCAGCGCGATCTGCAGCAGCATGCCGAGCATGCCGGCCATGCCACCGAAACCGGTGCCCATGAACATGCCGATCAGGCCGCCGAGAGCGAGACCGCCGAGCAGGCCGCCGAACATACCACCGAAGAGGCCGCGACGGGGCTGCTGCGCCGCCTGCTGGCCAAGGCCGTTCTGCGGCGTCGTGGCGTTCTGCTGCGTATTGGGCGTCATCGACCGGTTGATGCCGGTCGGCGCCGTGGGCGCGGTATTGGTGGTCGCCGGAGCCGAGAATGTGCGCGTGCCGCGGCTGCCGAAGCCACCGCTGGCGCGGCGCGCCTCAGCCATGTCCACGGCGGTCAAGGAAACCGCCATTCCGATCGCCATGATCGCGAACAGGTTCTTGAAACGCCGAAGGTTGGATAACATCGTTTTCTCCTCATAAACCGCTCAAGCGCGGTATTCCCGTTTATATAGAGAGGCGGCCATCTGGATTTTAGGCCCATCCTCCATTTTTCCCGTCGAAGTAGATAACGGAGTTTGAAACGAGAGCCAAGCGCTCAAAATACAACCAGGCGCAGTGCCTCTATGCCGAAAGATGATCCTGCAAAACACGTTGCGCGGCATTGCAAATGGCATTACCTCTTGGTGAGGCACATACACGCAAAGGAGGTTGCCTATGACACTGCGGGACGCCTGATCCGGCACTATCAAGACTTCTGCCTTTCAAAGGGCATCGATTTCACACGCATCGAATCCGTAAGGCCGCACGACGCCACCACGCTCTTCTGCAGCGCTGGCATGCAGCAGTACAAACCCCTCTTCTCCGATCCCTGCCACAGGGGAACCGTCGCAAACAGCCAGGCATGCCTGCGCCTGGGCGATCTGGACGAAATCGGGGACGGAACCCACTTCCTTCACTTCACCATGCTCGGGCTCTTCTCCTTCCGGGAGATGAGCGTTGCCGGTGCCATCGATTTCTGGCTCGAGTTCTTGGCGACCCTCGATCTTGTGCCGGATCACGTCACCATTCATCCGGACCGCCTGGCCGAATGGGCGCCGCTTTACGGCGGCCGCATGCCGATCGTCCCGGATCCGGAATGCACGTGGAGCGATGGCAGCATCACCGGATACAGTACCGAGTTCTATAAGGACGGGGTGGAGATCGGAAATATCGTCAATCCACTTGGAACTTGCATCGATGTCGGCTTCGGTGCCGATCGTCTCGACATGCTCATCAACGGCACGCCGCCGGAGGATGTGCTCGAAACGCTGAGTGGCGCGATCATGAAGATCATCGAAAGCGGCTATCGGCCAGGAAACAAGGAGCAGGGTTACGTCCTGCGCAAACTGCTCCGCCGCTTGCATCGGATGGGCGGGACGCTCGACCATCCCTTCTTCATCGAGGAGGGCGAGCGCCAGGATCGCCTTCGGGCCAGATATCTCCACCTGCGGGAAAGGCATCCCGGCATGAGCCCCGAATGGTGGTTCGATACCCATGGCATCGAGCTTTCCGACATGCCGGATACGTCGGACGGATAAAATGACGAAGGCCTCCGGCGGTTTCGCCGGAGGCCTTCGTATTTTTCGGAAAACTCTCACGACCACAACGGGCTTGAGCAGCTTCGGTGATTGTTACTCGACGTTGAACGCCAGCGGCTTGGCCTGGCGGACTGCCGGATTGGCGGTCAGCTTCGCCAGCACGTCGGCCGGAACCGGACCGTCGACGTAAAGGAGAGCGATCGCGTCGCCACCTTCCTTGTCGCGGCCGAGGTGGAAGTTGGCGATGTTGACGCCGGCATTGCCGAGCGTCGTGCCGATGAAGCCGATCATGCCGGGAACGTCGGTATTGGCGATATAGACCATGTTGGCGCCGACATCCGCATCGAGGTTGATGCCCTTGATCTGGATGAAGCGCGGCTTGCCGTCGGAGAAGACGGTGCCGGCAACCGAGCGGGTCATCGTGTCGGTGGTGACGGTAAGCTTGATATAGCCGTCGAAGACGCCCGACTTGTCGCGCTTGGCTTCGGAAAGGATGATGCCCTTTTCCTTGATCATGATCGGCGCCGAAACCATGTTGACGTCGGAGACCTGGCTGCGGATGAGGCCGGCGAGCAGCGCGCTCGTCAGCGCCTTGGTGTTCATGCCGGCGGTCGAGCCGTCATAGAGGATCTCGATTTCCTTGATCGCATCCTCGGTGACCTGGCCGACAAAGGCGCCGAGCACGTCCGCCAGACGAATGAACGGCTTCAGGCGCGGCGCTTCTTCCGCGGTGATCGACGGCATGTTGATGGCGTTCGAGACGGCGCCCTTGATCAGGTAGTCCGACATCTGCTCGGCGACCTGAAGTGCTACGTTTTCCTGCGCTTCAGTGGTCGATGCGCCAAGATGCGGGGTGCAGACGACGTTATCGAGGCCAAACAGCGGGCTTTCGGTGGCGGGTTCGACTTCGAACACGTCGAAACCGGCGCCGGCGACGTGGCCGGACTTGATGGCTTCGGCAAGCGCTGCCTCATCGACGAGGCCACCGCGGGCGCAGTTGATGATGCGAACGCCGGGCTTGGTCTTGGCGAGCGCTTCCTTGCCGAGAATGCCGCGGGTCTTGTCGGTCATCGGCACGTGCAGGGTGATGAAATCGGCCTGAGCCAGCAGCTCGTCGAGCTCGACCTTGGTGACGCCCATTTCCTCGGCGCGCTCGGCCGACAGGAAGGGGTCATAGGCGAGAACATGCATGCCGATGCCGATAGCCTTCTTGCAGACGATGCCGCCGATATTGCCGGCGCCGATAACGCCGAGGATTTTGCCGGTGATCTCGACGCCCATGAAGCGCGACTTTTCCCACTTGCCGGCCTGGGTCGACGCGTCGGCTGCCGGAAGCTGGCGGGCGACGGCGAACATCAGGGCAATAGCGTGTTCGGCCGTGGTGATAGAGTTGCCGAACGGCGTGTTCATGACGATGATGCCGCGGCGCGAGGCGGCCGGGATATCGACATTGTCGACGCCGATGCCGGCGCGGCCGATGACCTTGAGATTGGTCGCGGCGGCGATCAGCTTTTCGGTCGCCTTTGTGGCGGAACGGATCGCAAGACCGTCATAGTTGCCGATGATCTCGGCAAGCTTTTCCTTGTCCTTGCCGAGCTTCGGCTGGAAATCGACTTCAACGCCGCGATCGCGAAAGATCTGGACGGCGGTTTCCGACAGTTCGTCGGATACGAGAACGCGAGGTGCCATCAGTGGGCCTCCTGAAAAAGTTTCTGTCGTGAATGAGGAAATGGGCTCCGCTTCGTCAGCGGAGCCGGATACGCGGCGTGCTTTACGCGGCGGCCTTGGAAAGCGCAGCCTTCTGCGTTTCGAAAGCGTAGGTGAGCCAGGGCATCAGAGCCTTCATGTCGGCTTCTTCGATCGTCGCGCCGGCCCAGATGCGAAGACCGGACGGGGCATCCCGATAGGCACCGATGTCGAGCGCGACGCCTTCCTTCTCGAGGATCGACACCATGCCCTTGGCAAAGGCTTCCTGCGCGTCGGTATCGAGTGCGGCAACATCAGCGTCGGCGATCTTGAGGCAGACCGAGGTGTTGGAGCGCGTCGACGGGTCGACGGCGAGATTGTCGATCCAGGCATTGGCGGCCACGAAGTCGTGGATGACATTGGCATTGGCATCGGCACGGGCGATCAGGCCTTCAAGGCTGCCGACCGACTTCGCCCAGTTGAGCGCATCGATATAGTCCTCGACGCAGAGCATCGACGGTGTGTTGATCGTCTCTCCGACGAAGATGCCTTCGATCAGCTTGCCGCCAGAGGTGAGGCGGAAGATTTTTGGCAGCGGCCAGGCCGGAACGTATGTCTGCAGACGCTCGACAGCGCGGGGGCTGAGGATCAGCATGCCGTGACCGCCCTCGCCGCCCAGAACCTTCTGCCAGGAGAAGGTGACGACGTCGAGCTTGGCAAAGTCCATGTCCTGCGCAAACGCCGCCGAGGTGGCGTCGCAGATGGTCAGGCCCTTGCGGTCTGCCGGGATGAAATCGGCGTTCGGAACGCGGACGCCGGATGTCGTGCCGTTCCAGGTGAAGACCACGTCGCGGTCGAAATCGACCGTGGAAAGGTCCGGAAGCAGGCCGTAGCCGGCTTCGATCTTGCGGACGTCCTTGAGCTTCAGCTGCTTGACGACGTCGGTGACCCAGCCGGCACCAAAGCTTTCCCAGGACAGCATGTCGACGCCGCGCTCGCCAAGCAGCGACCAGAGCGCCATTTCGACAGCGCCGGTATCGGAGGCCGGCACGATGCCGATGCGGTAATCCGCCGGCACATCTAAAATTTCGCGGGTGAGATCGATGGCCTGCTTCAGCTTCGCCTTGCCGACCTTGGCGCGGTGCGAACGACCGAGCGGGGCATCGGAGAGCGCTTCGAGCGACCAACCGGGGCGCTTCGAGCAAGGGCCAGAAGAAAAATGGGTGTTGTTCGGACGCAGGTCCGGCTTTGCGGCGTTTGCCATATGGCTATCCTTCCAGATAGATGGCCCTTCGTTGGGGAAGGGTGTCCCGCCGCTGTGGTTATGCCTGAGCGCCTTCACAGTCAAGCGGGTAACGTCGCTCACGGACAAATTTTTGCCGCAGCTTTGTCGCCGCAAACGCAAAAAGCCGCCCGAAGGCGGCTTTGGCTAGGAGACGAGGTAATATTACTTGTAGACGATCTGCTGCGGCGGAGGCTCGTAGGCCGGCGGCGTGTCGCAGCCGCCGAAGATGTAGCGGGCGCCGACGCGGGCTTCATGCGAATAGAAACCCTTGTCCTTGCCCGGGCCGCCGCCCGTTGAGTAACCGAACATGTCGCCGCCCGTGACATGGCGGAAGCGGTAGCCGACATCGGCCTTGACGTTGCAGGTGACGTCGATCGACGCGCCGGCCATGAGCGCGTAGGTGAAACGCCAGCTCTTTTCGCCGCCATGCGTCACTTCCGGGTCGCAACCGGCGCCGCTGTCGGCGCAGGACGTGTTGCGCAGGTTCGACCACTTGACGTAGGTGCCACCGATGCCGCCACCGACGTAAGGCGTGAAGGAGCCATAGGTGCCGAGATCGACATAGGCGTTGGCCATAAGCGAATAAGCGTGCATCGAGGCCAGGTCGGTCGAGGTACACGCGGCGGCGACACCGCAACCGCCGGACGTTGAGCCGCGGAACTTGCTGTTGAACATGTAGTCGAGGGTGACGTCGGTGCGCAGGTAGCTGTTGATCTGGTAACCGACACCGCCCCCGAGCGTGAAGGCATCACGCAGGTCGGAGCGGCCGAATTCGGCCATCGCCACGCCGGGCGTGCCGGTACCCTGATAGAATTCGGTGCCGCGCGACTTCTTGAAGGAATAGCCGACGTCGCCGCGAAGGTACCAGCCGGTAGCCTCCTGAACGGTTACTTCGGGCGCATCCTGATAAGGCTCCGGCTGCGGCTGGTAGAGATCGGCGGAATTGGCGGCACTCACCGTCAGTGTCAGCGCAAAAGCGCTGGCCAGCAACTTTTTCATGGGTTCATCTCCAAAGCTCGTATCGCGTATGGCATGCAAAGCGGGCAGCCAACGGGTTGATCCGCCGTGGATGATGATCGACAAAGGTTAAGTCTCGCTTAACCATGCTCGTTTACCGCGCGTTTTCCTAAATCACAGGCAATTCTACAAGTAACGGCGCGCCCGAGACTTGCAGGAAGGCACTCGCACCGGACGGATTCCGTTCTTTTCCCCGCCAGGCGCGACCGGCGATATCCACGGCGCCATACCGAACTATTGTTCTCATCTGCTTCAGTACAAAATAGTTAGCAACTGGTAATTTAAGCTTAGATAAACAATTAATTCTTTATAAACCATAGATAGCTATTTTTAGCACATTCCGAAGGGGGAATACCGGGGAATCGATAGTGCCGAAGGACTGGTGGAGTACGCCTGAGCGCCGAGCGCATTCTGAACTCGACGCTTGGATTGCCGCTACGGTCGATCCGCAAATATCTTTTGCGCCAAACAAGCAACTCCAGTCGGCGAACTACTGCGATGGGATTGCGCGAGTGCTCTTCCGGAGAAGATTGACCGCGCGTAGCTGCGGCGCAAGGCGCCGCAAAAGAGAGAACTGTCCATGAGCAATGTCAAGACATTCGGCATAGCATTCCGATTGGCTATCGGGTTCGGGTTTTTGCTTCTCCTGATGATCGGCCTGACTTTCTATTCCACCAGCGAGGTCAAGACGATCGACAATGACCTGGCAACCGTAAACGACGTCAACAGCGTCAAGCAGCGTTATGCCATCAACTATCGCGGCAGCGTGCACGACCGGGCGATCGCGATCCGCGACGTGACGCTCGTCACGTCCGAGGCCGAGCGCAAGGAAGCGGAAGCGCTTATCGGCAAGCTCGCGGCATCCTATGCGGAAAACGAGAAACGCATGGCGGAAATGGTCGGTGCCCCCTCCGGTGCAACGGATCGCGAAAAGACGATACTGGCAGAGATCGCCGATATTCAGTCAAAGACCAACCCGCTGGTCGGCCAGATCATTTCGCTGCAGGAAAAAGGTGATGGCGAGGCGGCCCGCAAGATCCTGCTGGAACAGGCCCGTCCGCTCTTCGTCTCCTGGCTCGGCGCAATCAACAAATTCATCGACTACCAGGAAGCGCTCAACAAAACGATCGGCGGCGATGTCCGCAATGCGGCGAGCGGCTTTAGAAATCTTGCGCTGGCCGCCCTCGGCATAGCTGCGCTGCTTTCGATCATTGCGGCCTTCCTGACCGCCCGCTCGATCATCGGACCGCTCTCCAAGCTGCAGCAATCGCTGAAAGCCATGGCTGCGGGCAACCTCGAAGGCGACCGAACGATCGAGGCACGCGGCGACGAGATCGGCATGCTGGCCCGCGCCGTGGCCGCCCTCCGGGAGGCCATCTCCATCAAGGCGGAGCGCGAAGCGGATGCCGAGGCAAAACGGACCGTTGGAGAACGCCACAGGCTGGAACAGGAAGCGACCGAGCGCAGTGCTCTCGCAGAACAGACGAGCCAGGCGGTCCGCCAGCTCGCCGACGCTCTGCAGGCCCTGGCAAACGGCGACCTGACCCGGGAGATCAACACACCCTTCACTCCCTCGCTCGACCAGTTAAGGGCCGACTACAACGCCGCGGTGGCGAAACTTCGCGAAGCGATGCAGAAGGTTGCCGCGAATGCGAGTGCGATAGCCGCCGGTGCCCAGGAAATCCGCTCGGCCTCCGACGACCTCGCCAAGCGCACCGAACAGCAGGCGGCCTCCGTCGAAGAAACCGCAGCGGCCCTGGAAGAGATCACCACGACGGTTTCCGACTCCAGCAACCGCGCTCAGGAGGCTGGCAACCTGGTGCGCATGACCAAGGAAAATGCCGAGCGCTCCGGCCGGGTCGTCCGTGATGCGGTCGACGCGATGGGCAAGATCGATTCGTCCGCCGTCGAGATCGGCAACATCATCGGTGTCATCGACGAGATCGCTTTCCAGACCAATCTGCTCGCTCTCAACGCCGGCGTCGAGGCTGCCCGTGCCGGCGAGGCCGGCAAGGGCTTCGCGGTGGTGGCGCAGGAAGTGCGGGAACTCGCCCAGCGTTCCGCCAAGGCGGCAAAAGAGATCAAGGAACTGATCCACACCTCCAACGACCACGTGAAGAGCGGCGTGGCGCTGGTCGGGGAAACCGGCAAGGCCCTGCAGGAGATCGTCATCCAGGTCCAGCAGGTCAACGGCAATGTCGAGGCCATTGTGGAAGCCTCGAAGGAACAGTCGACCGGCCTCAAGGAGATCAACACCTCGGTCAATACCATGGATCAGGGGACGCAGCAGAACGCGGCCATGGTCGAGGAAACCACCGCAGCGGCACACAGTCTTGCCCGCGACGCGGAGGGCCTGTTCCAGCTCCTGTCGCAATTCCATATCGGCGGCGGCGCCGCAACGGGAACGTCTTCGCATCGCGGCTCGCCCGCAATCGCATCCGGCAGCAGCCGCCCGGCGGCCTCGCCGGCCCGCCGAATGGTTGCCAAAGTCGCGCAGTCATTCCAGGGAAATGCCGCTGCCGCGAAGCAGGATTGGGAAGAGTTCTGAGACAACAAGAACGGCGATCCGGCCATCCGGAACTCGCAGCAAAAATAAAGGCCACCCGCGAAAACCGCGGGTGGCCTTTTTCATTGGGCTTGGGGGCTTGCGCCGTCAGGCCGCGTTGCGGACGTTGGCGATGACGCCGACCAACCCGTCGACGATGCGCTCGATCTGTCCCCGGTCGTCGCCTTCCGCCATCACCCGGATCAGCGGCTCTGTGCCGGAGGGGCGGATCACCAGGCGGCCCTTGGCGGCGAGCTCGGCTTCCGCATCCGCGATCGCCTGACGGACGATCTGGTCCTCGAGCGGCTTGCCGCCCTGGAAACGGACATTTTTCAGAAGCTGCGGCACGGGATCGAAACGGCGGCAGATCTCGCTGACCGGCCGGCCAAGGCGCTTTGCCCGCGCCAGGACCTGCAGGCCGGCGACAAGGCCGTCACCGGTCGTGCCGAAATCGGAAAGCACGATATGGCCGGATTGTTCGCCGCCGACGTTGAAATCATGTGTGCGCATATGCTCGACGACATAACGGTCGCCGACCTTAGTGCGTGCCAGGTCGAGGCCCTTGCCGTTGAGGAAACGTTCAAGGCCGAGATTGGACATCACGGTCGCGACGATGCCGCCGCCTTTCAGCTTCTGGTCCTCGGCCCAGCTTTCGGCGATCACAGCCATCAGCTGGTCGCCATCGACGATCTCGCCGCGCTCGTCGACGATGATGACGCGGTCCGCATCGCCGTCGAGTGCGATGCCGATATCGGCGCGCACTTCATGCACTTTCCGCTGCAGCGCTTCCGGGCTGGTCGAGCCGCAGTCGAGATTGATGTTCGTGCCGTTCGGTTCGTTGCCAATCGTCACCACCTCCGCGCCGAGTTCCCAGAGCGCCAGCGGAGCCACCTTGTAGGCCGCGCCATTGGCGCAATCGATCGCGACGCGCAGTCCGTGCAGGGTAACGTCGCGCGGGAGGGTACGCTTCACATGTTCGATATAGCGATAGATGTCGCCCTCGACGCGCTTCGCCCGGCCGATATCGCCGGACTTGGCGAGCTGGGAGTGCAGGTCGCTGTCGAGCAGGTCCTCGATGCGCATCTCCAGCTCGTCGGAGAGCTTGTAGCCGTCAGGACCGAACAGCTTGATGCCGTTATCTTCGTAAGGATTGTGCGAGGCGGAGATCATCACGCCGACATCGGCACGCAGCGACCGGGTGAGCATGGCGACAGCCGGCGTCGGGATCGGCCCGAGCAGGAAGACGTCGAGGCCGGCAGCGGTGAAACCCGCCACCATGGCGTTTTCCAGCATATAGCCGGAGAGGCGCGTATCCTTGCCGATCACCACCCGGTGGCGATGATTGCCGTTGCGGAAGATCGTCCCGACAGCAATGCCGACGCGCATCGCGAGATCCGGCGTCATCGGATGCATGTTGGACTGTCCGCGAATGCCATCGGTGCCAAAATAGCGGCGTGTCATATAAGCTCCTTCGTCATCGCGCCTGAACGTCGCGGTCCTTGCAGGGATCGAACCCGCAGCATGTTAGACGGTAAAACCCGCCTGAAGCTTGGCTCATGCCATAGTTTAACGGCACAAGCACATAAATTAGCATCAAAATCGATTATATCCCGTTACTCATAACAAAACCTTCCAAGCAAAAGCCGCCGCGGATTGCTCCGCGGCGGCTTTTGAATTCAGTCGACGAAGGATCAGTGCGGCTGCGGCTCCAGACCGCTTTCCGGCTCTCCGCCCTTCGGTTCGTCCTTCTTGGAGCCAGTCGAGGGAACAGCCGAACTGCGGGTCGGAGGCGCATCGTCGCCGAGATCGCGCGACGGCTTCTGGCCCTTGATCAGCGCCTTGATCTCCTCGCCCGAAAGCGTCTCGTATTCGAGCAGGCCTTCGGCAATCGCGACGAAGTCGTCGTGCTTCTCGGTCAGAATGCGACGCGCTTCGGTATAGGCTTCGTCGATCAGGCGGCGAACCTCGGTATCGATCTTCTGGGCAGTCGATTCCGAGACGTTCTTCGATTGCGAGACGGAATGGCCGAGGAAGACTTCCTGCTGGTTTTCGCCGTAGGCGACCTGGCCGAGCATGTCGGAAAAGCCCCACTGGGTGACCATCGCGCGGGCAAGCTTCGTCGCCTGCTCGATGTCCGAGGATGCGCCGGAGGTGATGTTTTCCTTGCCGAAGGTCAATTCCTCGGCGACGCGGCCACCCATCATGATGACCAGACGCGAGACCATCCACTTGTAGCTCATCGAGTAGCGGTCGCCTTCGGGCAACTGCATGACCATGCCAAGCGCGCGGCCGCGCGGAATGATGGTCGCCTTATGCAGCGGATCGGCGACAGGCACGTTAATCGCGGTCGTGGCGTGGCCGGCTTCGTGATAGGCGGTGAGCTTCTTCTCCGCTTCGGTCATGGCGGACGAGCGGCGCTCGGCGCCCATCATGATCTTGTCCTTGGCGTCTTCGAATTCGCTCATGGTGACCATGCGCTTGTTGCGGCGCGCGGCCATCAGGGCTGCTTCGTTGACGAGGTTCATGAGGTCCGCGCCAGAGAAGCCGGGCGTACCGCGGGCCAGAACCTTGAGGTCGACATTCGGAGCCAGCGGCACGTTGCGGGCATGTACCTTGAGGATGCGCTCGCGGCCGACGATATCCGGGTTCGGCACGACGACCTGACGGTCGAAACGGCCGGGACGCAAGAGCGCCGGGTCGAGAACGTCGGGACGGTTGGTCGCGGCGATCAGGATGATGCCTTCATTGGCTTCGAAACCGTCCATCTCGACGAGAAGCTGGTTGAGGGTCTGTTCGCGTTCGTCGTTACCGCCGCCCAAACCGGCGCCACGATGGCGGCCGACAGCGTCGATTTCGTCGATGAAGATGATGCAGGGTGCATTCTTCTTCGCCTGCTCGAACATGTCGCGCACGCGGCTTGCACCGACACCGACGAACATTTCGACGAAGTCGGAACCGGAAATGGTGAAGAAGGGCACGTTGGCCTCGCCAGCAATCGCACGGGCGAGCAGCGTCTTACCGGTGCCCGGAGGACCGACAAGCAGCACGCCGCGCGGAATACGGCCGCCGAGGCGCTGGAATTTCTGCGGATCGCGGAGGAACTCGACGATTTCTTCGAGATCCTGCTTGGCTTCGTCGACACCGGCAACGTCTTCAAACGTCACGCGCCCATGCGCTTCGGTGAGAAGCTTGGCCTTGGATTTGCCAAAACCCATCGCGCCGCGCGAGCCGCCCTGCATCTGCCGCATGAAGAACAGCCAGACGCCGAGGATGAGCAGCATCGGCAGCAGCGTGCCGAGATAGCTGAGGAAACCCGAGGATCCGTCCGTTTCCGGACGTGCGACGATGGTGACGTTCTTTGCCTGCAGCCGATCCATCAGAGAATCGTCGATGACGGGCGAATAGGTCTGAAATCCCGATCCGTTTTCGGTGTAGGTGCCGAGCACCCGGTTGCCTGTGACGACGACATCCCGCACTCGCCCCGAATCCACATCTCGCAGGAACTGCGAATATGGGACCTCACGCGAGCTGGTCTGCGACGGCGCCGTCTGGAACATGCTGAACAACGCGACCAGCAGGAGGGCTATGATGACCCAGAGGGCGATATTACGAAAGTTTGGGTTCATTGAACTCCCCGGACTGCGACGGCCAGCTTCTTGAGCCGGCCGCCTTGCTTGCCGCATAACATAGGGTTGCGGCAAGTCCTTGCCAAGGCGAACAGGAGCCACCGCCTACCTTTTCCGCCAGGAATCCTTAACTGGCAGCCGGGGAAAACCGTCGCATCCGAGCAAAACCGCTAACTCGATGCCAAATCTAAGCTCGAACTGCGGCAAAAAACGGTCGAAAGGCGCAAGCACAGGGCGGACGATACTTCGGTCGGGCACACTTTTGTTTTCGCGATCCTCCGCCGAAAGGAGGGCATTGGCTTCGATGAAAGGCATCGCTGCCACGGCGCGCATAGCGATCGCGGGCGGCACGCCGGGAAACAGCGCCAACGCTTCGTCGCGATCCGGAGCGGTCGGGCCGACGATGATCTCGTGCTGGCCGGTGTTCGTGATGCGGTAGCGGCCGTCCCAGATCGCCGTATTGCCCGCAGGAAGGTGCAGCGGCAGTATGCCGCGGTTTTCGCGGACGAGATAAAGCCCGTCGCGGCGCCGGTCGAAGATCACCCGGCCGGCAGTGATGCGGCCCGGCTGGCCGCCGTCGAGAAAGGCCATGAGCCGGTCCATGCTCTCGCTGCCGAGCGCATGCGCCCTGCCCCCGAGCACCGCGGCGAGGAGCGACAGTGCATGACGGCGTGACGTCTCGTCCCCCTGCAGGCCCGCTGGGGCAAGATGCGCCAGAACGCCCTGGCGGATGGTCAGATGCTCCCGCACAAGCCGCGCCGCCTCGTCGGAAAGCGCCGTCCGCCGCGCAGCGGCCATGGCTTGGGCGGCGGCGTCGAACCGATCCTCCTGCGCCAGCTGTCCGCGGACCCGCACCCGCTCGTAATGCGGATCGAGATTGCTGGGATCGTCGATCCAGCCCAGCCCTTCCCTGGTCAGGAAGTCACGGATATCGGATCGGCGCGTCTCAAGGAACGGGCGCAAAAGCCACCGGCGGCGATCGAGGAGCACCGCGTGGGCCATGCCGGCAAGCCCGGAATTTTCATCGCCCTCGCCGCGGGCCGCACGCATCGCGATCGTTTCGGCCTGGTCGTCGAGCGTATGCCCGGTAACGATTGCCGTCGCATCGACCGCGTCGGCGACCTCGAGCAGCAGCCGGTAGCGCGCCTCGCGGGCCGCCGCGGAGATGCCGGTCCGCGGTTTCTCGCCTTCCCACCGGCGGATGAAATGCGGAATACCCAGTCGGCCGCAAAGGGCTGCCATGGCATGTGCCTCGTCCGCCGATCCGGACCTCAGCCCATGATCGATCGTCGCCGCGAAAAGCGACAGGCCGGAGCCGGGGAAATTGGTTTTCGAAAGGGCGACCAGAAGCCCGCAGGAATCGCTGCCCCCGGAAATCGCCACGAGAAGGCGCGCTGGTCTGGCGAGATCGGCGATCAGCCGTTCGGCCGCCTGTTCGGGCGACAGGATCTTCGGGCCCGCGGTCACCAGAAAACGACGCCGCGGATCAGCAGGCCAGGCGCTTCTGTTCGCTGCCCACCTTGGCGAGCACGGCCTTCGGCGCGCTCGGATAACGCCGGGTGACTTCCTTGAGGGTTGCGCAAGCCGTGTCGGTATTGTCGAGTGCGGCAAGCGACATGCCGAGCTTCAGCAGCATTTCCGGCGCCTTCGGCGACTTGCCGTAGGTCTGGTGCGCGTTGAGGAAAGTCTTGGCGGCGTCGTTGTATTTTCCCTGGGAATACTGCGATTCACCCAGCCAGAAGCTCGCATCCGCCACCTTGGCGCCCTTCGGATAGGCGGCCAGGTAACCGTTGAATTCCTTCTCGGCGAGCGGATAATCGCCGGCCAGTACGTGGTTGTAGGCGGTCTGGTAGGCATCGTTCTCGCTGCCGAGCGACGCGGTCTGCTGCGGATCGGTTCTGCCCGTCGGTGCCGGCGTCCTGCCGGTCGTCTGCGGGCCGGTCTCGACGCCCGGAAGCCCGGCGGCATTGTTGGCCCGGTCGTTGCGGCCTGCGCCACGCGGATTGCCGTTCTGGTCGAGATCCATCGAACCGAGCGTCGTCGGAGGCGGCGCGCGGCCGGGTGCGGTTGCCCCGCCGACGCCCTGACCGGACGGCGATTCGATGATCCGAGCGACATCGTCGGAGGACTGCGCGGGAGCGGTCGTCTGCGGCAACGGGGGCTGGGCGGCGGGAGCGCGGTTGGACGCCACGGCCGGTTTCCCGGTCGCGTCGTCCACTTCGGTGCGCTTCTTCTTTTCCAGGTCCTGGAAGCGGAATTCGTTGTCTTCCTGCGTCTTGCGCAGCTGCTCCTGCATCTGCAGCAGCTGAAAACTCATTTCCTCGATCCGGCCGTTCAACTGCCGGACCTCTTCCTGGAGCTGCTGGATACGGACGGCATCATTGCTCTGCGCCAGAATGACCGGGGGCGGAGTGGTTTCCCGCGGCTGTTCTGCAGCAGGCTGATTGCTGCCCTGGAAGAGTTTCGGCAGCGACAAAGCCCCGGCCGGGGCGCTCGTCGCCATCAGCCCCAGCATCGCTGCCAAGACAAGTTTCTTCATCTTTGTCCGTCCTGCTCTTTAGTCTGCGCCGGATTGGCGCGAGAGGAGATTTTTCCAACTGCCGGCAAAAAGCAACCGAGCTCCCGGTCAAAAATCCCGGAAAACAGGGCTAAACTATGGAAAAAACAAAAAGGCGGCCCGAAGACCGCCTTTTATATCGAGCCTGTGGCTCGGATCACATACCAGCGCCGCCGAGGACGGTGACCGCGCGACGGTTCTGCGACCAGCAGGAGATGTCGTCGCAGACGGCAACTGGGCGTTCCTTGCCGTAGGAGATGGTCTTCAAGCGATTCGCCGGAACGCCGCGCGAGGCGAGATATTCCTTGGTGGCGGCAGCGCGGCGGGCGCCGAGCGCCAGGTTGTATTCGCGCGTGCCGCGTTCGTCGGCATGGCCTTCGACGGTGATCGCGTAGTTCGGATAACGCGCCAGCCACTGCGCCTGACGGTCGAGCGTCTGCTGAGCGTCGGCGCGGATCGAAGTGCTATCGGTGTCGAAAAAGATGCGGTCGCCGACATTGACGGTGAAGTCCTGGGTCGAACCGGGCGTTGCAGCGCCGGCGCCGTTGAGACCGAGCTCGCCGGCATTGTTCGGCAGGTTCTTCTTGTTGGCGCAGCCTGCGAGCGCAAGCGCCACAGTCAGGGCGATAACGGCAGGATTGCGGGCGAGGATCTGCATGCGGCTCATCGCCGAAGTATCGATGCGGCTCATGGCCGGTCTCTCCTTGATCAGTAACTTTCAGAGTTTCCAGATTCTAACCGGGTTGGGTTAACCATGATCAAATTCTTATGGTTAACAAAATATTCCCGGTGTCCCTTTTCGTTCATTTTCAGCAGATTGGGGCGGGAAAGAGGCGGAAATCCGCCTCTTTCATCAACGCGCCCTATTCGAGCAGCGGCGACCAGGCAGGATCCGAACCGTAGGAAGGTGTCTTGACCTGGAGTTCGTTGTAGCCGGTCAGGTCGATGGAATAGAGCTGCGGACCGCCGGCGCCGGCATTCTGGCGGAAGAACATCAGCACGCGGCCGTTCGGCGCCCAGGTCGGGCCTTCGTTGTGGAAGCCGCTGGTCAGGATGCGCTCGCCGGAACCGTCAGGCTTCATGACGCCGATCGAGAACTTGCCGCCCGACTGCTTGGTGAAGGCGATCAGATCGCCGCGCGGCGACCACACCGGCGTCGAATAGGACCCGTCGCCGAAGGAGATGCGGGTCTGGCCGGAACCGTCGGCATTCATCACGTAGATCTGCGGACGTCCGCCGCGGTCGCTTTCGAACGCGATGCGCCCGCCATCCGGTGCGTAGGAGGGCGATGTGTCGATCGCCGCCGTCGAGGTAAGCCGCGTCGTGGTGCGCGAGCGCAGGTCCATCGTATAGATGTTGGAATTGCCTTCCTGCTGCAGGCTCATGATCACCTTCTGGCCGTCCGGCGAGAACCGCGGCGAGAATGTCATGCCCGGGAAATTGCCCACCACTTCGCGCTGCCCGGTCTCCAGTTGCAGCAGGTAGACCCGCGGCTGGTTGCCCTCGAACGACATGTAGGTGACTTCCTGCCGGCTCGGCGAGAAGCGCGGCGTCAGCACGATATCCTTGGTGTTGGTCAGCATGCGGACGTTGAAGCCGTCCTGGTCCATGATCGCCAGCTGGCGCTGGCGGGCGGTCTTCGGCCCGCTTTCGGAGACGAACACGACGCGGGTATCGAAATAGCCGTTCTCGCCGGTGATCTGCTTATAGATCGCATCGGCGATGATATGCGCGACGCGGCGCCAGTTTTCCGGCTGGGTAAAGAACTGCTGGCCGGTCATCTGGCTGCCGGCAAACGTATCCCACAGCCGGAACTCGGCGCGCAGGCGGCCGTCGCCTTCGCGGGTGATACGGCCCGTCACCAGCGCCTGCGCATTGATGACCTTCCAGTCCTCGAAACGCGGTGCCTTGTTGGGATCGGCGATCTTTTCGATGAAGGCGCTTTTGTTGATCGGCGCGAAAAGCCCGGAGCGCTGCAGGTCTGCGGCGATCACCTGGGAAATCTGGGCACCGAGATCATTGTTTGACAGGAAATCCGTCACCGCGATCGGCAGCGGCTGAATATTGCCCTTGTTGATGTTGATCTCGACGACAGCGTTGGCCGGGGTCGCGGCCATCAATGCCGTCAACATCCCCGCGGCCACCATCACGGCGCGAAAAAAAGAACTCTTGATCATTGAAACAAGCCTTTCAGCTTAATACGAGAGTTTCGGGGCAGGTTCCGTTTCATCTGTTTCTGCATCGGTTCCATACCTGCCGGCTCACAATGCGAACTCCGACGGATCGAAGTTCAGCACCAAAACATTCCAGCCCTTTTCGCCCTGGTATTTTTCGACCGGCAAATTCTTGAGCGGGGCGGATTTCATGAGGGCGCGGCGCGTGCTGCCTTCGACCGCGCGCCGGGTTCCTTCCGGACCGCCGGTGGCCGTCACCTCAGGATCACCGACGATATTGCCGGACTGATCGAGCTGCACCCTGATCTTCACGCGCACTTCCGAGACGCCGGTCAAGCCGCCGACGAGCGCCCAGTTGCCCTGGATCTGCCCCTTGACGTTGTCGATCTCGCTGGAGCTCAGGCCGACGCCGATGGTCTTGGTATCGCCGCGGGCGGCCACCTGGGTGGAACGCTTGGCACCGCCACCCGATGCCTCCTGCTTGTTCAGCAGGGCTGCGATGTCGTCTGCATTGAAATCGCTCTGCATGGAGGACGACGACTTGGCGGTTTCCTGCTGCTTGCCTTCCTTCTTGTCGGATGGCTTGACGGATGCGGTCGCCTTGTTGTCGGTCTTGGCCGTCTCGGCTGCCTTGGCCGCATCCGGCTTCGTCTCGGCCGGCTTTTCAACGGGCTTGGCCTGCTCCTTCGGCGGTTCGGGCTTCGGCGGCTGCGGCCTGGAGGCGGGCGTCGGAACCGCCTGCGGCAGTTCACCCGTCTCGGACGTGTTTTCGCTCTGTAGCGGCACGGCCGTCGGCTTGGCGGCCTCCGGCTTTGGCGGCGTAGGCTCGGGCTTCGGCGGGGTCGCTTCCGGCTTCGGTGGCGTGATTTCCGGCTTGGGCTGCGGCAGTGCGGCCATCTCGGTCGGCTTCGGAGCCGTCTCTTCCTTGACGATGTCCTTGACCTGGTTCTGTTCCGGCGTCGGGGTAGGCGTCGGCCGTTCCACCGGCTTCGGAGCAGCCGTGGTTTCGGTCGGCTGCGGCTTGGTGGTCGGCGTCGGAGGTGTCTTCAGGTCGACGTCGTTCTCGCCCGCGTTCTGGGCGTTCTCGACGATCTTCTGGTTCTTGGTTTCCTTGGGGGAAGGCTTCTGGCTGGCAGGCGCCTTCTTGTCACCCTGCTGGGTCTGGGTGATCGATTCCACGGAGACGATGTCGACGGGAAGCGCGTCCACTTCGGCCACGTCGAAAGTCGCGGGCGCGCTCAGCGAAACGAGCGCCAAGCCGAGTACCAGCGTGTGTAGGACCAGCGATGTGCCGAGACTGACCTTCATGGCGCCGCGATCACTTCTCCTGTTCCTGCAGGGTCACGAGGCCGATATTCTTGTACCCGGCAGAAGAAATGCGGGCCATGACCTTCATGACGACGCCGTAGGCCGCGGTCGTATCGCCGCGCACATAGATACGTTCGTTATAGCCTGTGGTGGCGATCGCCTGAAGCTTCGGCACGATCTCGTCGAGGCCGATCGGCGTTTCCTGCAGGTAGATTTCGCCCTTCGGATTGACCGAGACGGTGATCGGCTGGGTATCGGCGTTCATCGCCTTCGCCTGCGTTTCCGGCAGGTCGATAGGCACGCCAACGGTCATCATCGGTGCCGCCACCATGAAGATGATGAGCAGCACGAGCATGACGTCGACAAGCGGCGTCACGTTGATTTCGCTGATCGCACCGCTGCGACGACCGCCGCGCCTGCGACGACCGCCACCCGATTTTGCTCCTCCGGCCGACATACCCATGAGACGTTACTCCTTGAGCCCGAGAGGCCTTTTACTGCGCCGCCTGGCGCGGCTGCAGCTTCTCGTCGATCTGGCGCGACAGGATGGCGGAGAATTCGTCCGCGAAACCTTCCATGCGGCCAGAGAGCTTGCCGGCGTCGGCGGTGAACTTGTTGTAGGCGATGACCGCCGGAATAGCGGCGACCAGGCCGATCGCGGTAGCGAGCAGCGCTTCGGCGATACCCGGTGCGACGACGGCGAGATTGGTGGATTTCGATCCGGCGATTGCCTGGAACGATGTCATGATGCCGACGACCGTGCCGAACAGACCGATGAACGGACCGGCCGAGCCGATCGTCGCCAGCGACCCAAGGCGCGCCTCATAGGTTTCCGCTTCGCGCGACATGGTGACGTCCATCGCCCGGTCGATACGCATCTGCAGGCCGATCGGCGAACGCGCGCCGCGCTCGAAGCTCTTCTTCCACTCGCGCATGGCGGCGACGAAAATCGCGGCAAGACCGGTGTTCGTCCGTTCCGACAGGGTACGGTAAAGTTCTTCCAGCGACTGGCCGGACCAGAAGACCTGCTCGAACTGGTCGAACTGGCGCTTGGCCTTGCCGAAGCTGATATACTTGTCGATCACGATCGCCCAGGTCCAGATCGATGCGCCGATGAGACCTATCATCACCAGCTTGACGACCAGACCGGCCTGCATGAACAGCGACCAGAGGCTCACTTCGCTCGCCGCTGCCGCCAAACCTACCTGTTCCATCTACTATCCCCGAATCCAAACGCCCGGCTTTAAGGACCGGGCGGTTCAAAAGCGCTCTCGCGAGTATATCTTTGACCGCTGGATGCGCTTAGCCCTAACCCCAAGATACCCTGAGCTTCAAGCTTGGCTTCTCGCTTTCAATTTTGGTCAAAGGAAGGCGTGCGTTGCACAAATTCCTCATGTCTCAGTAAGACACCATTATCGTTAACGAAAGGTTTAGGCGGGCCTTGCAATCGCGAGTTCCCAGATCACTTGAAGTTGGAACAAGGAAAGCCGGCAACTTCCAACTTAGTTTTTTCTCATTCACGGGTTATGACACTGTCAGAATCGGATTCTCGGGGACACACCATGTGGCGCGCAGTGTTGATAGCCTTGACGATGTTGATCGCGGTGCCGGCCCATGCCGCCTCGTTCGACTGCAAGGGCGTCCCCTCGCCCGATGAACTGATAGTCTGCAACGATCCTCTCCTTTCGGCGCTGGATACGCAGCTTCCGCGGGTCCAGGAAAAGGCCGAACGGGAGAAAAGGGCGGAGACCCGCCAAGTTCTGCGCGACTTCACGAGCGACCGGTCATCCTGCGGCTCCAACCGATCCTGCGTTCTGAGCACGTATATTGCGGTCCTTGGAGAACTCGGCGGCGCCAAGAGCATTCCCGCGGACATTACTGCCAGCACGATCGCGGGCGGGCGGGCCAAGCCTTCCCCGACATTGCCCGCGAAGATCGGCCAATGCTCCGTCACCAACGTCACCGAGGTCCATCCGCGGGTCGGCCAGGATCCCATCAAGGACGAGGATTACGAGGCCGGAACCGGCATCGAATATGCCAACGAGGGCTATCAGGTTTCCTATGCCCGCGAGGAGGCGCTGATTGCCTCCAAGCCCGGCGACAAGGTGACCATGTGCCTGATTGCCATTCCCAAACGCTGCCCGGCGGGCGACGACCGGGGCCGCGAGTATTTCGTCACCAACGCCCGCACCGGGCAGAGCTGGGCAATGGCCGATTCGCAGCATGCCTGTGGTGGCCCATAGATCCCGTCTAGACCGGATTGACCTGCTCGGCCGGGCGCCCGAGAAACTTTTCCGCCACGCTCTCCGGCAGCCGACGCGGACGCCCGTGCCTGTTGATGACGGCGATCACCACTTTCGCGGCGATCAGCAGAGTTTCGCCGCGGCGGATCTCCTGGTTGAGCACCATCTTGGCGCCGCCCGCCTTTTCCGTCACCGTCTGGATGATCAGGATGTCGTCCATACGGGCCGGCTGCTTGAAGTCGATCTCCATCCGGTGGACGACGAAGACCAGCCCTTCTTCGTCGGCGGAAAGCAACGCGCTCTGTTCGCAGCCAAGGCAGCGCAGATAGTCGGTCCGGCCGCGCTCCAGGAAATGCAGATAACGGGCGTGGTAGACGAGGCCGGAAAAATCCGTGTCTTCATAATAGACGCGCTGGGCCAGCCGATGGCCACCTTCCATCAATTCGCCCGATAACAAAAAATTGTGTTCCTTCATGGCTTTGCCTTGGAAATTCCCTCTACTCCACTGGATAAGCGCGCAATGCCGCCCCAGTTTTGACGTGCTGTCACATATCCTCCCTATCAGGAAATAAGTCGAAAACCAGCGGAGAGTAACTCATGAAGATTGCAGTCCTGGGCGGCGACGGCTTCGTCGGCTGGCCGACATCGCTTCACCTGTCCGACGCCGGCCACGAGATCCACATCCTCGACAACCTCTCCCGCCGCTGGATCGATACGGAGCTTGGCGTCCAGTCGCTGACGCCGATGGACAGCATCCAGGAACGCACCCGAATCTGGCATGCCGAGACCGGACGCCGCATTCATTTCCATCTGATCGACCTCGCCAAGGACTACGAACTCCTGAAGGGCTGGCTTTCAAAGAACCGCCCGGACGCCATCATCCACTTCGCCGAACAGCGGGCCGCGCCCTATTCGATGAAGAGCGACCGGCACAAGAACTACACCGTCAGCAACAATGTAAACGCCACCCATAACCTCTTGAATGCGCTGGTCGAACTCGATCTCGACGCGCATCTCGTGCATCTCGGCACGATGGGCGTCTACGGCTATTCGACGGTCGGAGCGGCGATCCCGGAAGGCTACCTCCCGGTCGGCATCCAAACCGCCGACGGCCGCACCGTTTCCCAGGAAATTCTCTATCCGAGCAATCCCGGCTCGATCTATCACATGACCAAATGCCTCGATCAGCAACTCTTCCAGTTCTACGCGAAGAACGACGGATTGCGGATCACCGACCTGCACCAGGGCATCGTCTGGGGCACCCATACCGAACAGACCCGCCGGCACGCGCAATTGATCAATAGATTCGACTATGACGGGGATTACGGGACGGTCTTGAATCGTTTTCTCATCCAGGCGGCGATCGGTTACCCGCTCACCGTCCACGGCACCGGCGGCCAGACCCGCGCCTTCATCCACATCCAGGATTCGGTCCGCTGCATCGAGATCGCGCTGAACAACCCGCCCGCCCGCAGCAGCCGCGTCGAGATCTTCAACCAGATGACCGAGACCCACCGGGTGCGCGATCTGGCCGAGATGATCGCCCGGATGAGCGGCTCCAAGATTGCCTGGCTGCCCAACCCGCGCAAGGAAGCGCCCGAAAACGAGCTGGTGGTGAAGAACGAAAAATTCCTCGGCCTCGGTCTCGAACCGACGACGCTCGGAGAAGGACTGCTCGGAGAGATCGTCGACGTCGCGAAGAAATACGCTTATCGCGTTGACAGATCACGCGTTCCGGCCGTCTCCGCCTGGACCAGGGACATCGCCGCGAAGGTGGAGCATGACCCGGAGGGTGTGAGGTTGAAGTCGGTGTCGTGAGCGGGACACCTTCATGACCAACGCCTTCGTCACCCTGGTCACCAATGCCGACTACGCCATGGGCGCCACCGCGCTGGCCCGCTCCATCCGCCGCACCGGCACTGAGGCCGATATCGTCGTCCTCCATACCGGCGGCGTCGAGCGCCCCGCCCTCGCCCCGCTCGAAGCTCTCGGTTGCCGACTGGTCGAGGTCGAACATCTGCTCCTCTCTCCCGCCTTCAACGAACGGCATGCGCGAAAAAACCTGCATGGCGCCGCCCCCTTCACAAAAGGCCGCAAGCCGGATTTCCACACGCCGCTCGACAATTTCTGCAAGCTTCGGCTCTGGCAGCTCACCGACTACGAAACCTGCATCTTCATCGACGCCGACGCGCTGGTGCTGAAGCCGATCGACAAGCTGTTTTCCTATCCGGAATTTTCCGCAGCCCCGAATGTTTACGAAAACCTCTCGGACTTCCACCGCCTGAACTCCGGCGTCTTCGTTGCCAAACCTTCCGCCGAGACTTTTGACAGGATGCTTGCGGCGCTCGACCAGCCGAACGCCTTCTGGCGGCGGACGGACCAGACGTTTCTCGAGAGCTTCTTTCCGAGCTGGCACGGCCTGCCTGTCTTCATGAACATGCTGCAATATGTCTGGTTCAACATGCCCGATCTCTGGAATTGGGAAAGCATCGGCGTGCTGCATTACCAGTATGAGAAGCCGTGGGAGAAGGATCACCCGAAGGCCGACCGGCTGCGGCCGCTGATCGACCTCTGGCATGCATTTTACGAGGATCGCGAGATCCCCGCCCCCTCCACCCTGCCGAAACCGGGAGAAACGCCATGAAGGTGCTGATATCGGGCGGAACGGGTCTGGTCGGCCGCTACATCGTCGAAGGCCTCATCGATGCCGGATACCAGGTGATTGTTGGAGGGCGCAGTCCGCCGGCGCCTGGCTTCTTTTCCAAACCCGTCGAGTTCGCACCCCTTTCGCTCGATCCCGCCCTCGACCAGATCGAAGCTTTCGACGAGGCCTATTTCTTCGTCCATGCCGCCTTCGACCATTTGCCCGGAAAATATCGTGGCGGCGAAGGCGATGATCCCGATCGTTTCCGCCGGCTGAACCTCGATGGTACCGTGAAGCTGTTCGAGACCGCCAGGAAGGCCGGCACCCGCCGGGCGGTCTTCCTCTCGAGCAGGGCCGTCTATGACGGGCACCCGGCCGGAACGGTGCTTGACGAAGACCTGCCTTTGAAGCCGGACGGGCTCTACGGCGAGATCAAACTCTGGGCCGAGGGAGCACTGGCGGAGCTTTCGGCCCCCGGTTTTGCCACCTCGTCTCTCCGGCTCACCGGCGTCTACGGCAATCTGCGCCCCAATAAATGGGGCGCTCTCTTTTCGGATTACGTGGCGGGTCGGCCGGTTCCGTCACGTGCGGGAACGGAGACACATGGCCGCGATGTCGCCGCCGCCGTTCGCCTCATGCTGGAGGCCGAAACAGGCAAGATCGCCGGCCAGGTGTTCAATGCGTCGGACATACTGACCGATACCCGCGAAATCCTCAGCCACCTGCCGGTGTCCCACCACCACCTGCCGCCGCCGGCAAACCGCGCCGCCGTCAACGTCATGTCGACGGACAAACTGAAGGCGCTGGGCTGGCAGCCGGGCGGCGCGGCGCTCTTGCGGCAGACGATCGCGGATCTTGCGGCCGCTCTCAATGCGACTGCGTGAAGCGCCGCATCTTTGCCTCGTTCTTTGCCTTTTCGATTGCCTTCTTATGCTCTTCGGCCCATTTCTGGCCCGCATCGCCGCCCCAGAGCAGCCAGGCGATGTAACCGGTCGACGGATTTTCGTCGTCGCCAAAATTCTCGGCACGCTTGTCCGCCTTGTGGCGGGAAAAATAGCTCACCATCCGCCGCACCGTCTTTTCCGAGATCAACTTGCGGTTCTTGAGGTCCCGGGCTCGCGCTACCCCGACCATCGTGCCGCCGCGGCGATGCTGGGAACGAAGCTTCAAGCCTTTTTCAGCGGCCTGCGCCACTTCGGCGGGCGGGACGTGATCGGGGATCTCGTTATCCATGGGTCTTCCTCAGCTCGGACTCACTCTTGAGAACGCGGTCGCCGTCTTTCTGGCGGATGAGGAACGCGGGCTCGTCGGCATCCGCCTTGCGCTTGATCGTCTTGCCCTTGATCTTCCGCTCCACGTCGCTGGTGAATTTCTGGGCGATTTTGCCCTTGGCCTCGGATCGCCCCCAAGTCCACGCGACCTCGTTCCCGATCTCGATCTTCTGCATGGCGTTCTCCTTTCCGGGGAGAAACGGCAAGCGAAGCGCAGATGTTCCAGCCGGAATGCGGGCGGGCGGAACGGGCACGTCGGCCTCCGCCAGCCGACGATCGCTGGAGGCGAGCGCTGAAGTCCTGCCGAATGCGGAAAAAGATCGAACCTAAGATTTCAGGTCGAGGTCGCCGTCGCGCCAGACGAGGTGGCGCGGACTGGCCGGCAGGTTCTCTATTTCCTCGGCGATGAAGTAGGGCGGGATGTCGAGCGCCCTCAGCGCCGCGGTCGTCGCCGGGACCCATTTGAATTCCAGATCGTGCTCGTCCTTGATCCGATGGACGATGTCGGTCGGATGAAAGGGAAAGGTCTCCGGTATGTCCATCAGGTAATAATAACCGAGTTCATGCCAGTCGCGGTCTTCGTAGTGGAAGAAGTTCTCGACCGACCAGAGCAGCCGGCGAACGCTCACCTCGGCACCGATTTCCTCGACCATCTCGCGTCTGAGTGTCTCTTCCGACGTCTCGCCGATCTCCGCCCGCCCGCCCGGAAAAGTCCAGAAGGCCTCATCCACGGCGCGATGCACCAGCACGTAACCGTACCGGAATCCAAGGCCGGCAATCCGCATCTGGAAAATACGCTTGCTCTTGGTCTTGATACGGATGCGAGTGCGCGCCATGCGGTTTACCCCAGTTCAATCACGACGATTTCCGGCCTCGAGCCCACTCGCACCGGCAGGATGGAACAGCCGAGGCCCCGGGACACGATGAGATCACGCTCCCCCTCACGATAATGTCCGGCCGGATAACGTCGCGAGCCCTGCGATGCAGCGGCGGGCTGCCAGCCCAGAATATTGATCTGGCCGCCATGGGTATGACCCGAAAGTGTCAGGCTGACCCTCTCGCTCACCTTCGGAAATATGTCCGGCTCATGTGCCATGAGCAGCACCGGCGAGTCATCGTCAATCTGCGCGAGCGTTCCCGGAAGATCGTCGATGCCCCTCATCATCGTCCGCTTGAAGTCTTTGCCGGGGCGCAGCGCCATCTGGTCGCCGAGGCCCGCCAGCCAGAACGAGTGGCCGTCTTTCTCCAGCCTGACGGCCTCGTTGATGTAGGTCGATATGCCAACGGCCCTCAGTGCAGCCGCCGCGACATTCTCAGTGAAGGGATTTCTCTGGAGGAACAAATCCTCATAGTGGTCATGGTTGCCGAGCACCGCATGAACACCGAGCGGCGCCTTCAGCACCGAGAGCGACTGCGACCAATCCGCAGGCGGAATATGCTCGGTCAGCAGGTCCATTCCCGACACGTAATCGCCGAGCAGCAGGATGACATCCCCGTTCAGCGCATTGGCCGCCGAACAGATTGACCCGATCCGGTCGAGGCTCATCCAGGGCTCGCAGGCGTGGATATCCGCAAGGACGACAACGCGCAGCTTCAATCCCGGCGTCCATCGCCTGGGCGTGACGGCATATTGCGTCAGCCGCGGCCGTGCCATCACCTCCACGAAGGGATAGGCGGCCAGAGCGAGCAGGGTCGCAACTCCTCCGGCGAAGGCCTTGAGCAAAGTCCGCCTTGTGAGCACTCAGTCGTCCTCGAGATTCATCCGGAATTGCGCGGCCTCGAGATCCTTCGGCGGCTGCATTCCCAGATGTTTCCACGCGTTTGCGGTCAAAACGCGGCCCCGCGGCGTGCGCTGGATGAAACCCTGCTGGATCATGTAGGGTTCGATGATGTCTTCGATCGCATCGCGCGGTTCCGACAGGCCGGCGGCGATGGTTTCGATACCGACCGGTCCGCCGCCGAAATTGACGGCGATCATGTTGAGATAGCGTTTGTCGAGCTGGTCCAGGCCCATATTGTCGACCAGCAGCCGGGTCAGCGCCTCGTCGGCGATCTCCTTCGTCACCGCCTCGGCCTTCGCTACTTCGGCGAAATCGCGCACCCGGCGCAAGAGCCGCCCGGCGATGCGTGGCGTGCCGCGGGCGCGGCGGGCGATCTCGCGGGCGCCTGCATCGGTCATCGAAAGGCTCATCAGCCGCGCACCGCGCCGGACGATCAGTTCCAACTCATCGACCGTATAGAAGGACAGCCGGATGGGAATGCCGAACCGGTCGCGCAGCGGCGTGGTGAGCAGACCGGCCCGGGTGGTGGCGGCAACCAGCGTGAACTTCGACAGATCGATCTTCACCGACCGCGCCGACGGGCCTTCGCCGATGATCAGGTCGAGCTGGAAATCTTCCATCGCCGGATAGAGGATTTCCTCGACCGCCGGGTTGAGCCGGTGGATTTCATCGATGAAGAGCACGTCCCGCTCCTCGAGATTGGTGAGCAGGGCCGCAAGGTCGCCTGCCTTGGCGATGACCGGGCCGGATGTCGAGCGGAAATTGACGCCGAGTTCCTTGGCCATGATCTGCGCCAGCGTCGTCTTGCCAAGCCCCGGCGGGCCGACGAACAGCACGTGGTCCAGCGCCTCGCCGCGGTTCTTCGCCGCCTCGATGAACACCTTCAGGTTGGCGCGCGCCTCCGCCTGGCCGGTGAACTCGTCCAGCGACTGCGGGCGCAGCGTCGTATCCAGGTCTTCGCCCCGCTTTTCCGGCGTTATCAGGCGGGCGGGTTCACTCATGCGAGAAGTTCCATTCCGGGGACGCGCGAAGCGGCTTTCTTATCGAAGGTTTTAATGGATTTGCATCCCTCTTCCAACGAGCGGCCGGCGATGAGAGCATCAGCGAAATCCACGTTCGTATTTTCAACCTGCCGAAGCGCAGCAACGACAAGCGCATGGCTTTCTATCACAAGCCCGCGCGTCCGCAGTAACTTCCCAATGGCAAGTACGACTTCCTTTTTCTTGAAACCATATCGCGATCGGAGAGCCCAATCGAGTTCAAGCAGACTGATAAGCGTTACGAATGCGGTATATTCCCGGCCCAGTCCTTTTGCGAACTCTTTCGCTGCTGCCATTTGCTGTGGATCATCTGCGACCAGCGTTCGCACAATGACGTTGGTATCCAGCCCCAGCAACGTCATTCCGCTGCATCCGCTTGTTCATCGTCGCCGATGTCAAGGACATTGGCTCCGCCAGCCGCCATCACGGCTGCGTCGATTTCCTCCAATGTTGCTGGCCCGTTCGGCGGATTACCGAGAAGACCGACAAGGTCGCCGAAATCGATATTCTTCGGTGTAATCACGAGATCTCCGTTCACCACCGAATAAACAACCTCATCTCCCGGATGCAAATTGATCGCTTCCCGCAAGTCTTTCGGTATCGTCAGCTGCCCCTTGGCAGAAAGCGTAAGCGTCCAACCCATAGCACATTCCTCCGATAAAACTGCGATTGGAGGAAATAGTACGATTATTCCGACAAACTCGCAAATTTTCCACTCACCGAGCCAGTTCCTTCAGTCCCAGCCGGATGAGTCTGGCGCTATCGCCCCCCTCGCCGCCGTTCTTGAGCGCTGCCGCGACCGCGTTCGCGGCCTGGTCGCGGGAATACCCGAGATTGGTGAGCGCCGAAACGGCATCGGCGACCGGTGCTGCGGCCACGCCCTCGCCAAGCTCCTGCTTGAGGCCGATATTGCCCGAAGCCTCGCCGGCAAAGGCGGGCGCCTTGTTCTTGAGTTCGGTCACGATACGCACCGCGACCTTCGGCCCGACGCCCGGCGCACGCGAGACCGTCGTCTTGTCCTGAAGGGCAATGGCGTTGGTAAGCTCGGAGGGCGTCAGCGTCGAGAGCACCGCGAGCGCCACCTTGGCGCCGACGCCCTGCACGCTCTGCAGCAGGTTGAACCATTCCCGCTCCAGTGCCGTCAGGAAGCCGAAAAGCTTGAACTGATCCTCACGGACATAGGTCTCGATGAAGAGCACCACGGCTTCGCCGACCGAACCCATCTTCGACAGCACACGCGACGAACAGAAGACCTCGTAACAGACGCCATGAACGTCGACGAGCACATAGTCGTCGCCGATCTCGTCGATAGTGCCTTTGAGCTTGCCGATCATGAAAGATGTCCGTCAGGGATGGGTTTCGGGGGAGATGATATCGAGCGAGGGAAAATAGGCACGGTAACGGGCTGCATCACGGGTCAGGAGACGATGGGAGCGGACCGCGGCATGGGCGCCGATCAGGAAATCCGGCAGGGTTCGCTCACGAAGTCCGCCGGACCTGCGGTAAGAAAAATGCGCCTTACCCGCCTGAAATGCCGCATCATAAGACAAGGTCTCGCGCTTCATACCGAGCCAGCCGAATGCCAGGGTGATCTCGAGTTCACTCAGAGGCGATGCCGACAGTTCCGACCAGATGACCGGATTGAGGATAAGTTCGCCCTCTTCCGCGCATCGTTTCAATGCACCGAGCGACCAGGTCCGCGCCGGAGTGGCAGGCCCAAGCATATCAATCAGCACATTCGTATCAACGACGGTCGAGGTCATCGCGCGGTCCCCGAAGCCAGTCGATGTACTCATCGGTCGTCATGCCGCCGAGATCCCAAGTGCCTTTGACGCTGTCCGCCCATTCTTCGAAGCTCTTGTAGTCCTGCTTGCTGTCGTCGAGCCTGACAAGCCTCACGCAGTCATCAGACACGATAAAATCCACTTCCGAACCCGGGCCGATCTTCAATCGGTCGCGGATTTCCTTGGGAATCGTAACCTGGCCTTTTTCGGTGACGCGCATGGTAATACCTCTCAAGTATTACTTATCGGCCGAACTAGAACAAGTCAAGAACAAACTAGCCGGCGAGCGCGGCGCGCATCCGCTGGCCGCCGCGGTTATGGGCGTGGCAGATGGCGATTGCCAGCGCGTCCGCGGCGTCGTTGCCCTTGAACTCCGCCTTCGGCATCAGGATCTTCAGCATCATGTGGATCTGCTGCTTTTCGCCGTGGCCGACGCCGATCACCGCCTTCTTGACGGCGTTCGGCGCATATTCGGCGACGGGCAGCCCGGCCCGTGCCGGCACCAGCATGACGACCCCCCTCGCCTGGCCGAGCTTCAGCGTGGCGACCGCATCCTTGTTGACGAAGGTCTGCTCCACGGCCGCCTCGTGCGGCTGGTAGGCATGCACGACTTCTGCCAGCCCGTCATGCAGCTGGCAGAGGCGCGAGGCGAGGTCCATGTCGCCGTCAGAAGTGACGGTCCCCGAGGCGACGAATTTCAGGCTGTTACCGAGCGTCTCGATAATGCCCCAGCCGGTGCGTCGAAGCCCCGGATCGATGCCGATGATGCGAATCGTGCCTGTCATGCCATACCCTATCCTGATGCCCCAATCAGTGCCACGAGAATGTGAACAAACCGAAAACGCAAATGAGAGACCGTTTACCCTCCGATAACCATATCGGGAAGGTTTGCCCCCTTTCGGGTCGCCGGTCGGCAACGCCCCTGCGCCTCGCGCGTTGCAAATCGCGGCTTGGACGCAATGTGAGGAGGCAGCCATGATAGGCAGACATCATTCCCTATCCGTCAAGGTGATCGGGCTTGTGCTGGCGCAGAATGGGATTCTCGCGGGGCTCCTCTTTTACGTCGCCGACGAGCTGACGCCTTTCGAGATGCTGGGCATCGCCGCGTCGCTGATAACGCTGACCCTCGTCACCATTTCCCTTGCCGGTGCACTCATCAATCCGTTGCGCGCCATCGCAGGAACCGTCTCGGAGGTCGCCGCCGGCAAGACGGCGGTGCCACGCGAACATCTGGCCCGCACCGATGAAATCGGCTCGATCTCCCGAGCGCTGGAGCAGCTTTGCCGCAATCATCTCACCCGGCTCGTCAAGGACGAAGAAGCGCGCGAGCGGCAGGAGGCGGCGTCGGCGCAAGCCCGCATGCGCGACCTCGAGGCTGCCGGTGAGGAGGCACGCGACCTGAGGACAGTGGTCGAAGCGCTCGACGGCGGCCTGCGGCGCCTGGCGGTCGGCGATCTGACCGTGCGGATCGATATGCCGTTCCCCGACAGGTATGAGGGCCTGCGTGCGGATTTCAACCATGCCCTGACGATCCTGGAAGACGTGCTCGGCATGATCGGCAGCTGCGCCCACGGCCTCCACACGGACTGCGCCGAGGCTCGCAACGAACTGACGAAAACCGCCGAGGCCGGGGGCCGGCTGACGGCAACCATCGCCAAGACAGCCGCGGATGTCGGCAAGCTTGCCGAGACGCTGAGGGTGCGAAAGATGCAGGCCCAGCACGCGGCCGAGATCGCCAACAATGCCCGGCTCGACATGCGGCCGCCGAAGGAGATGATAGAAGCAGCAACGGTGGCGATGGAGGCGATCCGCAAGGTGTCGCTCAAGATCGAGCCCGCCACCGCAACGATCCGGGAGATCGCCTTCCAGGCCAATATGCTCGCCCTCAATGCCGGCCTCGAAGCGGCCCATCCGGGTGAGGTCGAGATCGACTTCAAGACCGTGGCAGAGGAGATCCGCGGACTTGCCGAGCGGGCAGCCGACGCGGCCAAGGAAATCTCCGGCCTGTCCCGAAGATCCGCGGAAGCCGCCGAACTTGGCGGCAAGTCTGTCGAGAAGGCCGGCGGGGAACTGGACGCGATGACGATCTACGCGGATGCCTTGCACGATCACGTAGCGGCACTCGCGGCAAGCTCGGGCCAGGAGATCGAAGCGGTCGCAGCCGTCAGGACCACGATGACGACGCTTGCCAAGGCGAGCCGCGACCAGATCGGCGTGCTGGATACGCTGACGGCAAAGCTCGGCCGCATGAACCGCGATATCGGCGCGATCGACCATCATGCAGGGCGCTTCACGCCCGTCACGATCCTCCACGCGGGAGGAGTGGCGGTACCGGAGAGCCTCAAACCCGCAAAACCTGGTTCGCACCTGCGGCTGGTCAAGTCGTGATGTCCGGCGCTCCGCTGCGCGCCTCTTTCGGGCGCTTCTTTTTCTGTCGGCCGGAGGGTCGTATTCCTGGACGAGGCTGCCTAGATAACTGGAACACCCTGTCAGTTATTCCGCCTTCAGGACGCGCCGATGATCCCCTTTTCCATTCTCGATCTTTCACCCGTCGGTGAAGGTTATTCCGTGAGCGATGCGCTCGACCAGTCCCGCCGCCTGGCGATCAAGGCCGAGGAGCAGGGCTACAAACGCGTCTGGCTTGCCGAGCACCATGGCATGCCGGGCATTGCCAGCGCCGCAACCGCGATCGTCATCGGCCATGTGGGGGCGGCCACCAAGACCATCCGCGTCGGCTCCGGCGGCATCATGCTGCCCAACCATTCCCCTCTCGTCATCGCCGAACAGTTCGGCACGCTGGAAGCGCTGTTGCCCGGCCGCGTCGATCTCGGCCTTGGCCGGGCGCCCGGAACCGACATGCGTACCGCGAGCGCCCTTCGCCGCAATCTCGATGCCGGCGCCGAAAGTTTTCCGCACGACATTCTGGAACTCCAGCGCCTGCTCGGCACGCCGGAAAAGGACCAGAGCCTGCTCGCCGTCCCGGGCATGGATGCGCATGTGCCGATCTGGCTGCTCGGGTCGAGCGTCTACAGCGCCCATCTCGCCGCCGCCCTCGGCCTGCCCTATGCGTTTGCCTCGCATTTCGCGCCTGACATGCTGATGGAAGCGATCTCGATCTATCGCGACCGTTTTAAGCCGTCTCTTCAACTCGACAAGCCCTACATGATGGTCGGCGTCATGGGCGTCGCGGCGGAAACCGATGCCGAAGCTGAGCGCGCCTTCACCTCGTCGCAGCAGCAGTTCGTCAATCTGCGCAAGAACGTCCGCACCCGGTTCCCGAAGCCCGTCGACAGCATGGAAGGTTTCTGGACGCCGATGGAGAAGATGAATGTCGAGCATACGCTGCGTTACGCAGCGGTCGGTTCCGTTGCGACGGTCGAGGCAAAGCTCAGGGATTTCCTGGGAGAAACCGGCGCCGACGAACTGATCATCTCGATGCCGATCCACGATGTCGACGCACGGCTGCGCTCGGTCGAATTGTTCGCCACGCTGCCGATGATGGAAAAGGTGAAGGCCTGAAACAAAGGCGGGCTGGTCATGCCAGCCCGCTCCGTAGAATTGGGAGGTCGAGAACGGATCAGGCCGAAAGCTTGGCCATGACCTCTTCGGAAACCTCGAAATTCGAATAGACGCTCTGCACGTCATCGTCGTCTTCCAGGTTGTCGATGAGCTTCAGCAGCGACTGCGCCTTCTCCTCGTCCACCTCGATCGTGTTCTGCGGCCGCCAGATCACCTTGACTGTCTCAGCCTGGCCGAGCGTCGCTTCGAGCGCCTTCGATACTTCGCCGAGGCTTTCGAAAGCGCAGATGATCGTGTGGCCGTCCTCGTCGGTAGTCACGTCGTCGGCACCGGCTTCGATCGCCGCTTCCATCACCTTGTCAGCATCGCCGACGCTCGCCTTGTAGGTGATTTCGCCCACATGGTCGAAGGAGAAGGAAACCGAGCCGGTTTCGCCGAGCACGCCGCCGGCCTTGGTGAAGATCGAGCGGACGTTGGAGGCCGTGCGGTTGCGGTTGTCGGTGAGCGCCTCGACGATGACGGCGGTGCCGCCCGGGCCGTAACCTTCGTAACGGACGGAATCGTAGTTTTCCGCATCCGCGCCGGCAGCCTTCTTGATCGCCCGGTCGATATTGTCCTTCGGCATCGACTGAGCCTTGGCGTTCTGGATCGCCAGGCGCAATGCCGCGTTCATGGTCGGATCAGGCAGACCCGTCTTGGCGGCGACGGTAATTTCGCGCGCAAGCTTGGAAAACATCTTCGACCGGATCGAATCCTGCTTGCCCTTGCGGTGCATGATGTTTTTGAACTGTGAATGGCCAGCCATGGCACCCCTGACACTTTAGCTTGTTCTGGAACTCGTTCTGGAATGGCGCCTTATAATTTCGAAGCCTGAGCCGTTCAAGGGCATTCCAGGGTAAGGCGAGGCTTTTCCTGATGCCGCCCCGCCGACAAGGCCAGGAACAAAGCCAAAGGCTTGCCGTTTGTTCACCGAGACAAACAACAAGGAGATAGTCCGTGGCAAGCCTTACGGAAGCCCGCGAAGCACCCGAACGTCAGCTCTGGGACGAGATCAACAACATCCATGCCGGCATGCTCGGCATCGAGGGCTCGCATATGCATTTCCAGCCGATGGCACCGAACGCCGATCCGAAATCGAGCACGATCTGGTTCTTCACCAAGGCCGATACGGACCTGGTACGCGCCATTCGCGCCGGTAGCCGCGCCCATTTCTGCGTCGTCGGCAAGAACCACGACTACCACGCCTGCCTCTCCGGCACGCTGGAAATCCGTAACGACCGCACCAAGATCGACGAATACTGGAGCGCCGTGACCTCGGCCTGGTACGAGCGCGGCAAGGAAGACCCGCTGCTGACCCTGCTCGCCTTCCGGGTCGACGACGCGGAAATCTGGGCTTCCACCGACAGCACGTTGAAATTCGGCTGGGAAATCGCCAAGGCCAATCTGAAGGACGAGAAGATGCCGGATGTCGGCGTCAAGCAGCACCTCGCCTTCCCGCAGTTTCATTGAACGAGAACAAGGCCGCAGGGGCGATCAGAGCCCCTGCGGCACCAGTATCGTCGGTTTTTTCGGCAGGCTGCGCATCGATACCCGGATCGTCGGTTCCTTGGCATAGGCGATGTCGAACTTGGCGTCGAACATGGCGATGAAATTGTCGAGCGGCGGTCCCCAGCGATGCATCGGCAGGATGAGCGACGAGCGCAACCGCTGCACGACCCGGCTCATGCTGTCCGCCCCCATCGTCAGGCCGCCGTCGACCGGCACCATCAGGATGTCGAGGCGGCCGATCTCCGTGTACTGCGCCTCGTTCAGCTCGAAATGCAGGTGGCCGAGATGGCCGATGCAGAGGCCCGCGACCTCGAAGATGAAGATCGAATTGCCGTTTTCCTCGATGCCGCCGCCCCAGTTGCGGATATCCGACACGACGTTGCGGACATAGACATCCCCCACCATGACGCGATGCTGCGCCTTTTCGCCCGGGACATCGCTCCAGCCGTGCAGGACGTGCTTTATTCCGGGATCGGGGCTGAGCGTGTAATGTGTGGAATGAGCCTTGTTCATGGTCGCGACATCCGGCAGCCGCGACGGTCGATAGGCGCCGCTATAGTCGGTGGCGATGCCGATCCCTTCAGGCGTTTCGATAAAATAGGTGGAATGGCCGACAAAGGTGATCTTCACCTCTTCCCTCTCGGCCAGCGCCAGGTTCCTCCTCGCCTGAACGAGCTGCAGGTCGGAGGGGCTGAAGCTTGCGAAGGTGACGCCGGGCAGCTTTTGCGCGATCGCCTGGCATTGACTGATGGGCAGACCGTCCTGGGCGAGCGCTGCGACAGCGGACAGGAGGAGGCCGGAAAGACCGAGTGCGAGAGCCCGTAGCATCATGCTGATCCCAAAGAACTGCGTTCATGCTCATTCCCGGCGAAAACATGCGGCAATGCGAAAGGCCGGTCCAGCCGCAATCGCCGCGGCCGGTCTCACAATTCTGTCATTGGCGGAGGTCATGGAGTTGATCATTGAAAAGCCGCGGCAACGCCCCGACATAAGCTCGCCGGCGTCCGGTCGGAAGAGCGAGAGGATATTTTCATGAAGCATGACATTGAGATCAAGACCAAGGATGGTACGGCCAAGGCTGCCGTCATCAAGCCTGCGAACGGCGCTGCAACGGACAAGGGCGTCATCCTCTACATGGATGCCTTCGGCCCGCGCGAAGCGCTCTACTGGATGGGCCAGCGCATCGCCGATGCCGGTTATACCGTGCTCGTTCCGGACCTATTCTACCGCTCGGGCGCCTACGGCCCGTTCGATGCGAAGACTGCCTTCAGCGAAGAAGCCACAAGGGCGCAGCTGATGGGCCTGATGCGCGCCAACTCCCAGCCGCTCACCGCCGAGGACGGAGAATCCTTCATCGAAGCGTTGACCTCCGAAGGCGCCACCGGCGCACTCGGCGCCGTCGGTTATTGCATGGGCGGCGGCCGGGCGATCACCGCCGCAGCCCGTTATCCGGAGCGCATCAAGGCAGCCGCCAGTTTCCATGGCGGCAATCTCGCAAGCGACGCCGAAGACAGCCCGCACCGGCTGGCGGACCGGATCAAGGCACGCATCTATGTCGGCGTCGCCGGCGTCGACAATAGCTTTCCGCCGGAGCAGTCGGCCCGGCTCGCCGAAGCGTTTCGCACCGGCGGCGTCGACCATATCGTCGAGAACTATGTCGGCATGGCGCATGGCTGGACGGTGCCGGACCACAGCATCTACGACAAGGACGGTTCCGAGCGTCACTTCAAGCGCCTGCTGACACTGTTCGAAGAGACCCTCTGAAACGAACCTTCCAAAACGACAAAGGGGCGGCTTCGGGCCGCCCCTGATCTCATTGAACGTCCAGCATTCCGGTCAGCGACGCAGCATCACCCCAGACAGGGTTTGCGCGGCGTCCAGCTTACTTCCGGCGCTCGAAATTGCTGCTGTTGGCCAATTTCGGCTTGTCCTTCTTCTTGAAAGGCTTGTCGTCTTTCTTGAAGGGCTTGGCGTCCTTGTTGAAAGGCTTGGCATCCTTGCTAAAAGGCTTTCCGTCGCCACGCGGTTCGGCCGCCCTGGGGCCACCGGGGCCGGCTGCGTTGGAGGTGTTCTTCCGCGGCTTGCCCTTCGCCCAGTCGTCGCCACGAGGCTCCTTCGGACGGTCGTCATAGGACTTCTTCACATAAGGCTTGGCCGGCGCGGGACGGCTGAGGTCCGGCGCGCTGGTCAGCCGGGTGACGCGGATGCCGCGCTCCAGCGCCTTGTCCTTGCCGACCGCCTGCATGAAGGCGTCGGCGTGATCGGCTGCGATCTCGACGAAGGTTTCGTCCTGCTGCATCTTGATCGCGCCGATTTCCCGCTTGGTGACGTTGCCGTTGCGGCAGAGCATCGGGATCAGCCAGCGCGGCTCGGCATTCTGCTTGCGGCCGACCGACAGCGAGAACCATACGGCGGGGCCGAACTCGTCGCGCGACGGGCGCGGGGTCATCGGGAAGTCACCTTCGCCGCCGGCGCGCTCGCGCGGCTTGCGGGTATCCTGCTGCACGGAGATTTCGATCAGATCCTCCGGCGCCGAATATTTGGTGCGGTAGAGACTGACGAACGCGGCAGCCAGCTTTTCCGCGCCATGGCTCTCGACCAGCTTGGCGACGAGATCCTGCTCTTCCTCGCGCGGATTTTCGCTGAAGATCGGATCGGCCAGCAGACGCTCGTCGTCGCGCCGCATGACCTCCTCGGCAGACGGCGGACGAGCCCAGGTGGCGGAGATGCCGGCGCCGCCGAGCAGGCGCTCGGCCTTGCGGCGTGCGTTGACCGGTACGATCAGGGCGCTGATGCCCTTGCGGCCGGCGCGGCCGGTGCGGCCGCTGCGGTGAAGCAGCGTTTCCGGATTGGTCGGCAGGTCGGCATGGATGACGAGGTCGAGGCCCGGCAGGTCGATGCCGCGGGCGGCGACGTCGGTCGCGATGCAGACGCGGGCACGGCCATCGCGCATCGCCTGCAGTGCATGGGTCCGCTCGTTCTGCGTCAGCTCGCCGGAGAGGGCCACGACGGCGAAATTGCGGTTGTTGAACCGCGCCGTCAGATGGTTGACGGCAGCGCGGGTCGAGCAGAACACGATCGCGTTGGTCGACTCGTAATAACGAAGCACGTTGATGATCGCATTTTCGCGGTCGGCCGATGCGACGGCGAGCGCGCGGTATTCGATATCGACATGCTGCTTTTCTTCCGCCGAGGTCGCGATGCGCACCGCGTCGCGCTGGTAGCTCTTGGCGAGCTTGGCGATCGCGGCGGGCACGGTTGCCGAGAACATCAGCGTCCGGCGTTCGTCGGGCGCCGATTCCAGGATGAATTCTAGGTCTTCGCGGAAACCAAGATCGAGCATCTCGTCCGCCTCGTCGAGCACGGCAACCTTGAGGGCCGACATGTCGAGCGCGTTGCGGCGGATATGGTCGCAGAGACGGCCGGGCGTGCCGACGACGATATGGGCGCCGCGCTCGAGCGCGCGCCGTTCGCTGCGGATGTCCATGCCGCCGACGCAGCTGGTGATCACCGCACCGGTCATCTCGTAAAGCCATTCGAGTTCGCGGGTGACCTGCATCGCCAGTTCGCGGGTCGGGGCGATGACGAGCGCCAAAGGCTGCCGCGCCGGGCCGAACTTTTCCGCTTCGCCGAGCAATGTCGGGGCGATCGCCAAGCCGAAGGCAACGGTCTTGCCCGAGCCGGTCTGCGCCGAAACCAGCGCATCGGAATGGATGAGAGCCGGGTCAAGCATGGATTTCTGGACGGGGGTCAGCGTTACATAGCCCCGTTTCGCCAACGCCTTGGCGATCGCCGGGACGGCGCCGTTGTAATCGGTCATCTAAATCTGTCTTTCGGATTTTCGCGCTCAAAGCGCTGTGGCTGCAACACTCGCAGCCGAACTTGCGCCGTTCCTACTTATTTGCAGGGCAAATGTCAAAGAGCATGTCTGCGGGAGGTCCCGGTCAAGGCCGCTATTGACGCCACAAGCTTAATATCTGACGTAAATCTTCCCTAAGTGGGGAATACCCAAGCGGAGAAGGCCATGTCCGGTATTTTGAAAAAGCAGGCCGAATTGCAAGCTCAGGCCGATACGATCGTCAGCGCCCTCGGCCTTGATAATGCCTTGCGTTTGGCCGGAAATCCGGTCCGGGTCGGAAGCTCCGCGCTCGGCCTCATGGTCCGCCGCGATATCGACATCACCGTGGTCTGCGAAAGGCTCGACCCAGCCGCCCGCCGGACCGTCGCCGAGATCGCCGGCGAACTAATGCTCGACAGCCGCGTCGGCGCAGCGCGCTACCGCAACGATAGCGGCCTCTGGAACGTCGAACCGCAAAACTACCCGGACGGCCTCTATCTTGGCCTCACCTACCGGACGGACACGGGCGAAGACTGGAATCTCGACATCTGGTTCATCGACGAACCGGACCGCCAGCCCGACCTGAAACATCTGAAGACGCTGCTACCCCGCTTGACCGACGAGGTGCGGAAAACCATCCTCGTCATCAAGGCCGAACTCGCCGCAAACGCGCCGAAAGGCGGCAAGCCTGCCCCGAGCGCACTTGTGTATGAAGCGGTGCTCGATGGAGAGGTAACAACAACTGCTGAGTTCGAAGAATGGCTTTTGCGCCAGCAGAACCTTAGCTGAAGGTTTGAAGCGTGATGCAGTCTCCCTTCAGTGCAATCAGGCCTCCGATCAACACCTCTACTGGACTCGCACTAGCGACGATTTCGCGCTATATAAAGGGCTATGGCAAAGGCAGAACTCAAACGAGAATCGACTGGCAGGTGGGTGGTACGCGATTCACACAGCGGTCGCTTTGTCGAAGTGCGCGGTGCTGATTCAATGAAGTCGTCGCAGCTGCCTATAAAGAAGAGCGTCGACCTTACAAAGCCAATTGCTGAACAAGCCCTCGAAGGCAACTCGTCCAAGTCGCGCAAGCCCTCCGTGAAGAACTGATCTTGCCGGGCGCGCTGCTCGATACCCACACCTTTTACTGGCTGGTCACAGCTGTCGAGACGCTGTCGGAAGAAGCTCTCATCGCGATCGCCGACAACCAAGCGGCGGGAACGCTTTATGTGTCGCCAATTACGGCCTGGGAGTTGACGATCGCTTCGCGCAAGCCAGCACACAGAGACCCGCCAAATCTCGACGCGAAGTCGCCGTCCAAATGGTTTTCGAGGGCGGTCGCGGCTACAGGGACGAAAATTATTCCAATCAGACAACGGATCGCCTGCGAAGCAGCGGCTGTTGTGATGGATACCGGGCATAAGGACCCAGGAGATTGCTACCTGATCGCCACCGCACGGATTAAGAAAATCCCCATCATAACCCGCGATGCCGTCATGCTGGATTTCGCCTCACCCGAGTATCTCGAAGTGATTGTGTGCTGACATTTTCGGGCATATGCCGCGCGTTCTGAAGATACCCGACTTCCGTAGTCCGCGCCTGTCACCGCCAGAACGACGGTATCGTCTCCGCAAGCCGCGGCCCGATCCGGAGCGGCTCGATCTTTTCCGCAAGCCCGGTCGTATCGGAAATCTCGATGCCGAGGCCGCAGATCGTCGCGGGTCCGGTCGCCGCCTCGAAACGGCCCTTCGGCATTTTCGAGATGAAGCGGTTGAGTGGTTCTTCCTTGTCCATGCCGAGCGAACTATCGTAGTCGCCGCACATGCCGGCATCCGACATGTAGCCGGTGCCGCCGTTGAGGATCTGGCAGTCGGCCGTCGGCACATGCGTGTGGGTGCCGACCACGAGGCTGGCGCGGCCGTCGACGAAATGCCCGAAGCACTGCTTTTCGCTGGTCGCTTCCGCGTGGAAGTCGAAGATGACCGCGTCCGCCTGTTCCTTCAGGGGGGCTGCCGCGAGGATCGTCTCGGCGCTCTTGAAGGGATCGTCGAGTTCGGGATGCATGAACACCCGCCCCATGATGTTGGCGACCAGAATGCGCGCGCCATTGCGGGCGTAAAAAATGCCGGATCCCTTGCCCGGCGTGCCGGCGGGATAGTTGGCGGGCCGCAGGAACTGCTCGTGGCGACCGGCAAAGCTGACGGCCTCCTTCTGGTCCCAGACATGGTTGCCGGTCGTCACAACGTCGGCGCCGGCATTGATCGTCTCGAGAAAGATATCCTCGGTAATGCCGAAACCGCCCGCGGCGTTCTCGCCGTTGACGATGACAAAATCGAGCTTCAGGTCGGCGACGAGGCCGGGCAGCTTTTCCCACACCGCCACGCGGCCGGTCTTGCCCACCATGTCACCCAGGAACAAAAGGCGCATTCTTATCCAATCTGTGCGCGGCCCATGTCTTCGAAGGGCCGGTAACCGCTCTCCGTCAGGACAGCGTCAAGTCTGATATCGTGAGGTTCAACGGGAACTGATGCCACTTCCTGGCAGTCGAAGGCAATCCCGATCAGCTTCGGGTTCAGGCCTTTTTGCTGCAGGCGGTGGATCGCCCGGTCGTAATAACCGCCGCCATAACCGATCCGGTGCCCTCCGGCATCGAAGGCCGACAGCGGCACCAACATCACCTGCGGCTCGAGTTCCGCCGCATCCGCGCCCGGGCCGAACGTGCCGAACACGCCCGGCACCAGTTCGGCACCGCGCACCAGTTCGCGGAAGACGATCGTCTTCTTGTCGAGAATGACGGGCACGCAGAGCCGCGCGCTGCGGTCCCTGAGATGCGCCATCAGCGGCCGCACATCGACTTCCGAGCGGATCGGCAGGAAGCCCGAAACGATGGCGCCGGCGTCGAGGCTGATCGCCTCGGCCCCATGCGACGCGATGGCTAGGCTCTTCTCGATGCGCTCGACCGGCGGGATGGCATCCCGCTCGGCAAGCCGCGCGGCACGAAGCTCCGCCTTGGTCTTCAGGACGTCCGTCATACCTTGTCCGACCGCCTGACCAACAGCTTGTCGATGCGGCGGCCGTCGAGGTCGATGACCTCGAAGGTCCAGCCGTTCTTGGTGAAACTCTCGCCGAGTTCCGGCAGGCGCTTCATCTCGTCGAGCACGAAGCCCGCGACCGTTTCGTAGCCGGGATCGTCGCCGAGCGAAAAACCCATCTGGTCGGAGAACTCGTCGACCGGCATCCAGCCGGCGATCAGGAAGGAACCGTCGTCGCGCGCAACGATCGCAGGTTCTTCGTCCTCTTCCTCCTGGAAGACGCCGGTGATCGCCTCGAGGATGTCGCCTGAGGTGATGATGCCTTCGAAATGGCCGTATTCGTCATAGACCAGCACCATATGGGCCGGCGCCTTGCGCAGCGCCTGGATGACGTCGAGCGCGCCTGTCAGGTCGGAGACGACGGGCGCCTCGCGCATGACGCCGCGGATATCCAGCATCTTGCCGCCGGCAATGAAATCATAGGCGTCCTTGACGAACAGCGTGCCGAGGATCTCGTCCGAACTGCCGTTGCGGATCGGCAGGCGAGAGCGCTGGGTGGCACGCAGCTGCTCGCGGATCTCATCCGAATTGTCTTCGATGTCGATGACCTCGACGTCCCGGCGCGGGGTCATCAGGCCGCGGGCGGTGCGGTCGGCGAGCCGCATGACGCCGGAGATCATCGCGGATTCTTCCGTCTCGATCACGCCGGCGCTCTGGGCTTCGGCAAGCACGGTACGGATTTCCTCGTCGGTGACGCGATCGCCCTGCTCGCCCCGCTGGCCGAGCACGGTCAGAACCAGCCGGCCGGAGACATCGAGGAACCAGACGATCGGGGCGCCGACGGTGGCAAGCATCTTCATGGCGGGCGCGACACGGGCAGCAACCGCTTCCGGCGCCCGCAGTGCGATCTGCTTCGGCACCAGTTCGCCGACGATCAGCGACAGATAGGTGATGAAAACGACGACGGTGCCGACGCCCAGCCAGTCGGCCAGGTTGTCGGCCATGCCCTGCGCTTCAAGCCAGGTGGTCAGCCGGGCGCCGAGCGTGGCGCCGGAGAACGCGCCGGAGAGCACGCCGACCAGCGTGATGCCGATCTGGACGGAGGAAAGGAAGCGGCCGGGATCTTCCGCGAGCCGTATGGCTGTCGCCGCGCCACGGTTGCCCTGCTCCGCCATGATCCGGAGCCGCACGGGGCGGGAGGAGACGACGGCAAGTTCCGACATCGCGAGGACACCGTTCAAAACGGTGAGGGCGATGACGATGAGTATTTCGGTTAACAAGAGAATCTCTTTGATTGGAACAATATGCCTGCACGCGAAACGAATGTGCCGCTCCGAAGAACGGCCCGCATCCATACGACGGCGCCAGAGGCGCCTCGTCGCGACGTCTCACGCACAGTTCGGAAAACCGGGACCGGTTCTCGGAGCTATGCACCTCACGCGCATCCCGGAAATCATAGGGTCGCCATGCGGGCATTGCAATGGTTGGAACAAAATGAAGGGCCACAACCGTGGCAGAAACGGCACGGCCACTTCGTGCCAACCTAACTGAAGGGTGGCCTACTGAAGGCTGACCGTCAGTTCGGCGCGGGTGCCGGAAGAGGAAGGCACGTAGTGGATCGTCGAGCCGAGCGTCGCGGCCATGGATTTGACGATGCGGCTGCCGAGCCCGGTGCCCTTGGGCGTGTCGCCCTCGCGCCAACCGATACCGTCGTCCTCGACGGCGAGAAGCGCGCTGCCCTCGTCCCGGCGTTTGAGAAGCACCCGCACTTCACCCTCGGTGCCGGCCGGATAGGCGTATTTGAGCGCGTTGGTGAGCAGCTCCGTGACGATCATGCCGACCGAGACGGCGCGGTCTGAGGTCAACGACAACGGTTCGGCATCGAGGCGGATCGACGGACCCTGGTCGTCGTTGACGGAGCCCTGTACCTCGCGCACCAGCGTGCCCAGATATTTGTCCATCTCCACATGCCGGACGTCGTCGGACGTGTAGAGGCTGCGATGCATGCCGGCGATCGCGCTGATGCGCGCCTGCGTCTCCGAAAGGGCCGCCTTGACGTCGTCGCTCTTGCTGCTGGAAACCTGCAGGCGGATGAGTGCCGCGACCAGCGCCAGGCTGTTGGCGACGCGGTGGTTCACCTCGGCGAGCAGAACCTCGGCGCGTTCCTTGCCGAGGCGGATCTCCTGCTCGGCCTTTTCCTGGGCTCGCCGCAATTCGGCATTGGCGATCCCTTGCGCGATCGCGCTCTCCATCAGCGGCCAGAATTCCTCGCCGACCGTCTTGATGACATAGTCGGAGGCGCCGTTCTTCAGCGCGTCGATGGCGATCGTCGCGTCGCTGGAACCGGTGACGTAGATCACGGGGATGGCCGAGCCCCGGTCTTTCAGCTTGTGCAGGATGTCGAGCCCGGTTTCGGTCCTCAGATAGTGGTCGAGGACGATCGCGTCGATACCGCCTTTTTCGACCGCTTCCATCGCGGATGCCGCGTTGACGGCATGGACGACCTCGTAACCGGCCCGCGCGAAGTGCCGTTCCGCCAATCTGGCAAGCGCGAGATCGTCATCGACATAAAGTATGGTTTGCGGCATCGCGTCTCGTTATTGTCCGGGTATCTGCATCACGGCAAAGAACAGCCCGAGCTGTCGGATGGCATGCGCAAAACTGTCGTAGTCCACCGGTTTGGTGATGTAGACGTTGGCGCCGAGATCGTAGCAGCGCTGGATCTCAAGCTCATCGTCCGTGGTCGTGAGGATGACCACCGGCAGACGCTTCGAGTGTGGGTTGGACTTCACCTTCTCGAGGATGTCAATACCCGACATGTCCGGCAGGTTGAGGTCGAGAAGGATCAGCAGGTGGCGATCCTGATTGGAGTTTCCGGAACGATCCGCGCCGAGGATAAAGTCGAGAGCCGCATTGCCGTTCGTGAACGGGACGATCTCGTTGTTGACACCGGCGCGACGAACGTTCTTCTCGATCAGGCGCGCATGGCCTTCATCGTCCTCGATCATCACGATGGTAACTTCTTTACCGGCAGCCTTCATGACCCGTTACTCCTGACATACTGGGACAAATCCGTAGGCAACCGGATGACGAACGTCGTCCCGCCGCCCAATGTGGACGTCACCGTAATCTCACCGCCTAAATTTCTGACTAATGAACGCACATGTGCAAGACCGATACCCTCGCCCTGCTGGTCCTGAACGCCCGAGCGGCGGAAAAGCTCGAAAACCCTCTCATGATCCTCCGGAGCGATGCCCCGGCCATTGTCTGCGACCTCTATCCTCATCGCGGCGCGGCCGATCGGCATTGCCTTTACGGAAAGGTTCAAAGGCCGATCCGGATGTTTGTATTTCACCGCGTTGTCGAAGAGATTGCCGAAAACCTGTTCCATCGAAAATCGGTCGGTAATAAGGCCCCTCGCCTGGGCGACCGAAATATTCACCTCGCCGCCCGCTTCGCTGACCTGGTGGTAGATGCTGTCGGCGGTCGCTTCGAGAAGCTCCCCGAGATCGATCCTCTCCGGCTTCAGTTCGCGCCGCCCGTCGCGGGAAATCTTCAGGATGGCGTTGATCAGCCCGTCCATCTTCTTGGTGGAAGAGCGGATGAAGGCGATGGCCTCCGGCAGGTCCTGCTCGACGGCGATGCGGGCGTCGTTCACGTCGGTTTCGGACAGCGGCGTCCCGTCGGCCAGCACATAGGTGCTGATCGACTTGAGGCTCGCGTCGAGTTCGCTGGTGAAACCCATGATGTTGACCAGCGGCGCACGCAGGTCGTGCGAGACGATATAGGCATAACGCTGGATCTCGCGATTGGCCTGGATCAGATCCTCGGAGCGCTCGTTGACGCGCTCCTCGAGCCCGGCATTGAGCTCCTCGACCTCGGAGCGCGCCCGCTGAAGCTCGCGAACATGCTGGCCAACGATCACGATCGCGCCGCCGATGACGAGGATAATCATCAGGCCGCCGCCGATGGTGATCCATTGCAACGCCGAAGCCGAATCATTGAGGTCGTCGACGCCGGTCCCGATCCGCCCGTCCATGTCGCCGATCAGCTTGCCGAGGATCGACGTGATGCCTTCCATCAGCTGCCGGCCATAGGCGCCCCGGATGACTTCGATCGCCCCGACGGCATTTCCCTTCTGCACCATCGCCACCGTCGACTGCATCTCGGCGAGCTTGTCGTCGATCAGCGGGCCGAGTTGGGCAAATGGAACGGGCACAGTGTCCAGATCGTCGGCGGCCTTCTTCAGCCGCTCGCGCAACCGCGGAATGACTGCGCTCGCCGTCGTATAGGGCATCAGGAATTCGGAATCCTGCGTCAGCACGAAACCGCGCTGCCCGGATTCGGCGGCCCGCAGGAAAAGCTGCATGTCCGCCGCAGCGCTTCGAAGCTCGCGTAGTTTCACAACGTCCTGGAAATAGGCCTGCGTCGTCCTAGCCAGAAAGAACGATGACAACACGATCGCCACAAGGACGCCGCCCCCGACCAGAAGCATGAGCAGCGAGGAGCGGGCGAAGGTGGAATTCAAAAAGGGCATTGATACAGGCCGGTAGTTGAACGGGACCGCCAGAAATTGGCGGTCATTCGCCCGTTGTCAAGCAAAGGCCGCAGAATGGTCGATCAGGAGCCGGCGTCGCTCACGGCGATTTTGTTCGCCGATCCGTTCAAGCCGAATTGCGGCTGGCCTGATCCGCGAGCTTCACCGCGCCTGCAAGCACGGTCTGGTTCCGCCCGCCCGCCTTGGCTTCCAGGAGGGCTGCGTCCGCCCGCGTGACGAGCGTCGATATCGGTCCCCCGGCAGGCGAGCCTGCGACGCCGATCGAAACGGAGACGAGGCCGAGAATGCGACCGCCATGCGAAAGCGGCGTGGTCGCGATCTTCTGCCGCAAGCGTTCGGCGAGCGCGAAGGCGGCGGTCTCCGTCGCATCCGGCAAGAGTATCGTGAACTCCTCGCCGCCGAAGCGATGGCAGGTCCCCGTCTCGCCGACGGCGTCGAGCATCATCTGCGCCACGTACTGCATGACGATGTCGCCCGAGTCGTGCCCGAACTCGTCGTTGAAGCGCTTGAACCGGTCGATATCCATCATCAGACAGGCAAGCGGCCGGTCCGGAAGGTCGCGCCCATGGCGGGCCAGCGTCTCGTCGAGGCGGCGGCGGTTGAGCAGGCCGGTCAGCGCGTCTCGCACCGCAAGGTTCGTCAGCCTGTCGCGGAGCTGCAGGTTGGCAACCGCAAGGCCGATATTCTCGGCGATCAGTTCGAGATAGAGACGGGAGCTTTCCGCCGCCATGTCATGATCAGGGCGCTCTTCGAAATAAAGAAGGCCGATCGTATCTCCCTGCGCCGTCAGAGGAATGCAGAGCCCGGCGACGTCGCTTTCGCCGAGATGCTGGCAGGGAATGTCGCCGTGGCCGTGATTGCTCAGGTGCGGCCGCCCGCGGCGCAATCCCCAGCAGGCGCCGGTCGGGAAGGAAGTGGCCGAAAGCTGCGGGTCGAGCCAGCAGCCGATCTCGGTGAGCGTCGTTCGGCTGTCGTTCAGTACATAGAGCTGGCCTGCGAGGTTCGGGAATATCTGCGGCGCAAAGCGGGAGACGACGTCCGCCAGCTCGCCCTGCGTCTGGCAGGCCTGCAGACGGTGCATCATCTGCAGGATGAAATCCTTGGTCAGCTGGTCAGCGCGCCGTTCGGCATCGAGACGGTCACGTTCCAAACCGTTTTCGCGGAAGATGTGGATTGCCTGGTTCATCTCGCCGATCTCGTCCCGCCGGCGGTCGAGCGGCACTTCCACGGCATAGTCCTGCCGGGCAAGCCGGGTGACGATGCCGGTCATGCGGGTGAGCGGCATGGCGACGCGGCGTTTGAGCACGAAATAGAGGACACCGAGGAAAAGTGCTGCGGTGACGGCAAGCATCGTCTTTGCCGCAAGACCCCACAAGTCGCTGCGAGACTGCGCAAGTGCTACCGCAGTCTCGGTGCGCGCCTTTACCAGTTCCCGGAACCGGGTGACGGTTTCGAGCAGCCCGGTCTGCAGGCGGTCGTGCTCGGGGCCGAACAACGCCTCCTGTGCCCCGGCCCGGTCGCCATTCTGGTAAGCGGTGATGGCGGCGTTCTCGAGCTGGTCGAGAGCCTCTGCGTCCTCCCCCACCTCGACCAGCGCGGCAAACTCGGCATCGGAGGCGCCGAGCGCCTTGATGCCCCTGATCGCCTCTTCGAGCCCCTGCTCTTCGGCCTCCTTGTCGTGGAAGGCCTTCAGATGCCGGTCCTGACCGCGCATCACATAAAGCCGCGCTTCATCGGTGCGCTCTTCCGCGCCGAGCGCCAGCTGTTCGGAAAGTTCATCGAGGGAAAGGTGCTCCTCGACGGCGATCCTCTCCTGATTGGCGCTCCCGGCAGATAGGATGAAAGCAGTGCCCGACAGCACGGTCAGAACGACCGTGACGCCATAGGCCCAGTTGGTGATCTCGTTGATACGCATGCCGGGACGATAAAGCCATCGTTTGAAAAGAGGATTAAGGGCCTCGCCCAATCCGCGATCAGGCCGCGCCAAGTCCGCGGCATGGTAAATAAATTAGGATTTTCTTAAATATATATCCGCCCGCACGAAGGCGGCTGATCGGGTAACGCCTGAAATCGGGGGAAGGATAAGCGCGATCCACGGCAACCGATGGATGTTTACGATCCTGGGTGCCTACAAACGTAGGTGGGCGCCGTGTGTCCAAGCCCACGGGCCTGGCCAGGGACAGCTCCCTTTGGATCGAGTATGGCCCCAGGGATTGTGGTTCCTGTCGTGAGGCGCAGACCGCGTTGCCAATATATGTTCGATTGTCGGCCCGCACCAGTGGCGGAAAACCTTTATTATTGACCTTGGGTCAGTTCACCTGCGCCGGCATCCGGCCGTTGAGCTTGGCGGTCAGCCCGTCGAGCCGGGAGGCGAGTTCGCCGAGCGCCGAGACCACCTGCTGCTCGTTGCGCTCCTGGGTTTCGAGCGCGCCGTCGCGATTGGACTTGAGCGACGCGACCTCCGCCTCGAGCAGGCCGAGCTTGCGGGTCATCTCCGAAAGCTCGTCCATGATCATGATGCCGGCCATCACTGTGATACGCAGATCGCCGATCTCGCCGAACTGGCCCTTGAGGTGGCCGACATAACGGTCGAACCGGTCGGCGAGTTCGGTCAGGTGGTCTTCCTGCCCTTCCTCGCAGGCCATGCGATAGGCCTTGCCGTCGATCATTACCGTTACCTGGGCCATGGCGTTCCCTCTTGATCCTGCATCAGCGGTCGAGCACGGCGCGGATGGTTTCCATCGCCGTCACCAGGCGCCGGGAGACCTCCCGGTTGACTTCTTCCAGCCGATTGGCGCGGAATTGCGACTGGTCGAGTTCCTGCGCCAGCCGTGCCCGGTCCGCATGCACGCGGCGAACCTCGCCTTCCACGTCCTGGGTTTCACGCTGGCGCTCGATACGCGCATCGACGGCGCTCTCCAGACCGCCGATCGCCGCCCTGAGTTCCGAAATCACCATGTCGATCGTCTTTTCCGACGGCATGCGAAGCTTCCTGTCGATACGCGAAATGCGCCGAATCGATACGATCGGCCTCTCCAACAAGGGCGGAAGACTATTCACCGCCCGCAAGCCGGTCAATCAATCCAGGCCCTTCAAACGTGTCCTAACTGTGGATCGTCACCTATGTTTCTGCCGCTCGCCACATGCTGCATCGAATTCGGGCAGCTGCAGGAAAGTTCGTCATCACCCGCTCGTAAAGACGGCGCTTTTGTTGACTTGCGCGTTGCACCTGCTAAGGATCACCCGCTCTTAGGTGGTCCCTGGGCCGCCCTTCAAGTGGTCCCATGCGGACCGTGACCGACACCCGTAAAAAGCGGATTAGCCATGACCTCTCTCGACAAACATAACCGGATGGCGAACGCGATCCGATTTCTTGCCATGGATGCTGTAGAGAAGGCCAATTCCGGCCATCCCGGCCTGCCGATGGGCGCTGCCGATATAGCGACCGTCCTCTTTACCCGCTTTTTGAAATTCGATCCGAAGAACCCGCTCTGGCCGGACCGCGACCGTTTCGTGCTGTCCGCCGGCCACGGTTCCATGCTCCTTTATTCGCTCCTGTTCCTCACCGGTTACGAGGACATGACGATGGAGGATTTGAAGCAGTTCCGCCAGCTCGGCTCCAAGACCGCCGGCCACCCGGAATACGGCCATGCATCGGGCATCGAGACCACCACCGGTCCGCTCGGCCAGGGCATTGCCAATGCCGTCGGCATGGCGATCGCCGAGCGCAAGCTGGAAGAGGAATTCGGCTCCGACCTGCAGAACCATTTCACCTATGCGCTGTGCGGCGACGGCTGCCTGATGGAAGGCATCAGCCAGGAAGCGATCGCGCTTGCCGGCCACCTGAAGCTCAACAAGCTCGTGCTCTTCTGGGACAACAACTCGATCACCATCGACGGCGCCGTCTCATTGTCGGACTCGACCGACCAGGTGATGCGCTTCAAGTCCGCCCACTGGAACACGATCGAGATCGACGGCCATGACGTCGACCAGATTTCGGCGGCCATCGAAGCCGCCCAGAAGTCCGACCGCCCGACTTTCATCGCAGCCAAGACCATCATCGGCTTCGGCGCCCCGAACAAGCAGGGCACCCACAAGGTCCACGGTTCGCCGCTCGGCGCCGAGGAAATCGCGGCTGCCCGTAAGGCGCTGAACTGGGAGGCGGAAGCCTTCACCGTTCCGGCCGACGTCCTCGATGCATGGCGCCTCGCAGGCCTGCGCTCGACCAAGACCCGCAAGGATTGGGAGGATCGCCTGGCTTCGACCGAAACCGGCAAGAAGGCCGAATTCGTGCGCCGCTTCGCCGGTGACCTGCCGGGCAATTTCGACAGCGCCATCGACGCCTTCAAGAAGAAGATCGCCGAGAACAACCCGACCGTCGCGACCCGCAAGGCATCCGAGGACGCGCTCGAAGTCATCAACGGCATCGTCATCGAAACGCTTGGCGGTTCGGCCGACCTGACGCCGTCGAACAACACCAAGACCAGCCAGATGAAGTCGATCACCCCGACCGACTTCTCCGGCCGCTACATGCACTGGGGCATCCGCGAACACGCGATGGCCGCTGCCATGAACGGCATCTCGCTGCATGGCGGCCTGATCCCCTATTCCGGCGGCTTCCTGATCTTCTCGGATTACTGCCGCCCGTCCGTCCGCCTCGCAGCCCTGATGGGTATCCGCGTCGTGCACGTCTGGACGCATGATTCGATCGGCGTCGGCGAAGACGGCCCGACCCATCAGCCGGTCGAGCAGGTCGCAGCGCTGCGCGCCATCCCGAACCTCTTGATCTTCCGTCCGGCCGACGAGACCGAGACGGCCGAATGCTGGCAGCTGGCGCTCAAGGAAAAGCACCGCCCGTCCGGCCTGGCGCTCACCCGCCAGAACCTGGCGCCGGCCCGCAAGACCTATGAAGAGAAGAACCTCTGCGCCCAGGGCGCCTACGAACTCGTTTCCGCGGCCGACGCCCAGGTGACGATCTTCGCGTCGGGTTCAGAAGTCGAACTGGCGCTGAAGGCGCAGGCGACGCTTGACGGCAAGGGCATCGCGACGCGCGTCGTTTCCGTCCCCTGCGTCGAACTCTTCTTCGACCAGCCGGAATCCTACCAGACCGCGGTGATCGGCAATTCGCCGGTCAAGATCGCCGTCGAAGCCGGCGTGCGCGAGGGCTGGGATCACTTCATCGGTCCGAAGGGCACCTTCATCGGCATGAAGTCCTTCGGTGCCTCCGGCCCTGCCAAGGATCTCTTCAAGCACTTCGGCATCACCGCGGAAGCGGTTGTTGCCGCAGCCGAAAAAGAGCTCGCCTGAACCAACTGAACTACCAGGACAAACTAAAAGCGGAGTATGTGAAATGACTGTCAAGGTTGCCATCAACGGTTTCGGCCGCATCGGCCGCAACGTGCTGCGAGCAATCGTCGAATCCGGCCGCACCGATATCGAGGTCGTTGCCATCAACGACCTCGGCCCGGTCGAGACCAACGCCCACCTGCTGCGTTACGACTCGATCCACGGTAAGTTCCCGGCAAGCGTCGAAGTCAGCGGCGACACGATCATCGTCGGCGGCGGCAAGCCGATCAAGGTGACCGCGATCAAGGATCCTGCGACCCTGCCGCACCGAGAACTCGGCGTCGATATCGCGCTCGAATGCACCGGCATCTTCACCGCCCGCGACAAGGCCGCCCTGCACCTGACCGCCGGCGCCAAGCGCGTCATCGTCTCGGCGCCTGCCGATGGCGCTGACCTCACCGTCGTCTTCGGCGTCAACCACGATCAGCTGACCCGGGAACACCTGGTCATCTCCAACGCATCCTGCACCACCAACTGCCTGGTTCCGGTCGTCAAGGTCCTCGACGACGCGATCGGCATCGATCATGGCTTCATGACCACGATCCACTCCTACACGGGTGACCAGCCGACCCTCGACACCATGCACAAGGACCTCTATCGCGCCCGTGCAGCAGCGCTGTCGATGATCCCGACCTCGACCGGCGCCGCCAAGGCTGTCGGCCTGGTGCTTCCGCACCTGAAGGGCAAGCTCGACGGCACCTCGATCCGTGTACCGACCCCGAACGTCTCGGTCGTCGACTTCAAGTTCGTCGCCAAGAAGACGACCTCGGTTGCGGAAGTCAACGAAGCGATCAAGGCCGCTTCCAACGGCGCCCTGAAGGGCATCCTCGGTTACACCGAAGAGCCGCTCGTCAGCCGCGACTTCAACCACGACAGCCATTCCTCGATCTTCGCGATCGACCAGACCAAGGTGCTCGAAGGCAACTTCGTCCGCATCCTCACCTGGTACGACAACGAATGGGGCTTCTCGAACCGCATGGCCGACACCTCCGTCGCGTTTTCGAAGCTGATCTGAAGCCTGACCCGGCTGTCTTCGGCAGCATCGGCAAGATATGGACCTCCTCCCGCAAGGGAGGAGGTTTTTGTTTGTTTGCGGTATGTCGGTGATGGGTTTGCCGGTCAGGCGGCACGCTCCAATGCAGCCCGGATCTGTGCTTCGGTGGAGGCGATCGCAGCCTTGGCTGCGTCCGGGCTGACGAGTGTCCCTTCGACGCGGACCACTTCGATATCCGTCAGTCCGATAAAACCGAGAAGATGCACGAGATAGGTGGTCTGGAAGTCCAACGGGGCGTTCCTGCCTTCCGAAAAGACGCCGCCAGTTGCGGTCACGAGATAGACTTTCTTGGCGGGCAACAATCCCATCACACCGGTTGCGTCGTAGCGAAAGGTGACGCCAGGCCAAGTGATGTAGTCAAACCAAGCCTTGAGCTGCGTCGGCGGGCCGAAGTTGATCATGCCCGAGCCAATGACAATCACGTCGGCAGCCTGAACCTCATCGACGAGGCTTTGAGCGAGATTGACGGCTTCGATCTGTTCGGGTGTACGTGTCTCGGGCGGCGCAACGCGGCCGTCGATATAGGCTGTTGCGATATGCGGCAGAGGTGCCGCCCCAAGATCACGTTCGACAATTGTGCCGGCAGAACGGGCGTTGAGGCTTTCAGCGATGTCACGGGCAAATCGGGTGGAAAGGCTCTGAGGACCGCGTGGGCTGGAGGTAACGAGGAGGATGTTGGTCATTGGTGGCTCCTGGGAGAATGAGTAGTATAAAATTGTGACCAACCCTATTAAGATAACTATTCGACCGTTCGCAAGAAGGCACATTCATGACACTCGGTGACATAGAGTTTCCTACCCCAAGCGAAGAAGCCGACTGCCTTCCCGTTCGGGAAATCCTCGATCGCATCGCCGATAAGTGGAGTCTTTACATCTTCGTGGCCCTGAACGACGGGCCGGTCCGCTTCAATGCACTGCGCCGGCAGATCGACGGGATCTCGCAGCGGATGCTCACGATTACGCTTCGTCAATTGGAACGCGACGGTTTGATCAGTCGCACCCACTTTCCGACGATCCCTCCGCGCGTGGATTACGAGCTGACTGCAGTCGGCAAGTCGCTTCGCGCCCCAGTCATGGCCTTGATGACCTGGGCAGAATCAAATCGGGATGCGATCGAGCAGGCGCGCCGGCTACATGACCAAACGAGATGATCGCTGCGGCGATATATGTATTCGGGAGATCGAAGGCAATTTCGTGCGCATCCTCTCCTGGTACGACAACGAACGGGGTTTCTCGAACCGCATGACCGACACGTCGGTCGCGCTTGCCAAGCTCATCTGACGGCTGACGCGGCGGCCTTCGGGCGGCGTCGGCAAAATATCGCCCCCTCCCCGCAAGGGAGGGGGTTTTTGTTTGTGGGGTGGTGGTGAGGGAGGCGCTGGCTGCGATAGAAGCGGATCGACGGCAACCGCCGCCAGCCGTGAAGCGCTCATAGCGGCTTTACGCCTCCATTTCAGCCATTCAGTCCAACTCGTTCGTGTATTAAGCTGCCCATCCGCTTAGGAGCGTGGCTACGACCATTTCGGGCGACCTCCATGTGGTCGGGGTGTCGAGCGGGAATGCAGAGTGTTAGCGTTGGTTGTTAACAACTGCGAAGGGCCACATACGAATGCTTTATGACCTCATCTCGTTTCAACTGAGCGGCGTGATATCCTTTTCGAGTTCCGCGACTTCCTTTCTGATCAGCTGAAAAAAGTTGCGATTAATCCGCTCGATAGCCCAGTTTGCCACTACAGCGCGGTCGATGACCTTCATTGTAGCGATCAGGTCGATCTTCTGATCGGTAGAATATTCGTCAAACCTGGGAATGTAACGAGTTGAGGTAAGGTTAAAATTGATCTCGTGGTACGCCTTAACAAATCGCTTTGGAGAGCCAAACTGACCCATCCCCAACCGCCGCCATGTTTTCGCAATAAAGCTGTCCAGCCGCTGGAGCTGCTTTAAGTCGTCCGTCATCGAAAAGAAGAACATCCAACCCATTCTTCGGCCATCAAAGATGCATCCGGTGATTTTCAGATTTAGGCGAGTGAGGATTTTGGCGTGATTCGCATTGTATTTCACGCCGGTCATCACCGTCATCACCTTGTCAATGATGCGCCGGTATGAGCTTTCTCGCACCGACGTGACTTCGGGCGCGAGATGGAAGCCAAGATAATCAACTCCTTGGGAGAGCGGGACAATTTTAGTCTTTGTTTTGTCTTCGAGACGATGACACTCCAGCCCAATCTTCGCCAACCGCCCTTTTATCAAACGAAAGTTCCGCTTGGCATGTGTCGTGGGGCATATGATCAAAATGTCGTCGACATATCGGAAATATGCAAACCGCGACCGGGCGAATTCATCGAACTTTATCATATATATAGACGACAGCACGTTGGAGATGCTGAGGCCCTGCGGGATGCCAATCGTGTTAGGTCGTGTTTCCTTGCTGGCTGAGGTTGGAGTGCTAACCGCTTGCATGATTAGATTGAGGAGCGGCTTATGGCGAATACGAGTTCTTAATCGGCAAAGCAGCTCGTCGTGGCGCACGGAGGGATAGAAGTTTTTTATATCAATTTGAATGAACGAGTAATCATCTCCAAGTGGCGCGATCAAATCAGCGACTTCGTCTATAATATAATGGGCAGGTGGGATCCTGGAGTCAGGAAAAACAGACATCAAAACATTCGTTAGCGCACGTAATGCGACCCGATCTCTTACTGTTGCAACAGAAATTTGCCGTGGTGGTTTGTCGGGACCTTTGAGGACGAGCTTTTGTTTGAATGTCGTGAAATTGTACGATCCAGCAAGTGCCCTGTCAGAAATTCGCTGTACTCCCTCATCGAGGGTTTGGGCAAAGACGGAGGGATGAGCCCCATCCTTCCCAACGGTGTGAGAGTGAAGAATACGTTCGTTGAAGATTTCCGCTAGCCGCTGTGGCGCGAACTCGGTGGTGAAAATGCCGAGCGCGGTCACCTGCACACCCATCCAAGGATCAGAGGCCACGCAAGAAAGACCAATGGTGCTACGAACAAAAACGAGATAGACCCGTAATAGAAGGTATGGCGAAAAATATAAGATAGCCACATATAATTTGTGGGAGTGAGCGACTTGTCGCCGATATTAAGTTCTTTTCCCTCCCAGTACGTGTGATTGACAATAAGGTCATAATAATCTTTTTCGGAATGATTCGGGTATATCTCGAGGATTTCGAGATACTCGTTGAGCCTCTCGTCCGAGTTTATGCTTGTACTCTCAAGTTTTTGAAGTTTTAGGTAGCACTCGCGGAATATATTCGCGCGGCTTTCAAAGCGAAAACCTCCGGAGACAAGGGACGCGACCAACACAATGACCGACGCCGAGAGATTAATCTCTTCAAGAAGAGGATAAGTTTGCACATAAAACTTGGAGAATATTGATAGAACTACCGCAAATAGGGAATAATATGTAACAGATAGATAACTAACATTTTGATTTCGAATGGCTTTTCGCTCAGCGATCATCCTGATACGGGAGGTAATCCAGATGCGGTCGTCAACGTTGCTCAATTTTATTCCCGTCTGAATGGGTGAAGGTGTCCGGACGCAAAGATTTCATAACGATTAAGCACTCCAAGGAGTGCAGCTTCAAGCTCAGGCATGCCAGTCTTGGTAACAGTGACCCACAGTAGTGAATCAGTGGCTTTCACCACTCCGCCCGGACACGAAATATTTATCTTCGATTTTCGTCGATTTCAACCATATCGTGCATGTCTTTGCCAACTTGGTTACTCGGCCAAATAAATGCCCTCTGGCCGCGACTTCGACTCCGCCAAAGGCGGTCGACGCCGACGCTACAGGTAATATCTGCTTTAAAGAAGAGAAACGAACGTCATCGCGACCATTCGAGATTGTTTGCAGTACGGCCGCTTTTCAAGATCACGATCCCATAAGCTGTCGGTCCGCTACCGGCCCCAAAGGGGCCATTCATGACCTTCGCTTCCTGATACCGCAACGCGCGACACCATACCCACAACCGAATTTTTCCCCTCCAATTTCCCCACCCCTCCAACCCATGCCTACAATCCCCTCGCTTCCGTTGCCG
>PVBG01000021.1 GCA_002968845.1 Neorhizobium tomejilense | reverse complement strand
TACGCGTAGTCGAAGATCATCGCTCAATGCTTGCGCCATCACCCACCTCATCGCTGTGGATGTTGAATCAGCTTCGGCTCGCCGCGTCACCTCACAATCGATTCATCGATCACAGGATCTGCTCTAGCGGCCTGGTATGACGACATCCGCCGAGACTTCCCCAACATGAACGGCCACGACGCTTGCGAACCGGCACAGGACGAGGACAATCCGAAGTCAACCGGATACATGATAGGAAAATCGGTAATTTACGCCGATTTCCGATGGTCGGAGGCTGAAGCCGCCTACGCGACCGTACGTGCATTGGCTGTCAAGCATAGTGTCGGCTTCTTCAACGTGAGTGCCAGCGATGGCGAGATCTGGTTTCCGTCAACCGAGCACACGGCAGACAAAACAGCGATTTCGGGGCTGACGCTGACCCTTGAAGGGCAGCAAGCGTTCACGACACCGTCGATCGCCTTGATCGAGGCTGCCGTCGACTGGCTGCGGCCCGCCGGAGGGCCGGGATTTCTTCTGCTCGAAAATGACGCAAGCGAAGATTACGTGCAAGTCGGTGGAGGGCGGGAGGCTTACATCGTCGAGTGGCGAGAATATGCGAACGAAGATTTTCGCCACTGGGTGGTGGGACGTTCAGGTAATGACACCAAACGAGACATCAAAATCGCCGGTAACGGGACGCATTTCTTGGGCAAGGCGAACGAGCGACTTTCGAACGCAAACGTAAACGACATCCTCGGTTCTTTTGCCCGGGGCACATCGAAGCCGCAGGAATTTGTCTGGCGGGACATCACGGCACAATTCGCCGTCGGCTCTTCTCCCGACACTTCAAAGCCATGGTGGCAATTTTGGCGCTAGCGGGTCCTCAAGTTTCGTCGCAGAAATCCTTAATGAGGCACGCAGCCTCGGGTCACATTCAGATCACGATGACTTGCCAGATTGTGTGGAATAGCTGGTCCGGGAGCCGAAGACTTGAAAACACGCCCATTCGCAGCATGGCCGATCCCCGCCCTCTTGCTGATATTGTCGGCGTTCCCGTTCGCCGGCGTGGCCCATGGCCAATCGGCAGAGACGGTCGCCAGGGTCCTGAAGGTACTGGACTTCGACCGAACCTACGTCGCCCGAGTGGATGCGCTGATTGACCAGACGGCCGACAAGCCGAGAATCTGGTCAGGGTCGCAGTCACCGGAGGCGCGACGGCAGCGACAGGCTGAAGTGCGCGAAACGCTTCTTCAAAAGCGCGCCGATGTGAAAGCGCGATTGCACGAAGCTCTTTTAGCCCGGTTCATCGATCAGAATGCGCTCTTGGCCGGCGTCATCACGCATGACCAGCAGGGGCCGCCAGCGCTCAGACCGCGGTGCAGCCATGCGTTTGTTGCAACGCGCCATGAAAATCGCGCTTATTTTCGGCCATTATGGTCGAGGTGCCACCTTCTCTTTGCTGGGCTCGAAACCGAGAACAAATTCGATCACCTTGGCGGAGGACATTTCGCGCGGCTTCAATCCGCCAAGCTCCTCGCCATAGAGCCATGTCCGTTTGCCATCCTCCGACCGCTTGACGGTCACGCCCCATGGTCGATTACCAAAATGTCCGTCGACATAACCGTCCGGTATTTTCGCAAGCGCGTCTTCAAACGTCGCTTGGGTTGATGGAGGTGTTTTTCCGCCGCCCTTCATGGTGCCAGGCATTCATCGCAGATCCCGCAGCCATCGTCATCCATGCTCGAGGCCGGACGTAACCTTCGACAGCACGGACACGTCGTTGCATCCGGTGCACACGCTTCACCGCGGTCCGGCGGAAGAATTTCAATATAGAATTCCGACAGCATATCGGCCGCGCTTCGATCCATGGCGATGCTCCAGTTCGGGATTATACCAGAGATAGTGAGCTTCGACGGCTGCACAAGCGCGCCGCTGCTTTGAGGTGGCAATGAACTTTTCGCTGGGTGAGGTGAAGACTCCCGGACGGTAAATTTGTCCGGCATTGGCAGAGTTCGAATTCGGTTAGTCGTGCAGCCGAGCCCGAAACATGAAGCGGGAGAAGATGGGCGCGGCGAGTATGACTTACCCAGATGCGCGTCAGGTGGTGCACCACGAAAAGCTGAGATCCGTGCCGGAAACGAGCGCCAGCATCGACATTCCAGCCCGGCGCCTGAAACATCCCAACGACGTGCTGCAATGCGCGCTTACGACCACCGCGTCGGTGATCTTCTTCACCAGCCTGACTTTAATCCAGCTTCTCGAAGAACCGCCACCGCGTTAGCCGGTTAAAGCAGAGCGACATCCAGCGGCACATGTCCGAGACGACGGGCGGGCTGCCTCTGCTAACTCCTCATCAAGCCAGCCGCATGCCGTCAAAGACAGCCGGCAAAAAGCCGGCTTGCGCGCATCAATCTATAATAACGTCAATACCCTCGGCCAGCCGCGCCAAGTCAGCGCCTTCGCCGTACGACACTTCGGCGCAAAGACCACTTGGATCTCTGGATACTGCTCAGCAATTTGTTTTGCCAGCTCCGCTCCCTTCACTAGGCATGGTTGTGCCGACGAGAGGCATCAGCTGGCCTTGGCTCGGCCGCACCATGTCGCCCGAAGAGAGTTGAAAATCTCCTGGAGCCGTGCCGTGAAAAGGACAGCAATTCCGCAACGCGCAGCGCAATTCCGAAAGGTCCCGGGTTCTCGCGCTTGGGTAAGACATCTCCCGTGGATACATCAAACACGGAGAAAATCATGACCGGAAATTCTTTCTCGGATTCATCGAATACAAGCGAGCATCTTTTCGCGCCACCGCATGCGTTCCGGCGCAGCGTGCTGATTGCAGGTCTTTCCGCCTCGGTTCTAGCGGCTATGCCCGCCGCCGCCGCGGGCCGAACCGCCGCCTCCAAAAGCAATCAACCCAACAAGGAAAGCAGTGACATGAACTACGTAATCACTTCCGATGGCGTTGAGATCTTTTACAAGGACTGGGGCCCGAAGACCGCTCAGCCGCTCGTCTTTCATCATGGCTGGCCGCTTTCCGCCGACGACTGGGACACCCAGATGCTCTTCTTCCTCAGCAAGGGATATCGCGTGATCGCTCACGACCGGCGGGGCCACGGCCGCTCCAGCCAGGTCGGCGACGGCCACGATATGGATCATTATGCGGCAGATTTTGCTGCAGTCGCCAAGCACCTCGATCTTCGAAACGCCATTCATATCGGGCACTCGACCGGCGGCGGCGAGGCGGCACATTATGTCGCCAAGCACGGCCAGCCTGACGGACGCGTCGCAAAGCTGGTGCTAATCGGCGCTGTGCCGCCGGTCATGGTCAAGACCAAGGCGAATCCCGGCGGATTGCCAATCGAAGTCTTCGACGGCCTGCGTGCACAGCTTGCTGCAAACCGCGCCCAATTTTACTATGATCTCGCAAGCGGCCCCTTCTATGGGTTCAATCGGGAAGGCACCAAAAAGATCGAAACGGTCGTCCAGAATTGGTGGCGCCAGTCGATGATGGGTGGCGCCAACGCGCAATATCTCGGCATCAGGGCGTTCTCGGAAACGGACTTCACTGAAGATCTCAAGAAGATCACCGTGCCGACGCTTGTGATGCATGGCGATGACGACCAGATCGTGCCGGTCCCCGACTCCGCGCCGCTCTCGGCCAAGCTTCTAAAGGACTCCACCCTTAAGCTCTATCCCAACCTGCCGCACGGAATGTGCACGACGCATGCCGAAATCATCAACGCCGACCTGCTCGCCTTTATCGAGCGGTAGTCGGTTGGGAAGCGGCGCTATCCGCCGCCAGCGCCGCTTCCCGGCTCTTTTTTTGACATTTCAAAAGTAGCGGCCAGCCACACAATTCGGTTGCGAAAGCTATCCCTGAGCACAGGATGTTTCCTCAGATAGTCGGCGTTGAACACGGCATTTGCCAAGAACGGTCCATTCGCCGGAACAGATCGGCATACTCCAGCGGGCAATATCGTCAGCAGTCACAGCATCCTATCGTCCTTTCACGTTCTCGATGACGAGTTCGCTGGAGGGATTGAAGCATGGCTCCTTTCAAATTTCAGGCGGTTCCTCCTGATGTGATGGCAAATGCCAGGCCGCAGGAGGGACATGTGTCACCGGACCGCGAAATGGAGCGCGTCCTGCGCACCGCCCCGGTGGAATGCTTCCGTATCGACGATCCCTTTGATACCCGGCTCGCCCGATGGAAACACAACCCGTTTCACGACGTCGTGCATCCAATGTCGGATCACGTGATCATGACCTATCTCGGAGCTATGCAGCGGCTGGAGCGCCGCTCCGGAAAGGCATACGCGGCAGGTATGGGACGCCAAGGCAGCATAACCTTCATCCCGGCAGGATCGACCTCACGCTGGGATATTCATGGCCCGATGGACATCGTGCAACTCTATCTCTCGCCGGATCTCCTTGATCGTGTGGCCCGCGAATGCCCTGGGGAAGGTCGATCCTTGATCGAAAGTACGGCGCAGCAGGACAACGTGATGGCGACCCTGCTTAGGATGGCGCACCAGTCGTCTAGCGGCATCACCAGCCTGGACGGGCTCTATCGTCAGCAGCTTGCAAGCCTGATCGCCATCCATCTCGTGAAAACCCATGCAGGCGTTTGCGAGGCGTTAGAAAAAGCCTCGGGCGGCCTTGCGCCGGGGATTTTGCGGATGTCCCTCGAGCGGCTGTCGTCTGAAAATGAGACGGATCTTTCGCTCGGTGCGCTCGCTGAAGCGGCCAACCTTTCCCGCTTTCATTTCTGCCGCGCGTTCAAGAAAAGCACCGGGATGACGCCCTACGAATGGTTGCGCCGTAGGCGGATGGAACAGGCCATGGCCATGCTGCGGGACCCCATGATGCGGATCACGGATATCGCAGGCGTACTCGGTTACGGGACCCTCACCGCCTTCTGTGTGGCCTTCAAGCGCCATACAGGCCTGACCCCCGGCGAATGGCGACGGGCGGCAGGATAGACCGCAATCCCTCAACATTCCGAGCAACTCTGAAATGTCATCGACATCTCCTTTGCCGTATTTTTTGAGTATCAACAACCACACCTAAGGAGATCCGATGATGAATCGACAGTAATTAGCCCTTACCTATCGCCAAGATCCACCGACATTCCATTCGTGATGGTGTTCAGCTCAGGAAGCAGTCCTGTACTACTTTCAGAGCCGATGTGCACGCTATGATAAGCGATGGACTCCATCACTCGAATACGGATGTAAACTCAAAAGGAGAATGACATGCTGAGAGAAACCACTCTCTACGCTCTGTCCGGACTGCTCGTTTCGTCGGTCCTCGTCGGAACGCCCGTCGATTTCGGCAAGGAGCATCGTGAACCGTCTGGCCGGTCGGCGCTCACGACTGCTGCAGTCGCTGCCAACTCAAAAAAACCCGCCGCAGTTCGTCCTCATACGTCTCGCGACAATCGAAAGCCGGGCGACGAAGACATCAACTAACTCCGTACCGCAGCTCATGCAATCCACCGAAACAATCCGCAGGTGAGGTCGCAACCCAGCACCTCGGACGACTCTGAAGGAGATCAACCATGCCAACCCTCAAAACCACTTTCGCTCTCGTACTGATTGCCACAGCAGGCTTCGCCAGTGTTACTTACGCAGAGGGAGATTATTACGAAGGCGCCCAGAAGAATTCCGTCAGGCAACAGCGCCGCCCGCCGGTCGACCGGAACTATACCGGTTCGGTGTCGCACACAGCTCCCGTTTACGGCCGTCTCCCGGACGAGAAGACCATCGATAGCGGCGATTACTATGAAGGAATTCAGCGTCCAAACTGAGGAACTATAGTCGTCCTGAGCAGCCAACCCTGGGGTTGGCTGCTTCAATCCTTCAGGCCACCGTCATGCCGCCATCGACATGCAATTCGACGCCGCTGACGAAACTTCCCGCTGCCGAAGCGAGGAACAGGGCCGCGCGGGCGACTTCTTCCGGACGCCCCATCCGCCCCGCAGGGATATGGGATGCCATGTAGTCCTCGAACGCCGGGCGATCGGCTTTCGAAATGCCCAACTTGCCGAGGATGGCGGTTTCTACCGGTCCCGGACTCAGCACATTCACGCGGATCTTCCGTTGCTTAAGCTCGATCGCCCAGTTCTTCGCGAACGCGGAAACGGCCGCTTTAGAGCCGGCATAAACGATGTGATTTGGCAGGACCTTGGTGGCGGCGAGCGAACTCGTGACGATGATGTTGCCGCCGACCCGGATCAGCGGGGCGATCGCTTGCACGCCAAAGAAAACACCGCGGGTATTGGTGGCAAAGTGCCGGTCGTAGTCGTCCGGTGTAACGGTGTCAGAGGCGGCAAGGTTGATGACGCCGGCATTAGCCACATAGATGTCCAGCCCGCCAAAGCGCGTCTTCACCACGTCTGCAAGCTTTTGATGATGTTCCAGATCGGCGACGTCGCCGACGAGGCCAAGTGCGCCGTGGCCGATCTCGCCGACCGCCTGATCAACGATATCCTGACGTCGGCCGGTGATAATGACCTGAGCGCCTTCCTCTGCAAACAGTCGGGCAGTTGCCTTACCGATACCGCTATTGCCGCCTGTGATTACGGCGACCTTGTCTGCAAGACACTGCATTTTGTTTATCTCCTTTTCTTTCGGGGATGAGATAAATGCTAGCGGTGCGAGCTATTAGCCCCCTGTCGGGCACATGATCTGTGCCACGGAGATGTAAATGCCGAACCTGCTGGATGAGACGTCGGGCCTGATGGCATTCGTGAGGGCCGTGGAAGCAGGTTCGTTTACGGCGGCGGCGCGCGATCTCAGCACAACACCATCGGGGGTTTCGAAAAGCGTGGCACGGCTGGAGAAGAAGATCGGTACGCGGCTTTTCCTGCGCTCCACTCGAGCGCTGACCCTAACGCAGGACGGGCAGGCGTTCCTTGAGCGCGTCGCTCCTCTGCTGCGCGAGCTGGATGCGAGCGATGAAACCATTCGACCGCAAGCGACTCCCTCTGGCAGACTGCGGATCAGCATGCCCGGCGAGCTTGCGCCGCTGCTACTCCCCCGTCTGTTCGGCACGTTTGCGAAAGATTATCCGGACATCCAGCTCGATCTCGGGCTGACCGATCGTTTCGTCAATCTAGTTCGGGAGGACTACGATGTCGTCCTGCGCGCCGGCGCGCCGATGCAGGAGGACCTGATCGTCCGCCGCCTGGTGGATCTACCAATGGCGATCGTCGCCTCCCCGGCTCTTCTTGAAGTGACCAGGCGATCAGTGGAAGACCTCCCCGACCTGCCTTTTGCGCGCTACACCATGAATGGTGCGGTGCAGCCTGTCCGACTTGCGGACGGCACGACTTTCATTCCAAGGGGACGGGTCGATTGCGACACAGGCTCGGCCCTGATCCATGCTGCATTGAGCGGGCTCGGCGCTGCCTATCTTCTGCGATGCCTCGTTGTGGACGAATTGCGAGCCGGCACGCTGGTCGATCTCGCACCGGAAATCGCACTTCCAAAGCTGCCGCTTAGCCTACTGCATGCTTATGGGCGGACTGTTCCGGCGCGTGTAAGACTATTTGGCGATTATATAGCCGGTGAGGCCAGAGCCCTCGCCAACCTGTAATTTGGGCGGGAGATAACCGCTGTCCCGCCCGGTCCTTCGTCGCCGTACTAGATGGGCGTAGTGCCGTTCTGCACCAGGCCGCAAGAATGCCAGTCACTCGTCGAAGGGAGCAGCTGCAACGAGATCGACCGAGGAAGGAACCGTATAGCCCGGAACGAAACGCTCACCGAAGTCCCGCACGAAATTGTCATAGGTGGTTTCCGGCTGCGTTTTCGCGATGTGGCAGAAACAAGAGGTCATTTTTCGCTTCATTCCGAGCCGCGGGAATTCGGCAACGATCGTGCGCACGTCAGATGATGGGATGAAGCTATATTTCAGGCCGACCACATCAAAACAGATGCCGGTAGTACAAAGGCCCACTTCGGCCTCCTTGTAGAGCCCGATCGAAGGCGTCGAGTTGAGCGCAACGCTGTCCCAGATCAACTGGGCGCGCCGTCTGTTGAGCCCCGCGTCCGTCGCAAAATCTCGGGCAAGATCGGCTGCCTCCACTTCGAAGCGGCGAGGCCCCGCAAATCGATCGTTGAGGGTGATGTCATGCAGCAGCGTGCCCACGGCGAGCACTTCGGCGTCATGGGCTACATTCTGCAGTTCAGCGAGCTTTACCGCAAAAAGCCACGAGCGCATGACATGATTGAAGAGATAGGGCTCGTAGGCATGGTGCGCGTGCTCTATCGCGCGCTCTACGAGCCGGCTGTGAGGAACTGAAATACCCGCAACTATGCGCGTTTCCATCGCAGTCATGTCATCACCCTTTCTGCAACTTTTGCGGTAGTATTGATGATCGCGCCGTGCACGCATCCGTTGATGCGATATTGCGACGGAACGCTGCATGCGATCTTCTGAATGTCGGATCGCATGCAGTCGCCGATAGGCCGTTAGTAGTCCCAGAAAACCGGAACCCAACGGAAGGCGTCGCCGTCGACTGCGACATGCCCGACCGACGGGAATGGCATATGGGTGGCTACCAGCAGTTCGCCCGTCTCCGCCAGCTCCCGCAAAAGCCGAACGCGAACGCGAGCAGCTTCCTCGGGGTCATGCTCAAAGCCATTGAACCAGCCGGGGTGTTCGAATCCGACCGCAAAGACGGCATCGCCTGCAAACATCAGCCGGTCTTTCCCGGAAGCGACGCGGACCACGCTATGCCCCGGCGTATGGCCACCGGTGCGGGAGACGACGACGCCCGGAGCCACCTCTTGTTCCTCATCGAAAAGGCGCAGCTGGTTGTGGTATTCCTTGGCGAACCGTTTGGCCGTCGCCCGAAGCGCATCCGGGAAGCCGGGAGGCATGTTTACGCGCGAGAAATCAGGTGCTTCCCAGAATTTAACCTCGGCTGCGGCAACGTGAATCCGCAGGTCGGGACGTAGCCGCTCCTTCACGCCATCGACGAGCAGCCCGCCGACGTGATCCATGTGCATGTGGGTCAACACCACGTCGGTCACCGACCCGAGATCGATGCCGGCGCTTTCCAGTCGCTTGACCAGCTGCCCGGCCCGCGGGAGGTTCAATTCGGGATCCAGCCCCAGGCCGGCGTCGATGAGGATGACCTGTGTGCCGCTGCGCACGACAACCGCATTCAGCGCCCAGTCGAAAGCTTCCTGCGGCAGAAACATACTGTCCAGCCAGACAGCGCGTTCTGCGGCGTCGGCATTGTGGCCCAACATCTTGGTCGGAAGGGGCAGCACGCCATCGCTGATTACCAGCACTTCTATCTCGCCAATGTTCACCGCATAACGCGACGGAACAAGTTCTTCAGTTGCCGGCCTGCCGGAGCGTGAAGTGTTCTCTATATTCATTTTTGTCTCCGGCCGATCCATCATGGGGGGATTTGCTTCTGCCTGCGTCATAGCGCGCTCCTGTTGTGCGGGATTGGAACGTGGGGGGCACGAACCATGCGAAGGAGTGTATTGGGGCGCTTCATGGCGGTCGATTGAGCCTAGGGAGAGGGAGGGCTACACCCAAGAACAGGGCATGCTCTCCCGTTCGTCTATGAGAGCGAGGATTAAGTTATGGCTTCGCCGTCATGAGGATCAAGACGCAGATGTTGTGAGGACAGAAGTTGAACGAGCGGTAATCGCTGATTTAACAAACAGACGCTCCAGGCCGATGCCTGGGCCAATCGGACCGGCCACGTCTACGGTGAGACAGCCGTGATCTCGTGACCAGGAAAAACGATTGAAACCCCAGCCCTCAGCCCTGCCGCTCGCCCAGCGCGTCACGAACGGCCGCAAGCAGAGCATGTCCATCAAAGGGTTTTCGCAGAAAACCGCCAATGCCTCTGGCTCGGTCTCTGTCCGTTATCTCGTGCCGCCCGGTGACCAGGAATACGGGAAGTTGCGGGTTCTCCCGCCTGGCAAGGTCGCGCAGTTCGAACCCATCGGGACCGGGCATGCCGATATCGGTGATCAACACATCCACCCCCTTAAGACCGGAAGCGAGCAATGCCTCTCCCGATATGAAGCTGCGGATTTCATATCCGGCCGACTCCAGGAGTTCCACCAATGAAGCAAGCACCCTTGGGTCGTCGTCGACGATCGCTACCACAGGCTTGTTCATATCGTCTTACCTCCTGCGCCGGCTAATGGATCATGGCATCTTCGCTACGTCGAGCGGCAGTGTGAAAACGATTTTCGCGCCGTGCGGTTCATTCTTTTCCGCCCATAACTGCCCGCCATGCGCTTCGACGATCGAGCGGGAAATTGCGAGGCCCATGCCCATGCCCTGGTCCTTGGTCGTAAAGAAGGGCTCGAAGATCTTGTCAGGGAACTGGATACCCCGGCCCCTGTCGCTGACCTCTATCCGCACCATATCGCCCGCCCGAAAAGCGCGGATCTGAAGGACGCGTTCGTTTGGCACGGAAGCCATCGCATCCATGCCGTTGCGCACCAGATTGACCAACACCTGCTGGATCTGCACCCGGTCGAACGGAACGAGCCGAAGACCACTCTCGCCTTCGATATCCATCCGGATGCGCCGCCGCGCTGCCTCCTCCGCAAGCAGGTCACGCGCCTGTCTGACGACGGCGCCGAGCTCAGTGCTGTCCCGTTTGTCCGTCGATTGCTTGAAGAGAGCGCGAATGCGGCTGACGACATCGGCCGCGGAATTGGCACTATGGACGATGCGATCCAGCGTTTTCTGGGCACGCTCGATATTCGGCGGCTCGGCCGTGAGCCAGCGCTGGCAGGCGCTGGAATAATTCATGACGGCTGCAAGCGGCTGATTCACCTCATGCGCAATAGACGCCGACAACTCCGCTAAGCTTGCCGCCTGGCTGGAGCGGGCGAGATTTTCCTGGGCGCGGCTAAGCTCCTCCTGCGCACGCACCTGATCCTCAATATCGAGGCAAATGCCATTCCATTGCACAATCTCGCCGTCGCCGTTGCGCATGGCCGAGGCCCGGGTCTCCACCCACCGATACACACCGTCGAAGCGCCGCAGCCGATGCCTCAGCAAATACGGATCGCCGGTAGCAAGCGAATGAGCATACTGCTCCTTCACGGACGCAAGGTCATCAGGATGGATAACAGCGTCGAGCGTCCCGTCCAGCCGGGATTTTCCCAGATCATCCGTGTCTTCGAGGTTGAAGCCGAGATATTGGCGAAGACGCTGGCTGCGATAGATCGGCTTGCCATTTGGCAGAGCGCAATAAATCAGCGCAGGCAGCGTTTCGACCAGCTGTTGGAGGTGCTGCTCGCTTTCGCGCAACGCCTCCTGGCTGGTTATGAGATCATGGATATCGGAACTCACACCATACCATTGGATGATCGTGCCTGCTTCATCGCGCGATGGTTCCGCCCGCGTTTCAGTCCAGCGATAGGTGCCGCCGGCTCGGCGTTGGCGGTATCGCCTAATGTATGGGATGCCTGTTCTCACCGAATGCAGAAAGGCCTCGCGGGCCGCCGCCCTATCATCGGGATGCACAACGCCAAGCGAAGCCGAGCCATCCGGTGCCGTCATGTCTTCAAGCCTAGCCCCTGTCACCTCCGTGAAGCGCTTGTTCACAAAGGCTGGCGTTCCATCCGCCATCGTACTCCAGATCAATGCCGGCACGGTGTCGATGAGCTGCTGCAACTGCCGTTCGCGTTCTCGGAGTGCCGCCTCGGTTTTTTTATACACGTCAATATCCAATGCTGTTCCATACCATCCGGTGATACGCCCTTGCCCGTCGCGCGTCGGACGGGCCGCGGCCCGATGCCAGACAGAGGCGCCGTTGGCGCGCAGGACCCTATATTCGAAATTCCAGTGCTCGCCAGTCTTGAGCGCGCGGCGCAGCGTTTCTCCTGCCCTTTCGCTGTCGTCGGGATGCGCGCCGCGCTGCCAGCCTTGCCTACCGCCTTCGAGGAAAGGCTTTCCGTCCAGGAGAACGTTGAGGTCCTCAAGCGTCATCGCGATCGAGGTCTGGGCCGTGGGGGTTGCGTAGGTGAATTGCCCGATGGTGTCGATCGCCCAGGCACCACCATAGAGTTTCTCGATGGCAAGCGCGGCTTGAACCGCGTCGCCCGTCTCGCCGAACGAGCTTGCCATGGTCCATGGCTCGTCTTGCCGCGCCACTGCCGGGTCGACATCGACGCTGATGCTGTAGTCCGGCTCCACGAGGAATTCGATCCAGCGGTAGCTGCCATCCTCCTGGAGCTGCCGATAACTGCTAACCTGAGGAATGCCGTGAAAGAAGGCTCGCGCCGCTGCCTGCTCCACGGCTGGCCTGTCGTGTGGATGAACCGCGTCCATTGATAGACGTGGATCCTGCGCGGGTTGATCGGCAAGTCGGCCGTCGCAGTCGTTCGGCCGCGACGGGACGGCTATATCGATCACCGTGCCGTACCATCCCGCTACCGAACCATCCCTGTCGCGTATCGGCTGTCCCGTGCTGCGCGCCCAGCCATACACACCGGTCGCCCGCAGCATCCGGTGCTCGACGTTGTAATGCTCCCCCGTCCGCAAGCAACGGCGCCATGTCGCAGCTGCCGCATCGTAGTCTTCAGGATGGATCACATGTTTCCAGCCAAGCGTATGTTCCTCCGGCTGCGCATTGAGGCTTTCCAGGCTCGTGCCGAAAAAGGCGAGTGCCGCCGGCGTCACATAGATAAAATTGCCGCCGGCATCGGTTGCCCAGGCATTGCCGGTGATCCGCTCGACGATCTTTGCCGCCTGTACGGCATCGATATCGGGGGAACTTGCCGATCCCCCACTTCTACCCATCCCCGAAGCTCCGGCGGACTTCGACATGTCTCAACCCGATCCCATTTCATTTGAGATCACCATGGTTCGCTTGACACTATGCCACGGCCTCTCCACCAGGGACGGTATATGGGAGCTTGCAACAAAAACACCTGTTCCGAAGGATAGGGCGAAGATCCGCGGGCCGATTCAGCTTACGACTGTGGCTAAGCATACCGTAACCGCCAGCAGATATCCGATCCAAGTGCGGCGCAAAGAGGCAATGCCGGGGTCTTGCGGCCCGCCGTGCTCTCCATATTCAGCTGCTGAAGATCGTCCGAATTGACTTCAGAAAAGCGGTGGCAGTCCGCTCGTGTTTCTCTTCTGCAAGCCGTAGATCGCCGACGTCGCCAGAACCCGAGGATAGCATTGCCGCGATCTCCTCGGCTATTGCCGGTCGTTCGGCGATCAGCTGCGCAAAACTCTTCTGGTCGATCTCGTAAGCAGTGACGCGCGTCAGGGCCTGCAGCGTGTAGGCCTCCTCCGTTCCCACCAGAAGGCCGGTTTCCCCAAAGAAATCGCCCGAGGAAAGGCGTCTTTTTTCCTGCTCCTCGTGCTGCATCGATACGACGCCGGTGCGGATGATCATCATCCAAGGTAGCGCCTGTCCCTGGGCGACGATGACGTCACCCTCCCGATATTCGCGCTCGATTCCCGACTGAGCCAATTTCTCTCTTTCGGATCGCGTCAGCCTGGAGAGGATCGGATTTTCATCGACAACCTCCTGCAGTATCGCTTCAGGAGGTGCAGAGATTTCCTGCAAGTAAGTTCCGTCCATGATGGCGATCGCCGAGGGCGGCATCGCAAGATGCAGCCCGGACGATCGGCAATGACGGTAGACTCGATCGATCACCTCGTTTTGAGCCCTTATTCTCAGAAGTGGATTGCTCACGCGGAAAAAAAGACGGATTTCCAGCGCGGTGGCATCGAGGCCGCCGAACGAGACCAGTGGCGGTGGCTCGCGGATGATCGAATTGCAGCCGGCCAGAACCGTCAACATGGCCTCCTCGACAATTGAGGGTGCGTGCGTCGGGACCAGCCGTACTGTCATCTTTAGGAGATGCGTTTCATCGGGCCGGCTGACATTGGTCAGCTTCAGCTTTGCAAGGACACTATTAGGCACCACGACGATGTTGTTGGCGCCCGTCAGAATTTGCGTCGAGCGCCAGGTGCTTGCTGTAACTCGTCCTTCCGTGCCGTCTTCAAGGAGAATCCAGTCGCCTAGCGCAAAGGTACGCCCGAGATTAAGGGCGACACCGGAAAAGACGTCGCCGAGTGTATTCTGAAGGGCAAGACCAAGCGCAATGGCGATGACGCCGGACGTCGCGATCAGCGTTCCAACAGGAGCGCCGAAAACAAAAGCCAGGGCGGCAAGCGTGACACACATGTAGACGACACCGACGACAATGTCCTGCAGCAGGCGGGCCTCGCGGGGCCGACCTTCCAATACAAGATAGATGCGCACGAACCCGATGACGGCCCAGGAGAGATGGAGCCACCACAGCAATTGGCCGAAAACGATGAACACGGCACGCTCGTCGCCGATCCGCAGGCCTTGAGATTCACCGAGCGGAATATCTTCGAGAAAGAGGACGGAGGTCATGGCCGTGAAAAAGACGATCTGCACCACGAGCCGCAGGTTGGAGTGTAACGGACCGATGAGCTTCCAAACGGCCATCCCGGTCAAACCTAGAATGATCAGCCATGCGAGCGGCGCGGCGGCGATTTCACCCACATATGCCTGAAGCATGATGATCGTCCCGTATTCGGAGGTCAGTAGCCGATGCCGGCGATGTAATTCGCCAGCATGTGTTCCTGCAACTGCTCCTGCTCGAAGAGAACCTTCAGGGCGTCGCGGATATCTAGAACGCCGAGCGGCTTTGCGTCTGCGCCAAGGATCGGCATGTTCTGGATGCGGGTTTCCACCATGACCTGCCATGTCGCCTGTAGTTCATCTGCCGGGCTGCAGGAAATGATGTTGCGGCTCATAAGCGCCTCGACGCTTGCATTCGGCTCGCGGTCGGCAAGATGGCGAATAAGATCGGATTTGCTGAGTACCCCAGCTGCCTTTCCGTGTCCCTCGCTGACGACCACAAGTCCAATCCCCGGGTTGGAAAGCGTCAGGGCGGCGGCCTGCAGTGTGGCGGCGACATCGATCACCATCAGGCGGGCCGATGTCATGGGATAGAGCTTTTCGATGCGCATGATTTCCTCCTGACGGCGCTCGCGGGCACAGCCGGACATGTCGGTATCAACTGTAATCGGAACCGGAATGGCGCCGGCTAGGGGCGCCGTTCCGTCATTTATTCAGGCGAGAACCGCCTTTCCCGTTCGAGTTTACTTTTCGTAGGTCGTCAGATTGGTCTCGTTCGTGTCGACGACGAACACGGCAAGGAGGCGAGCACGCTCCGTCTTGCTTGCATTTTCGCTAACGGCGTGATGGTCGCCGGGAAACTCGGAAAAGTTCTCGCCGGCATGGTAGACCGTCACCGGCCCACCATTGACCCTGCTGGTTATCGCTCCTTCCAGAACCGTCGCGTAAATGAAGGCGGACTTGGGATGCGTGTGAGCGGGCGAGGAGCCGCCGGGCGCATATTCGACAAGCACGCCCTTCATGCTCTTACCGGGCACGTTGGGCAGTGGCTGGTCGTAGACCACCGTTACCTTCTCATCGCTGTGGTCATCATCCGCCGAAACCGCAGCCGCGGAGGCAAATACGAGAGCCGTCGCGCAAAGAAATGTCCTGATCATCTTCGTCTCCTGGGAAATGAGGCTTGCCGGCCCTGAGAGACCGGTGAAGCCGGGAGGAATTTGCGAGTGAGCCGCTTACTTTTTCTGGGCGGCAGGGGACTGGAGCCAGTCCTCGAAGCGAATCGCGCCAAGGCGAGCGCCGGCATCCGGAACCAGTGTCCGGTCGTCGATCTCGACCTCGAAATAGCGGGCATGCGGATCGGCGAGGATGGTTCTCGGATCATTGGTGGCCTTGAGGTAGCGCTCAATGAATTCATTCATTGGTGCGCGCTCGGGCCCGGCGATCTCGATCATACCGTTCGCCGGTTTAGCTAGAGCGGCGTCAGCCATGGCGTCGGCGACATTGTCCGCTGCGATCGGCTGAAAAGCGCCCGTCGGCACGCGAACACTCGTTCCTTCGGTTGCCGACTGGGCGATGGCACCCACGAACTCGAAGAACTGGGTGGCATGGACGATTGTGTATGGCACTCCTGAGCTGCGGATATGCTCTTCCTGACGCAGTTTGGCTCGGAAATATCCCATCGCCTGCATACGATCTGTGCCGACCACCGACAGCGCGACATGATGACGAACGCCTGCGGCCTTTTCCGCCGCAAAGAGGTTGCGACCAGCTGCATCGAAGAATTCCATTGCGACGTTCTCGTCGAAGGACGGCGAGTTCGCCAGATCGATAACCACCTCGGCACCGGCCAGAGCTCCGGCAAGACCTTCTCCAGTCACTGTGTTCACGCCCGAATTTGGAGATGCGGCAAGCACCTCATGTCCCTTCTTGCGAAGCCGTTCGACGGTTTTCGAACCAATGAGGCCCGTGCCTCCAATTACGACGATCTTCATGTCCTATCTCCTGGTTTCAAGTTTGATATTGAGTTGCGGGTCTGCTGCCGGCGTTATTCCGCCGAAGCTGCTTCCTCGATTAGAGAGGCTATTTCCTTGGGATGTGACACCGTCAGGGCATGCGAACCGCCCTCGATGACGACGGTCTTCAACGCATGCGCGCGCTTGGCCATGAAGCTCAGCACGGCTGGCGGGATATTGCGATCTGCGGAACCGTAAATGGAGTAGGACGGCAGCGTCTTCCAGGAGGCGGCGCCCGACGGTTCGGCCAACGCGGCCTGAGTGATTGGGCGCTGGGTGGCTGCCATCAACCGCGCCTCGTCTTCGGCCACATCGGCGGCGAACTGATCGTGGAAGCGGTCCCGTCGAATGTAGAGGTCCTGCCCGCCGCCCGGCAGCGCAGTCGTAGTCAAAGCGTCCGCCAGCGTGCTGCCGGGATATTTTCCCGAAAGGCTCGCGCTTGATTCACCGGCCTCCGGAGCGAAAGCGGAGACATAGACCAAAGCCTTTACATTCGAATTTCCGTTCGCCGCTTCGGTGATGACCGGCCCGCCGTATGAATGACCGACCAGCACCACCGGTCCCGAAATCGAGCGGAGGACACTTGCGACAGTCGCGGCATCGCTGGCGACGCTGCGGAGCGGGTTGGCAGCGGCGATCGCCGTATAACCGTCCCTGGCAAGCGCGCTGATAACACCGTTCCAGCTCGACGAGCCGGCGAATGCGCCGTGCACCAGCACGATCGTCGGTTTGGCGGGCGGTTCCGCGGCATGTGCGAATGCTGCAACTGCCGTACCCACCATTGCGGCAAGCGACAGAGTTTTGATGATATCGCGCATCTTACGTCTCCTGTTAAAGCCTCTTCGACTGGTCAGGAGAATGCGCTACGCCGGGCCGCCAGCCTATCGAACAGAGGCATCGACCATCTAGTCCCAGAGTACAGGTAGGATAGATCGGGTGATTAGGTTATCCCGCCTGAACTCAGGGCAACCGCCCCCGTGAAAAGGGAGGGCCTCATGCCTCGCCAATAATCGGCGGCTAAAGCTCGAAGACAATCCCAGCTTTCCGGGTTGTGTCAGATGGCGAAGGAAGGGGCGTACGGCGCTGACGCGCCAAGACCAATGCCTCGGGGAGCAGCTTTTGGTTGTGAGGACAGTATTGCGCAGGCTCAAGCCTGCGGCGTCTCGCGAAGACTGGAAGGCAATGAATCCCAGGCGCGAATGAGTTCGCCGATAGAAATAGTCCGCATCTTACGCATTACATTGCTGCGGTGGAGTTTTACCGTGATCTCGCTGATGCCGAGCTCGAAAGCGATTTGCTTGTTGAGGCGGCCGCGCGCAACTTCACGAAGCACCTGACGTTCGCGCGGCGTCAGCGTCGCGAACCGGCTGGAATGCTGATGGATGTTCTCCGCCTGCGCCCTCTGCTCCACGTCCCGCTGAATGCCCGCAATCACGGCGTCCAACAACGTCTGGTCGCGAACCGGTTTCGTCAGGAAATCGACGGCGCCGGCCTTCATGGCTTGCACCGTCATCGGAATGTCGCCGTATCCTGTGAGAAAGACAATGGGTTTCGTAATTCCGCGCGCCGAGAGTTGATGCTGCAAGTCAAGACCACTCGCGCCGGGCATTCGGACATCTAGCACCAGGCAGCCGGGCCGATCGGGGAGACCGGCGCTCAACAGTTCCCGGGGCGACGGGAAACAGACGACATCAAGCCCGACAGATTCCATAAGTTCCTGAAGGGAGTTGCGAACGTCTTCGTCGTCGTCGACGACGAGGACCAATGGACTATCCGCAGTGACGGTTAAGGTGTCCATCGGATCACCTCTCGAAAAGGCGGGAAACAGGCTTCACGAAGCGTCTCCCGCCAACCGAATCGTCTCCCGGCTGAATGGGCAACAGCGAGTGAGAAGCACCGCTGCCTTCTAGGACGATTGTATCCTTCATTGCTCTACATCCCCATCTACCCGAGCGGCCGCGTTTTCAGCCCGCCAGCCGCAACTTCACGTCCTGCTTCGCCTGCAATTCAGGGCAACGCTCCATCTTCCGCAGCAGGCCCCCGGGTCCTGGTCCTTGCCCTGTCGACAAGCCATTTGCGAACATCGTCGGAGAACGCTGGCGGCGCCTTGCGCGCCAAATCACCGGCAATATCCGCCAACGTCTGGCTCGCGAGCGAATCTCGCATAGCTTTCTCAGCACGCAACATCACCGCATGGATCGCGCATACGCCTTTCGTTGCCCATGACGGTGGCCGCTCCCGATATACAGCGCAGCGGCTACGAATCTCTTGGCAGTCAAACAAGGGCTTTCTGCCTTCGATCGCGTCAACAACCTCCAGAACGGTGATATCTTGGGGCTGCTTTGCAAGCAGATATCCTCCTTTGATGCCCTCGGATGCGGTCACGATCCCCGCCTTCTCCAGCTTCGGAAATACCTTCGCCACAAAGCTAGGCGAAATCCCCTGAAAGTCAGCCAGATCGCGACTGCTGAGCGGCGCTCCCGGCGAGCTTGTCAACCACAGGAGACAATGCAACCCGTATTCCACACCTGCCGTTATGTGAGCCATAACGCGGACTATACTTGTCCGCGTTATGGCTGGCAAGCACTGATTTGAACTGCCCCGAAGCGGAACTGCGGCGGCACGGAAATCAATAACCGCTGAAGAGGGCAACGTCTGGCTTCCGCCTAAGCCATCATCGGCATACGCCAATCGGCAGATACATTGTGACCTGAGTGCCGGCATTGAGTTTACTTTCAACTGCGATATGTCCCCCCACTTCCTCGACGAACCGCTTGACCACGGGCAGGCCGAAGCCGCCAAGCCCCGTCGCTCTTGTTGTGAAGAAGGGCTCGAAGGCGCGCTGCAGCGTATCTGCGCTCATGCCGAGGCCATTGTCCAAGATCTCTATCTCGACAGCCGCCGTAGATCCGCCTTTTGCCGCTCTTCGCGCGGCAAGTGCGATAGTCCCGCCATCCGGCATGGCATCGCGCGCATTCGTCAGCAGGTTCATAATGGCTCCCAGCAGATTGATCCGACTGCAGGTCAGGGGCGGTAAATCCGGCTCCACCTGAACGTCGAGCTGAATTTCGGGCTCCCAGATTTTCTCGACCAGCTCCCGAAGCTCGCTCAGGCAGCCACCGATGCTGACAGCTTCCACCGAGGCCGCTCCCTCGCGTGCCCGACGGAGGGTCTGCTCCACAAGCGTTCCGGCGCGTGCAAGAGACATTCTCGCGCTGGAAACGATGGGCGGCAGGCTCGGATCGGCCGCCAAATGAGCGTTGCGGGAGAGGATGTTCAATGCTGATACCGCAACCTGTATGAGATTGCCCAGATCATGAACCGTGCCGGGGATGGAATCGGGCGGGTGACCCTTAGCGGCGGCACCGGCAACAGAAAGTGGAAAGTCGTTCTTGGCTTGCAAGCCTATTTCGCTATGCGACATGAGATCCTCCATGGGCGCAGAACAGGCCCAAATCGGTCAGCAACTCACCGCAAACTAAGGGATGGCAGCGGTGGGATCGATCAAGCTAAGGATGGGACATGGCCATACCGATAGATAGGTTTTCGCGGGGGTGGTCTTGTCTCGAGCAGGATGGCTCGGAGCAGTAGGCAAATATGCTGGGTCAATCCGATCGATCTTAGATACGCACCGAAGGATTAGCCGCATCCGCCGCAAGCAAGGTTCAATTGTCCGTATAATTGGGCAGCGGCGCGGTCCGCATGGCCTCGCGCTCGTCACAGCGACTACAAAGTCTCGCAATCCATGACCTCGAATGACGAGGTCATGTTGCTGTTGGTTGCTATCTAGCCGGCGATATAGGATGTCAAGACGGGATCGGCGACCGAAGGGTCCGCACCCCCCCGGCCGCCGGCTCGCCAACGCTTTTCGCGGAGTTCAAGTAGCGCGAAACCACGGAGCAGTTACAACTAGTCAATGCGGAGGCCTTGCCCAATCCGGACCATTCTCACCTGCCGCTTTAAGGCGCCGGCGCATTCTCTGGCGCAGGAGTCTGCGAATTCGCCGTCAGTCGGACTTCAGGCATGCAATCGTGGTTTCCCCCAATCCAGGCGGAGTTCGCGCGTCAACGAATTGGAATAGAGAGCCAACATTCCGCGTGCCGCCCGGTCGCCTTGAAGGGACTCGAACCTAAAATCTCCTTGGGATTGAACATGGGAGGCGAAGCTGTATCCAATGAAGTTGATGTTGATCTTGCCGTCCAGGTGGCGCTTCGGCTGCTGGCCTCGACGGGACAAAACCAGGAATGCGGACATCCTCAGTCACCTCAAGCCGCGCCCCTCTCCACGATCGATCAGCCCGTTCGCTCGAAAATCAGGCGGACCAAAGTTCCATCGCTTGCAGCGGCATTGATTGTCGTCGCAATCAGCCGGAGCGGTCCCCGCGCGACGAGCGCTTTCGGCTGAGGGTGTTGTCCGGGACCGGCGTCGAAAAAGGCAGAGCATTGATGATCGGTGTCGAGCACGGCGATGAAGGATGTTGTGACGACAGTTTCGCCGCAAGCGGCGCATCGGAGAATGTACGATCCGAAACGGACAACGGATTCTGTGTCAGCCCGTCCGCACGACACGCAGGCCAAAATACCGTTCATTGCATCACTTGCACCTGGCGACGTTGCGTCTGTATGGCTCATGAGGCGGCGGCTAGAATGATCGCAATAACGAGCAGCAGCGGACCCATCCACTTGAAATGACGAACGACCGACGGCCGACGGGCCGGATTGCTCGATAGCGACAGATAACCAAATCCGACCCCCGTCATCCAAAGGCCAGCGCAAAACATGATGAATTCGTCAATGTACGCTGCTAGCATGCTTCTCTGCCTCGGGGTTGTTGAATGTGGCCAAATTTTCGTCGTTGGCCATCGCCACCAGGTCTTGTAAATCATGACGGCGGAGCCGCTCGCTTTGCGGATTGTCGAGAGGTTCAAGTGGCTTCACCCGCGTGAGACCGGCCAAGACTACCTGAGCTAACGCCGTCAGAATGCTGTCTTAGGTCATGAATTACCACCGCCCTGGTCTATGTAAAAGCATAAACCCGTTTTCGCTTGGCGGAAACGAGCAACCTCCCAGCGTTCAGATGCCTTGGGTCTAAAAACTCGATACCCCTAACCGCGCGCTCTGGTGAGGGAGTAGCATTCCCCGCTATTCGGGACGCCGAGCCTTTTCCGAGGCAACATTCCGCTGAACGTCCCTAGCCGAGGCGGATGTTCAAGATTCGAGATGGAAATCGGGGAGTTCTTGCGGCTCTCTGGTATCTGGCCCTCGCCCCGTTTAGCCCCTGGAGGCGATGCCAGGCTCGACAGTGATGTTCGAAGAAGCGTGGCCTTGAAACGCCTACCTATTCGCTCTAATGAATGGCGAAGGTTGAGCATCGGCCATATTTCGGTGGTACAGGCAGTTCAGGAAATGACGGATTCGGTGCTCTCGGACGGCAATGATCCCCAGCGGTTCCTCGCGGGTGTCATCGAACGATGCTACGGAGAGCTCCTACGCTATGCGCGACGGAGGGTTGGCGACGATGCGGTGGCGGACGAACTTGTCCAAGAGGCTTGTCTACGGCTGGTGACGACTGGCAACGACCTGCCGTTCAATCCACGGGCCTATCTCTACCGCATACTCTCGAATCTCGTTACTGATCACCATCGCCATCGAGTGCGCCTCCAGAGAAGTTTCATCGACGCTGGCACCCTGGATGCTGCCGATGATCGGCCGGATGCGGAGCGGGAGGTCATCGGCCGGCAGCGACTGGCAGTTCTCGCACAGGCCGTTGCTGAACTTCCGCCGCGATGCCGCGAGTGCTTCGTTCTTCGGCGCTTCGAAGGGTTGTCCCACGCCGAAATCGCCAATCGGATGAGGATCAGCACCAGTGCTGTGGAGAAGCACCTGGCAGCGGCAACGGTCCACTGCGCTCGGCGCGTAAAGGCAAATGACTAAATTTGCACCCGACCTGGGGCTTGGCTCCTCCAGAACGTCTTCTGTTTTGGTTGGACTAACTCATTGTCTCATTGTCTCTGGACGTTACAAGGCTAACCGTTGTTCATGACGGATCTCAACGACAAGGATATGCTGGAACAGGCGGCCGAATGGTTCTTTCGGCGCGATGGCGGCCCTCTCTCGGTAGAGGATGAGGTGGCATTCCGTTCTTGGCTTGCGGCCTCAGATCAACACCGCGACGCTTATTCAGAAATTGCCGGCACTTGGCGGGACCTTGGAGCGGCTCAGCTAACCCCGGCCTTTCTAACGCCGCCTCCGCCTGCGCGTGACTTCCTGCGACCGATCGCGGCCGGCTTCACGTTTCTCTGTCTCCTTGGCCTTGGCATTTACGTCCTCGACGTTCCATCGACATTGTTTGCCGATGGCTATACGGCAATTGGCGAATTCCAGGTCCTGGCTTTGCCGGACGGCTCAACAGCCGAAATGAACAGCGGCACGGCTATTACAATTGCCTACTCTTCTGGTGAACGCAGAATCCACCTTAAGAAGGGTGAGGCTGTCTTCACCGTGATTTCCGATCCGCACCGACCTTTCATTGTGGAGTCCGAGGGAGGCGAGGCAACTGCGCTCGGCACCGTATATGGTGTTCGAAACGATGACCGCGGCGGTGTCGTGACGGTAATCGAAAGCCATGTTGCCGTTTCGGGCAAGCCTGCCGGAGCATCCGTCGAACTCGGCCCGGATGAACGTGTCCGTTACGAAGATGGCCATCTTGGCTCCATCGAGAAAGTGGATGCTGCATCCGAAACGGCATGGAGACGGAGAAAGCTGATCTTCGTCGACCGGCCGCTGGGCGAGGTTATCGACGAACTCAACCGCTATCATAAGGGAGTGATAAGGATTGTCGATGGGTCCATCAGAGCGCGACGGGTCAGCGGCGTGTTTGAGACAAGCGACATCGTCAAGATCATCGAGGCGCTGGAAAAATCCTTTGGATTCAATGACACACGGCTGGGAAGTCTCGTGATCTTGATCCATCGCTGAATTTTTTTGAAATATCTTGATTTCCTTACTCCGGTTTTTCTCTGGGCAAACGTCTTAGACCGCGAAATCATCTGATTGCCTGTTGTCAGCGGTCAGAGATGTGTCCAGGGGGTCTACATGAATTCTCACTTTGCGGCGTCTCACCGCTCCACGCGCAGGCTGGCGGTATTTCTTGCGACGACGGTATTTTTGCCGGTTGTCACGGTTCCTTTCGTCGGCATCGCCGCTGCTCAGGAGCGAGCCGTGACGGTGCGGTATGAAATCGCAGCCGGGCCCCTGCCCCAGGCATTAAACCGCTTTGCAGACGTGGCGGGTTTGCAACTTATCTACGATGCTGCGGCCACACGATCGTTGCGGACAGATGGCTTCCGGGGAGAAGGCGCAGCGCCGGAAGTGATCGCCAAGCTGTTGTCGGGGACTGGACTAACCTGGCGGTTCACCAGCAGAAACAGCGTGACGATTATCGGCCCATCGGAGACGGCAAGCGGCGCGTTTGGCTCTGACGACGCGACCGTCCTTCAGCCCATCATTCTAAGCGGCGGCCAGTCGAGTGAGGATTCCTACAATTTGGATTCCAGCACCACGGCCACCCGTATCTCCGCCGATATTCAGAAGACACCACGTTCGGTAAACGTCGTGACACAGCGACAGATGATCGACCGGGGGGTATCCGATCTCGAAGAAGCAATCGCCTATTCGCCAGGTGTCGCCACCGGACTCTACGGTAACGATGATCGCTACGACCAGTACGTGATCCGCGGTTTTGAAACCCAGAATGTCGGTACCTATCGAGATGGCATGCCGTTGCGCACATTCGGCTGGGCGGCATGGCGGACCGAACCTTTCGGGTTGGAGCGCCTCGATATTCTCCGGGGGCCGACCTCCGATCTTTATGGGTCCAACGAGCCGGGGGGCCTGGTCAATGCCGTGACCAAACGTCCGAGCTTCGAGCCAGGCAATACGGTCTTTGGCCGTCTTTCCAGCTATGGAGGAATGGAGGCCGGCATCGACAGCACTGGCCCGATCGGCGATGATTTCGCCTATCGCTTCGTCGGTGTGGCCAACCGATCAGGCACAAATTATGACGAAGTCGATCGGGGACGTTTCTACGTGGCGCCTTCGTTGACGTGGAAGCCGGAAGACACAACCAGCCTCACTCTTTTCGCAGAAATTCAAAAGGACAATGTCGGAGACAGCTGGTCGGTTGTGCCGGAATACGGATCGCGGCGCCACAACCCGCTTGGGCATTTCTCGCCGGATACCTACACCGGACTTGCAGACCACAACTCCGTCAAAACCAGGCAGACCACCGTCGGCTATGAGTTCGAGCATGAGTTCGAAACGGGCATCACCTTCCATAGCAAAGCGCGATATGCGCAAAACGACTGGCGGATGCGAACCGCGGTTCCGGCCGCTTTCGTCTCGCTGCCTGCACTGTTTGGTGTACCTGGAGCAGATCCGAGTTCGGTTGACACCGCGTTGCTCAGCAAGTTCGATCTAGACCAGAAGGCCTACCAGGCGAGTTTCGATAACAATTTATCTTACGAATTCGAGTCCGGAGACTTAAGCGGCACTATTGTGGCAGGCTTCGACCATTACCTTGCCCGTTCCGATGTGGATTATGCCCAGGGATATCTGGGAGAGCTGAATCTCTTCACGGGTGATCTGACAAACTTCCTGTCCGGGCTTCCCACCCATCTGCCTGCCGTTTTGAACAATGACATAGATCAGACGGGTGTGTATCTGACGAGCCGGAGTGAGTTCGACAACCTCGTTTTCAGTGGCGGCATCCGGCATGATTGGGTCACGAGCTCAACAGAAACGAGTGCCGGAAAGATCACATCCGAAGGTCAGGTGACGTCCGGCAGTTTCGGCATTGCCTGGAATTTCGATGATGCATGGACCGTCTATGGCAACGCTGCCTACTCCTTCAACGTTCCTCCCGCCGGCATCACGGCAAGCGGCGCGGCCCTCGACATGGAGACGTCACGTGCCTACGAAATCGGCCTGCGTTACAAGCTGCCGGAAGACCGCGGTCACTTTAACGTGGCCCTGTTCGACACAACAAAGCTGAACGCCACTTATAACGACCCGACCGACTTGACTGGAATAACAAAGATCCAGGCAGGCAAGGTTCGCTCAATGGGTGTCGACGTCGACGCGCTTCTTGAGCTTAGCCACGGCTTCACGGTTCTCGGCTCCTACACGTATGTGGATGCCGAGGTGACGAAGGATCCGACGCTCCAGGGCAAGAGGCCCGCGAGGGCGCCTGTCCATTCGGCCTCCGCCTGGGTCAAACATGATGTGCAGGCGCCTGCGCTTGAAGGTCTCAGTCTTGGGATCGGGATACGGCATGTCGGCTCATATTTTTCGGATGCCACCAACGCCTATCATATCAGCTCCGCTAACCTTCTCGATGCATCGATCAGCTATCAGCGGGACGGCTGGAGCCTCGTTCTGGCCGCGCGCAACCTCGCCGACAAGAAATACGAGGCCGAATGCAATGCCGCCACATTCGCTACGGCGGTAGGCCCACTGGCGGACTATGCCGGTAGCTGCACCTACAACGAGGGGCGACGGGTGACGTTCACCGCGTCGCGCAAATTCTGAACCAATGCATCCAGCGAAGCGAAGGCACCTCTGGGTGTCAGATTATTCGGGGCACCCGATGCAGGTTTTGAGAAGATTGATAGTCCTGTCGACGCTGTTATTGACCGCGAGCAGCGCGTGTGCGGAAGACTTCCCGCGCACGATCGAGCATCGCTACGGGTCTACGGTCGTGACGACAAAGCCGGTTCGAGTGGTCACACTCAGCTACATCGGGCACGACTTCGCGCTGGCATTGGGGATCAAACCGGCAGGCTTGCGCTACTGGTACGGAAACAACCCAAAGGGCGTCTGGCCTTGGGCAGAGAAAGCTCTCGGAGACGAAGTCCCGGTTGTCTTGAGTGGTCAGATCGATCTCGAACGAATCGCTGCGCTGCACCCTGACCTCATTGAGGGCATGTGGTCAGGCATGACCGAAGCCGAATACCGATTCCTGTCGAGAATAGCGCCCACCTTGCCACCGGCGGCCGACGGCGGGGATTACGACATGCGCTGGCAGGAGATGACCAGAGTTTTCGGTTACGCGACGGCTCGCGAAACGGCCGCAAAGGAGATTATTGATCGACTGGAGGGGAAGTTCGCGGCCGTTCGGGCGGCACACCCCGATTGGCATACGAAGACAGCGGTGATGGCGTCTATACGAGGGCCCGAAACCTTCACGTCGCGCGATGTCAGAAGTCGCTTCCTTGCCGCCCTTGGCTTCAGAACGCCAGACGCGGTCGATGCGCTGGCGGTGGGGCGGAGTTTCTATGTGCGCTTGTCTCCTGAAGATCTGACCCCGATCGACACTGACGTACTGATCTGGCTGAATTCCGGAAAAGGGCGCCCTGAGTTCGCAAGCCAGCCGCTTTATCCCTTTCTCCGTGCTGTCAGGACTGGGCGTGAGGTCCATGCTGACGTCCTGCTTTCTGCCGCGCTTTCACATTCCAGTCCGCTCAGCCTCGACTATGCGCTTTCGAGCCTCGTTCCGGAGCTTGAGAAGGTGCTGGCAAGTACTTCGCCCTCAAACGCTGCTAGCGTCGGGGGCCAAAACCCATGAAGAGCCGGCCGCTGTTACTCCTCGCGTTGCCCATTTTCCTGATATTGTTCGGTCTGACACTCTCACTCGGCCCTCGGCCTATTACGTTTAACGAGCTGTGGAATGCACTCGTTGCCAGAGATTTTAATCGGCCCGAAGATATTGTCGTGTGGTCGTTGCGAATACCGCGGCTGGTGGCAGCCTTATTGTGCGGCGCGGCCCTCGGAGCGGCTGGCTCCGTCATGCAGACAGTTACCCGAAACCCGTTGGCAGACCCTGGGCTGCTTGGAATCAATGCCGGAGCGGCTTTCGGTGTGGTGATCTTCATTGCCGTTGCCGGCGATGCAATAACATTGGCAAGATCGGTGGCCGCCATGGCGGGCGCAACCTCGGGTGCCTTGGCTGTTCTGGCGCTTGGAGCCTTTGCGGGCAGCAGGCCGCACCCCATACGTCTGCTTCTCGCGGGTGCTGCCGTCAGCGCGTTCTTCCTGGCGATTGTGCGTGGCTTCCTTTTGCTGAGCCAGCAAGCGCTCGACACCTATCGTTTCTGGGTCATGGGCGGGCTTGACGGGATATCCATGGCAGCCATCGGGACGTTGTCGCCACTGTTCGCCGCAGGCCTCGTCCTCGCGGTGGCTGCCGGATTGATGCTGAACGCCTATGTGCTCGGCGAGGATCACGCCAGGTCGCTTGGCGTCGATATCCGGCTCGCCTACCTGCTTGGACTTGCCGCCGCCGTTTGTCTCTGCTCGGCCGTTGTCACGCTGGCAGGCCCTATCGGCTTTGTCGGACTGATCGCGCCACATCTTGCCATGGGGCTGGTCGCCGGGGACGAGCGTATTCGGCTATTGGTGTCGGCTCTTCTGGGCGCCACCATCCTCCTGGCTGCCGATATCGCTGGACGTCTGCTGTTTGCCGGCACGGGCATGCAGGCGGGGGTGATGGTCGCCGTGATCGGCGCACCGGCTCTGATCCTTGCAATCCGGAGAGGACGGGTAGGCGTATGAGAAGGCCAACTGCTGTGACGTGGCGATGCTTTGCGTTTTCCGGGAGGGTTAACCCGCAGACGCTTGTCTTGACCGTGCTGACGCTTGCAATCCTCATGTCTGTCTCCGGGCTTGCTCTGTACTTTGGAAACTATCCGCTGACCACGGCGGAAATATCGACCATTCTCTTTCAGCAAGGGGATGAAACCCCCGATATCGTCATTTGGTATCATCGTCTGCCGCGCCTTCTCGTCGGGATCGGGGCTGGCGCAGCTTTTGGCGTCGCCGGCGCACTGATCCAGGACATGTTGCGCAATCCGTTGGCTTCTCCAGACATCGTCGGATTTAGTTCCGGCGCTGCCACCGGAGCGCTTTTCACCGTTATGCTGACCGGAAGCAGTTTTTGGGTCTTGCCAGGAGCCATGGTTGGCGGCGTGTTGTCCGCAGCGTTCGTTCTCGCGCTCGCCTGGAACAAGGGGCTGTCGTCAGCGCGTCTCGTGATTACAGGTTTGGCGCTGAGCCTCTTCCTCATGGCTCTCGTCGATATCATGATGGCGCGGCTAGATCCCTTGACCGCCGCAGACATCATGAAATGGCTCGTCGGCGCGTTTCCCAGTCCGGAATGGGGTGACGTAGTCCTGATCTTTGGCGCATTGATCATACTTGGGCCGTTCGCGCTATGGCAGGGATTTGCACTGAAGAGCCTGGCACTAGGCGATGACATTGCCACAGGTCTAGGGCTCAACGTCTCGACAACCCGATTGAAAATCCTCTTTCTGTCAGTTGGCCTCACCGCATGCGCCGTCGGTGTAGCCGGGCCCCTGCCGTTCGTCGCCTTCGCAGCCAATCCAATCGCCCGCAGGCTTTCAGCTGCATCCGGTGCGGGCAACGGCTCGCCGCTTTTGGGAGCCGCGGCGGTCGGGGCGTGCCTGACGGTCCTTGCCGATCTTGTCTGCCGTTCTCTCCCTATTGGGGCCGATCTTCCGACCGGGGTCTTCACTGCGATGATCGGAGCCCCGCTATTGATGTGGCAACTTACCCTCGAAATCCGCAAGGGAGTGATTTGATGAAAACCGCCACCTTTCCACTGTCAGCTGGAGGCCTGACACTGACGCGGCCGGTCGGCACTGTGCTCGACGACATCGGTCTTGCTGTGCCAAGAGGAAAGATCAGTGTCGTCATCGGTCCCAACGCCTGCGGGAAGTCAACATTGCTGCGTTGCCTCGCCCGGCTTTTGCGGCCGGATGAGGGGGAGGTGTTGCTTGAAGGAGACCCCATCGATCGCCAGAAGTCGAAACAGGTTGCAAGGCAGCTGGCGATCCTGCCGCAAAATTCGACCGTCCCGGAATATCTACGCGTATTCGATCTGGTCGCGCGGGGCAGAACTCCATGGCAGTCACCTTTGTCACAATGGTCCCGCGGAGATGCTCTGGCGGTCGAGCGAGCCCTGGCGCTGGCCGGTGTAGAGGCGTATTCACTTCGGCCCCTGTCGGAACTGTCCGGCGGACAGCGCCAACGAGCCTTCATCGCAATGATATTGGCGCAGGACGCACCAATCCTCTTGCTCGACGAGCCGACAACGTTTCTGGATCTGCCCCATCAGATCGAGCTTCTGGATCTGGTGCGAAAGCTGAATCGGGAGAGTGCCAAAACGGTCGTCATGGTTCTCCACGACATCAATCTGGCCGCACGTTTCGCCGATCATGTATTTGCACTCAAGGATGGGAAAATACATCGCGAGGGCGCGCCGGGCGATGTGATCACGGAGGCGACGATGCGGCAGATTTTTGGGTTGGATTGTCTCGTCATACCCGATCCGCTGCATGGTTGTCCGCACGTGATTCCTCGGTGAAAGGGCAAATGATGTCGGTCATGGAGCGGAATCCACATCCTTTCATCGCGCATGCGGTATTTCCGGGCATCGGGTTCGAGATCGTAAAGTCGATCATTCTACGTGAGGCACAACAGCAAGGTCTGCCCATTGTTGAGGAAAATGGCTGTGTTGGTTGCCGCACGGACCTTGGCGAAATCCTCGTATGCGCAGCATCCGATGGTCTCGAAATGACGGTAACGGCTGCACAGAGCGATACCCTCCAGCTGCTGCGCGACGAGATCGGGGAGCATCTGCTAGAGGTCGCGCCGGAAATAGCCCGTGTTCTGTGCTGGAAAACAGTAGACGGTGCCGGTGTATCGCCGCCGGGTTTCCGTCTCTGCAAGGTCGTCTCGGTCAACCCTATTGGGTCGGCTTTCCTGCGTGTGCGGCTGTCGGGTCGCGACCTCCAGCCCTTCACTGGGGATGCCATCCACTTTCGGCTTATACAGCCACCATGCAGCGGGCCGCCGGCCTGGCCCTATATTGGCAATAACGGCCGGACCGTATGGCCGACAGGAGACGGCGCGCTGCATCGCCCCGTCTACACAGTCCGGAACGCAGATCCGGACGCGAGCTGGATCGAGTTTGATGTGTTTAGGCACCTCGGCGGCCGCACCGGCAAGTGGGCTGAGACCGCTCCCGCGGATGATGTCGTTGGTATCATGGGGCTTGGCCGAGGAAAGCTGATCCAACGCCCCCAATGGCTGATCGTAGGTGACGAGGCAGCATTTCCCGCAATCGCAAGGTTATTGGAAGCACAGGCAGTGGACATAACGGGCTCTGTTTTTCTTCTCGAAACCGTGCCCGGATCCGCCGAATATCCCATTCCAACTCCGGCGGGCGTCAGCCTGACGAGGCTTTGCGTGGATGCGATCGGCGATTGGTCTGCCGTAATGGCGGCCCTCCCGCGGTTGCCCCACGATCTGCGAAATGTCGGTGTTTGGTTCGCTGCTGGGAAAGATATGGCCGACGACTTCAGGAACCTCTCCATCATCCAATCTCGCCGCCCGCCTGATCTCCACATTGCGGCCTACTGGTCATAACCTGCATTGGCAGGACGGCATTCCAAGCACTCCCACTGCAAGCAAGGTGCGGCGGTTCAAATGCGCGCCCCGCCTTGTGCCAATAGTACGCTCAAAGTTCATCAACGCTGGCATCATATGATCCGGCTTTGCAGGTAAAGGCCGCGATAGAACACCTCCATGTTCGACCATCATCTGATCCGTTTTTTCATTTCCTGTTACCCCACCAAATCCGACGTAGGGAATTGTGTCCAACTATCTTTATTCGCCCTGAGTGGATCACGGCGAAGTGGAAAAACCGATCAAATCGTGCTGAAAATCAACACACGGTCAAGGTGCGTGTCAAACAGCACTGACGTTGATGGAAAGGTACTACCACATGGTTTTCAACATGACGTTTGGCATTCGATTCATCCGCATCCTGACAAACCTGTTGCGTCGATCGGCGTTCATGGCCGCTATCTGCATCTCTCTCCCAGCACACGGAATGGAAGATCCCGTCAGCGGACTGAGGATCAATCTCGGCAGTGGATTCGTCATCAAGCGCGACTCTGCAAAGGACCCGGTATATGATGTCCTTTTCGGGATCGACCCCGCTTCCGGGCAACCGCCGCCAGTCGGAACATCAAGCTATCTCTGCGGGGTTACGTTTCGCTCCGAGCCCCAGAACGTCGGTTTCACTCAGCCTCAGATCAACGCGATGATCCTTGATGAGAAATGGAGCGAACAGGCCCGCAGATCGCTCTCGGCTAGCATCGAGCTGGAGACCGCCAGCGCTTTCGAGATCGATGGCATTTCCGGAGTCGAGTTCATCGGCGTTCCTAAAACCGGTCCTGACCACGCGAACGTTCGGCTGATGATGTCCAATGTTCCATAGGATCCGAGATGCCATCAGCCCTCCGCGCTAGGAGCGCCTCCTGAGCTCTCACAATTTGGTCGAAGCCCTCATGAAAGCAGCAAGCCGCCCCAGATTATGCCTGGTGACCTGCGGTCGGAGGGGCCGGGGTCAGTGAAGTTCGCACTGACCTCTCCAGGATAGGTTTCACGAGCCCGCGATTGGCATGGAGCAAGAACGCGCTCACTGCAGTTCTGAATCCGCAGCCTTCATGGCGGCGGAATCCTACGGCACGATACATATCGGGAGCGAGAACTTCGGACCAGAGAATCAGGCGGCCCAAGGTCTTGAGGGATCCGAACTCACGGCACCTACATGCACACGTAGTTATCTGGACCAGGGATTAATAACTTTCAGCCCAGCAGCCTCGAAAGGGCTGGTATCACGAGTGGCGATCGCGAGGCCGTTTGCTGCCGCTGTGGCTGCAATGTAGCCATCAGCCGTGCCAATCGCTCTCCCAGATACCCGAGCGCGTGCCATCAGTCCGGAATAAGACTGAGAAGCAGCCAGGTCGAAGGACAGGATGCGCTCGGAAAAGTGGGGCAGCACTTCGCCCTCAAGGCGGTCGCGAAGGATAGTTTGCCGTTTCCCTGAAGGCATAGCAGCGATCCCGAAGCGAAGTTCAGCAATCGTTATCGCGGATAGGAAAAGCGTTTCGATAGCTTGGGCGTCCAACCAGGCGGTTACTGCCTCATCAGGTACCGGTTTCCAAGGCTCGGATACAACGTTGGTGTCCAGCAAGATCATTCGAAGGTCATCGGTTCAGCAGGTGTCTTGTCGCGACTATTCTCTATGGCTTCAACGTCGCTGTCGGAAAGCCCGGCGTCGCGACCAATGGCAGTCAGCAAGGAACCGAGCTTTATACGTTCGGGAGGACGGACAGCGGCTTCAAGAATGTCGCGGATCTCGGCCTCGGTGCTCCGGCCATGATGAGCGGCTCGAACGCGCAGAGCACGATGTGTTTCGTCAGACAGGTTTCGAATGGTGACTGCCGGCATTGATATCACCTCCGTAAAAATGATGGTCTTGATATCAAATATACAGAAATGACCCAACTTCTCAAGACGTTCATTGACGAGGACGAACATCCCGTCAGTTTAGATATCCCGCCTTAAACGGATGTGAACCAACGACTGGTTTTTCACAATTGAATATCAATGAACTGCTCCGCCATCGCAAATTTCGGCAAGCCGCTTGCGCCGTCCGTTCGGTTCCTTGCTATCCCTCTGTACGCTGGCCTGTGGCCGCGTCGAAAAGATGAACATCGGCCGGGCTGACAGCAAGGTTTATCGTGTCGCCGGGACGCAAGGGGACGCGTTCGCGTAGCAGTATCGTCAGATCCTGATCCTGCGCCCGGACGGTTACCTGCGTCTCCGATCCCGTCGGTTCAACGATCGCGACACGGGCGCGAATGCCACCTTCCGCGACTAAGATGAGTTTTTCCGGCCGCACACCGTAGATCAGCTCGCGATCACTGGCCGCAAACCTCCGGTCGGGCGGAAGCGGCAGAGGAACGCCGCTTGCAGTCCGGAATATCTTGGGATCGTCGGTCTGAATACGGCCTTTGATCAGGTTCATGGGTGGCATGCCGATAAAGCCGGCAACGAAAGTCGTCGCGGGATTGTCGTAGATATCAAGCGGCGTGCCGACCTGCTCGACCATGCCTTCGCGCATGACGACGATGCGGTCCGCCATGGTCATCGCCTCCGTCTGGTCATGGGTGACATAGACGGTCGTGATTTTCAGCCGCTGATGCAGGTCCTTTATCTCCGCCCGCATCGCCACGCGCAGCTTGGCATCGAGATTGGACAGGGGCTCGTCGAACAGGAAGACCTTTGGATCGCGAACGATGGCGCGGCCCATTGCCACGCGCTGGCGCTGGCCGCCTGAGAGATGGCGCGGATGACGGTCAAGATAGGGTTGCAGCGCCAGAATTCTTGCCGCATTGTCGACCCGCCAGGCGATTTCGTCCTTGGCCACGCCGCGCAGTTTCAACGAAAAGGCCATATTTTCGGCGACCGTCAGGTGGGGATAAAGCGCATAGTTCTGGAACACCATGGCGATGTCGCGATCCTTGGATCTCAGGTCGTTGACGAAGGTCCCCCCGATGGAAAGCCGGCCGTTGCTGATCGATTCCAGCCCGGCTATCATCCGGAGCAAAGTGGATTTTCCGCAACCAGAGGGGCCGACCAGCACTATGAACTCCCCGTCCTCGATGGCGATGTCGACGCCGTGGATGACCGGCAGGCTGCCGTAGCTCTTCCTGATATTCTGCAATGCAATCGAACCCATGCCTCACCTCCTCCCGGGCGACCTTCAGGCCGTCCCCTCGCCTTCATGGTTCACGGCGGTGCGCTGGCCGGACGAAAACATGATCAGCGCGAACAGCGGTTCGGAACCGAGCGCTCGCGCCCAGTGGCGGATGTTGCGGGGAATACGGATGGCATCGCCCTGTTGCAACACATACAGCGCGTCGCCGAGCTTGTGTTCGCAACTGCCCGAGACGACATAAAGGATTTCCTCGCAATCGGGGTGCGAATGCAGCTGATTGCGTTCGCCCGGATTGATGCGGCAGGTGCCGAAGGTCATCTCCGCACCCGGTGCGCCTTCGCCGGTGATCTTCCAGTTCAGTTCGCCCCAGGATGTCGGCACGAACTCGCCGCCCGCCTTCCTGAAGATGATGTCGCTTTCCCTCATGTGCGGCTCCCGGACCAAAGATTGATGGTGACGCCGGCATCGGCGCGTCGGTAGAATTCGAAGAGTTTCATGATCTCGCGCGCCACCTCGAGCGTGCCCTTGGTGATCGGGCGCCCGGACTGGATCGCGTCGGCCAGGTGCAGGATCTCCGGCACGTAGCCGAGATAGAAGAGATTGTTGTTATAGAGCTGTCCAAGCGAATGCTCCGGCTCGTAGACCAGGGCCGCGTTGGTATCGGGCTGAATGAAGCTCGCCGCACGGCCATAGCGCGGCAGGTCCGCCTTGCGGAAATAGGTGAGCTTGCTGCCGTTCTCGACGATGGCGTTAGCGCCCTCGCCGATCACCTCGACCCGCTCGAACATGCTGGCGCCGGACTGGCCGGCAGCGAAATGCAGCGTGCCGATCGCACCCGAGCGGAACTTGATATTGGTGACGGTCGCCCCCGTCACCGCCTCCCACTCGTAGCTTGCCCGCTCGATCTCTCCGCCGAGAAAATTGAGGATCGAGCCTGGGTGGTAGATGTGGTCGAGGAAGCTCTGCATCTTGACGAGGTCGCCGCGCTCGCCAGGCGCCGGCAGGCTCTGGGGGTAGCGAACGTTGATCGAGGTCAGGCTGCCGAATTCGGGCGAGCCGATCAGGTCCTTGAGCTTCTCGATCGTCGGGAAGAAGGTTTTCTTGAGGCCTGTCATGACCATGCGCCCGGCAGCGGAGCTGGCCGCCATAAGCCGCTCGATCTCCTCGACGCTGGCCGCGGTCGGCTTTTCCATCCAGACATGGCAACCCGCCTTCAGCGCATCCAGCGCAAGGTCGGTTGCCTGCACCCGCCCGTCTGGGTGGTAGGCCGTGACCAGGAATACCAGGTCGGGTTTTTCCTTCGCCAGCATCTCGTGGTGATCGCTATAGGCTCTCTCCGCGCCGAACAGCCTAGCGAACTTGGCCGCGCGGTCGACGTCAAGATCGCAGATGCCGAGCAGTTCGACCGGCGCATAGCGAAGCGCCGGATAGACATTGCGATAGGCATGGCCGCCGGCGCCGATGAAGCAGGCCTTGATGCGGTTGTCGAATTCGAAATTATAGCGGATTTCCCGCTGGACATGATGTGACATGGTCAGCCCTTGATTGCACCCTGTGTCAGGCCCTCGGTAAAGCGGCGCTGCATCAGGATGTAGAGAATGATGACAGGCAGGAAGGAAATGACGGTGCCGGAAAACACCAGCCGGTATTCGGAAGCGTAAGTGCTGGCGAACCTGACCAGGCCGAGCGGAAGCGTCTGCACCTCGGGACTGATCAGCACGATCAGCGGCAGGAAGAAATCGTTCCAGGTGGATAGCGCGCTGATGATCACCAGCGCCTGGATTGCCGGCGTCGAGATCGGCAGCAGCACCTTGGTCAGGATCTGCAGATGCGATGCCCCGTCGATCTTGGCGGCCTCGATCAGTTCGTCGGGCACGCTGATGAAGAAGCTGCGCATCAGGAAGATGCCGAAGGGAATGCCGCTGCTGACCTGCGCCAGCACGATGCCCGACAGCGTGTTCACCAGGTTGAGGCCGAACAGCACCTGATAGAGCGGGACAACGATGGCCTGGACAGGGATCGTCAGCCCCAGAATGAAAGTGTAGAACAGCCATTCCCGGCCGGGAAAGCGGATCTTCGCCAGGGCGTAGCCGGCGGGCGCGCAGGTCAGCAGGGACAGGAGCACGACGCCTGCGAGATTGAGCAGGCTGTTGCCGACCAGTTCCCCGAAGCCGCCGATCTGCCAGGCATCCTGATAGTTGCGCCACATAAGGTCGGCGGGCCAGGCATAGGGATCGGCCTGCCCGATCTCGGCCTCGGTCTTGAGACTCGACACGATGAGCCAGGCAAAGGGGGCCAGGGTTAGCAGCATGACGGGAGCGAGGCCGAGCACGACCGGCCATTCGCGGTGACGGGTACTCATTTCGAAAGCCTCGCACGCCAGCGGTTGAAGACGAGGGTGATGACGATCGCCAGCAGGCTGAGCAGGATGCACAGCACCGCCGCTCGCCCGTGATCCTGCGACTGGAAGGCCAGCCTGTAGATGTAGGTGGTGATCAACTCGCTCTGATAGAACGGCCCCCCATTGGTCATGACAAAGACGGTTGCAAAGCCTTTCAGGCCGTTGATCATGGCCAGCGACACGACGAAGGTTGTCACTTCCCGCAGCCCCGGCAAAGTGACGTACACGAGCTTCTGCCAGGCTGAGGCACCATCGACCTCCGCAGCATCGTAAAGCGTGTGGTCGATGTTCTGCAGGCCGGCAATAAACAGCAGCATGTAGAGGCCAAAACCCTGCCATGAGCTTGCGACGTTGACGGAGAAAAGCACTAAAGCCGGATCCGAGAGCCATCCTTGCGTGAAGGCGCCCAGCCCCAGTTCCGTCAGCGCGGTGTTGATAAGACCGTAGAACGGATCGTAGATATTCGCCCAGATGACCCCGACCACGGCCAGCGACACCAGATGCGGCAGGAAGAAGGCGGTGCGGAAAAACACCTGCGTGACCTTCAGCCGACTGATGGCGAGCGCCAGCGCAAGCCCGAGGCCGCCGGCCAGCACCACATGGTAGATCAGCCAAAGCAAGGTATGCCAAAGGCTCTGCCAGACGATGGGATCGGCCGCTGTGGCCGCATAATTGTCGAGGCCGACGAAGCTGGAGGCCGTGTTGAAACCAGCTGAACTGTTGAAGCTCAGCCAGAAGGTGGCAGCAATCGGCAGCAGGCTGAAGATCGCGTAGAGCACCAGGGCAGGCGCCATCAACCACAGCGCGCTGCCGGTGTCGCGGCTGTCGAAGCGGCCGGCTGCGGACCCTCCCGCCTCGACTGTTGCCGTTTTGGCTAACGCCGAACGGTTGCCAAGGGGAGCAGCAGTGCTGCTCCCGGGCGTTTCACGATTGATCACGCTATTTCGCCTCTGCCATTTTTGCCTGGATCTGCTTCATTCCGGCCTCGCCGGTGACCTGCCCGGAGATCAGTCCCTGGATCACCTGGAAATAGGTGTCGAGCACGGTGGCGGGCAGGTAGACGCTGGGATTGTAGCCGACGCCTGCGGCTGCGGCCGCGAAGATCTCCTTGAGCACGGGGGTCGGCGGCTCGATGCCGGTCAGTTCACGCGGATAGATCATGGTGCTGGCCGGCGCCTGGGCGCGTTTCTTCATCACGGGGTCAGACAGCATGAAATCGATCCATTTCATCGCCAGATCAGGTTGCTTGGAATTGACCGGCACGAGCCAGCTCCAGCCGACGCCGCCGGTCGGGATCGCCTCGCCCGGATTGTCCGAGGGCATGGGCGCGTAGCCGGCATTGACGAGATCATATCCGGCCTTGCGTGCATTGGCGGTGAACCAGGGACCGGCGACGAACATCGCCGCGCGCTTGTTGAACCACAACCGCGAGGCGCCATCGAGATCAAGGCCCGCCATCTCCTTCTTGATGAAGCCGGCCTCGACCAGCTTTTGCAGACGCACGGCTCCAGCCGCGACCTTGGGATCGTCCCAGGCGATTTCCTTGCGCAGGGCCTTGCCGATCATCTCCTTGCCGCTGGCTGACTGCAGCAGGTTGCCGAACAGGTGGCCGGCGCTGCCGGTGGTGCGCGGACCGATGGCGATCGGCTGCAGGCCCTTGGCGTCGATCGCCGCCAGCAGGGTCTCGAACTCTTTCCAGGTGGCGGGAACCTTCCAGCCCGCCTGGGCGAAGAGATCCTTGTGATACCAGATGCCCAGCGCATCCAGTCCGTCGGGCACTTCATAGACGTCGCCGCCAAACTGCCCCTTCAGCTCGGCATAGAGCCAGGGATAAATCTGGTTCTTCCATCCGCGCTTCTCGTATTGCTCGGTCAGCGGCATGACCTGCTTGGCGTTCCTGACGATGCTGATGCGGCCGATGCCGGAATTGGTCAGGATAACGTCCGGCCCTACATTGGACTGGATCGCGGATTGTACCGCACCATTGCTGATCGTGCCGGTCGGCGGCATGAACTCGACTTTTACGCCGGGATTGGCCTTCTCGAAATCCGCCTTGATGCCGTTCCAGAGTTCGGCGACCAGCGGTTCGGTGATCTGCTCCGGGCCCCACATTTTCAGCGTCTGGGCATTGGCGACGGCGCCGCTGACGAAAATGGCCAGTGCCGCGACGCTGCCTGCAAGAAATTTCAGCATAGTTTCCTCCTCTTGAGCGAGCCACGCGTGGACCGCCTCCCGTTTGTTGGAAAAGGGGGACCTCCCTCCCCTTTCCGTCGCCCGGTTATGACGCCGGGGGTTCCTTCTTGAAGCGCGCGAGCACCGCTTGCTGCACGTCGCTGATATGCGCATGCATCAACGCCTTTGCCTGCGGGATATCGCGCGCCCTGAACGCCTGCAGGATCTGATCCCGTTCCTGCGCGGCGCGTTCGGCGAACTCCCTGCTTTCATTGGCGATAGCGCGGCAAATCTGGATCTGCAGGGCGAGCCGCGAGAGCGTTTCGATGAGAGGCGCGCTGCCCGAAAGTTCGGCAATAGTCTCGTGGAACTCCCGGTCGCGGGTGCCGTAGGTCTCGAGATCCCCGCGCCGCAACGCCGCAACGGCCTCGTCCAGAATCCGCTCGAAACCGGCGATGTGGGCATCGCTCATCTGCGGCACCGCCAGCTCCACAGCGAAACATTCCAGCGTCTTGCGCAACTCGTAGAGATCCCCGACCTCCTTTTGGCTGAAGCTCCGGACGAAGAAACCGCGATAGGGCTTGATCTCTATCAGCCCCTCCTTTGCCAGCGTACCGATCGCCTCGCGAAACGGGGTACGGCTTACCTGGAGCCGGTCCGTCAGCAGCTTCTCGTCGATCGATACGCCGCTCGGCAGTTCTCCCGATACGATCAGCCGAACGATCTCCTCGTAGATCCGCTCTCGAAGAGTCTGGTGGTGCCGAGCATTCATCATTTCATTTCCGTCTGGATTTCGATAACCAAGTATGCAATATCCAAAATAATATACAATATGCAAAGTGCAGTTTTCTAAGAAATCCGCTTCGCCGTGAGGAGACGGCATAAAAAACGGGAGGAATAACAATGGGAAAGGTCTATATCGTCGGCACTTGCGACACCAAGTTCGCGGAGCTGGATTATGCCAGGAGCGCTGCCAGACAGGCCGGCGCCGAGGCGATCTTGGTCGATGTCGGCACACAGGGTCCACATCCGGGCGCCGATATCGCTGCAAAGGAGGTGGCCGCACGCCATCCCTCGGGCGCTGCCGGGGTGCTTGAACAGACCGATCGCGGCAAGGCCATTTCCGCGATGGCCGAGGCGCTGACCGTCTTCCTGCAGGAATGCAGCGATGTCGGTGCCGTTCTCGGACTTGGCGGCACCGGCAACACCGCGCTGGTCACCCAGGCCATGCGTGGCCTTCCCGTGGGACTGCCGAAGCTGATGGTATCGACGGTGGCGTCAGGTAACGTCGCGCCCTATGTCGGGCCTAGTGACATCGCCATGGTGTATTCTGTTGTGGATATCGCCGGCCTCAACAGAATATCCCGCAAGGTGATCGGCAATGCCGCCCATGCGGCGGCTGGTATGGCTCTGCACACCCCGACTCTCTCGGCAGACGACCGGCCGAGCATCGGCGTGACAATGTTCGGCGTCACCACCGCCTGCGTCACTCAACTGCGGGACATGCTGGGCCAAGGCCATGAAATATTCGTCTTCCATGCCACCGGCGTCGGTGGCCAGTCGATGGAGAAGCTGGTGGATTCCGGCCTGCTGCAGGCGGTGATCGATGTCACCACGACAGAGGTTCCGGACCTCCTGCTCGGGGGGGTGTTTCCCGCCACCGAGGATCGGTTCGGGGCCATCATCCGCACAAAAATTCCCTATGTGGGCTCGGTCGGGGCCGTGGACATGGTGAATTTCGGGGCGAAGGAGACCGTGCCGGGCGTTTTCCGCGACCGCCGGCTGCATGTGCACAATGCCCAGGTGACGCTGATGCGCACCACGCCGGAGGAGAACCAGCGCGTCGGCGTGTTCATAGTCCAGAGACTGAACCGCATGGAAGGGCCTGTGCGCTTCCTGCTGCCGCTGAAGGGCGTGTCTGCAATCGATGCGCCTGGGCAACCGTTTCATGATCCTGCGGCGGACGAGACCTTGTTTTCGACCATCCGCGCGGGCTGGCAGGCAGCGCCGAACCGGCAGTTGGTTGAGATCGATGCCCATATCAACAGCTCTGAGTTCGCAGCCGCACTTGCTGCCAATTTCCACGACATAGCCGCCTGAGAATCTCCGCTCTTCTTCGAAATTCTCTCCGTTTCGTTTTACGCAATTCCGGCCGCAACCCAATGCACAATTTCGCTGGAATTGCCCTGAGGAAAAAATCATGACACGCCATTCACGCAACGACATCTTAGACCGCCTTCGCCGCAAGATCACCGAGGGCAGACCGATAATCGGAGGCGGCGCCGGCACCGGCCTTTCAGCCAAGAGCGAGGAAGCCGCCGGCATCGACCTGATCGTGGTCTACAATTCCGGCCGCTACCGCATGGCCGGCCGGGGATCCCTCGCCGGCCTGATGGCCTATGGCAACGCCAATGATATCGTGCGGGACATGGGGCGAGAGGTGCTGCCCGTGGTGCGCCACACCCCAGTATTGGCCGGCGTAAACGGAACCGACCCGTTCATGCTACCCGACCTGTTCCTGGACGAACTGAAAGCCATGGGATTTGCCGGCATCCAGAACTTCCCAACGGTCGGCCTGATCGATGGCACGTTCCGCGCCAATCTGGAGGAGACCGGGATGAGCTTCGAACTGGAAATCGATATCATCGCGCGCGCCCATGCGAAGGACATGCTGACGACGCCCTACGTTTTCGGAGAGAGCGACGCGATTGCCATGACCAATGCCGGGGCGGACATCGTCGTGTGCCATCTTGGGCTGACGACCGGCGGCGCGATCGGGGCCGAGACGACCGTCACGCTCGACGAATGCGTCGAGCGCATCAATGCCTGGTCGGACGCGGCCCGCTCGGTGCGGGACAACGTTATCGTGCTATGCCACGGAGGCCCGATTGCCATGCCGGACGACGCTGCCTATGTGCTCTCCCGCTGCAAGGGCTGCGATGGGTTTTATGGTGCGAGCTCTATGGAGAGGTTACCTACGGAACAGGCGATCAAAGCACAAGTCGAGGCCTTCAACAGTTTAGCTAGTAGAGGGTAGCCTCCCGCCGGGAAGCGATCTCGTCGCGCCGATCGGAAGGTGCCGATGAGTGCAATATGATTTCAAGGTTGTATCAAAGGAAGGTGCCAACGGGGATGGCCTTACGGCAAAGCAGACGCCGCCGCAATCCCATTGGACCGATGTTCAATGCCGAGCGCTGCTTGCGCTTCCGCGCCATGACGGCGGCCATCCGACACTCAAATTGATGATTTCCCGGACGTGCCCCCAAGGCTGGATAATAAGCGGGGATATGTCGGCGCGAGCTTCCTCAAGATCGCGGCCGCTTCTGCATCACGGCCAACCACCAGGGGGAATTGGAGCGACCCGATCAACATTGCCTGTTCTGAAGCTATTCCCGCCGCGTCGGCTTCATCAATCCGTGCGAGACATGCTGCTGCATCGGTTAATCGTCTCGCGCCCACCCGTACGGCCAGGTGGATCAGGTGGCCCCGCAAGTCATCGCTGCATCCGCCCTCAACCAAGCCCGCGAGCCGCTGAGCGGCCTCTTCTTCGTGTATGCTTGAAGATATGAAATGCGGCGAGTTGCGCTGGAGTGATCGTGAAGGTGGCTGGGAAGTGCTCATCCCCTCGGTCGCGTTGAGGAATTCCGGCTCCATTCTTCGGCCAGAAGCCGTTCCGCCTGATCCTTCCAGATCTGCTCGACCTCTACAAATATCTTGAGGCCTAAATCGACAAGCATCGGGACATGTTGCTCGGCAGCGCCAAGGACCCTGGCAACCCTGTTCGCCAAAACGGTGAAGACGACCACCATCGATGCGGCGTACGACTCGACCAAATTCTACGAGGCCTGGCGGACGGTGATCCAGCGATACGGAATCTACAATCCCTATACCGGCCGTGGCGCCATCAAGGGCTTGCTGCCGCACGGTCCTCATAATCTACGGGATTTTCTCGCGACCCACATCTTGAAACAGGCCGGATCTTATGAAGATGCCAGCTACGCCATCCAGGATACGCCGGATGTCGTGCAGCAGCATTACGGCCGCTTCCTGCCGCAGGACAAGGCAGCACTTGCAGCCAAGATTTTGAACCAAGTCTGGGAAGCCGCATAAAAGTGCGAGCTACGACGTCCCCTTTGACCACAAGGCCCCGATAACACAATGCCGGCGGACGACATCAGTTCGCCGGCTCTACTCTATGAGGAGACTCCTACCAGTCTCCATTCGTCATCCGCCGAGAGTAAAATACCCGATAACAATTCCGCCGACCAATACCCAGACGCCGACAAAAGCAGACCACTTCGCCACAGACCATGGCTTTGGCGCATAATCATTGTTCGGTCCTGGTGACTTGTCCCATCCGCTGACCATCTGACCTCCATACGAGATATCCGCCGCACATTCCTTGTCGGCGAAACAAGCTACCGATGCAGCCTGAACTTGCACCCTTCCGAAATCTAAGCCAGATTTCATGGCGGGGGCAAGATCATGAAAAAGCGACATCTGTTGATTGGCGGGCTAATCATATTCGCGATCAGTCGTGCGTTCAGTTCTGGAGAACCGCGTGACGCCGCTACTCTTCCGCGAACAACCGCCGTGGAAACCAGCAATACGTCGTCCCCGCCTTCGGGTTTGACGGCGCCGGTAAGCCTCCCGTCCGAACCGCCGCCAAAACGGGCTGACCCCGCTGCGTTGGCAAGTCGTCCGAGAGACACGCAGAAGCCTGAATTGCCAACACCGGTAGCATCTCCGGAAACTGCTAGGCGCTATGTGCAGGGAAGCGGTGTTGCATTTCGAGAGACGCCGTCATCACAGGGCAAGATACTTGACCGCTTCGACAAGGGACGCCGAGTTGGCCTTGTCGAGACCGGAGACGGTTGGTCGCGAGTTCGTGACGAACTCACCCAGAAGGAAGGCTGGGTGGCAAGCCGCTTTTTGACCATGGCTGTCAAACAGGAGGAACAGCCTCGCAGTGAGGCAAACTCTCCGCAGAAGCTGCCACAGTTGAAGGTACCTGTGCTACCCGACACTACGATCATTCAGCGGATTATCGCAAATTCCTTGAACAGTTACTCAGGCTCGTGTGCGTGCCCATACAGCACCGACCGCGGCGGGCGAAAGTGCGGCAGCCGGAGTGCTTATTCGAAACCGGGCGGCTATGCCCCAGTCTGCTATCCCCAAGATGTAACGGCGGCCATGATAGAAGCGTTTCGTCGGCAGTGATTGCAATCAGCCTGAGATCGCAGTGTTACTCATTGGTCCGACTTAAGCTCTTGATGGGATGTGAACCGCCGACCGCCCGTTTGTCTTGTCAGGCTGCTAAATTTCCAGCCTTTGCGTTATCGCGAATCTGGATACTGCCGTCCAGCCGACGTGGTCGCACAGGATGGTGGCGATGAGGGGTCGAGCTGGGAAGTGGGTACAGGATCCACCGTGGTTGCACAGAAAGATCGCGAGCTTGCGCAGCGACCGGCAAAAGACATCAAGGTCATGATCGAGTTCGCGCTGCAGGTTCTGGCATCACTGAAGGCGGCGACGGCCTGCGGACGCTCAGCGAAGAATGCCCGCGTCGCTCGCGGCCACTCTGAACGCTGATGCAGCGGTGGACGGATCGCCCCTACCGTCGGCAGCTTCCATGCAGGCTCGCTTGGCTAAAGCAAAGGAGTCGCCTCCTTTCTGGGGCCAGCAAGTCATCAAGTATGCCAAGGCGTCTCTGCTGCCGCCAATGCTCTTGAAGTGGTCGCCCGGGCCAACAACGATCTCAATCGGCTCATCCCAGAGATCATGGTCCATAACGTGCTCCATGGGTTCTGATTTTTGATGAACGCAAGTGGTCAGGGCTCGTTCCTGGGTTAGGGCTTTGGTCCCAGGTGCGGCCTGGATCACACAGCGCTACCGGCCGTTCCTCGGTTGACCTCGAGCTGATGATCCGGATGCTGATGATCGGCCACTCCATGTGCATATACTGGCCGGGAGGTGGTATTACTCAGATCGCATTCGGACCTGCACAAATCCGCACAAGATCGGCAAGCATCGTACGAAGCTCCGGCCACGGCGCTTCCTTTAGGGCAGAGCGTGGATCCTCCATTTGCAGGAGGGAATGCAGCTTCACCGCGACGCCGGCGACAGATCGAGGCGCGGTGCTCCACATTTCCTTTGCCAACGTTTCCTCGTCATCTGCGATTTCCTCCTCGGCTTTTTTCGCCCTGGTATATCCCACCCGCTTGTCCGCCGTCTTCCATTCGCTCCAGCTTGCGGCCAATGCGGTCCTTGCTTGCCGCCGCATTTCATCCTGATCCGCGTTCGGCAAAAGACGGTCGATCTCCCGACCGGAATAGGCCCAGATGAAACCACAGTCTTCGGTGAGCGGGATTTTGGTGCGGGGGAAACTACCGAGCTCTCGAAGCAACTCCGTTTCAAGCTTTTGCTGCCGGCGGCAGGCTTCCCCGCAGAGCCTGTGGGCAACTAGCCAATCCCTCCAAAGTGACACCACCGGATCGTCTTGCTCCGACCTCTCCGTCCGCACCATTGCACCTGCCGGGGCGGGCGCGGCTGCGATCGAAGCCGCAGCGCGTGCAAGGAAATTTCTGCGCGTGGTCTCGGGGGAGACATCCTTATTCCCGGAGGAGGCCATTGGGACCGCCTCCGATCAAAACGAGACCCGTGAGCATCGCTTCCAGTTCGGCCCACGGTAATTTTCGGCGGGTGATTGCAGACAAAGTTCTGCTATTCTCAGAATCAGCCATGATCCAAGCTCCAAACAGCTAGATTGTGGTCAGGCTGCAGGGGTGGTACCAACACCCGTGCAGCCGCTAGTCCGAAACAAGATACAGGCTCGTACGACTATGCGCAATCAAAATCATCATGGCATGGTGATATGAAGGGGATCCAATGCAAATTGGCCCGCGTCGCACTTGATTGGGGGGTACTGGATTTAGCGAACGCAGCGAAAGTTTCGACGCAGACCATCACTCGTCTCGAAAGGGGCGAAGAGTTACGCGACGCCACCCTTCTTAAGATCAAAAGTGTCTTGGAAAACGCGGGGATTGAATTCATTCCGGAGAATGGCGGCGGCGTAGGTGTACGTTTCGCGCGGGCGACCGAGCACGAGAAGTAGCGCCACTGTTCGAGACGCCCCGACGGCAGTTAGATCCCGCCACCGGACGAGAGCCGGGCCTTTCGGTCTCTTTCCTATCTTGCCCCGTGAAGCGGGGTCGCCCTATAACGGCGCCATGACCTCTGACTCAAAGATCTTTGTGAGCCTGCGGCCAATCCGCAAAAGCCAGCCTAAGCATCAGGAACCAGATGGGCCAAAGTGCCAGTGGGACGGATGCGAAAAGAGCGGAACGCACCGTGCGCCGGTGGGGCGTGAAGCAGAAGGGCTATTTCTGCTGTTCTGTCCCACACATTTGGCGGCATATACCAAGGGCTACAACTTCTCACCAAGCCTGTCCGATCCCGTGACCGCCCGTTATCAGCGAGAGGCCGCCAGCGGTCTTCGGGCAACCATTGGCGTAAAGGTCAATCGAGTTACAGAACCCCCTCTCCCATCCAAGGCCCGATCAGGCTCAGCAAAAGCGATCAATGCGCGAAAGAGTGCAGCCGAGCGGCAAGCGGCAAGCGCCGCGAAACGGGTTCGCAAGCTCAAGGTTCTTGAAGCAAAAGCATTCGAGACGCTCGGCATTTCACCCGACGCGACACCTGAAGAGATCAGGAGGCGCTACAAGGAGAAACTCAAGATGCACCACCCGGACGCCAATCAAGGCGATCGCAATTCGGAAGACGAGCTCCGGGCGGCCATAGAAGCTCATAAGATCCTCAAGCTCAACGGCTTCTGTTGAAACTGGCGACGGTGCTTTTTTCTCTTGAGGACCCGGATTCCTGGCACTCCGTTTGTCCGCGACTTCAAATCAACTGCTTGGCTTTCGAGGCGGAAGACAGCCTACTCTCCAAACGGAAGTTCAATTTCTTCGCGATTTTTCTTTGCCCCCTCGATCAGGACTGTCTCAAGCCGCTCGGCATCTTGTGCCGGCAGCATCCCAGCCCCGGCTCGGATGCCTTCCTGCCACGCAGGCCCGCGTTCCCATGCTTCGTTGTAGACGAGCGCCAGGTCGGCGGACCGCCTCGTCTGCAGCAGGGCCTCAAAAAGCAGCGCAGCTTGGCGGACGTCCTTCTCCCGCTTCGCTGCCCCCTGCCCGTCAAGGTGCCGGCGGCTGGCGACGATGAGCTTGTGGACCGCGTACCGGGACGGATCGGGGACAACGACCGGGACACCGCTCCGGTGGAGCAGCATTGTCCTGACGGGTTCCCTGATGAGGAAGTCGAGAAAGCGTAGTGGATCCGCGCTGGCGCCACCAAGGGCGGGCATCTTCGCCGGCTGGTCGATGTAGTCATCCGAACCACGGTTCGACGTCAGGAATTCGACCCGGTAGCCACCGGCATTTTGGAACGCCGACGAGGCCGCAGATCCCGATCGATGGGGAACCGGCCGGAAGCTGGCGTCGACGCCCTGCAGCAGCTCGACGATCGGAGGCAGGCTGTCTTCAACCTCCCGGCTGATGGCATAATCCTGGGCGATGTCCGCATCGCCGGTCAGGATCGCAGCCATGGGAAGGCGCACGCCCAGCAGTCCTGAATAGCACTGAAAGGCCACTGTGCCGATGAGAACGCCCCGGAGCCGAAAGAGGCCGCCGTCGGCAAGGGCCTCGACGATGTCGCCCGACATGGCGTCAGGAGCGATCATCCCGCCTTCGCGGGTCAAAGTGTTGACCAAACGCCTGCGAGCGCGGAGATCGTCCTTGTCCCGCTTGTGATCGGCTACGCGCTGCGCGATATCCGGATCGTCGGCAGAGCCGACATAGCGACGTTTCGTACCGCCCTGTCCGTCGGGTATGTCGAAGTACCAGTACTTGCGCCCCTTGATGTTCGCCGGGGTGAACCGGCCTTCCGGAGGGAAGTCGGCCGTCCAGGCGGCATCGAGCGAGCGCTGGCCCAACTCGACGAGCATCGTCTGGTACATGAGGTCGATGGACTTCATAGGCGCGACTCTGGTGTTATACTGTTTTTCAAAAACAGTATAACCATCGAGAGGATGCCGCAAGATGGGATCATAGCTCTATCGCGGAAGAGGCTGGCAAAGGCTTCGCGGTCCTGGCCCAGGAGGTACGAGAGCTGGCGCAGCGCTCACGGCAGTGTTCAGTGCAGTTGGTCACGTAGTTTCTAGATGATTGGTGCGCCACCATCCTTGCCGCCTTCTCCGCTGCCTCCTGTGTAGCGGCCGTGCAAGGCAACCAGGATACCGCCCCGGACACTTAAAATGGCTTCCCCGGATTTTGGGGTATGTCACGCTGAAGTCGTCCATTTCACCCACTCCACCTCTGAACACTGCGCTTGGTTGCCTTGTGGTCCGCCGGTAGAGCGGGCGCACCAAGGATACTGACGCGTCAAGCCGTCGCACAATGAGGAGAAATATTGCGAAATAAAATAGTTTCGCGTAACATTTTTCTTACGCTACGAGTGACAGACATGACCGATTTCGAAAACCTGCTTTTTCAGCTCCAAGCTCTTGCTCATCCGGCTCGCCTGTGGATCGTTTCCTACCTTGCCGATGGAAAGCGGGCATTTGTCAGCCAACTCGCGAAGGAGGCCGGCATCAGCAGGCCACTCATGAAAATGCATCTGATCAAGCTGGAGCGCGCGAAACTGGTCAAGAGTGCATTTGAGCCGGCAGAAAGCGGCAAGGTGGCAAATTTCTATCAGATCAACCCGTTCGTGCTGTCGCTCGATCCGAAAATCATCGTTCAAAGTGGGCCATATCTGCGGCCGGGCGCATATCATGCAGAAGGAGACGCCGATGACTAACGCCACCATATTCTTTACGTTCTCAATACTTTGCCTGGTCGCCTTGGTGGCCATCTTCGCGCTGAAGTACCTAACCGCCGGCTACCGTGCCAAAGGCGAACAGGGATACCGAGACATCACCAACAATACGATAGAGGCGCTGCGGCAGGAGATCGCCAACCTCGCCAAACGCGTCCAAGCAATGGAAAAGCTTCTGAAGGAAGTGGAATGAACCGCGGGACGGTTTTGCGATGGCTCGCCGTTATAGAAGCCGTCACACTGCTGATCCTGGTGTTGGTTGCCGTACCCCTCAAACACTTCGCGGGGATTGCCGAGGCCACCCGCATCGTGGGACCGGTTCACGGGCTGGCCTTCATTGCGTTCTGTTGGGCGGTAATGCGGTCATCGTCGGAAGGATGGCTTTCGAAGCGCGACGTCACTCGCTTGCTGATCGGCGCGTTCATTCCTTTTGGTGGCATCGTCAATGAGCGCTGGCTGCAGGGCCGACTGACGGAGGCAAAGGTCGATGCTCTATGACTTGGTGAAATCCGCCCATATCGTCGCCATCGTGGTCTGGTTCGGCGGCACAATGGCGGCGGTGCTGGCACTTGCCTACGCGACGCCCGAGATCATAGCCAAATTTGCTCGCTTTGATCGTCTTGTCACGACGCCAGCGCTCGTCATCGTATGGGTGGCGGGGATGACGATGGCCATCTGGTACGGTTGGTTCAACAGCGGATGGCTCGTGACGAAACTAGTTTTCGTCGTGGCCTTGTCGGCGCTTCATGGGGTGATAGCTGGCCGTCTAAAGCGCGCGCAAACAGGTTTTTCGTCCAAGCCCGCCAATACACTGAAGGCAATTCCCGCAATGGCCATGGCGCTCGCAATCATCGTCACCCTCGCTGTCACAAAATTATTCTAATCAGGGCAATTGGCGATTGCTTCGTCCTTCCAAGTGGACGTCCGTTCCGCCTTACCAGCGATTTGACGCTCTCGCCGATGGATTCGAAGGCCGTATTCCCTCCCGCCCTGCCGGGCGGCACAGTCACGCTGAATGATGGCCGTGACCTGCTCCTCGTGGGGAGCCGCTTTACGGTGGCGGGACGGCACGCAGGCATGCTTCTGAAGATGATGCCACCGATTGTGCATATTCGGAAGGATGTGGATCAGGCGGCATTGCGCTGGTCAGTGGCGAGGATGCGTGAGGAACTTCGCGATGGTCAGCCTGGCGGCGCGTTGATTGCGCAACAGCTGGCCCACATGATGCTGGTTCAAGCGCTGCGCCTGCATCTGCTGGAAGGTGTTCATGAGCCCGGCTGGTTTGCAGCACTGACGGACGCCCGTCTATGCGCGGCGATATCGGCAATGCATGCCAATCCTGCGATGCGCTGGACCGTACAGGAACTTGCCGCAGAGGCCGGAATGTCGCGATCGGTCTTCGCGCAGCGGTTCAGGGAAGCGGCCGGTGAAACACCTTTGGAATACCTGACCCGCTGGAGGATGCTTCTGGCCGGCGAGGAACTGGAGGTTGGACGATCGGTTTCAGTGATCGCCCCCGCGCTCGGCTATGCATCCGAGAGCGCCTTCACCAGCGCGTTCAAGCGCGTGATGGGCTGCACGCCAAGGGACTATCTGAACAAACGTAAGACTAGGCTTCCGCTCGAGTCGGCCCAGACAGGCCGCGATACCCACAGAAGGCTTCGCGGCTGAATCGGATTATATTCCCAGGCGGATCCCGCGTACCATGGCTGTTATCCCTGCTGCCGTTAGAAGCCATAACGCCTTCCGGGAGCCGTCATCGTAGCTTTCCTATTGCCGCTGGCTTCCCCGATCTGGCGGATACGGCTCCAATTCCGAGGTCTTCCGCTTCGTCGGCTGAGGGTTGGGGATGGGACTGGCGGGCTCGTGGTTGGCGCCGGGATACCGGGTAGTTGCTTCCTGCCACTTCGCACTGGTGCCCTCGTCCCAGCTCATCGCTGCCCAAACCGCGCTCGGCCAAGTCTCGTCGAGGAAGCCCTCCCTTGGTGGTTGGGGAGCGGCCCACGTCACTGAAAGGGAGGGGGCAGAGCTAGGGCTGGTCAAGATCTCATTCGAATTCGAAGTGGACCGTTCAATCGAAACTATCGAGCTGTCCCGACAGCGAAGTGGCCGCGCTAACGTCACCGCCACTTCGCATTTGGCCGGATTAGACCGGCCAGACAGACTGCAGCTTCTCGCCCGACAAGATACGATCTCTGGCCACGGTCTCATGCTTTCCAAGCGTGTCGGCCTGGTCGGCGACAGCGGCCAGGTGCTCCTTCGGAATGCAGACGACACCATCTACATCGCCAAAGATCACGTCGCCGGGTTTAATGGTGACGCGGCCGATCTTGATCGGGATCTGCGATTCGATTGGTTCCTTCTTTCCGGTCACGCCGACCGGGCTCGGCTCGGTGCCGAATAACGGGTAGCCGAGTTTTCGGACCTGTGCGAGGTCGCGTACCGTGCCGTTAACGATCGTGGCCGCCGCACCGCGTGTCTTGGCGCCCGAACTCATTAGCTCGCCGGAGCAGGAGCCCGGCGCACAGGAAGCTTCGCAGACGAGGACCCCGCCCTTCGGCGCGTTGTCGACAGCATTGTGATAGACGTCCTGTGGCTCGCCTTTGCGGTCTGACAAACCAAAAAGCACAGTCACGGCCGGTCCGCAGATCACCTCTCCTTCCGCCAAGGCACCCAGCGACTTGATGCCTTCCAGATGTCCCCAGAGGCCGAGCGCCTCCATGCTGTCGTGCACGTCACCCGAATACCAATTCTTCAGGCGCTCGATCGCGCTCCAGTCGACATCGGAATAGTCAAAATCAGGCATTACGTCTTTCCTCCCTTGGATGCTTTTTCAATGGCAATGCGCAGGTAGTTCGCGCTGTTGTCGATCTGGGCGCGGACCAACGCCTTTGCCCCGATTTCGTTGTGGTCGCTGATCATCTGATAGATCGCGGCGTGTTCGTCGTAGGCCTCGTCAAGCGACTTGGTCGGCACACGGCTCGTTACCTGGATGACTTCACTAATGAGGCTGGCGAAATTGTCGTAGATGATCGACAGGATGCGATTGCCCGCCGAGTGGACGATGGCCAAATGAAAGGCCGCGTCGGCCTCTACGAAACCGGAGAAGTCCGTTTCATCCCGCGCCCTGCGCATGCGATCCAGATTCTCCTTAACCGCAGGAGCGATCGGCGCATCGGACGCGCAGACGATTTCGAGGATCTCCGTCTCGATCATGCGACGCGCCACCATCAGCTGCTGCAGATATTCCGGCTCCGCCGCCAACCGCTGACGGACCGTCACGGCCAGCGTATCGAGAAACTCGTTCACGTCCTCGCGCACCACGGTCGTGCGCTCACCGTGACGACGCAACAGGAGACCCTTGGTTTCGAGCGTGTGGATTGCCTCGCGCACGGCGCGGGTGGAGACACCGAACTCCTTGGCGATTGCGCTTTCGGAATCCAGCTTGTCGCCGATCTTCAACTCGCCGCTCAGAATGCTGGCCTCCAGCGCCGATGCCACCATGATGTGCAGGCGGTCTCGCTTCGGAACTGTGGATGTTTCAGCAGTCATCATGTCGGGCTCCCGCAGTCGTGTTTCGCTTTGACCTTTTGCAGATTGAGCGAAGTGGTTGACGCATCACCAATCATGCGCTTACAGTACTTATGTCATAAGTCATATGTCAAGTGTCGGTTCAGCGGGAGGATAGTCGCAGCGCCGCACGCAACAGGGAAACGGGAGGAGACATCGTGTCTTTAATTAATAAGTTCTGGCGCCATGCCGCAGCCGGAGTGGCTGGCGTGGCAGTGGTTCTGAGTGCTGGCGTCGCCATGGCCGAGTGGCCGGAGAAGGCCGTCACCGTGATCGTACCGTGGGCAGCTGGCGGCGGCACCGATGCCACCGCCCGGGCTGTGGCCGAGGGCCTGCAGAAGAAATTCGGTCAGCCCTTCAATGTCGTGAATCGCACCGGCGGTGGCGGCCTCGTTGGCCATTCTGCAATCGTCCAAGGCGCGCCTGACGGTTATACGCTCGGCGTCGTCACCATCGAAAGCGCGATGTATGAAGCGCAGGGCCTCAAGGGCGTGACGCCTGCGGACCTGACCTTCATAGGTCGCTTCAACGCCGACGCCATTGCCGTGAATATCCGCCCCGACGCCCCCTATTCAGATCTCAAGGGCCTGATCGAAGCCGTCAAAGCTGACCCGGGCGGCGTCGCAGCTTCCGGCGCAAACCGTGGCGGTCTCTCGCATCTTGCCTGGGTCGGTCTGCTGCAGAAGGCGGGAATCGATCCCGTTGCCGCAAACTGGGTTGCTTCGGATGGTTCAGCGCCGGCGCTGCAGCAATTGACATCTGGCGCCATTGCCGTGGTTTCCACCTCGCCCGCCGAAGCAAAGGCGCTCGTTGAGGCTAACCAAGCCAAGACCATCGCGATGATCTCGAGCGAGCGCAGCCCGCTTTATCCCGACCTTCCGACCTCGGACGAAGTGCTCGGGATCAAGTGGTCGCCTCTTCCCTTCCGCGGCCTGGCCGGACCCAAGGGCCTGCCCGACGACGTCGTACAGAAGGTCAGCGCCGCATTGAAGGAAATCACAGAGGACGCAGAGTTCAAGAAGTTCATGACCTCGCGCGGCTTCTCCGTTGCCTATCAGGACGCCCCGACCTTTGCCGCGACCGTAAAGGCCGCTCATGACGGACTGAGCGAGACCATGAAAGCGGTTGGCCTGGCCAAGTAGCGGCCACAGCAAGAGACATTGACATGAAACTCAGCGAAAGACTGATCGGCCCCGGGCTGATCTTGTTCGGCGGAGGCGTGATCATCGCCTCCGCCGGCCTGCCGCAAGTGCCCGGAGTCCGCTTCGGCGCTGACCTCATGCCGTCCATTACAGGTGGAGCGCTGATCCTTTTCGGCGGGCTGCTTGGCTGGAAAGCCTGGTCGAAGCCCCTGACCGAACCGCTGGTCGATACCAGCGAGTGGGAGGTGTCCCTGCGAAAACGGCTCACGGCGATCTGGACCATTGGTGCCCTGCTGGCGGCAACGCTGCTGTTCCAGTCCGTGGGCTTCCCGCTGATCGGCCTGATCTTCATGACCGTGCTGATGGTTCTGATGGGTGCCCGACCGCTCACCATCGCCATTGTCGCGCCGCTGTTCGTCCTGGCGCTGCATCTGAGCTTCACCAGGATCATGCATGTGGAACTTCCTGCCGGGCCTCTGGGAGCATTCCTATGATGAGCTTCGAAACTTTCGAGACGGCCTTTTTTATGGTGATGGCGCCAAGCGTGCTGCTCGCTATTCTGATCGGCTCTGTTTACGGCCTGTTCATCGGTGCGCTGCCGGGACTGACTGCCACCATGGCGACAGCTCTGCTGGTGCCGATCACGTTCTACATGGAGCCGTTGGCGGCGATCGCGCTGATCGTGTCCAGCACGGCCATGGCGATCACCGCGGGTGACATTCCCGGAGCCCTGATCCGCATACCCGGCACGCCGGCCTCGGCCGCCTATACCGAGGAGGCCTACGAAATGACCCGGCAGGGCAAGGCCGGAGAGGTCCTGTCGCTCGGTTTCTTCTTCTCCGCCCTCGGCGGCCTGATCGGCGCCACTGTCCTGCTCGTCTCTGGACCGGCATTAGCGCAGGTCTCGCTGAACTTCTCCAGCTTCGAGTTCTTCTGGCTGGCGACGCTCGGCCTCATGACATGCGCACTGGTCAGTTCCGATAATCCGATCAGGGGTGCTGTCTCGCTTGTCATCGGCCTACTGTTGTCAACAGTCGGACTCGACGTGACCACGGGCCAGCCGCGCTTCACCTTCGATGTACTGGAGCTTTCGGGCGGCATCAGCTTCATCCCGGTCATGATCGGCATGTTCGCCCTGTCGGAAATCATCCGGGGCTTCACCGCTCTGGAGCGTGAGCTGCCGCCAGCGCCGAAGGTGGGCGACATCAAGCCCTATCGCGGTATGTTCGCGCTGCTGCGCAGGTATCCAATGAGCGTCGTGCGCGGCACTTCGCTCGGCTCCGCCGTCGGCGCGTTGCCAGGCGTGGGCGGTGATCTCGCGGCCTGGATAGCCTACGGCATGAGCCGCAAGTTCTCCAAGACGCCGGAGAAATTCGGGACCGGCCACCCGGAAGGACTGGTAGAGGCAACCTCGTCCAACAATGCCGGGCTTTCCTCCGCCTGGATCCCGGCGCTGGTGTTCGGGATCCCAGGTGACGCGGTCACTGCGATTGCGGTCGGCGTTCTGTTCATGAAGGGAGTTTCGCCCGGCCCGCGATTGTTCATCGAAAACCCGACAATGCCGACGGCAATCATCCTGACGTTTTTCGTCGCCAACCTGCTGTTGCTGCCGCTGGGCTGGTTCGCCATCAAAGGTGCGCGGCATGTTCTGTCGGTACCCCGTGCCGTCATCGTGCCGATGATCCTGCTGTGCTGCTTTGTCGGCTCCTATGCCGTCAACAACACGCTGTTCGACGTCTGGACCATGCTGGTCGCGGGTGTCGTTGGCTACCTGCTGGAGCGCAACGGCTTTCCCATCGCCCCGATCATCCTGGGCCTCGTTCTGGGACCCGTACTCGAACGGAACTTCATCATGTCGATGCAGATTGCCCGCGGCGACTTGCTTGGCTTCTTCGAGCGGCCGGTCGCCGGCGGCCTCGGCATCGTGGTTTGCACCATCCTCGTGCTTGCCATCCACCGCGCCTGGACGCGGCGCGGCCAAGGGCCGGATGCCAGTGATCCTGCCACAGTCCTGCCCGACGTCCCCAATTCAACAAAAGGAAATTTGCAATGAAAGACGTATTCTCCGTCAAGGATCGCGTCGCCGTAGTGACCGGCGGTCTCGGCCAGCTCGGCACCCAATTTACCAAGACGCTGGCCGGAGCAGGCGCCAAGGTCGCGATCTATAGCCGCCGCCCATTCTCGCGCCAACAGGTCGTCGAGAAATTCGGCGAACTCGCCGACAACGTCCGCGTTTACGAAGCCAGCGTGCGCGATAAGGAGAGCCTGATCAAGGCAACCGACCAGCTGATTGCCGACTGGGGCGTCCCGCACATCCTGATCAACAACGCCGGCATTGACAGTAAGCCAAATGGCGACGCTGACCAGAACGCGCCATTCGAAGACTATCCGCAGAAATATTGGGACGAAGTGATCGACACCAACCTTACGGGCGTGATGCTGACCACCCAGGTGATCGGCAGCAAGATGGCCGAAGCCGGCTGCGGATCCATCATCATGGTCGGCTCGATGTATGGTCTCGTGTCACCCAACCAAGCGCTCTATGCCTATCGCGAAGCACGCGACGGAAAGCCGTTCATCAAGGCGATCTCCTACGCCGCATCGAAATCCGGCTTGGTCAACATGACCCGCTATCTTGCCACCTACTGGGCGAAAAAGGGCGTGCGCGTAAACCTGGTTACCTTCGGCGGCGTCAAGACCGGCTCCTTCGACAAGGAATTCATTGATGCCTTCCTCGAGCGCGTCCCCATGGGCCGCCAGGCGGAGATCGACGAGTTCGGCCCGATCGTGCAGTTCCTCGGCTCCGACGCCTCCACATATATGACCGGCGCCAACCTGGTTCTGGACGGTGGCTTCACGGCCTGGTGACCGCAGGCGCTTATCTGACCCCCAACCCGCTCGGCCGGCCGAGCGGGTTTAATTTAGCAAACTCCAAAGGGAGTCCCTTCCGCGCTAGGTCTCACGGGTGAACCGACGTGTGGACCCGCTTTGACAAGCGCTCACTATTATGAGGTTAGCACTTGTATCGGCTAGAACAATCGGTAGGCGTTCACCTACTACCCACTTCGGGCCGCAAAGCTGCCGAACCCTCGCCTTGAACCAATATGAACCCTCGGCACCCGCGTCTTTTTTTAGGACGTCGGTTATCAGCGGTTTGTCCAAGTCCACGCTCTTGCGGGTTCTCCCGCCTGCTGGCGCAAATTCCCCCAAGAGCAGATCACGAGCATCGACCGCTTCATCATCGATGGGCGCCATGAAAGCGCTTTCCATTTATGCTCGTCCAAAGGGGAGACCCCCGGAAGCTTGTATAAATCTACCGCATATCCTGTCGCCTTCTCGATGCAAAGCGTTTCTGACGGTGAACTACCTCGCGACCTCTAGCGGTGACCGTTGGATGCCTCCAATCGGTAGTACGGCCGAGCAGCGCGTTATGCATCTAACTCACAAGGACGCAATGCCCGACGCCAAGGTCCCGGTATTCCGGGAGCGGCATGGTGAATCCGACCGGGTGAACCGGCGATGACAGCTGCGCAAGCGACATTGTCGCCGACCGCTTCTTTTGCGGATCCGGATTGGGCACCGCCGAAAGCAGCGCCTGCGTGTAGGGATGGCGGGGATTGCCGAAGACCTCGGCGCAGGGGCCGATTTCGACGATGCGGCCGAGCTGCATGCGCTGTCGATCCAAGTACCAACGCCGGCCTCCCGCTACCCTTCGATATTCGTCAATTCCATCTCTCTCCTTTTAGCCAAAGGCGAGTGTGCCCCGTCGGAGCTATGACTCCTTAGCCTCATTCGACCATCCGCCGCCCTCAGGGGCATCAATGATCTGCAAGGCTTGCAGAAGCGGTCGGCCAAACTTGACGAATTTTCTTGCCAAAACCCTGATTTCCTTCAAATTTTCGTCCTTGGATTCAAGCTTGTTGCCGTCCCTCACTAGGCGTTCGCCAGTGCTGTCCAGGAAATCCCACACATAGCTGGCCAAGGCCTCGGCGCCATCTTTGCCTTCACTGGTGGCAAGCACGAATAGCTGTGTCATGTGGTTGAGCCCGATGCCGCCACCGGTCACCGGCGATACCATGTGATGCAGATCCATGCTGACAAGCGCCCGTTGCATGATGTGTCGGTTCAGCGCTCTGCACTGCTCCTTGACCTTCTCCGAAGGGGCTTGGGCCGGGGCGGCAAAACCAGCTCCTGTGAGGACCGTCAGGAGATCAACAATGTCCTGAGGTTTGAGCTTTCGCAGCCTGGCGTGTTTGAAAAATTCCTCGACACGTTTCGGTCTGTAGCCATCCTCGGCCAAGACCTCCAGGATCAAGTCGTATTTGCCGGCGGGCAGCGCCACTTCGCCTCTTGCACACAAGATCTTTTTCGGGACATCAATCTCTGGGACTACCAGCACGAATGCCAGCGCGTACCAGGCGTCGCGATGTTCCCGGCCCGGGAGTGGTCTTGCTCCCTTTACGAAAATATCGGTGCGGAAGCGCCGGTTCACCAGATAGTCGCGGACCGTCTCACGCATGATCGGATGTCCGATCTGCGACACGAATTTAATACCGTCCTCGTTGAGCTGGAACGCATCGATCCCGTCAAGCAGCCGTGCGGAGCCAACATATGTAAGCTTGGCCTCATCCAGGTTTCGGGCCATGTCGGAAAAATGCTCAAGATGCCAATCCGCATTCATATACTCGTGTCCGAGATAGTTGCGTCCCTGTTTACCCATTTGCTCCAGATGATGCTTGGCGAAAGGGTTGTCCCGAAAATAGTACGAGCCGGCCTTTGCGATCTCTTCCGCAAACTGCACCGCGCCTTCGATCATCTCGATCGGTCTCGACATCTTCCCGCCCCCATAGTCCTGGTAGAGGGACATCAGCTGCCGGATCGGTACGACTGGAGCCCAGCCGGGCAGGCAGTTATAGCTTATATACGCGACACCCCCGGGCCGAAGTTTCCGCCGGATGATGTCGGTTATGATCTTGCGGTTCTTTTCCGAGATCCAACTCCAGATGCCGTGAAGCGCTATAACATCAAAGTCCGGAAGATCCCCCCGCCTGGCAAATTCCTCGAAGGAATCGTCGTACAGGTGAATGTCGGCTCGGGAGGCATCGGCCAGTTTGCGAGCTTCGACTGTTTGCGCCGGATTAAAGTCAGTACCCCAGTAGGTTCCGGAAGACGCCGCGGCGAGCATATTGATCGTAACACCCTGGCCGAAGCCTAGTTCCAGATAGGACGGCGCATCGGGCAGTTGCGGCTCTACGGCGTTGCATAGGCATGCCAGGCGCAGCATGGCCGGATTCATTTCCGGATAGTATCCATGGGTATAATTGAGGTCAGTGAAGTAGCCGCATGACCATGCCATCAGCAAGTCTCCAGGACATGTTCAAGGCTCGCGCCTGCCGTCCATTGTTGTTGGTTTTGAAAAGAAGCAAGCGACATTGGCCGGCACCACGCGTTACAGCGGGAAACCGACGGTGACACATTCCCCTCCCGTGAAGGAAACCGTCGTGACCTCGACACCTTGGCGGAAACGGTGGCCGAGAAAGATGGTCGATCGTCACGGCTAAACCCCTCCTATCTGTTTCTGCCGCTGCAGCGATGATATTGATGGACGAGTCCCTTCAGCCAAACGACTCGTCGGCGGATCCGGTGAGCCGGCAGCCATCGCTCAGCGATGCAGCCGGGTAGGGCACGGCACAGGGACAAGGAGTGGCACGCGCGGCGTTTATGCGAAATTCGCGCCGGTCATCTCCAAGGATATATCCCAGAGCCGCGCAGCCGCGCCGCTATCCAGCGCCTGCCTCGGGGGCGTCTCCTCGACGGGATATCCGCGCATTCCGCCCATTCCGTCAGGTCCATAGTACGCGCCGTCCCGTGCCATCGGATCGGTCCCAGCGTAGAGCGTTGGCAAGGCGCCTTGCCAAGCGGGTTGGAACAGGAAAGGCAGGAAACGGCGCAGCATTCCGGGCAGGCTCGACCGCCCCGAGCCATTCACAATCAGATCGGTGCGTGTGATGCCCGGATGGGCCGCTAGGCTTTCAACGCCCCATCCCGCCGCTTTGCTGCGCCGGCTCATCTCGAAGGCGAACATGATGCATGCCAGCTTGGACTGACCATAGACCCGCATCGGTTTGTAGCTGCGCTCGGCCTGCAGGTCATCGAAGTCGATCGCGGCGCCGCGCGCCGCCACGCTGCCGAGGGTCACGACGCGCGGCCTATGCCCACGCTTCAAGAGCGGCAGCAGATGCGCCGTAAGGGCGAAATGGCCGAGATAGTTCGTTCCAAACTGGAGTTCGAAGCCATCGCTGGTCTCGCGTCGCACCGGCGGTCTCATGACCCCGGCATTGTTGATCAGGAGATCGAGCCTGTCCTGCTCCTGCGTGAGCTGCGCCGCGAAGCTGGCGATCGACGCAAGGTCTGCGAGATCCACTTGTCCGAACCGCACCTCCGCGCCAGGCACGGCATGTCGGATCGTGGCCACAGCTTCAGCACCCTTTTGAGCATTGCGGCCGGCGATCACAACGCGCGCGCCGGCACGGGTCAGAGCCAGCGCGTCCTCGTAGCCCAGCCCCCCGGTGCCGGTCACCACTACCGTGCGGTCCTGTTGAGACGCAATCCTACTGGCCGTCCACTTGGTCATGTGCGATCCTTTCTTCTTGCAAGGCGGAGGAGGGTCGAGTGTTTCCTGCCTCGACGCACTATTTTCGTCTTCCATCCTCAACATGCCGGTTGCGGCGCAAACCGCCATGCCTGAAGGCGCAAAAAACATGCCCGATCCTACGGCCACGCCTGACAAGCACGCATCGCTTGCAACCGATCGAGTCATCGTCCGAAGGCATCGGGCCGCATGAAGAACGGTGGGGCGTCAACCGCCGAATCAGCCCGACGAATTGGGAAGGTAGAAAAAATACACCATGATCGCGTCGAAACAGCCGCTGAGTCCGGCTCGTGACCGAAACCCGCCGACCGGCACGGACCAGAGCCCATATTCCACTCGATAGATCCACGGCCCGATCGTCAGCGCGAACAGCCTGACCGCCCAGGCGCGATGCTGATCGCAATTGCCGGCCGGGCTTGGGCACAGGCCATGGCGGCGCGCGCACCATCCACGCGCCGTAGAAGCCAAAGCCCGTATCCATCAGAGGGCCGCCGATCATACCTCTTCTTAATATGAAGCGAAGGCCATCTAGCCCGGCCAAGTCGGCCGAAGGGACCTAGGTTCGATCGAACCAACGATTGAGGGCGGGAACGCTGAGTGCCACCGCTTGGCCTGGCGAGTTCCCAATCAACGGGCGAGGAACTTTCCGCTATGGCGCTTGTGTGGAATTGCACATCCATTGTGCGCTCCCCTTTCGAAGGCATGGCTGCTGCCCAGGGGTGGGTAGCAAAAGCTTCTTCGTGGCTTCATTGCGCGCGGCGAAGCACCATGGTCCGACCGAGAAGGGTGGTGCCCCTATAGGCGCGGAGTTCCAGTTTTCCGGTCACAAGCGTTGCTTGGGCGGAATGGGTCTGGCCTGTCGCTCCGCTGTAAAAATTTCCGCCTTCCCAGCGACGGTCAGCGGCATCCCACTTGAGGTTGGTCACGAGAACAGCGCGCTCCAGAGAACGGCTCCGGAGGTTCGGATCCGGATTGAGGGTGTCCTTCTTGAAGGTCTTGCCGTCAGCCTCGACCAGAAGCTTTCCGTAGAGGACGCGGGCCGCATAGGTTTCTCCGGCGTCGAACATCTCCAGTTTGAGGTTGCCGTCCTCGGACTGCCATACGCCGACAATCTGATCCGGCGAAGAGGCCTGTGCGAAGGCCTCTCCAACGAGGAGACCTGTCATTCCTGCCGAGAGCACTGCGGCCAGCAAGGGCCCCGCTAGTGATTTCACCATTCCATGCTTCCTTTTTTACGGTTTGAGGCGGACATCGACAAGAGAGTCGTGGCGCGCCAGACGCTGTGGATGCCAATGATCCAGCGGCTCTCCTCAAAAGAAGCTCGGTCTTGGAACCAGCCGGACAACTGCGGGACAATGCGCCCGTGAAACTACACGCTAGCGACGCGGCACCGAATGCCCAGAAGCTCAAATTTCCTGCCTGATCCTACAGTTGAACGAAGCGAGGATGGGTCATCCCAGCTCGCTCAGCAGTTCGTGAAGGGGCGAGGAAACCGGCCTTCGTTCGATCTGCCAATGCTGTCTCCTCTCCCTCCCGCCAGTGATCTGAGCAAAGCGGATCCCCCTTGACATTTGTTTGGCACCCCACCTATTTGCTAGGTAGCTAGCAAGATTGGAGCACGCGTTGGTGGATCGGGAGCGGAAAGATACAGATCGCGACCTTATCGGAGCCTGGACAAAGCGATGCTACTTTGCCGGACGGGCGGTCATGGACTCTGCCCTGCGTCCTTACGATCTCGGATCCGTGCAGTGGTACGTGCTCTACCAGCTCGCAACTGCCGGACCGACCATGCAACGTGATCTCGTGCGGTTGCTTACGATCGAACGCGCCACAATGACCGGCATCGTCGCGACGCTCGTGCGCAAGGGTCTCGTCGAGCAAGAGCCCGACCGGGTTGATCAGCGCCAGAAGCTTCTACGCATTACCGCCACCGGCGCCAAGTTGTGGGGCGAGCTGCCCGATCTCTCTTTCATCCGCTCGGTCGCGTTCGACGGCATCGACGAGGCCGACATCGCGGTCGCGGTCCGGGTTCTTCAGACCGCAACGGAGCGTCTCGAAAACCTGCTACAGAAAGGAACCGCGTCATGACAGTCTTGGTAACCGGCGCAACGGGGCTCGTCGGAGCTCGCCTTCTTCCGCGCCTTGTCGAAGCAGCGGTGAATTGCCGTGTCCTGACGCGCGGCGGGAAGCAGGCGCGCCCCGGCGTCAGCGCGGCAGAAGCGGACCTCCTCGATCCGGCGTCCCTCATGCGGGCGGTGGAGGGCGTTTCGGCGATCATCCATCTTGCTGCGGTTTTCCGCACCCCCGACACCGATCTTATCTGGAAGAGCAACCTCGAAGGCACGCGCAACCTCATCGCCGCGGCAAAGGCGCGTGCGCCCGAGGCACGTTTCATCATGGCAAGCACGTCCAATGTCTATGACGCGGACAGCCCGCGCCCTAGCCGTGAGGACGATGCGGCCAACCCGCAACAAGCCTACCCGGCCAGCAAGCTCGCCGCCGAGAACGCGCTACGTGAAAGCCGGCTAAACTGGGCGATCCAGCGGTTCGGCTTCGTTTATGGCGATAAGGACGGACATCTCGAAGAGTTGCCGCGATTGGTCACAAACTTCAAAATGCATCCTGCCCAGAGGATGAGCATCATACATCATCTCGACATCGCCACCGCCATCAACCTCGCCCTGACCGGCACGATGGATGGGCGCATCGTCAATATCGCTGATGAGGCGCCGACCTCGATCTACGAGCTCGTCGCCCTGGTCGGCGGAACAATGGAACCGTCCTCAGCGCCGCTCGCCAATCCCTGGCGCCTGCACATGGATGGCTCGCTCGCTCGCAGTCTAGGTTTTCGGCCAATCGTGAGGACCGTTTATCAGGCAATGCAGGAAAACCTGATGTGACGCCGCCGGTCGGCATCTAACCGCCCTAGGCATATCCTCGCCACTCACAATGGCATTCCTTCGCAGCATATCAGGAAGGCCGCTCCGAACCGAGGCGGCAGGGAGCGACCTCCTGCAACACGGCCTTACGCTGTTCGCGCCTTGCGGCTGGCGTACTGGCTATACATGCGCTGGTGGTTCAGCGCATCCTGCTTGGGCGCTACGCCGAACATCCGAGAATATTCGCGGCTGAATTGCGAAGCGCTTTCGTAGCCGACCTTGTAGGCGGCTTCCTCGACGCTTGCAGCGTCCGCGACCATTAGGCGTCGCGACTCAAGGAGGCGCAACTGCTTCTGAAACTGAAGCGGTGTCACCGAGGTGAGCTGCTTGAAATGCTGGTGAAACGATGACGGGCTCATGCGCGCGACCTCTGCCATTTGCTCGACACGCAGCGTCTGGGTGAAATTGGCGCGCAGAAAATAGATCGCCTTGGCCACTCGCATGAAATTCGATTCGGGCAGGGCCAGGCTGCAGAGTTCGGCGCCATGAGGGCCAGTCAGAAGCCAGTAGCAGATCTCCCGCATGACAGATGGATAGAGGATCGGAATTGCCTTCGGCGTCTCGGACATCCGGATCAGGCGCAGCACGCATTCGGCCAAAGGTTCGTCCACCTTTCCGACGAACACGGATGGACCGGGCGTGGCAGACGAAATGGGCGGCGTCTCCAACTGTTCCAGCACCTCGCGCAGCATCGTCACGTCGAGATCGATGGTGACGCCCATGTAGGGCATATGTTCACTGGCCTCGACAACCCGCCCGTTGGCTGGCATTTCCATGCTGACGACCAGGCATTCCATGGTGCCATAACGAAGTGTCTCTTCGCCGAAGAGAATTTCTTTTGCGCCCTGAGCCACGACGCAGAGCGACGGGCGATAGATCTGCCGCATCGGCATCCGCTGCTGATAGGAACGGATGATGTTGACGCTCTCGATCTGCGTCGGAAACAGGCCTTCACCGCCGCCCTGGCTTTCGATGTATGCGGTGATCCCGCCCAGCAGCGATGACGACACCCGAACCTCTGATTGGTTTCGAGGCCAGCGCAGCACTCGCCCTTCAGCCGGCAACATATCGCCGCCTGCAGGAATAGGCAAGTTTATTGAGGTATTCGGCATTCTTGTCATGAGAGACTTCCTCTAGCTTGATGATGTCACTCACAGCTAGGGAAGCACCAAGCATGACAGAAACGGCCGCTTCGTCAATAGATAACCAAGCTGGTCTACCCATCATATCTAATGCGAGCGGCGATGAATATGTCGAGGGTCGGCGCCTCACAATGCTGCTGATTACCCTATTTCTTGTCAGCGCCACTTCGCAGATCGACCGGATGCTTCCCTTCGTCCTGGCCGAGTCAATCAAGGAAGAGCTCCATCTGAGCGACACCGAGATAGGCTTGCTTACTGGCCTCGCCTTTGCGGTCTGCTACACGCTTTTGTCGATGCCCCTCGCCCGCGCCGCCGATCGAGGATCGCCCCGCTCCGTCCTCCTTTTATGTATCTTGCTCTGGAGCGCGATGACATTGCTCGGAGGCCTCGCCATGAGCTTCCTGTTCCTCGCCTTTACCCGCTTCGGAGTCGCTTTCGGCGAAGCCGGCGGAACGCCCTCCAGCCACGCGATCATCGCCCGGAAGATCCCGCCCTCGCGACGCGGGTTGGCGCTCGGCATTTTCTCGATGGGCATTCCACTCGGCACCATGGTGGGCTTCTCCGTTGGCGGTGCGATCGGGGATACGCTCGGCTGGCGTACAGCGCTGGTCGGGGCCGGCGCCATGGGCGGTCTTATCGGCCTGCTGGCGTTCGTTGTCGTCGGCCCGACCCCGGCGCTCAAGCGCACGGCGGCCAATAGCGAACCGTTCTTGAAGGCAAGTCTGCGGTTGCTTTCCTCCTCGGCATTTCGTTGGCTGTTTATCGGCTCGATCGCACTCGGTTTCGCCGCAGCACCGTTTTACGCTTTCGCGGTTCCTTTCCTGATCCGCACCCACGACTTCAGCGCCAGCGAGGCTGGTCTGGCGTTCGGACTGCTGCAAGGCCTGATGGGGATTTGCGGAACACTGATAGGTGGGCGCCTGTTTGACCGCGCCGTGCGCTCCCGCACCGGTAAGGTCCTCGGGCCGCCCGCAATCCTGTTCATGATCGCAAGTCTGACGACGACCGCTGCGTTGCTCGCGCCGGTCGGGTGGCTTTCTATCCTCCTTTTCGTCCCCGGCATGTTGTCCTTCGCGTTTTTGCTCCCCTGGTGCTTCGGCGCTGCCCATTTGGTGGCAGGCAAGGGCAAGGAGGCGATGGCGACGAGCCTTGCTATGATCGGCTCCGGTCTTCTGGGGCCCGCACTCGGCCCCCTTATCGTCGGCATGATCAGCGATGCGGCGACAGCGGCGCAGGTTCCCAACGGTCTTGGGCTCGGTCTGCTCACCGTCCCGGTCGCAAGCATCCTGACCGGCATCGCCATGCTGATCGCAAACCAGCGTATTGCTGCCTCGCTCCGGCGGCCGTGACTGCCGAAGGGCCACGGTCGTAACCTCACAATTTCTGCGAAAGAGAGGTTCTTTCCATGTCCGACCCGGTAACGCCCGTCGCACCGTCTTGGCGCTCGCCGCCCCAGCGTCACCAGGCCCGCGGCCATGCCCCCCTGTGGCCGCATCGGCGAACTGGAAGATGTAGTCATGGCCATCGCCGCCTTGTGCACGGGCCGCGGCGAGTGGATCAACAGCCACCTTTTCGTCAACGGAGGCTTCTACTGACCGGCCGGGGCTGGTTTCGCGCCGCCGTGTGGCGCCGCAACGGGACGGACGATCAGCAACGCAACGCGGGCAATAACCAGGAGAAACGGCATGGTTGAGTTGGTCGTCAATGGAAAGCCATTGAGCGTCGACGCAGAGGTCGACAAGCCCCTCCTCTGGGTGCTCCGTGAGGATCTCGGGCTGCTCGGCCCGAAATACGGATGCGGCATTGCCCAATGCGGGGCTTGCAGGGTCCTCGTCGATGGAAAGTCCACTCCCTCCTGCATGACGCCAGTCGGTTCCATCGCGGGCGCTTCGGTGGTGACTGTTGAGGGGCTGGCTCAACCGGCCGGCATGCTCTCCGTCGTGCAGCAGGCTTGGATCGACGAGCAGGTGCCACAATGCGGATTTTGCCAACCCGGCTTCATCGTCGCCACCACGGCGCTGTTGGAAGCGACCCCGCGACCGACCGACGCCGAGATCGATGAGGCGATCACCAATATCTGCCGCTGTGGGACCTACCCGCGCATCCGCCGCGCGATCCATCGCGCCGCCGACATGTTGGCCGAGCGCTAAGGAGACAGTCATGGCCCGTTTTCTCTCCCGTCGCGGCTTTCTGATCACCGGCGCGGCCCTTGGCGGCACCGCCCTTGTCGCCGCTGTCGGCGGCGTCGGCTATCTCGCCACCGTCGATGTCGACGGCCTTCATGGCCATCTCGACGGCGAGCGGGCCGCTCTCAATGCATTCCTCGTCATCCAGAGCGACGGCCGGGTGGTCGTCAATGTCCCGCGCACCGAGATGGGCCAGGGCATCCATACCGGCCTTGCCATGGTGGTGGCCGAGGAACTGGATATCCCTTTCGACGACCGCATCACTGTCGAATTCCCGACGGAGGCGCATCCGGCCTATTCCGTGTGGTTCAACATGCTGCAGATCCGCCCGGAAGAGGCGTCCGGACCGGTCGTTTGGGTAGGTCGGCGCGTGCTGGGGCAACTGGGCTTCATCGCCACCGGAGCGTCAGGCTCGACGATGGGTATGTGGCACCCGATGCGCGTGGCCGGCGCTTCGGCCCGCCACATGCTGCTGGCGGCGGCGGCGGCGCGGCTGGATGTGCCGGCCGCGGAGCTTGCCACCGCCGACGGATTTATTCGCCACGTGTCGTCCGGCCAGCGGCTGTCCTACGGCGAGCTTGCCCGCGAGGCCGCGCTCCTGCCACCACCCGATCGCCCAGCGCTGAAACCCGTCTCTGAATGGCGGATCATCGGCCGGTCGCAGCCGCGGGTCGATCTCCCTGCCAAAGTGCGGGGTGAGCCGGTCTTCGGCATGGACATCGCTCTGCCTGACATGGTCCATGCCGCCATTCGGCATGCGCCGGTCTTCGGAGCCAAGGTGGGCCGCGTCGTTAATGAGGCCGAGGTTCTTGCTGCGCCCGGCGTGCGTGACGTCGCCGTCATCGAGGGGCAGAAGGTGGCTGTGGTCGCGGCTTCCTGGTGGCAAGCCGAGCAGGCCGCCTGGCTTCTCGAAATCGAGTGGACCAAGACCGATGCGGACGGTGTCAGCAGCACCGAGATGTCAGCGCGACTTGGATCCGCGCTCGCAAGCACTACCCCGTACGAGCATGTCGACGAAGGCGACACCGGTTCCGTAATCGCAAATGCTTCGACGGTGGTCGAGGCGGATTACACGGTGCCATTCCTTCCCCATGCCTGCATGGAGCCGATCAATGCGACTGTTTTCGTCCGCGACGACTTGACCGCAGAGGCCTGGGTCTCCTCGCAATCGCCTATGGCCGTCCGGCAGGGAGTTGCCCGTGGCGCGGGGTTGGCAGGAGTCGAGCCAACCTCTGTGACCTGCAACATCACGATGAACGGCGGCGCCTTCGGCCGGCGCAGCGATCAGGACGTGGTGGCCGAGGCAGCTTTCCTCGCGGCGCGGCACCGTGGGCGGCCGGTCAAACTGATCTGGTCGCGCGAGGAGGACATCGCACGCGGACTATTCCGCAGCCATGCAGCCGCCCGAATGCGCGCTGCCCTCGGGCCGGACGGCCTGCCGGTTGCCTATGACGCGCTTGTCGCGACGCAATCAGTCATCGACTCGGTCGCCAGCCGCAACCTCCCCGTCAACCCCGGTCCCGATGGGGATCGCATTTCGGTCGAGGGGTTGGACAAGCTGCACTACGCCGTCCCCAACCGGCGGATCCGCAGCCAGCATGTGCCGAGCCACATGCCGATCCACTTCTGGCGGTCGAACGGCTTCTCGTTCAACACCTTCTTCACAGAAAGCTTTATCGATGAATGCGCCCTGGCTGCTAAGGCGGATCCTTTGGCCTATCGCAGGGCACTTCTTCGGGACAGCCCGCGCCACCTCGCCGTGCTCAACCGCGTGGCCGAGTTGGCCAAATGGGGCACCCCCATGGCGCCAGGTCGCGGGCGCGGCATCGCCATCGAGGAGTGCTATCGCAGCGTCGTGGCGCAGGTGGCCGAGGTGACGGTGGCCGCAGACGGTGAAGTCAGAGTGGACCGCGTCTTCTGTGCAATCGATGCGGGGCTCGTAATCAACCCCGACGCTGTGATCGCCCAGATGGAGGGCGGCATCAGCTTCGGCGTGACGACCGCGCTGATGAGTGCCATTTCGCTCGATGCCGGCGCCGTCGTGGAATCGAACTTTCACGATTTCCCTATGCAGCGTCTGGCCAACGCGCCGGCGATTGAGGTCGCGATCGTCGACAGCGGCCTGCCGCCGGGCGGGGCGGGCGAGCCGGGGATCGTGCCGGTTGCCGGCGCGATCGCCAACGCCATCCACGCAGCCACGGGCCGGCGGATACGATCGTTACCGCTGGCCGTCACCGAGACCGTCGACGAACGCCGAACCCGGACGGTTTTGCCCCCCGTCCCGACGTGAGGCGTGTGTGCTCGCCTCGGATCAGGAAAGCTCATGCTCGACGAGCAGACCAGAATTGCCACTGATCCTGTCTATCTGCGGGCGGCTTCAGAATCACCGGAGGCGGCCCACCTCCCTTCAGGTCGCGCGGTCCGCATCCGGCGAAAGCTGCCCCAGTCATCGATTGAAGAGGAATGGAATTATGGATTTTGATCCGGTAGCAGCCATCATGGCGTGGATCGGCGCGTATGGGCTTCTTGGTCTTTTCGCCATCGCGCTGGCCGAGCGCTTCGTGCCGGTCATCCCATCCTACGGGCTGCTGCTGGCGATCGGATTCGGCGCAGCGGACGAGGCCTGGTCGCTGCCCGCTGCATTCCTTTCAACGGTCGCTGGCGGTATGTTCGGCTGCGCAGCCTTGTTCTACACCCTGCGTGGGTTGGGCACCACGCGGTCCGTGCGCCTCCTGAACAGAGCTGGGCGGATCTTCGGAATGTCAGTCGATCGCATTGAGCGCGGGACTTCGTCATTCCGCAGGAACCAGGCAACGCTTGCGTTCGCTCTCCAGCTCGTCCCCACCGTCCGGCTGTTCGCTCCGGCCTTCGCCGCCATTCTGCGCGGAAGGTCACGAAGCGTCCTCGTGGCATCGGCCGCGGGCATCGCCGTCTGGAACGGGCTGTTCATCGGCATCGGCTTCTACGCCTCCCACACGATCGAGACGAGGAACATGACGGTCCTCGCTTTGGCAGCCCTGGGCTGCCTGCTCGTTACGGAAGTAGCCCTATTCTGGCTCGCACGATGGGTTCGCGCCCGTAGCAGACGGGTGCGCGCGCTATGCCAAACCTGATGACATCTGGCGGGGGCGCGCAATCAACAATGCCACAAGCCCAAGAACATGTTCGGGGTGATATCCAATGAAACAGCAGCGTATGGCCGAGACGTTCGGCTTCTTACGAGCCTGGCTTAAGAATCCTCTGCGCGTCGCCGCCGTCGCGCCGTCGGGACGGGCGCTGGCCAACCTCATCACCTGCGAAATCTCGCGCGACACCGGGCTGGTGATCGAGCTTGGGGCCGGCACGGGCGCATTCACACGCGCCCTGATCGCCCGTGGCGTCAGAGAGGAAGACCTAACGCTGATCGAGTTCGGGTCCGAGTTCGCCGCTGCACTCCATTTCCATTATCCAAGAGCGCGCACGCTTTGGATGGATGCCGCCCGCCTGCGTACGATCGACCTCTTCGACGGGAGGCTAGCCGGCGCCGTCGTCAGCGGCCTGCCTGTGCTGTCGATGCCGCCCCGTAAGGTGATCGCGATCCTGACCGGCGCATTCCGCAAGATGAGGCCGGGCGGCGCCTTCTACCAGTTTACCTACGGACCGCGTTGTCCGGTTCCGCTTAGATTAATGGACCACCTCGGGCTCCAGGCAGAACGAATTGGTGGCACGCTGGTCAACCTTCCTCCGGCGGCTGTTTACCGAATCAGACGCACGCACCCCAATCATTTCCACCGTGATCGCGCGTCTCATTGCGGCAGCGCGAGCCAGTTGGACAAAAACTGGAAAGGCGCGAACGGCGCTCTGATTTGTCCGAGCTGGCGTCTTCGAGCGATTAATTGCGCAACAACCTTTATGTCGCCGCGGGTGGCATGTCCTGCCAACCTGTGAAGCATGCGGTTTTAACCATTGAGCGGATCGGCCGCTTTCGCGACCGATTTGCCGATAGGGACGGCACGGGCGGCGATGTCCAAATTTCCTACGGTATTGCCGTCTCGATGAAGGAGGCAAGATCTGCACCATGCCTCCTTCTAGATTCTCACAGGTCCAGCTGTGATCTATGTCTTAAGCCGAATCCCCGCAGGCTCTGGGAAATTGCAAGTTCCCCCTCGAGCCGCTTTTCTGAACAGCAACATGCGACGCTCTCCATGAGGGACGCTCTTCGCCCTCGATCCGCGAGAGCGTCTACTAATCGAAGTTGAAATCTCATTGGCCCGTCCGAGCACGAGCTGTTGCCTGTGCCGCCCGGATCAACCCTTGATACTGGGCATCCTTGTCAGGATACCAGGGCATTCGTGCAATATCGGCGAAACCTGGGAGCGTCTCCATATGCTGCACCATGCGCCCGCGCATCGCCTCATCGGGTAGGGGCCCGTACATGGCCTGGACATTGTCCTCGGCATGCTCCGGATTCGAAGTACCACATAGCACTGTCGTGACCGCTGGATGGGCCATGACCCATTTCAGGAAGAACTGCGCCCAGGTCGCGGCTTCGAATTCCCGCGCGAAGTCCGGTAGCGGGCGACCTTCGACCACCTTCATCAGGCGCGCCTTTTCGAGCGGAAGGTTGATGAGGACGCCGACCCCGCGGTCGGCGGCGGCGGGCAGCAGGCGGCGCTCGGCGCTGCGGTTGAAGATCGAATAGTTGGTCTGAACGAAATCAACACCGCCACGCTCCACGAGTTCGGCGAGCTGATCCTGGGGGCCGGATTCATGGTGGGTCACGCCGACGTAGCGAATGCGACCTTCCTTCTTCCAGGCCTGCATCAGGGGCAGGACCACCGGTGCGTTGACGATGCTGTGGCATTGCATGAGGTCGATCGTGTCGCGCCAGATGCGCAGCCTCGACTGCTCGAAACTAGCCACAGCATGGCTCTCGTCGCCGAGATATTCGCCGGTCGACCAGATTTTATTGGCGACGAAGATCTCGGATGCCTCCGGAGTACCCGCAAGGAACGCGCCAACAGAAACTTCCGCCGATCCGTAGAGGGGCGACGTGTCGATGACCCGACCGCCGCCCGCGACGTAGCGCCGAAAGACCTCGCCGAGGCCGCTGCGGTCGTCACCCGGGCGGGCGTCAAAGGTCAGGAAGGTGCCGAGACCGAGTGTGGTGAGGGTCTGCTGCGTTCTCGGAATCGTTCGTGTTCGTGCGGATTTCGGGGCAGCCGTCGCGGGCACGCCCGTCTGACTCTGGGCGGTGGCACCACCGGGAATGAACGGTGTTGCAGCCAGTATGGTGGCCCCTGTGCCTAGAGTACCGATGAAGCCGCGCCGGCTTACGCCGGAATTCTGCTGTTCGCTCATGCAATAGTCTCCTTTATTGAAAGCTTGCCTTAGGCACGGACCTCCGCGGATCGCGGGCTGGGTGGGCCGAACCACCTAGAACAGACCTTCGATGCGGATTCGGCGGCTCTCGAAGACGCCGCCCAGTGGCATGAGAGATCGCGTTTGCGCGCACGACGGCTAGGTCACTGCCGCTAAGCGACGTGCGATGACCGCTCCGACCCGCGAGGAGCCGATGGCGCGGCGAGTTTGGACGGCTGACATACCCGTGGTTCAGACCACAAAGTCGAATCGTGCGAACTGACCGTCGCCTGCGGGGCTAATGGTCATGAGCAGCGTTTCGTCGAAGATCCGGTCGCGCGCATTGCCCGGCTCGCCTGGGAAAAACAGCTGCGTTGTCAGGACAACTCCGCCCGGACGCTGAACCCGGAAATGAAAGTGGCGCGTGCGTCCCGGATAAAGCGCTGGCACCACTGTGTTGAACCACCACCGGCCTTGCTCATCGGCGAACTGGTGCCCACGCAAGCGAAAGCCCGAACGATCGTACTCGCCGTTTTCGTCCGCCTGCCATATCTCGACGAGGCTACGCGACGTGGGGCGACAGCGATCATCGAGGACGTAGCCGGCCACGGTAATGCGGTCACCGCGGGGCGCCTCCAGATATAGATCCTGTTTCAGAGGTGAGTTCGGCTTGAAGAACGGGCCGGTCTCGCGGGCAGGCGTCGGTTCGTCTCCATCGGTGCAAGCGCGCGTCAGCGGCAGCGACGGCGCCTCCTGTCCGATAGCGACCGCTCCGGAAAGCGGCACGAGCGGCATGGCGAGAAAACCCGAAAGAAGTGCGCGCCTTGATGTCGTCATTGCGGGGCCTCCGTTGCTCACCGAATTAGAACTGCCAATTGACCGGGACCCAGGCATAGGCCGTGTCGGTCTTGAGTATGCGACCGAGACCCGGGAATGGATAGTGGAAGCCGAGAACGAGAAGCCGATCTGCCGCCGCCATGTCGAAGATGCGGCGGCGGGATGCGAGTGCGGCGTCCTTGTCGCGATCCGGCCCAGGCGTCCATGGCCGATCGACATTGACGATCGGGTGGTAGGCAAGATCGGCGGTCAGCAGGAGCTGATCGCCCCCCGATTGAACAAGGAAGTTTGCCATGCCGGGGGTGTGGCCCAATGCCGGAAGCGTGGTCAGCCCAGGGACGATCTCCGCGCCGGCTTCGTACAACTGGATCTCGTTGGCGACGGGCGCGACGCTCCGCTTGATGGCGGCTGCGAAATTGCGGCGAAAATCCTCGGGCACAGGCATGTAGGAAAGGTCCGGATCGTTGCGGACGAAGAAGTCCCAATCAGCACGAGGCGCAAAGATCGTCGCCCGCGGAAATGCCTTGCCGCCGTCCGCGGTTCGAAGGTTGCCGACATGGTCGGGGTGCGTGTGCGAGACAACCACAACGTCGATATCCTCGGACCGCAAGCCGATAGCCGCCAGGTTTTCGAAGATGCGGCCGCCTTGCGGACCCATGGTCTGCCCGGCCCCGGCTTCGAGGAGGATCCGCCTGCCCTTCGTCTCGATCAGAAGCGTGTTGAGATTGAGCGTCAGCCGGTCGGCCGGCAGGAAGGCGCGCCTCAGAACCTCCTGCAGTTCTGCCTCCGGCGCATCGCTGGCGTAGACCCGCGGAGGGCCACCGATCAGCCCGTCGCTCAACACAGTTGCCGAGATGTCGCCGACGCGAAAGCGGTAATGGCCGGCATTTCCACGCTGGGCTGGGGTAGGTGCGGCGTGAGCAGCCTGCGCAAAGGCCAAGCCGGTCGGCAAGATCAGGCCCGTCACGGCCGACGCGGCCGTCAGCATGATCTTCCTACGATTCAACGTGATTTCGCTCATAGTTTTGATCCTATCCAGATACCTGATCGCAGGTGCTGCCTTTGATTTCAGCGCCGGCGGGAAGGGCCGCAATATCCGTAGCGCCGCCTCGCGACCCGCTGTTTCTCAAGGGATGACACAGATCGTCCGCGCGGATAAGCTAATCAAAATCGATCAGCTTATTAAGCAGGACTTTGCAATGCGGCCACTACGCCTTGACAGCTTGGAGATCTTTGAAGACGTCGTGCGTTGTGGTGGCTTCAGAGCCGCCGCGCTTGGCAGGGGCGTTTCGTCATCCGCCATCAGTCAATCGATCAGCGTCCTCGAGGAAGCGCTGGGCATTCGGCTGCTGAATCGAACGACACGCAGCGTCGCGCCGACGGAAGCAGGCGAGCAGCTTTTCGAACGGCTAAGGCCGGCGCTTCACGACATCAGAACAGCGATCGACGATCTAAATCAGCTTCGCGAGCGCCCATCCGGCACCGTACGGATCAATGCACCAGGTCCGGCCGCCGACCATATTCTCTGCCCCCTGGCCTTCGAGTTCATGGAAATTTATCCCGACATCCATGTCGAAATCGTCAGCGATGCTGCGATCATCGATATCGTGGAGCAGGGTTTCGACGCCGGTGTGCGCTTCGGGAACCAACTCGCCCAGGACATGATCGCAATGCCCCTCGGTCCCGCCCTTCAATATGCCATCGTGGCCTCGCCCGATTATCTTCGCAGGCGCGGTCGCCCTGACTCGCCGCTCGATCTCCTGCAGCACGACTGCATTCGTCGCCGTTTCCCCGGCGGAACCATGGCGATGTGGAATTTTGAAAGAGACGGCGAAGAGATGGAAATCGCGCCGAACGGTCGGTTGACGCTGAGTTCAGCGCAACAAGAACGGCAAGCCGCGCTAGCGGGATCGGGAATTGCTCACCTGTTCGAAGATTACGTCCGTGACGATATCGAACAAGGCAGATCTATCGAGCTGCTCAGCGACTGGAAAAAGAAACTGCCGAGTTGGTATCTGTATTATCCGAGCCGGCGGCATACGAGCGCAGCCGTGCGGGCTTTCCTCGAATACGTCCGTAACCAGAGATGGTAGTCAGAGAAGCCGGGCGGGCGGAAGAAGCCGATAAATCCGTAGATGCGGGCGAGTTCGCATCCGCCTGCATCTACCACCTTCGCCACTGTCGGGAAAACAGCTGAAGTAGCGAGTTTTGGCGCCGTGGCGTTTCAGCAGATCAAGTAGCTTAGGATTGACATCTGGGGCCATCATCGAACTGGCCGGCAACCGCTCGCCTCGCCGCTTCGGACACTTAGAGGCTTCATTAAGTCATAGCTAGGGGACGTTATCTTTACAGGGATCTCTGCACGTCGTCACAACACTATTTCTTTTCGAGAGGGCCGCTCTTATCAAAGACTATAAAGAGCGCCTCCTCCGACGCGCGCCTTACGCGCAACGTACTGTGCGGCTGGCATATTCGCTATACAGGCGCTGTTGGTTTATCGCGTCACGCTTCGGCGCAGCGCCAAACATCCGGCCATATTCGCGGCTGAATTGCGAAGCGCTATCGTAGCCGACCTGATAGGCAGCCTCTGCTACGCTTGCAGCTTCAGCCACCATCAGTCGCCTTGCCTCGAGAAGGCGAAGCTGCTTTTGGAACTGGAGCGGCGTCATCGAGGTGAGCGCCTTGAAGTGCTGATGGAACGACGACGGGCTCATTCGCGCGACCTCGGCCAGATGCTCCACATGCAGCGTCTGGGCGAAGTTCGTGTGCAGCATGGAGATGGCTTTCACGACCCGCTCAATATTCGATTCGGGTAACGCCAACCTATAGAGTTCGCCTCCATGCGGGCTGCTCAGAAGCCAGAAGAAGATCTCGCGTATGATGGAGGGGTAGAGGATCGGAATCGCTTTCGGCGTCTCCGACATCCTGACAAGACGCTGGATGCAATCCGCCAGATGTACATCGACCTGGCTCACGAACATGCAGGGACCGGGGCTGTCAGGTGGAACAGGCGGCTCATCCAATTGTTCAACCACCTCGCGCATCACCGTCACGTCCAGATCTATTGTGACGCCGATATAGGGCGAGCTGGGGCTGGCTTTGATGATCCGCCCGCTGGCCGGCAGTTCCACGCTTACGACAAGACACTCCATGCCGCCGTAGGACAGCATGTCATCGCCAAAGAGGATCTCTTTTCCTCCCTGGATCACGACACACAGCGATGGCCTGTAGATCGCCCGCATCGGCATCATCATTGCTTGACAGGAACGGACGATGTTGAAGCCGTCGATCGGCGTCGGAAACAGGCCCTCACCGCCACCCTGACCCTCGATGTACGCGGTAACCGCCGCAAGAAGCGATGACGACACGCAAGCCTCCGGTTGGCTGCGATGCCAACGAAACACACAATCCATATCTGGCAAGGGATCACCCTTTGCGGCAATAGGCAAGTTTCTTGAGAGTTCTGGCATTCTGTTCACGGTGCACTCCATCTAGCCTGAAGGTGCCAAACAAGCGAGGAGTTCGCCGAGCATGACAGAAACTGTTTTCAGGTCAATAGATGTTCAACCGGGTAAACTACCGGGCGTCTAGGGAAGCGGGCCAGTCTCGACTGGCCCGCTGACCGCAGACCGAAGCGCCGCTGCTTTCCTCCGCCAACACAAACGGCATTGCCGCACACGCCGAACATATCGGGCGCGGCGCGCCCCCGTGCTGCCTGCGCAACCTTACCGAACAAGTCTTGAAACAGCCTCAAGAAAGGAGACTTTTGAAATGTCCGATACTGATAGCTCCCGCCGCACTTTCATGGCCCTTGCGGCCGCTGCGCCTGCTGCTCTCGCGCTGACGAGCGTGGCTTCGGCCCAGACGTCCGCGGTCGGCACAGGCCCCCTACCCGGCCCCGGTCGGGCCGCGGTCGTTACCGGCTCATCGAGAGGCATCGGCGCCGCCACCGCGAAGCGTCTGGCCCGCGACGGCTATGCCGTGACCGTGAACTACCTCACCAACCGCGACCTGGCCGCTCAGGTCGTGGCCGATATTGAGGCGGCTGGTGGTCGCGCTATCGTTCGCCAAGCGGACGTGGCAGATCCCGCAGCGGTCAAGGCGCTTTTCGACGCCAATGACGAGGCTTTCGGTGGCGTCGATGTGGTGGTCAACAATGCCGGGATCATGAATGTCGGCCCCTTTGCTCAAATGACCGACGCGGCGTTCGATCGAATGATGGCCACCAATGTGAAGGGAAGCTTCAATGTATTGCGCGAAGCGGCTCGACGGACGCGTGACGGGGGCCGGATCATCAGCCTCAGTTCTAGCATCATAAAGACGCCTCCCCCGGCAACTGGCGCATATGCGGCCACAAAAAGCAGCCAGATGCTCTTTTCCAGCGTCCTCGCGAAGGAACTGGCCGGCCGCAACATCTCAGTCAATTCTGTAGCGCCCGGCGCAGTCGACACGCAACTCCTCCGTCAGCACGGTGAAGAAGCACTCCAAGGAATCCCCGAGCAGACTCCGCTCGGTCGCCTGGGACTGCCGGAAGACATCGCCGGCGTTATCGCTCTTCTTTGCTCTCAGGACGGTGCCTGGATCGATGGTCAAAATCTATTCGCGAACGGCGGCCTAGGCTAAGGGAGAGCAACCGGCTTGCCCGTGCCAACGAAGCCGCTAAGCGCCGTCCCCGATGGCACAAGCTGAATGCAATCAAAATCGGATCAGAGGGCCACTGCACCCGGTCTCGAAGATTCGCAAAGGAGATCGCTGGATACCCCCATCAGCTGGCGATCTCCAAAGCCACCGAAGACCATTTCCCGATACCGGGCTTCGGTGGCTCCATCCCGTCGCAACGAGTAGAGACGAAGCTTGTGGGCTTCGACCGGCGACTGCATTCGGGCCTTGATCAACGCCTATGGCTCCATAAGTCGCCTTGCCGTTTCACCCCGGATTGCTTCATGCTGATGCTACCGTAAAGGCCAATGTCTTGACCTTCCGTACGGGCTCGCCGAGCGCATAGAGGCGTATAAATCAATCTATATTCTTAGATATGGTATACGCCTGCGGGGGCCTAAGCGCGCAGCCCTGGAAACTTGTCAATCTTGATAGGACTTGAAACAAACCCCTTTGTTTCGCCAGGCACCTGATATTTCATCTATCGTTGATGTCCGAAACGGAACGAATTCCCATGGTCAGATCGCCGCGGGCCGCGGGGATCACTCCCAATGGGTGGCTCTCGGTAGCAGCCTGTTTCTACGTGAGGGCGCAATTATCCGCTGGTTGGTACAATCCGACTCCCATTACTTCCAGAACCGCCGATCTAATTGTTGGCTTCGTTAGCGGCCAGTGCCTCTTCGGCTACAAGCCCTGTGAACACGCCGAGATCGAGAGGAGCTCTGCGTGCCCGCGTTCTTCAGAGTGAACTGTCCGAAATGCGGCCCGTATTGCCCCGATTTCAGTCGTCCCTGTGCAGCATAAGGATGACGGCGTCGCTGCTCGAGTTTTCCTGGAAGTGGCCGACCTAGCTTGGCGAGACACGCGAGCCTGATCGCCGGTCTACACGGTTGACACGATCTACGACATTACGGCCCTGCCAGAAAGAACCCGTTCGCGTGCTTGATCTCTACTCCGCAGGCACGTCCGCGGTCGAGTGAGAGCGAGGTGATCTCGAGGTTCTGATGCTCGCCAGAGTTCGCATTGAAACGTACAACATCGGGATGAAGAATATGCCGAGAAATGTCGCGGAGATCATGCCACCCATCACCCCGATACCGATCGCATTCTGACTACCAGCGCCGGCGCCGGAGGCGGTTGCCAGTGGCAAGACCCCCAAGATGAACGCGAAGGAGGTCATAAGGATGGGTCGGAGGCGTTGACGCGAAGCCTCGATTGTCGCTTCCAGAAGACTCCTCCCCTTCGACTCCTCTGATGTCGCAAATTCAACGATCAGGATCGCGTTTTTTGCTGTAAGACCGATCGTCGTAAGTAGCCCGACTTTGAAGTAAACGTCGTTCAGCTGGCCGAATTGCGTCGCTGCTATCAGTGCCCCTAAAATGCCCACCGGAACTGAGAGCATGACGGAGAATGGAATTGTCCAGCTCTCGTAAAGCGCAGCGAGTGCCAGGAAAACGACAACCACCGAGATGATGTAAAGCTGAAGAGCCTGATTGCCTGCAAGCCGCTCCTCCGCTGAAAGGCCAGTCCACTGATGGGAAAAACCCTCCGGCAGATCGTCAACCATGCGATCGACTTCCTGCATCGCTTGACCGGAGCTCACTCCGGGAGAGGGAGAACCCTGCAGCTGCACCGCTGAGACACCATTATATCGCTCCAGCCTCGGCGATCCAAAGCTCCATTGTCCGGTCGAGAAGGACGACAGGGGAACCATTTCACCTAGGTTATTGCGGATGTGCCACCGCTCGAAATCCGCCGGCTGCATGCGAAATTCCGCGTCGGACTGCACATAGACGCGCTTCACGCGGCCACGGTCCAGGAAATCGTTGATGTACGTGCCTCCCCACGCCGTAGTCAGCGTCGTGTCGATATCTGAGAGTTGGATGCCCAACGCGCTCGCCCGGTCACGATCAATGGACACGGAGTATTGGGGAGTATCCTCCTGCCCGTTTGGACGAGTCCCCGTCAGTCCTGGATTTTGCGAGGCGGCACCCAACAGTTGGTTACGAGCAGCCATGAGCGCTTCGTGGCCGGCATTGCCAGTGTCGCGGAGAAAGAAATCAAAACCGCTATTGTTACCGAAACCTGGGATCGCAGGGGGAGCAAGCGCGACCACACGTCCATCGGATATCTTCGCAAAAGCGACCATGGCCCGTTGCGCAATCGCCGCCGCGCTGGATTCCGGGGTCTGCCGTTGCTCAAAATCCTTAAGGGCCACGAATACGGTTGCGACGTTCTGGCCTTGCCCGCCAAAACTGAAACCCACCGAGCCGAATATCCCGTCAACGTAATCACGTTCATTCGTTATGTAGTGTTCGATCACCTGATCAAGAACCCGCCGGGTTCGGTCAGCCGTTGCGCCCGGTGGCAGCTGAACCGCGGTCACGAGGCGTCCTTGATCCTCTTCCGGAAGAAACGCGGACGGCAGCCTCGCGACCAGAACGCCAACGCCAGCCGCGACGGCGATAAACATGACGAGGCCAATAGCAATGCGGCGAAGCAGGGCTGCGGTGGCACGTTGATAGACACTGGTGAAGCCAGCAAACCCTGCATTGAACAATCGGAAAGGCAAAGCCTTCGCCACTCCGTGCTTTGGTTTGCTGAGCAGCGAGGAGCAAAGAGCTGGTGTCAGCACGAGCGCGACAAGAACAGAAAGGACCATTGCCGTGACAATCGTCACCGAAAACTGCCGGTAGATGATGCCGACGGAGCCCGAGAAGAACGCCATCGGAATAAACACCGCGGCAAGAACGGTTGTGATCCCTATGAGAGCGCTGCTGATCTCGCCCATCGACTTGATTGTTGCCTCGCGTGGGCCGAGATCCTCTTCCTCCATCACGCGCTCAACATTCTCGACAACGACGATGGCGTCATCCACCAGCAGGCCGATCGCAAGCACCATTCCAAACATCGTCAGGGTGTTGATGGAATAGCCGAATAGCCCCAAGACGGCGAATGTTCCCAGCAGCACGACTGGAATGGCAAGCGTGGGAATGATGGTGGCTCGGATATTCTGCAGGAACATGTACATGACAACGAAGACGAGCACGACGGCTTCGATAAGGGTGACCACCACACCTTCGATTGACAATCGCACGAATGGCGATGTGTCGAATGGGTAATGTACATCGATATTCACCGGGAAAATCACGCGTTGCCGCTCGATCTCGGCACGTATTCCTTCGGCCGTCTCCAGCGCGTTCGCCCCGGACGTGAGTCTGAAACCGATCCCTGCAGCAGGCATGCCGCTGTACGTGCTTGAATTGGTGTAGCTCTCGGCTCCCAGCTCAACCGTCGCAACATCGTTCAGGCGGATCACGGAACCGTCAGCAGCGCTATCCAGGATGATCGCCTCGAACTGCTCTACGGTTTGCAGACGGCTACCGGCCGTCACCGTCGCGTTGAGTTGCTGGCCACGTCTTTGCGGTAGGGCTCCGAGTTGCCCTGCGGAGACCTGAGTATTTTGTGCGCGCACCGCCTGCGTCACGTCGCTCACCATCAACCTGTGTTGAGCCAACTTGTCGGGGTCAAGCCAGATGCGCATTGCGTAACGATCCGACCCTAGAAGCCGCGCCTCACCAACGCCTGGTACACGTCGCAACGTGTCCATAAGGGAAGTATCAATGAAGTCGGCGATATCGTTCCCGTTCAAACTTCCGTCCGAAGACGCGAAAGCGGCAATCAGGAAAAAGCTTGCGGTCGATTTCGAGACAGTCAATCCGCTATCCAGGACTGCCTGCGGCAACCGCGCCTCAACGAGCTGAAGATTGTTTTGCACCTGCATTTGCGCAACATCGGGATCGGCCTCGCTGGTAAATGTCAGCGTGATCGAAACCTCTCCGGTCGCCGTGGAGCTCGACGAGATATAGTCGACGCTGTCGATCCCGGTCATGCCTTGTTCGATCACCTTTGTAACCGAATCCTCAACCGTCTTAGCGTCAGCTCCGGGATAGTTTGCGGTAATTCGAACAGCCGTCGGCGCGATCTGCGGATATTGGGATATCGATAACGTCGGGATCGACAGAGCCCCCGCCATCATGATTGCCATGGCAAGGACGAATGCAAAGATAGGCCGTTCGATGAAGACGCGGGACATAGAGGTATCTCCTACTGAACAGCCGAGGACGGCGAGCTTGCTGGAGCGCGGGCGTCACGCATTGGCTCGCGCGGCGATGCGGGTGCTTCCGAAACGTTTCGCACCTCGCCCGTGTCATCTTCGACGACTACAGCCTTTATCCGAACCTGCTGTCCCACTGCCGCTCGCTGAAATCCCTCCACAACAACACGATCACCCTCGGCCACACCGTCAGTGACAAGCCAGTTGTTCCCGACAGTGCGATCAACGCTCAGAATACGCTCCTCAATCTTCATCCCGTCGGTTACAAATCTGGCGGTTGCTTGGCCGCGGGGATTACGGGAGACAGCGCGTTGTGGCACGAGGAAACCGTTTTCGACGAAGCCCTCTTCAACCAGTGCACGCACATACATACCCGGCATCAGGATTCCTTCCGGATTGGGAAAGACGGCGCGCAGCGAAACCATGCCGGTTGATTGCGACACTGCTGATCCAGAAAACTGCAATTTGCCAGGATGCGGATATCGCGAGCCGTCCTCGAGCTTGAGCTCGACCGATACAAATTCACCGTTTGATCTGATGTCATTTGATGCTCGCGCTCTATTCAACGCGAGAAGGCTAGCACTCGACCTCACAAGATCGACGTTGATGATATCGTGTCGGCGAATAACAGTTAAAGGGGTCGCTTGGTCCTGTGTGACAAGCGCGCCTTGAGTAACCGTCGAAGCGTCCACGCGCCCATCAATCGGTGCTACGATCGTGGTATAGCCAAGCTCGATGCGGGCCGTTTCCAGCGCTGCCGTTGCCGCTGCAACGTCCGCCTCGGATTGGAGCAATTGAGTGCGCGCCTCGTCAAGCTCCTGCTGGCTGACCGCATCATTTACGCTCAGCCTCTGGTAGCGATCAAACCTGGCCCGAGTGCTCGGCACGGCGCTCTCAGCCCGTTGCAGGGCAGCCTGCGCGTTCCGATAGGCGGCCTCAAAGGGAGTTGGATCGAGTTGGTACAGGACATCTCCGGCCTTGACGAAACCGCCTTCCTCGAAAACTCGCTCGCGGATCGTGCCTGTCACTCGAGGTCTGACCTCAGAGATCAGATGGGCATTTGTTCTTCCCGGTAATTCACGCTTGAGCGTGACCGCCCTCTGCTGCAGTTTCTGAACGCTTACTTCCGGAGCTTGACCCGTGGCCTGCTGCTGGGCCGCGACTTCGGCGTTGCAACCTTGAAGGCCGAAGGCCCCCCATAGAACAAGTATCAAAAGTGGGATTGTTCGGTAACGTCGGATCATTCGAGACACCATGTATTAGGGGCGGGAAGCCCGACGCGAGCGTTGCTCTCATGGGCAGTCAGGGAAGGGTAACGGGGAGATGTCGCGCTGATGTGCCGGAAATCCCCGTAAATGTATCAACGTGTGATCGAGCCATCACGAAGGAAGCCCGAACCGCATCGATAATGTTGCGATGCGGCAGTTTGCGACAATTTTCCTGTTTTGCGGCACACGCGTGCGACAAACGCCTTCTATGTTTGGATGCGTCCAGGAGACGCTATCGAAACTGAAGGAGAAACTCATGACCAGGATCGTCCTATCCACCGCTATCGCTGCACTGCTGGCTTCGGCCACGTTCGCCGTCCCGGCACTTGCCGAGGGTGATTATTATGAAGGCGCATCCAAGAGCGGCGGCGCTTCGCCGCGTTCTGCCAATCCTCTGCGGGCCGACAGCACCAGGACCTTCGGTTATCCGAACCAGTCCGGCCAGTCGGTGTTTGGCAAGACCACCCGCGATGATCGTCGCCCGTTCGACAGCGGCGACTATTATGAGGGCGCCAACCGTCCGAACTAACAGCTCGCAGTTCATTCAAGGCACCGTCCGCGGCACGGTCGCAAATATTGCCGCGGCGGCCCCTCTCCGGCCTGAACAGAATTCAAGCGGATGAGCGGGAACCCAAGTTATCAATTCCGCTGAATTACCTTCTCGAAAGTTCATGGGTAGGGCCGATCCCCGTCGCAGCCTGGGGGCGATTGAACAACTCCCTCCGCGCGATATGCCGGCCCTCGCCCAAATATGCGCTCGAGCTGACCCGGCCCCTTTCGACGCGACCTAAGAGAAATATGACAGCTCCTGCCCGCTTCACGTTTGGTGCCGAGGCCACACTTTATTACGACCGCTATCGAATCGGAAACTGGGTCACAGAAGATGCTCGATCCGAACCGGCAATTCCCGCAGCCGCTTGCCGGTTGCATGAAAGATTGCATTCACGATAGCTGCCGATGCGCCGACCATTGCCACCTCGCCCAGCCCCTTAACACCTACGCTATTTGCTACGGGGTCGGGTTCACCGATGAAGTCGACGTCGATCTCCCCAATATCGGCGTTCACCGGCACCACGTAGTCGGCGAGATCATTGTTAAGGAAGCCGCCGAAGCGCGGATCGACTTCGGTTACCTCACGAAGTGCTGCCCCGAAGGCCCACACGACGCCACCACGCACCTGACTGACCGCCGTGCGCGGGCTGACCACACGTCCGCAATCGGCGACACTTACCACGCGCGGCATCCTGATGCGCCGGGTGGTTGACTCGACCTGGACCTCAACAAAATGGGCAATGTAGCTCATTGCGGTAAAATCGGGAAAAGTCGGGCCGGCGACGGCATATTGCCCCCTGCGCAACCGTTCCAGTGCTGCGGCATCCTGACCGGGTCCGAGCAGCGAAACCTCGACAGTTAAAAACGGGCGGCGTATGGCGGCGAGCTGCTGATGAATGGCTCCAGAAACCTGCCTGCCTGCGAGCAGTTCGGATATCGCCGCGCGCATCCGCTCGACAGCGAGTGCTGCAGTCGGCACCACGCTGAATGTTCCCCAGGACCCGGCGGTGATCTGTTGGGGAGCCGCGGTTGTGTCGCCAAGGACAATGTCGAGCTTTGCCGCGTCAATCTCCAGACCGTCGAGCAGTACGGCCCCAATCGCCGTTTTGATACCCTGGCCAAATTCATGGTGCGTTGTCGTGAAACGCGTCGTGCCGTCCGCACTGATGCGGAGCGTCGCCACGGTCGCGGTGACCAGGGCGGGATAGATGCCGCTCGCAACACCCCAACCGACCAGCGAGCCGTCCGCGGCCCGCATGGATCCGGGCTTGGGCGTGCGTTTCGACCAGCCAAAGCGCTGGGCGCCGCGGCTGAGGCATTCATTGAGATGACGGGACGACAATGGCCGGCCGTTCTGGGGATCGACGCGGGTATCGTTGGCGATGCGGAAATCGACCGGGTCCGCGCCAAGGCTATACGCCAATTCGTCAACCGCGCATTCAAAGGCGAAGCAAGCCGGATGCTCGTGTGGTGCGCGCATATGCCCAGGAGGTTGGGTGTCGATCCTGTAGTCCAAGCCGCCACCATAATAGTTTCGAATGCCGTACAAGCGTGTGGGGCCAGCATGATAATCGGGCGGAAAGGTACCTCGGCGGGACTGCTGCTGATCGGCCACATAGTGTACGCCCGTCATTTTTCCCGCAGCATCGGCTCCAAGCTTGATGTGGTGCGTGCTGTTGGGCCGGAACTTCGCAAGGTGAAATATCTGGCCCCGCGGGGTGACTAGCTTGACCGGCCGTCCGAGCAACATAGCTGCCCGGGCGATGATGGCCGTTTGCTGCTGTACCCAGCCCTTCTGACCGAATGCACCGCCGACCGACGGGCTCTTGACGTCGACAATGCCTGGGTCGATCCGCAGGATCCGCGCAACAACCTCCTTGATCCCACTGGCGAACTGGGTCCCTTCATAGATGGTCAGCCGGCCATCCGCCCAGACAGCGGTCGTGGAAATCAGCTCGATCGGATTGTGATGCTGGGCTGGCGATTCATATTCGACATCCACCGTCATGGTAGCTTGCGCCAGAGCTGCTCCAGCATCGCCGAAAGCGGTTGGTCGCGCCTCCTCCCGGACTGCGAGCGCGCTGCGCTTGGTGGCCGCGAACGGCTGTGTCTCGAATGTCGCCGCCACGCGTTCAGCTCCCTCGGTCGCCGCCTCCAACGTCTCGGCGACGACCAGCGCGATCGGCTGGCCACGGAACGCGATGTCTCGATGAAGGGTCGGCGGGGCGTCGGCGTTGGGGAAGCGCACCGGCTCGGGTGGCGGCGGAAAATCGTCCGGCGTCAGTATACGCACCACGCCCGGCACGTTGATGGCGTCTTCGACCTGGAGGGTCGCGATACGGCCTTTGGCCACCACCGATGGTACGAGCATTGCGTACAGCATTCCCGGCACGGGAATGTCGGCGGCATAGGCCGTTGCGCCCCGAACCTTGTCAAAAGCGTCAATTCTCGGCCGGTCCTTAAATGGTGTGGTGGTCATGAGGTCCTCCTTAAAGCAGATGTTCGATGCGGATGGGCAACTCGCGTATCCGTCTGCCCGTCGCATGGAAGACGGCGTTGGCGACGGCCGCTGAAATGCCCACCATTGAGACCTGGCCCAGTCCCTTGACCCCGGCAGGATTTGCGAGGGGGTCCGGCTGGTCGATCAGGCCGATCTCGATCTCGCCGATGTCGGCATTCACGGGCACCACATAGTCGGCCAGGTCTTCATTGAGGTAGCCGCCGTAGCGCGGGTCGATCTCAGTCGCTTCGCGCAGGGCATGGCTCAGGCCCCAGATTACCCCACCGTACACCTGGCTATGAGCAGTACGCGGGCTTATCACGCGGCCGCAGTCGGCGATGCTCACCACCCGCGGCACCCGAATGCGCCGGGTGCGCGGCTCGATGCGCACCTCCAGAAAATGGGCGCTGTAGCTGAAGGTCGAGAATTCCGGATACACGGCTTCGGCGACGGCGAAGCCGCCTTGACGCAGGGTCTCCAGCGCGGCCTGATCCTGTCCCGGCCCCACGGTCGTCACCTCAACCTGCAGAAAGGGACGGCGGATGCTTGCGAGCTTCCGGTGAAGGTTTCCCGAGACCTGCCGGCCGTCCAGCAGGTCCGCAACGGCAGCCCGCATCCGCTGCGCCGCCTGCATGGCCGCCGGCACGACGCTATTGGTGCCCCAGGATCCGGCGGTCATGTGCTGCGGTGCTGCCCTCGTGTCACCGAGAGCGATTTCCAGCCGTTCGGGGTCAATATCAAGGTCTTGAATCAGCACCGACGCGATGGCCGTCCGCATGCCCTGGCCCATTTCGTGACCGGAGATGGCAAAGCGGGTATGGCCGCGCGCGTCGATCCTGAGCGTCGCGATCGCCGGTGTCGTCGCCGACTGGTAGATGCCGCAGGCCATGCCCCATCCGACCAGGCTGCCGTCAGAGGCGGTCATCGACCCCGGCACTGGAGAGCGCCGCGACCACCCGAAGCGCCGCGCACCTTCCCTCAGGCATTCGTTCAAGAACCTCGAGGACAGGGGATGGCCATTCTGCGGATCAACGCGTGTGTCATTCGCCAACCGAAATTCGACCGGATCGCGGTTCGTCTTATGGGCAAGTTCGTCGATTGCACTTTCGAACGCGAAGAATGCAGGCTGGGGATGCGTGCCGCGCATGTAGCCTGAATCCTGGCGATCAAGCCGGATATCGGCGCCGGTCCCCAGATAGTTTCGAATGCCATACATCCGGATTACGTCCCGGTGATATTCCGAGACAGCGAAATATCCGTTTGGCGACTGCTCCTGTTCGACGTGATGCTGCACACCGACAATCTTTCCGTCCGCGTCCGCGCCAATGCGGATCTGATGTCGCGTTCGAGCCCGGTAGGTGGCGGTATGAAATATCTGGGCTCGCGGCTGCACGAGTTTGACCGGCCGGCCGGTCAGAATCGCGGCGCGGGCAACAAGCGCTGTCTGGCGCTGCACGGCCTTTTGCCCAAAACTGCCGCCCATCGTTGCCCCGCGTACATGGACGCGAGCTGGATCCAGCCGCAATGCCCCGGCGACGGCGCCTTTGACGAGTGAACTGGCCTGGGTCGATTCATGGATCAACAACGCGCCATCTTCCCAGACTGCGACCGTGGCGATGAGCTCAAGAGGGTTGTGATGCTGCGTGGGAGAATCGTAGGTCGACTCTACCGTCGCCGCCGCACCGGAAAGGGCTGCTGGAGCGTCCCCGAATGCAACTTCGTCCGCTGGCTGGCGCTGCGCCCCGGCACTTTCCATCACGCAGGCAAACGCCTCCGCGACGTAGGTCGGACGGATTACCTCGGCGCCTTCAATCGCAGCTTCCAGCGTTTCAGCGATGACCAATGCGACTGGCTGGCCGCGGTAGGCGATGATCGTTTCCAGAGTGGGCGGCGGCGGGGGGCCATCTTCGCTGTACGGCGGAGGTGCGGGAAAATCTTCAGGGGTTAGGACACGGACGACGCCCGGCACGCGGAGTGCCGCTTCAACGGGCAGCGAGGATAAGCTGCCTTTGGCGATGGTGGCCGGGACAGTCATCGCGTAAAGCGTTCGGGGAAGCACCAAATCGGCCGCAAATTTTGCCTCTCCCCGCACTTTGGCAAGAGCATCGACGCGGGCACGATTGGGAAAAGCGGTGGTACTCATGTGCGACCTCTTCCGGCGGCAATGATAAGGGCATCAGTGATGGTGCGGGCGCCGAGCTCTGTCTTAAAGCTGTTATGCCGCCCGGGTCGCGCATCGCGGAAGGCGGCTTGGCCGGCAGCGAGCGCTAGTTCCGGTGTGAGGAGATGGCCGATCAGAACCTCTTCGGCCTCGGATGCGCGCCACGGCCGCGTTGCCACGCCGCCAAGCGCGATCCGCGCCCCCTCCACCCGATCACCGCTCATCTCCAGCGCTACCGCAGCAGAAGTGAGCGCGAAGGCGTAGGATTCCCGATCCCTGATCTTATGGTAGGTCGACAGGCGGCCAGCCGGCGTCTTCGGGACCGTGATTGCAGTTATCATCTCCCCGGGTCCGAGGGTAAATTCAAGATGTGGCGTGTCGCCCGGCAATCGATAGAGATCGCCGACGGGCAGGGAACGTGAACCAGCCGGTCCCAAAACCTCGATGGAGGCATCCATCGCGACAAGCGCCACCGGCCAGTCCCCCGGCGATACGGCGGTGCAGGCCTCGCTGGTCCCGAGAACCGCCTGACCGCGATCGAGCCCGCCGATAGCTGCACAGCCACTGCCCGGTTCGCGCTTGTTGCAGGGATAAATCCCACCCCCACCGTTTCGGAAGTACATGCAGCGCGTCCGCTGGAGGAGATTGCCGCCAACGGTCGCCATGTTGCGAAGCTGCTGGGAGGCCGCCTTCCACAGAGCCTCCGACAGCACTGGATAGTCGCGCCCGATTGTCGGGTCGCCTGCGACGGCACTCATCGCCGCGTTCGCCCCAAAGCGAAGCCTATCGCCGTCCATTTCGATCCGATCCAAGCCCCGGACAGCGGTCACGTCGATCAGATGGGCCGGCCGCTCGATCGTAAGCTTCATGAGATCATAAAGCGTGGTGCCGCCAGCAATGAAGCGTGCGCCTTCGCCGGCTTCCGCGAAAGCACCGACTGCTTCTTGAGGTGTGGCCGGACGGATGTAGGTGAATGGGCGCATTTTCAACCCCTCCCCATCTTGGCAGCCGCATCTTCAATGGCCGCGACGATGCCGACATAGGCGCCGCAGCGACAAATGTTGCCGCTCATATATTCTCGGATTCGTTCGCGTGACGTAGCGTTGCCCTCGGCGACGCACGCCACCGCAGCCATGATCTGACCAGGCGTGCAGTAGCCGCATTGAAGCGCATCATGATCGATGAACGCCTGCTGCATCGGGTGTAGCGTATCACCTCCGGCAAGGCCCTCGATTGTGAGCACTTCCCGGCCATCGACTTTGCCTGCCAGCGTCAAGCAGGAGGCGACACGGCGGCCGTCGATGTGAACAGTGCAGGCACCGCACTGCCCGTGGTCGCAGCCCTTCTTTGCCCCCGTCAGGGCAAGGCGTTCGCGCAGCAAGTCGAGAAGCGAGGTCCTTGCATCAATCCTAATCTCCAACGTTTGACCGTTAATCGACGTGCGAATTATGAGCGCCTGATCCACAGAGACGGGCAAAGCAGCTTGGCGAGGCCCGGTTTGAGCGCGAGCGGAGGCTGCGAAATGGCTGGCGGCGACGACCGCGACGCTTGCGATCATCGCATCTCGCCGTGATACGAGGAGTTGGTTGTCCGGGATCTCCGGGGCGACGTCAGGATCATTGCACATTGTTGCTCCTCTCGATTGGAAATGTTGCGGCAGAATCTGCATTGCAGGGAGGGTTCTTTCCTCCGAGCAGGTGGCGTGTTGGGATAGGAAGCCTATAGGACAACCGCCTGAATCCACCCGGATGGCGCTATCTGATTTGCCACCACCGACCGGAGCGGGTTAACTTCCGCCAAAATAAACTCCTCCAGCGAGATCTTCCAAAAGCGTGGAGCCGCTTGGCGACCAGCCCAGATTGCGGCGCGTCTCGGCACCGGATGCACGGATGTCCATCGCGGCGAAGTGGTTGAACCAGCCGAAATGGTCAAGCGCGGCATCTGCGTCGATCGGTGCTACCGGAAGGTCCAGACCGATGCCGATTGCAGTCGCGATGTTCCGCAAGGGAATGCCTTCCTCGGCAACTGCGTGGTAGCGTGCATGGGTCGACGCCCTCTCGGCCGCCAATCGATAGAGCCGGGCCGCGGCGCGGCGATGGACGGCGGGCCACCGGTTCTCGCCGTTGCCGACATAGGCCGAAAAGCCCTTTGCCCGTGCGATATCGATCAGAGTTGGCACGAACGCACGATCTCCTTCGCCATGAACACTGGGCGGCAGACGGACAATCGAGACGGGCACCCCCAAAGCCGCCACGGCATCGGCGGCAATTTCCGAAGCAGCGCGCGGATTGGCGGCTGTGTCGGACAGAGGAACAGCGTCCGTGGCTTCGGTAACGAGCCCGTGCTTAGGTAAAACGCCGATTGCCGAAGTGACGACGAGTGGCCGATCCGAGCCGGCAAGTTCTCCGCCGAGGAATTCGATGACATCGCGATCGGCTTCGCAGTTCGCGCCGAACTGCGAAAAGTCGTGATTGAAGGCGGTATGTATCACGCCGTCAGCCCGAGCCAGCGCCGCCCGCAGGCTGTCTCGCTCGCGCAGATCGGCCGCATAGGCTTCCGCCCCGAGTGTCGCCAGCATTCCGGCCGCGGCGGCGGAGCGGACCAGTCCGATCACCCGATATCCGGCATCGACAAGATCCTTCACCACGGCCGAGCCGACAAAACCTGCTGCACCGGTCACCAACATACGCATAGCAATCTTCCTTTAACTGAAGGCAATCCAGCGGCCGGCGAAGACGGCGCTGACCCAAAGACACAGTGATACGGCACCAGAAAAGCGCGCCGCTGGCCTTGCAACCAGGATCGCAAAATTAATGCCCAGCCCCACCTGCCGCAGAAGCAGCGCGTTGCCGCCGGCTGCCGCAACGATCACCATTTTGATGAGAAAAAAGGGGTTTTCCGCGTAGTTCGCAATCCGCACCGATAGCAGCAACAGCCCGGTCGTCGCTGCCAAAGCGAAGCCACAGAGCGCCATCCTCACCAGCGCCGACAAGGCCTCATCGAACTGCGGTCCCAGAATCCGCAACAGCCGCAGGTCGACCGCGACGATCGAGCCGAGCAGGGTCCCGATGCCGATGATGTGCAAGGCCGAAACGACAGGATAGACCCACGGCACCGCAACGATCAGCCGAACAACGCCAAGATCCTCGATCTCTTGAAACATCAAGGCTAGCATCCGTCCACTCCCGGCGCCCAGTCTCTGGAGTAGGATAGCGTCTCCCCGTCCCTCAGCCGTATCCAGGTGCTGCGCAACTGATGCGGGGGCAGACAGTTGCGAAGCGCAACCAGTGTGACGCGATCACCGGGTTTTACCTTAGCTTCGAGGTCGTAGAACATGCGGACCGGAGAAAGTTCGACCTCACGGACCTCTCCGAGGTCCTCGGGACGAGCTGATACCGGTCCAAAATACTCGTCCGGACGGCCGAGCTGCCCGCCAGCAACGTTTGCTCGCTCGACACGGACGGAAAGAACGGGGTGGGGCGGCGAGAAGGTCGTTGCCGTGACGATGCCGGAAATGAGTATGGGCCTGGAGGCATCGTAGCGGCCGGTAACTCCGTGATGTGCAACCGCGCTGCCTGCCAGTCCACAGGCAAGGACGACGGCTGCAGTATGCCGCAAATGAGTCATAGGAAACATGTTATGCTCCATCGGCAACAGACGTTTCTGTCCCAGTCGATGCAAACGTAGAGGCTTGATGCGGCACGATCCATTCCGTACAGTCCGCGATATCGTCGCGATCGTCCGGAAATCCTATGGATCCACTTTCTGAAGTCTTGTCGCTGCTCAGAACGCGCAGCTATGTGTCTTCCGGTTTCAGCGCCGGCGGCGAGTGGTCGCTTCATTTTGCGCTCAAGGACGACGTCATCAAATGCTACGCCGTCGAGACGGGCGGATGTTGGCTGGCGTTAGATGGAATCGGTGAACCGGTCAGGCTCGAAGCTGGCGATTGCTTCGTCCTTCCAAGTGGACGTCCGTTCCGCCTTACCAGCGATTTGACGCTCTCGCCGATGGATTCGAAGGCCGTATTCCCTCCCGCCCTGCCGGGCGGCACGGTCACGCTGAATGATGGCGGTGACCTGCTCCTCGTGGGGAGCCGCTTTACGGTGGCGGGACGGCACGCAGGCATGCTTCTGAAGATGATGCCACCGATTGTGCATATTCGAAAGAATGTGGATCAAGCGGCATTGCGCTGGTCAGTGGCGAGGATGCGTGAGGAACTTCGCGATGGTCAGCCTGGCGGCGCGTTGATTGCGCAGCAGCTGGCCCACATGATGCTGGTTCAAGCGCTGCGCCTGCATCTGCTGGAAGGTGTTCATGAGCCCGGCTGGTTTGCAGCACTGACTGACGCCCGTCTATGCGCGGCGATATCGGCAATGCATGCCAATCCTGCGATGCGCTGGACCTTGCAGGGACTTGCTGCAGAGGCCGGAATGTCGCGATCGGTCTTCGCGCAGCGGTTCAGGGAAGCGGCCGGTGAAACACCTTTGGAATACCTGACCCGCTGGAGGATGCTTCTGGCCGGCGAGGAACTGGAGGTTGGACGAT
>PVBG01000020.1 GCA_002968845.1 Neorhizobium tomejilense | reverse complement strand
TCGAGGAGCAATCTGAATGCCCCATTCCAACATCGCTCCCCAGACCAGAACACGCGCCAAAACGCTCCGCCGCGAGCTCACCAAGGCCGAATCCGCGATGTGGGACATGCTCCGCGATTTCCGGCCCTATGGCGCCCGCTTCCGGCGCGAAACACCGATCGGTCCCTACATTGCTGATTTTGCCTGGCTTGCGGCACGTATCGTCGTGGAAGTCGACGGGGACAGCCACGAGACCGATCATGGTCGCCGGCATGATCTCAAGAGGGACGCCTTTCTAAGAGGTCAGGGGTTTACCGTGATGAGGTTCGACAACGATCAAGTTCTCGATGGGCCCGACTACGTCTTCACGACCATCGAAAAACACCTCAAACCTTTTCTAAAGAAGGAGTTGGCATGAAACCCGACTCCCTCAAATCCCGCATCATCCCCGTCCTCACCATCCTCGTGGTGATCCTCGCCGTCTGGTACGTCGCCGCCTATTTCATGAACGCGCCGTTCCAGCGGGATCTCGACCGGCGGGCCAACGTCACCTCGACGACGATGGAGTTCATCGGCAAGACGATGGCGCAGCCGAAGCCGATCCTGCCGGCGCCGCATCAGGTGGTGAGCAACGTCTTCGAGAATACGTTTCTGCGCAGCGTCACGTCGAACCGCAGCCTCGTCTACCATGCCTGGGTAACGCTATCATCGACCGTGGTCGGCTTCACCATGGGCACGCTGACCGGCATCCTGATCGCGGTCGGCATCGTGCATCTGAAGGCGCTCGACCGCAGCCTGATGCCGTGGATCATCGCCTCGCAGACCGTGCCGATCCTCGCCGTGGCGCCGATGGTGATCGTCGTGCTCGGCGCGATCAACGTCACCGGGCTCGTTCCCAAGGCGCTGATCTCGACCTACCTCTCCTTTTTCCCTGTGGCAGTCGGCATGGTGAAGGGCCTGCGTTCGCCCGAGATCATCCAGCTCGACCTGATGCGCACCTATTATGCCAGCGGCAATCAGACCTTCTGGAAACTCCGGGTACCGGCCTCCATTCCGTTCCTGTTCACCTCGATGAAGGTGGCGATCGCCGCAAGCCTTGTGGGCGCGATCGTCGGCGAGCTGCCGACCGGTGCCGTCGCCGGCATCGGCTCGAAACTGCTGGCCGGGGCCTATTACAGCCAGACGATCGATATCTGGGCGGCGCTGATCGCCGGTTCGGTGCTGGCGGCGGCTCTTGTTGCCATCGTCGGGATCATCGCCAAGATCGTCGATCGCTCCATGGGCGGGAGGCCGGCATGACAGTGGCTCTTCGTTCCTGGCAGGGCGCGATGGCACTGCTCCTCTGTCTCGCCGCCCTCGCCTCTCTGCCGCTGATGGCGGTGGATGCCCCCTCACCGTTCGGCGCCGGCGCCCTCGCTGTGATCTTTCTGCTCGTCGCCGGCGCGGCGCTGGTCTCGTTCACCAGGCTCTCCCAGCCCCTCCTCGCAGCGGTCCTGTTCCTCACTACCCATCTCGCCGTCTGGCTGCTGCTTGCGGGCATCGCCGGCAACGAGGGCAAGGCGACGCTTGCCTTCTTCCTGATGATCGCGGCCTGCTGGCTGATTGCCTGGCGCTGCGTCACGGTCCTGTCCGGCATCCGCGCCAAATCCAAAACCGGCGACACGTTTCTCCGGCTGCTGATCCCGGCGATCTTCGGGGCCTGGATCCTGATCCTATGGGAAGCGGCGACCCGAGGCGCCGGCATCCCCTTCATTCTCCTGCCGCCGCCATCCTCGATCGGTGCGAGGCTCGTAAGCTCGGTGCCGATCCTCTGGGCAGACGTGCAGCAGACGATCTTCAAGGCGGTCCTGTTCGGTTACGTCGTCGGCTGCGCCTCCGGCTTCGTCGTCGCCATCCTTGCCGATCGCATCGCCTTCCTGCGCCGAGGGCTGCTGCCGATCGGCAATCTGATGTCGGCGCTGCCGATCATCGGCGTCGCACCGATCATGGTCATGTGGTTCGGTTTCGACTGGCATTCGAAGGCGGCCGTCGTCATCATCATGACCTTCTTTCCGATGCTGGTGAACACGGTGGCCGGGCTCGGAGCCTCGGGCGCCATGGAACGCGACCTGATGCGTTCCTACGCGTCCGACTACTGGCAGACGCTGATCAAGCTGCGCCTGCCGGCCGCCATGCCCTTCATCTTCAACGCGCTGAAGATCAACTCGACGCTGGCGCTGATCGGTGCGATCGTCGCGGAATTCTTCGGCACGCCGATCGTCGGCATGGGGTTCCGGATCTCGACCGAGATCGGCCGCATGAATGTCGACATGGTCTGGGCCGAAATCGCTGTTGCAGCGCTGGTCGGATCAGTTTTTTATGGCGTCGTGGCGCTTGGTGAAAGAGCGACGACGTTCTGGCATCCGTCTAACCGCGGTGGTTAAACGCGAAAAATCCGGCCCGCTTCGGCGGAACCGGCAAACCTCAGAGGGAAGGATAAAAAACATGAGAAAAATTCTCGTTGCATTGATGGCGGGCGCCATGTCGCTCGCAGCAGCCCAAGCTGCGATGGCCGCCGACAAGGTGACCCTGCAGCTGAAATGGGTGGCTCAAGGCCAGTTCGGCGGTTATTACGTCGCCAAGGACAAGGGCTTCTACAAGGAAGAAGGCCTCGACGTCACGATCAAGCCGGGCGGCCCGGACATCGCTCCCGAGCAGGTGATCGCCGGCGGCGGCGCCGACGTGATCGTCGACTGGATGGGCGGCGCGCTGGTTGCCCGCGAAAAGGGCGTGCCGCTCACCAACATCGCCCAACCCTACCAGAAGTCCGGCCTGCAGATGATCTGCCCCAAGGACGGCCCGGTGAAGACCGAAGCCGACTTCAAGGGCCGCACGCTCGGCGTCTGGTTCTTCGGCAACGAATACCCGTTCTTCGCCTGGATGAACAAGCTCGGCCTGAAGACCGACGGAGGCAAGGACGGCGTGACCGTTCTGAAGCAGAGTTTCGACGTGCAGCCGCTCATTCAGAAGCAGGCCGACTGCATCTCGGTCATGACCTATAACGAATACTGGCAGGCGATCGATGCCGGCTTCAAGCCGGACCAGCTCGTCGTCTTCAACTTCTCCGCCATGGGCAACGACCTGCTCGAGGATGGTCTCTACGTGATGGACACCAAGCTCAAGGATCCGAAGTTCAAGGAAACCATGGTGAAGTTCGTCCGTGCGTCGATGAAGGGCTGGAAATACGCCATCGCCAATCCGGGTGAAGCAGCCGGGATCGTCATGGACAATGGCGGCCAGGACGAGAACCACCAGAAGCGGATGATGGGCGAAGTGGCCAAGCTGGTCGGCACCGCGACCGGCAAGCTCGACGCCGCCACCTACGACCGCACGGTCAAGGCGCTGCTTGACCAGAAGATCATCACCAAGAAGCCGGAAGGCGCCTATACGAGCGAGATCACCGACGCGGCATTGAAATAATAATCGCCGCTGGCCTGCTAAAAGAGAACGCGCGGCTACCCACCGCGCGTTTTTGAAATTTTTCTCACTCAAAACATAACTAAAACTCATTCGTCTCATAAGGGCGACGGATTGATTTGTGCAACGCAAACACGTAAAAGTGCGGCGTTGATGAATCTTTCGCTGCCGGTCTTGTAACCGTTTTGCGCGGTTACCACCTTGATCCGGGTTATCGTGCGCTGAGGGGGCGTTACGTGACCGGAGCGGTTCCCAGCGGAATATTTGCCCCTTACTTCAGTTTGAAAGTAATCGCATGTTTCGCAAGTTTACCAAGTCCGCCGGTATCCCGGCTCTTCGCCTTGCACTCGGCGCCAGCATCGCGCTTGCCGCAGGCTCCGCATTGATCCCCAATTCTGCCGTTGCGCAGGACGCGGCCAAGCCGGCCCCGGCGCAGACGGAAATCAAGCTGCCCTCGATCATTGTGACGGAAGCGATCGAAAAGCCGCTCATCGACCGCGTCATCGCGACGGGCACAGTCAGGCCCGTCGAGGAAGTCTATGTTCAGCCGCTCGTCGACGCCCTGTCGATCAAGACGCTGAATGCCGATGTCGGTGACGAAGTGAAGGCTGACAGCGTACTTGCGACGTTGAACGAAGACGCGCTTATCCTTGAGAAAAGCCAGTTGCAGGCCAACAAGGCAAAGGCTGAGGCCGGTCTTGCGCAGTACAAGGCGCAGGTGATCGAGGCGGAAGCCAACCTTGCCGACGCCAAGCGCCAGCGCGACCGCACGCAACGCCTGAGCCAGAGCGGCACCAGCACGGTTTCGCAGCTCGAGCAGGCAAACGCGCTCGTGGAGGTATCCGACGCCAAGCTGAACGCCGCCAAGCAGGCGGTCGCGGTTGGCCAGTCCGACATCAAGGTGGTTGACGCCCAGATCGAGGACATCAACCTGAAGCTCGCCCGCACCGGTGTGAAGGCGCCGGTCGGCGGTATCATTTCCGTCCGCAATGCCAAGGTCGGCGCGATCGCCAGCGGCACCGGCAATCCGCTGTTCACGATCATCAAGGATAGCGCGATCGAGTTGGTCGCCGATCTTTCCGAGACCGACATCCAGAAGATCAAGGCCGGCCAGAAGGCGATCGTCACGGTCGCCGGCGGCAAGGTGAAGATCGCGGGCAAGGTTCGGCTCGTTTCCCCGACGGTCGACCCGGTGACCCGCCTCGGGGCGGTGCATATCATCATCGACGACAAGAGCGGCGCCCGCTCGGGCATGTATGCCAGCGCCGAGATCGTCATCGCCGAGACCAATGCCCTGGCGCTGCCGCTCTCCGCCGTCACCACCGGGCGGGACGGTTCCACCGCCCGCAAGGTCGAGGACAATGTGGTCAAGCAGGTGAAGATTGAAACCGGCATCCAGGATGGCGGTTTCGTGCAGGTCGTCAGCGGTCTTACGGCCGGTGACATTGTCGTTGCGAAGGCCGGCGCCTTCGTTCGGGACGGCGACAAGATCGCCCCGGTCCCGGCCGAACCCGCCACTATTGCGAACTGAGGTTGAGCCGCATGAACTTCTCCGCCTGGTCGATCCGCAATCCGATAGCGCCGATGCTCGGTTTTGCCCTGCTGCTTGTTGTCGGCATTCAGTCGTTTTACGCGCTGCCGATTACCCGTTTCCCGAATATCGACGTTCCGGTCGTGTCGATCACCGTCACCCAGAGCGGGGCCGCCCCCGCCGAGCTGGAAATGCAGGTGACGAAGGAGATCGAGGACGCTGTCGCCTCCATCAGCGGCATTGACGAAATCCAGTCCACGGTGACGGACGGCCAGTCGCAGACGGTCGTCGTTTTCCGCATCGAAAAGCCGACAGCAGAGGCCGTGCAGGACACCAAGGACGCGATCGACAAGATCCGCAGCGACCTGCCCGCCGGTATCGAGGAACCCGTCGTCACCAAGGTCGACGTCGAAGGTCAGGCGATCCAGACATTCGCCGTCTCCTCGCCGAACATGACCCTCGAGGAGCTCTCCTGGTTCGTCGACGACACGGTCAAGCGCGCCCTGCAGGGCCAGGCCGGCGTCGGCCGTATCGACCGTTACGGCGGCTCCGACCGTGAAGTCCGGGTGTCGCTGAACCCCGCCAAGCTGGACGCCTATGGCATTACCGCTGCCGATGTCAGTACCCAGATGCGTGGCACCAACGTCGACCTCGGCTCCGGCCGCGGCCAGGTGGCCGGCAACGAACAGACGATCCGCACGCTCGGCGATGCCCGCAGCGTCGCTCAGCTTGCCGACACGACGATCACGCTGCCCAACGGCCAGTTCGTCAAGCTGACCGAACTCGGCACCATCACCGATACCTACGAGGAGCCGAAATCCTTCTCGCGCTTCAACGGCACGCCGTCGGTCACCTTCGCCGTGTTCCGCGCCAAGGGTGCAAGCGAGGTCTCGGTCGCCGAAACCGTCGCCACCAGCCTCGACGAAGTGCGCAAGGCCAACCCGAACGTCGCGATCGAAATGGTCGACGACTCGGTCTACTTCACCTACGGCAATTACGAAGCTGCCCTCCATACGCTGGTGGAAGGTTCGGTCCTCGCCGTTATCGTGGTCTTCCTGTTCCTGAGGAACTGGCGCGCGACGCTGATCGCAGCGGTTGCCCTGCCGCTGTCGGCGATCCCGACCTTCTGGATCATGGACCTCATGGGGTTCTCGCTGAACCTCGTAAGCTTCCTGGCGCTGACGCTCGCGACCGGGATTCTCGTCGACGACGCGATCGTCGAGATCGAGAACATCGCGCGGCATATCAAGATGGGCAAATCGCCTTACAAGGCGGCGCTCGAGGCCGCCGACGAAATCGGCCTCGCCGTCATCGCCACCAGCTTCACGATCATCGCCGTGTTCGTGCCGGTGTCGTTCATGCCGGGCGTTCCGGGCCAGTACTTCATCCAGTTCGGCCTGACGGTCGCCTTCTCGGTGTTCTTCTCGCTCGCGGTGGCGCGACTGATCACGCCGCTGATGGCCGCCTATCTGATGAGCCCTGAAGACGGGATGGAAGACCATCACGACAACGACGGCTGGATCATGAAGGCCTATACGCGCCTTGTCACCGGCACGACCCGCCGCTGGTACTGGCGTTATACGACGATGCTCGCCGCAATCGGCTTCCTGATCGGCTCCGTGATGCTGCTATCCCAGGTCCCCGGCAGCTTCCTGCCGCCGGACGACAACTCTCGCGTCGTGCTGTCAGTGGAACTGCCGCCGAATGCGACGCTCGACGAAACGGGCGCCAGCACCGACGTCATCTATGACGCGATTCGCCATATCGACGGTGTCGAGAGCGTCTTCATCCTCGGCGGAGCGTCGCCCAAGGGCGATCTCGAACTTCGCCGTGCAACTGTGCGCGTCATCCTGCAGAACCTCGACCATTCGCTGGTAAAGACCCTGGTCAACAAGGGCCTGGGGTCGATCCCATTGATCCGCGACGTGGTGCCGAAGATCAAGGAAAATGGCCGTACGCGTCCGCAATGGGATGTTGAAAAGGACATTTTTGCTGCCGTCCGCTCCATTCCGGACGTGCGGATATCCAAGGTCAACGACCGCGCCGAGCGCGACCTTTCGTTCAACTTCCTCTCCACCAACGAGGCGGACCTGAACGACGCCGTCAGCACGCTGGAATCGAAGCTGCGAGCCTCGCCGATCCTTTTCAACGTCTCCTCGGAAGGCGCCCTGCCCCGTCCGGAACTGCAGATTCGGCCGCGCATGGCGGAGGCTTCGCGCCTCGGCATCACGCCGCAGCAGATCGCCGAGACGGTCCGCGTCGCGACCATCGGCGATGTTGATGCCAACCTTGCCAAGATCTCGCTTGACGACCGGCAAATCCCGATCCGCGTCCAGGCCTCACTCGACGTGCGGCGCGATCTGGCCTCGATCCGGGCGCTCAAGATCAAGACCGCGGCCGGTGCCAGCGTGCCGCTCTACAACGTTGCCGACATCGACTATTCAGAAGGCCCGAGCTCGATCAAGCGCAACGACCGCAACCGCGTCGTGGCGATCGGTTCCGACGTTCCCTTCGGCACGGCACTCGATACCGCATCGGCCGAGTTCAAGCGGATCGTCGGCGAGACCGAGTTGCCGAAGACGGTTCGTCTGGCCGAAAGCGGCGACGCCAAGGTGCAGGCCGAAATGCAGCAGAGCTTCGGCAATGCGATGCTGATGGGCCTGATGCTGGTGCTCGTGGTGCTGATCCTGCTCTTCAAGGACGTCATCCAGCCCTTCACCATCCTGTTCTCGCTGCCGCTGGCTATCGGCGGCGTGGCGGTGGCGCTGATCATCACCCAGAACGCGCTGTCGATGCCGGTCCTGATCGGTATCCTGATGCTGATGGGCATCGTCACGAAGAACGCCATCCTTCTGGTGGACTTCGCGATCGAGATGAAGCGGCAAGGCCTGGAACGGGTCCATGCCATGGTCGAGGCCGGCCGCAAGCGCGCCCGTCCGATCATCATGACGTCGATCGCCATGTCCGCGGGCATGTTGCCCTCGGCGCTTGGCGTCGGCGAAGGCGGTTCCTTCCGTGCGCCGATGGCGATCGCGGTGATAGGCGGCATCATCGTTTCGACGGTGCTCTCGCTCCTCGTCGTGCCGTCCTTCTTCCTGATCATGGACGACCTGTCGCGCCTGCTCGGCAAGATCTTCGGCCGCATGGTCGGCAAGAAGGAACAGGAGGACTTCGGTCTTTCTAACGAGGAACTCAGCCAGGAGGCTCGCAAGAACGCGCAGTCGATCGCATCCCTGGAAGAACGCCTCAACCAGATGGAACGGCAGACGAGCGCCAACGACGATCGGTCTCCCGGGGCGCAAGCCAGCAGCAAGGTGCTGCGCCTGCCGCCGCTGGCCGCCGAATAACCTTCATTTCCGCACCGTATTTCCGACAACGCCAGGCCCTTGGGTCCGGCGTTTTTCGTTGGAATAAGCCAACTCGCGGAGATTACAGAAAAATTTCACGGATTTGATCGATGTCAAATTTAGATTTCGTGAACCTGTTATTTTAGCGATATCGGGAATGCGCGGCGGTTCAGGTTATGGAAGAGACGGCGGACATGATGAACAGCAATTTCAAGCTCAACAACAGGGACCGGGCCGTCCTGATGAAGACGCCTTTCCTGACCAGCCTGACCGGCAATTCTCTGGTCCGGATGATGTCGACCATGAGTGTCATCAGTCTGACGAACCGCAAGTCGATCTTTCGCGAGGGCGAGAATGCCGACGCTTTCTACTGCGTTCTCAGCGGCTACGTACGGCTCTACCAGCTCAATCGTGACGGCCGCGAGGCGGATATCCGCATCTGCAGCCCGGGCGACACGTTCGCCGAATGTCTTCTCTATGGCGGCACCAAGTACCGCCATCATGCCCAGACGGCCGAAGCGACGACGCTTGCCCGCTTCGACATGCAGGCGGTGCGGGATCTGGCCGACCAGGAGCGGGATATTGCCAAGGCGGTGATCACCTCGCTATCGAAACACCTCATAACCACGATGGACTGCGTAGCCAATGACAGGTTGCATACGGCGCCACAGCGGGTGGCAAATTATATCCTGACGCGGTGCCCGGTGGACGGTGGCCCGGCGTCCATTCGCCTGCCTTTCCAGAAGAACCTGCTCGCAGGCATGCTGGGCCTCGCTCCCGAGGCGCTCTCGCGCGCATTCTCCACCCTCCGGCGCACAGGAGTGACGGTACGCGGGCGCGTGATCCAGGTCGGCGACGTGCAGGCCCTGCGCGAGATTTAAAGTTAAACGAAGCGAGACCGGACGGGCGGGTCCGGACTTTCTTTGGATGCATGTTGTGACACTGGCGGCGGGACCGCGACATGCAGATAAGGCCGGTGGCTTCGAGGGGCCACCGGCCTCAACTTTTTAAAGCCCGCCCTGCTCCTTCAGAAACCGGACCACATGGTCCACGCCGACGCCGCGTTTCAAATCGGTAAACAGATGCGGCTTTGCCTCGCGCATGCGATACGCGTCGCGGTCCATCACGTCGAGATCGACGTCGACGTAGGGAGCGAGATCCTTCTTGTTGATGATCAGCAGGTCGGAGCGGGTAATGCCCGGACCGCCCTTGCGCGGGATTTCCTCGCCCTGGCAGGTGGAGATCACATAGATGGTGAGGTCGGCGAGATCGGGCGAAAAGGTCGCCGCGAGATTGTCGCCGCCGGATTCGATGAACACCACGTCGAGGTCGGGTATACGCTCGTTCAGGCCCGCGATGGCCTGCAGATTGATCGTCGCGTCCTCGCGGATGGCGGTGTGCGGGCAGCCCCCGGTCTCGACGCCGACAATGCGGTCGGAAGACAGCGCCTGGCAGCGCACTAGCGCTTCGGCATCCTCCTTGGTATAGATGTCGTTGGTGACGACCGCGACGGAATAATCCTCCCGCATCGCCTTGCAGAGCTTCTCGGTCAGTGCCGTCTTGCCCGAACCGACAGGGCCGCCGATGCCGACGCGAAGAGGTCCATTCGCCGATTTCATATGTCGTCCTTTCATTCTTTCAGGTCCCAGCTTAAGCCCGCTTCTACGAGCGGAAAAGCCGCGAATGCTGTGTTTCATGCCGGAGAGAGGCAATTTCCGCCTGCACTGCCGCGCTGCCCAGATCATCGAGAGTGGTAAGGCTCGCCTTCTCCGCAATCTGGCTGATCAGGTTCTCGATGTCTGCAAGCACGGCCACCCCTTCCACCTGCCCGGAAACCCCAAGCCTGATACCGGCAGACACCGATTGCGAGACGGTCGCATGCAGATAGGCGGCAAGCGCCTGGGCTGCCGGCACGCCATGCCCTGCCGCAATCGCACCGACTGCGACGGGGAACGGCACGGCTGGCGGCAGGCGGTCGAGAACCGGATGAGGCCATGCGGAGGCCGCCGCGGCGAATGCCTTGCCGAGCGACAATGTCTCCGCGTGGCGTTCTGCGGAGCCGGCAAGCGCCAGCCCCAGTTCGGCTATCTCCTTCAACGCAACACCGTCCTCATACCGCCGCCAGGCTTCGCCGAACAGCACGGCGTCATTCCACAAGGCGCCGTGCCGCAGCAGGCTCGTCAGCCAGGCGATCAGGCTTGCCGCATCCTTGACGAGGCCATCGTGCACCGCCCGTTCGAGCCCCCCCGAATAGGCGAAGCCGCCGATCGGAAAGGCCGGCGAGAGCCAGGCCATCAGCCTCAGAAGCACCTTGGTATCGAGGTTGGTCACGAAGCCTCAATGTCCATGATGGTCATGGCCGTGCGAACCATGCGAATGGTAGGCGCCGCGGGCCGGCTGGAAACCTTCCTCGACCTCGGCAACCGCGGCACCAAGCCCTTCCAGCATGGCGCGGATCACATGGTCGCGCAGGATGAGGATACGGCCTTCCTCGATCTGCGCCGGCAGATGGCGATTGCCGAGATGCCACGCGAGCTCGATCAGGTGCAGCGTATCGCGGCCCTTGATCTCGAAGAGTTTTTCCGGGGCCGCATGTACCTCGATCGTATCGCCGTTCTCAAGCACCAGCCGATCGCCGTGATGGAAAAGCACGGCCTCCTTGAGATCGAGCATCACCATTTCGCCATTGGAGAGATGCAGCAGCTTGCGGCGCAGATGCCGCAGATCATGCGGCAGCGTGACGATATCGACCGGCGGGTCGGTGACCACGCCGGCGGGGTGATAGGAGTGGACGTGCTGCATGGAATACTCCGGGGTCAATTGAAAAGCTTGAGTGAGAGGGTAAGCGTCTGTGGCAGCGGATTCCAGAGGCCGGTGCGCAATCCGGCGGCGCGCAGTGCCGCCGCGGCCCACGTGTTGCAGCCGACAACCGCGTTGAAATAGCCGTTTGCCTCGAAGAACCGGTCATTCTCGCCATAGCCCGACTCCGGCACCACAGCCACCTCGCCTGCCTGACGGGTGAAACTCGTCTGGATGAACGCCAAAAGCCGCTGGAATTCCGCCGCCTCCAGGTCGAGTGGCATCACCGCCGGATGGCTTTCATCGATCCCGCCGGCAACATCCACATGCATGACCGAACTGTCGATCGTCAGTGCCCGCAATACCGGAAGCGGCTTCAAATCCGCCCAGGTCGGCGTTTCAAGATAAAAGGCCCGCCCACCCCAACCGAGCACCAGCCATTCCGCACCGGGATTGGCAACGGGGATTCCGGACCGCTCCAGAAAAGCAAAGGCGGCGCGGGTATCCTCAGCCAGCGGAATGGCGATGTCCGTGTGGATCGGATTGGACAGAACCAGGATGCGCCTTTGCGCCGCCGGTTCCGCCGCCCGGCTCGGCACAAACAGCGGCCGCGGGATGAACGTCCCGACGGCCACCGCGACAACCACGAACAGAACCGCAGCGAGGAGCCGGCGCAAAAACGTCTTCATTAATGGGCTCCGAGGTGCCAGCGCCTCAGAACAGGAAATAGCGCTGCGCCATCGGCAGCACGGTTGCGGGCTCGCAGGTGAGCAACTCGCCGTCGGCCCGCACCTCGTATGTCTCCGGGTTGACCTCCACATGCGGCGTCAGCGAATTGTGGATCATCGAGGCCTTGGAGATGCCACCGCGGGTGTTTTTGACTGCCACCAGCTTCTTGGCGACGCCGAGGCGCTGGGTAAGGCCGGCATCCAGAGAAGCCTGGCTGACGAAGGTGACGGAGGAATTGGTGCGCAGCTTGCCGTAGGCCGCAAACATCGGCCGATAGTGCATCGGCTGCGGCGTCGGGATCGAGGCGTTCGGATCACCCATCGGTGCGGCCGCGATCGAGCCGCCGAGCAGCACCATTTCCGGCTTCACCCCGAAGAAGGCCGGGCTCCAGAGCACGAGATCCGCCCGCTTGCCGACTTCGACCGAACCGATCTCATGGGAAACGCCGTGCGCAATCGCCGGGTTGATCGTGTATTTGGCGATGTAGCGCTTGACGCGGAAGTTGTCGTTATTGCCGGTTTCTTCCTTCAGGCTGCCGCGCTGGCGCTTCATCTTGTCGGCCGTCTGCCAGGTGCGGATCGCCACTTCCCCGACGCGGCCCATGGCCTGGCTGTCGGAGGAGATGATCGAGAAGGCGCCGAGATCGTGGAGGATGTCTTCGGCAGCGATGGTTTCCTTGCGGATGCGGCTTTCCGCAAAGGCGATGTCTTCCGGGATCGACGGCGACAGGTGATGGCAGACCATCAGCATGTCGAGATGTTCGGCGAGCGTATTGATCGTATACGGCCGGGTCGGATTGGTCGAAGACGGGATGACGTTCGGATTGCCGCAGATCTTGATGATGTCGGGCGCGTGGCCGCCGCCCGCCCCTTCCGTGTGGAAGGCGTGGATGGTGCGGCCCTTGATGGCCGCGACCGTATCCTCCACGAAACCACTTTCGTTCAGCGTATCGGTGTGGATCATCACCTGCACGTCGAAGGCGTCGGCAACCGTCAGGCAGTTGTCGATCGCGGCCGGCGTCGTGCCCCAATCCTCGTGCAGCTTCAGCGACGAGGCACCCGCGAGGATCATCTCTTCGAGCGGTGCGGGAAGCGACGCATTGCCCTTGCCGGCGAGCGCGAGGTTCATCGGGAAGGCATCGAAGCTCTCGATCATCCGCTCGATGTGCCAAGCGCCGGTGCAGGTGGTGGCAAGCGTGCCATGTGCCGGGCCGGAGCCTCCGCCGAGCATGGTCGTGACGCCGCTCATCAGCGCCTCCTCGATCTGCTGCGGGCAGATGAAATGGATATGCGCATCCATGCCGCCGGCCGTCAGGATCTTGCCCTCACCGGCGATCGCCTCGGTGGACGGGCCGACGATGATCGTCACGCCCGGCTGGGTATCCGGGTTGCCGGCTTTGCCGATCGCGTGGATGCGGCCGTTCTTCAAACCGACGTCCGCCTTGTAGATGCCGGAATGGTCGACGATCAGCGCATTGGTAATGACCGTATCGACGGCGCCTTCCGCCCGCGTCGCCTGGCTCTGCCCCATGCCATCGCGAATGACCTTGCCGCCGCCGAACTTCACCTCTTCGCCATAGACGGTGAAATCCTTCTCCACCTCGATGAACAATTCGGTATCGGCAAGCCGAACCCTGTCGCCCGTGGTCGGACCGAACATGCTGGCATAGGAGGCGCGGGACATCTTGTGGGGCATGGTTCAGACCTTCTCGGAAAGTGAAACAAAGGGCGCCTTCTTGGCCGCGCCGCGATCGATGGTAACGGTTGGAGAAGCACCGGCGGCTTCATTGAGTTCGGCAATCAGATAATCGGCAAAACCGGCGCCGCCTTGCCTGAAAGCTGCAAGCGCGCGTTCGACCGCCTCAGCCTCGCCAAGTATGAGACTGTCCGATGCGAGAAGGCTTTCGATGAGATCGGCAAGTTTGGAGCGGTTGTATTCGGGCTTGCGCCGCAGCGTCCAGACAAGCTCGACAAGGGTGATGGGATTAATGTAACCGGGCCGTTGTGGGGATAGCTGCGTATCGAGGAACCGGGTGACGATCGGCGACCAGTGTGGATCATCGTCAAGGGCGTAGCGCACCAGGACATTGGTATCGATACCGATCAAGGATCATCCTCCTGCCGGTCGATGGCCGTGCGGCGCCTCACAGTCTCGTAGATAGCCTCGTCGATGTCGATAGGGCCACCCGCCTTTCCGAAGATTCCCTTGATATGCGAAAGCCCGCTCTTCTTCGCCACGACCGAAACCTTGCCGTTGTCATCGACGATGAACTGCACCAAGCCGCCCGGAGGCAAGCCGAGCGCTCTCCTGACCTCGACCGGAATTGTGGCTTGTCCCTTCATGGATGTCTTCGCCTCGAATCTACCCATTGCCATCGCTCCCTAACTTTCTTGCTTCTCCCTACTTATCAAAAATTCCCTACCTTAGCAATTTCTCCACACATGCGTGTCAGTTCCCCATCGCCTCGGTCAGCTCTTTGAGCTCCTCAATGCGCTTGCGAGTGAGGTCCGCCTGGCATCCGGAAATCAGCATCGGCTCCATCGAGCCGCCATGGGCCTGGAAGCCGGAGGAGATGCATTGCGCGTCGCGATAGACGACCCAGGCGCGTTGCGCCTTGACGAGCGCATCCTCGGCGCCTTTGAGGTCCGCGGAACTATCCGCATCCCATTTTTTCATCGCCTTGCGGGTTGTCTGGTACTGGGCATTAAGAGCCTTGTCGGCGGCCTCGTAGTCGCGCTGCGAGCAGATGTTCATCTCCATCTGCGTCTGCGGGTTCTTGCAATTTGCCTTCGGCTCCTGCGCCACCGCCGGCAGGGCAAGAAGCGTCATGAACGCGGCGGAAAACGCCAATGCGGGCTTCACAGCGCACCCATGATCTTCTGCTGGAAACCATAGACCTCGCGCTTGCCCGAAAGCGGGATCAGCGTCACTTCCCGCATCTGGCCGGGTTCGAAACGGACAGCCGTGCCGGCCGGGATATCGAGACGCATGCCGCGCGCCTTGTCTCGGTCGAAGGAGAGCCCGTTATTGGTCTCGAAGAAATGGTAGTGGCTGCCCACCTGCACCGGCCGGTCACCGGTATTGGCGACCTTTATGGTCACCGTCGGAGCGCCCGCATTAAGCTCGATTTCGCCTTCTGCGGCAATGATTTCGCCGGGGATCATGGTATTCTCCTTCAAGCCGCCTTGGGCGCACAGCCCTCGGCCTTCAGAACACGTTTGGTGGAGGCTGGATGGCGGGCGAGCGCCGCTGCCGTGCGCACCGGCCGGCGAACCAGTTCGCCGGCGCAGTTCGGGCAGGTGCCCTTGAGCACGTCGGCCGCGCAATCGGCGCAGAACGTGCACTCGAAAGTGCAGATCATCGCCTCGCGGCTTTCCGGGGCCAGATCCTTGTCGCAGCATTCGCAATTGGGGCGCAGTTCCAGCATCTTGGGGCCTCCTCAGCGGATCGGTTCGTGGACGGTGACGAGCTTGGTGCCGTCCGGGAAAGTCGCCTCCACCTGCACGTCGTGGATCATCTCGGCAATGCCTTCCATAACCTGGTCGCGGGTGACGACATGGGCGCCGGCCTCCATCAAGTCGGCGACCGAGCGGCCGTCGCGAGCACCTTCCACCACGTAATCGGTAATCAGGGCGATCGCTTCCGGATAGTTGAGCTTGACCCCGCGATCCAACCGGCGTCGGGCGACGATCGCCGCCATGGAAATCAGCAGTTTGTCTTTTTCTCGTGGGCTCAGGTTCATGGGAATCCCGCTGTAAGATCAGATGTTCCAGACTTTCGGCACTGGCGCGCCGTTACGCAATACGGAAATTGCCGGTGTCAGGATTTTTCTCAAGTCAAATCCGGTCGGCGCCACCAGCCGGGCGATCAGCTTGCCGTTCCAGTGGCTGGCTCCGCTGGTCCACAGGCTGGCTCCGCCGGGCGTGCCGTCGACAATCTGGCGGAGTTTCGGAAAGAGCATTTCGGCGAGCGGACCGGTGTAGAACAGCGTCGCGAAGGCGACCTGGCCGGAGAGCACGGCGGCGGCCTGAGAGAGCTGCTCGATCTCGCCCTCGAACTTCATCTCTTCCGCGTGGATCAGCTGACCGTCACGGCGCACCCGCCAGCGATCGCGGAAGAAACCGTTCGCCACCGCCTCGCCCATTGCCTTGCGGCCGAGCAAAACCGCCTCGACGGCCAGGAATTCGGACCTTTCGGAAAGATCGACGTCTAGCCGGCGGGTCAGCGAGGACTGGTCGAAAAGGATGGTTTCCTGGGGAAGCCAGTGGACCGATGCGTCTTCGCCGACGGTGACATGGGTGGAGACGGAGGCCGTGCCGGACGAGGCCTTATAGATCTTCTCGTTCGCCTGGGTGGTGACCGACAGTCTTGTGGAAGCGGCAGCGGCGACGGACCATTCGATCACGTCGCCGCCCGTCAGTCCCCCCGACGTATTGATTAAAATCGCCTCCATTTCAGGCGAAAATGTTTCCGGAAGGCGAATTTTTGCGCAGCCTTCCTGATAGAATTCGGCGAGCCGTGTCCGCCCGCCGAAAGCCTTGGTTACAAGGCGTCCTGCACCCCTTGCCCGCTGCGGCGCATATCGATCGGCTGGTTGCTGTTGCACGTCGTCCCCTGAAGATCGGCTTCGGTTCCGCAGCCCGATGCAACGCCCGTGCCAGACTTGCCCGCAGAACCGATCTTGGCGGGTCCTGCGGTGGCGATCACGTCGGTGCTGTCGGCCTTGCCGAAGAACTCCCACATCCGTGAAGCCGGATCAACATTGGCGTCGAACGCCGGTTTGGCAACGGTGACCGCAGCCACCTTGGTGACGCTCGCGGCCCCGTCCTTGGCGGCAGCGATCACGGCTTCCGTGGCGGCAACCGGCTTCGGCCAGTCATGCGTGCCGTTGGCAAAGACGTAGGATGCGACACGTGCGCCGTTCTTGCAGGTACCGTAGAGGCTGAAGGTCACGCCGTCGATGGTCTTCACGTCGCCATTGCCCTTGCAGCCGTCGAGTTCGGTCCAGCGCTGGATCGCGGTCTTGAAGCCGTATTGCCAATAGGTATTGCCGCCGCCCGCATATGGATTGGCGGCATCCTTGACGCCGGCAAAAGCCATGATCGAGATGGGCTTGGCCGGATTGCAGCCCTGCGCGTCCGGAGCCCATTTGCCGTCGGTCTCGACCGGACGGCCGGCGCGCAGCGAATGCACGAAGCCGGCGGCGGCGAAATCGTCGTGACCGGAGCAGAGGTAGGCCGACAACATGCGGCCGCCACCCGAATAACCCGAGGCGTAGATGCGGGCCGGATCGACGCAGAATTGCTGCTTTGCGGTATTTAGGGCCTGCTTGATGTATGCGATCTCGTCGAGGCCGCCCTGCTGTACGGTGACGAAAGGTACGTTCCAGGCGTAGGTGCCGGCCGAGCTTCCGGGCAGGCTGCCCTGCAGCGCCAGAACGATGAAGCCGTTTTTCTCCGCGACCTTGTCCCAGGAGCTTCTGTTCAGCTGCCCTTCAGGGTTGCTGTGGCTACCATGGAGATCGAAAACCAGCGGAACCTTGTCCTTGCCGGTATAGGATGAGGGAATGAAATAGATGGCCGATCGGGCAACACCGTCGGCCTCGATCATGATCCTGTGGCGGCCGGCTTCCATCGGCTGGCCGCAGCCTGCGGCAAGGGCGCTGCCGGTCATCGACCCGAGAAAGGTCGTGGCGCCCAAAAAAACCGCTCCTACAGCAACCATGCGTGTAAGAGCGGAACGAGAGAAGAAACCGGCAACGCGTGCAAAGACCATCAGCGCCTCATCATGGGGTGCGGGGGTTGTCAACAAATATGCGGAATGCCCTGAAAACGCAGTGTTGTTAACATATATTAGCGGCCCTTGAAACGCACGAAGTGCTGCAACGCGATACAAACATTCACCAGTAAAAATACTGGCCTCAGACGGTGAGGTGCCGCCTTGCTTCTGCCGTATCCAGAGTCTCGGCCGCTCCTTCGTGCACAATCTCGCCACGATCCATGATGTAGACTTGGTCGGCCAGCTCCCGGCAGAAGTCCAGATACTGTTCGACCAGAAGAATGGCCATTCCGGTTGAATCGCGCAGGTAGCGGATCGCCCTGCCGATATCCTTGATGATCGATGGCTGGATGCCCTCGGTCGGCTCGTCGAGCACGAGAATCTTCGGACGGGTGACCATGGCGCGGCCGATCGCAAGCTGCTGCTGCTGGCCGCCGGAGAGGTCCCCGCCGCGCCGGCCGAGCATCGATTTCAGCACCGGAAACAGCGAGAAGATCTCGTCCGGGATGAACTTGTCCTTGCGCGCGAGCGGGGCGTAACCGCTTTCGAGGTTCTCCTGGACCGTCAGGAGCGGAAAGATTTCCCGGCCCTGCGGCACGTAGCCGATGCCGTGCTTGGCGCGGTTATAGGGCGCGAGACCGTTCAGGATCTCCCCCTGGAAGCTGATCGTACCGGCGCTGACCGGATGCTGGCCGGTGACGGCGCGGAGAAGAGAACTCTTCCCCACGCCGTTCCGCCCCAGCACGCAAGTGATCTTGCCCATATCCGCATGGATCGAGACACCGCGCAGCGCCTGCGCTGCGCCATAGTGAAGATTGACGTTGTTGACTGTCAGCATGTTAGCGCCCCAGATAATTCTCGATCACCTTCGGATCGTTCGAGACGAAATCAATCGAGCCTTCGGCGAGTACCGAACCTTCCGCAAGGCAGGTCACCTTGACGCCGAGTTCGCGGATGAAGCCCATGTCGTGTTCGACGACGACCACCGAACGGGTCTTGGCGATTTCCTTGAGCAGAACCGCCGTCTCGGCCGTCTCCGCATCCGTCATGCCGGCGACAGGTTCGTCGACAAGAAGCAGCTTCGGTTCCTGGGCGAGCAGCATGCCGATCTCCAGCCACTGTTTCTGGCCGTGGCTGAGATTGGCGGCGTATTCGTTCTTTCGGTGGGTCATGCGGATCGTTTCGAGAATCTCCTCGATGCGAGCCTTGTCCTCCGGCGACAGCGTGTAGAACAAGGTGGCGAACACGCCGCGTGACCGGTTGAGCGCCAGTTCCAGGTTGTCCCAGACGGTGTGGCTTTCGAACACGGTCGGCTTCTGGAATTTCCGTCCGATGCCGAGCTGGGCGATGTCCGCCTCGTCCTTTTTTGTGAGGTCGATCGCATCCTCGAACAGGACCGTACCGGTATCAGGCCGTGTCTTGCCGGTGATGATGTCCATCATCGTCGTCTTGCCGGCGCCGTTCGGGCCGATGATCGCCCTGAGTTCACCGGGCTCCACGACGAAGGACAGCGAGTTCAGCGCCTTGAAGCCGTCGAAGGAGACCGAGACGTTTTCGAGATAGAGCAGGCTTTTCTGTCGTGTTTCGGAAATCGTGTTCATGGTTGCGTGCCCCTATTCCGCCGCCTGGGCCTGGGCCACCGCCGCAGCGTCGCCCCTGCCCTTTTCGGCATCCGCCGCAGCCTTCAGCGCCTTGCGGGCTTTGAAGCCATGTTGGATCGTTCCGACGATGCCCTTCGGCAGGAAGAGCGTCACGGCGATGAACAGGCCGCCGAGCGCAAACAGCCAGATTTCCGGGAAGGCGCCGGTGAAGAAGCTCTTGCCGCCATTGACGAGGATGGCGCCGATGATCGGGCCAATCAGCGTGCCGCGGCCGCCGACCGCCGTCCAGACGACGACTTCGATCGAGTTGGCGGGCGCAAATTCGCCCGGATTGATGATGCCCACCTGCGGCACGAACAGTGCGCCTGCAATCCCGGCCATCATGGCGGACACGACGAAGGTGAAGAGCTTGATATTCTCGACCCGGAAGCCGAGGAAGCGCACCCGGCTTTCCGCATCACGCACGCCGACCAGCACCTTGCCGAATTTCGAGCGGACGATGGCCGAGGCGAGGATCAGGCAGAGCGACAGCATCAGCGCCGACATGAAGAACAGAACCGCCCGCGTGCCGTCCGCCTGGACGGAGAAGCCGAGGATATCCTTGAAGTCGGTGAGGCCGTTATTGCCGCCGAAGCCCATGTCGTTGCGGAAGAAGGCGAGCAGCAGGGCGTAGGTCATCGCCTGGGTGATGATCGACAGATAAACGCCGTTGACGCGGGAGCGGAAGGCGAACCAGCCGAAGATGAAGGCGAGCAGGCCGGGCACGACGATCACCATCGCCATGGCAAAGACGAACCAGTCGAAGCCATGCCAGAACCACGGCAGTTCCTTGTAGTTCAGGAACACCATGAAATCCGGCAGGATCGGGTTGCCGTAGACACCGCGCGGGCCGATCTGGCGCATCAGGTACATGCCCATCGCATAGCCCCCGAGTGCGAAGAAAGCGCCGTGGCCGAGCGAGAGGATGCCGCAGTAACCCCAGACGAGATCGAGCGCCAGCGCCAGCAGCGCGTAGCAGAGATACTTGCCGAACAGCGACATGGCATAGGTCGGGATGTGCAGGGCACTGTCTGGCGGGGTCAGCAGGTTGAGCGCCGGCACCAGGATGCCGATGCCGAGCAGGATGCCGACGGCAGCGACGATGCGGCCTTCGAGGGCGCGGAAGACAAAGCCGGAAATCATGCTTCCACCGCCCTTCCCTTGAGCGCGAACAGGCCGCGCGGACGTTTCTGGATGAACAGGATGATCAGCACCAGGACCAGGATCTTGCCGAGCACGGCGCCGACCGAGGGTTCGAGGAACTTGTTGAGCACCCCGAGCGACAGCGCGCCGACCAGCGTGCCCCAGAGATTGCCGACGCCGCCGAACACCACGACCATGAAACTGTCGATGATGTAGCTCTGGCCGAGGTTCGGCGAGACGTTGTCGATCTGGGAGAGCGCGACGCCGGCGATGCCGGCAATGCCGGAGCCGAGGGCGAAGGTGAAAGCGTCGACCCAAGGCGTCCTGATGCCCATCGACGAGGCCATGCGGCGGTTCTGGGTGACGGCGCGCATATTGAGGCCGAAGGAGGATTTCTTCATCACCACCAGCAGCGCCACGAAGATCGACAGCGAGAAGGCGATGATCCACATGCGGTTCCAGGTGATGGTCATGCCACCGACCGGGAAGGAACCGGACATCCAGGACGGATTGCCGACTTCCTGGTTGGTGGGGCCGAAGAGCGAGCGGATCGTCTGCTGCAGGATCAGCGAGACGCCCCAGGTGGCAAGCAGCGTTTCGAGCGGCCGGCCGTAGAGGAAGCGGATGACGCCGCGCTCGATGACCAGGCCGACGGCGCCGGTGACGAGGAAGGCAACCGGAAGCGCGATCGCCAGCGACCAGTCGAATAGGCCGGGCGCATGGTCGCGGATGACCTGCTGCACCACGAAGGTGGAATAGGCGCCGAGCATGACCATTTCGCCATGCGCCATGTTGATGATGCCCATGACGCCGAAGGTGATCGCGAGCCCGATCGCCGCCAGAAGCAGGACCGAGCCGAGCGAAACGCCGTACCAGACGTTCTGGCCGACATCCCAGAGCCTCTGGCCGCTTTCGATGCTGGCGATCGCCGCATCGACGTCGCCCTTGAGGCTCGGATCGAGCGAGGCGGATGCGCCCATCAGGATGCCGATCGCGTTGCGGCCGCCATAATTCTTGATCGTCTGGATCGCGGCCCGCTTTTCGTCGATGGAGCGGTCGGAGGAAAGCAGCGACACGGCGCGCGCCTCTACCATGCGGGCCTTGACCTCGCCGTCGGTCTCCTTGGAGATCGCGGTTTCGAGGAGTTCCAGGTTTTCGGCGCTCGGCGAGCGGAGCACCGCATCGGCCGCCTGCAGCCGGACCCCGCGATCCGGGCTCATCAGCGTCAGGCCGCCCATGGCCGAGCGGATGACGCGGCGCAGGCTGTTGTTGATCTTGATCTTGGTGACGGCGTTCTTGGCGGCCTGGCCAGCCGAAGCGCCGGTGACCGGATCGGTCAGCTCGTAGCTGGAGCCGGCCACCTTACCGATGAACACCAGACTGTCGGACTTGCGGAAATAGAGGTCGCCCTCGGAAAAGGCATTCAGCGCCGGCACGAGCCGGGCATCGCCGGTGGCGGCGAGCTGGCCGATCAGCTTCTCGGCTTCGGCGAAATCGGCTTTGGCAAGCTGATCGAACAGCGGCTTCGGATCAGTCCCGACGCTCGATTGCGCATGGGACGGCGCGGCGAAGGAAAACATCAGGCAGAGCAGAAGACCGAGGCTCTGCAGAACGCGGAAAGGAACTTTGCTCGTCATTGGAACCCCCTTGCGAGATCGCGGGCGACTGGACGCCGCCCGCGATGATGTCGATGAACATCTAAAGGCAATCGGATCAGCTACCCTTGCCGCCGCACTTGCCGGAAGCAACGTTGAAGTTGCCGCAGGACATCGGCTTGCGCCAATCGGAGATCAGGTTCTTGCTGTCCGGCAGGTAATCGGACCACTCGTCGCCGACCACAGGTGCGGTTTCCTGAACGATGTCGAACTGGCCGTCAGCCTGGATTTCACCGATCAGCACCGGCTTGGTGATGTGGTGGTTCGGCATGACGGTGGACGTGCCACCCGACAGGTTCGGAACGGAGACGCCGATGATCGAGTCCAGCACGGCATCGGTATTGGTGGTGCCGGCGGCTTCGACGGCCTTTACCCAGGCGTTGAAGCCGATATAGGCGGCTTCCATCGGATCGTTGGTGACGCGCTTGTCGTTCTTGGTGAAAGCCTTCCATTCCTTGATGAATTCGGCATTCACATCAGCATCGACGGACTGGAAGTAGTTCCAGGCGGCCAGGTGGCCGACGAGCGGCTTGGTGTCGAGACCGGCGAGCTCTTCTTCGCCGACCGAGAAGGCGACGACCGGAATGTCTTCAGCCTTGATGCCCTGGTTGCCGAGCTCCTTGTAGAACGGAACGTTGGCATCGCCGTTGATGGTCGAGACGACGGCGGTCTTCTTGCCGGCCGAGCCGAACTTCTTGATATCGGAGACGATCGTCTGCCAGTCGGAGTGACCGAACGGCGTGTAGTTGATCATGATGTCGGATTCGGCAACGCCCTTCGACATCAGATAGGCCTTGAGGATTTTGTTGGTCGTCTGCGGATAGACGTAGTCGGTACCGGCAAGAACCCAGCGCTTGACGCCCTCTTCCTTGGCCAGATAGTCGACGGCAGGGATCGCCTGCTGGTTCGGAGCGGCACCCGTGTAGAAGATGTTGCGCGAGGATTCTTCACCCTCGTATTGGACCGGGTAGAACAGAATCGAGTTCAGCTCTTCGAAGACCGGCAAGACCGACTTGCGCGAAGACGAGGTCCAGCAACCGAAAACGGCGGCAACCTTGTCCTTGGAAATCAGCTGACGGGCCTTTTCGGCGAACAGCGGCCAATCGGAGGCCGGGTCGACGACGACGGCTTCGAGCTTCTTGCCGAGCACGCCACCCTTCTTGTTCTGCTCGGCGATGAGCATCAGCATGACATCCTTGAGGGTGGTCTCAGAGATGGCCATGGTGCCCGAAAGCGAGTGCAGAACACCGATCTTGATGGTGTCGTCAGCGGCGAAAGCACCCTGCAGCGCCGTCGTCGACATTACGGCAGCGAGCAGCGCGCCACCCAGTTTGGATTTGAATGTCATTGGTTCGAACCCCTCTTCTCGTTCGTCCGCAACGAAGAACTTAACCGTTGCTTAAGCGACTATCCGTTGCTGCATCGCAAAACCGTATACGTCGAATGACGTACCGGAGGGGGAGAAGGGGGAAGAACTGCGCCGCGGGGGGAAATCCCATGATCAGCTGGCACTCTTCAGGTCAGATAGCGCCGGCAAGGCCCTGTCGATCATACTCATGATATATTAACCATATTTGGATTTTATAACCCAACGCTTATGTAGAGCGGGGGAGTTGTTTCGGTGTAGATCCCATGAGTAGCATCCTCACGAATGCTGGAGCTGCTTCTGCGCTCCAAATGCTTCGTTCCCTCGACAGCCAGATGTTGGGCACGCAGCGGCAGGTCGCGACCGGCTTGCGTGTCGACCAAGCCTCAGACAACGCCGCCTACTGGTCGATCGCTACCACCATGCGATCGGACACTGGCGCCCTCTCGGCCGTGCAGGACGCCCTTGGCCTCGGAGCCGCAAAGGTCGAGACGGCCTATGAAGGCATCGCTGCGACCACCGATATCCTGGCGGCGTTCATGGCCAAGGTCGTTTCCGCCCAGCAAGACGGAATAGACAAGAACAAGATTCAGGAAGAACTGGATCAGTTGAAGCAGCAGATCGTCTCGATATCCAACTCCGCAAGCTTCGCCGGCCAGAACTGGTTGCGCTCGGACATGCAGGGCCAGACCGGCGAAGCTGGTGCGAAGACTTCTGTCGTATCATCGTTCAATCGCAGCGAGGATGGAACCGTCTCCGTCGGGACTATCGACGTCGATCTGTCAAAACTCGCGCTGTTCAAGAATGGCGGCGGCGGAATTCTGCAGAAAGAGCCTGATCCGGATCTGGGTCATGGCCTCGGCACGATCGGTGGATTGCTCGGATTTTCGACATCGGGTTATGGCGACTTACCAGGCCCGGTATTCGACCAACCCTTCACGATCACGAAATTCGACGTGGTAACGGTCGCCTTTTCGGTGGGCGCGTCCAACGATACGTTCGTCATCACCAAAAGTGTCGTCGACCAGGCGCTCGGAGGCGAAATAGGATACGGCTTCGACGGAGATATCGAGAGCACGGCCGATTGGGCGAAAGTCCTGCTGCAGGCAACCTTTCTCAACAAGGCGCCCCCAGACACCCTGTTTGCGGCTCAGGGCGGCGTGCCGAATATCTTCTTTCGCGCCATCATTCCCCTCGCCGCGGAGCTGATCACCGTCCAGCCGCCCGTCCACACCCGTACGCTGCCGCCGGAGGGTATCGATATTCTCGATATCGACGTCACCGATCCCGACATCGATTTTCCGACAATTACCTTGGTTCTCGACGAGATGCAGCAGAAGGTCATATCGGCCGGCGCCTACCTTGGCTCGCTCAGGTCGAGGATCGCGATGCAGGAAGCATTTGGAAACAGTCTCGCGGACAGTCTCGACAGAGGCATTGGGCGCCTCGTCGATGCGAATATGAGCGAGGCGTCGAGCCGGCTCAAGGCTCTGCAAGTCCAGCAGCAACTCGCGACCCAGTCGCTTTCCATCGCCAATTCGGACGCGCAAAACATCCTGTCTCTCTTCCGGTAAGAGACCGTCATCCTTGACGGCAAGCGAGCATTGCGCGCGCGATATATGACCTCCGAGGTAATCGACCCGGCGACCGATGGCATCTATCCCAGGATTCAGCTTTGCAGCGTGAAAGGATCAGCCCCATGCCCATTACCTATGTCATCCGTTTCGATATCCTCCCAGGCCAGCGCGACCGCTTCATGACCCTTCTGAACGGCGTGCTCGATGCCATGCGGCACGAACCGATGTTCCACAATGCCATGCTGCATGCCGATCCCGACAACGAGAACCACGTGATGCTCTACGAGACCTGGGAGGATCATCAGGACGTCCTGGACGTCCAGTTGCAGCGTCCCTATCGCGAAGCCTGGCACGCGGCCCTGCCGGATCTGCTCGCCAGCCCGCGCGACATTTCAGTCTGGCACCCGCTGCGGGGAGACCGCGCCGCGTAAATCTTCGGCCAGGCCGTTCCCTCTCGGGAACATTTCTGCGCCTCACGCGCTTGCCTCCCCGGATCCGCCAACCACCCGAGGAGCTCGAACCCGTGATCAACGACCTCTGGTACAAGAACGCCGTCGTCTATTGCCTCTCCGTCGAGACCTTCATGGATTCCAATGGCGACGGGATCGGGGATTTCCAGGGCTTGCAACGGCGGCTGGACTATATCTCCGGTCTCGGCGTCAGCGCCGTATGGCTGATGCCGTTCCAGACCTCGCCCGGCCGGGACGACGGTTACGACGTCTCCGACTACTATAATGTCGACCCGCGCTACGGCACGCTCGGCGATTTCGTCGAATTCACCCACGGCGCCCGGCAGCGCGGCATAAGGGTGCTGATAGACCTCGTGGTCAACCATACGTCCAATGAACACCCCTGGTTCCAGGACGCCCGAAGCAATCCGGAATCCTACTATCGCGACTGGTATATCTGGTCCGACAAGAAGCCGGCGAACGCCAACGAGGGAATGGTGTTTCCGGGCGTGCAGAAGACGACTTGGACCTATGACGAAAAGGCCAAACAATATTACTTTCATCGCTTCTACGAGTTTCAGCCGGACCTCAACACCTCCAATCCGCATGTACAGGCGGAAATCCTCAAGATCATGGGTTTCTGGATCCAGCTCGGCGTTTCCGGTTTCCGCATGGATGCCGTGCCATTCGTGATCGCCGAAAAGGGCGCCGACGTGAAAAAGCCGAGGGCGCAGTTCGACATGCTCCGGGTTTTTCGCGAATTCCTGCAATGGCGGCTCGGAGATTCGATCATCCTTGCCGAAGCCAATGTCGTGCCGAAGGAGAACCTCGCCTATTTCGGCGACGATGGCGACCGCATGCAGATGATGTTCAATTTCCACGTCAACCAGGCCCTGTTTTATGCGCTTGCCTCGGGAGACGCCCGGCCGCTGGCAAAAGCGATCGTCAATACCAGCGATCGGCCTGAAACGGGACAATGGGGCATGTTCCTGCGCAATCACGATGAACTCGATCTTGGTCGCCTGACCGAAAAACAGCGCCAGAAAGTGTTTTCGGAATTCGGGCCTGACAAGAACATGCAGCTTTACGACCGCGGCATCCGACGGCGGCTGGCGCCGATGCTGGAGAACGACCGGAGGCGCCTGGAGCTCGCCTACAGCCTGCTGTTTTCGCTGCCCGGCACGCCGGTCCTGCGTTACGGCGACGAGATCGGCATGGGCGACGACCTGTCGTTACCGGAGCGCAACTGCGCCCGCACGCCGATGCAATGGTCGGCCGAGCCGCATGGCGGGTTCACCAAGAACGACAAGCCGGTCCTGCCGGTCATCAGCGCAGGGCCGCTCGGCTTCAGATATCTGAACGTCGCGGAGCAGCGACGCGATCCCGACTCGATGCTGAACTGGACGGAACGCCTGATCCGCATGCGCAAGGAAGTGCCAGAGATCGGCTGGGGCGCTTGCACCGCCCTCAACACCGGAGACAACGGAGTGCTGGCGCTCCGCTATGATTGGCGCGACAATTCCGTGCTGATCGTCCACAACCTGCATTCGAGGCCGGTCGAGGTCACGTTCGTGGTCGGTATCGGCGAACACGGCGATCTGCTCATCGATATCGCGGACGGCGGTAACAGCGAGGCGGATGCCAACGGCCGGCACCGGCTTCTGCTCGATGCCTATGCCTATCGCTGGTTCCGGGTCGGCGGCCTGGACTATCTGCTGCGCCGCAGGGAAGTCTAGGCTAACCGCCCGCCCTCACCTCGCGCACACCGCGGCCTGTCTTTTGCCGCAGCAATGCTCGCAGCGTAACCCCATCCGCATAACCGACGAGCGAGGCGATTTCGTTGGGGCTCTTGTCGCTGGTCTTCAGGAGATGGACGGCGCGCTCGACACGGAGATCCTGGAAATAGGAGAGCGGCGTCTTGCCGAGCACCTGCTGCATGCGCCGCGCCAGCGTCCGCTTGCTGGCGCCGACCGCATCGGCCGCGTCGTCCAGCGAAAACCCCTCCCCGAGACGACCGCGTGCCCAGCGCTCGAAACGCTGCACCAGCGGATCGGCATGAGAAAGATGGTCGGTGATCACGTAAGCCGACTGCGACGGCCGGTTGTCGACGATGAGGTAACGCGCCACAAGGCCGGCAAGCTCCGGGCTCACCTGCCGCACCAGCCAGAGCGCCAGATCCATATGGCCGAGTGCCGCGCCCGCCGTCACCAGCGAGCCGGATTTCACCAGCATGTGGCCGTCTTCCAGCTGCACGGAGGGATAACGCTGGCGGAAGAGGGGCGCGAGCCACCAGCTGGTCGTCGATTTCTCACCGTCGAGAAGGCCGGATTCGGCCAGAACGAACGTGCCGATACAGGCGGCGGCGATGTTCATGCCCGCCGCTTTGGCCTCGCGCAGCACCGCCCCCGCATCGCGAATATCGGGACGGTCGAGTGCGGGCACCAGCACGTCCGGCATCTTGCAGGCGATCGCCGGCACGACCAGCCAGCCGCCGGCCTTCGGATCGAAACTTCCGGAGATCGGCACGGCAAGCCCATGCGCCGTCTTCACTTGTCTGCGCACCCCGATCACCGACACGTCGAAGGCCGGCACATCGAGCGACAGCATCGCCGCAAGCTCGTTCGCCATGGTGAACACGTCGAGTATGGTCGACAGGCCGGTATCGAAGACGGGATCGAGCGCAAGGATCTGTAGTTTCATGGCAAAAACACTATCAACAATGTCAATATTGACAATAGGCAACCGAGCCGGCGTGGCGGAATATCAGCCTGAAAAACGTCGCCTGACCGAGCCCGTTGCGATAAGAAGAGACGCATGAGCATGGATGTCACCACGATCGGCTTCACCAAGACGACCGCCGAAAATTTCTTCCGCCGCATCAGGGCAGCCGGCGTCAAGCGGATCCTGGATGTGCGCCTCCACAACACCTCGCAACTCGCGGGGTTTGCCAAATCCGAGGACCTCGCCTTCTTCCTGAAGGCGATCTGCGGCGCCGGTTATGTGCACGAACCGCTGCTGGCGCCGACCGAGGAGATCATGACCGCCTTCAAGAAAGAGAAAGGCGACTGGAATGTTTTCCAGAATGATTTCCTTGGCTTGATGGCTGAACGCAAGGTGGAAGATCACTTCAAGGCGGAACAGTTCGATGGCTCCTGCCTGCTCTGCTCGGAAGACAAGCCGCACCATTGCCATCGCCGGCTCGTCTGCGACTATCTGAATGGCAAATGGGGCGGCAAGCTCGGCATCCGCCACCTCTAAATCTCGATTGAACAACTAGACACCTTAGCGCCGCCGGGAGCCTCTCCCCGCGTGGGAGACCCTTTGCAATGGCCTTTGAAACCATTCTTGCAATCGCCCTTTTCTCGCTTGTCGGCTCGGTTTCGCCCGGGCCGAGCAATTTGATGCTGCTTGCCTCGGGCACCAATTTCGGCTTCCGGCGCACCGTGCCGCAGATCCTCGGCATCACCATCGGCCTTTCATCGGTGCTGCTGGCGGTCGGCTTCGGCCTCGGCGCCCTGCTGACGGCTTATCCGCCGTTCGCATTGGCATTGAAGATCGCCGGCGGCGCCTACCTGCTCTACCTAGCCTGGCGGATCGCCATGTCTCGCTCCGTCCCCAACGGTGACGCGAGCGCCGCCCGTCCCCTCACCTTTCTGGAATCCGCAGCCTTCCAGTGGGTGAACCCCAAAGCCTGGGTCGCAGCGCTGACTGCCATGGCCGCCTACACCAGCGCCGAAAACCCCTTCGCGTCGGTCGTGCTGATCACGCTCGTCGTCGCCATCGTCAACCTGCCGAGCGTCGCCGTCTGGGCCGGCTTCGGCGTGGCGCTTCGGCGGTTCCTGTCCGATCCGGCGCTGCTCAAACGGTTCAACATCGTCATGGCATTGCTGCTGGTCGTGACTCTCTGGCCGCTCTTGAAATAGCAGCAGATGCAGGCTCGGACGATCGTGCAAGAACTGCGGAGGACCTTGATACCGCTTTCCCGCGCATCCGCTGCATAGATCCCCTGCCCGCAGCGGCATCCCGCCGCTGCCTGCCACAGAGGATCAGCAACATGACTCAAATTACTGAAAAGGTGGTTCTTATCAGCGGCGCCAGCAGCGGCATCGGCGAAGGCACGGCACGCATTCTCGCCGCGGCCGGTGCCAAAGTCGTGCTCGGCGCCCGCCGCACCGACCGGCTGGAAATCCTGGCGGAAGAGATCGCCGCGGCCGGCGGCACCGTGCGAGTTCGCCGGCTCGACGTCACCGATCGGCAGGATTTTCAGGCGTTCGCGGAATTCGCGCTTGCCGAATTCGGCCGCATCGACGTCATCGTCAATAATGCCGGGCTGATGCCGCTGTCGCTGATGTCGTCGCTCAAGGTCGAGGAATGGGATCGGATGATCGACGTGAACATCCGCGGCGTGCTCTACGGCATCGCTTCCGTTCTGCCGATCATGAACGGCCAGGGGTACGGCCAGATCATCAACATCTCGTCGATCGGCGGCCTCGGCGTGGTGCCGACAGCGGCGGTCTATTGCGCCACCAAATACGCGGTACGGGCAATCTCCGACGGACTGCGCCAGGAGAACGACAAGATCCGCGTCACCTGCGTCTATCCGGGCGTAGTGGAGTCCGAGCTTGCCGGCACGATCACTGATCCGGTCGCAGCGGATGCGATGAAGACCTATCGCAGCGTCGCCCTGACGCCCGATGCGATCGGCCGCGCTGTCCTGCATGTCATCGACCAGCCTGAAGACGTGGATACAAACGAGATTGTGGTGCGCCCGACCCGCACCATGTGACTGGCTTCTAGGAAGCGGTGGGGATTTACCGCACCGCATCATACTTTGCTTGCAAAACGCCGCGCCTCAGCCGAAAGTGCACAATTGACGGTCTCTCCTCAAAAGGTGCTAGAAATTAGGCATGGCAGCGCGGCAACGCATCATTCCCGTTCGACGTGAATACAATCGTTGGGTCGCCAACCAGACGCTGGAGGACTACGCCCTCCGTTTCACCGCCAAGAGTGCCCGCCGGTTTTCCTCCAGCCGCATTTCCCAGACCGCCATCGGCGCCATCTCCTTCCTGGCGCTGGAGGCTATCGGCGGCACCATCACCCTCTCCTACGGCACCACCAACGCAATTTTCGCGATCGTCGCAGCCGCCATCGCCATGCTGGCGATCGGCTGGCCGATCAGCCGTTATGCGATCCGCCACGGCGTCGATATCGATCTTCTGACCCGCGGCGCGAGCTTCGGTTACATCGGCTCGACCATCACCTCGCTGATCTACGCGAGCTTCACCTTCATGCTGTTTGCGATCGAGGCCTCGATCATGACCGGCGCGCTGGATCTCGCCTTCGGCATTCCGCCGTGGATCGGCTATATCATCAGCGCCGTGGTGGTGATCCCGTTGGTCATCTACGGCGTGCAGCTGATCTCCCGCTTTCAGCTGATCACCCAGCCATTCTGGATCATCCTCAACATCCTTCCGTTCGTGTTCATCGCCTTCATGGATTGGGAGAAGTTCGATCTCTGGCGCGCCTTTGCCGGGATCGGCCACTCGAACGCCGAGGTGGCCGGTCCGGCGCCCTTCAATCTGGTCGAGTTCGGCGCGGCCTCCGCCGTCATCCTCGCCCTGATGCCGCAGATCGGCGAGCAGGTCGACTTCCTGCGCTTCCTGCCGCCGGAGGGCCTCGACAAGTGGCGGCACCGGTTCGCCGTTTTCCTCGCCGGCCCCGGCTGGGTGGTGGTCGGCGTGCCAAAACTCCTGGCAGGCTCCTTCCTCGCAGTGCTGACGCTCTCGACCGCCGTGCCGATCCGTGAGGCGGCAGACCCGGCGCACATGTATTTCGCGGCTTTCGGCTACATGATCCCGAACGATACGGCCGCCCTGCTGTTGATGGCGGCCTTCGTGGTCGTTTCGCAGCTGAAGATCAACGTGATGAACGCCTATGCGGGCTCGCTTGCCTGGTCGAATTTCTTCTCGCGCCTCACCCACAGCCATCCCGGCCGCGTCGTCTGGCTGGTCTTCAACGTGGTGATCGCACTGCTGTTGATGGAGCTCGGCATCTACCGGCTGCTCGAAGCGACGCTCGGCATCTTCTCGATCATCGCCATGTCCTGGCTCTGCACCATCTCGGCCGATCTGATGATCAACAAGCCGCTGGGCCTGTCGCCCGAAGGCATCGAGTTCAAGCGCGCCCATCTCTACGACATCAATCCGGTGGGCTTGGGCTCGATGTTCGGCTCGGCGGCGATCGCGCTCGCCGCCCATTTCGGCCTGTTCGGCCCGTTGATGGCCTCGCTCGCCACCTACCTGACATTGGTCGCCTTCCTGATCTCGCCGGCGCTCGCCTTTGCCACCAGGGGCAAATTCTACCTCGCCCGAAAACCGCGCCAGAGCTGGAGACGTGTCGGCTCGATTACCTGTTCCATCTGCGAGCACCCGTTCGAGCACGAGGATATGGCCTGGTGCCCCGCCTATGCCGCGCCGATCTGCTCGCTCTGCTGTTCGCTAGACAGCCGCTGCCACGACATGTGCAAGCCGCATGCACGGCTCAACACCCAGATCGGCACCGTCGCCCGCTCCTTCCTGCCGGACAGCGTCATCACCCGGCTGACGACGCGCCTCGGGCGCTACGCGACGACCGCAGTGCTGTCGATCTCGATGATCGGCACGATCCTCGGCATGATCGCCTATCAGGTCAGCCGGGCCGCACCCGTCAATGCCGAGGTGATCTACGGCACGGTGCTGATCGTCTTTTTCGTCTTTGCGATCATCGCCGGCATCGTCTCGTGGTTCTATGTGCTCGCCCATGACAGCCGGGTGGTGGCGGAAGAGGAATCCTCCCGCCAGAACACGCTGCTGCTGAAGGAAATCGCCGCCCACAAGAAGACCGACGCGGCGCTCCAGGAGGCCAAGGAGACGGCCGAATCCGCCAACCGCGCCAAGAGCCGTTACGTCGTCGGCCTTTCCCATGAGCTGCGAACGCCGCTCAACGCCGTGCTCGGTTACGCCCAGATCCTCGAGCGCGACGAGACGATCCCCGCGCCGCGCCAGTCGGCGATCAAGGTCATCAAGCGCTCCGCCGACCATCTGTCGGGCCTGATCGACGGTCTGCTCGACATTTCCAAGATCGAGGCCGGCCGGCTGCAGGTCTATTCCAACGAGATCAACATCCAGGATTTTTTGGACCAGATCGTCGAAATGTTCGGCCTGCAGGCGCAGGCGAAGGGTCTGACATTCGAGCACGAGCGCGCCCGGGCGTTGCCGCAATATGTCCGCACCGACGAAAAGCGGCTGCGCCAGATCCTCGTCAACCTGCTCTCCAACGCCATCAAGTTCACCGACGAGGGCACGGTGAAATTCGATGTCGCCTATCGCAGCCAGGTGGCCACCTTCACCGTTTCCGATACCGGCCGGGGCATCGCCGAAAAGGATCTCGGCCGCATCTACGAGCCCTTCCAGCGCGGCGAGGCGGAAAGCATCAGGCCGATGCCCGGCCTCGGTCTCGGCCTCACCATCACCCAGCTCCTCACCAACACGCTCGGCGGCGAGATCGCGGTCGCCAGCACCAAGGGCGAAGGCTCGATCTTCAAGGTGCGGCTGATGCTGTCCGCAATCGAGCGGCCGAACACCGCGCCGGCGGCGGAAAAGAAGATCGTCTCCTATACCGGCCCGCGCCGCACCATCGTCCTCGTCGACGACAACGAAGACCACCGCGACCTGATGCGCGAAGTGCTGGTACCGATGGATTTCGTCGTGCTGACCGCCAATAGTGGGCCGGACTGCCTGACCCTCATCGAGGGCGTGACGCCGGACCTGTTCCTGGTCGACATCTCCATGCCCGGCATGAGCGGCTGGCAGCTCGTCTCGCGGCTGCGCGAGATCGGCCAGGTGGCGCCGATCGTCATGCTCTCAGCCAATATCGGCGACGGTGTCGCCACCCATTCCGGCGACGAGGGCCACAACGACGCGATCGCCAAACCGGTCGATATCCGCAGGCTCGCCGACAAGCTCGCCGCCCATCTCGGTCTCGTCTGGATCTACGAGAACGAAACGGTGATTCCGGCGGTCGTCGGCCCGAAGAAACCGATCAAAAGTCCGGGGACGAACCACGTCCAGGACCTTTTGCGGCTCGGCGAAATCGGCTACGTGCGCGGTATCGAAGCGAAACTCGCCGATCTCGCCCGGGAGGAAGAACACCGTTCCTTCACGGAAGAACTCGGCGCCTACGTACAGGCCTTCGATCTTGCCGGTTATATGAAATTCCTGAGCCGCCTTGAGGCAGAAAGGACGAGTGATGGCTGAAACTGCTCTGCCGCGCGATATCGTCCTTCTCGTGGACGACAGTCCCGAAACGCTGGGCTTCCTCACCGAAGCGCTCGAAAAATCCGGCTTTTCGGTGCTGATCGCAACCGCCGGCCAGTCGGCGCTCAACATCGTCGAGCGCATTACCCCGGACCTCATCCTGCTCGACGCTGTCATGCCCGGCATGGACGGTTTCGAGACCTGCCGCAAGCTGAAGACCAACGGTGGCATCGCCCAGGTGCCGGTGATCTTCATGACCGGCCTCACAGAGACCGAACATGTGGTCAACGCGCTCGATTCCGGCGGCGTCGATTATCTGACCAAGCCGATCAATATCGACGAACTGCGCGCCCGCATCCGGGTGCACCTTTCCAATGCCCGTTCGGCCCAGAGCGCTCGCGTGGCGCTCGACGCCGCCGGCCGCCATCTGCTGGCGGTCAAGGCGAGTGGCGCGATCCACTGGTCGACCCCCCAGGCGACACGGCTGATCAACGCAGCGACCAACAGCGACGATGGGCTCGACATCGTTTCGCGCCGGATTTCCACCTGGATGGACGAGCGCGACAAGCCGGGCTTTGCCCGCGACGCGGCCTTCGCCCTCGTCCAGAACGGCCAGGCGAGCCTGCAGTTCTCCTTCCTCGGCGCGATCGGCGCCGACGAACATCTCTTTCGCCTGACGGCCGCCAACAAACGCCCGGACGACGAGGTGCTGCGCCAGCATTTCCCCCTGACCCAACGGGAATCCGAGGTGCTGCTGTGGATCGCCAAGGGCAAATCGAACCGCGACATCGCCGACATCCTCGGCCTCTCGGCCCGCACGGTGAACAAGCATCTGGAACAGATCTATGTGAAGCTCGGCGTCGAGAACCGCGCGTCGGCAGCCGTCAAGGCGGCACATGTGCTGCACGAGATGTGAGCGTAGAGTGCTCCATCATCTAAACCGTCATTGTAGAGATAAGGGAATGACCGTTTTGCGCTTACCTAATGTGGATGAATTCCGCCAACCGTTTATTGAGCCTTTAGGGCATTTGGCGATGCAGGCCGCGTATGCAGATAACGAACTAATTGAACTATGCTCACAGATTCCTTCGGAGGGTTCTCCCGACCAGATGCGGCCAGAGGACGTAGCTCAGAAACTTAGGAACTGGGACAGAAAAGCAGAGGCCTTCGTCCGCCTTCGCATTCATATGATTGCCGATGCGGGGTTAAGGGATCAGGCTTTAGATGCGCTAATCCGATTTGAAACTCTCAGGACACAACGACATCGAGCAATACATGACGCCATCGAGGTCGGGATATTTGGTAATGGTGACATGTACGATGTATCGGCACTAGCAGTCGAGTATAGGCGAGGAAAGCAATCTACGACCGTCAGCCTGAACACTGTTACACCCGACGTGATCGCCGATCTGGCTTGTCAGCTTTATGACCTTCAGCGAGATATAAACTCGGTAACTTCTGCGCTAACGCGCATTGAAGGAGATCCGGGTGACTGAACTCCGCCCACTGTAGAACTCTTCTTCTGAAGCAAACGCAAAGAAGCCCGGCTTTTGACCGGGCTCCCTTCTAAGATACGGTTGCCGATAACAGCTCAGCCCTGCGGGAAGTAGCTGTACTTGCCGTCCGGACCCTTCTTCCATTCGTACATGATATAGCCCGGGATCTTCGGATCGCCCTTGGCGTCGAAGGCAATGTCACCGAGAACGGTCTTGAACGGACCCTTTTCATGCAGCGTCTTGGCAACGGCTTCGGCGTCGTCGGCCTTGCCGGTTGCCTTGATGCCGGCAGCGATGACCTGCACGGCTGCGTAGGAATACAGCGTGTAGGCTTCCGGGTTGAAGCCGGCTGCCTTGAACTTGGCAACCAGGTCCTTGTTGGCCGGGTTCAGCGTCGGATCGGGGCCGAAGGTGTTGAGCGTGCCTGCGACAGCGTCGCCGGCGATCGAAGCCAGTTCGTTGGAGACGATACCGTCACCCGAAACGAGCGTAGCCTTGAGACCCTGGTCCTTGGCCTGGCGGATGATCAGGCCGGCTTCGGTGTGGAGACCGCCCCAGTAGATGATCGTGACGCCGGCTTCCTTCATCTTGGAGATGAGCGCCGAGAAGTCCTTGTCGCCGACGTTGACGCCTTCGCGGATGACTTCCTTGAGGCCCTTGGCGTTCATTGCCTTCTTGGTCTCTTCGGCAAGGCCCTGGCCGTAAGGCGTCTTGTCGTCGATGATGGCGATCTTGGCAGTCTTGAACTTGTCGGCGAGGTAAGCGCCGGCAACGCCGCCCTGCTGGTCGTCACGACCGCAGGTACGGAACACGTTCCACAGGCCACGCTCGGTGAAGACCGGGTTGGTCGCAGCCGGGGTGATTTCGAGCATGCCGTTTTCGGCATAGACTTCCTTGGAAGCCGGAATCGAAACGCCGGAGTTGAAGTGGCCGACCACGTACTTGACGCCGTCGGATGCAAACTTGTTGGCAACCGAGATGCCCTGCTTGGGATCGGATACGTCGTCGCCGAGGACGATCTTGATCTTTTCGCCGTTGATGCCGCCGGCGGCATTGATATCGGCTGCGGCCTGTTCGGCACCCTTCTGGAGCTGCGCACCGAAGGCGGCGTTCGGACCCGTGAGCGGACCGCCGACGCCAATAACGATGTCGGCCCATGCGCTACCGCTGAAGGCGACCATGGCCGTCAGCGCAACCGCGGAAAGAAGAGACTTCTTCATCGAGTTACTCCCAATTTTTTAGGTGAGCTGATTTTTCGAAACCGGGCGCAATACCCACCATCACTGCGCCGGAAATGTTCCACTCTAGGTTACTTATCGTTTCAACCCGAGCTAATCTGAGGGCAGAAAAGTTCGGCTGTCAATCTTTCTTCTTGAAGGAGAAAGCGGAAGCAGGCTCGTAGAGCCAATAGTAATTCTGCACCATCTGGCGCGTCCGCCGGATGCGGAATCCGGCGCTCGAAAAGACGAGCAGGATGGCCACGTCGATGATGTAGTAGAACGGGCTGATGAATGGCCCCTGGAACAGCGCATAGTGCAGAAAACGCATCGCCACGCCGAGTAGCAGCGTATAGACGACCACCGTCGTATAGCCGTTCCAGCCCTCGGCGGCGGCCTTGCCCGAGCGCCATGCAGTCCAGAAACCGATGATCAGCACGAGGAAACGCAAGAGGTACCGCACGCCGCTGTCGCTTTCGAAAAACAGTCCCTGCATCCTAAATTCCTCCGGCTGCCATTAATACAACCTTAACGATCAATGCCGTCCACCTTCAAGGTAAGCGGCGCGCACTTCCGGATTGGCGAGAAGCTCTTTTCCGGAACCGCTCATCGTCACCTTGCCGTTGACCATCACATAGCCACGGTCGGAGAGTTTCAGTGCCGCGAAGGCATTCTGCTCGACGAGGAAGACGGTCAACCCTTCTTCCTTGTTCAGCTTCTTGATCGCCTCGAAAATGCCCTTGACGATCAGCGGCGCCAAGCCCAGCGAAGGTTCGTCGAGCAAGAGCAGCTTCGGCCGCGCCATCAGCGCGCGCCCGATCGACAGCATCTGCTGCTCGCCGCCCGAAAGCGTGCCGCCGCGCTGGCTCTGGCGCTCCTTGAGGCGCGGGAAGAGCGTGAAGATCTTCTCGACGTCCTCGCTGAAATATTTGAGGTTGTCGAGGCCGGCCCCCATCTGCAGGTTCTCGTAGACGGTCATGCGCGGGAAGATGCGCCGGCCTTCGGGAGACTGGGCGATGCGGCGCCGCGCGATCAGATGCGTCGGCAGCTTGGTGATGTCCTCGCCGTCGAAGATGATCGCGCCGGTTCGAGCCTGCGGGCTGCCGCAGATGGTCATCATCAGCGTCGACTTGCCGGCGCCATTAGCGCCGATCAGGCTGACGATCTCGCCCTTGTTGACTTCGACATCGACGCCTGCGAGTGCACGGATATTGCCGTAATAGGTCTCGACAGCCTCGACTTTCAGAAGGTTCTCGGCCGCCATCAGTGATTGCCCCCCTCGAGTTCTATCGCAATCACCTCTTCCACCTCGTCATCCTCGACGCCGAGATATGCGGCGATCACTCGTGGGTCGTTCTTCACATGGTCCGGCGAGCCATCGGATATCTTCTGGCCGTATTCCAGCACCACGACATGGTCGGAAATCTCCATGACCACCGACATGTCGTGCTCGATCAGCAAGATCGAAGCGCCCTCGTCGCGGATCAGGTGCAACAGCGCGTTGAGCGCCGCAGATTCGCGCGGGTTGAGGCCGGCAGCCGGTTCGTCGAGGCACAGCAGTTCCGGGTTGGTGCACATCGCGCGGGCGATTTCGAGCCGCCGCTGGGCACCGTAGGGAAGATCGCCGGCAGGGTCGTCGGCACGATCTGTCAGATCCGCCTTGTCGAGCCAGTATTTCGCCTTCTCGATCGAGGCATCGACGGCCCTGTTATAGGCCGGCAGACCGAGGAGCCCGAGGATCGTGTAGCCCGATGCCTTCATCAGGGCATTGTGCTGCGCGACCAGCAGGTTTTCGAGAACCGTCAGGCCCGAGAACAGGCGGATGTTCTGAAACGTGCGGGCGACGCCGGCCAGCTTGGGAATCTCGAAGTCGCGCAGACGTTCCAGCAGGAATTCCTTGCCGTCCCTGCGCTGCAGGGTGAGCATGCCCATGGTCGGCTTGTAGAAGCCGGTGATGCAGTTGAACACCGTCGTCTTGCCGGCGCCGTTCGGCCCGATCAGCGCGGTGATCTCGCCGCGCCGTACCTCCAGCGAGAGATCGTTGATGGCCATTAGGCCGCCGAACTTCATCGACAGGTGCTCGACCTTGAGGATCGTATCGTTCGTCATTGTCGTCGTTCCGAGAGCCATCAGCCGTGACCCTCCTTGGTAAAGCTTCCGGAGACCGCCCTGCGCTCCTTGAGGAAGGCCGTCGGTTCTCGCGATCCGACGAAGCCCCGCGGCTTGAACAGCATGACGATGATCATCGCCAGGCCGAAGAGCAGCATGCGGTAGAGTTCAGGCGTGAAGTCAGGCCCGAACACGGCCTTGAGGAAGGACATTTCGCGCAGCACCTCGGTACCGCCGACCATCACCACCGCGGCGATCGCGATGCCGGTCAGCGACCCCATGCCGCCGAGAACGACGATTGCCAGGATCACGGCGGATTCCAGGAAGACGAAGCTTTCCGGCGAGACGAAGCCCTGGCGGGTGGCGAAGAAGGAACCCGCGATTCCCCCGAACATCGCGCCGGTCGCAAAGGCGGTCAGCTTGGTGGTGACGGTGTTGATGCCGAGCGAGCGGCAGGCGATCTCGTCCTCGCGCAGCGCTTCCCAGGCCCGGCCGATCGGCATGCGCCGAAGCCGTATGGTGACGTAGGCGGTGAGCATGCAGAGCGCCAGGATGATGTAGAACAGGAAGATCTTGTAATAGACCGAGGAAGCCGACAGGCCCCAGGCCTTGACGAAACTGTTCGCGCTGCCGGTATCGAAGGACCAGATGCCGAAGAACGAGGCCTTGGCGATACCCGAAATCCCGAATGTTCCCTTGGTCACATCGGTCCAGTTGATCAGCACCAGGCGGATGATTTCCCCGAAGGCGAGCGTCACGATGGCGAGATAGTCACCCCTCAGCCTCAGAACCGGGAAGCCGAGGATGATCCCCCAGAGTGCCGCGAGAACGCCCGACATCGGCAGGAGCAGCCAGAAGGACAGGCCGAAATAGGAGGACAGCAGCGCATAGGAATAGGCGCCGACCGCATAGAAGGCGACATAGCCGAGGTCGAGCAATCCGGCGAGGCCGACGACGATGTTCAGGCCCCAGGCGAGCATCACGTAGATGAGGATCTGGATGCCGAAATTGTCGACATATTTCAGTGAGCCCTGCTTGCCGACGATAAGCAGCGACAGGAAGGGATAGACCAGCAGGAAGATCAGCGCGATCTTGAGGAAATGCCGGTGGAAGAAGTTCTTCTGTTCGGAAATTTCCAGCACGCCGCTCTTTGCCTTGGCGAGTTTGCGACGGTCGATATGCGGCTTGATGAACCCGACGGTGAGGAAGCGGCTGACCGCCGCTACCAGCACGAAGATCGCCAGAAGACCCCAGCGGGTGCGCCAGACGAGCGCGTTGTTGATGTCCTGATAGGTCTCGACGCCGACGAACAGCAGGAACATGAAGAAGGAGATGACGCCGGCGAAAATACCTTCCCGTACCGCCTTGGCAAGCACGTTCGGATGACCGGTTTCGGTTGCAGCTGTCATGTTACACCTTCTCCACTTCCGGCCGGCCGAGAATGCCGGTCGGCTTGAAGATCAGCACGAAAGCGAGGATCGCAAACGTGGCGACGTCCTTGTAGGCGATGGAGAAATAGGCCGACCACAGCGACTCGATGAGGCCGATCAGCAGCCCGCCGAGAACGGCGCCCGGCAATGACCCGATGCCGCCGAGAACCGCTGCGGTGAAGGCCTTGACGCCCGGGATGAAGCCATCGTTGAACGAGGCGACGCCGTAATACATCAGGTACATGCCGCCGGCGACCGCCGCGAGCGCTGCACCCATGATGAAGGTGATCGAGATCGTCCGGTCGACGTCGACGCCGAGCAACGCCGCCATCTTGCGGTCCTGCTCGGTTGCCCGCTGGGCGCGACCGAGCGGCGTCTTGTTGACGATGTACCAGAAGGCGAACAGCAGCACCGCCGTGATGATGACGATGAGCACCTGCTTCAGCGAGATGGTGATGCCGCCGATATGGAAGACGTCGGTTACCATCGGCGGGATCGGCTTGTTGCGCGGCCCCTGCGTCACCTGGATGAAGTTGGACAGCACGATCGACATACCGATCGCGGTGATCAGCGGCGCAAGCCGGAAGGATCCCCGCAACGGCCGGTAGGCGACCCGCTCGATCGTCCAGTTCCACAACCCCGTCATCAGCATGCCGACGAGCAACATCAGCAGCAGAAGCAACGCCACCGGAATACCGGCGAAGAAGGAGGTTGCGATCAGGAAGACGATGAGAGCGGCGAAACCGCCAAGCATGAAGATATCGCCATGGGCGAAGTTGATCATGCCGATGATGCCATAAACCATCGTATAGCCGATTGCCACAAGGCCATAGATGGATCCAAGAGTCAGCCCGTTGATGAGCTGCTGGATAAAATACTCCATATATTTTCCCCTGGATGCGATCCCGGGAGGGTCGCATCTCGTTTATTTGGCCCTTGCGGGTTCTTACGTTCTTTGGCGCATTCCATAACGTTTTCGTAAGGAATGGGAAGACAAAAAGCCGCGAGATCGGCAAAATCGCAGCACTTCTCAACAATCTGGCAACACAAAGATCAGAAATTCCAAAAAACCGGCAGCTTCTGTCGAAAAATTAGCCGGTACACCCGGTTTGCGAAATTAAAGATCGTCCTGCGGTTAACGTTAAATTCAGATTCGACCCTCGCCGTGCAGGCTCGGCACTCAGTCCACGAAGCCACGGGTCAGCGCATGCTCGCGGCCCATCTCCATCAGTTCCTCGAAAACCGATCCGGCAAGCGAGCGCGGCACGATGATCTCGAACCTGTCGGCACCGGTGCGAGCGACATTCGCCTCCGCATGGCAGCACAACATCGCCGCGGAATGGCCCTCCTCGAACACCTCCGGATGCAGGTCGATTGCCACGCATTTGGCGAGAATCGCTCGCACGCTCGGGCCGGAGATTTCCACGAGCACGCGGCCGTCGCTCTGGTCGACGAAGGATGCTCCGGCGATCCCGGACAGCATGTCGGCGACCATCCCGGCTCCGACCGTCCGCGATACGGCCAACCATTCGGACGGGCTGCAGAAGCGCGGCGCCACATCCTCGGCATTCCACAGGGCTTCGGCGACGGCCGTCTCCCGGCTCTCGTGAGCGAGAACCGAGAAGATCACCGGCCGGCGAATGATGGAGAGATGGTTCGGATTGGTATCCGTCTCGAAGCCGGAAATATGATCGTCAAGGACATGCCGGTGGAGAAGATTGATCGACATCAGGCAGCCCTCAGAGATGCAGTTTGCTGTTTTCGGGATCGACGAAGACCGGCGGGCAGACTTGCGCGAGCACTTCCGAGCCGCGCAGCCCGTCCCACACCATCACCCGTTCGCCAATCCGCTCGCGCCCGGACTTCAGCATGCCGAGCGCGATGAAATGCCCGAGCGTCGGCGAAAAGCAGGCCGACGAGACGAAACCCTGGTCGTTCGCCGTCGACGGCTTTGCACCTTCCTTCAGGAGATGCGCACCGGCCTTGATCTCCTTGTCGGCCTCGATCGGCTTCAATCCGACGAGCTGCAGGCGGTCGGCGGCAGTCAATCCGAATCGGGTCGAGAGCCGCTTGCCGATGAAATCCGGCTTCTGCATTGCCATCATCCGGCCAAGCCCGACATCGTCCGCGGTAGTGCGGCCGTCGAGTTCGCTGAGGGTAACATGCCCCTTCTCGACGCGCAGCACGTTCAGGGCCTCGACACCATAGGCGCAGATGCCATCCTCACGGCCCGCATTCATGATCGCGTCGGCGACCGCCTCGCCGTAACCGGCCGGAACCGCAAGCTCGTAGGCGAGCTCGCCCGAGAAGGAGATGCGGAACAGCCGCGCCTTCAGCCCGTCGCGCAGCATCACCTCCCTGGCGGCGAGGAAGGGGAAGGCAGCATCGGAAATATCGTCCTGCACGACGCGGCTCATGATGATTCGCGCCTTCGGTCCGGCGAGCGACATCTGCGCCCACTGATCCGTCGAGGAGACGAAGCGCACGTCGAGTTCCGGCCAGAAGGTCTGTGCCGAGAATTCCAGATGCGCGAGCACCTCCGCGGCAAAAGCCGTCGTCGTGGTCATGACATAGCGGTTTTCGGAAAGTCGGCTCACCGTACCGTCGTCGAAGACGATGCCGTCCTCGCGCAGCATCAGCCCGTAACGTGCTCTTCCGACCGGCAGCTTGAGAAAGCTGTTGGAATAGATGCGATCGAGGAATTCCGCCGCGCCCGACCCGAATATCTCGATCTTGCCGAGCGTGGAGACGTCGCAGAGACCGGCATGGGCGCGGACGTTCAGGACCTCGCGGTCGACGCTTTCCCGCCAGGTCTTTTCGCCCTCCCGCGGGAACCAGGCGGAGCGGTACCAGAGACCTGATTCGACGAAGGTCGCGCCGTTCTTTCTCGCCCAGCCATGCAGCGGGGAGGTCCGCACAGGCGCCGCATGCTCGGCCCGCGCAGTGCCTGCCAGCGCGCCGAACGAGACCGGCGTGTAGAACGGCCGGAAGGTGGTGGTGCCGATCTCTGCCGGCGATACCCCACGCATGCCCGCGACGATGCCTGCCGTGTTGACATTGCCGAGCTTGCCCTGATCGGTCGCCATGCCGGCGGTGGTATAACGTTTTGTGTGCTCGATATGGCGGAAACCTTCCCGCTGGGCGAGACCGAGGTCGCCGACATGCACGTCGTTCTGGAAATCGACGAAGGCCTTGTCCCGGGCGCCCGGCACGTACCAGAGCGGCGCGAAGGAGGGATCGTATTCGCCCTCGACCTCGGGCGTTTCAAGCGTGCCGACCAGCCTGCCCAGCGCGTCGAGTGCGGCATGCGCCTTGGCCGAACCATCCTTCAGGCAAGCCCCGAGCGATAGCTCGCCGGCGGCCGAACCGGCAGCGGCAAAAGCGCCGCCGACGTCGGGCGCCAGAAATGCCTGCTTCTCGTCGGACCACACCGGCTTGGCGCCGCGCTGGCACATCAGATGCACGATCGGCGACCAGCCGCCCGACATCGCCATTGCATCGCAGCCGATCACCTCCTCGAACCCGGAGCGCTCGACGATCAGCCCCTCGATCCGGTGGCGTCCCCTGGTCGCGATGACCGAGCCGCTGCGGATGACGCGGACACTCTCCGGCACCGGGTCGGCCGATTGCGGCCGCGCGTCGATGATGGCGGTGACGTCGACACCCTGAGCAAGGAGGTCGGCGGCCGTGCGGTACCCCGAGCCGCCATTGGTGAAGACCGCGACCTTGCCGCCGACGGCAACGCCGTAGCGGTTGAGATAGGTGCGCGCAGCCCCGGCGGTCATCACGCCCGGCTTGTCGTTGCCGCCGAAGACCAGCGGCCTCTCTTCGGCACCGGTGGCAAGGATCGCCTGCTTCGCGACGATGCGCCACAGCCGCTCCATCGGCAGGTCCGGCGATGGCGAGGCCACATGTTTCTGCACCCGCTCGACGGCGCCGAAGACCATGTCGTCATACCAGCCGAACACGGTTGTGCGCGGCATCAGCGTTATGTTCGGCAGCGACGCCAGTTCCGCGACGATATCAGCCGCGAATTCAGCAGCCGGCCGCCCGTCGACCGCCGCGCTTTCCGACAGCAGCGAACCTCCGAACCTGAAGCCTTCGTCCGCCAGAATGACCCGCGCCCCAGCCCTGCCGGCGGCGAGCGCCGCCATCAGGCCGGTCGGCCCCGCGCCAATCACCAGCAGGTCGCAATGCGCCCAGGATTTTTCGTAACGGTCGGGATCCGCCAGCATGGTGACCTTGCCGAGGCCTGCGGCACGGCGGATCAGCGGCTCGTAGAGCTTTTCCCAGAGCACGCCCGGCCACATGAAGGTCTTGTAGTAGAAACCGGCGCCGAAAAACGGCGAGAAGAGATCGTTCACCGCGCCGAAATCGTGTTTCAGCGACGGCCAGCGGTTCTGGCTGGCGGCAGCGAGGCCATTGTAAAGCTCGACCACCGTCGCACGGGCGTTCGGCTCGGCCCGCGCGCCGGACCCGATCGTCATCAGCGCGTTCGGCTCGGCGGACCCTGCCGTCACCACGCCGCGCGGGCGGTGGTACTTGAAACTGCGGGCCATCAGCATCTGATCGTTGGCAAGCAGCGCCGAGGCGAGCGTATCGCCGTCGAACCCCTTGTAGCTGCGGCCGTCGAAGGTGAAGCCGAGCGATTGGCCGCGATTGATCGCGCCGCCGGACCCGAGACGATAGGAGGTCATTCGTCAGCTCCCGCGCGCTCAAACTCCGCGGCATCGGTCACGCCGAAAACCTCGTGGGTAAGGTTATCCCGCTCGACCACCAGAAAACGGCGGCAGCCGGCGACATGGTGCCAGTATTCCTGATAGCGCCCCTTCGGATTGTCCCGGACATAGACATAAACGTGCCAGGCCTCGTCCTTGGCGGTCGGCGAAGGGCGTTTCGGCGCGGCGGCGCCGCGGATCGAAAACTCTTCCTTGGGTCTGGTGCCGCAATGCGGACAGGTGATCAGGCTTGCCATGGGGGATCTTGCTCAGTGAAGGTTCGGCTGGGGGCCGCGGCCCGCTTCGTCGATCGTGTAGCCGCGCTCGAACCGGTCGAGCCGCATGAAGCGGGTGACGTGGTGGGTCTCGTTCTTGGCGATCAGGTGGGCGAAACAGAAACCGGAGGCCGGCGTCGCCTTGAAGCCGCCGTAACACCAGCCGCAGTTCAGATAGAGATTGTCGATCGGAGTGCGGTCGATGATCGGCGATCCGTCCATCGACATGTCCATGACGCCGCCCCAGCTTCTGAGCACCTTGGCACGCGAGAGGCCGGGGATCAGCGACACCCCCTCCTCCATCGTGTGCTCGACGGTCGCCAGATTGCCGCGCTGCGCATAGGAGGAATAGAAGTCGATCTCGGCGCCGAATACCAATCCGCCCTTGTCCGACTGCGATATGTAGAAATGGCCGGCGCCATAGGTGATCACATGGTCGACCACCGGCTTCAGCCCTTCCGAGACGAAGGCCTGCAGCACATGCGATTCGATCGGCAGTTCCAGATCGGCCATCCGCCCGACCGTCGTCGTGTTGCCGGCTGCAGCGAGCGCCAGCTTGTTGCAGCCGATGAAACCTTTGGTCGTCTCGACGCCGGTGACGAGACCGTTTTCGCGGCGGATGCCGGTCACCTCGCAATGCTGGATCAGATCGACGCCGCGGGCGTCCGCCCCACGGCCGTAACCCCAGGCGACCGCATCGTGCCGCACCGTACCGGCGCGCTTCTGGTAGAGCGCTCCCATGATCGGGAAACGGGCGTGGTCGAAATTGAGATAGGGCGCTTTTCTGCGCACTTGCTCGCGGTCAAGCAGTTCGGCGTCGATGCCGTGGATACGCATGCCGTTGCCTCGGCGGGCATAGGCGTCCCGCTGGCCGTCGGAATGAAAGAGGTTGAGCATGCCGCGCTGGGAGACCATCGCGTTGTAGTTGAAATCCCGCTCCAACCCTTCCCACAGCTTCAGCGAAAATTCGTAGAACGGGTTGTTGCCTTCGAGCAGGTAGTTGGAGCGGATGATCGTCGTGTTGCGCCCGACATTGCCCGAGCCGAGATAGCCCTTTTCAAGCACAGCGACATTGGTGATGCCGAATTCCTTGGCCAGGTAATAGGCCGTCGCCAACCCGTGCCCGCCGCCGCCGACGATGATCACGTCGTAGTGCGGCTTCGGCTGCGGTTCGCGCCAGGCCGGCTTCCACATCCGGTTGCCGGACAGCGCTTCCTTGAAGATCGAATAGGCCGAATAACGCATGCTTTTCCCTGTCTCTCGCCGCGCTCACATTCGCATATGCGAGACAAAGGACAAGCGCAATCAGGGCATCGAAAAGCCGGCATGCGACGAAACGCGCAGGCGTTGCGCCAAAGGCACGGCGCGTCGAAGCGAGCATGTTTCTCAAGAGCCGCTTCAGGTTTTTCAAAGGCTTGGCCGCATCCGCCTCCCCGTCTCCGCCATTGGCCCTAGACTCCGGGCAACCGAACGGAGACAGCCATGGCCGATACGACCACAAATCTGAACATGCCCTTCATCCTGCCTTCGCAGGCGCAGAAACACGTGACCCACAACGAGGCGCTGCTGCGGCTCGACGCGCTGGTGCATCTGACGATCGTCGCGGAACTCGAGAGCCCGCCGGGCGCATCCGAAGAAGGCGCCTGTTACCTGGTGGCGACCGGAGCAACCGGCGCCTGGGCCGGCAAGACGGGACGTGTCGCTTCCTGGCAGGACGGCTACTGGGCATTCCTGATCCCGCGCGTCGGCTGGCGGGCCTGGTTCGCCGCGCCCGAAAAACTCAAGGTGTTTTCGGGCGCGCTCTGGCAGGACATCCCCCTGCCCGCCGTCGGCCGCGTCGATGAGTTCGGCATCAATGCGACGCCCGACAGCTCCAACCGGCTCACGCTCGCCTCTCCGGCAAGCCTGTTCAACCACGCCGGCAACGGCCACCAGATCAAGGTCAACAAGGCCGCATCCACCGACACGGCCTCGCTGCTCTTCCAGTCGAACTGGACGGGCCATGCGGAAATGGGCCTGGCCGGCAACACCGAGTTTTCGGTCAAGGTCAGCGACGGGACGACATGGAAGACCGGGCTGTCGATCTCGCCCAGCGGCCATGTCTCGCAACCCAACCAGCCGGCCGCCCGCGCTTACCGCACCGGCACGAGTTTCACCCCGACCGCCGGCCAGCAGAGCGGCTTCACCACGCTTGCCCTCGACCGCGGCGGCTTTTCGCTGGGCGCTGCGATCGACGGCGGCGGCAATCGGCTCGTGGTGCCGGCCGATGGCGTGTACCTCGTCGCGCTCAATCTCGCGGTGCTCTCGTCGTCCGGCCACGCGACCAGCCTGATGCTCAATGCAACGCAGACACTTATTTTGATGAATGGCGCTGCCGGTGGAGCACAAATGCAATCCGCAACGGGAATTTTTTCCTTTTCCGCCGGGGATTACCTGACGCTCGGGCATGCCGGTACGGCACAACTGGAATTGGGCCTGGGAAAAACCGAGTTATCTTTGGCAATGCTGCAATAACAGCAATCCCTAAAATTCTATTCATCCTTAACGGGTGGTTAACTTGGCTGATGACTCCGGACGGGAGGTATTCTATCAAGAGTTGCCGCCGCCCTCAGGGCGTCGGGCGTGGGGTGGGGTGGCTGGTTTTGAGTGTTCCTGATCTGCATGACGACACCACCGACGGGTCGAGCGGCTGGCGCATCGAGCCGCCGCCGATCCTCATCCGGCACTCGGGTTTACCCCACAAATCCAGCGGCAGCCTCCGAACCCAGCTCGCGGCAAAGCGGGCGATCGACATCGGCGTCTCGCTTTCCGCACTGATCCTGCTCCTGCCTCTGATGCTGCTCGTCGCGCTGGCGATCCGCATCGACAGCGACGGGCCGGCGCTCTTCACCCAGATGCGCTGGGGCAAGGGCGGTCGCAGGTTCCGGGTCTACAAGTTCCGTTCGATGCGCACCAATCTCGGCGATGCGCGGGGGATAGCCCAGACGGTCAGGGACGATCCGCGCATCACCCGCGTCGGCGCCCTCATCCGCAAGGCCAATGTCGATGAACTGCCGCAGCTCCTGAATGTCCTGAAAGGCGACATGTCGCTGGTCGGCCCGCGCTGTCACGCGATCGACATGCTGGCTGCCGGCATCCCTTACGAGAGCCTGGTTGCGGATTATCATCGCCGCCATTCGATGCGGCCGGGCATGACCGGCTTGGCCCAGATGCGCGGTCTTCGCGGACCGACGGACCGCCCCGGCAAGGCGCGCGCCCGTATCGCATGCGACCTCTATTACATCGACAATTTCTCCATTTTCCTCGATCTGCGCATCATGCTCGGCACGCTGCTCGCCGAATTTCGGGGCGGCAAAGGCTTCTGACCGGCCGCTTTCGAGCGACGGCCCAATCGCCGAAACCCCTTCTTTTCCTGCACAAATGAGCGTTTTTCGTCCTGCCTTAGGACACGCAGCGCGATTGTTGCCGTAGTGGGAACAAATGCTGCTGCCTGTTTAGTCAAATATTAAAACTGGGCAGCTAGGCTCACCGGCGTGGTCTTGCGTTGTGTAGAGAGTCCAATGACCGAAATGATACGTCCCCGAGTAAAATATGTCATCGGCCCCGATGGCAGCCCCCTGACGATCGCCGACCTGCCGCCGGCCAATACGCGCCGCTGGGTCATCCGGCGCAAGGCAGAGGTGGTAGCCGCGGTTCGCGGCGGCCTGTTGAGCTTGGAAGAAGCCTGCGACCGTTACACGCTTACCGTCGAGGAATTCCTGTCCTGGCAGTCCTCCATCAACGATCATGGCTTGGCCGGTCTGCGCACCACACGCATCCAGCAATATCGCCACTGACGCCGAATTCGTGGGCGTCAAGCCCGCACCGGAAACCAAAAGGTGCCGCTGCAACGAACGCAACGGCACCTTTCGGCTTCTGAAAGACGGCTCAATTCTGCCCGGATCCGATCCGGGACAGCGACGGCAGAAGCCCGGCGATGACGGCTGAAGCGGCGTAGAACCAGAGGCCCGGCTGCGAGACCGCAACAGCCAGGCCGCTGCTCTTTGCCGCAAACACCACGATCGCCACCAGCATCACGTCCATCATCGACCATTTCGAAAGATGCGGCATCGCGCGGCGGAAAAATCCTGCCTCCGCCGCCCGTCCGGAAAGCTGCGCCGCCAGCCCCGCCAGCTTGACGATCGGAAAAACGATCGAAAACAGCCCGACCACCAGCGACAGCGCCAGGTCTCCCTCCTGGAAAAGCGCCGCGACGAGTTCCAGCAGGGACGGCGTTTCGCTGAAGAAATAGAGCCGCTCGAGCCGGATGATCGGCAAAAAGAGCCCGAGCGCCAGAAAGATCGCGGCCAGCGCGAGAAGAAGCGGCCGCAGCCAGTTCATCGCTTTCTCCGTTGACGATGTGTCACCCTCGGTGGGGCAGCCTTGGCTATTTCCCTTCGGCCCTCCCCGTATTACACCATCGGCGAACGGACAAAAGCAGGACCATCATGAATATTACTTTGGAAGAGACACGGTCGGGCGGTCGTTATGTCGCCGAGGTCGAAGGTCATTTTGCCGAAATGACTTATTCGCGCGCATCTCCGGAACTTGTCATCGTTGATCATACCGGGGTTCCGGATGCGCTTCGCGGCAAGGGCGTCGGCCAGGCGCTGGCCCTGCATGCGGTCGAAGAAGCCCGCAAGGGCGGCTGGAAGATCATCCCGCTCTGCCCGTTCTTCAAGGCGCAGGCGGAACGCCATCCCGACTGGCAGGATATCCTTCGTTAACACGGGGATGCCGAGCCCGAATCACAAACGTTAACGAGAGCCAAAAATACGGAAATGGGGCCCGGCACCGCGGCACCGCCCCAGATTATGACATTTCCGTCGATGATGCCGCCCGACTTTGTTAAGCCCGGGCGCGCATTCCGCCATCGCGCTCTTCGAGCGCCGAAGCCTTGGCGAATTCCGCTTCCGCTTCCTCGAGCGCCAGTTCGGCGCTTTCCTCCTGGACCTTCAGCTCGCGAATCGAGACCTGAAGATTGTCCGCGCGCTGGCGGGCAGCCTTTGCGAAGGTTGGATAAGCGAAGTGATTCCGGTCGGTAATACCGGATTTCTTCTCTTCCAGAGTGATCTGGTGCTCGAGTTCTTTAGACATTCTCTCGAATTCGGCCATCATCATCTGCAATTGCTGCAGTTGACGGCGCTTTTCGGTGACCTGAAAGCTTTTCAGGCGAACCATGCTGTCACGCGACTTCATACGCAATACTCCGTGGATAGCGAGACCCAGGCCCGTGTATCCGGATTGGTACACTCAGGATCAAAAAATTCTCGCGGCGTTAATAAATTAAGGCTCGCGTTAACCTTTCGTTTACGGGCATCATTAATGATAAACCGGATCGTTTAAGGGTCGGTAAATGCCAGGGCCTAAATTGGCCGCGACAATGTATGAGTCGAATGAATCACTTAGCGGAATTTCCTCATCCGCGGATTCAATCCTGGTGATGGCCAAACTTGAAGGGAAAACAGGTTGCTACTAATCTTGCTTAACGAAATCATGAACCTTGCCAGGTTGAATCATAATTTGTTAACCATTTAGTGGCAGCTTCCAAATCAGGCTCAGTCTGGATCCGTATCGAGTAAGGGGGCAAAGATACCTTACGCGGCGGTAAAGGGGAAAAATATGCGGGTTCTACTCATCGAAGATGACAGCGCGACTGCCCAGAGCATCGAGCTAATGCTGAAATCGGAAAGCTTCAACGTCTACACGACCGACCTCGGTGAGGAAGGCGTCGACCTCGGCAAGCTTTACGATTATGATATCATTCTCCTCGACCTTAACCTGCCCGACATGTCGGGCTATGAAGTGCTTCGCACTCTGAGGCTTTCGAAGGTCAAAACACCGATCCTCATCCTGTCCGGCATGGCCGGCATCGAAGACAAGGTCCGTGGTCTCGGTTTCGGCGCCGACGACTACATGACCAAGCCCTTCCACAAGGATGAACTGGTCGCTCGCATCCATGCGATCGTCCGCCGTTCCAAGGGTCACGCTCAGTCGATCATCGTCACCGGCGAACTGATCGTCAATCTCGACGCCAAGACCGTCGAAGTCGGCGGCCAGCGCGTTCACCTGACGGGCAAGGAATACCAGATGCTGGAGCTGCTCTCGCTCCGCAAGGGTACCACGCTCACCAAGGAAATGTTCCTGAACCACCTTTACGGCGGTATGGACGAGCCGGAACTGAAGATCATCGACGTCTTCATCTGCAAGCTGCGCAAGAAGCTCGCCAATGCCGCCGGCGGCGCAAACTATATCGAAACCGTCTGGGGCCGCGGCTACGTGCTGCGCGAACCGGAGGCGGAATACGCCGAAACCGCCTGAGCTGCCTGAAAATCCCCTTATCGAAAACGTCCGCCTGGCTGCCAGGCGGACGTTTTGTTTTAATCCGCCTGCGGACCCAAAACGAAACGCAAGTCGGCAATCATGCAGGCTGCCGCTAGTCGAGTGGATGTATCGGCTTTGAAAATCAGGCGGCCTGCGCCAGGGCCGAGAAGACCGAAGTCAGGATCTTGCGATCGAACGGCTTCAGCAGGAAATCGTCCGCACCGGCGCGCTTGCCGGCCATCATCTTCTTCAGGTCCGCTTCGATGACGCAATAGAAGATGCGGATGCTCTTGCCGTTCGGCATCGCACGGATGGTGCCGATCAGTTCAAGCGCGCCTTCCAGCGCTGCATCGACGATCAGGAAATTGGGAAGCTCGGCATTGCAGCGCGTCGCCGCCTCGCGCGCAGTGTCGGCCTCGATCACGAGGAAGCCCAGTTCCGACAGGATTCGCTTTCCGACCGTGCGTACGATGTCCGATCCGTCGGCAATCATTAAACGCTGCATCGTATCCCCCTGACGCTGAACCCTCTCTGGTTCCGAGCATCCATCATTAAGGGGACGGCACTAATGAATAGTTACCCTTGGACGCCAAACAACCGCAGATCGTCTCAAGCCGCCACGGTCTCGGCGATGAAAACGATCTTGTCTTCAGAAACCACATGGCTCAGTTCCATGCCGGACTCTTCCGCGAGCAGCACCGTGTAATAGGGCTGGATCGAATGAGCATCGATCGGCTCTTCGAGAGTGCCGCTGGCGATCTCGACGAACTTGGCCGGCACGCGCATCATCCGTCCCTTGATGGTGAGGATGAATTTCGCGTCGTATTCCGGATTTTCCAGCGTCACGTCCATCGAGCCGCCGCGGGGAATGCCCGCATAGGCGACCAGGAAGAGGTTGAGGAGCAGCTTGACGCGATTCTTGGCGATGATCGCCCGCGGGCCGTTCCAGGTGACCTCGGTCTTCTTTTCGGCAATGGCGAAATCCTTGGCGGCCTTCTCGGCCTCGCCCGTGTCGATCGAGGCGCCGACCGAGCCGGAAGCACCGAAGGCGAGCCGCGCGAACTTGAGACGTACCGAGGCGTTCAGGGCCGAGGTGCGGATGAGGTCGAGCGCGTCGCCGTCGGCCGCGCCCTCGTCGAGAAGCTCAAGGCCGTTGTTGATCGCGCCGACCGGGGAGATCACGTCATGGCAGACACGGCTGCACAGAAGTGCCGCGAGATCTGGCCCGGCAAGGGTAAGATTCGGATTCTTCGGCATGTAGGTCTCCTGTTTGGGAATGCTCCCCCCGTATTCGCCTTGCCATCTGAAGGTTGCGCGAGGATGTAGCAATGTTCCTGGCCATAATGACACCATATTTGGTAAACCGATTATTAAGATCATGGCTTCAAAATGGCCGGGCCTTAAGCATGATGCAAAAGGCGTGCCCCTGGATGATACAATCATGGATCTGACAATGCGCATCCACACCCCTTCCGCCCTCGCCCGTTTCGCCGCGACTGTGTTTGCCGTGATCGCAGCCGTGGCGGTCTTTGCAGGCCCGGCAGCCGCCCAGCAGCGCTCCAACCAATATTCCGCCCAGGAAATCGTCGATGCCGGCCACGGCTTCTTCGGCTCCACCAGCGGCGGCCTTGCCAAGGTTGTGGAGAACGCCTTTTCGCAATACGGCCTGCCGAACGGCTATATCCTTGGCCAGGAAGGCTCGGGCGCATTCATCGCCGGCCTGACCTATGGCGAGGGTGAGCTTTATACGAAGAACGCCGGCCAGCACCCGGTCTTCTGGCAGGGTCCCTCGCTCGGCATCGACTACGGCGGCCAAGGCACCCGCGCGATGATGCTGGTCTACGACCTTCCCTCGGTGAACAGCCTCTATGCCCGCTTCGGCGGCGTGTCGGGCTCCGCCTTCGTGGTCGCCGGCGTCGGCATGACGGTGCTGCGCAACAACAACATGATTCTCGTGCCGATTCGCACCGGCCTCGGTGCTCGCCTCGGCATCAACGTCGGTTATCTGAAGCTCACCCAGTCGCCGACCTGGAACCCTTTCTGAAATTCGCCATTGTCCTCTCCGGACAACGGAGGGGAATTTGATGTTTTGCGCCACAGCGGCCGGTAATCCGGCCTTCCGCCTGAAGGGCGCTTGCCGGTTGAATGTGACCATGCTTAAACAGCCTGCGTTTTCCCATCCAGACCGCGAAACGGCCTCATCGTGATCCAGTTTGCTCTTCTGTTCGGCTTGGGTTTCCTGAGCGCCGCGCTTGCGGTGATGCTGGTTGCACCGGCGGTCCACAATCGCATCGTGCGCTACACAGAAAACCGCATCAAGGCGACGCTGCCGATCAGCCCGCAGGAAGTCCGCGCCCAGCGGGACATGGCCCGCGCCGTCTATGCGGCCGAGAATGCCCGCACCAAGCAGGAACTCGTCCAGGAAAGGGACAAGGCGGTCGCGCTGCAGATCAAGAGCGACAGGCTGGCCGAGGAAGCCACGCAGTTGCTGTCCGAGATCACCGACCTGCGCGCCCAGATCGACACCATGGATATCGAGGCTGCCGACGCCCGTTCGCGCCTGCGTCAGGAAGACAGCTATATCCAGCAGTTGAAGGCGGCGCTCGAAACCGCCGAGCAAACCGTCGCCGCCAAGGATCTGGAGATCGAGAAGCTGCAGCAGCGCCAGCTTCTGATGATCGCCGACGCCGACAATTTCCGGATCGATCTTTCCACCCGCGACACAGAGGTAGAGAACCTCAAATTCCGCGTCACCGCCTTGCGCGACGAACGGGATACGCTGCGCAACGACGTCCGGCAGCAGACTGCCCGCGCCAAGGATGCCGAGGCACGGCTCGCCCAGGAAGAGCATCGCGTCCAGCGGCTCGAGGACAAGCTTGCCAAGGAGATCGCCGACCGTGCCGACAGGGAGACGGCGCTGGAACGCCGGCTTGCCGAGATCGGCCGACTGCGGGACAAGCTGAAAGGCGCCAGCGCCGAAGCACGCGATTCCAGTCGCGCCCTTCGCGATTCCACGGCTGTCCGCCCCATGATAAAAGCGACGCCGAGAAAGAAGATCACTCCGGAGGACATCAACCTGCGCGAAATTCCGCATGCCCCGCCTCCGAGACAAGCCCGGATTTCCGGGCAGCCGGATGTCGATCCTGTCGTCGCCGGAATGGCTGAAGACGCCCGCAGCCGGGCGGCGGCGCTCTCCGAACGCTTGGCGAAGGGCAGCGGCAGCGACGACGCTATTCGCCAGGAATTGGCCTCCATAGCCGCCAGCATGGTGGCGATGACGGCAGCGTCCGAAGGTTCGGGTTCACCGATCCACAAGATCCTGTCCGGCAAATCCGGAAACAGCAACCGGGAAAGCCTGGCCGCGAGATCGAAGAAGACGCTCGCGACCAGCCAGGACGCGAACACCTGAGACGTCTATAACCTGCCCTGAGATAGGCGACCTTGAGCCATGGCGATCTCGTAGAGCGCGATGCCGGTCGCCGTCGCCGCATTGAGGCTGTCGAGACCCGGCGCCTGGGCGATCCGCGCCGATCGGATGCGGCTGAGGACGTGTAGGGGCAGTCCCTCGCCTTCCGTGCCGGTGATCAGCACCATACGCTCGGAAGGCGGTACATCCCGGATTTCCACCGAACCCGTGGGCGAAAGCCCCCAGACGGCAAAACCCTTCTCCATCAGCACGGCCAGGATATCCGTCATCGTGCCGCGCCGGGCGTACGGCACCGACAAAACCGCACCAACGGAAACGCGCAGCGACTTGCGGTAGAGCGGGTCGCAGCAGCCCTGATCGAGCAGCACCGCATCGGCGCCGAAGGCTGCGGCGTTGCGGAAGATGGAACCGATATTGTCGTGATTGGAAATGCCGAAGGCCGCGACCACCAGCGCCTTCTCCGGCAACACGGCAATCAGCTCGGAGGCCGTCCTCTCCTGCTGGCGGCGTCCAAGCGCCAGCACGCCGCGATGCAGGTGGAAACCGGCAATCTGATCCAGCACCGCAGCCGAGGCCACGTAGACCGGAATGTCCGCCGGAAAACCTGCGAGGATCTCGGAAAGCCCCACAACCCGGTTTTCGAGCAGCAGGATCTTCTCGGTCAGAAAATCGCCGCCGGAACCATGTGCGGCAGCGAGCATCCTGAGCACCACGGTTCCTTCCGCGATGAACCGCCCTTCCCGCCCGGTGAGATCCCGCTCGCGGATCGACCGGAATTCGGCGATCCGCGGATCGTCCGCGTCATCGATGCGGATCGGTGCCATTATTGCGGTATCGCCACCGTCACATCGGCGACGATGCGGCCAGCAGCGATGTCGTAGATCAGGACCTTCTGGTCGCCGGTCAGCAGTCCGTAGAACAGGATCTGGCTGCCGGAGAGGGATACGCCCTGCACGACGAAGCCGGCAGGCAGTTCGGCAGTTGCCGCAAGCGGCTGGCCGGCGGGCACCGAGAACCCGCCTGTCGAAGCGATCGTCCCGGGCGTGGCAGGCCGCTGCGTGACCTTGTAGACAATGGCGCCAAGGACCGCCATAAAGCAGACGAACAAGATCCCGCCCGAAACGAGTATCAGAAGCACCATCTTCCGGCGGATTTTCTCCATTGCCGGATCAAGCGGCTCTTCCTGTTCCTCGATCTCGGGTTGGGGCATGAGGGCGGCGTCCTTGTTCTTGTCGAATGCTATCGGAATGATTGAATGAACGATCCCTTTAAAGAAGCCGAGCGTGCAAGGAAAGTCCTCACCGCCTCCGATGAGGCCGAAGGACGGCTGGATGCCTGGCTGACCTCCGTGCTGGACGGTGAGTTTTCGCGAAACCGGATCAAGGCGCTGATCGAACAGGGCGCCGTCAGCCTCAACGGCAAGCCGGTCACCGAGCCGAAGAAGAAGATCAATGCCGGCGACACCGTCGAGATCGATCTTCCGGAACCCGAGGATCCGGAGCCCAAGGGCGAGGATATCCCGCTCCAGGTTCTCTACGAGGATAACGACCTGATCGTCATCGCCAAGCCCGCCGGCCTCGTCGTCCATCCAGGCGCCGGCAACTGGACCGGTACGCTGGTCAACGCGCTGATCCACCATTGCGGCGCGAGCCTTTCGGGCATCGGCGGCGTCAAGCGTCCCGGCATCGTCCACCGGCTCGATAAGGATACGAGCGGCGTCATGGTCGCCGCCAAGAATGACATCGCCCACCGCCACCTTGCCGACCAGTTTGCCGACCATGGCCGCTCGGGTCCGCTGGAGCGCGCCTATCAGGCGGTCGTCTGGGGCCGTCCGCGCGGCCTGAAAGGAACGATCGACGCGCCGCTCGGCCGTGCCGGAGACCGCACCAAGCGCGCCGTGCAGAAGGAAGACAGCAGCGACGCCCGCGAGGCCATCACCCATTACCAGGTGATCGAACGTTTCCACGAAAAGCCGGATGCAACCGCACTCGCCGCGCTGATCGAATGCCGGCTGGAGACCGGCCGTACCCACCAGATACGCGTCCATATGGCCCATATCGGGCACCCGCTGATCGGCGACCAGGATTATTCGGCCGGCTTCAAGACCAAGGCAAACCTGCTGCCGGATTTCGCCAAGGGCGTCGTCAACCGTTTTCCGCGCCAGGCGCTGCACGCCTTCCTGCTCGCCTTCGAACACCCCCGCACCGGCGAGGTGATGGAATTCGAAGCGCCGATGCCCGATGACATGGCGGAACTGATCGAAGCGCTGAAGGCATGAAACGGGTGGCCTGAGGCACCGTCGAAGAGTATATAACTCCCGACATTCACGAGGCATCCCAAGGTCCTCCATGAGCCATCTCGCCGTCAGAAAGCTCCTCGACACGGACCTGATCAAGGTCCGCGACGTCGTGTGCAACGGCGAATGCCGGCATCGCAGCGGGGAGGAATGCTCCCATGCGACCAGCCTCGTCTTCCCCTATCGCGGTGTCTTCATGCGCCATGTCGGCAGCGACGACACGGTGGCGGAGGCCAACCAGGTCCTGTTCTTCAACTGCGACGAGGCCTACCAGATCAGTCACCCGGTCGAAGGCGGCGATTCCTGCCTGAGCATGGACGTGCCGGAGGCGATGCTGGAGGAACTGGTCTCGGCCGAGCATCGCAATCCCAAGGGATCGCGCTTCGTCTTCAACAAGCAGCGTCTCAGGATCGACGAACGAGCCCAGGCGCTGGTGGCGCTGCTGCGCCACAGCCTGATGCGCGGCGCCGCCGAGACGCTGGAAGCCGAAACGCTGGCCATGACGCTGGTGCGCCGCTCCGTCGGCGTCAGGACCGCGCGTGCCGCCACCGCCAGCGCCGGCCGCCAGAAGCTGGTGGACCGTGCCAAGCTCGCCCTCTCCTCCGATCTCGCCCGCCGCTGGACGCTCGCCGAGATTGCCGGTGAAACCGGTGTCTCACCGGTCTACCTCACGCAGGTCTTCCAGCAGGTGGAGGGCACGCCGCTCTACCGCTACCAGCTTCGCCTGAGGCTTGCCCGGGCGCTCGATCTGCTCGGCACCTATGACGACCTGACTGAGCTTGGCCTGGAACTCGGCTTCTCCAGCCACAGCCACTTCTCGTCGGCCTTTCGCCACGCCTATGGACGAACGCCGGCGGAGTTCCAGCGCTTTGCGGGCTTGAGATAGCAGCCACAAAAGTCGCTAAAGATTTTGACAGCGGGAGCCCCTGCCAAAATGCTTTTCTTCTTCCCGTAAGATCAACATCAGGAGATGCCACCATGAAAGAGAACACCTGCGCCGCCTGCGACTGCGAACTCGATTCGACCCGGATCGCCGTGAAGATCGGCGGCAAGACGGTTGAAGTCTGCTGCGAGGAATGCGCTGAAGCGCTGCGGGAAGCGGAAGTCGCGACCCGCACGGCCCAGGCAGCCAGCAAGTAAAAATCAGCACCGGTAACCGACATCGAGGCGGGCGCCAGCCGCCCGCCTCCTGAACACCCGCCGCGCGCATTTAGCCGGCACCCTTCAGGAGAAAGATCATGAAGAACGAGAACCGGGCGGTCTTTGACCGCGCATCGGAACGCTATCACCTTGTCATGGAACTGCCGCCCGCAGCGCCGTGCCAGCCACCCGCCGCCGACGATGCATTGGCCAAACCATCGCCCTTGCGCCGGGTGGTCGCAGCCATCGTGAGAAGAATTCGCCAACGCCGCAACCGTGTGGCGCTGCTGGAGTTGACCGACGACCAGTTGAAGGATATCGGCGTCTCGCGCAGCCAGGCTTACGGCGATGTCAGCCGTTACCGCCGTGCCAATGCCCACGGACTGGAACGCAACTGCCTCTGACGCGGCGGAGATGGGTGAAGTAAAGATACACTCCTGGGATCGTGGGCGATCACAATCGTCTTGCTTCCCGGCGCGTCAAACCATGGCGCTGTATATTACGATATTGTAATGATATAACGCTTCTGTGATGACTTGAATCACTGTTCTGCCGTACTTATCTGTCATCTGGGTCGGTGTGGGGTCGAAAATGACCTGCGCCGCTTGGCTCGCCTTCAGCATGTACAGCAAGATCAAAAAGGGAGCCGATATATAGATCGGAAAGGGGTGCTTTATGGCCCGCAATACTCTGCCTTCCATTACTGCCGGTGAAGCCGGCCTCAACCGCTATCTCGACGAAATCCGCAAGTTTCCCATGCTGGAACCGCAGCAGGAATACATGCTGGCGAAACGGTATGCCGAACATGCCGACCGGGATGCGGCCCACAAGCTGGTCACCAGCCACCTGCGTCTCGTGGCAAAGATCGCCATGGGTTATCGCGGTTATGGCCTGCCGATCGGCGAAGTCGTCTCCGAAGGTAACGTCGGCCTGATGCAGGCCGTCAAGAAGTTCGACCCGGAACGCGGTTTCCGTCTGGCAACCTATGCGATGTGGTGGATCAAGGCCTCGATACAGGAATACATCCTGCGCTCGTGGTCGCTCGTGAAAATGGGCACCACCGCCAACCAGAAGCGGCTGTTCTTCAACCTGCGCCGGTTGAAGGGCAAGATCCAGGCGATCGACGAGGGTGATCTGAAGCCCGATCAGGTGGCAGAAATCGCCACCAAGCTGAACGTCTCCGAGGAGGAAGTGGTTTCCATGAACCGCCGCCTTTCGGGCGACGCTTCGCTGAATGCGCCGATCCGCGCCACCGAAGGCGAATCCGGCCAGTGGCAGGATTGGCTGGTGGACGACCACGAAAGCCAGGAAGCCGTGCTGATCGAGCAAGACGAGCTCGACACGCGCCGCCGGATGCTGGCCAAGGCTCTGAGCGTGCTGAACGACCGCGAACGCCGCATCTTCGAAGCCCGTCGTCTTGCCGACGATCCGGTGACCCTCGAGGAACTGTCGTCCGAGTTCGACATCAGCCGCGAACGCGTCCGTCAGATCGAAGTCCGCGCCTTCGAAAAGGTGCAGGAAGCCGTTCAGAAGGAAGCGCTCGCCCAGGCGAACGCTCTGCGCGTTGTCGACGCGTAATCCCGCGCGACGCTGACGATATAAAAGGGGCTGCTTCGGCGGCCCCTTTTCTTTATCCGGCATCCGTGGACTGGAAATGGAGAAGCAGGGATGGCAGCGCAGATCACGCTCAGGAAACTTGCGGGCAGTTATGCCATCGCCAGGCTTGAACCCGCCGACAGCATTCCCGCATGGGCGGATGGCGAAGGTTTCGTCAGCATCAGCCGCACCGAGGATGAACTCTCTATCGTCTGCCGCAATGAGCGCGTTCCTTCCGGCATCAAACAGGACGGCGGCTGGACCTGCTACAAGTTCCAGGGGCCGTTCGCGTTCGGAGAAACCGGCATCGTGCTCTCGGTGATCCGGCCGCTCTCGGAAAACGGCATCGGCATTTTCGTGGTCTCCACATTCGACGGCGACCACCTGCTGATCAAAACGGTCGACGAACCGAAGGCCCGCGAACTGCTGCAGGCGGCCGGCCATACGCTTCTCTAGGCGAGACAAAACCACGGTTTGGCATGTGTGGTGCAAGAAGCCGGTCGGCTATACTGCCCGGAACGTCAGGCTGCTTCTGACGGCTTGACCTCTTCCGCGATCCGGGCGCCATTTTCCCGTTCGGCAAGAGCAAGCTCATAGGCCGTCTGCAGATCGAGCCAGAAACGAGCGGTGTTTCCAAAATACCGCGCCAGTCTCAGGGCCGTATCGGGAGAAATACCGCGCTTTCCGTTGAGGATGTCGGTGATCCGCCCTGAAGGCAGGCGGAGTGAAAGTGCGAGCTGGTTGGCCGACAGACTGCGCGCGGTCAGTTCGCGTTTCAAAATGCGACCAGGATGAACTGCCATCATCTGCATATCCTTCCTAATGATAATCGACGATCTCCACATCCCAGGCATCTCCATCCCTGAACGTGAAGCAGATTCGCCACGGCCCGTTGATCGTCATTGCCCACTGCCCTGAGCGATTTCCGGAAAGCTTGTGAAGGCCGACGGACCTTAATGGGCTGAGATCGTTGAGGGACGATGCCGCGTGGAGCGCCGCCAGCAACTCGATCGCGGCCTCTTCGTCCATCCCCGAAAACTTGGCTTTGCCGTCCTCGGCAAAGCGGCGGGTAGAACTATTCGCCCACGACTTGATCATGGATGAACGTACTACGCTCAGCGTAGTACGTCAATCTCGTCCGCGCCCAAGTAGGGCCTGCTTGGTCACTGCCCGCTGGCGGTTGCTCCGAGCGTGCCCCATTCGCGGATCGCGTCGTTGAAGGCGCGTTCGCCTTCCGAGCCCTTCTGGAGGGTCAGCAGCGCGCGGCGGCCGTTGCGATAAGCGATCGGGATATCGATCCAGTTGCGGCTGCGCAGGAGTTCCAGATTGGTCGAGCGTGCATCCGGAAAATCGTTGAGCGCTATCATGTGGAAATCGTCGGTGATCTTCGCAGGCACCGCGATTAGTGCATTGCCGCGATCCTGCTCGCTCGCCTTCATGGCGATGCGCTGCACGCTTTCGATCGCGCCGCCTTCGAAATCCGGCGGCACGGCGAAGACAATCTCGACCAAGTGGCTAGCCGGCAGCGACGGGTCCGTATTGCGCTTGAAGGTCATCAGGGCCGTCAGGCCCCTGCCTGGCACGTTGATACGTCCCTGGACGACCGGTTCCTGCCGGCCGTTGGCACCTGCCTCGCGCTGCAGCGACCAGGAGACCGAGCCCTCGATGGCCGTCGGCGCCGTCTGGCCGATCCGCTCCTCATAAAGGAACATCTTTTCGCCTGCGACCGCCGGAGTATTCGCCGGGGCCGCCGAAGGCGGGCTGGCGGGCGGCGTGGCGGCATTCGGAGCCGGCACCACCGGTGGCGTCTGAGGCGGCACCACATTGGCGCTGCCGTTCGGCGCGCTCGGAGTGGGCGCCGGTTGCGCCGGAGGATTGGCGGGCGGAGCATTGAGCTGCGCGACCGACTGGCCTTCCGCATTCTGCGCCAACCCGGCGGTGACGCCCGGCCCCTCGTCGACCTCGCGGCCGTCGGCCATCAGCCGCTGCGTGAATTTGGTCCCGGCTGTCGATCCGTCCGCCGTTCGCGGCGCGGCAGGCGTATTGGCCGCACCGTTCTGTGGCGGCGTCGCAGGGGTGGAAGGCGTCGAAGGGGCGCGGTTGGGCTGCGGTGTCGCGGGTGCGGGCGCCGGTGTCTGCTGCGCCGTCTGGCTTCCGGGCAGGCTTGACTGGATCAGGCCGTCGACCATGTCGTTCAGCGAATCGCGGTTCAGCCAGATCGCATAACCACCGCCGCCGACAAGTGCCAGGCCGACGACCGCCAGCACGATGCCGGCATAGTTGCGCTTGCGCACCGGAGTGACCCGATAGGGCCTGGCCGGCGCATGCATCAGATCGTCCGCATCGGCATCGGTGTGGAGCGTGCTGCGTGCGCCACCGCCCGAAGAGGACGGCGCATCCTTGTTGAAGCCGATCAGCTCCTCGAGATCACCCCACGGATCGCTGTCGGACGGCTTCGCCGGCGCGGCAGTGGTCTTCTTGGAATGTTGCTCATCGAGATATTCGGCGAAGGGATCAATGCCGACAGCCGTTGCCACTCCTGCCGCCGCGGCGGATTGCTCCGCGAGCTCCGGGAGATCGGCAACCGGCGGCATGCGGACCGAATCGGCCGACACATGGGTCTCCGGATCGAAATGAGCGTCGGCCGGAGTTGCAGTGCCGCCATGCGCATGATCGATCGGCACGACGGGACCGGCGGTGATCAGTTCCGGCACATCGTTCCATGCAGCGGCGGCGACCGTCTCCTGGCTCGACGCCGCAGGCTCGGCCGGAGCCGGCACCTCCCAGCCCCAATCCTCGTCTGCCGGCTTGGCCGGTTCCGGCGCCTGGTGGGCCTCGACAGACTGTTCGACCTCCATCCGGTCCTCGACCGGATGCTGATCTTCAAACGGATGCGGTTCGCTGCGCCATGCCTCCACGAATTCGGGAGCGTCCTGCTGGGCAGTCTGCTCGCCGCGTGTCGGATAGGGGAAATCGTCGTCGGTCGATTCGACCACAGCCGAATCGGCCGGCTCGGCGACATCGACCGGTTCCGGCACAACCGGCTCCGAGGCAGTCAGGGGTGCGGCCGTCGGGAATTCGATCGTGCTCTCGTCGAAAGCCTGCGACGGTTCGGGCGCCTGTTCGGAATGATCGTAGGGCGCCGCCTCGACTGGCGTCTCTTCCGACGGCACGTCGTCCCGCCAGTCGCCATATTGCTGGGCGGGTTCCTGCTGATCGGAAATCGCCGTTGCCTCTTCCTCCTCGTGGAGGAGGGCCGGCTCGGAGACCGGAGGCTCCACGTCGGCAGGTTCCTGCGCGACCGGCTCCGGCTCGGCGGGTTCGGCATGGGCGACGGCCGGTGCCGGCTCTTCATAACCGTCTTCGTAAAAGACGGGCCGTTCTGCGCGAACGGAGGGGGCTGATTCGGACGCGGCCTGCGTCTCTTCCGGCGCCTGAGCCGGTTCGGCAGCGTGTTGCTGGTCGTCCTGGTATTCCGAGACCCGCTCGGCCGGAGCAGCCTCACCGGCCGTCTCGGCATCTGCGGCACTTGCGCCGTCGGCTATCGGTTCCAGTGCTTCGGCATGTTCGCTCTCGACGTCGACGATGGCGGCTTCGAGCTTGTCGAGCTGCCGCCGCAGCATGTCTTCAGGCGGACGCGGCTTCATGTTCTCGAGTTGCCGCTGCACGGCGCCACGAGCCTTTTCATAAACCTTCGCACGCATCTCCGGCGTATTGTTCGCCAGACCGTCAACGGCGCGGCGGATCACCGCTACAAAATCAGCCATCAGCACTTTCTCATGTAAGCCGGCCCGAAGGCCGGCCGAATGGTAATCAATTCTTGACTTTAATCTTCAAACGGGTCGGTCACAAGTATGGTGTCGTCCCGCTCCGGGCTGGTGGAAAGTAGGGCAACCGGCGCACCGATCAATTCCTCGACCTGGCGGACATATTTGATCGCCTGGGCCGGCAGATCCGCCCAGGAGCGAGCCCCGACCGTCGATTCCTTCCAGCCTTCGAGGGTGACATAGACCGGCTCTACACGAGCCTGGGCGCCCTGGCTTGCAGGAAGATGATCGATCTGCTCGCCGTCCAGCATGTAGCCGACGCAGATCTTCAACTCGTCGAGGCCGTCGAGCACGTCGAGCTTGGTGAGCGCGATGCCGGTAATGCCGTTGGTGGCGACCGACTGGCGTACCAGCGCTGCGTCGAACCAGCCGCAACGGCGCTTGCGGCCCGTGACCGTACCGAATTCATGGCCCTTCTCGCCGAGGAACTGGCCGATCTCGTCCTTCAGCTCGGTCGGGAACGGGCCCTCGCCGACGCGAGTCGTATAGGCCTTGGTGATTCCGAGAATATAGCCGAGCGCACCCGGACCCATGCCGGAGCCGGCGGACGCCTGGCCTGCGACCGTGTTGGACGAGGTGACGAACGGATAGGTGCCGTGGTCGATATCGAGCAGCGACCCTTGAGCGCCTTCGAAAAGGATGCGGGCGCCCTTGCGGCGCTGCTTGTCGAGCAGTTCCCAGACGGTCTCGCGGAAGGGCAGCACACGGTCGGCGACCGAGGTCAGTTCCTGCATGATCGCCTCGTGCGAGACTTCCTTCTCTCCAAGGCCACGGCGCAGCGCGTTGTGATGGGTGAGGATGCGGTCGACCTTGCCCGGCAGCGTCTCCATGTCGGCAAGGTCCATGACGCGGATCGCGCGGCGGCCGACCTTGTCCTCATAGGCCGGGCCGATGCCGCGGCGGGTCGTGCCGATCTTGGTGCCGCTGTTGGAGGCGGCATCCTCGCGCATGCCGTCGAGCTCGCGGTGCAGCGAGAGAATCAGCGTGGCGTTGTCGGCGACGCGCAGGTTCTCTGGCGTGACCTTCACGCCCTGTGCGCCCAGCTTTTCGATTTCCGCCAGCAGCGCATGCGGATCGAGAACGACGCCATTGCCGATCACCGCGATCTTGCCAGGGCGGACGATGCCGGAGGGCAGCAGCGACAGCTTATAGCTGACGCCATCGATGACGAGCGTATGGCCCGCATTGTGACCGCCCTGGAAACGCACCACGATATCGGCACGTTCGGAAAGCCAGTCGACAATCTTGCCCTTGCCTTCGTCACCCCATTGCGAACCAACCACGACTACATTCGTCATCTGTGCTTCCTGTATTGCGGGCAATGCCCCACGCGACCACACGCGCACCTTCCGTAGATCAATATTGATATACGGTCGATGCGCCAATTTGATTTTACATGCACCGCCTTTGGCGGATGGAAACCGTTCAGAGGCATTGCAAACGGCCGCATCTATAAAGGCTCGGCCGACGGAAAGCGACCTGTTTGTCACTCGCGCGTGGTTTTTACGTGACAAAACCGTGGACCACACGCTATTCCCGCCCGTTATTTCCTGAAATCACCGTCATTTTCCGGCGCCGGAGACCATCTTGCATAAAAAGGCCTATCTCTCGCTCGTCATTGCAACTCTGGCCTGGGGCGGCAATGCGGTAGCGGGCAAGCTCGCCGTCGGCCATGTGAGCCCGATGATGCTGACCTTCTGGCGCTGGTTTTTCGCCGTCGCCATCATCTTCGCCATCTCGGTGCCGCAGTTCATCAAGGACTGGCCGGTCGTCAGGAAGAACCTGCCGATTCTCCTCTTCCTCGGCGTCGTCGGTTATGTCGTCTTCAATGCTGCGCTCTATACCGCCGTCAATTACACGACGGCGATCAACGTGACGGTCGAGCAGGCGGTCATCCCGATGCTGATCTTCGTCATCAACTTCGCCCTGTTCCGGATGAAGGTCTCCTGGGCGCAGATCCTCGGCTTCACCCTGACGCTTCTCGGCGGCATCATCACCGCCATCCACGGCGACTTGAGCGCCCTGGTGACGCTGACCGTCAACTTCGGCGATGCCATCATGATGATCGCCGTCGTCGCCTATGCGATCTACACGGTGGCGCTCAGATGGCGCCCGCGGATCGACTGGCGAACGCTGATGGCGGTCCCAGCCTTCTTCGCGATGGTCTTCTCGCTGCCGCTGGTATTCTGGGAATATTCGGCCGACCGCCTGATCTGGCCGGATGCGGAAGGCTGGATCGTGGTGCTCTATACGGGCATCTTCGCCTCGCTGATCGCGCAGGTGCTCTACATCAAGGGCGTCGAGGAGATCGGCGCCAACCGGGCCGGGCTGTTCATCAATCTCGTGCCGGTGTTCGGCACGCTGCTCTCGGTCGCCATCATCGGCGAGAGCCTGCAGCTCTTCCATGTCGTCGCGCTGGCGCTGGCGCTCGGCGGCATCGCCATCGCCGAATGGGGAAAACCCCATATGGACCGGTAGTCCTGCTGGAAACGAAAACCGCCGGCCCCTGCAAAGGAGCCGGCGGTTTTCAGATCCTAGACCGGTGATATCCCGCCGCCTGCATCGGCATTGGGGAGCCGGCTGTTCGAAAGCGCTCCTCAGCTGGCCATCGCCAGTCGTCCGGGGGCGAACGAGCGCTGATCGCGCACGTTGTTTCGGCTCACTTCGAAGCGCGACAGCAATTCGGAAAGGCGGCTGCTTTCCTGCGCCAGAGAAGCGCCGGCCGCATTCATTTCCTCGACCATGGCGGCGTTCTGCTGGGTCATCTGGTCCATGTGGTTCACGGACGTGTTGATTTCCGAGAGACCTAACGCCTGCTCGTTTGCCGCGATGGCGATCGCCTCCATGTGCTGGTTGACCGCCGCGACAAGCTTGGCGATCTCCTTGAGACCGTCGCCGGTATCATTGACGAGAACCACGCCCTGGTTCACGGCGGCCTCGGAATTGCCGATCAGCGTCTTGATCTCCTTGGCAGCCTTGGCCGAGCGCTGCGCCAGTTCGCGGACTTCCTGGGCAACGACCGCAAATCCCTTGCCCGCCTCGCCTGCGCGGGCGGCTTCCACGCCTGCGTTGAGGGCAAGCAGGTTGGTCTGGAACGCGATCTCGTCGATGACGCCGATGATCTGGCTGATCTGGTTCGACGCCATCTCAATCTTCTGCATCGCATTGACCGCATTGGAAACGACGGTGCTGGAGTTTTGCGCGCGGGAGCTCGCATCGCGGACGATTTCCCGCGCCTCGCTCGCCCTTTCGGAGGTCTGCTTCACGTTGGTGGTAACTTCTTCCAGCGCCGCCGCCGTCTCTTCCAGCGATGCAGCCTGCTGTTCGGTACGCTTCGAAAGCTGGTCGGACGCGGTCGATATTTCGTCGCTGCCGCTGCGAACGCTTTGGGCGGTCCGGTTCACGCCTTCGAGCGCGGTGCGCAACTGGCGGACCGAGCTGTTGAAGTCATGGCGCAAGGTTTCGAACTGCGCGGAAAATTCCTTGTCGATCTCACACAGCAGATCGCCGGCAGCAAGGCGCTGCAGACCGGAGGCGAGTTCCGAGGTGGCCTGGGTCAGCCGCACCTCGGCCTCGGACTCTGCCCTGCGCTGGAATTCGATGCGTTCGGCTTCGGCCGCCTTGCGGGAGTGTTCGGCATCCGCCTCGAGCTGGCGGTTCTGCTGTGCAGCCTCGCGGAAGATTTCCACGGCGCGCGCCATGTCGCCGATCTCGTCGGTGCGGGCGGCCCCCGGGATTTCGACGGAAAGGTCACCGCCGGCAAGCGTGCGCATCACACCTGTCAACCGGCTGATCGGGTTGGCGATCCGCACGATGACCGTGTAGATGCCGAGAAGCGAAAGCGCAAAAGCGATAACGGTCGCAACACTGTAGACGATGATGGATTGCTTTGCGGAAGCAGCCTCTTCTGCCGTCAGCCTCGTCATCTCGTTGAGCGAGGCAGAGGCCATATCGGCGATCGAAGACTGTGCTGGCGCGGCGGGCTTGCGCCAGTCGTCGACCGCCATGTCGAAGGGTTTGCCGGCCTGGAATGCCTTGAGGGCAGCATTGCGCTGCTCGGCATACGGACCGCCGAAATAGGTCGTTTGGGCTGTCCGGTGAAGCGTCTTGATCTTCTCCGGGGTCGTGTCCGCGTTGGAGAGCTGGGTAATGACATCCCATGCGGTGGCCACGCGCGCATCCTGAACCGCAATTTCGGTCAGTTTCTCTGCCGCAAGCGGCTGTTTGGCGATCAGGGCACTGACGAAGGTGGAGTTGGCGGTGCCGAGCTGGGTGCGCGCCGTCCAGGCAAGGGAGCGGATCTGGGTGAACATGATCATCCCCGGCCCGCGCGCATTGATGGTGGCCTCGACCTGATTGGCGGCCTTTTCGAGATCGGTCAGCATCGTATCGGCAAGTCCGAGCACGGCTTTGCCGAGCGCCGGATCGCGATCCTTGACCGCCTGTGTGAGTGCCGTATCCACATTTGCACGGTAACCGGCCCACTGTGTATAGGCGTTGAGGACGGGAGAGATCGCACCGCGCAGGCTTGCCTGCTCGACGTCGGCGGCCAGGGTCTTCACCGCCGAAAAGGCCTTGTCCATCGACTCGCGGCCGGTATCCATATTCTTGCGGCTGGACGCGACCTCTGCAGGTTCCAGCTTGATGGCGGAGGAAATGGCGCCGCGCTCGCCGCGCAGTCCAAGCAGCGCATTGAAAAGCGCTTCGTCAAGCTGTGCCAGTTCCGAGAGCTGGGTGGAGTTTCGGTAGCGGCCTATCTCCTCGGACAGCATCTTGCCCATGAGGCCCAAAATGCCCAGGCTCAAGACAACGAAGGCCAGTATCAAAGTATGCTTGATCGAAATCCGCACCTGCATCACTCCTTATTTCAAATGACCGCCGCGGGGTTGGCTGGTTCGGCGGCTTTCCGGACTTGCACGGGAAAGAGGCCCCAACCTCGCGCATAACGTTAAATATTCAATTAAATACAACGCGTTCCGGAGGCCTGCGGAATCATTTTGGAAGCTCGAAGCATCGCGATTGCCGAATCGCGAAAACCCGCCTCCCCCAAGAGGGAGACGGGCCGGTCCGTCGTGCTGCAACGGACGGGAGCGCAGGAGAGACGCTCCGGATCAGATGTGGTGATGGGCTGGAATGATGGGGCGGCGCTCGCGGATCGGGCTCGGCGCCCGATCGACCGGCATGTCGATGATCGCGCCGTCATGGCGTTCGGACGCCACGTTTTCGGACAGCACGCGAGCGAAACCGCCAACACCTGCTGCACGTGATTCCTTGCCGACAATCAACGCCGTCAGGACAACGGCGGAAATGATGAGCTTCTTGATCATGGCTGCACCCTTTTCTTCAGACGGCTTGGATGCCGTTTCTTGGATGAGTTCACCCTAGCGCTCGGGTTTTTCGGGGCGCTTAAAGAGATAGCTGCAATTTTAGTGAAATCGGCTTTTTTCCCGACTTGATACAGAAGGCTCGAAACTGCGCGCTCAAAAAGGCAGCGGAGTAGGCGGAAATTGATGCTTTTCGAGATGTGCCCGATCTCCTACCCCTCAAAAACGAGATACGGAAAGGCAGGACAGCATGGGCAAGCCATTTTACTGGAACGAACTCAACACACTCGATTTCGCCGGCCTTTCGCCCGACAAGACCATCGCCATCCTGCCGATCGCCTCAACCGAACAGCACGGCCCCCACCTGCCGATCGCAACCGACGTGGCAATCGCCAACGGCATGCTGGCTGAATTGAAGGCGCAACGCCCCGACGATCTCGATTTCCTCGTTCTCCCAACCCAGGAGATCGGCAAGGCGAACGAACACGTCTACGGCCCCGGCTCGCTCTCCTTCGGCCCGGAAATCCTGATCCCCGCCTGGACCGCGATCGGCGCCAAGGTGGCGGAAGCCGGGGTGAAGAAGCTCGTCTTCGTCAACTCGCATGGCGGCAATGTCGATATCATGAGCATTGTCGGCCGCGAACTGCGCGTCCGCTACAAGATGGCGGTGATCGGCACGCAATGGGGACGCTTCGGCAACCCGCCCGGCCTGATCAGTGAGCACGAGCAGAAATACGGTATCCATGGCGGCGAAGTCGAAACCTCGCTGATGCTGCATTTCCGCCCCGAACTGGTGCGGATGGAGAACGCGCAGAACTTCGTCTCCAAGGCGGAAAGCCGCTCGAAATACATGCAGCCGGCCCCGCCGCACGTGCTGTCCTGGGTGGCGCACGACCTGAACCCCAACGGCGTCGTCGGCGACGCCTCGAAGGGCACCGCCGAAAAAGGCGCCGCTATCTGCCGCCATCAGGTCGCGGGCTTCATCGAGATGCTCCGGAAATTCGAAACCTTCCCGCTTGACGAGCTCTATTCCCGCTAACCCTCGTCGCGCTGCGCGTCCCGGCCATGCGGCTGGGGCGGCAGATGTCCCTTGGCCTGCAATTCGGCCACCATCGCGGCCAGTTCCGACAGCAGGAATTCCACGAACAGGCTGGTCGCCGTATCGAGCGTCGTCCGGGCGCGGGCGAAAAGCTTCATCGGCTGGTGGCGCGCGTGCGGGTTGGCGATCGGCCGGAAGATCAGCTCGCCGCGGCGGCATTCCGACAGCACGTCGAGCGGATTGAGCAGTGTCAGGCCCGTGCCCGCCTTGACCAGCTTCTTCAGCATTTCCGAGGCATTGCTTTCCACCAGCGGCTCCACCGCGACCGACAGCGGCGATAGCGCCAGATTGATGATGTTGCGCAGGCTGGTGCCCGACTGTGCAAGCACCAGCGGTTCCTGCACGACATCCGCAAGGTCGACCGGCCCCTCTTCCGCCGCCAGCCGATGCCCTGGCGGCATCACAACGCCGATTGGTATGTCGAAGTTTGCGAGCGTGCGGATGCCGGGCGTCGCGGGGATGTTGAAGCCGAGCCCGAAATCCACCTCCCCCGTGATCACCGGCTGCATCGTGTTCGACGGCCCGTCGTTGCGCAGGAGAACCCGCACGCGTGGATGCTGCGCGACGAAGCGGGCTATGATCTCGGGAAGCGGCCCGGCAGCAAGTCCGACGGTCGAAACCAGCGTCACCTTGCCGGCCTGCGGCATCTTGAGGCCGCGGATGCGCGCTTCCATCCGCTCATAGGTCTTCAGCACCTCCCGGATATGCTCGATGCAGAGTTCCCCCGCTGCCGTCAGCTTCAGCCCGCGCGGCATCCGCTCGAAGAGCGGCGCCCCGAACTCTTCCTCCAGGGCCAGAATCTGCCGGTTGATCGCCGACGAAGCGACGTTGAGCCGCGCGGCCGCCTTGCGGATCGATCCGCACCGGGCGATTTCGTCGATATATTGAAGTTTTCGCGAGTGCAGCATTTTCTCCGAAGCCCCTCATTGCATGTTTTTTGATCATGCACCACAATTTGGCAGGTTAAAATTCGAGCGCTGCCCTAAAGGCATCAATGTGAACGAATTTTGATGCTTTTCAAAGAGCAACGCAACCGTACAAATGCTCACCATAAGCTGCTCTCACGATGCCGCACGGTTTAACAGGGGAACAAAGCGACATGTCCAAATCCTTGATGATGAAGAGTTTTTTTGCTGCCGTCGGCCTTTCGGCGGTGGCCCTTGCCGCTCAGCCGGCTGTGGCTCTCGACGAAGTCTCCTATGGCACCAACTGGCTTGCCCAGGCCGAGCATGGCGGCTTCTACCAGGCCGTCGCCGACGGCACCTATGAAAAGCGCGGCCTGAAGGTGAAGATCGTGCAGGGCGGCCCGAATGCCGCCAACCGCGCACTCCTGATCGCCGGCAAGGTCGATTTCTACATGGGCGGCCCGCTCGGCGACATGGATGCCGTCAAGCAAGGCATTCCGCTGGTCAGCGTCGCCTCGATCTTCCAGAAGGACCCGCAGGTCCTGCTCGCCCATCCCGACGCGGGCGTCGAAAAGTTCGAGGACCTCGCCAAGATGAAGACCATCTTCATGGGCAAGGAAGGCTACACCACCTATTTCGAGTGGATGAAGAAGAACTTCAAAGGCTTCAAGGACGAGCAGTTCAAGCCCTACACGTTCAACCCGGCCCCCTTCATCGCCGACAAGGCTTCCGCGCAGCAGGGTTACCTGACCTCGGAACCCTACGAGATCGGCAAGCAGGCCGGCTGGACGCCGAAAGTCTTCCTCATCGCCGATGCCGGTTACGGCCCCTATTCGACGATGATCACCACCACGCAGACGATGATCGACAAGAAGTCGGATGTCGTGCAGCGTTTCGTCGATGCCTCGCTCGAAGGCTGGTACACTTATCTCTATGGTGACAACAAGGCCGCCAACGACCTGATCAAGAAGGACAATCCGGAAATGACGGATGGCCAGCTCGCCTATTCCATCGCCAAGATGAAGGAATACGGGATCGTCGTATCGGGCGACGCCGAGACCAAGGGCATCGGCTGCATCACCGACGAGCGCTACAAGAAGTTCTTCGAGTCCATGGTAGCGATCGGTGTCCAGCCGGCCGACCTCGATTACAAGAAGGCCTATTCGACCAAGTTCGTCTGCAAGGGCGTCGGCATGGCGCTGAAAAAGTAGTCTCGGAAGAGCGCAACGGTTCATTCCCTCTTTGCTGTGCCCGGCACGGGAAAGAGGGAATTGCCGCCCTGTCCCGACTAAGTTCAAGGCCCGCAATGAGCATGTCCCAAGCCCCGTTGATACCCGCCCCCGGGGAGACACGCAGACGCCCGCTGGTCGTCATGCGTTCCGTCTCGAAAACATTCTCCAGCGGCACGCTGGCGCTCTCCGACATGTCGCTGACGGTCGAGGGGGGCGAATTCGTCAGCCTGCTCGGCCCTTCCGGCTGCGGCAAATCGACGGCACTGCGTATCATTGCCGGGCTCGGCGACGTCTCGACAGGCACGATCGACTGGCCGAGTTCGCGCATCAACTCCAAAGGCCTGCCGGAAGGCGACATTTCCTTCGTCTTCCAGGAGCCGACGCTGATGCCGTGGCAGACGGTGTTCGGCAACGTCTACCTGCCGCTGAAACTGCGCGGCGTCTCCAAGTCCGCCGCCCGCGACGAAATCATGAACACGCTGGCGACCGTCGGCCTCCAGGACTTTGCCGACGCCTATCCGCGCGAACTTTCTGGCGGCATGAAGATGCGCGTCTCGATCGCCCGTGCGCTGGTCACCAAACCGAAGCTGCTCTTGATGGACGAGCCCTTCGCGGCGCTCGACGAAATCACCCGCCAGAAACTCAACGACGACGTGCTGCGTCTGTGGCGCGAGACCGGCATCACGGTGATCTTCGTCACCCATTCCGTGTTCGAATCCGCTTACCTCTCCAACCGCATCGTAGTGATGAAGGCGCGGCCCGGCCGGGTGCATGCGGATTTCCCGCTGGTCACGAGCCTCGAGCGCGACGCCCGTTACCGCACCTCGGAAGAATACCGCCAGGCCTGCGAAAAGGTCTCGACCATGCTCATCGAAGCAATCGGCGGGGAGGAACATTGATGGCCGACACCGATACCGCCCTCGTGCCGCCGAAGCCGGGCTTCATCAGCCGCAACCGCGACACGCTGCTACGCACCCTCGTCCCGATCTGCGTGGTGGTCTGCCTCGTCCTCCTCTGGCAGTTCATCATCACCGTCAACAGCATTCCGCAATACATTCTGCCGGGGCCGCTGGCGGTCGCGAACTCGCTCTACAACGACTGGGGCACGCTCTCGCCCGCTCTCTGGGTGACGACACAGATCACAATGCAGGCGCTCGCATTGGCGCTGATCGGCGGCGTCGGCATCGCCGTCTTCCTCATCCAGTCGAAATGGATCGAGACCGCCTTCTATCCGATCACGGTCATCCTTCAGGTGACGCCGATCGTGGCGATCGCGCCGCTGATCCTCATCTATGCGCCGACGACCCAGGTGGCGCTTTTGATCTGCGCCTTCCTCGTCGCCTTCTTCCCGATCCTGTCGAACATGGTCCAGGGCCTGAAGAGCGTCGACCACAACCTGCTCAACCTCTTCGATCTCTACGGTGCCTCGCGCTGGCAGACGCTGCTCTACCTGAAGCTCCCTTCCTCGCTTCCCTATTTCATGACGGGGCTTCGGATCGGCGGAGGCCTGGCACTGATCGCGGCAGTCGTTGCGGAATTCGCGGCGGGCTCGGCGGGCGCAGGTTCCGGCCTTGCCTTCCGGCTGCTCGAATCTCAGTATCGCCTCAACATTCCGCGCCTGTTTGCGGCACTGATCCTGCTGTCCTTGCTCGGCGTGGTGATTTTTGCGATCACCTCCTTCATCTCCTGGTTTTTCCTGCATCGCTGGCATGAAAGCAGCCTGAAAAGAGAAAACTGATGACTGCCTTCGTGACGCTTCCCGACGCCCGCCGTTTCGCGCTCACCAATGCGACGCTGCCGGCCGTCCTCGTCAAGGGCCTGCCGGCTGTCGCAAAGGACGGCCTCATGGAGGCCGACCTCGTCATCGCGGACGGGAAGATCGAAGCCGTTCTGCCGAAAGGCTCGGCACCCGCCGATCTGACGGTTGCGGATATGCGCGGCGGCATGGTCTGGCCCTGTTTCGCCGACATGCATACCCATCTCGACAAGGGGCATTTCTGGGACCGCCGCCCGAACCCGGACGGCACGTTCGAAGGCGCCTTGATGAACGTGCGCGAGGACCGGATCGCCAACTGGACGGCCGAGGATATCCGCGCCCGCTTCGAATTTTCGCTGAAAAGCGCCTATGCTCACGGCACAAAGCTCATCCGTACCCATCTGGATTCGATCCCGCCGCAGCCGGATATCTCCTTCCCGCTGTTCGACGAGCTTCGCGTCGAATGGAAAGATCGGATCGCGCTGCAGGCAGTCGCCCTGCTGCCGCTGGAATGCGTGCTCGACGAAAGCGTCTTCGGCGGCATCGTTGCGACGACAAGGCGTTATGGCGGGCTGCTCGGCGGCGCCACCCGCATCCTGCCGGATTTCGAGCGGATCCTCGATACGCTCTTCAAGGCTGCCGCCGACAATGGCCTCGACATCGACCTGCATGTGGACGAGACGGAAGACAAGCAGGTCCTGACCCTAGAAGCCATTGCCGAGGCAAAACTCCGCAACCGTTTCGAAGGCTCGGTGACCGTCGGCCATTGCTGCTCGCTGGCACGGCAGGATGACGAGACCGCAAGGCGCGTCATCGACAAGGTCGCCAAGGCCGACATTTCGGTCGTATCGCTACCGATGTGCAACATGTACCTGCAGGACCGCCATGCCGGCCGCACGCCGCGCTGGCGCGGCGTCACGCTGTTCCATGAATTGACGGCCGCTGGCGTAAAAACCGCCGTTTCCTCCGACAATACCCGCGATCCGTTCTACGCCTATGGCGACATGGATCCGGTCGAGGTTTTCCGCGAGGCGGTCCGCATCCTGCATCTCGACCACCCGCTCGATACCTCCGCGCGCGTCGTCACCTCGACGCCCGCCGAAATCCTCGGACGGCCGGATATCGGCGTCATCGCCGAAGGTGGGGCCGCCGACCTCGTGCTGTTCAGCGCAAGGCGCTGGAGCGAATTCCTTTCCCGTCCGCAGGCTGACCGCATCGTGATGCGGAATGGCATGGGCATCGACCGTCGCCTGCCGGATTACCGTGACCTGGACCCGATTTTGGACAAGTGAACATGCCGGATTACGCACAGATCAAGAAAGAACTCGAAGGCCTCGCGGTCGAGGACAATCCGGCGCTGGTGCGCCAGAAGAGCCGCGATTTCTACTGGTATTCGCCGATCCTCAAGGAAGAACTCGAGAGCGTCACCGCCGATCTCGTCGTCTCACCTAAAAGCGAGGAAGAAGTGATCCGGGTGCTGAAGGTCGCCTATGCCCACGGCGTGCCGGTGACCCCGCGCGGTGCCGGCACCGGCAATTATGGCCAGGCGATGCCGCTTTCCGGCGGCATCGTGCTCAACCTCATCAACATGAACAAGGTCAAGGAAATCCATCCGGGCCGCGTCATCGCCGAGCCAGGCATCGTGATCGCTGAACTCGACCGCCAGACAAAGGCCCATTCCGGCCAGGAACTGCGCTTCCACCCCTCCACCGCCCAGACGGCGACGATCGGCGGCTTTGTCGCCGGCGGTTCCGGCGGCGTCGGTTCGATCCATTGGGGCGGCCTGCGCGACCTCGGCAATATCCTGCGCCTGCGCGTCGTCACCATGGAGGCCGAGCCGCGCGTCCTCGACCTGACTGCCTGGGACCTGCAGAAGGTCACCCACGCCTACGGCACCAACGGCATCATCGTCGAGGTCGAGATGCCGCTGGCACCCGCCTATGACTGGGTGGACGTGCTGGTCGGTTACGACGACTTCATGGACGCGGTGCGCTTCGGCGATGCGCTGGCTCACAAGAACGGCCTGCTGATCAAGGAAATCGCCCCGATCGCGGCCCCGATCCCTTACGACTATTTCCCACGCCACAAGCCATTCCTGCGCGACCGCAACCAGTCGATCGTCGTGCTGATGATCGCGCCGCATTCGATGGACGCCTTCACCGCCTTTGCCGAGCGCCAGAAGGGCGAGATCCTGTTCCGCTCCGACAAGGTCGAGAGCATGAAGGGCATTCCGCATGCCTATGAACTCGCCTGGAACCACACGACGCTGCGCGCCCTGAAAGTCGACCCTGGCTTCACTTATCTCCAGGTCCAGTATCCGGGGCCGGACCACGTCGCCAAGGTCGAGAAGATGACGAAGCTCTTCGGCGACGAGGTGCCGGGCCATCTGGAATTCATCAAGTTCGATGGGCGCATGCAGTGCTCCGGCCTGCCTCTCGTCCGTTACACGACCAGAGAGCGGCTGGAAGAGATCATGCAGATCCACCGCGACAACGGCTGCCCGATCTTCAACCCGCACCGCTACACGCTGGAAGAAGGCGGCATGAAGCAGACGGACACCGTCCAGCTCGCCTTCAAGAAGGAGACCGATCCGAAAGGGCTGCTCAACCCCGGCAAGATGATCGCCTGGGACAATCCCGATTTCGATTTTTCCGCCGGCAAGAACTACCTCTTCCCGGGCCTTGCCGCAGCAGGTGGCTGATGCGTGTCCTGCTCGTCCACTCCCATCCGGTCGAGGAAAGTTATGGTGCCGCCCTGCACAGGCAGGCGCGCGAAAGCCTTCTGAAGGCCGGCCATGAGGTGGACGACTGCAACCTCTATGCCGAAGGTTTCGATCCGGTCATGTCGCGCCATGACCGGATGACCTATCACGACTACCCCAACAACCTCTCGCTGGTGAAACCCTATGTCGACCGCCTGCAGGCGGCGGAAGGACTGGTGATCGTCACTCCGGTCTGGAATTTCGGCTGGCCGGCCATGCTGAAGGGTTATTTCGACCGCGTCTGGCTGCCGGGCATCACCTTCGAGCTGAAGGACGGCAAGCTGACGCGAAAGCTGCATATCGACAAGGTGGCGGTGGTCACCACCTACGGCGCCACCCGCTGGCGCGCCTTCCTCGCCGGCGACCCGCCGCGAAAGCTGTCGAAACGCGTGCTGCGGGTGCAGACCAACCCAGCCCGGCCGGTGACGTTTCTGGCCCATTACGACATGAACAACTGCACGCCGCAGACACGCGCCGCCTTCCTCGACAAGGTCCGGCGCGAGATGGAGCGGTTCTAGCTCTCCGTTTCGCGGCGGCGCATCGACAGAAGAGCCGCCGCCTCCACCATCGCCACCCGTGTGGAGGCGTCCTGGCCGTCAGCGTCCGATGCATCCCGCTCGGAGATGAACAGAAACCGATCCACCTGCGCCCCAGCCGCCGTCACCGTCCGATAGATTTCCCACCGCTGATGGATCCTCGCAGCAACCCGGAGCGACGGGATATTTTCCGGGCTGACGATCGAGACGATCCGTGCGAAACCGAGGCCGCCCATACCGAAATCACGGCAGGCAGCGGCCGCCTCGGCGGCATAACCACGGCCGAGCCATTCGCGCCGGAGATGATAACCGATCTCCGGCTCCAAGCCGTTGGGCGTCGGCTGAAGGGTAATGCCGCAATCACCGACCAACTCGCCTGTCACTTTCTCGACGATGCCCCAGAGACCGAAACCGTGTTCCTCATAACTCAGGAAGGCGAGCTTCTCGAACCATGCCTCGGTCTCTTCGAAGCTCTTGGCGCGCGGGTAGAAGCGCATGCTCTCGGCATCACCGAAGATGCGAAACAAGATCGGCAGGTCGGCTTTTCCGATTTCCCGCAATATCAGCCTTTCCGTCTCAAGAACGTCGCGCATCCCAAGCCTCGATCATCGCGATATCGCCTGCCACTCTTTACTTGAACACGCTTTTTTGCGCTATTTCCCTCGATCGCGAATCTTGATGCTCGGGGGCAGGCAAACGATGACGAAGCAAGCTTCACCACTCGCCACTATCCTGCGTCCCCTGCATCCCCGTGATCCCGACGAGCATCACCGGGTCGCAACTCCGCTCGAACTTCTGTTCGACCTCGTGTCGGTGATCGCGATCGCTTCCGCCGCGGCCGGGCTGCATCACGCGATTGCCGAAAACCATGCGGCACAGGGCGTGATGACCTTCATCATGGCCTTCTTCGCCATCTGGTGGGCCTGGATGAACTTCACCTGGTTTTCGTCTGCCTATGACAATGACGACGTCGTCTATCGGCTGCTGACCATGGTATTGATGGGCGGCTCGCTGACGATTGCCGCCGGCATTCCGGCACTGTTTACGGAGGCGCCGGATTTCACGCTGGTGATCTACGGGTACGCCGTCATGCGCATCGCCATGATCATCCTGTGGCTGCGGGCGGCCTATCACGACCCTCGCTGCCGCCCCACCGCGCTCGGTTATGCGATCGGGATCTTCCTTGTCCAGCTTCTCTGGCTGAGCTTCCTATTCCTGCAGCCCCTTACCTTCGGCGTATCCTATATTCTCTGGGCGTTCGCCGTGGTTCTGGAACTGGCCGTGCCAGCCGTCGCGGAACGGCTGACCGCCAACACACCCTGGCATCGCCACCACATCGTCGAACGTTACGGCCTGCTCAACATCATCGTGCTCGGCGAGACGCTGCTTGCCGGCTCCATCGCGTTGCGCCAGTTCGCCGGCGAATTCAACCTCATGCTGGTGCATACGGCACTATCGGCCCTGGTCATCGTCTTTTCACTCTGGTGGGTCTATTTTGCCCGCGAGGAACAACTCGACAGCCATCACCTGAGACGCTCGCTGCTCTGGGGATACGGCCATTTCTTCATCTTCACGTCGGGCGCGGCGGTCGGCGCGGGTTTTGCCGTGCTCGTCGACATCATCACCCACCATTCCGAGGTCTCCATCCTCGTCGGCGACTATGCGGTGGCGATCCCGGTCGCGATCTATCTGGCGAGCCTGTGGTTCGTGCGCGACCGTTATGTCTGCATCGGGCCGGCGCGTTTCACGCTCGCTGTGTTTGCCGTCCTGACGCTGCTTGCGCCGGCGGCCGGGCTCGGTCTGGAAGGCATTGCGGCAACAACTGCGCTCGCCGTCATCGTGCGAAATCTCTTTGCCGGACGCGCTTATTTAGCGCCACCGACATCTCATCCCGACCATTAAACTTTTCCTTAAATTTTACCGGTTATTAATCTCTGGAAACCGAGAGATTAAGCGATGCGTATTGCGTTTTTCATCGCCCTCCTGACGGTGTCCCTGTCTGCCTGCGCTTCTGCGCCGAGCAGGGTCACCAATGCCTGCGCGATCTTCGAGCAGCGCGACGGGCTGTTCAACAACTGGGCGCGTGACGCCAAGAAGGCCGAGCAGGAATTCGGCGTGCCGGTGCCGATCCTGATGGCGACGATCTATGTGGAATCGGGCTTCCAGCCCTATGCCCGGCCGCCGCGCACCAAGCTGCTCGGCTTCATCCCCTGGAAGCGCGCCTCGACGGCCTATGGTTACGCCCAGGCTCTCGACGGCACCTGGCTGAGCTATAAGAAGGATACCGGCCGCTGGAGCGCCAGCCGCACCGATTTCGGCGATGCCGTCCATTTCGTCGGCTGGTATCACAACCAGAGCCATCTCAAGAACGGCATCCCGCTCGCCGACAGCTACAACCTCTACCTCGCCTACTATACCGGCCAGGCCGGCTACGCGCGCGGCCAGTTCGGCAACGGCGTCAAGCAGACTGCTCAGAAATCCGCCGGCATGGCCGCCAAATACGAAGCGCAGCTCAGAAGCTGCGGCTATTGAAGCGAAACCTAGCGGCTGACGACGATGCGTGTGTTCGACACTCCGTGCCGGCTGGCGAGCGAGAAGAATGTCGCTGCGTTTTCAGGATGCAGGCGGATGCAGCCATGCGAGGCAGGCCGGCCGAGCCGCTTCGTCTCGAAGGTCGCATGGACGGCATAACCGCCGTTGTAGAACACCGCAAACGGCATCGGTGCGTTGTCATACTTGCGCGAACGATGATCCCTGGACAGCCACTTGGCACCCCAGTTCCCCGTCGGCGTCGAATAACCCGAACGCGCGGTCGAGACCTTCCATTCGTAAACCACCACGCCATCCTGCTCGACGGTCATGGTCTGCGACGAGAGGCTGACGCTGGCAACAAGACTTGCAGAAAAGGCAGCGGGTGCGAGAAATTGCGCACAGAAGAGCGCCATGGCTCCCATTACGATACGACGCATAGAAAACCCCCAATAAAAAACCCTGGAGCAAGAGATACCTCATTCAGCTCAAGGAATATTTAAAATCGAGGACGGTATTCGGCGTAAAATCGGAAATGCACCCGCCATCGCCGCAACAAGACAATACGTGATCAACAAAGACTGAATATATGCGGCCTGCCCGCGATGCGGATGACCCGGGAGAGGCTTCTCTATTCGGCGTTGCTTCAAAACACCTTCGCCGCCGTCACCTCCACTTCGACCAGGAATTCGGCGCGGGTGAAGCCACCGACGATGATCAGGGTCGAGGCCGGTTTCGGATCGAGCGTATAGCGGTCGCGCACCGCCATATAGGCCGGAAAATCCTCGCGGCTGGTGACGAAGCCGGAAATGCGGATGACGTCCGAATAGGTCATGCCCGCCTCTTCGAGGATCGCGCCGATTGCCTTGAAGCAGAGTTCGGCCTGCCCTGCCACGTCCGGCGGGATCCTGTCTTCCGGCGAAATGCCGAGCTGGCCGGAGGTCACCAGCAGGCTTGCGCCCGGCGGCACGAGCAGGCCATGATTGTAGCCGCCGAACGGCTTGCGGACGGAGGGAGGATTGAAGGTCTTAAATGCCATAACCGACGATACCCTTGATTTCGAGGAAGTCGTGAATGGCCCAGTCGGCATATTCGCGGCCGTTGCCGGATTGCTTGAAGCCGCCGAAGGGCGCGAAGAGATCCCATTCGGGATAGTTGATGAACACCGAACCGGCCCGCAGCCGCGCCGCCACCTTGCGGGCATGGGCAAGGTCGCCGGACTGGACATAGGCGGCCAACCCGTAGGGCGTGTCGTTGGCGATCTCGATTGCCTGTTCCTCGGTCTCGTAAGGGAGGATCGACAGGACCGGCCCGAAAATCTCCTCGCGGGCGATGGTCATGTCGTTGGTGACGTTTCCGAACACGGTCGGGCGGATGTAGTAGCCGCGGTTGAGATTTTCCGGCCGGCCCGGGCCGCCGGTGACCAGCGTCGCGCCTTCGGTGATGCCCGCCTCGATTAGCCGCTGGATCTTGTCGAACTGGACCTGGCTGACCACCGGGCCAAGATCTATCCCGTCGGCGCGCGGATCGCCGGTCTTGAGCTTTTCGGCCGCAGCCTTGGCAACTTGAAGCGCCTCGTCGTGACGCCTGGCCGGCACCAGCATCCGGGTCGGCGCGTCGCAGGATTGGCCGGAATTGGCAAAGCAGGCGGTCACGCCCTCCGCGACCGCCTTTTCGAATTCTGCATCCGCCAGGATGATATTGGGCGACTTGCCGCCGAGTTCCTGTGCCACACGCTTCACGGTATCGGCGGCCGTCTTGGCGACGATCACCCCGGCGCGGGTCGAACCGGTGAAGGACACCATGTCGACGTCCGGATGGCCGGCCATCACCTGCCCCACGTCCGGACCGGTGCCGTTGACGAGGTTGAAGACACCCTTCGGCGTACCGGCGGCCTCCATCACTTCCGCAAAGATGATGCCGCTGATCGGCGCGATCTCGGAGGGTTTGAGCACCATCGTGCAGCCGGCGGCGATCGCCGGCGCCACCTTGCAGACGATCTGGTTGAGCGGCCAGTTCCACGGCGTGATGAGAGCGCAGACGCCGATCGGCTCTTTCACGATGGTCGTCGTGCCGCGCGTCTCGGTGAATTCGTAGGCCTCGAACGCCTCGATGGTCGCCTTGAGATGCCCCTGCCCGGCGGCGGCCTGCGCGTCCCGGGCAAAGCCGATCGGCGCGCCCATTTCCTGGGAAACGGCTTGCGCGATATCCTCGTAACGCTTTTCGTATTCGGCAAGGATACGGCGGAGCAGCGCCAGCCGCTCCTCCTTCGACCACTGAGAGAAAGACGCGAAAGCGGCCTTGGCGGCTGCGACGGCCTTGTCCACATCCGCCTTGGAACCGAGCGCGATCCGCGTATAGGCCTCTTCGGTGGACGGGTCGATGACGTCGAGCGCGACCGGAATGACCGGCTCGACCCAGACACCGTCGATGAAGAATTTCAAGTGGTTGCTCATGGGAAACCTCCGCGCGTCGAGGAAATGGTGAGCCACTATCGGCCATCGCCATCGGCCTCGCAAGCCCGCCGGATGCCTCGAAAAGACGAAGTGCGGAGGCCTGTTCCATCGCCACGCAGCGCTCGGCAGCCGACGTCTTTGCTCTTGCAGGCCAGGGAAAGCCGGGCGATTCAATAAATCTTAAATGTTCGTGAAACTCATCGAAACATATCAGCAACAATACCGCTTCATCCGAACTTAAAAGCTCGATGTTATGGAATAGATCGACCTTGCGACGACCAAGCGACTTTCCGCAACGCTGGGCCATCGACGCGACAGATCAACACGGCTTTCAGAAAGCAGGCAGGCCCGATGCGACGCAGCCTTCTCCCTCTCGCCCTTCTCGGGCTTTTTGCGCTGCCCATGCCCGGCGCACAAGCGACAGCCCTCACCGACGATCTTCAGGGTCTTTCCAAGCAGCAGGTCGAGGACAGCGTCGAGTTCGCATTCGGCAATGCGCTGTTTTTCCTGTTTCATGAAGCCGGACACATGCTGGTTTCAGAATTCAACCTGCCGGTTCTTGGCCGTGAGGAGGATGCGGTGGACACGCTTTCCACACTGCTCCTGCTGGAGGCCGACGACGAAGTTTTCGACACGGCGTTGACCGATTCCGTCGATGGTTGGACGTTTTCCGCAGAGGCCAGCGAGGCGGCCGAACAGGAACTGGCCATGTGGGACGTCCACGCGCTCGACCGCCAGCGCGCCTTCAGCATGGTCTGCATGATGGTCGGCAAGGATGCGGAGAAATTCAAGGAATCGGCCGACAGCCTCGAATTTCCGGAGGGACGCCGCAGGCAGTGCGTCGGCGAATATCTGAAAGCCCATGACAGCTGGTTCGGCCTCCTGAAACCGCACCTGCGGACCGACGGGCAGAACAACAAGTTTACGATCACCTACAAGAAGCCGGACAACAAGGAACTCGAGGACTACGCGGACCTGACGAAGACGGCGAAGGTTCTGGATATCCTCGCCGAGCTTCTCTCGGGGCTCTACAAGCTGGAGGACGGCATCAAGCTGACGGCCGCCGAATGCGGCGAACCGAATGCCTATTGGTCGTCGGGCGAGCGGGAAGTGATATATTGCTATGAGCTGATGCAGTGGCACATGCAGACCGTCGCCAAATACTTCAAGGAGGAAGAGGGCAAAACGGGCGACAGCGAAGAGGCGGTCGATGACGAGAAAAAGCCCACCCTCCAGAACCTGTTCGGCAAGGCAACGGCTCGCTGGTAGAAAGCGCCCGCAAAAATACGCCCGGCATCAGCCTTCACAAGCCTGACGCCGGGCGTTTTCGTCGTCGCGTTCAGGCGCCATAGGGCGCAAAGAACTTTTTGGCAGCTTCGATCTCGTTCGGGCGGATCTCATGCCCGCCGCCATGCCATTCCAATGTCACCGTGTCGCCCTGCCGCCTGAAATAGTCGGCGAGTTCGTCGGTCTGCTGGATGGAACTGATCGGGTCCTGCTGGCCGGCCGTGATCAGAACCTGGGCCTTGGCTTCGGCCTTGCGGTCCCCAGGCTTGAACGGGATCAAGGGATGCATCAGCACGCCCGCCTCGAACAGGCCGGGCTTCTCGATCATGATATTGGCAAGAATGTTCGCACCGTTGGAAAAACCGAGGCCGAGCACGGTCGAGGAACCGTAGCGCTCGCGGTTGGCGGCGACGAATTCGCTCATCCGCCCGGTCGCCCGGGCAAGATCCTCGCAATCATAGACACCTTCGGCCTTGCGCCGGAAGAAGCGCGCGGCACCGTGTTCGGAAATGTCGCCGCGCGGCGAGATCACCGTGGCGCCGGCCAAAAGCCGGCCGCCGAACTCGAAGAACTGATTTTCATCGCCGCCGGTGCCGTGAAAGACGAACAGGATCGGCGCTCCAGGTGCACCGGGGCGCGCCCGGTGCACATAACTGTCGTAACTCATGATGGTCTCCTTGGACGCTGCGCTGACTAGGCGTCCAGCGGTTCGAGATGTTGTTCGAGCGTCGCCCGCAGATGTGCGTGCTGCGCGGGCAGCTTCAGGGCCTCGCCGAGATGGGCGGTATCCTCGTCCCGATCGAAGCCGGGTTCGTTGGTGGCGATTTCGAACAGCACGCCGCCTGGCGTGCGGAAATAGATCGCCCAGAAGTAATCGCGGTCGATGACCGGGGTGACCTGGTAACCGGTATCCATCAGCGCCTTGCGGACTTCGAGCTGCTTTGCGCGGTTCTCGACCGCAAAAGCAATGTGATGGACCGAGCCGGCACCGAGATTGGCGTGGGCAATGTTCGGCATGGTTTCGATGTCGATGACATCGGCACCATTGCCGCCCGGCATGGCAAGTCTCAGCACACCGTCCTTGTCGTCGATCTGCTGATAGCCCATGAACTTCAGGAGCTCGGCGGTAGCGCCTTCATCGCGAAGACGAAGCGAAGCGGAATGAAAGCCGCGGATCGCATGATCTTCGGCAATGCCGTTGCCGATGAACTGCTTGCGGGCATCATCCTTGACTTCAACGAGCGCGAACCCGTCGCCATCCGGACCGGCGAAATGCAGGCGGTTTTCACCGAAGGCCGTATCGACCTTGATGCCTTCCGCACCGGCTTTCGTCAGGCGGTCGGTCCAGAAACCGAACGAGCCTTCAGGAACCGAGAAGAGCGTCGTTCCGACTTCGCCGGTGCCCTGACGGCCGCGGGCGATATGCGGGAACGGGAAATAGGTCATCACCGAGCCGGGAGAACCGACCTCGTCGCCGTAATAGAGATGGTAGACATCCGGAGCGTCGAAGTTGACGGTCTTCTTGACCCGACGAAGGCCGAGCGTGTCGGTGAAGAACTTGTTGTTGGTGCTGGCGCTTGCCGCCATCGACGTGACGTGGTGGAGGCCCTTGATCTGGTCTAGCATTTTAAACCCCTTTTCTGCGGACCGCCTGTGCGGCCTGCTGTTCTGGGGTAAAGATGGTGGAAGGACCGGGAATTGGATAGACGCGACCATCCGAACGCATTGTTCACTCTGCGTAGACGACTATTGGCCAATCGTTCACAGAACTAGGCTTGTTCCGGCAGGCGCCAGTCGACCGGATCCTTGCCGATCGACTGCAGATAGGTATTCGCCTTGGAAAACGGCCGCGAGCCCAGAAAGCCGTTATGCGCGGAAAGCGGCGACGGATGGGCCGACTTGATCACCAGATGGCGCTGCTGGTCAACAAACGCCGCCTTCTTCTGGGCATAGGAGCCCCACAGGATGAAGACGACACCGTCGCACTCGTCGTTGACAGCCCGGATCACCGCATCGGTGAACCGTTCCCAGCCCTTGCCCTGATGCGAGGCGGCCCTCGCCTCCTCGACCGTCAACACACTGTTCAGGAGCAGGACGCCCTGTTCCGCCCAATGTTCGAGGCATCCGTGCCTGGCCGGCGGAATGCCGAGATCCGTCTCCATCTCCTTGTAGATGTTGACGAGCGACGGCGGGACGCGCACGCCCGGACGAACGCTGAAGCAAAGCCCATGCGCCTGGCCGAAGCCGTGATAGGGATCCTGGCCGAGGATCACGACCTTCACCTCGTCGAGCGGGGTCAGATCGAGCGCGCGGAAATATTCCGAGCCCTTCGGGAAGACGCGTTTGCCCGCTTCCTTTTCGGCAACGAGGAAGCGGCGCAATTCGCTCATATACGGGTTGGAAAACTCAGGCCCGAGCGCATGTTTCCAGCTTTCCTCGAGCTTGACCTCGCCTTCCGCCATGTCTTGGCCCTTCAGATCACATGATGGTTGGAGCGGGAATGCCAGTCCCAGGCGGAACGGATAATATCGTTCAGGCTGTATTTCGGCTCCCAGCCGAGCACCGCCCGCGCCTTGTCGTTATTGGCGACCAGCGAGGTGGAATCGCCTTCGCGCCGGCCGGTATATTCCACCGGGAACGGTTTTCCGGAAACCGCCGAGATCGCCGCGAGCAGTTCCTTCACCGTCGTGCCGGTGCCGGTGCCGAGGTTGAGCTCCACCGTCTCCCCGCCTGCGAGAAGATAATCGACCGCCCGCACATGCGCGTCGGCCAGATCGAGCACGTGGATATAGTCGCGCACGCAGGTGCCGTCGCGGGTGTCGTAATCGTCCCCGAAGACCTTGAAACCCTGGCGACGGCCAAGCGCCGCCTCGATCGCGAGCGGAATGGCATGGGTCTCAGGCGTGTGCCACTCGCCGACCCGGCCCTCGAAATCGGCGCCGGCGGCATTGAAATAGCGCAGCATGACCGACTTCAGGTCCTTGTAGGTGCCATAGTCCTTCAGCGCCTGCTCGACGATGAATTTGGTGCGGCCGTACGGATTGATCGGCGCCTGTTTGTGGGTCTCGTCCATCGGCACGCGGTCCGGCAGGCCGTAAGTGGCGCAGGTCGAGGAAAACACGAAGGCTTTCACACCCGCATCGATCGCCGCCGACAGCAGCGTCAGCGCGCCGATCACATTGTTGTCGTAGAAGGCCACCGGGTTCTTGACCGATTCACCCACCTCGATCAGTGCCGCGAAATGCAGCACCGCGTCCGGCTTGTGTTTGGCAAACACCTCGTCGAGCCGGGCACGATCGCGGATATCGCCCTGTTCCAGCTCACCCCAGCGCACGAATTCCGCATGCCCGTTGGAGAGATTGTCGAAGACGATCGGCTGATAACCTCGCTCGGCGAGCACCAGGCACGTATGGGAGCCGATATAGCCGGCCCCGCCGACCACGAGTACTTTCTTTACTGACATCATTTCCCCTGCGGTTATTGAAGCCGGCGGCACTATAACCGGCGGCGGCCGAAAAGCCAGCACCAAGCCGCATTGAAAAGCATAGCACCCAGTGCTATATCAAATCATGAGCGGCCGGGTGTTCAAAACTGCGTGGTTTGCCAAAGCGGCAAAGAAAGCCCGGGTATCGGATCGCGAGCTTTGCAACGCCATTGCTCAGGTTGCTCTGGGCCAGGCGGAGGACCTCGGCGGCGGCGTGTTCAAGAAACGCCTCAACGACAACCGGCACCGGTCGATCATTCTGGCAAAAGCGGGCGAGTTCTGGGTCTATGCCTATCTATTCGCCAAACAGGATCGGGCCAATATCGATGATGACGAGCTGGGGGCTTTCCGCAAACTGGCCGAGCTTTACCGCAGGAAGACGCCCGCTGCTTTGGATGCGGAACTGAAGAGCGGCGCACTGGTGGAGATTTGCAATGGCAACTAACCGGAAATTCAAGAGCGATGCTTTCGAGGCGATCCATAGCGCCGTGGAAGGCATGTACGAAGCCGGCACGATCGACAAGGAAACGATGCGGACCTTTGACGAGACCTGCCTTTCGGTACCGGTGGAACTTGGACCTGAGGAGATCAAGGCCTTGCGGGAGGGCAATCACGTCAGCCAGCCGGTCTTTGCCCGTTACCTCAACACCAGCGAATCGACCGTCCAGAAGTGGGAGACCGGCGCGAAACGCCCCAGTGGGCCCGCGCTGAAACTTCTGGACATCGTGCGCAAACATGGTCTTCAGATGTTGGCCTAAACTTTTCATTTAAGAGCTTTCATGCGTCTTCTCTTTCTCGCCCTCGGATGGCTGTTCGTCGCAATCGGCATTGTCGGCGCGTTCCTGCCTGTCCTGCCCACCACTCCGTTTCTCCTGCTGGCAGTTGCCTGTTTCGCCCGCTCCTCGCCGCGGCTGGAGGCATGGTTGCTCGAGCACCCGAAATTCGGGCCGTCGCTGCGCAGCTGGCGGGAAAAGGGCGCGATCGCGCGGAAGGCGAAGATCGCCGCCATTTCGCTGATGGCGGTGAGTTATGCAATGTTCTGGTTCGGCACCTCGCCGCCGTTGTGGCGGGCGGCGCTGGTGGCAGCGGTCATGCTCGGCTCGGCGACCTTCATCGTCACCCGCCCGGATACCTGACCATCCAATCGTTCAGCGGTGCCGCGATTGCGGCAATACGTAGGGGATGTGGGCTGCCGGCAGGCGGCCGACGGCGCCGGCGATGCCGTAGACGCTGGCGATGATCTCGTCGTTCACCGTTTCCGTGCAGGCGCCTTCCGCCACCACCCGGCCGTGGTTCAGCACCACGAGATGGTCGGCGAACTCGGCAGCCAGGTTGAGGTCGTGCAGGATGGCGAGCACGATCCCGCCGGCATTGGCGAAGTCGCGGGCGATTTCCAGCACCGAGATTTGGTGTCCGAGGTCGAGGCTGGCAGTCGGCTCGTCGAGGAACAGAGCCCGCGGAACGCCGTCCGCGACCGGCTGCGGCACCTGCGCGAGTGCGCGTGCGAACTGCACCCGCTGCTGCTCGCCGCCCGACAGCGATGGATAGGGCCGGCTTTCGAAGCCGCGCAAGCCCACGCGTGACAAGGCTTGGCGTGCCTGCTCGGTCGGATTGAGGCCCCCTTGCGCGACAGCGCCCATTCGGACGATTTCGAGCGCGGTGAACGGAAAGGCGAGTTGCGTCGCCTGAGGCAATACCGCCCGGCACTTGGCAAGTTCGACCGGCTGGCAGAGGTCGACCCTGGTGCCGTGATAGCTGACGAAACCGGCATCGGGTTTCATCTCTCCGGAGATCACCTTCATCAGCGTCGATTTGCCGGCGCCGTTCGGACCGATGACGACGGTGAAACGCCCCGCTTGGAGATCGAGGCCGACATTGTCGAGCAGTTTGCGGCCCGAGCGAGTGACGGTGATGTGTTCGGCGGAAATCATGGCATGTCCCGCGTGGTGATGCCGTTTTTACCCAGCAGCAGGAAGAGGAGGACCGGAGCGCCGAACAACGCGGTGATGACGCCGATCGGCAGTTCCGCCGGAGCGGCGACCGTGCGCGCGACGCTGTCGGCGACCAGCAGCAGCGCCCCACCGCCGAGCGCCGAACCCGGCAGCAGGAAGCGGTGCGACGGCCCCATGACGAGGCGCAGCAGATGCGGCACGACGATGCCGACAAAACCGATCGAGCCGGCGACGGCGACGGTCGAGCCGCAGGCGGCGGCGACGGCGACGATGACGATCTTCTTCAGCCGCTGCACCGGTATCCCCATATGGAACGCGGCCGCATCGCCGAGCACCAGCGCGTCGAGCCCGCGCGCCACGAAGGGCATGATCACCATCACCGCGCTGACGAAAGGCAGAATGGACAATACCCGGCCGAACGTGGCGCCCCCGAGCGAGCCGAGGTTCCAGAAGGTGATGTCGCGCAGCTGCCGGTCGTCGGCCATGACGATCAGCAGGCCCATGAGCGCCGCCGAAAGCGCGCCGATCGCGATGCCCGACAGGATCAGTGTCGTCGTCGAGGTCCGCCCGTCGCGGGTGGCGATGATGTAGAGCGCCCAGGTGTTGAAAAGACCGCCGAAGAAGGCCATCAGCGGCAGGAACTGGTTGCCGAGCACCATGGCGACCGGCGCCAGAATGCCGTTGCCGAGCACGATCGCCGCAACGGCGGCAAGTCCCGCGCCGGAAGTGACCCCGACAATGCCGGGATCTGCGAGCGGATTGCGGAACAGGCCCTGCATCATCGCGCCGGAGACGGCAAGCCCGGCCCCGACCAGAAGGCCGAGCGCGGTGCGCGGCAACCGGACCGCCTCGAGGATCACCCGGTCCTGGGTCGAAAGGCTGGCGCTGTTACCGGTCGCGTAGGTCCAGAGATCACGCAGGCCGACGCCCGTCGGGCCGATGCCGAGCGAAAGCAGGCACGCGACAAACAGCATCACCGCCAGCAGAAAAAGCACGACGACGCCCTGGCGCGTCCGGTCTCCATCGGCGGCAACGCGGAAGGGCATCGCCAGCGCCTTCATCATCAGTTGATCGCCCCCGGATAGATCCGGGCCGCGAGCGAGCGGGCGGCCTCCGGCGTACGCGGGCCAAAACCGAGAAGCAGCAGGCCATCCATGGTGACCAGCGCCTTGTTGGCGGCAGCCGGCGTCGTCTGCATCGACGGTATCGCAAAAACCTGTTCCGGCGTGATCGTGTGGTCGCCGCGCGACATGGAGAGCACGACATCCGGCTTGGTGGCGATGACGGCTTCGTCGGCAAGCGGCTTGTAGCCGTTGATCGTCGGCGCGGCATTGATACCGCCGGCCATTTCGATCACGGCGCCCGCTTCCGTGTCGGCACCGCCGGCCATGACCCGGTTATTGGCGAGCGACAGCACGAACAGAACCTTCTTTTTCGGGCCGGGGATCTTGGCAACGTCGGCGGCGAGTTTCTTCAGTCCGTCTTCCGTCTTTACGGCAAGGGCGTCGGCCTTGTCGGAAAGCCCGACCGCCGCACCCACATCGCGGATCTTCCTGCCGATCGCATCCACCTTCGCCGGCGTCGGGATGACGACCATCGGCACTTCGCTGGCCTTCAGGATCTCGATCACCGGCGGCGGGCCGGAACCCTCCTCCATCAGGATCAGGTCAGGCTTCTGGCCGAGAATGCCCTCCGCAGACAGGGCGCGCATGTAACCGACATCGGGCTTGGAATTGGCCGCATCCGGATAGAAGCTCGTCGAGTCCCGTGCTACGATCCGGTCCTCGGCGCCGAGTGCATAGAGGATCTCGGTGATCGTGCCGCCGATGGAGACGATCCGCTTGGCTTCCGGATTGCCCTTGTCGGATGCAGCTGCAACGCCCCCGACGAGACCGGTGCCCACGAGGACGGCTGCGAAAAGCCCCCTCAAGGTAAAGGAAGACCCCATGATACTCTGCTCCTTGTCTGCCCAAACCGAGGCGCAACAGGGCCTCAGGTCCGCCTGGCCGGCGGCGATAACTTGAGTTGACTACGCAAGTTTTTTAGGCTTTTCAAGGGGACCGGCCGCAGATATCTTGAGTCGAAAGTGAAACTTTAAGTGAGGGACTATCCATGTATATCGCGATGAACCGATTCCGCGTCGTGCCGGGCTATGAAGAAGCATTCGAGGCCATCTGGCGCGGCCGCCAGGGCCGCCTCGCGGAGCTGCCCGGTTATGTCGAATTCCACATGCTCAAAGGCCCCAAGGCTGAAGATCACACCCTCTACGCATCCCATACCGTCTGGGAAACCTTCGAGGACTTTCAGGCTTGGACGAAGTCGGAACAGTTCCGCGCGGCCCATGCCAAGGCCGGCGAGAACCGCGGCAAGGTCGAATATCTGTCGGGCCCGCATTTCGAAGGTTTCGAAGTGATCATTCACGAAGACAAGAACGGCGTACGCGCCGACGTAGCAGCCTGAGGCTCCTGATGAACGCCGTTTCCGAAATCAAGCCGGACCGTCGCGAACGGGCACTCGCCGCGTTGGCGGAAAAGCCCGACGGCGTCGTCGAGGCGATCGCCGCCAAGGCTGACGTGACGCCTGCCGAAATCCTCGAAATCCTGCCGAAGGGTGCGGCGGTCATCGCCGACAAGGAGAGGTTCGCGGATATCTGGGCCGAGATGACCACCTGGGGTGAAGTCCTGTTCATCGTTCATACCGAAGACATCGTGCTGGAAGCCGAAGGCAGCCTGCCGATGGGTTCGGAAGGCCATGGCTGGTTCAATATCCACGGCGACAGCCCGATCGGCGGTCACATCAAGAAGGAGAACTGCGCCTCCGTGACCTTCGTCGACCGCGCCTTCCACGGCCGCCGCTCCTGCTCGGTCTGGTTCATGAATGCCAGGGGTTCGGCGATGTTCAAGGTCTTCGTCAAGCGGGATGCCGCGCGCGAACTGATCGCCGAGCAGCTTCAGAAGTTCGAAGCACTGCGCGACAGTTACGCCTGAGCCTCAGCGATTCTGTGAGTTTTGGTGATTCGGGCGAAAAATAACCGTCCGAATCACTTTCCGGGCGGAACCTTTCGTTTTCCCCTGCATTGGAGGACCGTGGCAGGGCTTGCGGAGTGGGTTGGCTGCGTGATGATCGTTTAGCCAAGTGCCGCCCTTGAAGGTGGTTGTCATGAGAAAGAGGCGCCGCCGCGCCCATAGGCGGACCGATCGCTTGTGAGAGGCAAGCGATCTTTTAGCGGCGCGGCGCGCTTCAACGATTATCAGGTCTCATCAGGCCGAAAGCTGTCTAGAGGGCCGGCACCCATTTCCAGAAAACGCCTTCCATCCGCTCCGGATAATATTTGAATTCGCATTCGAAGCGGCGGCCATAGGCCTCGGCCGCCTTCAACGCCCCCTCGCTCACCGGCTTCATGCCCGTTCCGGGCGCAAACCAGTCTTCCATCAGATCATCGGGAATATAGACGCCGATCCTCAGCGGCAGGGCGGTCAGCGTTGCATCGAGTTCTTCAGGCGGCATGGTTTCTTCCTCCACGAAAAGGCGGGCGCTCCGAAGAACGTCCGTCTTTCCGGGAAGTTCCGGTCTCGGACCGGCAGCCCGATCGGGGCGTCGAGGCAAATCGGCATCCCGTCAGTGGTGGGCGGCGTGATCCGGCTTGCCCTTGCGCTTGGTCGAGGCGAAATCCTCGAGCTGCTTTTCGCTCATGGATTTCTCCATGCCCTTCGAAGCGCCCTTGAGTTCGCTCTTCTTCATGTCGCCGCGTTTCGCAGCAAGTGCGGCACCGGCCGCCTTCTGCTGTGCTTTGGATTTCGCTGGCATATCTGCCTCCTGTTATACTTCTCATCCAACACCGCAGGCTCATGCTTGGTTCCCTGCCCGGCGGAACCTCTCTGGCATCGGCGTGTTCTGGATGGAGAGGACGTTGCCGGAACAGGCCCGAACTTGATGAAAGGAACATCCCATGGATGCCGAACGCAAGATCGACAATGACAAGGAAGCTGAACGCTTTGAAACGGATGGCCGGGAGCGCGCCGAAGACGCGCTTCACGCGCAGATGGACATGACCAACCAGGAGGCGGTCAAGGAAGCCTCTCGTCTCGGCGCCGGGGACACCTACATGGTGGAAACCGATCTGGAAGACCTCGACGAACGTGAGGACTTGGACCAGCCGGACGGCCGCCCCAGCCCCATGGCCAATGCCGATAATCCCGAACGCTGACGCCCCTCCCACATCTCGCAAACAATTCGAAGCGGAACCTCCGGGCATGTCCGGGTGTTCCTCTGCGCGAGTTGAAGATTTGGTGCGCGAGTTGAAGATTTGGAGATTCTCGATGAATGCTGAAGCGAATGCCGCGCAGAACCTGCCGAGGGAGAAGGCCACCCATCCGGTCGACACCATGCCGGGAATGGAGGTGAAGGCTGCGCCGACGCTTGCCGACGCGGATTCCGAAGCCTTTGTCGCCGAGGCGGTCGAGGATCTGGTCAAATGCCATATCCCGTTCCTGCTGGCCGGCACGTTTGCCATCAGCGCCTATACGGGCATCACCCGGCAGACGAAGGATCTCGACATTTTCTGCAAGGCCGGCGACTACGCCCGCATCCTCGCCCATTTCAAGGACAAGGGTTATCATATCGAGGTCGAAGACGACCGCTGGCTCGGCAAGGTGAAGAAGGGCCGGCACTTCTTCGATGTCATCTTTGCCGCGTCGAACGGCACCATGCCGATCAGCGATGCCTGGTTCGAAAACGCCCGCCAGATCGAGATGAACGGCCACAAGGTACGGATCATCGCGCCGACCGAACTCATCTGGTCAAAATGTTTCGTGCAGCTCCGCCACCGCTATGACGGCGGCGACATCGTCCACATGATCCTGCGCGCCCATGACCAGATCGATTGGGAACGGCTGCTGAGCCATATGGAAGTGCATTGGGAAGTGCTGCTGATCCACCTCCTGAATTTTCGCTGGATCTACCCGACCGAGCGCGACAAGGTCCCCGACTGGCTCCTGGACGAGTTGCTCGACCGCCTGAAGGCGCAGCGCGAACTGCCGCTGCCGCAGATGAAGATCTGCCGCGGCCGCATGTTCAGCCGCGTGGATTTCGAGATCGACGTCAAGGAATGGGGTTTCGCCGATGTCGGCGGCGAAGGTGACCTTCGCGACGGCGTCGAAGAGGAAATGGCCCAAGGAGGCTTAGCGTGAGCAAAGCGACAGACGCGAGAAACGACACCGCCCAGACGGAAACAAAAAAGGCTGACACGACCAAGGCACCCACCAAGAAGGCAAACGGCAAGCAGCGGATCGCCGCGATGGGCGACCTGCACATCAAGGAGCACGGTTCGGCGTCCTACAGGGAGCTCTTCAGCGAGATCTCGCAAGCCGCCGATATTCTGGTCCTGACCGGCGATCTGACCGATCTCGGCAGACCGAAAGAGGCGGAAATATTGGCCGCGGATCTGCGCTCATGCTCGATCCCGATCGTCGGCGTGCTCGGCAATCACGATTACGAATGCGGCTGCGTCGAGGAGGTCACCCATATCCTGAAAGATGCCGGCATCCACCTGCTGGAAGGCGAGGCCGTCGAGATCAATGGCGTAGGCTTTGCAGGCGCCAAGGGTTTCGCCGGCGGTTTCGGCCGCCACATGCTCGGCTCGTTCGGCGAGCCGGCCATCAAGGCGATGGTCACCGAAAGTGTCGAGGAAACCATGCGGCTCGAAAACGCGCTGCGCCAGGTTCGCTCGGAGCGGGCCATGGTCATTCTGCATTACGCGCCGATCCGCGAGACCGTGATCGGCGAGCCGGAGGAGATCTACCCGTTTCTCGGCTCGTCGCGCCTTGCCGAAACCATCGACCGTTTTCCAGTCTCAGCGGTGGTCCACGGCCATGCCCATCGCGGCACCTATCATGGAAAGACCCCCGGCGGCGCCCCGGTCTACAATGTCGCCTCGCATATCGAGAAGCCTACCGGGAAGCCGTATGCGCTGCTGGAGCTATAAGTCTGGAACCAGGCGGCCGCCCCGGCTGTTGGACTCATCATCAGCAAAGGAGAACGCCATGCCCCAGCCCAATCTTGACCAAGAGCCTGCCGAAGGTTCACGCGAAACCGTCGACCGTGAACTTGCCCGCCAGGACAAGAAGGAGCAAGGCAAGGATGCCGAGGCTAAGGGCAAGTCGTCCGACACCAAACGTTGACCCCTTCAAATATGCAGCGCATGCCCCAGTGCCTTAAACGCTGCCTCCGCAAAAGCTTCCGATTGCGTCGGATGCGCATGGATTGTCCCGGCGACATCCTGCAGCCTCGCCCCCATTTCGACAGCCAGCCCGAAGGCAGCCGAGAGTTCGGAGATGCCAGCGCCCACAGCCTGGATGCCGAGTACCAGATGATTGTCGGCCCGCGCCACCACCCGCACGAACCCCTCCTCCGCCGATAGCGTCATCGCCCTTCCGTTGGCGGCGAACGGAAACTGGCCGACCTTGATCTCGCGGCCTTGCGCCTTCGCCTCGTCCGGCGACAGGCCCACGGAAACGATTTCCGGGTCGGTGAAGCAGACGGTAGGGATGGCCCGCTTGTCCCAGGAATGGCGCTTGCCGGAGACGATCTCCGCCACCATCTCGCCCTGCGCCATCGCCCGGTGCGCCAGCATCGGCTCGCCGGTCACGTCGCCGACCGCATAGATGCCGCGCATCGAGGTGCGGCACTGCTCGTCGATCTTCAGGAACCGGCCGTCCATGTCGAGTTCCAGCTCTTCACGGCCCCAGCCTTCGGTCACTGGCTTTCGTCCGACCGTGACGAGAATCTTGTCGGCAGCGATGCGTTTCTCCTCGCCGGCGCCGGCCTCGGCCATCAGCGCCTCTCCATTCGAGGACAGGCCCTTGACCTTGGTGCCGAGCAGAACCTCGACGCCCAAAGCCGCGAGCCGCTTGGCGACCGGCTGGGTAAGCTGCGTATCATAGAGCGGCAGGATGCGGTCGAGCGCTTCGACGATCGTCACCTTCGCTCCAAGCTTCGCAAACGCGATCCCAAGTTCGAGGCCGATATACCCGCCCCCGACCACCGCCAGCCTCTGAGGCACCTCGGTCAGGGACAGCGCGCCGGTAGACGAGATCACCTTGGCCCCGAAAGGCAGCATCGGCAATTCGACCGGCACCGAACCCGTGGCGATGACGATGTTTTCGGCACGGATGACCTGCTCGCCGGTTTCGGTCTCCACCGCGACCGTCTTGCCGTCCCGGAATTTTGCCCGGCCGACGACGATCTTGACGCCGGCCTTCTTCAGGAGGCCCGCGACGCCCAGCGTCAGCCGGCCGGTAATGCCGTCCTTCCAGGACATGGTTTTGGCAAGGTCAATAACGGGATTGTCGGCCTTGATGCCCATCGCATTTTTGCCGGCCGCCATTGCGACGGTCTTCGCGAAATCGTCGGCTGCATGGATGATCGCCTTGGAGGGAATGCAGCCGATGTTGAGGCAGGTGCCGCCCGGTTTCGCCATTTCGACGATGACCGTATCGATCCCCAACTGGCCGGCCCGGATGGCGCAGACATAGCCTCCCGGACCGGCCCCGATGACGAGGAGCTTGCAGGTGATCTCTTTCATTGTTCTTCTCTCACCTCACTCCTCGACGAAGATAAGCGCCGGCGTTTCCATCAGCGCCTTCAGGCGCTGTACGAATGTCGCGGCATCCCAGCCATCGATCACCCGGTGATCGAAGCTGGAGGACAGGTTCATCATCTTGCGCGGCACGAATTGCGCCCCGTCCCAATGCGGCCGGACGGCAAGCTTGTTGACGCCGATGATCGCCACTTCCGGATGGTTGATGACCGGCGTCGAGACGATGCCGCCCATGGCGCCGAGCGAACTGATGGTGATCGTCGAGCCGGACAGTTCCTCGCGCAGCGCGGTCCCGTTCTTGGCGGCATCGCTTAACCGGGCCACTTCCCGGGCGCAGTCGAAGATATCGCGCGCTTCGGCATGCTTGACCACCGGAACGACGAGGCCCGAGGGCGTCTGCGCCGCGATGCCGATATGCACGCCGCCATATTGGCGGATGATACCGGCCTCGTCGTCGTAAAGCGCGTTGATGCCCGGCTGTTCGCCGATCGCCTTGACCATCGCCCGCATCAGGAAGGGCAGGATGGTGAGTTTCGGTCGGCCGGGCTTCTGGGTGCCGTTCATGCGGGTCCGCAGCTCCTCCAGCGCGGTCATGTCGACCTCCTCCACATAGGTGATGTGGGGAATGCGGGATTTCGACAGCGCCATCTTTTCAGCGATGCGGCGGCGCAGGCCGACGACCTTGACCTCCTGAACCGCCTTGTTCGGCTGCAGCCCGGCAGTGACACCCCCGCCGCCCTGGCTGTCGAGGAACAGATCCAGATCCTCATGGGTAATGCGGCCGGCCGGGCCGGTGCCTGGCACCTGCCGAAGGTCGACGCCCGCCTCCTTCGCCCGAAGACGGACGGCCGGCGGCGCCAGCGGCTTTTCCCCCTCGGCACGGGGTGCTCCGACAGTCCTCGGAACAGATGAAGCCGCCGGCCTCTGAGGAATAACCTCCGGAGCCGGCTTCGGCCTTTCCACTAACGGCTCGGACTGCTTCTGCGGTTCGACAGATAAAGCTTCGGGCTGAGACAGCGGAAGCTCGATCTCCGGCTCCTCCTCACCGTCGGCGCCCTCGCCCACGATCCTGATTTTGAGGATGACGGTGCCGGTTGCAATGATGTCGCCGATCTCGCCGTGCCGAAAGGTCACCTCGCCTTCCACGGGCGATGGGATCTCGACCGTCGCCTTGCCGGTCATCACGGCCGCGAGCACCATGTCCTCGCGGACCAGGTCGCCGACGTCGACGTGCCATTCGACCAGTTCAGCTTCGGCGACGCCTTCGCCGACGTCCGGCAGCTTGATGAGTTTTTCCGCCATGTCTCAGGCCTCCATCATGTCGCGCAGCGCCCGGCCAACGCGGGCCGGGCCCGGAAAATAATCCCATTCCTGCGCATGCGGATAAGGCGTATCCCAGCCAGCGACCCGGGTGACCGGGGCTTCGAGGTTGTAGAAGCAATGCTCCTGCACCAGCGCCGCCAATTCCGCGCCAAAGCCGGATGTGAGCGTCGCCTCGTGCACCACCATACAGCGGCCGGTTTTCTTCACCGAGGTGACGATGGTATCGAGGTCGAGCGGCATCAGGGTGCGCAGGTCGATCACCTCGGCGTCGATACCGGTCTCCTCGGCCGTCGCCTCCGCCACATGCACCATCGTGCCGTAGGCGAGCACGGTCACCGCCGAACCCGGCCGCCGCACCACCGCCTTGCCGAGCGGGACGACATAATGCTCGGCCGGCACCTCGCCGAGCGGATGGCCGGCCCAGGACGTCACCGGTCGGTCGTGATGACCGTCGAACGGGCCGTTGTAGAGCCGCTTCGGCTCGAGGAAGATCACCGGGTCGGGATTTTCGATCGAGGCGATCAGCAGGCCCTTGGCGTCATAGGGATTGGAGGGCACCACCACCTGCAGCCCGCAGACATGGGTGAACAGCGCCTCCGGGCTCTGGCTGTGCGTCTGCCCCCCAAAGATGCCGCCGCCGGTCGGCATCCGCACGGTGATGCCACAGGTGAAGTCGCCGTTGGAACGATAGCGCAGCCGCGCAGCCTCCTGGGTCAGCTGGTCGTAGGCCGGATACATGTAATCGGCAAACTGGATCTCGACACAGGGTTTCAGCCCATAGGCCGCCATGCCGATCGCCACGCCGACGATGCCGGATTCGTTGATCGGCGCGTCGAAACAGCGCGTCTTGCCGTATTTCTGCTGCAGGCCCTGGGTGCCGCGGAAGACGCCGCCGAAATACCCGACATCCTCGCCGAACACGACCACATCGTCGTCGCGCTCCATGGAGACATCCATGGCGCTGCGGATCGCCTCGATCATCGTCATGCGCGGCATGGGCGGGCCTCTCGGAAAAGGTTGGCACCGAGATCGGAGGAAGCAAGACCCCTTCTGGCCTGCCGGCCATCTCCCCCACAAGGGGGGAGATAACTCGTGGCACCGCTCCATTTTACATCAGGCCACAGCGAGACCGGGTTAACCCCTCCCCCTTGTGGGGAGGGGTTGGGGAGGGGTCTTTCAAGATCAAAAACAATCATCCCTCACACCCCCGCCTGCTGCCGCTGCCGCTTCAGGTGCGGCGGCATTTCGGCATAAACGCCTTAGACCATGTCCCGCATCGCC
>PVBG01000001.1 GCA_002968845.1 Neorhizobium tomejilense | reverse complement strand
GTGCTTGATGGGGCTGGTGGGCAGGTGTCGAAGGTCCCCGGATGGGTTGGCGTCTGGAGGGTGGATCCTCGGGTCGAGCCCGAGGATGACGACCTTGGATGTTGTGCCAAGTCCGTCATCGGCATCCTCTCCACCGTGATCCTCGTCCTCTCCTCCGTCATCCTCGGGCTCGACCCGAGGATCCAGCCGCCATACATTCGCAAGGAGACGTCCCTTTACTGGGCCTGTACTCAAATGGACTTATCTTGCTCCACCACATTCATCATGCCATGATCTAACGTTACAGTTGCATGTCGGGGGGGCGAGTTTGGCAACAAGGAACTCACTAAGCAGTTATGAAGTCTCGATTATCAAAGCTCTAATAAGTACCAAAGATTACAGCAACCAAGAGATCGCAGGCCTTGTAAACCGGTCGCGCGGCGCTGCGGCGACGGACGTAAGTAGCGGCCGCATATCGAATATCAAAAACAACGAGATAAAAAAGTACGTAGGTATCGCCGCCGCTTCGAAATCGGACCTAAGTTATTTCCTCGCTCCGAAGACGCCAATATCCGCCGTAGGATTCGATCCGTTTTCAGATGCCGAGTTGGCGACGATTATCCGTGTAAAACCAACTTCTACCAATCAATTGGACATCACTGAAACGGACCGCATCGAATGTAAGAAATCCGTCAATATACCGATGAAAACATTGGCGGCTTTCGCTAATAACAAGGGCGGTTATTTTGTTTTTGGCGTAGAAAACAAGACATGGGAGGTCCACGGCATTGATGCGACAAAATTTGCAGAACTTGACTTCAATAAATTAAACCAAAACATTTTAAGTTCTTTGGGGGTCGGGCTCGAAATTCAAAAGCAAGTGCTGGATATAGCTGGGAGGAAAGTGGGCATCCTTTATGTCGCTCCCGCGCACACAAAGCCGGTCATCATGAGCCAGAGTGGCGATGGGTTTTCACAAGGCCAAATCTATTTTCGCTATCCGGGTGAAGATCGCTTAATAACACAAGCCGATTTGCAAAGGCTTATCGAGGACAGGATCCGTCAGCTTTCCGAGACGGTCTTATCAAAACACATCACCAACATCTTGAAGTTCGGTATCGAAAACTCCGCAGTCTTGGACCTGAATACCGGGTTGGTTGACGGAAAAGCGGGAAATTTCGTGATTGATCCCAAGCTATTGCCAACACTGAGCTTCATAAAGGAAGGCGAATTCGTCGACAAGTCGGGATCGCCGACTTTGAAACTGATCGGAGAGGTAACCCCCTCTACTGTGCTAGTCACCACGCCTCAGAAACTCACTGAGTTATATCCTTATTCGTACCGTGACCTATCAAAAAGAGTAAAAGATCTTCTGCCATCGGCTACTGACAATATCATAACGAGGATTATTCATGAACGTAAGTTGAAGCAGAATGAAAAATTGTCGGTATATAATTTCAGAAATAAGCGACAAGAGGATCAATACAAAAAGTCAAACTTTCTCACTGTACAGACGCCGTCCATATACAATGATGACGCAGTAGCATATATCGTGAATGCAATTAGCAATAGTGAATGAAGCCGACGTACGGTTGATAAGATTCAAGCAATGTTAAGTGCCCGCTTCGTGCCTTACTCAGTAAGACGCAGCCGCCCCCTCAATCCCGCTTGATGCTCATCAGCACGTCCCACATGTCCGCACCCGTCTCGAACGCCGCGGCGTTGGCCGCATAACCCTGTGCCGAGGTGAAGGCGTCGAGCATTTCGCTGGCCATGTCGACATTCGAGCTTTCGGGGAAGGTGACCGAGGTCGACGGGGTGACGGTGGTGGTGACGCCGCCGGAATTGGGGAGCGAGGAGACCTGGGTGTCGAGGCGGTTGTAGCCGGGGGTCTGGGCATTGGCGATGTTGTGGGCCGCGGTCGCGAGGCGTTTCGCCTGGGCCTGCATGCCCGAAACCGCAATGTTCATCACCGACGACAGACCCATGACAAGCATCCCCAAACCCGATGACGGATGTTTTAGGGCAAGAGCTTCAAGGAAGACTGAACGGGAAGGGTAAGGGAAGCGTATTGCGGCGCGGCACAGATGTGCCGGAACGGGGCGGGGACTTTTCGGCAAGGCGCTATCTGCGCTTGAACGCGTTTCCGTTGCGTGTCCCGAGGCATCCTCGTCGAACGGATGCCGTCGCAATGACGGAGGCTGGCGCCCAGGCGGGTCAGATCGGGGGCGTCAGGTATGGCTGCGCAGGTCCAGATGCACCACGACCCCGGCTTCGGTGTGGGCCCGCTGGCGCTTCATCACGCGGGAACTGGAGAGGAAGACGGCGACCGAGGCCAGCCGTTCCGGATCCGCCAGTCCGCGCCTGTAATAGCGGAAGACGATCCAGGCGAGCAGCTCGGTTTCGGCGGGGTCGGCGGGTGGCCGTATCGTTTCGGCAAGTCGCACCGCTTCGCGCATCGCCTGCAGATCGTGCATGGTCATGACATGCGGAAAAAACGTCCAATCATCGGACATGGGGGCTGTCCCGGTTCTCAAAAAACGGCCGCTACAGAATATCAAAAACGGCGAGACTGTCAGGATAAGTGCGGTAGCGTACCGAGGGGCGCGCTCCGTCCTTGGCCGGCCTCGATTGAGCGCCAGGGTCGTTTACAGAAGGTCGGCCGGGATCACGTCGCAGATGGCGTCCGGAACGAAAACCTCCGCCAGCATCTCGCCCTCCGCGCTGCAGATCCGGGTGCTGCGAAGCGTGAACCTGGCCTGTGCCGCAAGGGAATCCGCGGCGAGTTCGCGGATGGCCCGGCGCGCCGAATTTTTTGCAGCGTCGAGATCGGCGAACTCCACCCCTTCGGGATCGGTGACGAATTTGCCGGTAAAGTTGATGTGAAAAAAGAACCGCTGCATGGCGAGCTCCTTTGCCGCACCCCGCAAACCAGGGGGCGGCGCCGGAGTTCCCGTGCGGTAGCGTACAAAGAGGGCGGCGGTGGATCGCCTCGCCTCCGGGGATGGATCCGGGGCGAGGCGGGATGGAGGGGAAATTTACTCGGCTGCCTCCGCGTAAGCCTCCAGCGGCGGGCAGGTACAGACGAGGTTGCGGTCGCCATAGACATTGTCGACGCGGTTGACCGGGGACCAGTATTTGTCGACGCGGAAGGCGCCCGGCGGGTAGCAGGCCTGCTCGCGGGAATAGGGGCGGTCCCATTCGCCGACCAGGTCTTCCACCGTGTGCGGGGCGTTCTTCAGCGGGTTGTTCAACCGGTCCATGCGGCCGTCCTCGATGGCGCGGGCCTCCTCGCGGATCGCCAGCATCGCATCGCAGAACCGGTCGATCTCGGCCTTGGTCTCGCTTTCGGTCGGCTCGATCATCAGCGTGCCAGCGACCGGCCAACTCATGGTCGGGGCGTGGAAACCGCAGTCGATCAGGCGTTTTGCGACGTCGTCGACGCTGACGCCGGCCGAGGCGTTGAGTGGGCGCGTGTCGATGATGCATTCATGCGCGACGCGGCCTGCCTCCGACTTGTAGAGCACGTCGTAGGCGCCCTTCAGGCGGGCGGCGATATAGTTGGCGTTGAGGATCGCCACCTTGGTCGCCTGGGTCAGGCCTTCGCCGCCCATCATCAGGCAATAGGACCAGGAGATCGGCAGGATCGACGGCGAGCCGAAGGGGGCCGCCGAGACCGCGCCCCCCATTGTACCTTTATCTGGTCCGTCCGTCGCCGGGTGGCCAGGCAGGTGCGGGGCGAGATGCGCCTTGACGCCGATCGGGCCCATGCCGGGACCGCCGCCGCCATGCGGGATGCAGAAGGTCTTGTGCAGGTTGAGGTGGGAGACGTCGGAGCCGATGTCGCCGGGGCGGGAGAGGCCGACCATAGCGTTCATGTTGGCGCCGTCGAGATAGACCTGGCCGCCATGCTTGTGCGTGATCTCGCAAATCTCGCGCACGGTTTCCTCGAAGACGCCGTGGGTCGAGGGGTAGGTGATCATGCAGGCCGAGAGGTTCTCGGCATATTGTTCGGCTTTGGCGCGAAAATCGTCGAGGTCGATATCGCCGTTGTCGCGAACCTTGACGACGACCACCTTCATGCCGACCATCTGGGCGGAGGCCGGGTTGGTGCCGTGCGCGGAGGTGGGGATGAGGCAGACGTCGCGATGGGTGTCGCCATTGGCGATGTGGTAGTTGCGGATGGTGAGCAGGCCCGCATATTCCCCTTGCGCGCCGGAATTCGGCTGCAGCGAAAAGGCGTCGTAGCCGGTGATCTGGCAGAGTTTGGCGGAGAGATCGTCGATCATCTCCTTGTAGCCGAGTGCCTGGTCCGCGGGCACGAAGGGGTGGATGTCGGCAAATTCCGGCCAGGTGATCGGCAGCATTTCGGCCGTCGCATTCAGTTTCATGGTGCAGGAGCCGAGCGGGATCATCGCCCGGTCGAGCGCCAGATCCCGGTCCGAGAGCCGGCGGATATAGCGGGTCATCTCGCTTTCGGCGCGGTTCATGTGGAAGATCGGGTGGGTCATGTAGTCGGATTTGCGCAAAAGCGCGGTCGGCAGGCGCCAGGTCGGCTCAAAATCCGAAACCTTGAAATTGCCGCCGAAGGCCCGCCAGACGGCTTCGAGCGTCGCCGGCCTTGTGCGCTCGTCGAGCGACATGCCGATGCGGGTTTCGCCGACCTTCCTGAGGTTGACACCCTCGGCGACCGCCGCGCGCATGATCAGGCCCTGCATGTGGCCGACCTCAACGGTGATAGTGTCGAAGAAGGTGTCGGGTTCGATGGTGTAGCCCAGTTTTTCGAGGCCCTTGGCCATCAGCACGGCCTTGCGGTGGACCTGCTGTGCGATGGCTTTGAGCCCGTCCGGGCCGTGGAAGACGCCGTACATGGAAGCCATGACGGCGAGCAGGACCTGGGCGGTGCAGATGTTCGAGGTCGCCTTTTCGCGGCGGATATGCTGCTCGCGGGTCTGCAGCGACAGGCGGTAGGCGCGGTTGCCGCGGCTGTCGACCGAGACGCCGACCAGGCGGCCGGGCATGGCGCGCTTGTGGGTATCCTTGACCGCCATATAGGCCGCATGCGGGCCGCCGTAACCGACCGGCACGCCGAACCGCTGGGAGGAGCCGATGGCGATGTCGGCGCCCATTTCGCCGGGGGATTTGAGTAGCGTCAGCGCCAGGGGATCGGCGGCGACGGCAGCAACCGCGCCGGTCTGGTGCAGGCGGGAGATCAGGCCGGTGAAATCGCGGACATGGCCGTTGGTGCCCGGATACTGGAAGATCGCGCCGAACACGTCGACCGGATCGAGATCGGTCATCGGGTCGCCGATGACGACGCTCCAGCCGAGTGGCGCGGCGCGGGTTTCGATCAGCGCGATCGTCTGCGGGTGGCAGGCGGCGTCGACGAAGAAGGCTGTCGCCTTCGACTTTGCCTGGCGCTGGCAGAGCGCCATCGCTTCGGCAGCGGCAGTCGCCTCGTCGAGCAGCGAGGCGTTGGCAACGTCGAGGCCGGTCAGGTCGCAGATCATCGTCTGGAAATTGAGGAGCGCCTCGAGGCGGCCCTGGCTGATTTCCGGCTGGTAGGGGGTGTAGGCGGTGTACCAGGCCGGGTTTTCAAGAATGTTGCGCTGGATGACCGGCGGCGTGATCGTGCCGTAATAACCCTGGCCGATCAGCGAGACGAGCGCTTTGTTGCGGTTGGCGGTATCGCGCAGCTTGTCGAGCGCCTCGCGCTCGGTCAGCGCCGGCCCCCAGGCAAGCGGTGCCGTCTGGCGGATCGAGGATGGCACGGTGGCGTCGATCAGGGCGTCGAGGCTCTTGTAGCCGACCACTTTCAGCATCTCGGCCATTTCGGCCGGCGACGGGCCGATATGGCGGCGGTTGGCGAAGTCGTAGGGCTGGTAGTCGGTAAAATGGAAATCGGTGCTGTCGGTGGTCATGCGATCAGTTCCTGGTAGGCGGCCTCGTCGAGCAGCGCATCGGCGTCGGAGGCGGTCTTGAGCTTCAGCTTGAAGAACCAGCCTGCTCCTTGAGGATCGGAATTGACGATCGAGGGATCGTCGACGATCGCCTGGTTGACCTCGGTGACTTCGCCGTCCAGCGGACAATAGACGTCAGAGGCTGCCTTGACGCTCTCGACGGTCGCGGCATTGCCGTCCTTGGTGAGTATGGCGCCCACTTCCGGCAGTTCCACGAAAACGAGGTCGCCAAGCTGCTCGGCGGCATGAGAGGTGATGCCGACGGTCGCGATACCGTCTTCGAGCTTCAGCCATTCGTGTTCGGCGGTGAATTTCAACATGGTTCTCTCCGGAGGATTATCGTTTGTAGGTGGGGGTGATGAAGGGAAGGGCGGAGACGGTGAGGGAAAGGTATTTTCCGCGCACCTCCGCAAAAATCTGGCAGCCGGGTTCGGCAAAGCGGGTCGGCACATAGCCCATGGCGACGGGGCCTTCGACCGAGGGGCCGAAGGTGCCGGAGGTGACTTCGCCGAGTTCGGTCCGTCCTTCGGCGTCCGCGTAGAGCTCGGCGTGGGCGCGGACGGGCGCCTTGCCTTCAGGCTTCAGGCCGACGCGGCGGCGGGTGGCGCCGTTCGCCAGTTCGTTGAGGATACGGTCGGCGCCCGGAAAACCGCCGGCGCGGACGCCGCCGGCGCGGCGGGGCTTCTGGATCGCCCATTCGAGCGCGGCCTCGATCGGCGAGGTGGTGGTGTCGATGTCGTTGCCATAAAGGCAGAGGCCAGCTTCGAGGCGAAGCGAATCGCGGGCGCCGAGGCCGATCGGCTGACAGTGCAGGTCTTCGAGCAGCGCCTTGGCGATCTGTTCGGCCTGATCTGCCGGAACCGAAATCTCGAACCCGTCTTCGCCGGAATAACCGGAGCGGGAGACGATGCAGTCGACATCGTGCAGGGACGCGTCGCGGACGTCCATGAACTTCATGGAGGTGACATCCGGCCAGAGAGCCGCCAGTGCGCCCTCGGCGCGCGGACCTTGGAGGGCGATGAGCGCGCGGTCTTCGAGGAGTTCGACGTCGCAATTGGTCAGATGCGCCTGCAGGTGGGCGAGGTCGGCGTCCTTGCAGGAGGCGTTGACGACGACGAACAGGTGATCGCCGCGATTGGTGATCATCAGGTCGTCGAGGATGCCGCCGTTGTCGTCGGTGAAGAAGCCGTAGCGCTGGCGGCCGGGTTTCAGGCCGAGGATATCGACCGGCACCAGGGTTTCGAGCGCAAGTGCTGCATCCTCGTAAGCGCCGGATTTCGCACGGATGACGACCTGGCCCATATGGGAAACGTCGAAAAGCCCGGCGGCGGTACGGGTGTGCAGATGTTCCTTCAGCACGCCGGCCGGATATTGCACAGGCATGTCGTAGCCGGCAAAGGGCACCATCCTGGCGCCGAGAGACAGATGGAGGGCGTGAAGCGGGGTGGTCTTGAGAACGGTCTGATCGTCCAAGGACGCCTCCAGGGTTGGCGCATTTCAAGCGCCGGCTCAGATTCAGGCGCAGTGACGCACCGGTTTATGAGCCCCCTCTGTCCTTGTCGCCTGAGATTGTTATCCCTTCGGCGAGCCCTCTTCGGGCTTCTCTCCAGAGTTCCTGTCGGTCGACTGCTGGTCCTTTTGCCTGAGAGTTTCCGGGGCGGTTGCTCCTTCGGCACCGCATCTAAGCGGCTTCTCCCAGCGAGTCTGAGCGGTATTATCGGCCTCGATCGCCATTTGGCAAGCCCTCCGTGTCGCACCGGGCACTATTTTTGTCGCAGCGCAGCAAACGCGGTTTGATCTAATGCAATGCCGGGCGAAATGGGTCCGCTATCACGCGACAAAAGGGCTTTTGCGCTTTGCCGCGATTTGGGTTATTCCGGCAGGCATTCGGACAGGCGAGACGATGACGGCACGGCTCAACACGGCGGCGAACTCAACGCGCATTTTCTGCGCAATGCTGCTGCTTTTGCTGGGATTTGCCCATCAGCCGGCCCAGGCGGCAGCGCCGCTCGATTCCTACAGCGAAGCCTATCGCCTGCCGGACGGCACGTTTGCCGACATCTGCTCGGAAGGCTACCACGGCCACCAGATGCCGGCGGCAAAACCGCTCTGCGAAGTCTGCCTGCTCTCCGCATCGGTCATCCTGCCGCCGCCGAGAGATGAAACCTGGCCCGGCCGCGAGCGCGCCTCGCTTGCCAACCCGCTGCGCCAATTTTCCCGACTGCTCGGCACGAGTGCCGTCGCCCGGCCGAAATCCCGCGCGCCCCCGATTTCGATCTGATGCTTTGACGCTCTCAGATCAATCGCGGTCGACCGGCAAGGATGCTATCACCGCATGGGGATATTCCATGAAAACTTTCACCAAACTCGCTTTCCTCGGCATTTTCGCGGCGACCGGCATTATCATTGCGGGAGCTACGGCCGCTCAAGATGCGCCCGCCAAGGTCGCCAACCTGGAAATCACCAGCGCCTTCACCAAAGCGATGCTGCCCGGCCAGCCGGTTGGCGGCGGTTATCTCACCATCAAGAACACCGGCAAGTCCGACGACATGCTGGTTTCGGTCTCGTCACCGGTCGCGGGCACCGTGGAGATGCACGAGATGGCGATGCAGGGCCAGGTGATGAAAATGCGCAAGCTCGATACCGGAATCGCCATCCCGGCGAGCAAGACCGTTGAACTGACGCCCGGCGGACTGCACCTGATGTTCATCAAGGTCAAGGAACCCTTCAAGCAGGGCGGCAAAGTGCCGGTGACCCTGACCTTCGAGAAGGCCGGCAAGGTCGACATCACGCTGCCTGTCGAAGCGGCGGGGCCGGGCGGCCACATGCACAAGTAAAGTTCGATGGAGCCTGCTCCCCGGAGCGGGCTCTTCGTCCCTAGCGCAGCAGTTTGAGGCTGCCGGTCAGCGACCTTATCCATTTCGAAGGTCCTGCGAGGCCAAGCCCGTCGATCTCCTCTTCCGCAAGATCGCGATCGGGGAAGGCGGCCTCGTAGTCGCGGTAGTCGTGCAGCGACCTGGCGAAAGCCGGAAAGGGCACGATCGCGTGGTTCTGGATCTGCTCCATGGCCTTCAGCATCAGGGATCGGATCGTATCCGCCTGCGCCTGCAGGATCGGCACCGGCAGGGAAGAACTGATATCGATCGTGCGACCCTGGCGATCGGTCAGCCGGCGAGCCGCGAGCGCGGGTACGCGAGCGCCGAGGCCGATCGAGATGGCGCCGGCCGTGTTGGCAAGGAGGCCGAGCGGCAGGGTAGGGTTGACGATGATGGCGATGCGGGTGTCGTCGGTCATGGGCAGGCAGGATATCCATTCATGGAAGGGGATCTGCACATTACTCCGCGTCGCCCGGTCGATCCTGCCTTTTACTTCTCCATTTCGGGATTTTGGGGTAGGATCTACCTCTTAATGTGGAACTATGGGTAGAGTTTGATGGCAAACGACGTTGAGCCGGCGGATATACGAATTCTGGAAGCGTTGCAGGACGATGGCCGCCTGACCAACCAGGCGCTCGCGGACAGGATCGGCCTTTCGACATCTCCGAGCTGGCGGCGCGTGCGGCATCTCGAGGAGACGGGCGTCATCCAGGGATACAAGGCGGTGCTGAGCCGAAAGGCGATCGGCCTCGGCGTACTTGCCTTCATCCGCGTCAAGATCGACAGCCATAGCGAGGAAGAGGCGGAAGCGTTCGCGGCGGAGGTGATCGGGCTGGACGAGGTGGTGGCCTGTTATAGTATCGCGGGTGACGCGGATTTCCTGCTCCAGGTCGTCTCACCCGATCTCGACGCCTATGCGGATTTCGCCATGTCGACGTTGCGGCGATTACCGCGCATAAAGGAAATGCAGACGACCTTCGTCCTCAAGGAAATCAAGGCCTTCGACGGATTTCCGCTGCGTTTTGCCGGCAAGCGGACCTAGCGAGCCGACGGGTTTCCGCCCAAGCGGCGCAACCGGCGGGGTTTTAGAAATTGCTTCGATACAACCTGATCGAGTTGCATCAAGGAATCTTAACAGAAGTCCGCGATGAATATCGCCAACACCTCTCATCAAAGGTTTCGGCGATGGAACTGCGACGTTCTCGGGTGATTGCGGCGGCCATTTTCCTCGGCCTGCTGGGGGCAATCGTACCGATTGCCGCAATGGTCTACATCTCATGGATCATTACGGTCGAGAAACAGCAGAACAATCTTGAGCGGATCGCCGAGCAGACGATCGTGCGCGCGAGCCGGACGTTCGAGGATGCGCGGGCGGCGCTCGATTCGCTCGCCTATCCGCGCCTGGTGCCCTGTTCTGACCAGCATATCGCCCGGATGCGGGTGATCGCCTTCAATACGCCCTCGGTCAAGGAAGTCGGTTATTTCGAGAACGGCCTGTTGAAATGCACCTCCTGGGGGATCGAGGAGCGCAAGGTCGACAGGCCGTGGATCGACTACATGACGCCCGACGGCGTGGAAGTAGCCACCCGCGTGCAGCCGGCTGTCAGCATGGGCAATCCGATGATGGCGCTCCATTACGGCCCCTATAACGTACTGGTCGATCCGGCCCGTTTCATCGATATCCTGGTGGACGCCGACATCTCGCTGGCGCTCGCCAACCGGCAAGGCATGCTGATCAACGAACTCAATTCCCCCGAAACAGACCTCGTCAACGCCCTGATCGACGAGCCGAAGAACGGCATGACCTCCTCGGCGCTCTACGCGGTGGCGCACGACAAGGGGTTGATCGCGATCGCCATGGAGCCACGTTCCAACCTGACCGGCAGGCTGCGGGAAGAACAGCTCCTGCTGCTGCCGGTCGGTGCCTTCGTCGCCATCTTCATCGTCGGCGTGGTGGTCTGGCTGTCCAAAAAAAGACTATCACCGCTCGGTGAACTGGCGATCGCAGTGCGCAAGCGCGAATTCATCGTCCACTACCAGCCGATCATCGAGCTCAAGACCGGCATCTGCGTCGGCGCCGAAGCGCTGGTGCGCTGGCGGCGGCCGGATGGATCGCTGGTGCGCCCGGACCTGTTCATTCCGCTCGCCGAGGAGAGCGGGCTCATTCTGCCGATCACCGATCAGGTCATCGAAGCGATCATTGCCGATCTCGGAGGATTGCTCAGGGCGGAAAGTTCGCTGCATATCGCCGTCAACCTTTCCGCCGCCGATGTCACCTCCGGGCGCATCCTCGACGTGCTCGACAGGAAACTCGCAAAGACTGGGATAGCGGCAGGGCAGATCTGGCTGGAGGCCACCGAACGCGGCTTCATCGACATCGAGGCGGCGCGGACGACATTGACAGCGGCCCGGCAAAGAGGCCACTCGGTGGCGATCGACGATTTCGGCACGGGATATTCCAGCCTGCAATACCTGCAGGGGTTGCCGATGGACGCGCTGAAGATCGACAAGTCCTTCGTCGACACGATCGGCCGCAACAGCGCCACCAGCTCGGTCACCGGCCACATCATCGAGATGGCGAAGACGCTCGACCTGCAGATCGTCGCCGAAGGCGTGGAGACAGAGGAGCAGGCGGACTATCTGAAGGCTCACGACGTCAATTTCGGCCAGGGCTGGCTGTTCTCCAAACCGCTGCCGGTCGCCGATTTCATCGACTATCATCGCAACGCAAAAGCCCGCTCGGGGAGCGGGCGGGAGAATATCCGGTGCGTGGCGGCCTGAGGCTCGCCGGGATGATATCAATCGTCCAAATCGCGATAGGCGGATTCGACCTGGCGGAACGTGACCTGCTGGCGTGGCTTCTGGTCGGCGGTGAGCATGTCGAGCGAGACGGTGGTGGCCGGGATCATGAATTCGGTATCGCCGGGGTCGCCGGCGTTTTCGGCGCGGCGCTGGTTGCGGTCCGAATCGGCCTTGATGTCCTTGACCTGATCCTTGGCCGAGATGCGTCGGCCGGGCTTCAGCGCCTCGATGGCGAGTGCGGCAGTGCTTGCCGATATGCTGACCAGTTGTGTCATCGCGCCTATCACTCTTTTTTCTCAGAATATGATAATTACGGCGACCCTGATTTGTTCCCCTTTAAACAAAACGTCGGCATTTTATCGATTTGACGATTCTCGTTTCTGTCCTAGAGAAAGCTTCATGACCAACATGCTTCTCGTCGCCATCGGCGGAGCGATCGGCTCCGTCTGCCGCTATCTCGTCGGGCTCTGGGCGCTGCGCCTGTGGGGGCCGGCGTTTCCGTGGGGGACGCTTGCCGTCAATATCGCCGGCTCGTTCGCGATCGGCTTTCTGGCCGAGCTCATCGTCCGACGCTTCGATGCGTCGCCCGAGATGCGGTTGCTGATCATTACCGGCTTTCTCGGCGGCTTCACGACGTTCTCGGCCTTTTCGTTGGATGTCGTGTCGCTGCTGGAGCGGGGCGCGACCATGGTGGGCGTCACCTATATCGTCGCGAGCGTCGCAATCTCGCTGGGTGCGGTTTTTGCCGGACTGGCGCTCGGGCGGGCAATGCTCTAAAGACCGGGCAAAGGGCCGCCGGCCCACACATAGATATGAAAGAGCTTTGATGGCAGGCATCGAGCATATCCGCGTCGAAGCGGACGAAGCGGGAATGCGTCTCGACCGCTGGTTCAAGATCCACTACCCGGGCCTCGGCTTCGGGCCGCTCCAGAAACTGCTGCGCTCCGGACAGGTGCGCGTCGACGGCGGACGGGTGAAGTCCGACGCCCGCATACAGCCTGGGCAGACGGTGCGCATTCCGCCTCTGGACGTGGATGCGAAGAAGACGGGGCCGATCGCCGGCAAGGATCTCAAGCATTCCAGCGATTTCGAACTGCTGTCGCGCATGGTTCTGCACGAGGACGAGAAGGTCATCGTGCTCAACAAGCCGGCCGGCCTTGCGGTGCAGGGCGGATCGGGCGTCGCCCGACATATCGACCAGATGCTCGACAGCTGGATCAGTCCGAAGGGTGAAAAGCCGCGGCTCGTGCACAGGCTCGACCGCGACACGTCGGGCGTGCTGGTGATCGCCCGCACCCGCGGTGCTGCGCAGAAGCTGACGGCCGCATTTCGCGAGCGCGATACCAAGAAGACCTATTGGGCGCTGGTCAAGGGCGTGCCGCGCAAGCACGAGGACAAGATCTCCACCTGGCTGGTGAAGGAACAGACGCCGGACGGCGACCGCATGCGGATCGCCAGGCACGGCGAGGACGGCGCCGACCACGCGGTGTCTTATTACCGCGTTCTGGAAATGGCGGCGCAGACGCTCTGCTGGCTGGAGATGGAGCCCTATACCGGCCGCACCCATCAGCTGCGCGTCCATGCGCTGTATATCGGCCATCCGATCATCGGCGACCCGAAATATTTTGACGACGATCATAACTGGGATTTTCCCGGCGGCATCCAGAAGAAGCTGCATCTCCACGCACGCCATATCGACATCCCGCATCCGAACGGCGGCCGGCTGAAGGTCACGGCACCTCTGCCGCCGCATATGGTGCAGAGCTGGAACCTTCTCGGCTTCGACATGGAAAACGGCCGCAGGGACGACGAAGAATGAAACTGGTCCTTTTCGATTGCGATGGCACGCTGGTCGACAGCGCGAACCTGATCCACGAAACCATGCGCCGCACCTTCGCCCATTTCGACAAGCCGGAACCCAAGGTGGAGGACACCAAGGCGATCATCGGGCTGACGCTCGACATCGCGATCGCCCGCATGCAGGGAAAGCCGCATGCGGACGAAGAAGCCGTCGAGATGATGGCCTATTACAAGACGCTGTTTGCCGTCGTGCGCCAGGATCTCGGTTTCAAGGAGCCATTGTTCGAGGGGATTCGCGATCTGATCGACACGATCGGTCCGCGCAAGGACCTGCTGATCGGCGCGGTGACCGGCAAATCGCGGCGCGGCCTGAAGCTGGTCGTGGAGACGCACGGGTTCGACAAGTATTTCATGGTGTCGCGCACCGCCGACGACTGCCCATCGAAGCCGCATCCGGCGATGGTGACCGAATGCTGCGACGAGACCGGCATGAAACCTTCCGACACTCTTGTCATCGGCGATGCCATTTACGATATGCAGATGGCAAAGGCGGCCGGCGCCACGGCGATCGGCGTTGCCTGGGGTTACGCCTCGGTAGACGAGCTGAACAAGGCCGGAGCCGACGCGATCATCCATCATCCGAGCGAGTTGCTGAGCCATATCGGCTGAGGTTTTATTTCCATGCGTGACATGTTTCCCGATCCATCCGAAGCGCTGAGCCATCCGGATCCGACGCGGCGGGCGCAGATCCAGATGCACAAGCCGCTGCCGAAGCGCTTCTACAAAGAAGTATCGGTTGCCGAGGACGAGGGCGGCCATGCCATCCATCTCGATGGCAGGCCGGTCAGGACGCCGGCCAAGAACGGGCTCGTCGCTCCGACGGCACGGCTTGCCGAACTGATCCGCGACGAATGGGCCAATCAGGTGGACGTGATCGACCCGGGCACCATGCCGGTGACACGGCTCGTCAACACCGCGATCGACGGCATCGCCACCGACCCCCAGGCGGTCTTCGAGGATATCCTGCGCTTCTCTTCGAGCGACCTGCTCTGCTACCGCGCCGAAACACCGGAAAACCTGGTCGCCCGCCAGAGCGAACAATGGGATCCGATCGTCGACTGGGCCGCGAACGAACTCGGCGCCCGCTTCATCCTGGTCGAGGGCGTGATGCCCCAGGAGCAGCCAAAGGAGGCGACCGCCGCCTTTGCGGTGACGCTGAAGAAATACGATACGCCGATCGAACTCGCCGTGCTGCACACGGTGACGACGCTGACCGGTTCGGCGATCCTGGCGCTTGCCTTCGCGGAAGGCCGGCTCACCGCCGACGAGGCCTGGACGCTCGCCCATCTCGACGAGGACTGGACGAACGAACATTGGGGCACGGACGCGGAGGCTGAACATCGCCGCGCCAAGCGGCTCGAGGAGATGCGGGCGGCGACCGAAACTTTTCTTGCCTTGAAGCCCTCGGCTTAATCGTTCTCTAACCGTGTTCGTTGGAACATCTGAAGGTGCCGTCTTGCGGGTCCCTTCATGTTTCGTCGTCTCTCACGTTTCTGTCTCATTGCTTTGACGGCCCTGCCGCTGATGTCGTTCCGTCTGGAACAGGCAAACACCGCGCAGGAAAAACTTTTCTATGACGTGCGCGGCGCCTTCGTGACCGCTCGGCCGGATGTGCCGAAGGAATTGGTGATCGCCACCGACATGCTGGTCGACGAGGCGATCCGCGCAACCGTCAGGTCGATCGCCCTGCCGCGGACGATCATCTCGGTGCGAATAGACGAGATGTCGCATATGCCCATGCTGATCGGCAGCCGGCATGAGGCGAAGGTGACGGTGCAGGCGATTTCGGTCAACAGCGGCGAACCGATCGCCAGGGGGACGTTCAAGACGTCGATCTATCTGCTGGACGGGGACACTGCTGACCGTGACCTCGCCGAAAAGATCGCCGACCGCATCTCCAGCGAATTCCGCCTCGACGGCCAGCGCCGCCCGACAATGGCGACGGCGCTGTTTCCGTGAGACCTACCCCAGCCGTTCCGCGTGCCAGCGGAGATGGTCGTCCATGAAGGTCGAGATGAAATAATACGAGTGGTCGTAGCGCTCCTGCATCCGCAGCGTCACGTCGATATCCGTTCCCTTGGCCGCTTCCTCGAACAGCCAGGGGCGCAGGCCGTTTTCGAGGAAACCGTCGGCCTTGCCCTGGTCGATCAGGAATTCCGGAAAGCGCGCGCCGTCCTCGACCAGAGCGCAGGCGTCGTATTGCCGCCAGGTGGAGCGATCGGCGCCCAGATATTTCTCGAAGGCCGGCACTGACCAGTCGGCGGTCGAGGGCTCGACGATGGGCGCGAAGGCGGAGCAGCTCCTGAAGCGGTCGGGGTTCCGAAGCGCGATCGTCATCGCGCCGTGACCGCCCATGGAATGGCCGAAAATCCCCTGGCGGCCCATGTCCATGCGAAAATGCTGGCTGACGAAGTTCGGCAGTTCCTCGGTGATGTAGGTGTGCATCTGATAGTTTTCGGCCCACGGCTTTTCCGTAGCATCGAGATAGAAGCCGGCGCCCTTGCCCATCTGCCAGTTGGTGAGCTCGTCGGGCACGTCATTGCCGCGCGGGCTGGTATCCGGGCAGATGACGATCAGGCCGAGTTCCGCGGCCATCCGTCTGTATTCGCCCTTTTCCATGACGTTGGCATGGGTGCAGGTGAGGCCCGAAAGATACCAGACAACAGGGCAGGGCTCCTTGATCGCCTGAGGCGGCACGAAGACGGCGAAAGTCATCTCGCATTTGCAGGCTTCGGAATCGTGCATGAACACGCCCTGCATGCCGCCGAAGGCAGTGTTCTGGGAAAGGACCTTCATCGGTGCTCCTCAAAAAATATCAGTTGCCCATCGACACGACGGCGTTGACGGCCGCGGCGACAAGGACGGTGTTGAAAAAGAAGGACACGACCGCATGCAGGAGGTTGATGCGGCGCATATCGGTCGTGGTGATCTGGACGTCCGAGGTCTGGGCGGTCATGCCGATGACGAACGAGAAATAGAGGAAATCGTAGGCGCCGGGCTCGTCGGTTTCGGGGAAATCGAGGCCGCCGCGTTTCACCTCGTTCTCCTCCGCCTGTTCCTCCGGCCGCCAGAAGCGATGGGCATAGTGCATGGCGAACATGGTGTGGATCGTCAGCCAGCCGAGCACGACGGATGCGAAGGCAAGCGACACGGAGGCAGCACCCGCGGGCTGCGAGCGGTTCAAGGCCTCGAACAGCGAAACAATGGCGGCGGCGACGGCAAGCAAGGTCACGGCGAGGATGACGGGCGCCGGTTCGTCGTCGTTCTGCCCCTTGTCTCTCAACGTGGGGCCGTCGAGCTTGCTGATGCGAGAGGCCATCATGACAAGATAGATCAGGAAGAAGACGATGACTGCAATGCCGGGCGCGAGTTCCGGCATGTAGAGGAGCAGGAACGGAAGACAGACCAGCGAGGCGATCGTGGCGGCGAAGAACGGCCCGTGCCGGTGATAGGTCAATCTGCGCCAGGGGCTCGGCATCCGGCTTTCCGATCGCTCACGTGGCCGATTTGGACCGGCGGCAGAGCCTGTCCAGCGTTTCCAGGAATTTCGAACGGTCGCGTGGGGAAAAGGCGGCGTTGTAGCCCTTGCTTTCGCCGGTCTCGCGCAAATGCGCCCCAAGGTCGCGCATGGCGCTCGCCATGCCGATATTGGTCTCGTCGAAGACCCTGCCGGTCGGACCGGTCACCTGCGCGCCCGATGCTACGCAGCGTACGGCCAGCGGCACGTCGGCGGTGATGACGATATCGGCGGGTCCGGCGCGCTCGGCGATCCAGTTGTCGGCGGCATCGAAACCGGCAGAAACGATGACGTTGTGGACCATCGGATCACGAGTGGGGCGCAGGCCGGAATTGGCGACGAAGGTCACTTCGATGCCGTGGCGTTCAGCGACTTTCAGGACCTCCGGCTTGACCGGACAGGCATCGGCGTCGACATAGATCATGGATGGATACTCAGGCCCAATCCGGCGACCTCCCGCACGAGGGGAGGCAGCGTAGCCCACCGCAGCGGGCTACGCGCAGGATATGCTTCAGGCGACGGCAGTGGTCTGGTCGTCGACTGCTGCGCCGGGTACGTTTTTCTTGATCGATTCTATGGCCGAAACGGCGGAAGCCTTGGCCGAATAACCTTCGGAAGAGAACATGGACTGGCCGTTCGAAGCCTTGAAGCGAAAACGGTATTCCCCAGCCTTGTCCTGGTAGATTTCAAATTTGTACATCTTCTGCGTTCCTCACATTAAACGGAGTTAAATCCTAGCTCTATTCGCAGTATCGGAGCGTGTTCCGGAACATCGCGGAACTTCGCTCAGTAAATCACTACGCTGCGAATCGATTCGCCGCCATGCATCAGCTCAAAACCCTTGTTGATGTCTTCGAGCGGCATCGTGTGGGTAATCATCGGGTCGATTTCGATCTTGCCCTCCATGTACCAGTCGACGATCTTCGGAACGTCGGTGCGGCCGCGGGCTCCGCCGAAGGCCGTGCCCATCCAGGTGCGGCCGGTGACGAGCTGGAAGGGACGGGTGGAAATTTCCTGGCCGGCGCCGGCAACGCCGATTACCACCGACTTGCCCCAGCCGCGATGCGAGGCTTCGAGCGCCTGGCGCATGACCTTGGTATTGCCGGTGCAGTCGAACGTATAGTCGGCTCCGCCGATCTGGTCGGCGCCGCGCTTCGTCAGATTGACGAGATAGGGGACGATGTCGCCGTCGACTTCCTTAGGATTGACGAAATGGGTCATGCCGAAGCGTTCGCCCCAAGCCTTCTTGTCGTTGTTCAGATCGACGCCGATGATCATGTCGGCGCCGGCCAGCCGCAGGCCCTGGATGACGTTCAAACCGATGCCGCCGAGCCCGAAGACGATGGCGGTGGCGCCGATCTCCACCTTGGCGGTGTTAATGACGGCGCCGATGCCCGTCGTCACGCCGCAGCCAATGTAACAGACCTTGTCGAAGGGGGCGTCCGGGTTGATCCTGGCGACCGCGATTTCCGGAAGGACCGTGTAATTCGCAAAGGTCGAGCAGCCCATATAGTGATGGATCTTGTCCTTGCCGATCGAGAAGCGCGAGGTGCCGTCGGGCATCAGCCCCTGGCCCTGGGTCGAGCGGATGGCGGTGCAGAGATTGGTCTTGCGCGACAGGCACGACGGACATTCGCGGCATTCCGGCGTATAGAGCGGGATGACATGATCGCCCTTCTTGACCGAGGTGACGCCAGGGCCGACGTCGACGACGATGCCGGCACCCTCGTGGCCGAGGATCGCCGGAAAGAGGCCTTCCGGATCGGCGCCGGACAGAGTGAAATCATCGGTATGGCAGATGCCGGTCGCCTTCACCTCGATCAGCACTTCGCCGGCGCGGGGGCCATCGAGCTGCACGGTCATGACTTCGAGCGGTTTGCCAGCCTGAACGGCAACGGCGGCGCGGACATCCATGATGTTCTCCCTTGAGGCTTTGTAGATTCGGCGCGACCTTGGCACAGGCGAGGGGGCCGGCTCAAGCCGGAACGAGCCGTTCGCGGTCGCATTTCGGTGAGCGGATCAGGGACCGATCAGGGGCACGTGCGGCGAGGTCGTGCGCGGCGCCAGGCCAGTCAGCCGCGGATCGTCGAGCACTTCGACCATCAGGGCGTAGGGCGTGAACCCCGACCGCTGGTAGAACTGCATGGCGGCCGGGTGGTCGAAGTGGCAGGTATGCACCCAGAAACGACGGATCGGATGCGCCCAGGCCCTCTCGATCGCCCAGTTCATCATGAAACGGCCGGCGCCCTTGCCGATCGCACCGGTAACGAGGCCGAAATAGACGAGTTCGCATTCGCCCTGTTCCCGGAAATCGAGCTCCAGGAGGCCGATCCGGCGGCCGCCGTCGAGAAGGACGTAAATCTCGACCTGCGGATCGCCGAGGACCGAGGCAAGTTCGTCGTCGCTCATGACCAGCCGCGAGACCCACATCCAGTTCTCGCCGACCGCGCGGAACAGCGCGCGGTATTCGTCGGGAGCAGGAGACTGCCAGCGTTCCAGGGTAAGCGTGTCCGGCGCCGTCGCGGTTTTCCTGCGCGGCTTCTCGAACATTTCGAGGCAGGTCACGACGGTGGCAATCTTGCCCGGAGGGACCGCGGAATAGCCGGACGGTAGTGTGGGGTTTTCGCTTTTCATGTAACCTTTTGAGCCGCTTGGCGGGTTGATGTCAATGGGTGGAGACGTCGATGGCATGTGATATCGAAGGTGGGTGATCAGCCGAAAAGGCGGTCGCAGGCATAGACGATACCGTGCGAATGGATGGCGACGGCGGCATAGAGGCCGAGGCCCGCCATCAAACGCTCGCCCGGATGCATGGGGTCGAGACTTTCGCGCGGCTTGGCGGACGAAATGCCCATCAGGCTCATCAGCGTGAAGACGGCAAGTGCCGCGATCAGGGCGGTCGATGACAGGCCGATCCGGTAACCGACCCAGAGCATCAGAAGCGTGATTCCGAAACTGCCGGCGACGAGCAGGCTGCGGGTGGGAAAGATCTGCCTCAGCACCCGGCCGCCGTCGAACTGGGACATCGGCAGAAGATTGAGGAGGTTGAAGGCCCCTAATATCAGCAGGAAGACCAGAGCCGGCTCACGCAGGGACGAGGACAATAGGTGGGCGTTTGAGAGGTCGTGGACGGAAATCACCACCGGTACGAGGAAGGCGGACATGCCAGCACCCATCAGCGCGCAGGTGGCGACCTCGAAGCGGCTGTTGTAGGGCCGCCCGCCGATAGCGATGCCTCCGAGAAACGGCACGAAGATCATCCTGACCCGTTCATGCCCGAAGGCGCGATAGGCTGCCATGTGCCCAAGTTCGTGCAGCACGATGACCAGGGTCAGGATTATGGAGATCGTCAGGCCCGCCGCGGTGAGCCCAAAAAAGGGCCAGAGCAGCAGCGTCGAGAGGAACGCCAGGACTATCTGGACGACCGGATGTTCGATCATGCCGCCTGTTTTCGGCCGGCCATTTTTCAGCCAGGCAGTCAGCGACGAAAGCTCGCGGCGGATCATGAAATAGCGAAACAGGTAGACGGCGAAGCCGCGATAGTCGTCCGTCTGGGCGAGGGTGACCGTGGAGCCGCCGGGTGCAGGCGACACGGAGCGGTATTCCTCGAAATTGTGCCAGAAGGAAATGTCGAGCGCGGTGTCGTCGACGACGCGTGCACGGCTCTCGTAGCAGAACTCGGCACTATCGACCGTTTCATCGACCTTGAAGACCCGCCGGATCGGCGCACCGTGGCGATCGGGATGGCTGTAGGCGATCTCTATCCCGCCGCGGTTCTTTTCCGTCCCTGAGGAGAGGATCGAAGGGTTCCAGCTCGCTTCTTCGCCGCCGGGGTGAAAGGCGTGCCACAGACGCTCCGGAGCGATTTCGAGTGTCCGGCGCAGCGTGATGGTGCGGCGGCCGACGGGCGCAGCCATCAGCAGCCAGAGCAGACCGAGATTGATCGTCAGCAAGAGGACGGCGGAAACGGTAGGCGTCATATCGACCTCGGAAGCCTGTCGGCTCGCCATCGGCCGATCATCAAGGACACCATTAGGCCGATTGATTTTCCAGGCGGTTTAGCCAACCGATAAAATGCGAACGAGCAGCCGTGCAACGCGCCGCGGCCGGCGGATCGTCAGGCCGCCACCTCCTGCGTCAGGCGATGCCCGGCATCGGTCACCAGCCAGGGACCCGACCGCAGCACTTCCTTCGGCCTTTCGTATGTCGCCACCGCCGCGATGATCTCCCGCCAGGCGGGATGATGGGTCTTAGCATCGGCCAGTTCGTCGATCTCGCGCAGGACCAGCGCTTCGACCGGCGACAGCATCAGCCGGCCACGTTCCGTCGCTCCCCGCAGAACCCGCCAGATATAGGTGAGGTCAAAGGCGGTGATGCCGGCAGAGGCCGGGCGGATGGCACGATAGGCGCCTCGCGCGCCGGGCTCGAGAGCCAGGCGGATCTGGTCGAGCGCAAAGGCCGAGAGGCTCTCCGGCACCTCGGATGCCATTTCCATGGCATGCAGCAGCAGTTCGAGCTCCAGGGCGGAACGCACGGCGCCGTCGGCGGCGATCGTGCGCATCAGCCAACCGGCTTTCGCGTCGTCGATGCGTCCCAGCGGCTCCGTGCCGCGCACGAGATATGCCGTCAGGCTTTCGACGAAATAGGTCGACCATTCGGGGCTTTGTTCGGGACAGGAATCATTCAGCGCAAAAAGGGCGAGCGCGTCTTCGGAGGAGCAAATGCCATCCGGGAACGCGTATTTGCGCAGCATCAAAATATCGTCGGCCACAATCCGACCCTTCCCGGCGATGACACATGCCGGAAAAGAAAAGCGGAACCCGCTCATCTTTATTTCTCCGTTTCATCATGAAACCAATGTGGGTGATAATTGAGAGAAGTTGAGGGGTGGCCAACAAGCGCGGTTAATCGGCAGGAAACAGGGCCGTCAAACGGCTTCGAGCTGCTTCGATTTGGAACGCTCCCGCCAGATGATGAACAGGCCGGAAGCGACGATGATGGCAATGCCGAGCCATTTGGAGGCGGTCGGGAAATCGCCGAACAAGGCGTAACCGAGCACGGTCGCCGAAATGATCTCGAAATACTGGAAGGGCGCAAGCAGCGAAAGCGGCGCCAGCCGGAAGGCGCGCACCACGAGCAGATGCATGTAGCCCGAGATCGAGCCGAGCAGCATCAGCAGGATGAGACCGAGCCAGGACGCGGGGAGCGACGGCACGAAATCCGCAGCCCCTGTGCTATCCCCGATGACCAGGGCTGCGGCCATGAACAGCGTTCCTCCGACGCCGGCCATGGTCTGCATGACGAGCGGCGAATCGGCTTCGCCGATCGCCCGGTTGAGAAAGAGGTAGAGCGTGAAGAGGAAGGCGCAGGCGACCGGCAGCAGCGCCGTCCAGCCGAAGATCGCATAGCTCGGCTGGATGACGATCATGGCGCCACTGAACCCGACGACGATCGCCAGCCACCGCCGCAAGCCGACCTTTTCCCGCAAGAAGATCGCCGACATCATGGTGAGCATGAAGGGTTCGACGAAATAGATGGCGAAGACATCGGCGAGCGGCATGTATTTGACCGCCGCGAAGAACATCAGGCTGGCCGCCGCATGCAGCACGCCGCGCAGCAGGTTCATCCAGGGGCGTTTCGGCCGGAAGATGGCAGCCCCGGTGAAGACGGCGAGCGGCAGGATGCAGACCAACTGAAAGAAGAACCGGTAGAATGTCACCTGAGCGGGCGACATCGCCTCGAAGGTCGCCATGTATTTGGCGATGGCATCCATCAACGGCAGGATGACCATGCAGGCGGCCATGATGGCCATGCCCTTCAGCGGATTTTCAGGTGTGGAAGAGGGCATGCCCGGCACTTTCGAGGAACCGGGTTCTTCAACCACAGCGGGCGGCAATGTTCAAGCCGGGATCAGATCACAGTGGTCTCGGAAACCGTGCCCCCGAAGATTTCCTCGAAGGCTTGCCGCAGGCGCATATCCACGTCGGCCATCATTACCGGAAGGCCGAGATCGACGAGGCTCGTCACGCCGTAAGCGCTGATGCCGCAGGGCACGATGCCGGTAAAATGCGAGAGGTCCGGCTCGACATTGAGGGAGAGGCCGTGGAAGCTGACCCAGCGGCGCAGCCGGATGCCGAGCGCGGCAATCTTGTCCTCCGCCATCGAACCGTCCGGCAGAAGCGGTTTTTCCGGCCGGCGCACCCAGACGCCGACGCGATCCTCGCGCCGCTCGCCGCGCACGTTCATCATGTCGAGGGTGCGGATTATCAGTTCCTCGAGCGCCGCCACATAGGCGCGCACGTCCTGGCGCCGGCGCTTGAGGTCGAGCATCACGTAAGCGACGCGCTGGCCGGGACCATGATAGGTGTATTCGCCGCCGCGGCCTGTGGAAAACACTGGAAACCGGTTCGGTTCGATCAGGTCTGCTGCGTCGGCGCTGGTGCCGGCCGTATAGAGTGGCGGATGTTCGAGCAGCCAGACGAGCTCGTCGGCATGGCCGTCGGCGATTGCCGCCACTTCACGCTCCATCTCGGCCACCGCTTCCTCATATGGAACGAGTCCATCGGAGATTCGCCAGCGCACCGGCGGCGAGCCTGTTTGCGGCAGCATGGACAGATTGAGGTCGGTGCGTGTGAGCATGGAAAATCTTCTGGCAAAAACAAAAGGGTGCGGCAAGGGCCTGGTTTCGGCCCGGTTTATATAGGCATTCACGCCTGGAATTTTTATCCTTCAAAAATCTGTCACGGCGCACTTGTGCACCCCAAATGCTTTTGCTACATGCAGCCCCGCCGGCGCAAGTCGGCATCTACCACGATGCGGTCGTGGCGGAATTGGTAGACGCGCAGCGTTGAGGTCGCTGTGTCGCAAGACGTGGAAGTTCGAGTCTTCTCGACCGCACCAAAATAAAAACCCGCTTCGGCGGGTTTTTTGTTGCCCGGATGAAATGACATCTAGAAAACTGAGCGGCCGATCTGCCGCTCCTATGGCAAAACATCGAGCTATATAGCGCATTGCCGACGAATCGTCGGCCGGTGTTCACGCAGGCGACACCTGTCGTCCGACGCCTAGACTTTCAACGCGACTGATTTACTCGGACGACCTTGAAGCACGGGGGGAGCGAGACGTAATCAATCGGAACTGCGGCGTGCATATTTTCAAAGATCGTCACGGTTACTTCTGCGTCGCGTCCCGCTTGGCGCAAACGCGCTAGGGCGCTGAACGACGTGTTCTTACTCGATTGAAACGACTTCCCGTCCCCGTGAAAGCGATCAACCAGTCGTCCCGATTCTCTAGCGAGAACGACTGTGTCTGCTCCGTACATCGCGTGCTCGAAATCGTGGTCCTCCGTGCCGAACAGTTGAAACGGGTCATAGTCGTTGTAGATTATCAGAACGGTCGGCTTCCCGCCCTTAGACGCGGCTTGTATTTGCCTCTTGCTCTTGGTGATTCTATCTCGGATAAATTTGCCGACCTCCCCACTGTGAACCATCTCATCCGCCCAATTTCGGCCAGCCTCAATCTGCTTTAGCTCGAAAATGATCTCCGCCTCACCGATTGTCACGCCGTAGTCTGGCGTCGAGACGCCCCGTTCGGCTGAGATTGACCGAAAGGGCAGGCTGTTTGACGTTAACCATGTCTCGAATAGTGTCTCGGATCGGGTCTTGGCCATGGGTTTTCGCAGAGTCATCCAGGGTTGGTGGCCGGTGGTGACATCTTCCGGCGCGGTGACGATAGGCGTATGGTTTGCGACGCCTCGTTTCATGTCTTGCCTACCCCTCTTACCATACTCATCTGGAGTGGTCCCGCCCGCGCCGTATCGCGTTATATCGGGCAAGTTCTCGTTACCTGATTAACGCATCAGCCTACGCACTCACCCACCTGCGTACTGTACGATGGGGCGCCCGAATCCCTTGATTGTCGCTATCGGCCCGTGAGCGCCGATGAATTTTGATGAGGATTGGTACGCTGCCACGCAAATGAGCCTCAGAATGACTCAAGTAGATTCAGCGAAAACCCAAATTTTGCTGATTGTACAAGGCAGTCGTGCAGCAAGACGAATTGCGGCTTTGAAATTCCATGCCTATCTGATGAATTGAGGCGTGTGCATTATTGCAGGGTAGGAAATGACCCCATGGTCGAACTGAAAGTAAAGACACGGCCGATCGGAGCGACCGCCGTGCTCGGGCGGCTCGGTCACCCTCAGGTGACGAGTGAGACCGGTGGTCAGGTGGACGTGGTGACGGGCGCTTCCGAGCCGGGGTTCAACCCGCTCGACCTGATGTTTTCATCGCTTGCCGCCTGCCTCGTGCTTAGCGGTCGAATCGCCGCAAGCAAGCTCGGTATTCTCGACAGGCTGAGCGAGGTGAGGGTGCATGTGACCGGCGAAAAGGCCCATGAAGGCCCGTCCCGGATCACCCGGTTCATCGTGGATTTCCGTATTGAAGGGGATTTCGACGACGAGCAGAAGAAGCAGATCGCCCATATAGCCGAGGAAATCTGCACCGTCAGCAATACGCTGAAAAGTTCTCCGGAGATTTCCCTGACAATCGATTAGTCGTCGTCGGGAATGTGGCTGTCGACGCCTTCGAGGCGAAGGTTGTTGACCAGCTGGCGGACACCGGCGACACGCTGGATCCTGCGGACGATCTTGCGCGAGGTCGCCGCATCGTCGACGGCTCCTTCGAGCGTGACGGTGCCATCCTCGACATGCACGTCGATCGACGCCATGTCGATCATGCCCAGCTCCTCGATCGCGTCGGTGATCCGCTCTTCGAGATCGTCGGCCTCCTCGATCCCCTTGGTGCCGGGGCGGATGCTGTCTGCCAGGCGCTCTTCCGAGCCGTCGCGCTCCACACTGTCCACCTGATAGCCTCGGTTGCGGTCGGTGTCGAAATTGGCTTTGGGATCGCCATAGGCGGCGTTGTCGACGGGGCGAGCGCCAGCTGCATCGTCGTAGGGCCAGCCTTCGTCGATATTGCGGTCGTCGTAGTCGCGGAAATCTTCCTCGCGGGAAATGTCGTCAGCTTTTTTCTTGCCCGGCACCGCAGTCTCCTATCATGCCCACATGGGACGGCGCACCCCCTCCTGAAAGGCCGGTGCGCCGGGTATTTCGGCTCAGTGGCTCGTGGATGCGCCATTCCTTGGACCCGTCAGGGTCAGGTGGCTTTCGACATCATGTACGCCATCCACGGTTTCCGCGCTCAACACCGCCTTGCGGGCGGAGAACACGGTATCGACAGAACCCTCGAGGACAACCTTGGTTCCCTCGGCATGTGGTTCGATCATCGACGAATCGACGTCTGGCAGGGCAGCCAGGCGCTCGGACACTTTTCGCTCGAGCTCGGCTGCGGTCTTGTCTGCTGTCGCATTCATGGTCGTAGATCCTCGCTGGACTTGCGACCTCACAACGGGCGAACGCGAATTTGGTTCGGCCGCGTTTTCATTTTCCCTTGTCCCATTTGCGCAGCAGCCGGTCGCGCTTCAGGCGGGACAGCCGTTTCAGCCAGAAGATGCCGCCGAGCTGGTCGATCTCGTGCTGCATGCAGATGGAGTGAAAGCCTTCGGCATCCTCCTCACGGACGGTACCGGTGAGGTCCTGGTAGCGGAACCGAATCCTTTTTGGCCGCTCGACCTCGTCATTGGCGCCGGGCATGGAGACGCTGCCTTCCGTATGACGCATCAACTCGTCCGAGGAGACCAGGATTTCCGGGTTGACGTAGAAGCGCGGGCCGCTTTCCCTGGACAGTTCCAACACCACGAGCCGGGTGAAGACGCCGACATGCGCGGCGGTGATGCCGACGCCGGGTGCCGCCCGCATCGTATCGAGGAGGTCATGGGCCAGCGCCGTCAGGGCAGCATCGGAAACGGTGACCGGTTCGCACGGCCTGGAGAGACCCGGATCGGGATATTTCAGGATGGTTCGGATGGCATTTTCGAACTCCTCTTTCTGCCTTTCGGGCTGACATCCCGGTTTTTCCGCATCGTTTCGTCATGCGCTCTGGACCCGGAACGGCAATTGTTCTAGCAGGAAAACCGGTGGCATGAGCAATAGCGCCGGATGCAGCTATCCAGTTGTTGACAATATGTTTTTTGCCGCCATTCTCCTTTTGTCAAAGACCAGCAGCGAGGGCGGCAGATGAGCTATATCGGCGAAGACCACCGCCTGCGCACAAAAACCGACGATGCCGGGGACGATATCTATTCCGAGGACGGCGCGATCCGCGCCGACTTCCTGGCGATGGTCGGCGCCGCAATCGCCGACCGCGACACGCTTTTCCTGCGAAGCCATGTGGCGCGGCTGCACGAATCGGAACTTGGCGACCTGCTCGAAGCGATCCTGCCCGACCAGCGCCATGCGCTTGTGCGACTGCTCGGCGACGATTTCGACCTCACCGCACTCACCGAGGTCGACGAAAATATCCGCATGGAGATCGTCGACCAGATGCCGAACGCGCAGATCGCGGCGGCGATCGGCGAACTCGATTCCGACGATGCGGTCTATATTCTCGAAGACCTCGACCACGAGGACCGGGAAGAGATCCTGGCGCAGCTGCCGTTCACCGAGCGGGTGAGGCTGCGCCGCGCGCTGGATTATCCCGAACAGTCGGCCGGCCGCCGCATGCAGACGGAATTCGTCGCCGTGCCGCCGTTCTGGACCGTCGGCCAGACGATCGACTACATGCGCGACGAGGAGGACCTGCCGGAGAGCTTCACCCAGATCTTCGTCATCGACCCGACCTTCAAGCTGCTCGGCGTGCTCGACCTCGACCGTATCCTGCGCGCCAAGCGGCAGGTGAAGATCGAGACGATCATGCGGGAGACGAACTATCCGATCCCCGCCGACATGGACCAGGAAGAGGCAGCCCAGCTTTTCGAGCAATACGACCTCATCTCGGCAGCCGTCGTCGACGACAACGGCCGCCTCGTCGGCGTGCTCACCATCGACGACGTGGTCGACGTCATCCAGGAGGAGGCGGAAGAGGACATCATGCGCCTCTCGGGCGTCGGCGACGAAGAACTGTCCGACTCCGTCCGGGAAACCTCGCGGTCGCGGGTGCCGTGGCTGCTGGTCAATCTTTTCACCGCCTTCATTTCGGCGTCCGTGATCTCGCTGTTCGAGGCAACCATCGAACAGGTGGTGGCGCTCGCCATCCTGATGCCGATCGTTGCCGGCATGGGCGGCAATGCCGGCTCGCAGACGATGACGGTGACGGTGCGGGCGCTTGCGACCCGCAATCTCGACATCCACAATGCCTGGCGCGTCGCTCGACGCGAGGCGGGCGTCGGCCTGATCAACGGCGTGGTGATCGGCTGTCTCGTCGGCATGGTGGCCGGCCTGTGGTTCCACGACGTCCATATCGGCGGGCTGATCGCCACCGCCATGCTGATCAACATGTTTGCGGCGGCCATGGCCGGCATCACGATCCCGCTGCTTCTCGACCGGGCAGGGGCTGACCCGGCGGTATCGTCGGCGGTGTTCGTGACCGCGATTACCGACACGACCGGCTTCTTCTCGTTCCTCGGCCTCGCGACCTGGTGGTTCATGCTCCCTTGAGCCCAAAAAATTGACTGTTACGTAAAAGTCAATTAGTTTGGATGACGAGTAGCAGGACATGATCGTGAACAAGTATTATAGCATTACGGAGCTGACGCGTGAATTCGGGGTCTCAACCCGCACGCTGCGCTTCTACGAGGATGAGGGTCTTATCCACCCCGAGCGCCGGGGTCGCACGCGGCTTTTCCGGGCAACGGATCGGCGGCTGATCCAGGAAATCTTGCGCGGCCGCCGGATCGGCTTCACGATCGCCGAAATCCGCGAAATCATCCAGGTTTACAAGGAGCCGCCGGGAGAGCTGGGGCAGCTCAAGCTCTTGATGACGCGCCTCGACGAGAAACGCAACGACCTGCGCCAGAAGCGCAAGGATATCGACGACACGCTGAGCGAACTCGACAATGTCGAGGAAGCCTGCCTGACCCGGCTCGCCGAAATCGGCGTCGGCACCTGATCTTCAAAGCGACCGCTATTGCGCCTCGATCGAGCACTGTTCGGCGAGCGATTGCACCCTTTCGTCTTGCGCGGCGATGGCGCCGGACTGCAGCGGCGTCATCAGCGACTGCGCGATCAGCTTGTCGGCCGTGCAGCCGCAGAACTTCTGGCAGAGGCCGGCGTCGTTGCCCTGGCCCGTGCAACCCGCCTCGCAGCTTCTGACATAGCCGACCCGCGGATCCGGCGGCGGGGCGGGATGCACCAGCGAAAAGAGATAGACGAGCGCGATCAGCACCGGCTGGTGGACGAGATAGACGATCAGACTGTGTCTTCCGGCCTTCGAGAGAAGGTTTTGCTGCGTCTGGACCGCTGCGAGCTTCGGGAGCCAGTTTTTCGATAGCGCCAGCCGCGCTACGGCCACCCCGGCCAGAAGTGCCGCGATCCAGGGAAACAGCGGCACATAGTCGTTCGAACGAGGCGGGATTTCTGCAAAACCGAGCCAGCTCAGGTAACGGGCGTTGAATAAAGCTCCGTCCAACGCGTCGGGGAAAAGACTGTAGTCGACGATCATCGCCGCCGCGATGAGGACGACGATGGCAGCCGTCAGCAACGGCGGCAGGCGCAGGAAGGCGAGGCCGATCAGGCTCGACAGCGCAATATTGTGCAGGATGCCGAAATAGATCCATTCGCTCGGAAAGGCGATCAGGGTCGCGATGCTGATCGCGAGTGCAGCGCCTGCAACCATCGCGAAACGCTTCCAGAAAGGCTCCCAGCGGATCTTCGGGAAATGCGCGAGGACGAGGCTGACGCCCGCCAGGAACAGGAACGAGCTGGCGATCGAGCGGGCATAGACCTTGAAGAACCCTTGAGTCGCCGTGCCGGGATCGACATAGCCGAAAAACTCGAGATCCCAGGTGAAGTGGTAGGTCGCCATGGCGATGAGGGCGACGCCGCGCAGCGTATCGATCAGCGTGATGCGGGGTCTGCGCAGGGCGGGATTTTCGGTTTCGGCAACGATCACTGCTTGTCTTTCCGGATCAGATCTCAGGGCGTCCCACGGTCCATGATCGCCAGCCGGGCCTCGGAAAAATACTGGCGGCGGGTGAGCACGACAATCACGACGACGGTCATCGCGATGAACATATAGGGCCCGATGAACCAACCGAGATAGCCGATCGACAAAAACAGCGCGCGCAGGCCGGAATTGAAGTGGCCGGCCGCGATCGTGTTCATCCGCACCACCTGATCGGCCGCCCGCTCCGCCGCCGCCCGGTCGGCATGGGTGTCGTGCATCATCGGCAGGGCGCCGAAGAGAATGGTGCAGTAGTTGAACAGCCGGTAGGACCAGCCGAACTTGAAGAAGGAATAGCCGAACAGGAAGGTGAGGCCGGCCACCTTCAGTTCAAAGGCGGTGCGGCCGCCGTAAGCGACGAAGGGCAGGTCATGGAAGACCGCTTCCACCTGTTCGGTGGCGCCCAGCAGCGCAAAACAGCCGCCGATCGCAAAGATGGACGTCGAGGCGAAAAAGGCGGTGCCGTTCTGCAGACCCGCCAAGATCTGGGTGTCGATCATCTTCAGGTCGCGGCGGAGCGAGTTGTAGATCCAGTCCTTCCGCCGTTCGGCCATCGCCCGGTTGAGGCTGGCGCGCGGAAACAGCCGCGAGCCGGCGCCGGCGGTCACCCAGGAATAAAGGGCCCAAAGCACGGCAAAGAGGGCAAGCGCAACATAATCAGCGTTCGTCATAGGCCTCACCGTCGGAATCGGTCTTGATCCGTCCCGTCATGCTTTGTTTCGGTTTCGGCGGCAAGCCTCCTGCATCGGCAAGGGAACTATTTGGGGCGGGCAGGCGTTGCGAACATGACCAGCCTGGAGTTCCGCCATGTTTCCGCCATTTTTGGATTGCGCCGGCGGCGGGATTTTAATAGACCATTAGCCATGACGACCCGGAGCGGACGTTTATCAATGCGGCAAGAACCTGGAGACGACATGGAAGATACCGTTCAGAAGTCCTGCTGGGGCGTGACCTTCAAGGCGCTGGTAGGATTTGCAGGAGCTTTGGCCCTCGCGTATCTTTTCGGTGCTATCTGACCGTCTCAGTGAAATTTCGGAATTTCGGTCCTCGGCGTGGTATTCGTACCGCGCCGTTTCTATTTTAAGACCATGTCGCGGCCGGCCCACCGGATGTCGGGCAACCGCCAAGGCACGGCGGCAGTCTGACATAGGCTTGGCCATCCTCGTATCACCGCATGGATTCTCATGTTCCTGTCCGTTTTCGACGTTTTCAAGATTGGTATCGGTCCGTCGAGCTCCCACACGATGGGACCGATGTCGGCAGCCAACCGCTTCCTGGAGCTTATTCTCTCCAACGACTGGCCGCGGCCGACGGGCGCGCATGTCGCGGCGCTGAAGGTGAGCCTGCACGGGTCCCTGGCGTTCACCGGGATCGGTCACGGGACGGGCAGGGCGGTGATATTGGGCCTGGTCGGCGAGGAGCCGCACGCCGTCGATCCCGACAGGATGGACGCGATCATCGGCGAAGTGGAGCGCAGTGGCCGCGTCACGCCGCCCGGCCATCCGGCTTACGAATTCCAGCCGAAGACCGACCTGATCTTCGACAAGAAGCAGCCGCTGCCCGGCCATGCCAACGGCATGAGTTTTTCCGCCTTCGACCGCGACGGCCGGCTTCTCCTGAAGCGTATCTACTACTCGATCGGCGGCGGTTTCGTGGTGACCGATACCGAGCTGGAGGCCATGCGTGCCTCCAAGAAATCGGCAGGCGATGCGCGCATTCCCTATCCCTTCGCTTCCGCCCGGCAGATGCTCGACATGGCGCGCGGTTCGGGCCTGACGATCGCGCAGATGAAGCGCGCCAACGAAGAAACCAAGATGAGCTCCGCCGAACTCGATGCCGGTCTCGACCGCATCTGGGAGGCGATGTCGAGCTGTATCGACCGTGGCCTCAAGGTCGACGGGATCATGCCCGGCGGGCTGAAGGTGAAGCGCCGGGCGAAGGCGATCCACGACAAGCTGAACGAGGAATGGCGCAGCAACCGGCTGAACCCGTTGCTCGCCAACGACTGGCTGAGCGTCTATGCGATGGCCGTCAACGAGGAGAATGCCGGCGGCGGGCGGGTGGTCACGGCACCGACCAACGGCGCGGCGGGAGTCATTCCGGCGACGGTACGCTATTACCTGCATTTCCATGACGAAGCGACCCAGGCCGACGTTCACAACTTCCTGCTGACGGCGGCCGCAATCGGCGGCATCATCAAGCACAATGCCTCGATCTCGGGCGCCGAAGTCGGCTGTCAGGGCGAAGTGGGCTCGGCTGCCGCCATGGCTGCGGCAGGGCTTGCGGCCGTCATGGGCGGCTCGCCGGAGCAGATCGAGAACGCCGCCGAGATCGCGCTTGAACACCATCTCGGCATGACCTGCGACCCGATCGCCGGTCTCGTGCAGGTGCCCTGCATCGAGCGCAATGCGCTCGGGGCCGTCAAGGCGGTCACGGCCGCCTCGCTCGCCATCAAGGGCGACGGCACTCATTTCGTGCCGCTCGACGCTTGTATCGAGACGATGCGCCAGACCGGCAACGACATGAGCGAGAAATACAAGGAAACCTCCACGGGCGGTCTTGCGGTCAACGTCGTCGAGTGTTGAACCGTCCCCGCTGTGGAGTGAACCGAGCAAACGCTTGACCTCACGTGCGGATGGGTCTTCAACCGAACCATGGCTCTACATCTCATCAAACTCTGCGTCGGCGCCGATTCCATCCAGGATCTCCAGGACTGGGTCGCCGAGCGCTCGCTCAATGCTATTGCCGCCGGCCTCGAGCCGCACAGCATCCATACGACCCGCATGGCGCCGAAGCGCATGGAGGAACTGCTTGACGACGGATCGCTCTACTGGGTGATCAAAGGGCAGGTGATGGCGCGGCAGAAACTGCTCGATATCCGCACGGTTACCGGCGGCGACGGCATCCAGCGCTGCCAGCTGTTGCTCGGGCCTGAGGTCATCGAGACCGCGCCGCAGCCGAAACGGCCTTTCCAGGGATGGCGGTATCTGAAAAGCGAAGAAGCGCCGCGCGACCTCGGCAAACTGGGCGAGGACGTGGCGGCGCTTCCGGAAGATCTGCGGCGGGAACTGGCCGAGCTTGGACTTCTGTAGCTGCTGATCTTTGGATCAGCGAAGCCTGATGCGAACTGGCGCACGGCCGGCGCGGATGCCGATATGCAGGTGGACATTGGCTTCCGGCTGGGAATGCCGCCAGGCGCGGGCACCGTGGCTGAGCAGCATGGCGACCAGGTCGCGGGTCTTTTCCTTGGAACGGTTCAAGCCGAGACCGGCAAGCCGCATGGCCGCCTCGTGAAGCGGGTTGAGGGCGACGCCCTTCGCTCTGGATTTCTGAGCCGGCTTGAAGGCCAGTTCTGCGCTGTTTTCATTCATTGCCATCGGAAACCCCGTCTACTCGTTACTCTCGAGATCCCTCCGCGCCGAAAACCCGGCGCGGGTATTTCCTTGACCGCCGACGGCGACGCTCACTGAAGCGACGCCCAGCAGCTGATGCCCTTCTTCTTCAACAGGTTGCAGGCATCGATGGCCGTCTTCTGGTCGTCGAAGCCGCCGAAGCGGGCACGGTAGATCTGTTCGCCATTGTTGCTGAAGGCGACAGTGAAGGGTTTGGCGGAACGCAATACCTTGCCGCCTTTATCCTGCGCATTCTGCAGGAGATCCTGTGCTTGTTTCTGGTTCGGCGACGCGCCAATCTGAATGACCCAGCCGTTCGCTGCTATCGCGGCCTCGGAGGAGGGCTTTGCAGCTGCCGCAGAGGCAGAGGCCTTGGTGGAAGCGGTCGTCACTTCATCGACGGCAGAGCGGCTCGTCCGGTGCGCCACGGCCACTTCGGTCTTGGCCGGCATATATTCTGGAGCCGGCGTCGGGACGGCGGAGGCACCGGCCATTGCCGAGTTCATCGCCTGGGTGATGACTTTCTTCTGTTCCGGTTCCGCGGCATAGGCCGATGCGGCGGGAGCCATGGCTGCAGCCTGCTGCTCGGCATAACGGGCGCCCGGCAGCGGACCGCTCGGCGGCAGGTCGAGCGCAGCCATCTGGCGCGCGTCGGACTGGGACGCGGCAACCGGCGAAGCGGACCTGACCGGCAGAGAGGGAGCGGGCGCAGCCGGGGTCACCTGGGCGATCAGGTTGTTGTTGCCGCCGCGAGATGCCTCCGGAAGATATTCCGCGACCAGCTTGCGCATCGTTGCGTCACGGGCGGCACTGGAGCGGCCACCGAGCACGACGGCGACGATCGAACGTCCATCGAGCTGGGCCGAAGTCGCAAGATTGCTGCCGGCGGCGCGGGTGTAGCCGGTCTTGATGCCGTCGACGCCCTTGACGTTGCCGACCAGGCGATTGTGATTGCCGATCGTCTGCTTGCCGAAATTGAAGCTGCGGATGGCGAAGTAGCCGTAATATTGCGGGAAATGCTGGCGCAGGGCCATGCCGAGACGCGCCTGATCGCGCGCCGTCGTCATCTGCGCGGTGTTCGGCAGGCCGTTGGCGTTGCGATAGGTGGTGCGGGTCATGCCGAGCGCACGTGCCTTACCGGTCATCAACGATGCAAAGCGGTCTTCGGAGCCGCCGATGAATTCACCGAGAGCGGTGGCGATGTCGTTGGCGGAGCGGGTGACGAGCGCGCGGATGGCCTGATCGACCGAGACCGAACCGCCGGCGCGAACGCCGAGCTTGGAGGGCGGCTCGGATGCAGCATGAGCCGAGACCGGGACTTGCGCGTCGAGGCTGATCCGGCCGGCTTCAAGTGCTTCGAAAGTCAGGTAGAGCGTCATCATCTTGGTCAGCGACGCGGGGTAACGCAGACCATCCGGATCCTCGGAATAGAGAACCTTGCCGGTCTTGGCGTCGACGACGATACCGGCATATTTCGGACCGGCGGCAGCCGGCGTCGAAAACATCGAAATCGCCACAGCCAATGTGAAGAGAAACCCGAGGAAACGTCCCGGAACCGTCGCATCACCCTTCGAAGGGAATGCAGAGAACATTTTTTTCGACACTGCCGCACTCATCGCTTGCATCACATCAGTCATATCCGGACGCGCCCCCGCCACGACCGTTACCCGTCAATCTAGGGGATTAGCGTTACCAAGAGGTTTATGATGAACAGCAGCTTGCTTCGATATACTGCATTTTAGACATCAACTTGGGGCTTGGACCCGACCCGTCTGCGGCGGCTTATTTCGCCAGCCGGTTTTCGACAAAGAGGCGAACTGCGGCATCAATATGTTGCCAATCCCTCAAAAGCGCACTGGAGAAGCGATAAAGTATCGTCAGGTCCTGCCCGATGTGGATATCCCGCTGGCAGTCGCCGCTGGTCGCCCTCTCGCCGGCAGCCGGCAGCACGCAGCGCACGACGTAATCGGGCGCGTCGGCGACCCGCCCCGTCAGGACGATTTCGCTGCCATAGCCCGAATCGGCGCGCAGCCGGTGAAGCGTCAATCCGAAGGCCGCCTGCTGCGGCGCGCCGTCGAACAGTTTGGAGTATATCGGCTCCAGCCGGCCGGACATGTCGCGAGACATGGTGCTCTGGGATAATTGCAGGAAAATCAATGAGGAAGACTGGCCGACATCATCGAAGCGAGACCGCAGGCCAGCGCTGTAACCTTCGAGCTCCGGCCATGTGAGATAGAGATCGACGCGCTCGGTGATACCGGCCCGGCGCTGGTCGCGGAGGCGAATGGTGTTGGCAGGAAGCTTGAGCTTGTCCTGGCCGATCCGAATCAGGAATTCTTCGGTACCGTCGGTGTGGCCGGCAAGCGCGATACGCTGGCCGAACCAATGGCCACTCATGCTGATCGCCGCCGTCAACAGAGCAAGGACGGCGATGACGACAGTCAGCCGATAGACGAAACGATTTGAGAGGAGCGGTGTTTCTTCTGCAGCCGAGAGGTTCCGGGCCGGACCTGCCATGACGTGCGCTCCATGTTCTCGTTCGAGAGGGGATTCGCCAGCGCCGGAACGGGACAGGAATACGGGAAGAGGCCAAGCGATTTGGCTACAGTCTGGATCGTTATGATTAACGCTTCGTAAAGCAAATCGAATCCGGGACAGTTCGGGCGATCGCCTGCAGAGGTGCGATCGTGCCCATTGACCGCGGCTCGGGTCGCCGCGGTTTCCCGCCGATAGGAGAGGTGGGATTACTGGCCGACCGAGCCGACGGCGGTGGCGCGACCGTCCTGCAGCTTGACCCAGCGGGCGGGATCGTCGTTCGCCTGGCGCTTCAGGAAGGTGTATTCGGTATCCGACCAGACCATGACCTTGTTGCGCATGTTGTCGAGCACGAAGTCGCCGCGATCGGTGCGGACTGTCAGGACCGCGTGACCTTCGCCATTCGGCTGCAGGACGACGGTAATCAGCAGGTCGGACGGCGAAAAGCCCTTCGCGATCAGCATCTTCCGCTTCAGAAGAACGAAGTCTTCGCAGTCGCCGACGGTGCGGGGATAGGCCCAGCGCTCTTCGACACCGTAGATGTCCTGATCGGTCATCGGCGTGATCGAGGAATTGACCGTGTAGTTGATGTCCAGAAGCGTGCGCCACTTGTCTTCGGTCAGCGCCAGCGGGCCGGCGTCCTTGTAGGTCGCTGCGCATTCGCTGACATAGGTCTTGCAAAACTCATAGTGGCCGAGCGGCGGATTGGCCTGGCCGAGAACACGCACGGAGCCGGCCGGCATGCCGAACGAACTTCCGGCGGTAAAGATTGTGACGATGGCGGTGATGGCGGCGAGGCCCAGTCCCTTGCTGTACTTCATCTTTATGTCTCCCCGTTGTGGGAAGAACACTGCCAGACAGGGCTTGATCGACCGGAAAATCTCGTAGTAAAATCAATATCTTATTTGAATTCAATTCGTCTAAAATATAGCTCAAATGCATCTCGAACTTTCATAAAATTCGAGGCAAATTTGCCGCTGATTTTCCTAAAATGCGCCCTGCCGACAACGGCCGGCATTGCCGCTTTCCCACTATCCAACTGTAATTCAAGCGCTTCTTGCGAACGGCTGGAGCCGCCGCCGGAGCGTCGAAAACTCGGAAAGGGCGGCGGTTGGTGTGTTCGAGCAGGAGAGGAAAGGGCGGAGTGACGGTGCACCGAAGTCGAATCGGGCTCGCCGAGGTCGATTCCCGGCCTCAAAAAAAGTGCCGAAAGGGGACATTTTTTTGAAAGAAAGCCCGTTTCGGCACAAGCCGCCGGCTTTTTTCGGTCTGTCCAGCAACGAAACGGGACGGCTGGCGGAGGCAGACAACAAAAAAAGCGCCCCGAACGGGACGCTTCCGGATGGCGATGGTGAGAATGCTTTTAGAGGAATTCGGTCAGCGTTTCGCGCGACTGGACCGAATTGAACTCGATCGCCACGCCTTCCATGAAGTGGCGCACGACTCGACCGCGCATGTTGCCGAGCCGGACGGGCGTACCAAGCGCTGGACGGATATCGATATCGACGGCCGCGCCGGACAGTGAAAGGTCCACGATGCGGCAGGCATAACGCCGGCCGTCGTCGAGCGTGATCTCCGTGCGGGTAATACGCGGCGCCAGGCGATCATGGCGGCGATCTTCCGGCAGGCCAAGTTCATGCTTGTTGGCGATCCAGGTCAGCTGGGCGGCCAGTTTCTCGCGCTTGCGGTCCGTCGCGTTGATCGACATCACGAAGCCGGTATCCGACACACTGACGACCATGCCTTCCAGCCGGCCGATATGCTCTAGATAGGCAATCACGCGTTCACCGACGAGAGGACGACCAACGCAGGCAAAGCTGACGTCGCCCGGCGACATGTCCACGACGTTGCAGGGAAATTCCTCATGCGTCGCCAGCATCAGCCGTCCAGGAATATTGACGGACACACGCTGGAAGGAACGCTGTGCGGGAACGCTGGGTGTAGATGGAGTATGAGCCGGCTGAAATGAATACATTTGAGAGAGCTTTTCTCTTCTAAGTCTATCGTTAAGAGTATTAGCGCGCCTCGGTTAACAGAAGGTTTTGGAAGGCGCTGCCGCTGCTACCTGCCGCGACCGGAATTCGCTCTCATGAGGGAGGGCGGTCGGACGGAAGCCGAGCTGGCGGGTTGCGGAAAATTCCGCGATCGCCTGTGACCGGTACGCCGAAATGCGAACCGCTGCCGGTCAGGAACGTCCAGTTCTCGAGCGTCAGGAAGGCGACCGGCGTTGCCGTTACGGGATAGGGAGAGAGCCGGGGCAGGAGGGCGCCGAAAATGCGGTCGCTCGCCGTTGTCTCCGCCGATCGGATTGGCAGAAGCAACATTTCATAGGCATGGCGAATGTGGCCGTTCGAAGCGAGAACGTCCAGAAGCGCCGGCTGTTGCGAGTGAATGACGTTGTGGGCGATTTCCACCGGCTGCCGGTGATCGGTTTCCGGCCAGACATCCGCAAAAGCCTGGCCTCGGAATTCACGGTCGAACAGGTCGCAGATGCGGGTACCGGCCAGGCGGAATGTTAGCCTGCCGGCAGGGTCCATGGCAGCCATGAAAAGATGCGGGAGAAGATGACGCAAGGCGGCTGGATCGATCTCGGTCTTGAGGGGAACTGCCCCGTCGTGCTTGAGATTGATCCAGTAGTCGAAGATCGCCCGGCTGGCCTGGTTGCGCATTCATCTTACCTGTTACATTTCGAGACAGATCGCGCTTCATGCGCGGCTGGTCCTTCTCCAGCAGCGAAATCCGTGCCACGGCAAAGAGGTCATGGTTAACGATCCATGACCCGCCGATGCGCTGGCGTGACTGTGATCCCGGTATGCTTTCATTTGAACGGCCGCTCCTATATGGCTGTCGGCCATTCCGCCGGGGAATGAGAAGACGGAAGGGACTGGCATGAACGACGGGCCGGATATGGCAAACGAGCAGCCCGAGGCGGACGGCGACGCCGAGCGATCGCAGCCGATTTTCAATCTCCCGCGGAGCCTTGTCGTAACGCTGGCTCTGCTTGCGGTCATCTATATCGTGCAGGACTATGTGCTGGACGAGGATACGCGCGCCTATATGGTCGTCAATCTGGCGTTCACGCCGTTGCGTTACGTCTATCCGCTCGGCGAGCAGGGTTTTGCATGGGCGTGGACACCGGTCACCTACTCGCTTCTGCACGGCGGCATCGAACACATTCTCTTCAACGCGCTTTGGCTGATGGCCTTCGGGGCGCCGGTTGTGCGACGGATTGGCACCCTGCGCTACGTGATCTTCTGGATCCTCTCGGCGGTGGCCGCCGCCTTCTTCCACGCCGCGCTCAACTGGGGCAACGAGACGCTGCTGATCGGCGCGTCGGGGGTCGTCTCGGCGCTGATGGGAGCCGCCTGCCGTTTCGCCTTCCCGGAACGTCGGGGCTATGACCGCACCCACGGCCATCTTTATCCGCGTCAGTCGATCCTCGGCTCCTTCCGCAACCGCACCGTGGTGATCTTCACTGCCATGTGGTTCGCCGGCAACCTGCTGATCGCCTTCGGGGTGACGCTGTTCGGCGCGGATATGGGGCCGATCGCCTGGGATGCGCATATCGGCGGCTTCCTGTTCGGCTTCCTGCTGTTCGGTCTTTTCGATCCCTTGCCACGCCACGTCATGCCGCTCGCGCGTCCTTGATCTCTTTCTTGATCTCTTTCCCGCCTCGCTCTACACTTCCGCATACGTGCAGGGACGGTTCCTCCACCCAGGCGCTTTGCTTTCGGGAACGGACAATGTCCAAGCCGAACTGGTTGCGAGGAGAGAGCCATGGCAATAGTCGTCAAGAACATGCTGGATGCAAAGGGGCGTGACGTGGTGACCGTCGGTCCCGACAAAACGCTGCTCGAAGTTGCCGGTATCCTCAACGACAAGAAGATCGGTGCCGTGGTGGTGATCGGCATGGAAGGCCGCATCGCCGGCATCTTCACGGAACGCGATCTGGTGCGTGCCGTCGCCGGCAAGGGCGCCGCCGTGCTCGATCAGCCGGTCAAGTCGGCAATGACCACTTCGGTGCAGCGCTGCAAGGACGAAACGACCGTCGACGAACTGATGGGGATGATGAGCTCGGGCCGTTTCCGCCACGTGCCCGTCGAGCAGGACGGCAAGCTCGCCGGCATCATCTCGATCGGTGACGTGGTGAAGTCGCGCATCCGCGAGATCGAACTGGAGGCCGAACAGATCAAGGCCTATATCGCCGGCTGATCTTTGGCCGAGCCTCGCCGAAGGGCGAGGCTCTTTACATATGTGGCGAGGCGAGATGCCCGCTCAACGAGCGAAAACTTCCTGCATGCGCTTCAGCGCCGAGATCTGCGCCATCGTCTCCGTATAGCCGCGGTCGATCGCTTCGCCGGCGCGGTGGAATTCCGACAGTCCGATATCGGCAAGCCGCGGGTGCAGCGCCAGGTCCGGCGGATCGCCCGCAAGCCGCGCCCGCGAGATGCGTTCCTGGATGATGTTGAAAGCTTGCACCATGGTGCCGGTCAGACCGACGCGGACATCCTCGGGTTTCTTACGGCCGTCGTCGATCGGCTGGACGCTGGCATTGTGCTTGACGACAGCCGACCGTCCGAAAATCTCATAGTTCAGGTTGACGGCGACCACGAGCGGCTGCTCATAGGCGCGGCATACCGAGGTCGGCACCGGATTGACGAGCGCGCCGTCGACGAGCGTGCGGTTGTTGCATTTCACCGGTTCGAAAATGCCCGGTAGAGCGTAGGAAGCGCGAAGCCCGGTGATCAGCGAGCCGCTGGAGATCCACACTTCATGGCCGGTGTGAAGTTCGGTCGCAACCGAAACGAAGGGGCGGTCGAGCTCCTCGATCGACAGCCCTTCGAGATGTTCCTGCATCCGCTTGGTCAACCGCATGCCGCCGAGAAGACCGCCGCCACCGATCGTCAGATCGAGCAGGCCGGCGATGCGGCGCATGGTGAGCGAGCGGGCGAAAGTTTCGAGTTCGTCGAGCTTGCCGGCAAGATAACATCCGCCGACCAGAGCGCCGATCGAAGTGCCGGCAATCATGCCGACCTCGATCCCGGCTTCGTCAAGCGCCCTGAGCACGCCGATATGCGCCCAGCCGCGCGCGGCACCGCCGCCGAGGGCGAGGGCAAGCTTTGCTTTTTTTGGGGATTCGATGATGGGAGGAGGGGTAGGTTCGAGGATGTTCGTTTCGCCGCCGTCGGCAGGTGCCGCTTGCGGATCGTGACGGTTCCAACTCCAGTTCAGCATCGATAAACGCCCTCCACAGCTGAACAAACCCCGGTCTGCCGATTAGCGCACCAACAGATTTCGAAATCGTTTATTCAGTCGAGATATGCCGAAAAACGAGGCAGATCCCTAAATGGTTCCTTGATCTGAATAGACGACAGCTGGGTCAAAATGACGCTGATCGTCGGTGATTTCAAGAACCGCCCGGCCATCACTTTGGGTAACAGCCCGATAGAAACAGGAGCGGCGTCCCGTATGGCATGTGGCGTCGTGTCCTGCGACTGAGACCTTGAGCCAGACGGCATCCTGATCGCAGTCGGTGCGCAGCTCATGAACGGTCTGGAGATTGCCGGAGGATTCACCCTTCTTCCAGATCTTGGTACGCGACCGGCTGTAATAGTGGGCGATGCCGGTCTCGACGGTCAGCGCCAGCGCCTCGGCATCCATATGCGCGACCATCAGCAGTTCGCCGTCACGGATATCTGTGACAACGGCGGTGACGAGACCGTTCTGATCGAAGCGGGGCGTGAAGGCGCCAGCGCCTTCGAGTTCCGTCTTGTCGTCGGAAGGCTGGTCGAAAGAAAGCGGCATGGGGAAACTCCGCCCGGGCAACCGCGTATCAGCGGTTGCGGGCCAGCGTGAAGAAACGGGCCTGTTCGGCGGCGTTCGCCTTGAACTCGCCGGTAAACGTCGTCGTCATCGTATGCGAGCCCTGCTTCTGCACGCCCCGCATTTCCATGCACAGGTGCTCGGCCTCGATCATTATGGCGACGCCGCGCGGCTTTAACGTTTCCTCGATCGCATTGGCGATCTGCGCCGTCAGGTTTTCCTGGGTCTGCAGGCGACGGCCGAAGATCTCGACGACGCGGGCGATCTTCGAGAGCCCGAGGACGCGGCCGTTCGGCAGGTAGGCGACATGCGCCTTGCCGATGATCGGCAGCATGTGGTGTTCGCAATGGGAGAAGAACGGGATGTCGCGCACCAGCACGATATCGTCATAACCCGAGACTTCCTCGAAAGTGCGGCCAAGCACGTCCTCCGGCGACTGTTCGTAACCGGCAAACAGTTCGCGGTAGGAGGCGGCGACGCGCTTTGGGGTCTCGAGCAGGCCTTCGCGAGCCGGATCGTCACCTGCCCAGCGCAGCAGAACGCGCACCGCTTCTTCGGCTTCCTGCTGCGAGGGCCGGACCTGCTTCTCTTTCGAAGCCGGGAAATTCTTTACAATGGCATCCATCTATCGTCTCCTGATGCGGTTCAAGGCCGCATCCGACTGGCGTTACTCACGGACTGATCAGCCGCTGGGCACCTGCGGCTGATTTTTGGGCAATCTGGGGTTATCTGACCTTCGGCGAACATTTTTACAAGATATCCTATTCCGTTTTCGGTAGGATTTCGTGAAAACATCCTTTCTTGATGATCTCGCCCGGACATCACATATAATGGCAGGAAGCCTTTTATGGTAGCCCGCCGGACTTGACGCAGTGTTCAACGAGCGACGGCGGTTTCAAAAGCGAGCCTTGATGGACGACATCTATAACAGCAAGATCCTCGAATTCGCCGGCAATATCACCCATGCGGGCGTGTTGCCCGATGCGGATGCGAGTTCCGAAAAACATTCGAAACTGTGCGGCTCGAAGGTACGCGTGCATCTGAAGATGGACGGCGACCGGGTTACGGATTTCGCCCATGAGGTCCGCGCCTGCGCACTCGGCCAGGCCTCGTCCTCGATCATGGCGCGGCATGTGATCGGCGCAACGACAGCAGAAATCCGCAAGGCGCGCCAGGACATGCTCGCCATGCTGAAGGAAGACGGCGAGGGGCCGGACGGCCGGTTCGAGGAGATGCGTTACCTGAAGCCGGTCAAGGACTACCGAGCCCGCCATCCCTCCACCATGCTGACCTTCGAAGCGGTCGTCGATGCGATCGACCAGATCGAGGCGAGGGAACGGTCCGAAGCGGCCACCGTCTGATCCGATGTGCAATGCCCCCGATTGCCGGCATTCCAGATCCGAACCGAAGGCAGGCCGCTCACGCAACTGGACCGGCCCGTTTGCCAAGACGCCCGGCCGGCTATTCGGCATGGGGCTGATCCGCCTCTACCAGCTGACCCTGTCAGGCTTCATCGGCAATTCCTGCCGGCATATTCCGACCTGCTCGGAATATGGATATGAGGCGGTGGCGCGGCATGGGCTGTGGCCGGGCGGATGGATGACGCTGTTTCGGGTGGGGCGCTGCGGGCCGGGCGGTACAAGCGGCCTCGATCCGGTGCCGGAAGCGCTCGAAGGGCAGCAGCATTGGTGGACGCCATGGAGATACTGGCGCCGTCATGTCAAACCGGTATCGCCTCCGTGAGGAACCGATGATCACCTATGTCGCGCTGCTTCACAGCATCGTTCTCGGCAGCGGCAAGCGGGTCGTGATGGCCGACCTGCGCGCCATGGCGGAGGATCTCGGCTACCGGAATTGCCGGACCCTGGTTTCGACCGGCAATCTCGTCTTCGAGACCCGCAGGTCACCGATCCGCGATCTCGAGCAGAGACTGGAGACCGCCTTCGAGAAGCAGTTCGGCAAACATGTCGATATCATCGCAAGGACCGGTACCGATTGGCTGAAGCTCGCGGCCGGCAATCCCTTTCCGTCGGGAGAAGGTTCCGAGGTCGGCGTGCGGGTGATGCGACAACCGCTCGACGAAAGTATCCTCAACCTGCTCGAGCGCCACCGCGGCGAGGAGAAGATTTCCATCGTCGACGGCGATCTCTGGGTGGACTTCGGCGGCAAGGCGAGCGAGACGCGGCTGCTGTCGGCGATGACCACCAAGAAGCTCGGCATCGGCACGATCCGCAATGCCAACACAGTCGCCGGGCTTGCCGAAATGATCGGCTGAGCGGCTGCTCGCCTTTACTAAAACGCCAAAAGCATTTATCAGCCACGCCGGCTGCGCCCTAAGGGCGAACCGCCATTTATTCCAACACCACCCGCATTCGTTGGCGGGACTGGACAGGAGAAAGACATGTCCCAATCCGTTTCCCTTACATTTCCCGATGGCTCCGTCCGCGTTTTCGACGCCGGCACGACCGGCCGTGAAGTTGCCGAGAGCATTTCCAAGTCGCTCGTCAAGAAGGCTGTCGCCGTCACCATCGATGGTACCGTGCAGGACCTCGCCGAGCCGGTGATCGACGGAAAGATCGAGATCGTCACCCGCACCGACGCCCGAGCGCTGGAACTTATCCGCCACGATGCCGCCCACGTGATGGCGGAGGCGGTGCAGGAGCTTTGGCCCGGCACGCAAGTCACCATCGGCCCGGTGATCGAGAACGGATTCTATTACGATTTCGCCCGCAACGCGCCTTTCACGCCCGACGATCTGCCGAAGATCGAGGCGAAGATGAAGGAAATCATCGGCCGCAACAAACCGTTCACCAAGCAGGTCTGGTCTCGCGAGAAGGCCCGCGAAGTCTTTGCCGCCAAGGGCGAAGGCTACAAGGTCGAACTCATCGACGCGATCCCGGCCGACCAGGATCTGAAGATCTATTACCAGGGCGACTGGTTCGATCTCTGCCGCGGTCCACATATGGCCTCGACCGGCCAGATTGGTACGGCCTTCAAGCTGATGAAGGTTGCCGGCGCCTATTGGCGCGGCGACTCCAACAACGCCATGCTGACCCGCATCTACGGCACCGCCTGGGCGACGCAGGAAGAACTCGACCAGTACCTGCATGTGCTGGCCGAAGCCGAAAAGCGCGACCACCGCAAACTCGGCCGGGAAATGGACCTCTTCCATTTCCAGGAAGAAGGTCCGGGCGTCGTCTTCTGGCATGGCAAGGGCTGGCGCATGTTCCAGACGCTGACGGCCTATATGCGCCGCCGGCTCGCCGGTACCTATGAGGAAGTCAACGCGCCGCAGGTTCTCGATGCCTCGCTCTGGGAGACGTCGGGCCACTGGGGCTGGTACCAGGAGAACATGTTCGCGGTGAAGTCTGCCTATGCCTTCACGCATCCGGAAGACAAGGAAGCGGACAACCGCGTGTTCGCGCTGAAGCCGATGAACTGCCCGGGTCACGTGCAGATCTTCAAGCATGGCTTGAAGTCTTATCGCGAACTACCTATCCGGCTTGCCGAATTCGGTCTCGTCCACCGCTATGAAGCATCCGGCGCGCTGCACGGGCTGATGCGCGTGCGCGGCTTCACCCAGGACGATGCGCACGTCTTCTGCACCGACGAGCAGATGGCGGCCGAATGCCTGCGGATCAACGACCTGATCCTGTCGGTCTACGAGGATTTCGGCTTCAAGGAAGTCGTGGTCAAGCTGTCGACCAGGCCGGACAAGCGTGTCGGCACCGACGCGCTTTGGGATCGTGCCGAATCCGTCATGCTGGACGTGCTGAAGACGATCGAGGCGCAGTCGGAAGGCCGCATCAAGACCGGCATCCTGCCGGGCGAGGGCGCGTTCTATGGTCCGAAGTTCGAATATACGCTGAAGGACGCGATCGGCCGCGAATGGCAGTGCGGCACGACCCAGGTCGACTTCAACCTGCCGGAACGGTTCGGCGCCTTCTATATCGACCAGAACTCGGAAAAGACCCAGCCGGTGATGATTCATCGCGCCATCTGCGGCTCGATGGAACGTTTCCTCGGCATCCTGATCGAAAATTTTGCGGGTCACATGCCGCTGTGGTTCGCGCCGATGCAGGTGGTGGTGGCGACGATCACCTCGGACGCCGACGATTACGGCCGCGAGGTGGCTGAAGCGCTTCGAGATGCGGGCATGGTCGTCGAGACCGATTTCCGCAACGAGAAGATCAACTACAAGATCCGCGAGCATTCGGTCACCAAGGTGCCGGTCATCATCGTCTGCGGCAAGAAGGAAGCCGAGGAGCGTTCGGTCAACATCCGCCGCCTCGGCTCGCAGGCCCAGACCTCGATGACGCTTGACGAAGCGATCGCCTCGCTTAGCCACGAGGCAACTCCACCGGACGTGCTGCGTCGCCTCGAAGCCAGGAAGGCGGCAAAGGCAGCGGCCTGACCCAACTCATGACGGCGCCTGTGAATGCAGGCGCCGTCAAATGCGATAGTGCAACGAAAAGATGAGATGGCGTCGCCAGCCTGGCTGAGGTTCGGCGATTGCTGCGGAAACTCGGCTAGTTCCTGTCGTTGGCTACAGCGCCGGCGACCTGGGGCGTTTCGCGCATCAGCACTTCGACCTCGGTATTGCGGCCGGCTTTGACGGTGAATGAGCGCTGGTAGATCTTGGTCTTGTTGCGGGCGACAGCAAGATATTCGCCCTCTGACAGCACCATGGTGGAGAAAGCGCTGACGCTTTCGTTGACGATGTCCCCGGCGGCGGTCAGGACGGACCATGCCGTGTCGGCAATCGCTTCGCCGCCCGGCTGGGAGACCAGCTTGAGGGTGATCTGCGCCGCACGATGCTGCAGCACGGCCTGGGTGAGCTTGCCGGCCTCCACCTGGATATCGGCCCGCACCACCGCGTTGACGCCGCCATATTCCGAGACGACATGATAGGTGCCGGCATTCAGCCGCACGACCGTATTCGGCTTCACGTCCGACATCACCAGCGCCCGATCGCCGTTGTCGCGCACGTCGGCCGAATAGACCGAAAAGCTCAGTTCCTTGGGCGGAATGCGCTGGTCGGTACCGGCAACCGCATTCAGGACGAAACCGCCGGCATCGAGCACCAGCGTCTGTTTCGGCACGTTTCCGCTTTCGGGGACTTTCAATTTCTTGGTAACGCCGGCGCGGCCGAAGGCGCAATTGACGAAATAGTCGCCGGGGGAGAGCTGGAACGACGCGGAGCCGCCTTCGGAACTGGCCACCAGCGGCAATTTTCCGTCTTCGCCGGCGATCGGGCTGAAGACGCGCCAGGTAAGGCCTTCCTGCATGGGCTGTCCGTCGGACGTCAACTTGGCGTCGAACTGCACGTCCCTTGAGAGTGAGCCGGGCGGGCCGCCGGGCAGAGCCGAGAAGGCATTGAGCTTGGGCATCTTCGCCGTGCTGTCCAGCGCGCGAAAATTCTTGAAGGCTTCTTCCTGGGCGAATGCGCTGAAAGCTGAGCCGAGAACCATCGCTCCGGCGAGAAACCAGCGTGCCGCAAGGGAAGTGCCTGCCATCTGTTGTACCGGTTGACTCTTGTTTTCCGAGACGTCACTTGAAGACCAATGACAAGGCAATTTCAAGACCTTCCCGACCGCCAGCTCCAAATGAAAGCTTTGACCATGCAAAATGACGTTAAACTCATCGATTTTCTGCGCGACAGGCATTCCACGCCGGTAGCCCAGATGAAGGAGCCGGCCCCGTCGCAGGAAGAACTAGAGGCGATTCTCACCTTCGCAACCCGCATTCCGGATCACGGCAAGCTGGCCCCCTGGCGCGTCATCGTCTATCGCGGCGACGTGCGCAGGACGCTCGGCGAACAGTTTCTGGCCCTGTCCCTCCAGAAGACGCCCGACATGGCCGAGGCTACCCGGCAGGCGGAGCTGACGCGCTTCACCCGTGCGCCGCTGGTCGTCGCCGTCGTCAGCACCGCGGCACCGCATCCGAAAATCCCTGAATGGGAACAGGTGCTTTCGGCCGGCGCCGTCTGCTTCAACATGCTGATGGCGGCAAACGCGCATGGCTATGTCGCCAACTGGCGTACGGAATGGGTCGCCTATGACGACGAGGCGCTGGCCCTCCTCGGCGTGAAGCCGGGCGAAAAGATCGCCGGTTTCATCCATATCGGCTCAAGCGATTTCGCGACGCCGGACCGCCCGCGGCCGGAATTGTCGCAGATCGTCACCTACGCCGGCGAATAGGGTTTTCGATGTTCTACACGACCGACACCAACCAGCATGGACTGAAGCACGATCCCTTCAAGGCGATCGTCGCGCCCCGCCCGATCGGCTGGATCGGCACGAAGGGCAGGGACGGTTCGATGAACCTATCGCCCTATTCCTTCTTCAACGCCATTTCCGACAGCCCGAAACTGGTGATGTTTTCCTCCAGCGGCCGAAAGCACAGCCTGAAGAACGCCGAGGAAACCGGTGTCTTCACCGCAAGTCTCGCAAGCCGTCACCTGGCCGAGCAGATGAACGCCTCGTCGGAGGCGGTGCCCTACGGCGTCAGCGAGTTCGAGGTGGCGGGGCTGACCGCCAAGATGGCGGAACTCATCGATGCGCCTTACGTCGGTGAAGCCTATACGGTACTCGAATGCCGTGTCACGCAGGTGATCCAGCCGGTCGGATTGGACGGCGAGCCGGCGGAGGCCTACATGGTGTTCGGCCAGGTGGTCGGCATCCATATCAGCGAGGAGATCCTGCGGGGCGGGCGGATCGACATGGGGCTTGCCCGGCCGATTGCGCGCATGGGTTATCGCGATTACGCCGACGGCGGCGCGGACGTGTTCGAAATGACCCGGCCGGCCGGCGCCGAGCCTAAACGCTGAAAATCCGATTGACGATCGGAATTTGATCGGAGCTGCGGCAGAGCTTGCCGGAGAAGCCGTTCGCTCTTGCTCTTTCGCAGTCAGACAGGAAGGCAGCCGCGTCCCCCGCGGGCGAGACGGCATCGACGGCCGCTATGCCTGCGGCGGCGGCGGCGGTGAGCGCGATGGTTCCAGCCGCAACACGCGCGGTATCGGAGGAGGGGCCATAGCCGCCTTCCCAGCCGAGGGCCGCCAGACGATTGCTGCAGCGTTCGAAGCTGGAAGCGGCGAGGATGCCGGAGGCATTGGCAAGCGCGACGATCCGTGTCTTGCCTGGCGCCAGCCCCGCGCGGATTTCCGCCACGCGCAAAGCCATGTCGAGCCTCTGGACTTCGGCCCCGTTGCGGACGCCCGAGAGCACGACCGAGGCGGCCCCATATTGGATGGCGAGATCGATGGCGGCCTCCGTCCGTGCCGAAGAGAAAGCGGGCAGGAGAAACGAGAGGCCGGCGACCGGCGCCAAGTCGGCCCATGCCCGGCAGAAATCCCCAACCGCATTCCGCGACTCAGGAAGGCCCGTGAGATCGAGCACGACCACATCCGCGTCCGCCGAATGGACCGTTGAGGCCTCAGCAGACGGGGCGACGATAAACCAGGACCGTATTTTCAAGGACTTCGCCATGGTTAAGGAACGTGGTGAACCAATCTTAAACTTTTTGGCATTAGCGTGACGGATCAAGCCAGCCAGATCCGAACTGGCATGTGTAGTCGAGGCCGAGTGTGATCGTACAGGCATTTCTTCGTTGGGCAGAAACGGCAAGAACAGGCGAGAAGGCGAAGGCGGCCAATGCTCTCGGCCGGGCCTATCTCCACTCGCCCATGGGCGGTGAGCAGCATCGCGCCGCGGGCCTTGCCATGACCTATCTCCTCGACGATCCATCGCCGCATGTGCGCCTGGCGCTCGCGGAGGCTCTGGCGGACTCTCCCGATGCGCCGCGGGCCGTCATCGTGTGCCTTGCCGAAGACCAGCCGGAGATCGCCTGCACGGTCATCGCCTGTTCGCCCGTACTGACCGAAAACGACCTTGTCGATCTTGCCGGACGCAGCGACAGCCTGACCCGCGGAATGATCGCCGCAAGGCCGAACCTTTCTCGCGGGGTTGCAGCCGCGATCGCCGAGATCGGCGACGAATGCGAAGTCACCATCCTGCTGGAAAACGAGACCGCCTCGATCACCCGGGTTTCGCTCCGGCGGATCGCCGAGCGGTTCGGGCATTGCTGTGAAATCCGCAACCTGTTGCTGGAGCGCGACGCGCTGCCTGCGGACGCCCGCCACATGCTCGTCAACCACATTACCGCAGCACTTGCCGGCTCGGGACTGGTGCGGACCAGTATGGCGCCGGCGCGGATAGAGCACATGACCCGCGAGGCAGGCGAGGCTGCGGCCGTCGCCATTGCCGGCACCGTGCTGCAGGCAGAAATTCCCGGCCTGGTCGAACATTTGCGCACGGCCGGACGGCTGACGCCCGCCTTTCTCATCCATGCGCTCTGCAGCGGCAAGGTCGATTTCTTCGCAGGCGCGATGGTATCGCTTTCCGGCCTCGACGACCGCCGCGTGCGGGCAATCCTTGCGACCGGCCGTATGCATGCGGTGCGGGCGCTCTTCGAAGCCTCGGGCCTCGGACGGGATATCGCTGCCGTCTTCGTCGAAGCGGTCTTCCTCTGGCGCAAGGCGGCGGCAACCGGCGCGCTCGACAATATCGCCGGCCTGCTGCTCGAAAAGTTCCAGCGGTCGGACATGCAGCTTTCGCCGGTCTCCGACCTTCTCGACATGGTCGAGAAGCTGCATCGGCTGGACGTCCGGCTGAGCGCACGGTCCTACGCAACCGGAGTGTCGCTGGCGGCGTAACCGCCGGCTTAGCGCTCGAATCTCTTGGCGACCCAGGAATAGCCGTTCTCGACCAGCCGCACCGGACTGGTCATCAGCGTTTTTACCCCTTCGGTGGTCGGAAGCACGGTCTTGACCCGCTGGATGGCGCGGCCCGCCAGTGTTTCCTTCTCCTGCTGCGTCACCGGTTCCTGAGCAGGCGTCGCGGCCGGCTGTCCGGCTGGTGCTGGCGGCGCCGTCTCGGGTCGAGCCCGCGGCACCGGCGCATTGGCAATCTCTGCGGCTTCCGGCTTCTGGCAAACGGCGATAAGCATCGGATAGGGTTGGTTGGCATAACCGGACAGCTGCTGCTCCGACACGGAATTGCACAATTCGATGCTCGGCCAGCGATTTTCAGCAGTGGCAATATAGTGGCAGTCCGTTCCGGCGTCGTTGCAGCCGAGAATGGTCATGACAATCAGTGCGGAGTTCATGTCGTCCCCTAAAATGTGGTGGATGACTTAGATCGAACAATCTTGGCTCGACCAAGGCAGGTTTCACAGGCATGCCGCATCCGGTAAGGCATTCTCTTACCAAAGCTCCAGGAGGCAGAATGACCGTCACGATCGCGATCGAACCGCCACGCCAGGCGAGCGTGCTGAAGCTTCTTGAACTCTCCGACGCCTATGCGGCCTCGCTCTATCCCACCGAGAGCAATCATATGGTGGATGTCGCGACACTCGAAGGTCCCGGCGTCTCTTTCTTCGTGGCGCGCGATGGAGGCACGATCTTGGGCTGCGGCGCGCTGGTCGAGGCGGGCGACGGCACCGGGGAGATCAAACGGATGTTCGTCGACGAGGCGGCACGGGGGCTGAAACTCGGCAGGCGGCTGATGGATGCGATCCTGGAACGCGGCGGCGAGCTTCACCTGTCGGCGATCCGGCTGGAGACGGGCATCCATCAACCGCAGGCGATCGGACTTTATCACGCCTACGGCTTTTCGGAGATCGGGCCGTTCTCGAGCTACCGGCCCGATCCGCTCAGCATCTTCATGGAGAAGAGACTTTCCTGACCACGGGAAGATCGGGCGGAAGGTCCGGGGACGTCGCCGGCCCTTTGGCCAGATCGGCCGATTCGACCTCGGTCACATCGGCCATTTTCACTTCCCGGATCCATTCGCGCCAGATCGAGACGAGCAGCGCCATCAGGACCGGGCCGATGAACAGGCCGAGGAAACCCATGGTGCTGACACCGCCGACGAGCCCGAAGAATGTCGGCAGGAAGGGAAGCTTGATCGGACCGCCGACCAGGCGCGGCCGCAGCGTCTTGTCGACGATGAAGAGTTCGACCGTGCCCCAGAGGAAAAGCGCACCGCCGGCGACATAGGCGCCGTTGGCGACCAGATAAAACGAGATCAGCGTGAAAGACAGCGGCGCGCCGCCGGGGATGAGCGCCATCAGGCCGGTCAATACGCCGAGCGTGACGGGTGAGGGGACGCCGGCGATCCAGTAGGCGATGCCGAGTACGATGCCTTCGCCGATCGCAATCAGCGTCTGTCCGGTGACGGTGGAGCTGATCGTTCTTGGAACGATGCGCGAGATGCGTTCCCAGCGGGTCGGCAGGATGCGCTCGCCGAGAAGGTCGATCTGCTCGCTGAAGGAGCCGCCGTCGCGATAGACGAAGAACAGAGCGATCAGCATGAAGAGCAGCGTCAGCACCAGATGGAAGGCGCCGTCGCCTGCCGCCACGATGGCGCGGTAGATATTGCCGATATTGGCGCCCGAGACGATCTGGATGAGTTCGCCGACCGCACCGGGCGAGCCGACATGCTGGACCCACTGGATGCCCAGCCATTCGCCGACCCAGGGAAGGCCGGTGATCCAGGCGGGCGGCGGGGCGCCGAAACGGTTCACTTCAGCCGCCCAGATGATCCACTGGCGCACTTCGCCGATCGTATAGGAGATCGCGATGCCGATCGGCACGATCAGGAAGGTCAGGATGAAGATGATGGCGAGCGAGGCGCCGATGGTGGTGTTGCCGCCGGTCCGGCGCAGCAGCTCGCGATAAAGCGGCCAGCTGGCAAAGCCGATCACCAGCGCGGCGAGAACCGGAACCAGGAATCCGTGGAAGAAATAGATGCCGGCAGCGGCGACGAGCACGAGAAGCCAGCGAGCCGCGGAGATCGGCGGGATCAGCGCGACCCTGCTCGGTGCGACCGGCCCAAGCCAGCGCGGCTCTTTCGGGCCTCTGCGATCGTTATTTCCGCTCACCGAATTTCCTTTTTTCGTTTTCACCATCATATGGCTTATGAGGTCCGCTGGTACAAGACTAATGCGTCATCCATTAAAATGAAGCTTACTCCTTGCCCTAGACGGCAGATGCGATAGAAATATGAAATCACCTTCCGGCAGAGCCGGAAATACGATGCAAACCTTCTTGATGACGTTTTCCTAACCTTAAGGATGCCGAAGCGTCTGCTGTCCCCATTGTATTGGCCGGACTGTCTTCAGGGACTTGTAACATGCCTCACAGGGATGCGGTCGACCTTAGCAATTGCGACCGAGAGCCGATCCATATCCCCGGCAGCATTCAACCCCATGGATGCCTTATCGCCTGCGACGCCGCTGGCGCGGAGATCGTGCAACACTCCGCCAATGTGGCGGACATGCTTTCGATCACGGGAGACATCAACGGCCGGCGGCTGGAGGAGATCGTCGGCGGGGAGGCGGCTCACACATTGCGCAATGCGCTCGCCACCTCCGACAACCCTGCGAGGCCGGCGCTTCGGCATGGCCTCAGGTTTGCCTCGGGAGCCGCTTTCGACGTCGCGATCCATCGTTTCGAATCGAAGGTGATCCTGGAGTTCGAGCCGGCATCGACCGATTCCGACCAGCCGCTCGAAGTGGCGCGCATGCTGATCAGCCGCATCCGCAACGTCGCCAGCCTCGACCGGCTGATCGAAAGCTCGGTGCGGCTGATCTATGCCATGCTCGGCTACGACCGGGTGATGATCTATCGCTTCGAGGAGGACGGCGCCGGAAAAGTCGTCAGCGAATACAAGAGGCGCGACCTCGAAAGCTTCAAGGGCCAGTATTTCCCGGCAGGCGACATCCCGAAACAGGCCCGCGCGCTTTACGTCAAGAACACGGTGCGGGTGATTTCCGACGCCAGCAACCCGCGCATCCCGATCGTGCCAGAAACCGACGAGACCGGCGAGGCGCTCGATCTGTCCTTCGCGCACCTGCGCAGCGTTTCGCCCGTCCATTGCGAATATCTGCGCAACATGGGCGTCGCCGCTTCGATGTCGATTTCGGTCGTGGTGGACAATGAACTCTGGGGCCTGATCGCCTGCCACCACTATTCTCCGAAAGTGCTCTCGATGCCGCAGCGGGTGGCGGCGGAAACCTTTGGCGAATTTTTCTCGCTGCATCTGAGCGCATTGAAACAGCGGCAGCTCATGGAGACCGCGGGCCAGGCGCGACGTTCGCTCGACCGCTTCCTGCAGGCCGCCTCCCACCATGCGGACATCACCGGCCTGCTGCGCAGCTCGCTTGGGGAATTCAGCCGGATGCTGACCTGTGACGGCGTCGGCCTGTTGCTCGACGGCGTTTGGACCGGCGATGGGGCCGTGCCGCCGCAAAACCTGATAGCAGAGCTCGCCGAACTTGTCGGCGGTGCCTCGGGCGGCAGGATCTGGTCCAGCTTCCAGCTCTCGTTGGATCTGCCGGGGCTGCCCATTTCTCCGGACACGATCTGCGGCCTGCTGGCCATCCCGCTTTCGCAGAGGCCGCGCGACTACCTGTTCTTCTTCCGCCGCGAAAAGGTGCAGACGCTCGACTGGGCGGGCAATCCTGAAAAATCCTACGAGACGGGACCGCTCGGCGATCGACTGACGCCCCGCAAGAGTTTCGCCATATGGAAGGAGATGGTGCATCAGCAGGCACAGCCCTGGACCGATGCCGACCGCGAGATCGCCGACGCGATCCGCGCCGTGCTGGTCGAGGTGGTTCTGCATCACAACGAACTGCTGGCCGACGAACGCGGCAAGGCGGACGTGCGCCAGCGGATGCTGAACGAGGAGCTCAACCATCGGGTCAAGAACATCCTTGCGGTGATCAAGGCGCTGGTCGGGCACTCGGTCGACGCCGACGTCAGCCTCAAGGATTATGTCGGCTCGCTCAAGGGGCGCATCCAGGCACTTGCCTTCGCCCATGACCAGGTCGTGCGCGGCGGCGACGGCGGCGTGCTGTCCGATCTTCTGGAAGCGGAGCTGAAGCCCTACAGGGAGGGAACGCGCAACGTCACACTCAAGGGTCCGCGCATATGGCTCGACAGCCGCGCCTTTTCGGTGATGGCGCTGGTCTTGCACGAGATGTCGACCAATGCGGCAAAATACGGCTCGCTCTCCGTCAATGGCGGACGGTTGGATGTCGAGTGGCGACGGCTTGCCAACCACGACTGCGAACTCGTCTGGACCGAGAACGGCGGGCCACCGGTAAGCCTCCCGTCACGCGCCGGCTTTGGCAGCGTCCTGATCACCCGCAGCGTGCCTTACGAACTGGAGGGCGAGGCGAAGATCGAATATCCGCCCGAAGGGGTGAGGGCGCGCTTCGTGGTGCCGTCGAAACACATCCACGGCGATGATGAGCTGGCGGAAGTCGAAACCGAGGAAAGCAGCAGCGCCGTCAGCGATGACACGGCTACGCCGCGGCTTCAGGATCTCGAATTCCTGCTTGTCGAGGACCAGATGCTGATCGCCGCGGACGTGGAAGCGATGCTTGCCGAGCATGGCATCGACAAGGTGACGACGACGCCCTCTGTCGCCGACGCGTTCCGCAAGCTCAAGGAAATCAGGTTCGACGTCGCGATCCTCGACGTCAATCTCGGCTCCGGCACATCGCTGCCGATCGCCGAGGAGCTGATCCGCCGGGACATTCCGTTCATTTTCGCAACCGGCTACAGCGACAAGTCGATCATCCCGGCAAGCTTTTCGGCGCCTGTCGTCCTCAAGCCTTATGAGGCGGCCGCATTGATCGGGGCGGTTACCAAGGTGCTCGGCGAACGGAGTTGACTTCCATGACCACACTGGAATTCCTGATGGTCTTCGGACGCGTGCTCATCGGGGGCCTTTTCGTGGTGGCCGGCGTCCGGCATTTCTTCATCCTTCCCGCCGTGACCGTGCCTATGGCTGCGCGGGGCATACCGCGTCCGGGGCAAGTTCTGATCACCGGCAGCATCTTCGAAGTGTTTGCCGGCTGGATGGTGATCTTCGGCTTTTACGCCGGCTGGGCGGCACTTGGGCTTGTCGCCTTCACGCTCATCGCCTCGTGGATAATGCTCGACTTCTGGAACAAGGACGGCTTTCCGCGCGACGGCGCGATCAATGGCTGGATCGCCAATATCGGTGTGATCGGCGGCCTGCTGATCGTAGCCGCCCAAGATCTTTGAAAAGATGAGCCTCTGAAAATATCCGAGCCGGAAGTCCGGCTCAGATATCGAGGTTTTCGGCAAACGCCGCGCGTTCCTGGATGAAGCGGAAGCGGGCATCCGCCTTGGTGCCCATCAGGTTGTCGACGGCCTCGCGGGTGCCTTCGAAATCCACGTCGTCGATCGAGATGCGCAGCAGGGTGCGATGGGCAGGATCCATCGTGGTTTCCTTCAGCTGCGCAGCCATCATTTCGCCGAGGCCTTTGAAGCGGCCGATCTCGACCTTCTTGCCCTTGAACACCGTTTCCATCAGTTCCGCCCGGTGGGCGTCGTCGCGGGCGTAGACGGTCTTGCCGCCCTGGCGCAGCACGTAAAGCGGCGGCACCGCCAGATAAAGATGGTTGCCGCGGATCAACTCGGGCATTTCCTGGTAGAAGAAGGTGATCAGTAGCGAGGCGATATGGGCGCCGTCGACGTCCGCATCGGTCATGATGATGATGCGCTCGTAACGCAGGTCTTCCTCGCGGTATTTCGTCCGCGTGCCGCAGCCGAGCGCCTGGATGAGATCGGCGATCTGCTGGTTGGCGGACAGCTTTTCGCGGCTCGCGCTGCCGACGTTGAGGATCTTTCCGCGCAAGGGCAGGATGGCCTGATTGGCGCGGTTGCGGCCCTGCTTGGCGGAGCCACCGGCCGAGTCACCTTCGACGATGAAGAGTTCCGCACCTTCGGCGGTGTTCTGCGAGCAGTCGGCGAGCTTGCCGGGCAGGCGCAGCTTGCGCACCGCCGTCTTGCGGTTGACTTCCTTTTCCTTGCGGCGGCGCAGGCGCTCTTCGGCGCGCTCGATCACCCATTCGAGGAGTTTCGCGGCCTCCGCCGGATTGCCAGCAAGATAGTGGTCGAAGGGATCGCGCAGGATGTTTTCGACGATGCGCTGGGCTTCGACGGTCGCCAGCTTGTCCTTGGTCTGGCCGACGAATTCCGGCTCGCGGATGAAGACCGAGAGCATGCCGACCGCCGAGATCATCACGTCATCGGTGGTGATTTCCTTCGCACGCTTGTTCTGGGTCAGGTCCGCATAATTCTTGAGCCCCTTGGTCAGCGCGATGCGCAGACCCGCCTCATGCGTACCGCCTTCAGGCGTCGGGATGGTGTTGCAATAGGAATGCAGTTCCGGATCGCCGCCATACCAGGTGATCGCCCATTCCATCGCGCCGTGGCCGCCCGTCTTTTCGGTGCGACCGGCGAAGATCTCGCGCGTCACCGTGAAGTCCTTGCCGAGCGTGGCGGAAAGATAATCCTTCAGGCCGCCGGGGAAGTGGAAGACCGCCTTTTCCGGAATGTCGCCGCCGGCGGCAACCATGCCCGGATCGCAGCTCCAGCGGATTTCGACGCCGCCGAACAGATAGGCCTTGGAGCGTGCCATGCGGAAGATGCGGCCGGCATCGAATTTCGCATGGTCGCCGAAGATCTGCGGGTCGGGATGGAAGCGCACCCTGGTGCCGCGACGGTTATGGACGTCGCCGAGTTCCTCCAGGCCGCCCTGCGGCATGCCGCGCGAAAAACGCTGGCGATAGAGTTTTCGATTGCGGGCGACTTCCACCTCGAGAAGATCGGAGAGCGCATTGACGACGGAAACGCCGACGCCGTGCAGACCACCGGATGTCTCATAGGCCTTGCCGTCGAACTTACCGCCCGCATGCAGCTTGGTCATGATCACTTCGAGCGTCGATTTGCCCGGAACCTGGGGGTGATTCTCGACGGGGATGCCGCGGCCGTTGTCGGTGACCGTCAGGAAGCCCTCGGCATCGAGATGTACGTCGATGAAGTCCGCATGGCCTGCAACCGCTTCGTCCATCGAATTGTCGATGACCTCGGCGAAGAGGTGATGCATCGCCTTTTCGTCGGTGCCGCCGATATACATGCCGGGACGCATGCGGACCGGCTCGAGGCCCTCGAGCACACGGATCGAGGAGGCGCCGTAGTCGTCGCCGGACAATGTCGTCGGCGCCGGACGCGGTGTCGAGGGCTCTGCCTTGAGGGCGGGCGCGGGTTCGGCGGCGACCGCCTTGGCTGTCACCGGCAAATCGGCAAAAAGGTCGTTATTGTCATCCATTGGCTGCGTCGGTACTACCTGTCGGGGTGCGGAAGAGGAAGCCATACCCATCTCGTGCTGTTTCGAATCACTCGCGATTCTGCCAGAAACCCGGCTTTTTCGCGATGCCGCATGGAAACGGTCGTTTTTCACCAATGCTGCGCCGATCGGGCCATGGCAAGCTTGCGAGGCCGAGGGAACCGGATGAAACAAAGCATGTCCACAGTTCATTTCATTTTCGGCACGTTTCTTGCCGTCATGGCAACCTTCGGCGCCGCGGCGGCATCGGCGCAGGAGGGGCCGATAAAGCCTTTCAAGGATGAGCTTTTTTCCCAGATGACGGTGCTGAAATCCTTGGACGGCGGCGCCTATGAGGTGATCGACTACCAGGAAATGCGCGACATCAACGGCCGCGACCGCGAGCCGGAACGGCGCGTCAAGGACGAGTATGTTTCCCTGGGCGTCAGGCGCCATCAGCAGAACGAGACGCTGAACCTTGCCGGGCGCCGGCTCGATGTCACCAGGGTGGGACAGGCGGACGGCGCCGCTTTCACGGTGATCTTCATCCACGGCCGCGGCGGTGACCGCCGGCTCGGCGTCAACGACTATACGTTCGGCGGCAATTTCAACCGCCTGAAGAACCTCGCTACCGGCAATGGCGGCACCTATTATTCGCCGAGCGTCACCTCGTTCGACGACCAAGGGGTTGCCGATATCGCGGCGCTGATCCGCTACGCGTTCGACCGGTCGTCCGGACGGCCGGTGATCCTCGCCTGCGCGTCGATGGGCGGGTTCATATGCCAGGGCATCAGCCGCGACGAACAGGCCGTCCGGTATCTGAAGGGCATGGCGCAGCTCGGCGGCCCGCCGCACCCGGAATTGCCGAAATCGCTTCTGGCAAAGCGCAAGCTGCCCATTTATTTCGCGCATGGCGGTAGCGACAGCGTCTACAAGTTCGAGGATCAGGAAGCGGTCTATCGCAAGCTGAAGGCCGCACGCTACCCGACCCGGTTCACGCTGTTTGCGACGGGCAGCCACGGCACGCCGATCCGGATGGTCGATTGGCGGAAGGTCCTGAATTTTCTGCTGACCGGCCACTGAAATGCCGGTCGTTAACCAAGGTCCTGAACCAAAACCTGTCTTTTGCATACCAATTCACGCAGGATATGTCTAAAAACAGTTTCCCGAATAGACGGAGGCCTCGGTTTTGCTGGTCGGAACCGAACGGAGAGGAAATATTTGCCTATGACGCCTGATGTGCGCCCGCTCGTTGCCGGAAACTGGAAGATGAACGGCACCCGCGAGTTCCTGACCGAAATCAAGACGATTGCCGATGGCGTGATGGGACCGTTGTCGGAAAAGGTCGATACGCTGATCTGCCCGCCGGCGACGCTGCTCTATGTCGCAACCGCCTTGGCGACAGACAGTCCGCTGGAGATCGGCGGCCAGGATTGCCACCAGAACATGTGCGGCGCCCATACGGGCGATATTTCTGCGGAGATGATCGCCGACTGCTTCGGCACTTACGTGATCGTCGGACATTCCGAACGCCGAGCCGACCATGCGGAGACCGATCATCTGGTCCGCGCCAAGGCGGAGGCTGCCTATGCCGCCGACCTGACGGCGATCGTCTGCATCGGCGAAACCGGTGACGAACGTGACGCCTACCAGACCCTCGACATCCTGAAACGCCAGATTTTTGGCTCGCTGCCCCTGTCGGCAAACGCCGCCAACACTGTCGTCGCCTATGAACCGATCTGGGCGATCGGCACCGGATTGACGCCGACCGTCAAGGATATCGAAATCGCCCATGCCTTCATGCGGGCAGAACTCATCCAGCGGTTCGGCGACGAAGGCAGACAGATGCGCATCCTCTATGGCGGTTCGGTCAAGCCGGGCAATGCCCGGGAGTTGATGGGCGTCGAGAATGTCGACGGCGCACTGATCGGCGGCGCGAGCTTGAAAGCCGAGGACTTTCTCGCCATCTATCGGGTCTATGAGGGACTGACGGCCTAAAGCTTTTTGATAAGGGCTTGGAATGCACGCGAGCCTCATGTAAAGAGCCGCCAATCTTCTTCTATTGCCTCGTCGAGGGGCAGGGATCTTTAATTCATGCAGACCGTTCTGATCGTTATTCATCTCATGATCGTGCTGGCGCTTGTCGGCGTCGTGCTGATCCAGCGCTCCGAAGGCGGCGGGCTCGGCATCGGCGGCGGCTCCGGCTTCATGTCGGCACGCGGCACCGCCAATGCGCTGACCCGCACGACCGCCATCCTCGCGACGCTGTTCTTCATCACCTCGCTGGCGCTCGGCATCCTCGCACGGTACGAATCCCGCCCGAGCGACATCCTGAACCGCATCCCGCAGAGCCAGCAGGGCACCGGCGGCGGCATTCTCGACCAGCTCGGCCCGGCACCTGCACCCGCTCCGGCAGGCAACGGCGTTCCGTCCGGTTCCGGCGCATCCGCTCCGGCAGCCCCGGCGACCGGCGCGACGCCCGCTCCTGCGGCCCCCGCGACCGGTTCGGCGCCTGCCGCTCCGGCTGCGCCGACGGGTGTTCCGACCGGCCAATAAGGCTCGGTCAACGTTTCAAGCTCCGGCAGGCCAAAAGCCTGCCGGTTTTATTTTGTGAAGATTCCACAGCCGTTTTTATAAAGCAGACGATTTGGGCTGGCGGAATCACCAATGAAAAGGTATCCGGTGAATCCCATGGCGCGATATGTATTCATAACTGGCGGCGTGGTTTCTTCCCTCGGAAAAGGAATTGCGGCCGCGGCACTCGGAGCTTTGTTACAAGCACGAGGTTACCGGGTTCGGCTGAGGAAGCTCGATCCTTATCTCAACGTCGACCCGGGCACGATGAGCCCGACGCAGCACGGTGAGGTTTTTGTCACCGACGACGGGGCGGAAACCGACCTCGATCTCGGTCACTACGAACGCTTCACGGGGCGCTCGGCGACGAAGACCGACAACATCACCACGGGTCGCATCTACAAGAACATCATCGACAAGGAACGCCGCGGCGACTATCTCGGCGCGACCGTCCAGGTGATCCCGCACGTGACCAACGAGATCAAGGATTTCGTCACCGAAGGCAATGACGACTATGATTTCGTCATCTGCGAGATCGGCGGCACGGTCGGCGACATCGAGGCGATGCCGTTCATGGAAGCGATCCGCCAGCTCGGCAACGACCTGCCGCGCGGCACCGCGATCTATCTCCACCTGACCCTGATGCCGTTCATTCCGGCGGCCGGCGAATTGAAGACCAAGCCGACCCAGCATTCCGTCAAGGAGCTGCAGGCGATGGGGATCGCCCCCGACATCCTGCTGGTGCGCGCCGACCGGGAAATCCCGGAGGCCGAACGCCGCAAGCTGTCGCTGTTCTGTAATGTCCGCCCGTCCGCCGTCATCCAGGCGCTCGACGTCGCCAATATCTACGACGTGCCGATGGCCTATCACAAGGAAGGCCTCGACAGTGAGGTTCTCGCCGCCTTCGGCATCGAACCGGCCCCCAAGCCGCGCCTCGACGCCTGGGAAGAGGTCTGCAATCGCATCCGCACCCCGGAAGGCGAAGTGACGATCGCGATCGTCGGCAAGTACACGGGCCTCAAGGATGCCTACAAGTCGCTGATCGAGGCGCTGCATCACGGCGGCATCGCCAACCACGTCAAGGTCAACCTCGAGTGGATCGAGTCGGAGATCTTCGAGAAGGAAGATCCGGCACCTTGGCTCGAAAAGGTTCACGGTATCCTGGTACCGGGCGGATTCGGCGAGCGCGGCTCGCAGGGCAAGATCAATGCGGCCCGTTTCGCGCGCGAACGCAAGGTGCCGTATTTCGGCATCTGCTTCGGCATGCAGATGGCCGTCATCGAGGCTGCCCGCAATCTCGCCGGCATCGAGAAGGCATCGTCGACGGAATTCGGCCCTTCCAAGGAGCCGGTGGTCGGCCTGATGACCGAATGGGTGAAGGGCAACGAGCTCGAAATCCGCTCGGCAGCCGGCGACCTTGGCGGCACGATGCGCCTCGGCGCCTATAAGGCGGCGCTCAAGAAGGACACCAAGATCGCGGAAATCTACGGCTCGACCGATATTTCCGAACGTCACCGCCACCGTTACGAGGTGAATGTCGACTACAAGGACCGGCTGGAAAACTGCGGTCTGGTCTTCTCGGGCATGTCGCCGGACGGCGTGCTGCCGGAGACGATCGAATATCCGGACCATCCGTGGTTCATCGGCGTGCAGTACCATCCGGAACTGAAGAGCCGGCCGCTCGATCCGCATCCGCTGTTTGCGAGCTTCATCGAAGCGGCCTTGGAACAGAGCCGCCTCGTCTGAGCAAATTCAAAAAGGCAGGGTCTCGCGTCCTGCCTTTTTGCAGTCAGGCGGAGACTTTCTGTTTCGCACTGGCGGGATTGCTTCAACATCCCCTATGCTTCGCCGAGTTGCTCTTTTCATTTCAGCGGTGCGATATGGCCATTTTCGACAGATTTTCCCTCATCGGGCGCGTGGCACTGGTGACCGGCAGCGGCCGAGGGCTTGGCCTGCAGATGGCGACGGCTCTGGCGGAGGCCGGCGCGCATGTCGTCCTAAGCGGCCGCTCCGGCGACATGCTCGAGCAGGCCGTGGCCTCCATCGCCGGTGCGGGCGGCAAGGCGAGCGCTGCCGCCTTCGACGTTGCAGATCTCGATGCCGGACGCGAGGCTATCGCAAAGCTCCACGCAGATCATGGCCGGCTGGATATTCTCATCAACAATGTCGGTGCCCGCGACCGGCGATCGTTTGCAGCATTCAGCGATGCCGAAATCCTGAACCTGATCCAGACCGACCTGCTCTCGGCAATCGCGCTCTCCCGCAAGGCCGCTGATATCATGAAGGCTCAGGGCCATGGCCGTCTCATCTCGGTCACGTCGATCATCGGCAACATGGCCCGTTCGGGCGATGCCATCTATCCCGTCGCCAAACAGGGCCTGACCGGCCTGGTGCGAAGCCTGGCAGTCGAATACGGCCCGTTCGGCGTAACCAGCAACGCGATTGCGCCCGGCATGTTCGCCACAGAGACCAACTCGGCGATTTCCGCGGATCCCGACATGATCGCTTTCATGCGCCAGCGCGTGCCGCTGCAGCGCTGGGGCCGGCCCGACGAGATCGCCGGTGCCGCGCTGTTCCTGGCAAGCGACGCCGGCTCCTTCGTCAACGGCCATGTGCTGACCGTCGACGGCGGCATGTCTATCCAGATGTGATCGCCAGTCATGCCGCCTGGGGCAGGGGGCCGACATAGACCGAGCGGGGCCGGATCAGCCGGCCTTCGAGCGCCTGTTCACGGGCATGGGCGACCCAGCCGACCGAGCGGCCGATCGCAAAGACACCGGTGAAGGCAGCCCGCGGAAATTTCAGCGCATCGAGCAGCAGGGCAGTATAGAACTCGACATTAACGTCGAGCGGCCGGTCCGGCTTGCGCTCCCTAAGGATGGCGAGTGCCGCCTGCTCGACGGCTTCGGCAAGCCGAATGCGGTCCGGGTCCACCTGTCCGGTCATGACCAAGGGCCGCAATGCGCCTTTCAGTGCGTCGGCGCGGGGATCGCGGACGCGGTAGATGCGGTGGCCGAAGCCCATCAGGCGCTCGCCGCGATCGAGCGCCTGGCCGAGCCAGGTTTTGGCGTTTTCCTCGCTGCCGATCGCATCCAGCATGTCGAGCACCGGTCCCGGCGCACCGCCATGCAACGGTCCCTTGAGCGCGCTGATGGCAGCCAGCACCGATGAAGTGAGGCCGGCGCCGGTCGAGGCGACGACTCGCGAGGCGAAGGTCGAGGCGTTCAGACCGTGATCCGCGATCGTCACCAGATAGGCGTCCAGCGCTGCGACCTGTTCACGCGTCGGCAGGCTGGCGTTCAGCATGGCGAGGATATCGGCGGACTGGGAAAGCGACGGGGTGGGCGCCACCGGCATCTCTCCCTTCTGCAGCCTCAGCACGGCCGGCAGGAAGACGGCGGGAGCGGCCAGCAGCCGAAGCGTCGTTTCGAAATCCTCGCCGTCCGGCAACCGCGCGATCAGGGCGCGCATGGCATCGACAGGCGGCAGGTTCAGAAGCGCGGTATCTGCGGCGCGCACATGCGCAAAAACTTCGGCGCGGGCCTGGCCGAGGCGAGCCTTCAGATCGGCCGTGGTGACGGGATGTTCCAGAAAGCCATTGAGGAGCAGCGCTGCAGCGTCTTCATAGGTCGCGCGCTCGACAAGCAGGTCGAGGGACACGCCGCGAATGACGAGGCGGCCCGCTTGCCCGTCCACGTCCGAAAGCCGGGTTTCGGCGGCGATGACGTCTTCAAGTCCGTTGTTTTTCATGGGTGTTTCTCCTTTACGAAGGTGATGATCCGACCTAGTCTTATTGACGTCAATCTTGATGCAATCGATCAACATGAACATGCTCTGGATCACCGCCGAAGAAGCGCTCTCCCGCCTCGGGACCAAGCCGCAGACGCTTTATGCCAATGTCAGCCGCGGCCGCATCCGCGCCAAGCCGGACCCTGCCGATCCGCGCCGCAGCCTCTATCAGGCCGACGACGTCAAGCGCCTCTCGGAACGGCATGCGGGGCGGCGGCAATCGGCGGCGGTGGCAGCGGACGCGATCCGCTGGGGCGACCCGGTCCTGCCGACGACAATTTCGACGATTTCCAACGAACGGCTTTTCTATCGCGGCCGCGATGCCGTCGAACTGTGCGAACATGCCACGCTGGAAGAGGTCGCCGCACTTCTCTGGGATACGGAAAGAGTGCGCGTCACCGCAGGCGGGGCAGGGCAGAGCGCCCCCACCCGCATGGCCGCGGCCTTTGCCGGGCTTGCCGCCCGCGTGATGCACGACCTGCCGGCGCTGAGGCGGAAACCCTTCGTCCTGCGCGCGGAAGCAGCCGACGTGCTATCGACCGTCGCCATGGCGCTTGCGCCGTGGCCGGAACCGCTGCCCCTGCATCAGCGACTGGCGCTCGGCTGGCAGCGGCCCGATGCGGCCGAGCCGATCCGCAGGGCATTGGTGCTGGCAGCCGAACACGAACTCAACGTTTCCGCCTTCGCGGCGCGCGTGACGGCGTCGTCGGGGGCTGCACTCTCCGCTGCCACGCTTTCCGGCCTCGCGACGCTCACAGGTCCGCGGCATGGTGGCGCCTGGACCAGCGTCACGGTGCTCGCGGAAAAGGCGGGGTCGGTCGGTGTGCGCGAGGCGATCCGCGGCACGCTGTCCTCTGAAGGCGTCGTCAGGCCCTTCGGCCACCGGCTCTATCCGCATGGCGATCCGCGGGCACGGGCGCTGATGGCGAGCTTCGAAGCGCCACCGCTCTACGTCACGCTCGCCGAAGCGGGGGAGGAACTGCTCGGCGAGCCGATCAACATCGATTTCGCACTGGCATCGCTTGCTGCGACCTTCAAGCTCCCTGAAGACGCGCCGCTCGTCATCTTTGCGCTCTCGCGCACCGCCGGCTGGCTGGCGCATGCCATGGAGCAGGTCGAGAGAGGACACCTGATCCGTCCACGGGCGCGTTATACAGGCCCCGGCGGCGAATCCGGTGCATAGCGTCCGTTAAAGGCCGGAGGCTTCCACGGCTGACATGACACCACCACAATAACTCCTTTATCCTGCCGGGGAATCACGGGTGAGCATGGACGATGTTGGGTAGTAATTTCAGCTTGAGTTTGAGCCTGTTCGTGGCACAGGGGCGCGAACGCGACACGGCCGAGTTCTACAAGAACGTCTTCGGCGCCACGGAAACGAATTCCTATGAGATGCTCCGCCTGATGATGATCGAGCTGCAGCTCGGACCGATCGGCATCGTCGTCTGCGGATCGGATCCGGAAAGGGAGACAGCACCTTCCTATCAGGGGCCTTACCATCCGAAAAACGACGGCGCCGTCAGCACGATCTTTCAGTTGACGGTGCCGGATGTCGAAAGCGTCGTCGATGCGGCGTTCCAGTTCGGCGGCATGATGCGCGACAGAATCCAGACGGACATGAATGGTCGCCAGGTGGCGTCGATCTTCGATCCGGCCGGTCACGTCTGGGTGCTGACCGAGCAGGAGCAGGACGAGGAATAGTCTCGTCGCGGCCGTTCGGGTGGCGGATAGAGACCGGGCCGCGGGCGGTTCGGATCACCTCAAGGGCGGATCAGCAGGATCGGGCAGGGCGCGCCGGCCGGCAGTTCCGGCGCGTGCGCCGGGCGGATGATGAGGCCGTCGGAATGGGCAAAGATCTTCATCATCGATGAGTCCTGCTTCGCGAAGGCCTCCGCGACGAGATTGCCGTCGCGGTCTCTCGTCAGCCTGGCGCGCAGATAATCCTGGCGCTGGTCGTTGGCGGGAAGTTTGCTTGCCGCGACGCCCTGCACCTCCCTGCGCTTTTCCGGCAGGTGCGCGAGCTTGCGGATCAGCGGTTCGAGAAAGAGTAGGCTGGTGACCAGGCTCGCGACCGGATTGCCGGGCAGGCCGAGAACCTGCATTTCGCCCAGCGCGCCGACCATCAGCGGCTTGCCCGGCCGCATGGCGATGCGCCAGAAATCCAGCTCCATGCCCGCCGCTTTCAGCGTCGATTGCACCAGGTCATGATCACCGACCGAGGCGCCGCCGAGGGTCACCAGCACGTCAGCCTTGGCCGCACGGGCCTTGTCGATGGCCGCGGTGATATCCTCAGGCCGGTCCCGGACAATGCCGAGATCGAGGACTTCGCCGCCATTGTCGCGCACCAGGGCGGAAACGCCGAAGGTGTTGGAGGCGATGATCTGCGCGCTCCCGGGCGTGGCGCCGGGCGGGACGAGCTCATCTCCCGTCGCCAGGACTGCGACGCGGGGGCGGCGATAGACGGAAAGCTCCGGGTGGTTCATGGCCGCAGCGACCGTCAGATGCGAGAAGTCGATGAGCGTGCCGGCCGGGAGCACGGTTTCGCCCTCGGCGAAATCCTGGCCGCGAGGGCGCACGTGCCGGCCTTTGATGACTTCGAACCTGGTGCGGATGCGGTTGCCTTCGAGCTTTTCGGCATCCTCTTGGATGAGAATGGAATCGGCACCTTCCGGCAGGGGTGCACCGGTGAAGATGCGCACAGTCTCACCCTTGCCGACCGTGCCTTCGAAGGCGTGGCCGGCGGCGGCGGTACCGATCACGGTCAGTTCGGTCCCGATCGCCGGTGCGTCGGAAGCTTTGAGCGCATAGCCATCCATGGCAGACGCGTCGAAGGGAGGCTGGGTGAGGCAGGCAACGAGGTCCGTCGCAAGGACGCGGCCATTTGCGTCGCCAAGCGCGACCATCTCCACAGTGCCGATCGGACTGGCCTTCCCAAGCAGGCGGTTCTTCGCTTCGGAAACGGGCAGCAACGCCATGTCTCAGTCCTCCGCGCGATAGGTTCCGGATTTGCCGCCGGTCTTTTCGAGAAGGCGGATGCCGCCGATCTCCATGGCCCGGTCGACGGCCTTCGCCATGTCGTAGATCGTCAGGCAGGCGACCGAGGCGGCCGTCAGCGCTTCCATCTCGACGCCGGTCTTGCCGGTGAGTTTGGCGGTTGCGGTCACCCGAAGGCCCGGAAGCTGCTCGTCCTCGGTGATATCCACGACCACCTTGGTCAGCATCAGCGGGTGGCAGAGCGGGATGAGATCCCAGGTCTTCTTGGCGGCCATGATGCCGGCGAGCCGCGCCGTGCCGATCACGTCGCCCTTCTTGGCATTGCCCTCGCGGATCGTTGCCAGCGTTTCCGGCAGCATGCGGACATAACCTTCGGCGGTCGCCGAGCGGCTGGTCTCGGCCTTATCGCCGACATCGACCATATGCGCCTCGCCGGAAGCGCCGATATGGGTGAGGCCAGCCATTATTCTGCCGCCTGGGCCGCAGCCTCGCCGGTCAGGAGGAGGCGGGTGGCGGCGGCCACGTCGTCCTTGCGCATCAGGCTTTCGCCGACGAGGAAGGTGTTGATGCCGACCTTTTTCAGGCGCTGGCAGTCCTCATGGCTGAATATGCCGCTTTCGCCGACGAGCAGCCGGTCGGCCGGCACCATCGGCGCCAGCCGCTCGCTCGTTTCGAGGTTGAGCTCGAAGGTGCGCAGATTGCGGTTGTTGATGCCGATCAGCGGCGAGGGGAGTTTCAGCGCCCGCTCCGTCTCCTCTTCGTCATGCACCTCGATCAGCGCGTCCATGCCGAGTTCGGCGGTCACATCGTAAAGCTCGCGCGCCTCGTCGTCGGAAAGCGAGGCCATGATCAGCAGGATGCAGTCGGCGCCCCAGGCGCGCGCCTCGTGGATCTGGTAGGTCTCGAACATGAAATCCTTGCGCAGCGCCGGCAGCGAGCAGGCGTTGCGGGCAGCGCTCAGGAATTCCGGCGCGCCCTGGAAGCTTGGCGCATCGGTGAGGACGGAGAGGCAGGTGGCGCCACCGGCTTCGTAGGCTGCTGCAAGCGAAGGCGGATCGAAATCCGGGCGGATAAGGCCCTTGGACGGACTTGCCTTCTTAATCTCGGCGATCAGCCCGAAGGCACCGCTATCCTGCCTCGCCCTCAGTGCACGATGAAAGCCGCGCGGGGAGGGCTGGTCCGCAGCGCGGGCCTTCAGCTCCGCAAGCGGTACGCTCGCCTTGGCAGCGGCGATTTCCTCGCGCTTGTAGGCTTCGATCCTCTTGAGGATATCCGTCATGACCTCAATCCTTTTCGTTCGAGACGGCAACCAGACGGTCGAGCGCAGCAGCTGCCTGGCCGCCATCCAGCGAACGGGTGGCAAGCCTCATGCCGTCGGCGATCGTTTCCGCCTTGCCGGCGACGACCAGCGAGGCAGCCGCATTGCAGAGCGAAATATCGCGATAGGCATTCTTGGCACCACCGAGCACTGCGCGCAATGCGGCGGCGTTGTGCACGCCGTCGCCGCCCTTCAGTTCGTCCAGCGTTGCAGGCTGAACGCCGAAATCCATCGGCGTCAGTTCGAAGGAGCGGATCTTGCCGTCTTCCAGCGCCGTCACCTGGGTAATGCCCGTGGTGGTGATCTCGTCCATCCCGTCCCCGTGGACGATCCAGACCGTCTCCGAACCGAGATCGCGCAGGACTTCTGCGATAGGCCCCAGCCATTTCGGCGCGAATACGCCGAGGAGCTGGCGTTTGGCGCCGGCAGGGTTGGAAAGCGGGCCGAGCAGGTTGAAGATCGTGCGGGTCCCGAGCTCGACGCGGCTCGGCCCCACATGGCGCATCGCCGCGTGATGCATCGACGCGAACATGAAGCCGATGCTGGCTTGCGTGATGCAGCGGGAGATCTGGTCGGGCCCAATCTCCAGGTTGACGCCCAGAACCGACAGCGTATCGGCAGTGCCGGATTTCGAACTCAGCGCCCGGTTGCCGTGCTTGGCGACCGGGACGCCACAGCCGGCGACGATCAGGGAGGCAAGCGTCGAGATATTGTAGGTGCCGAGGCCGTCGCCGCCGGTGCCGACGATGTCGATGGCGTCGGCAGGGCCGGAGACGGGCAGCATCTTCGATCGCATGGTTTCGACCGCGCCGGTGATCTCGGCAACCGTCTCGCCGCGCACGCGCAGCGCCATCAGGAAGCCGCCGATCTGAGACGGCGTCGCCTCGCCGGACATCAGGATGTCGAAAGCGCCTCGCGCCTCTTCGTGACTGAGGCTCTCGCCATTGGCAACCTTGGCAAGCAGGGGTTTCAGCTCAGGCATGGTCGGCCGTCCCTCTGGTTTACTGCAGCATGGCCTGATCGACGACGGTCTGGTTGACGGACACGCCGTAGCTTGTCTTCAGACTGTTGACCATCTGATCGAGCATGTCGTCACCGGCAGCGTTCGCCATCTGCTGCAGCTGCTGGTCGCCGGAAACCGCATCCGTCGTCGCCTGGTCGACGGCGGCCACCTTCATCAGAAGGCGGCTTTCACCGTCGGAACCGATCGCGGTCGCAGTCTTGTTGACCGGGCCGGAGAAGGCCGCCGAAATCGCCTCGTTGCCGAAGATCGCGTCCTCGGCGCCACGGCGCAGGCCCTGCTTGTTTTCGACCGCTACGCCAAGTTCGGTGGCGATGGCTGCAAGCGTCTCGCCCTTGTCGAGGCGGCCCTTGAGCTCGGTCGCGCGGGCGGTGAGCGCCTGGCGCTGCTGTTCGGCGGTCCAGTCGGCAACGGCCTTTTCGCGCACATCGGCGAGCGGGCGGTCGCGCTCGGGCACGATGTTGCGCACCTCGAACCAGACATAACCGTCATTGCCGAGATTGACCGGAATGGTGTCGGCGCCGGGCTCGGTCCGGAAAACATCGCCGAGCAGCGCGGCGGAAGCCGGCAGTTCGGTGATGCGCTGCTCCTTCTCGTCGCGGCCGGAGGCATCTGACGTCACGGTGATTGCCTTGAGGTTGAGCGCCTTGGCAGTCTCCTCGAGCGGGGTGCCGCCGCTGCGCATGTCCTCGAAACGGTCGTGAACGCTCAAGACTTCCTGGGACGCGGAAGAGACGGCAAGCCGCTTGCGGATGTCTTCCTTGACCTCGTCGAATGAACGCGTCGTCTCCGGGCGGATATTGGTGACGCGCAGGATGACCGGGCCGAAGGTGCCGTCGATGACCGGCGTCGTCCCGCCGCTGGCAGCGACCTTGAAGGCCGGATCGGCAAAGGCCGGATCAGGCACGTTCTCCCTGGTGAAATCGCCGAGCCGAACGTCCGTCGCCGTCTTGCCCTGATCCTTGATGATCTGGTCGAAAGTGGCGGTGCCGTCCTTCAGCTGCGTCGCGGCCGCCTGCGCCATTTCCTTGTTGGGGAAGGGGAGCTGCTCGATCGTGCGGGTTTCGTGCGTCTTGAAGCTGTCCTTGCGCTTGTCATATTCGGCGCGCGCCGCTTCGTCGGTAATCGAAGATGCGTCGGCGATGTCGCCCGGCTGCAGCTTCACATAGGTGAAAGTGCGGTATTCGGGTGCGCGGTAACGGGTCTTCACGCCCTCGAACCAGGCGGCGAGTACATCGTTTGCCGGTGCCTTCACTGGATCGATATTGGCGTTGGAGAGCAGGATGTAGTCGATCGTGCGGGTTTCGTCACGATAGCTCTTCAAGGCATCGACCAGCACTTTCGGCGGCTGGAAGCCATCCGAAACTGCCTCGACGATCTGACTGCGGACCGCGACCTTGCTGCGCTCCTTGATGTAGTCGTCCTCCCGAATGCCGGCATTGCGCAGGCGAGAGGTGAAGAGGTTGCGGTCGAACTGGCCGTTGACGCCCTTGAAGGCCGGGTCCTCGGCGATCAGGTTGGCGAGGCGGTCCTCCGAAAGGCCGAGGTTCATGTCGTCGGAAAGCTGATCGAGCGCGGCGCCGGCTGCGAGCTGCGTGAACACCTCGTTCTGGATGCCGAAGGCGCGGGCCTGCTCGGCCGTCAGCTGTGTCCCGAACTGGCGGCTGAGATTGGCGATCTGCCGCTGGTAGGCGAGGCGGAATTCCTCGCTCGAAATCTGCTGGTCCCCGACGGTCATCACCGTGTTGCCGCCGGTCGTCACCAACGACTGAGAAGCACCCCAGACGGCAAACGAGGCAACCAGAAGCAGGAGAAGCGACTTGGCAACCCAGGAGCGGGCGGCGTTTCTGAGGGAATCAAGCATTTATCAACATACCTTGCGAACAGTCCTACCGCCCGGAAAAGGCGGATTGAAGGACTGTCTCTAAATCAAACCGAGATAGAAATGAAGGCATGCCGACGGAAAAGCGAAAACCTCCCGTTCAGGCGCGTCTGGCGGTCTTCGCAATCGACGAAATCGGCCCCGCATCAAGCCGGTCGGCGAGGGCCTGGGCATCCCGCGGGGCGCGCACTTTCACGTCGTTGTCGAAGTAGACATAGACATCCCGGCCGTGCGCACGCGGTGGGGAAGGCGGCCCCACGCGTTCCGCGTCTTTCGGGTCGCGACCCTTCGTCCATTGGCGGATGAGCTGCGCCCAGCGGTCGAGAGCCTCGTCATCATATCCGCTGACATAAAGCTGCTCGGAGCCGTGCAGGCGGCAATAGACGAAATCGGCGGTGAGATCCATCAGGAGAGGCCACTCGACCGTGTCTGCGACGACCAAGCCGACCTTATAATGGCGCAGCAGGTCGATGAAATCCTGCGAGCGGAAGCTGTCGTGGCGAATCTCCAATGCATGGCGGATCGGCCGATCCGCATCCGTCTCCACATAGTCGCGCCCGTCGAGGCGCGAATCGTGCCGCCCCGCAAGGTCGACGGCATCTCCCGTGGCCTTCGGCAGCAGCCTCAGAAACGGCTCGAAACGTTCCGCCGAAAATTTCATCCGCGGGGGGAACTGCCAGAGGACGGGTCCCAGCTTCTTGCCGAGGCGCAGGACGCCGGAGGCCAGGAAATTGGCGAGCGGCGTTTCGATGTCGGTGAGGCGGCGCATATGGGTAATGTAACGCGACCCTTTTATCGCGAAGACGAAATCGTCGGGTGTCGCGTCATGCCAGGTGGCAAAGCTCTCCGGCCGTTGAAGCCCGTAGAAGGTGCCGTTGATCTCGATCGAGCGGAAATGCTCGGCGGCGTAGGTCAGCTCCTGCTTTTGCGGCAGGCCCTCGGGATAAAACACGCCGCGCCAGGGCTTGTAGGTCCAGCCCGAAATCCCGATCCGGATATCGCCCGATTTCTTCTTCATCGCACCACCTGACGTCATGGTGGCCCGAACACATCTGTGGCGCGCCGGTTCCCGGCATTCGCTCTATTTCGTGAAGATGAAGAACGCTCCGAGCGCGATGAAACCGAAGCCGACGATCTGCTTCCAGTGAATTGGCTCGCCGAGATAAAGCACGGAGAAAATGACGAAGACCGAGAGCGTGATGATCTCCTGAATGGTCTTCAGCTGGGCTGCATTGAAGTAACCGTAGCCGATGCGGTTTGCCGGCACCTGGGCGCAATATTCGAAGAAGGCGATGCCCCAGCTCACCATGATGACGAGATAAAGCGGCTTGCTCTCGAATTTCAGGTGCCCGTACCAGGCGAAGGTCATGAAGACGTTCGACAGAATCAGAAGGCCGATGGTGAGGAAGGGCGTGGCGCTTGCAAACATGATGGGAGAATCCGTGAGGGCTGCCAATGCCGTACGGCAATCATGTTCGCACGCGAAAGACAAGCATGTCCGAGCACTCGAGCAGCACGGACGTTTTAGTGAAACGTTTCGGGACGAACTTCGTCCTCGAGAATGCGGAAGGCTTCGTAGAGCGCCTCGACCAGAATATCGGTCAGCTTGTCGGCGTCGTTGTCCTGCAGGAACAGCGCGAGCGACTGTTCGGACGGCTGGTGGGTAGTTTCGTTCGACATATCATTGTCCTCAATCTGAACCGGAATCATTCCGGGTGAGGCCGACGTTAGGGACGCTTGCTTGCGCCGAGCTTGACGAAGAGGCCAACGGTCCGGGAAGCCTCAGCGAGAGAGAGAACGAGCGTTCGTCTGTAACGTTCCCGATGCGATCCAAGTGTCGCATAAGATAGAGACTGGAACCAACTTTAACGCGAGCGCACCGTAAAACGGAGGTGCCGCATGACGTTAAAAGGCATTATAGACCGCAAGCTTATTATGCTTGTGGTCTCCCCTCTTCTTCGAAGGGCAGGTACCGCACTTGCGGTATACTTGGCATCGAAGGGACTGCCAGCCGATAGCATCGACCAATTGCTTACAGCAATCGGCGTTGTATTCGGTCTGGCGTTCGATCTCGGCCTTGCATGGCGTAGCAATCGCAAGGCCGAAAACGCCGGGATGAGGCAGGCGCTTGACCTTCTGGGCAAGGGCAGTGCCGACGCGGCGTTCTATGAGCCGTCACGCTGATGTGGGGTCAAATCATCGGCGCGGGCGTCAGCGGCCTGCTCGGTCTCTTCGGTAAGAAGAAGGAGAAAAAGCAGGAGACCACGACCCGTATTAACTACGGGGAAATGGTGGCGGACGCGCGTGCGGCAGGGTTTAATCCCCTGACCGCATTGCGAAACGGCGGGTCGGCGGGGTTCACCACGACGACCGCCCCAACGGTGTCTCAGTTGCCGGAGGCCCTGTCGAATTTCGGCGGGGTTCTCGGCCAAGCGTTGGGCGACAAGCTGGACCCGATTTTAGCCAAAAAGCGGGAACCGGACACTGCGCTGCTGTCTATGCAGATCAGTGACCGGGCGGCGAATGCCCCAGGTGGGCTGTTTCAACCTCGGACCTATACGGGGACGAAGGTAAGCCGGCAGCTTGTCCCACGCCTCGGCGCTACGTCTCATAAGCAGACGGCTAGCGTCCCGGGGGCGTTCAAATCGGATATGGGATACGACGAAGGCAAAAAGCCGTCCGTCACTAACCCGTATCCGAAAGGTGCGGAGCCCGACCCGAATACCCCTAACGCGTCCGATATTGAGGACCGGTTGGGGGATGATCTGCTTAGCCCGGCGTTCTGGTATGTCGCGCCACGCGATATGCAGCACAACATCGACAGATGGTTTGAAAAGCGCGGGCTTCCGGTCGGACCCGATCAGATGGGCCACATGATCCGAAGGAGTATTTCGGATTGGTGGAACAAGCCGCGCATGCCGCGCGGTCTCATGCGCAACGGACGCGCCTATCCGGCTCCGCCGGGAGGCGGCGCGCGTACTCGTTCGGGGGTGCGCTTCTGATGGTGAAGCCAACCCCCAAAGCTCCCGTGAAATGCGACGGCTGTGAACGTCGCGCTGAAAACATCAAACGAGCGGCCACAAAAATGTGGTTCGCGCTTAGAGGCAAGAAAGGGAAACGTAAGTGACCAGACAGCTTACAGCGAATGAAATTCGCGACATTTCGCGCACGAACACAACGCCCATCATGATCCCGCGCTCTGTGCGCCAGATCAATCAGGTCGTTGCCACCTCCATGCCTGCGGGCAAGGTGGTGCCGATCACGGCGTTTCCGTTGCTGCGTGAAGACACGCTTCGCAACTCTATGCTCCACTGCAAAGTGGACCTGATGGAAACCGCCGAGGTCATCAAGAACGGCATTCAGTGCCGGTTCCAGGCATGGTTCGTCCCGTTCCTCGCGTTCGAGCGTTTCGACGGCGGACGGGACGAATTCGACCGTTCGTATATGAAGAAGGCGAACGCCAACGGCGTTCCGGTTACGCCGTTCTTCGAAAGCATGGTGGCCGGTGCGGTCGGGTCTATCCCGATCCACAAATATATGGGCTTCCATGCGGCGCCGACGGACGTGATCAACACGTGCTATATCGAGGCGTACAATCTCATCCAGAATTTCCGGATGAAAAACCGGTCCGAAACCCTGTGGGCCGCGAAGAAGCGGCTCATGACCGCCACGACGCTGGCTCCTGCCTTCTGGCAGCATCAGCAGTACAAGTATGTCGTTCCCGACTGGGACGATCTCGCCATGGAAGGGTCAGTCGATCTGACCTTCACCAATCCGAACATTACTGTTCGGGGTATCGGCATGACCGGTAATACCCGCGACGCAGCCGGTCCGGTAGCCGTCAAGGAAAGTGGCGGGCTTGCCGGTAGCTACGCGAACATCGCCAACCTTACAGGAGGCGGTAATGACGCATCGACCACGGGCGTCAGGCTCGATCTCGAAAACGTCGGGGGCGTGTATCGCCCGAAAATCTTCGCGGACATGGCGACGGCCGGTGTCAAGATTTCGCTCGCCAATATCGAACTTGCCAAGCGAACGCAGTGGTACGCGCAGCTGAAAGCGCAGTTCGAAGGACTGCCGGAAAGCTGGATTATCGACCTGCTGATGCAGGGCGTCAGCGTTCCCGACAAGATGTGGCAACAGCCGATCAAGATTGCCGACAAGACGGAAGTCTTCGGCATCGAAAAGCGGTGGGCAACCGATGGCGCAAACCTGACCGATGCCGTTGTTAACGGCTCGGCGCTTTGCGACCTGAATATCGTTCTGCCGCGCTGCCCTACGGGCGGCATTGTCATGGTGACGGCGGAAATCCTGCCGGAACAGTTGTTTGAACGCGGACGCGATCCGCTGTTGTTCATCACGGATCCCGACAAGCTGCCGAACGCGATGCGCGACGATCTCGACCCTCAGAAGGTCGAGCGCATGAGCAATGGCGAAATCGATACGTCGCATTCCGTTCCCGGTGGCCTGTTCGGGTACTACCCGCTGAACCACAAATGGCAGCACTCCAATACACGTATTGGCGGCAAGTGGTTCAAGCCGGCACCTGACAACACCTTCAACGAAGAGCGTCAGCACTTCTGGGTTGTCGAGGTGGCTAACCCATCGCTCGGCCCTGACTTCATGATTGCCGAGACCTTCAACACGCTCCCGTTCGTGGTCACGAACCAAGACGTGGGTGAGGTCGAGCTACAGGGCGCGGCGATTATCGAGGGCAACACCGTGTTCGGTGAACGCCTTCTCGAGAACGATAACGCCTATACGGAGGTGATGGCGAAGGTCGATCAGACCCGTATTCCGAAGGGCGTTTGACGCGAAACGGGCTCTCCGGTATGGGTTGCAAGTTGCAACCTAACCGGAGGGCCTAATGGCTAAGGTAGTTCGAATTACCGCGTACGTGGTCATATCAGTTGTGCTGTTTATGTTCCTGTATGCGGATTTTCTCAATCACGGGTAGCGACCATGGCGTCGCACCCTTCTAAAGGAAAGTGCGATGCAAAAGTTGGGTATGATCCAAGCGTTCGTTGAGCTTGGCGAACTGGAAGACGCGACATTCGCTCACCCGCAGGGGAACGAGGATCAGGCGCGTCTTATCAAGATGCGCATTCTGGCTGAGAAGCCGGTCAACATGTATATCGTGCCGGTCGAGTACCAGTATCCGTCCTATGACGAGAACGGGCAGTATCAGCCAGGTCGGGTTACCGCTCATCATGAAGGACCGGAATTCGTGCGCTTCCTCGCGCACGTTGAACCCGGTCTGGAACAGATCGAGTTCTATTACCGGGGGTCCTTCTGCCTCCGCCTCATGGGCGGGGGTATCTGGCTCGACACCTACGACAATACGGCGTTCAACATCGAGAGTGTTGATCCGGTGTCGTTCGCGCGTATGTACGAGCGTGAGGAACGCGATCCGCGTATCCTCGAAATCGAGCGGGCCGCTCGTCACAACTCACTGATGTTGCAACAGCAGATGGAAGCCGACAGAGCGCAGTTCATCGCGATGATGGAGGCTATGAAGAACAATGTCACTCCGGCTCCGAGCGCTTCTGGCACTGCAACAGCAAGCGCAGGAACGGAGGGCACCAGCGTTCCACCAGCAGACGATCAGGAACCTGATCAGTCAGCTTCGGGCGGAACTGGCGGGCAATCCTAAGCCCGCCATGGATTACCGCAACAGCGATCCAGCAAAGGCGTTTCCCATGGCCCTTGAGGCCATGCGGAACCCCGGCTTCCTCAAGACGCCGAAATATCAACAGCAGCAGACGCGGGCCAACCGCGTCGGCGCTCATCCGTCTATCTTGGAGTTTTCCGACAAGATGGTAAAAAGGGCTGCCAGTCTCGGCATTCCTCTTTTCCCGCTCTGCATCGTCCGCACCCATGCGGATCAGGCGGCGGAATACGTCCAGGGCGATAGCCGGGACGATCCTAGCGATGGGCTTTGGCCTCATCGCTTTGCCGCCGTGGACCTGATCCACGGTACTCTCGGCTATATGGATCGGCCTGTGATCCCACATGCGTGGGATATCATCGGCCACCTCGGTCAAGAGGTGGCGAATTCAATGGACGTCAAAATCACATGGGGCGCGAAGTTCAAGGGTCTCTATGACCCCGCACACTTCGAGCTTACAGGCTGGAAAGATATGGAGCCGCCTGAATGATCAAGGTTCTCATCATGGATCTGGAGACATGGGCTCTCGTCGACGAGTTCCTGTGTGAAGGCGAGGCCGATTATGAGAAGGCGGTTTATGCATATGAGCCGTCTGAATACTACATTCTCATTGGGCCCGCCGAACGTGTCTCCGGGACCGTGGAGCGTAGCGAACCAAAGGGGGGCGTAGCGCCGCCCCCCGCACCCCTACGGCGTTCCTAGGTCCTCCTAGGGCGATTAACCGTAGACGGTTCGGCTCCCGAAACGTCACCTCCCGCATCCCAAGCAAAAGCAACGGCCAATTCAAGTGAATTGGCCGATGCTAAAGCACGCGCATACTATAGTCTCACCTATACGTATGCGCGTGCGTGTGTTCTCCCTTGTCGAACTGTGCATTTACTGACACCGACCAAGAAAAGAGGCAAAAACGATGTGTAACGAGAAAAACAAACTGGCCGATGGATCATTGGTCGCGTGTCGAAAATGCGGGCAATGCAGGTCCAACCGTATCGACGAATGGGTGGGCCGGTGCATTGCCGAAAGTAAGACCAGTGTTGCAAGTACCGCAATCGACCTGACCTACGGAAGGGACGAGGACGGGAATGAAAGCCACGCCAGGGCGGCAATCCTGACTTACTCAGACGTGCAAAAGTATTTCAAGCAACTGCGAAAACGCGGCTATCCCGTCCGGTACCTCGTAACCGGCGAACATGGTTCGGAAAAGGGTAGGGCGCACTGGCACGGCATAGTGTTCTGGCAGAACACGTTACCCATCTCGACGTGGGATCACGGCGGGAACTCGTGGCATCGTTCGCTTCGCGACGTGCCGGTAGAGGTTCCGATCGAGTGGGCAACGCGATTTAACGAACCCTGTTGGAAGCATGGCTTCTCTTGGTGGGTCCCGATCAAAAACGGGTACGAAAAGGGTTCAATCGCGTACGCATGCAAGTACATCAACAAAGACGTTGATGATGCGCATGCACAATCAAAGCTCGCTATGTCAAAGCTGCCGCCGATAGGCGCAGAATACTTTGTCCAGCGAGCGCAGAAGTTCGTTGATGCGCGCATAGCGCCGCAAGAACCGTTCTATACGTTCCCGGCGCAAGCAAGGCGGAAGAACGGCAACATTATCAACTTCATGCTTCGTGGGAAGCTGAAGGAAATCTTCTGCCAAGCATTCATTGACAAATGGGAGGAGCAAGTAGGCGGGTTTTTCCCGTCGAGCGAATTCCTCGATGAATATCTTGACCGCAAGACCCGCAAGGAAGGTGGAAATTACACCTATGTCGGCGGTCAACGGTGGCTGCGCGAGCAGGACGCCGAAATCATTCGGCCTGAGAAACGATGGCCGATGAACCCGCCATTCGGATACTCCGATGGCGACATCGAAATGGACCGTTGGGCAATCGTGCCCACGGTCAAACTCAGGGAAGGGGGGTCCCTCTGGTACTACCCCGACCATAAAGGAACGAGGGCATGGCGAAGCGAAAAACCGAGAAATCCAGACCTACCCAGCGTGGAGAGCGTTCTGAAACGAATAAGCGAACAAGCACCCGGATCACTATCGACCCAATTGCACAGCGAGTGGATCGAGGCCCAAGATTGGGAGTGGCCGGAGGTCTGGCCCGAGAACTAGACGACCCGCTCGCGTATAAGCGAGTACTCCGTATGGAGCAGGTCGGCTTGCAACTAAGGGCGGCCCGAATGGAAGGCGTCAAGCGTCTCAATGACGCTCACGCCGCCGCCCGTCAGGCCATCAGCAAAACGCCATCGCGGCCAAATCAGGTCCGCGCTAGCGATTACGGCTCTCTGAGCCAAGATCAAAACAAGGCCGAGAAACACGTAAAGGAGCCCGTAAGGTCAACCCAGTTGCGCGACAACCCAACGTGTAAAGAAAGGCCAAAAGACAATCGCGGTAATGGCTCCTCACGGCCATATGTGCCGTGGTGTGGCCGTAGAACCTGAAAGGTTCAAAAAAAAGAGTTGGTGTACCGGTTTGGCACCTTGTGTAAAACCGCAAATCAGTTCAAGCAAAGATATCGACGCAAATCATTGCGTCGAATTTTCCCGCGTAGCGTGTAAAATTGGGCCATGTTCCCTATCTGTGCTTTTAGTATCGCATAAGATAGAGACTGGAACCAACTTTAACGCGAGCGCACCGTAAAACGGAGGTGCCGCATGACGTTAAAAGGCATTATAGACCGCAAGCTTATTATGCTTGTGGTCTCCCCTCTTCTTCGAAGGGCAGGTACCGCACTTGCGGTATACTTGGCATCGAAGGGACTGCCAGCCGATAGCATCGACCAATTGCTTACAGCAATCGGCGTTGTATTCGGTCTGGCGTTCGATCTCGGCCTTGCATGGCGTAGCAATCGCAAGGCCGAAAACGCCGGGATGAGGCAGGCGCTTGACCTTCTGGGCAAGGGCAGTGCCGACGCGGCGTTCTATGAGCCGTCACGCTGATGTGGGGTCAAATCATCGGCGCGGGCGTCAGCGGCCTGCTCGGTCTCTTCGGTAAGAAGAAGGAGAAAAAGCAGGAGACCACGACCCGTATTAACTACGGGGAAATGGTGGCGGACGCGCGTGCGGCAGGGTTTAATCCCCTGACCGCATTGCGAAACGGCGGGTCGGCGGGGTTCACCACGACGACCGCCCCAACGGTGTCTCAGTTGCCGGAGGCCCTGTCGAATTTCGGCGGGGTTCTCGGCCAAGCGTTGGGCGACAAGCTGGACCCGATTTTAGCCAAAAAGCGGGAACCGGACACTGCGCTGCTGTCTATGCAGATCAGTGACCGGGCGGCGAATGCCCCAGGTGGGCTGTTTCAACCTCGGACCTATACGGGGACGAAGGTAAGCCGGCAGCTTGTCCCACGCCTCGGCGCTACGTCTCATAAGCAGACGGCTAGCGTCCCGGGGGCGTTCAAATCGGATATGGGATACGACGAAGGCAAAAAGCCGTCCGTCACTAACCCGTATCCGAAAGGTGCGGAGCCCGACCCGAATACCCCTAACGCGTCCGATATTGAGGACCGGTTGGGGGATGATCTGCTTAGCCCGGCGTTCTGGTATGTCGCGCCACGCGATATGCAGCACAACATCGACAGATGGTTTGAAAAGCGCGGGCTTCCGGTCGGACCCGATCAGATGGGCCACATGATCCGAAGGAGTATTTCGGATTGGTGGAACAAGCCGCGCATGCCGCGCGGTCTCATGCGCAACGGACGCGCCTATCCGGCTCCGCCGGGAGGCGGCGCGCGTACTCGTTCGGGGGTGCGCTTCTGATGGTGAAGCCAACCCCCAAAGCTCCCGTGAAATGCGACGGCTGTGAACGTCGCGCTGAAAACATCAAACGAGCGGCCACAAAAATGTGGTTCGCGCTTAGAGGCAAGAAAGGGAAACGTAAGTGACCAGACAGCTTACAGCGAATGAAATTCGCGACATTTCGCGCACGAACACAACGCCCATCATGATCCCGCGCTCTGTGCGCCAGATCAATCAGGTCGTTGCCACCTCCATGCCTGCGGGCAAGGTGGTGCCGATCACGGCGTTTCCGTTGCTGCGTGAAGACACGCTTCGCAACTCTATGCTCCACTGCAAAGTGGACCTGATGGAAACCGCCGAGGTCATCAAGAACGGCATTCAGTGCCGGTTCCAGGCATGGTTCGTCCCGTTCCTCGCGTTCGAGCGTTTCGACGGCGGACGGGACGAATTCGACCGTTCGTATATGAAGAAGGCGAACGCCAACGGCGTTCCGGTTACGCCGTTCTTCGAAAGCATGGTGGCCGGTGCGGTCGGGTCTATCCCGATCCACAAATATATGGGCTTCCATGCGGCGCCGACGGACGTGATCAACACGTGCTATATCGAGGCGTACAATCTCATCCAGAATTTCCGGATGAAAAACCGGTCCGAAACCCTGTGGGCCGCGAAGAAGCGGCTCATGACCGCCACGACGCTGGCTCCTGCCTTCTGGCAGCATCAGCAGTACAAGTATGTCGTTCCCGACTGGGACGATCTCGCCATGGAAGGGTCAGTCGATCTGACCTTCACCAATCCGAACATTACTGTTCGGGGTATCGGCATGACCGGTAATACCCGCGACGCAGCCGGTCCGGTAGCCGTCAAGGAAAGTGGCGGGCTTGCCGGTAGCTACGCGAACATCGCCAACCTTACAGGAGGCGGTAATGACGCATCGACCACGGGCGTCAGGCTCGATCTCGAAAACGTCGGGGGCGTGTATCGCCCGAAAATCTTCGCGGACATGGCGACGGCCGGTGTCAAGATTTCGCTCGCCAATATCGAACTTGCCAAGCGAACGCAGTGGTACGCGCAGCTGAAAGCGCAGTTCGAAGGACTGCCGGAAAGCTGGATTATCGACCTGCTGATGCAGGGCGTCAGCGTTCCCGACAAGATGTGGCAACAGCCGATCAAGATTGCCGACAAGACGGAAGTCTTCGGCATCGAAAAGCGGTGGGCAACCGATGGCGCAAACCTGACCGATGCCGTTGTTAACGGCTCGGCGCTTTGCGACCTGAATATCGTTCTGCCGCGCTGCCCTACGGGCGGCATTGTCATGGTGACGGCGGAAATCCTGCCGGAACAGTTGTTTGAACGCGGACGCGATCCGCTGTTGTTCATCACGGATCCCGACAAGCTGCCGAACGCGATGCGCGACGATCTCGACCCTCAGAAGGTCGAGCGCATGAGCAATGGCGAAATCGATACGTCGCATTCCGTTCCCGGTGGCCTGTTCGGGTACTACCCGCTGAACCACAAATGGCAGCACTCCAATACACGTATTGGCGGCAAGTGGTTCAAGCCGGCACCTGACAACACCTTCAACGAAGAGCGTCAGCACTTCTGGGTTGTCGAGGTGGCTAACCCATCGCTCGGCCCTGACTTCATGATTGCCGAGACCTTCAACACGCTCCCGTTCGTGGTCACGAACCAAGACGTGGGTGAGGTCGAGCTACAGGGCGCGGCGATTATCGAGGGCAACACCGTGTTCGGTGAACGCCTTCTCGAGAACGATAACGCCTATACGGAGGTGATGGCGAAGGTCGATCAGACCCGTATTCCGAAGGGCGTTTGACGCGAAACGGGCTCTCCGGTATGGGTTGCAAGTTGCAACCTAACCGGAGGGCCTAATGGCTAAGGTAGTTCGAATTACCGCGTACGTGGTCATATCAGTTGTGCTGTTTATGTTCCTGTATGCGGATTTTCTCAATCACGGGTAGCGACCATGGCGTCGCACCCTTCTAAAGGAAAGTGCGATGCAAAAGTTGGGTATGATCCAAGCGTTCGTTGAGCTTGGCGAACTGGAAGACGCGACATTCGCTCACCCGCAGGGGAACGAGGATCAGGCGCGTCTTATCAAGATGCGCATTCTGGCTGAGAAGCCGGTCAACATGTATATCGTGCCGGTCGAGTACCAGTATCCGTCCTATGACGAGAACGGGCAGTATCAGCCAGGTCGGGTTACCGCTCATCATGAAGGACCGGAATTCGTGCGCTTCCTCGCGCACGTTGAACCCGGTCTGGAACAGATCGAGTTCTATTACCGGGGGTCCTTCTGCCTCCGCCTCATGGGCGGGGGTATCTGGCTCGACACCTACGACAATACGGCGTTCAACATCGAGAGTGTTGATCCGGTGTCGTTCGCGCGTATGTACGAGCGTGAGGAACGCGATCCGCGTATCCTCGAAATCGAGCGGGCCGCTCGTCACAACTCACTGATGTTGCAACAGCAGATGGAAGCCGACAGAGCGCAGTTCATCGCGATGATGGAGGCTATGAAGAACAATGTCACTCCGGCTCCGAGCGCTTCTGGCACTGCAACAGCAAGCGCAGGAACGGAGGGCACCAGCGTTCCACCAGCAGACGATCAGGAACCTGATCAGTCAGCTTCGGGCGGAACTGGCGGGCAATCCTAAGCCCGCCATGGATTACCGCAACAGCGATCCAGCAAAGGCGTTTCCCATGGCCCTTGAGGCCATGCGGAACCCCGGCTTCCTCAAGACGCCGAAATATCAACAGCAGCAGACGCGGGCCAACCGCGTCGGCGCTCATCCGTCTATCTTGGAGTTTTCCGACAAGATGGTAAAAAGGGCTGCCAGTCTCGGCATTCCTCTTTTCCCGCTCTGCATCGTCCGCACCCATGCGGATCAGGCGGCGGAATACGTCCAGGGCGATAGCCGGGACGATCCTAGCGATGGGCTTTGGCCTCATCGCTTTGCCGCCGTGGACCTGATCCACGGTACTCTCGGCTATATGGATCGGCCTGTGATCCCACATGCGTGGGATATCATCGGCCACCTCGGTCAAGAGGTGGCGAATTCAATGGACGTCAAAATCACATGGGGCGCGAAGTTCAAGGGTCTCTATGACCCCGCACACTTCGAGCTTACAGGCTGGAAAGATATGGAGCCGCCTGAATGATCAAGGTTCTCATCATGGATCTGGAGACATGGGCTCTCGTCGACGAGTTCCTGTGTGAAGGCGAGGCCGATTATGAGAAGGCGGTTTATGCATATGAGCCGTCTGAATACTACATTCTCATTGGGCCCGCCGAACGTGTCTCCGGGACCGTGGAGCGTAGCGAACCAAAGGGGGGCGTAGCGCCGCCCCCCGCACCCCTACGGCGTTCCTAGGTCCTCCTAGGGCGATTAACCGTAGACGGTTCGGCTCCCGAAACGTCACCTCCCGCATCCCAAGCAAAAGCAACGGCCAATTCAAGTGAATTGGCCGATGCTAAAGCACGCGCATACTATAGTCTCACCTATACGTATGCGCGTGCGTGTGTTCTCCCTTGTCGAACTGTGCATTTACTGACACCGACCAAGAAAAGAGGCAAAAACGATGTGTAACGAGAAAAACAAACTGGCCGATGGATCATTGGTCGCGTGTCGAAAATGCGGGCAATGCAGGTCCAACCGTATCGACGAATGGGTGGGCCGGTGCATTGCCGAAAGTAAGACCAGTGTTGCAAGTACCGCAATCGACCTGACCTACGGAAGGGACGAGGACGGGAATGAAAGCCACGCCAGGGCGGCAATCCTGACTTACTCAGACGTGCAAAAGTATTTCAAGCAACTGCGAAAACGCGGCTATCCCGTCCGGTACCTCGTAACCGGCGAACATGGTTCGGAAAAGGGTAGGGCGCACTGGCACGGCATAGTGTTCTGGCAGAACACGTTACCCATCTCGACGTGGGATCACGGCGGGAACTCGTGGCATCGTTCGCTTCGCGACGTGCCGGTAGAGGTTCCGATCGAGTGGGCAACGCGATTTAACGAACCCTGTTGGAAGCATGGCTTCTCTTGGTGGGTCCCGATCAAAAACGGGTACGAAAAGGGTTCAATCGCGTACGCATGCAAGTACATCAACAAAGACGTTGATGATCCGCATGCACAATCAAAGCTCGCTATGTCAAAGCTGCCGCCGATAGGCGCAGAATACTTTGTCCAGCGAGCGCAGAAGTTCGTTGATGCGCGCATAGCGCCGCAAGACCCGTTCTATACGTTCCCGGCGCAAGCAAGGCGGAAGAACGGCAACATTATCAACTTCATGCTTCGTGGGAAGCTGAAGGAAATCTTCTGCCAAGCATTCATTGACAAATGGGAGGAGCAAGTAGGCGGGTTTTTCCCGTCGAGCGAATTCCTCGATGAATATCTTGACCGCAAGACCCGCAAGGAAGGTGGAAATTACACCTATGTCGGCGGTCAACGGTGGCTGCGCGAGCAGGACGCCGAAATCATTCGGCCTGAGAAACGATGGCCGATGAACCCGCCATTCGGATACTCCGATGGCGACATCGAAATGGACCGTTGGGCAATCGTGCCCACGGTCAAACTCAGGGAAGGGGGGTCCCTCTGGTACTACCCCGACCATAAAGGAACGAGGGCATGGCGAAGCGAAAAACCGAGAAATCCAGACCTACCCAGCGTGGAGAGCGTTCTGAAACGAATAAGCGAACAAGCACCCGGATCACTATCGACCCAATTGCACAGCGAGTGGATCGAGGCCCAAGATTGGGAGTGGCCGGAGGTCTGGCCCGAGAACTAGACGACCCGCTCGCGTATAAGCGAGTACTCCGTATGGAGCAGGTCGGCTTGCAACTAAGGGCGGCCCGAATGGAAGGCGTCAAGCGTCTCAATGACGCTCACGCCGCCGCCCGTCAGGCCATCAGCAAAACGCCATCGCGGCCAAATCAGGTCCGCGCTAGCGATTACGGCTCTCTGAGCCAAGATCAAAACAAGGCCGAGAAACACGTAAAGGAGCCCGTAAGGTCAACCCAGTTGCGCGACAACCCAACGTGTAAAGAAAGGCCAAAAGACAATCGCGGTAATGGCTCCTCACGGCCATATGTGCCGTGGTGTGGCCGTAGAACCTGAAAGGTTCAAAAAAAAGAGTTGGTGTACCGGTTTGGCACCTTGTGTAAAACCGCAAATCAGTTCAAGCAAAGATATCGACGCAAATCATTGCGTCGAATTTTCCCGCGTAGCGTGTAAAATTGGGCCATGTTCCCTATCTGTGCTTTTAGTATCGCATAAGATAGATTATGGAACTATCCGATACGCACCCAGGCCTGGAAAACCGGGATTTGTGGCCACTCCACTCCACTATTATTCTGCCATCGATCAGAGATCGAGGACAACCTCGAACGCGAGACCGTCATAGGCTGGTTCGACATGCTGCGGCGTCTGCGCCATCACGGTGTCGTAGTCGAGCGGAAGATGCATATGCGTCAGGATCGCGTGTTTCGGCGCAAATTTCGCGATCCATTCAAGCGCCTGTTCGAGCGACAGATGGCTCGGGTGATATCGGTACTGCAGCGTATCGATGATCAGCACGTCGAGCCCGCCGAGCTTCGCCACGCTTTCAGGCGGAAAGTCGCTGACATCGCTGCAATAGGCCACGTCGCCGATCCTGAAACCCAGCGAATGGATGTCGCCATGCACCTGCAGATGCGGCAGGAAACGGATCGGTCCGCCCGGCCCGTCCACGACGATCGGCTCGTCCATGGTCTCGATCAGGAACGGCCGGACGATCGGCGGATAATTGCCGCCCGGCGGCGTTTCCAGGCAATAACCGAACCCCTGGCGGATCCGGTCCATGGTGACCGGATCGGCGTAGATCGGGATGCGATGGTGCTGCAGGATGAAATAACCGCGCAGGTCGTCGATGCCGTGCAGATGATCCGCATGGGCGTGGGTGTAGAGAACCGCATCGACCCGCTGTACGTTGGCGGAGATCATCTGCTCGCGAAAGTCAGGACCGGTGTCGATGACCACCACGGTGCTGCCGCCATCGGGCGCGATCTGCTCCACCATGAAGGCGGCACGGGTGCGGCGGTTCCTAGGGTTGTTCGGATCGCAGACGCCCCAGTCGCCATTCAGCCGCGGCACGCCCGGCGACGACGAGCAGCCAAGAATGGTGAAGCGTCGCCGATACCTCGCCACAGGTCAGAGCCTCGGCATCTTGGAGAAAATGCGGAACGCGTTCTCCGTGGTAACCTCAGCGATTTCCTCGTAGCTGACGCCCATGCATTCGGCGAGCACCTCGGCCGTATTCACCACATAGGAAGGTTCGTTACGCTTGCCGCGCCAGCGCTTCGGCGCCAGATAAGGCGCATCCGTCTCGACCAGCAACCGGTCGAGCGGCACGGTTCTGGCGATCGTGCGCAGGTCTTCCGATTTCGGGAATGTCAGGATGCCGGAGAAGGATACGTAACCACCGAGTTCCACGCCGATGCGGGCAAGGTCGGCGCCCGACGAGAAACAATGCAGGATGAAAGGGAAGGCCCCCTTCCCGCTTTCCGCCGTCAGGATCTCGGCCATGTCCTCGTCGGCGCTGCGGCTGTGGATGATCAGCGGCAGACCGGTTTCCCGGGCGGCCGCGATATGGCGGATCAGCCCGGTCTTCTGGTCGGCCGGCGTCTGCGTGTCGTAGAAATAGTCCAGCCCGGCCTCGCCGATCGCGACGATCTTCTCATGCGCATTGGCAAGCCGCACCAGGTCTTCGGTCTCAATGTCCAGTTCCTCGCCGGCGTTGTTCGGATGCGTGCCGACCGAGCAGAAGACCGACGGATACCGCTCGGTCAGTGCCAGCAGCCCGTCAAGTTTTCGAACCCGCGTCGAGATCGTCACCATCTGGCCGACGCCGGCCTCGTGGGCGCGCGACACGATTGCGTCGCGCTCCTCGGCGAAATCGGCAAAATCCAGGTGGCAATGAGTATCGATCAGCATGGATAAGGCCTTATGCGCTCGCTTCCGGCGCCACATAACGCGGAAAGACCGGCGTCGGGGCTTCGAGCGGCGTACCGGGCTTCAGGCGACCAGCTTCGCCGAGCGCCGCAAAATCCCGCTTATCGGCCGGAGAAGCCACGAGATCGAGCAGCTTGGCCGACGAATCCGGCATGAACGGCTGCAGCAGAATGGCGATCTGGCGCACGACCTCCGCCGTCACGTAGAGCACCGTGCCCATGCGGGCCGTATCTGTCTTTTTCAGCACCCACGGCGCCTGCGCCGCGAAATAACGGTCCGTCTCGGAAACGATACCGATGATCGCCGCAAGAGCGCGGTTGATCAGCTGCTTGTCCATCTCCTCGCGGCAGATGGCGATCAGGCCGTCGGCCGCCGCAAGCAGTTCCTTGTCGGCGTCGGTGAGCTCGCCCGGCTCCGGAACATGGCCGTCGCAATTCTTGACGATCATCGACAGCGAGCGGCTGGCAAGGTTGCCGATGCCGTTGGCCAGATCCGCATTGACCCGGGTGGCGATCAGCTGGTCGTTGCAATTGCCGTCCTGGCCGAAGGAAATCTCACGGCAAAGATAATAGCGCACGTAGTCGAGCCCGAACTTCTCCAGAAGCTCGAACGGATCGACGACATTGCCGACCGACTTCGACATTTTCTCGCCGGCATTCAGCACGAAGCCGTGGGCGAAGACGCGCTTCGGCAGCGGCAGCTTCGCCGACATCAGGAAGGCCGGCCAGTAGACCGCATGGAAGCGGATGATGTCCTTGCCGATGATATGCACGTCCGCCGGCCAATATTTGGCGCGCGGGCCGTTCGGGTCTTCCATATAGCCGGTCGCGGTGATGTAATTGGTCAGCGCATCGACCCAGACATACATGACATGGGCCGGATCGTTCGGTACCTTGATACCCCAGTCAAAGGTCGTGCGCGATACCGAAAGGTCCCGCAGGCCGGATTTCACGAAGGAGATCACCTCGTTGCGGCGCTCGTTGGGGCCAATGAAATCCGGGTTTTCCTCGTAGTGCTTCAGCAGCTTTTCGCCGTATTCGGAGAGCTTGAAGAAGTAGCTGGACTCCTCAACCCACTCCACCGGCGTTCCCTGCGGCCCGTAGCGGACGCCATCGCGGACCGACGTTTCGTCCTCGGCATAAAACGCTTCGTCGCGCACCGAATACCAGCCGGCATAGGTGTCCTTGTAGATGTCGCCATTGTCGGCCATGCGATTCCAGATGTTCCTGGAGGCCTCGTGGTGACGCTGCTCGGTGGTGCGGATGAAATCGTCGTTGGACGCGTTGAGCAGCTTGCCCATTGCCCGGAACTCACCGGAGTTGCGCTCGGCAAGCGCTTCCGGCGCAATGCCTTCGGCGCGCGCCGTCTGCTGCATCTTCTGGCCGTGTTCGTCCGTGCCGGTCAGGAAGAAAACATCCTTGCCGTCCAGGCGCTGGAACCGCGCCATGGCATCCGTCGCGATCAGCTCATAGGCATGGCCGATATGCGGCTTGCCGTTCGGGTAGGAAATCGCAGTGGTGATGTAATAGGGCGTCTTGTCGGACATCAGGGGCACTCGGGCACTTGGATTTGGATCATGCCGCTCTTAGCGCATGTTTCGCTGATGCGAAACACAAAGTTCCTTATGCGGTTCCCGCCCCTGCCCTTCGATCAGCGCCGCGCGGCATCGAGGATCGACAGGATCGTCTGCTTGCGGTCGAGATTATAAGCCTGCGCGATGGTGATCTTCTCGGTCATGTCGCTGACCAGTTTCGCCTGCCGGTCGGCAGTCGGAAGATCGCCGGCAAGGGCCGCGTTGCGCGCCTTGGCGATCAGGTGATCGCTCAGGTGCTCCAGGAAAAAGCCGAAGATCACTTCGCTGTCCTTGCCGGACAGCACATCCGCCAGCCGGTGCATCGCCTTGCGGGCCGTCGGACCGTCGGCCGCGACCACCTCCTCGAAGGCGGAGATGATCTCGGTGCCGCCGTAGTTCAGGAGTTTCAGCGCCTGGGAAACGCTGCCCTTGGACTTGGCCAGCACCATCTCCTGGGTTTTGCCGCCGTCAAGCGGCGTACCCAGGCCTGCGAGCGCCTTCGCAAGATCCCGGTCACCGAGCGGCGACAGCCTCAGCGACTGGCATCGCGAGCGGATCGTCGGCAGCAGTTTTCCGGGTGCATGCGAGAGGACCAGGAACAGCGCACGGCGCGGCGGTTCCTCGAGGATCTTCAGGATGGCGTTCGCCGCATTGCGGTTGAGATCGTCGGCCGGATCGATGATGACGATCCGCCAGTTGCCGGTGCCTGACGTCTGCGAGAAGAAATGCCCGGCCCTGCGCACCTCGTCCACCGTAATCGCGGTTTTCGTCTTGCCGGTCTTCTCTTCCACCGGCCGGGCCAGATGCAGGAGGTTATGCGAGGCCCCGGACGCGATCTGGCGGCTGACGGACGAATTGAGATCGGGATCGGCGAGACGATCGGGCGCAGTCGCGGGATCGGGATGCGAAAGCACGTGGTTGGCAAAGCGGAAAGCGAGCGTCGCCTTGCCGATCCCCTCCGGCCCCTCGATCAGGATCGCGTGGTGCCCCTTCCCCGAGCGGTAGCTGCGCGCCAGAAATTCCTCGGCGGCCTGATGCCCATAGAGATGCGGATTGCGCGCCGGCGGCACGGCGCCTTCCAGAATGCCGGCGGTTTCCTCGCTCATCCGACCGATTCCGCGCTGCTTTTCTGGGTAAAGCTCAGTTCGCGCACCAGCGGCTCGACAATCGCGAAAATCTCGTCGGCGATCTCGTCTTCGGAGCGCTCGGCATCGACCACATAGCAGCGTTCCGGTTCCGCCTCGGCGATTTCGAGATAAGCCTCGCGGCGTTTTTCGTGGGTTTCGATCTCCTCCCGCTCAAAACGATCGGGCGCGCTGTCGGCGCCGCGCTTGCGGGCGCGTTTCAGCCCGACCTCAGCCGGCAGATCGAGGATCAGCGTGCAATCCGGCACCACACCGTTGATCGCCACCCGCTGCAGCGCCTCGATGTAATCGGGCTCCAGGTTGCCGGTGACGCCCTGGTAGACGCGTGAGGAATCGATGAACCTGTCGCAGAGCACGACGGCGCCGCTTTCGAGCGCCGGCCGGATCACTTCTTCGACGTGGTCGTTACGGGCGGCGGCAAACAGGATCGCCTCCATCCGCACGCCGAACTCTTCCGCGGCCCCGGAGAGCAGAACGTGGCGCACGGCTTCCGCCCCCGGCGAGCCGCCAGGCTCGCGGGTCATCAGCACATCATGGCCACGGCGGCGCAGCTGGTCTGCGAGCCGGCGAATCTGGGTGGATTTGCCAGCCCCCTCGCCGCCTTCGAAAGTTACGAACAATCCGGAATGTTCTGCCACGCGTCTTTCCGCACTCAATTTTATGCTTCAGCTTATAACGCATATGGGTGCGCTGCGAAACATTGTGTTGTCAAAGCCAGAAGAACATCAGTTCGAGCAGCGCGTCCGTCGCCTGGCTGACGAGGCTACCGGTTTCGATCGGCTTGGCCGTCACCAGCGGCACTTCCCGCACCACCCGGTCGCCCGAAGAAATCCTCAGCACGCCGACATCCTGGCCTTCGGTCACCGGAGCCCTGAGCGGCCAGCGATAGACGATTCGCCCGGAAAGGCGGTCGGGATTGTTGGCCGGCAGGTAGATATCGACCGGTTCCCGGGCGACGAGATCGACATGGCTCGACGTGCCGCCATAGACGCTCGCCTGGCCGATCACCTCGCCCTGCTTGAACAGGACCTTGGTCTCGAACGAAGACAGTCCCCATTCGAGCACCCTTCTCGCCTCTTCCAGCCGTTCCTTGTCGCTCGCAAGCCCGCCCATGGCGAGGAAGAGCCGCGTGCCGTTGCGTGCTACCGACGCCACCAGCGCGTAACCCGAACCTTCGGCAAAACCGGCCCCAAGGCCATCGACGCCGATATTGAGCGAAAAAAGCGGGTTCTTGTTGCGCTGGAAGATCTTGTTCCAGGTAAAATCCGGCTGGGCGTAGATCGGATAGAATTCCGGATATTCGCGAAAGATATGACGAGAGAGCTCGACGAGGTCGCGGGCAGTCGTGCGGCTCTCCGTATCCGGCAGGCCGGTGGAATTGCCGAAGACGGAACGACCGAGCCCGAGATCCTTGGCGCGCGCCGTCATCCGGGATGCAAATTCGGCTTCTGAACGGGAAATACCTTCCGCCAGCACGATGCAGGCATCGTTGCCGTTCTGGACGACGACGCCCCTGATGAGGTCTTCGACACGGATCTGGGATTTCAGCGCCGCGAACATGGTCGTGGTGCCCGAGGGCGCCCCGCCGGTGCGCCAGGCAAATTCGGAAACGGGGAAGACGGTCTCACGGCTGATCTCGCCCCGCTTCAGCGCACTGAAAACCACTTCCATGGTCATCAGCTTGGCGAGCGAGGCCGGCGGGAAGCCCTGGTTTTCGTTGGAGGCGAGCAGCACCGTGCCGGTCTTCGCCTCGACCATATAGACCTGCTTCGCCTTGGTCACGAAGGCGGGCGGTGGTTCCTGCGCGTTGACGGCTCCCGAAGGCGCGCCGGTTTGCAGGAATACTTGCAGCAATACTAGGCAAAGCAGAATCAGCAGGCGCCGCATGATCACCCCACGAACCGTCCTTCCCCATGCCTAGCAGTGGCGATTGCACCCTGCAATCGCCCATGAACTAGCGCACGGGCTTTTGAGCGGCCTTGGGACCTTCCAGCACCATGTTGCCGAACACGACCTGCGGGGCTTTTGCCTGCGGAGCGGATGAATAGGCGGTTTCCAGGTTCCGGCCCTGCGGTGGCCGCGCCTGAGCCTCGACGGGGTAGGAAGAGGCGACCTGCCGGTTCTGCGCGGGAGAAACCCCGGCAACCGGCCGCTCGATCGGGTGCGGACCGACCTGCGGCAATGTCGAAAAATTCTCGAATGCCTCGAAAGCCTGGGGCGAGGAAGCTGCCGGCGCCGGGCCGCTCGGCGTGCGGCCTGCCAGCGCGGTCGGACGCGGCATGGCCGAGCCGTAGCTCTGGAGCTGGTCGCCCAGCGTCTGGTTCGACGCAACCATGACGCCGGTTGCGATCTGGCCTTCAGGCCGGATCGACGGCAGGCGATCGCCCTTGCGGATGTAGGAGGCCATCAGGAACGGCATGTCCTTGCCGTCCATGCGGGCGCGGCCGACATACTGCACATTGACCTTGGCGGTGCCGATCCGCTTCATATCCAGCATCTCGGCCGTCTTGTCGGAAACGTCGATGATGCGGCCCGGATGATAGGGGCCGCGGTCGTTGACCCGGACGATGACCGAGGTGCCGTTGTCGATATTGGTTACCCGGGCATAACTCGGCAGCGGAAACGTCGGATGGGCGGCCGACAGGTGGTCGCTGTCATAGACTTCGCCATTGGCGGTCAGGCGGCCGTGGAAGGCGGACCCATACCAGGAGGCAAGACCGCTCCGGTTATAGTTCGGATCTTCCTTCGGAACGTAGGTCTGGCCCTTCACTTCATAAGGCTGGCCGACCATGAACCGGCCGCCACCCTTCGGCACCGGTCGTCCGTCGCCGACCACGCGCGGGCTCGCCTTGACGCCATATTCCTTTTCGGAAAAATACTCTTTGCTGCGGGGTTTCGACTTCGGTGCCTCTGTCGTAGCGCAGGATGCCATCCCCGCGCAGACCATCGTTATCCCGAGCCATTTCGCACCCAGCGAAAGCTTGCCGCCACTCACACCCAAACTCATCCGTCCCATGCCGCCTTCACTGCATCAGGCTGCGAACGATCCTCGCGATCGCACCGCCTTTCACAGCCATTGAACCGGTCCGGGACATACCCCTATGCCGACGGACACAATGGAGGCGAACTTTTGCTAGCATCGCGGCAAAAATGCGAACGAAAATAGGGGAAAAGATAAAATTCTATTTGATATGGTTAATAATGCACTAACGACGATTACTCGCAGCCAAGATTAACTTCGCAGGAATCCAGGTATTGCACAGTCATAGTTCCGGATCATCATGCCATTGTGTCTGGAACGACAGCTGGCCGGTAAATACCGACTGTCCAGACTCGTTGCGCACCTCGATGGAGATCGAGCCCTTCCCCCGCTCGGGAAATTCCTCGCGGGCGATGTCCGCCAATATCCGGCTCACCTCCCGGCTGATCTCTTCGCGGGTCGATATTTCCTGACCCTCATTGTCACGCACAGGCCCGTCGCCATTGATCAAATCGAAGAAATATCGCGCCATGCCTTGCTCGCTGCCTTGAGTATTTATCGACCGAATTTCCTTCGCGGGCATTTGTTCCCGCCCAATGGTCAGTGTGTCCGAGGGATCTATATGGCCTCCTCATCCGTTCTTTCCCTGGATATTGACACCCGCCGAGGATAACCGTGATCGACTCCTTACTTCTTAATCTGGAACAGCATGACCTTCTCACCGATGAAGAGCGCGACATCCTCAGGCGTATCGTTGGCCGTGAAAGGCGCTTTCTGGCTGGAGAGGACCTGGTGGTCGAGGGATCGAGGCCCGGCTACAGCAGCCTGCTCGTCGACGGGTTCGCTGCCCGATACAAACTGACGGCGGAAGGCTCGCGGCAGATTACGGCGATCCACGTCGCCGGCGATTTCGTAGACCTGCATGCCTTCCTGCTGAAAACCATGGATCACGGCGTGATCGCGCTTTCCCCATGCCATGTCAGCCTTTGCGACCATGCGGACCTGAAGCAGGTGACGGAACAGAACCCGCACCTGACCCGGATGTTGTGGCTCGATACGCTGATCCACGGCTCCATCCACCGCGCCTGGATCGTCGCCATGGGGCGGCGCTCCAAAGTCTCGCACCTCGCCCACATTCTTTGCGAACTCTATGTCCGGCTGGACGTGGTCCGCCGCACCAACGGCTGGACCTTTCACCTCCCGCTCTCGCAGGGCGAGATGGCCGACGTGCTGGGATTGTCGCTTGTCCACATGAACCGCGTCATCCAGACGCTTAGGCGGGAACGCCTGATCTCCTGGTCCAACCACACGATCACCATTCTCGACTGGGAAAGACTGAAGGACGTGGCTGAATTCGACCCGACCTACCTCAGCCTGTCCGTGGAGCCACGGTGACGAGGCGTGGGGATTCGCAATGCGATAAAGATGATAGGATGCCGAGCTCCGGTTGACGCTGGACCTGCCACCGTTGTAAAGCCAGCGCGCAGGGAAGAGTGTCCGAGTGGTTTAAGGAACCGGTCTTGAAAACCGGCGTGCGGGAAACCGTACCGTGGGTTCGAATCCCACCTCTTCCGCCACTAACCTTTGAGGGCGCTTGCCAAATTCGTTGACTGAGCGCCGAAACCTTGCAATCTCAACAACGTCAACATTTTCTGCAATAATGCTGCAACCGTATAGGCATCGCAGGGCAGATCGATCTCGAGAGGCGGCTTCAAAGCCGCCAAAAAACTTTCTTCCCATTGTAACTCACCGCTACGGATCAAAGCCCTGCCTACGCTAGCTGTTTCTGTTAATGGTACGGATCTCAGCGCAATTCTGTGGACGCATCCATTTCCACGAACATCACCTGGTTGCACCCGGTAGTCGATCTGTCACTCTCGCGAAGAGCGTAGAGGATTTGTCATGGATCAGATTGAACAGATCGACTGGGACCGCGTGAGGCGGTTCAAATTCACCAATACTAAGACGCCGAAGAGTTGGCCCTCGGACGTCAGCTCCATCTCCATCAATGGCGTAAGCCTCCTCGGTGTTGACCTCCGTAACAACCTCTACTGGGACGGACAGAGACTGCAGATAGTGCGGAAGCTGGGCTGGTTTGAGCGCGGGATTGGTATCCTGGTCGCGATAGCCACGATCGCGGCTGCGACCTTTCAAGGTCTGGAGTATTTCGCCCCGACTCCCGAGGTGAACCAAACTCAGGAGTTGAAGAAGTGAAGCTTTACGTGGCAAAAATGAGATTTTCCAACGGTGACCGTGCCCACCCCCATTGACAGTCTTCGCCGACACCTATGCGTCTGCAGTAACGCGATTGGAATCCACATACGATGATCTCCTTTTCGATGAGACTGTCATACGCGAGGTTCCTCTAACGGAAGCAGTGTTCTACGGCCTAGACTACGACAAGCCTAATAACGCGGCGAGAGAACACCCCATGATCGCATGGTCAATGGGAGATTGAGAATCGGAATCACCCACGACCATCGATCGGCATCTAATCAGTGGCCAGACCTGCTATCACCTCCGACCGGCACCGCAAGGCGTCAACCTCGCCTGCCCCTTCAGCCCTCGGCAAAGCTCTTCAGCGTCTCGCCCGAAAGCCGATAGCGGATCCACTCGTTCATCGGCTCTGCGCCGATCGCCTCGTAGACCCGGATCGCCGGTTCGTTCCAGTCGAGCACGCTCCACTCGAACCGGCCGCAATCGTTCTCGATGGCGATCTGCGCCAGCCGCTTCAGCATCGCCTTTCCGGCGCCGAGCCCGCGCGCTGCCGGCGTCACATACAGGTCTTCGAGATAAAGCCCGTTTCTTGCCTGCCAGGTCGAATAGCTGAAGAACCAGATCGCCATGCCGACAGGCACGCCGTCCTGCTCGCAGACCAGCGCCCTGGTCACCGACGTCTCGCCGAAAATGGAGCTTTCGATCGTCTCGACGGTGGCCGCGACCTCGCGCTCGGCCTTTTCGTAGATCGCCAGCTCGCGGATGAAACCGAGCAGCGCCGCGGCATCCCCGCGAACACCCTCCCGTATGGTCAATGCCATCGAAAACCCTTTGAATTGAATAGGCTGAAGCTATGTCTTGAAGCTGAGTTCGGTGTCAAGAGACGTGCCGCGGTCCTCACTCGGCGGCGGTCTTGATCTCGATCACCTCGACCTCGTAGGAATACCCGTCCAGCATGCCGTAGGCCTGCTCGATATTCTCGATCTCGGTCTCGGCCCTGCCGATCGCGTCGTTGATCGCTTCACATCGGGATTTCAGCATGCGGCCCAGCACGTCCGTCTCGGGCTTGCGGCCGATACGGTCGATGTGGTTGCGGATGCGGGCGCGGTGGCGCTCCATCTCCAGGATATGGAAGCGGGCATTGACGATCTTGTCGGTCAGCTTGCGCCGTATGGCGGCGACCGGATCGAAACTTCCCGGCTCGCGCTCGTCGAGAATGATCTCGTTGACCAGCGTTTCGAGAATCACCAGCCCCTGGAGATCCTTCGTGTCGGCGAGTTCCGGGTCGTAACCCGTATCGTCGTAGACTTTTCGGCGTACCGGATCGGAGAGCAGTTCATAAGACACGGTCAGTTTCCCGAATGCATCGACGTCGCCGCCGGCATCCGGGTGAACCGTTTTCGCGCGTTTGCGATAGGCGGACTTGATGGCTACGCCATCCGCCTCGCGCGAAACACCAAGCATCTCATAAGGGTCGATCACAGTGTCACCTGTTTTCGGCAAATCCGGTTTCATTGTCTAACGGCTAAGGCCAGCGGTCTCAACCCCTCACCGACTCTTGTGGCCAATTATGGGCAGGCCATACCCTTGCCGGATTTTCCCACAGGGCAGTTTAGCCGGCTAGCGGCGCCGGCGCGGCCATGACGGGCGGCGGCCCTCGGCGACGGGCGCCATCAGGAAGCTGACCAGGACGCAAGGCAGCAGCACCAGGAAGGTTGCGACGAGATCGACATGTTCGGCAATGAAGCCGAGCAGCGGCGGCACGCCGATCGTCGACAACATCAGCGTCAGCCCCAGCGCCGCAAGGTTTTCCGAGGGCTGACCCTTGCCAAGCTCGATCGTCGTCGAGACCGCCAGCGGGTAGGCGAGCGCCACGCCGCAGCCTATCAGGAAAAGCGCAAGACCGGAAAGCGTAAGGCTCGGCGTCGCCACGAGAAGGACAATTCCAAGAGCGACGGAAACGGCCGAGGCACGCACCAGCACCATGGATCCGAAACTGTCCCGCAGCATGTCGCCGGAAAGCCGCGTCAGCCCCATGCCGACGGTGAAGGCGGCGTAAAGCACGCCGGCAATTGCCGGATCCGCCTTCAGCTGTTCGCGCAGAAAAAAGATACCCCAGTCGTAGACTGCGCCCTCGACGATGCAGAGGCCGAAAACCATGACGCAGATCAGCACGATCATCCTGTCCGGAAGCACGTATGCCCCGCGCTTGCGGTCCGGCCGCGTCTGCGGAGACGCCTCCCTGGGGGTGATCCAGAACACCAGCAGGCAGGCAGCGATTACGAAGCCGGCGGCCATGGTCTGCTGCACGAAGGGCGTCACCGCCTTTTCCGCCAGGAAGCCGGAACAGAGGGAGCCGGCCAGCAGGCCGACCGACCAGAAACCGTGGCTGCGGGACAGCACCTTCCGGCCGGTCCGCTGTTCTATGCCGGCGGAAATCATGTTGGCAGCCACGTCGAAAATCGTGCGGAAGAAACCGAAGAGAAAGAAACAGATTACAAATCCCACGACCGGAAAGACGGTCAGCGCGGGCGTGAGCATAGCGCAGATCGGCAGAGTGACGAGTGCCGTCAGCCGCGGCGTGAAGCGGTCGTTGATACGTCCTGCAAGCGGCAAAGCGAGAAAGGTACCGACAGGGGCGCTCAGCAGCGCCAGACCGAGGCCGGCCTTGTCGATACCGAGCGACGCCTGGATAGCCGGCAACCGGGTGAACAGCGAAATGAACAGGATGGCGTTGCTGAAATAAAGCAGGGCCGGCGGTAAAAGGTTTTTCATCGAAATAGCATGTCCGGGCGAATCAATATTCCCGCCGCATTCCTGACAGCGTCGGCCGATACCGACAAGCCGCGATAACGGGACCCTGCCCTGCACCTCCGATGGCCGGAATATCACGAAAACGTGCGGATAACGGCAGCGGCCACTTCAACGCGTCATCATTCTGTAATCATTTCGGATTCGTTTGCCTTCAAGAAAGGCGTTGCGCAAAAAACTCGCAGGCGCCATCTTCTCCTTGCGCCCAAAGGCGCTAGCCTTCTGGTGCTCGCCCCTGGAGAAAGCCCGATGCTGGTTCGATATCTTGCAGTCGTTCTGTGTTTCGCTCTCTGTTCCTTCACCGCCGTCAAAGCCGAGGATCCCGTCGCCAACGCCCAGGCGGTGATCTCCAGCCAGATCGCCGCGCTCATGCAGGATGACGCCGAAAAGGCCTATTCCTTCGCCTCACCCGGGATCCGCAGCCTCTATCCCAACAAGGACCGCTTCCTGGATATGGTGCGGAAAACCTACGAGCCCGTCTATCACGCCGGCAACTACGCCTTCGGCCGCTCGAAGATGATCGGCGGCGGCGAAGTGGTGCTGCAGGAAGTGATGATCAGCGCCCGGGAAGGCAAGGACTGGACGGCCATCTACGAAATGCGGCTGATGGACGATGGATCCTACAAGGTCAACGGCGTGCGGATGATCCGCAACACCGCCAGCCAGGGTATCTGACAGCGTCGATCAGACCGGATCGATATCGCCCTTCGCCCACATTTCCTGGGTTTCGGCGTAGAAATCGGCGAACCGCCCCTCGGCGATCGCCTGGCGGATGCCCTTCATCAGATCCTGATAGTAGTTCAGGTTGTTCCACGAGAGCAGCATGCCGCCAAGCGCCTCATCGGCGCGCACCAGATGGTGCAGATAGGCGCGGGAATAATCGCGGGCGGCCGGGCAGTTCGATTCCTCGTCCAGCGGCCGCATGTCCTCCGCATGGCGGGCGTTGCGGATATTGACCTTGCCGCGCCGGGTGAAGGCAAGCCCATGGCGGCCCGAACGGGTCGGCATCACGCAATCGAACATGTCGATGCCCCGCGCCACCGATTTCAGCATGTCGTCCGGTGTGCCGACGCCCATCAGGTAACGCGGCTTTTCGAACGGCAGAACCGGAAGCGTGGTTTCGAGCATCTTCAGCATGACGTCCTGCGGCTCGCCGACGGCAAGCCCACCGACCGCATAACCCTTCAGATCGAGCTGTTTCAGGCCTTCGGCTGAGCGGACGCGAAGCTCGGGCTGGTCGCCGCCCTGGACGATGCCGAACATCGCCTTGCCCGGCTGATCGCCGAAAGCGACGCGGCAACGCTCAGCCCAGCGCAGCGACAGTTCCATCGCCCGTTCGATCTCCTTCGGCTCGGCGGGCAGCGCCACGCATTCGTCGAGCTGCATCTGGATGTCGGAGCCGAGCAGGCCCTGGATTTCGATCGAGCGCTCCGGCGACATGTGGTGCAGGCTGCCGTCCACATGGCTCTTGAACGTCACGCCCTTCTCGTCGAGCTTGCGAAGGCCCGATAGCGACATGACCTGGAACCCGCCGCTATCGGTGAGGATCGGATGTTTCCAGCGGATCAGCTCATGCAGGCCGCCAAGCCGGGCGACGCGCTCCGCACCCGGGCGCAGCATCAGGTGATAGGTATTGCCGAGAATGATATCGGCACCGGTATCGCGCACCTGGTCGAGATACATGGCCTTGACGGTTCCGACCGTGCCGACCGGCATGAAGGCCGGGGTGCGGATCGTGCCGCGCGGCATGGTGATTTCGCCAAGCCGCGCGCCGCCATCGGTGGCCTTGAGATTGAACTGGAAAGTCTCGGTCATCGGTTGTCCCGGAAAAGAAGGCTGGAATCGCCATAGGAGTAAAAGCGGTAGCCGGTTTCGATCGCGTGGGAATAGGCCGCGCGCATCGTCTCCAGCCCGCAGAAGGCCGAAACCAGCATGAACAGCGTCGATCGCGGCAGGTGGAAATTGGTCATCAGCATATCGACCGCCTTGAAGCGGTAGCCCGGCGTGATGAATATGCCGGTCGCCCCGCTCCAGGGTTTTACCGTGCCGTCATCGGCAACGGCGCTCTCGATCAGGCGCAAAGAGGTGGTGCCGACGCAGACGATGCGCCCACCGGCGCGTTTCACCGCATTCAGCCGCGCGGCGGTCTCGGCGCTGACATGGCCGATCTCCTGGTGCATCTTGTGCTCGGCCGTGTCGTCCGCCTTGACCGGCAGGAAGGTCCCTGCCCCGACATGCAGCGTCACGAAATGCCGTTCGATGCCGGCAGCAGCGAGGTTCGAGAAAAGCTCCGGCGTGAAATGCAGGCCCGCCGTCGGCGCCGCGACGGCACCTTCCTCGCGAGCGTAGATGGTCTGGTAGTCCTTTTGGTCCTGTGCGTCTTCCGGGCGCTTGGCGGCGATATAGGGCGGCAGCGGAATGTGCCCGACCGCCATGATCGCCTCGTCGAGCGCCGGGCCGGAAAGATCGAAGCGCAGGGTGACTTCGCCGCCCTCGCCCTTGTCTTCCACGGTTGCGGCAAGCGAACCGATCAGGCAGGCATTGCCGCCATGGCCGAATTCGAGCCGGTCGCCGATCTTGATGCGTTTTCCAGGTTTGGCGAAGGCCTTCCAGCGATCGGGCGCAACGCGCATATGCAGCGTCGCGGAGACCTGCTGGCCACCCGCTCCTTCGCGGTGGCGGATGCCTTCCAACTGCGCCGGTATGACCTTGGTGTCGTTGAAGACCAGCGCGTCGCCCGGTTTCAGGAAACCCGGCAGATCGGACACGCGGTGATCGGCAAGCACCGGCTGGCCCGCTGATTCTCCCTCTGGCCGCACGACGAGCAACCGGGCGCTGTCACGCGGGCTCGCGGGCCTCAGCGCTATATTTTTTTCCGGGAGATCGAAGTCGAAGAGATCGACGCGCATGGATTTTCCAAAAAAAGCGAAGCCCGCCCCGCCGACAGACGGAGCGGGCCATTCGTTCCGTCGAGATCAGACGTCGGCGGCGACGCGCACCGAAACGATCGAGTCCGGATCCTTGACCGGCTCGCCCTTCTTGATCTGGTCGATGAAGTCCATGCCTTCGATGACCTGGCCCCACACAGTGTACTGCTTGTTCAGCCACGGGGCGTCGGTGAAGCAGATGAAGAACTGCGAGTTGGCCGAGTTCGGGCTCTGCGAACGGGCCATGGAGCAGGTGCCGCGGACATGCGGGACGGCGGAGAATTCAGCCTTGAGGTCCGGCTTTTCCGAGCCACCCATGCCGGCGCGGGCCGGGTTGAAGCTCTCGGAACCCTGCTTGCCGAATTTCACGTCGCCTGTCTGGGCCATGAAATCGGGAATGACGCGATGGAAAACCACGCCGTCATAGGCGTTCTCGCGGGCAAGCTCCTTGACGCGGGCGACGTGGCCCGGCGCCAGGTCGGGCAGAAGCGAGATGACGACCTTGCCCTTGGTGGTTTCCATGATGAGGGTGTTTTCCGGATCTTTGATCTCGGCCATATGCTTTCTCCTTAATTCGGCACCCGATCGTCGTCTGCGACAGGGGCGCCCTTCGTTTAATTCCTGCGGCCTACTTCTTACCGACGGTGACCTTGATCATCTTGTCGGGATTGGTGACCTCGCCATTGCTACCCTGGCCGCGCTTGATCTTGTCGACCAGTTCCATGCCGGACACGACCTTGCCAACGGCGGTATACTGGCCGTCCAGGCTCGGGTATTTGGTGAACATGATGAAGAATTGCGAGTTCGCGGAATTCGGATCCTGCGACCGCGCCATGCCGACGATACCGCGCTCGAACGGCACTTTCGAGAATTCGGCCGGAATATCCGGCATTTCCGAGCCGCCCATCCCGGCGCGAGCCGGGTTGAAGCTCTTGCCCCCCTGCTTGCCGAACTCTACGTCGCCCGTCTGGGCCATGAAGCCGTTGATGACCCGATGGAAGACGACGTTGTCGTATTCGCCCTTGGTGGCGAGCGCCTTCATCTGCGCCACATGTTTCGGCGCAACTTCCGGCATCAGCTGGATCAGCACGGGGCCATCCTTCAGCTCGATGGTCAGGAAATCATCCGGCGCGGCAACAGCCGGCAGAACCATGGAGGCGAGGGCGAAAGCGCCGGCGACGGCAAGACGAAGCAGTTTCATGGAAAGATCTCCGGGTTTCGGAAACGATCAGCGTTTCAGCTTGTTGTTCAGGGCCTTCAGGACCGCGGCAGGCACGAAAGCGCTGACGTCGCCGCCCATCGCCGCGATCTGCCGGACTAATGTGGCCGTAATGGGCCGCGACGCAGTGCCTGCAGGCAGGAAGACGGTCTGGATATCCGGCGCCATCTGCCGGTTCATGCCTGCCATCTGCATTTCGTAGTCGAGATCGGTGCCGTCGCGCAGGCCGCGGATCAATAGGCCGGCGCCGTTGGCGCGGGCGGCATCGACCACCAGCTTGTCGAAGGAAACCACCGATACGTGGCTGGCTTTGCCCGGCAACGCTTCGGCAAGCGAGGCGCTGATGAGTTCGGCCCGCTCCTCGAAGGTGAACATCGGCACCTTGCCCGGATGAATGCCGATCGCGACGATCACCTTGTCCGCGACATTCAGCGCCTGGACGAGCACGTCCAGATGTCCGTGGGTCATCGGATCGAAAGAACCGGGATAAAAAGCGGTGGTCATGCCGAGGTCCGGAACTGTTTCAGCGAAATTTCACGCGCCTTTTGTCACGGAAGCCGCCCAACCGCAAGCATCTCCCAATTCTGAACGAAAGATGAATGGCCCGTTCAAGGGCGTTTCAGCGGCGCCATGGTCTTATGGCGATCGTGGCGGGCGAAAGACCCGTGCGTATCTCGGGAGAAACGACGACAAATGCTGGCTTTGATGGTGATGGGAGCCGTGGTTCTCGCTTTTGCATTGGAGGCTTTCGTAGTCGCCTTCGGACCGGAAGAAGCCTGAAAGAGACTTCGAATTCTGAACGCCAGATGAACAGAGCATTCAAGGTCGCTTCAGAGCCACACGGTTAAGTATCTCTCAAAATGCGGTGGAACCTGTTTGCGCGATGCGCGTTCAGGCTAACAAGAAGGACAGATGGCGATGATCGCGAGAAGGAAAACGATCATGCTGGACAAGATCACCATGATCAACCTGGTCTGGACGGCCATGATTGCGGTGATGCTGACGGCAACGGTAACCCTTTATCAAGATAAATCCCAATTGGCAGATCTCAATTATCCGCAAGTAACGGGCCGTTATAGCGATCTCTCGTACTACTGAGGCGGATACACGGACGAGAAAGGAACCCCATGTTCGTGACGTTGACAGTACTTGCAGGTTTGATCAGCATCATGTTCGTGGCTTCCGTGGCCTCAACGATTTCCGAGCTCCGGCGCGAACGTGCCGACATGAAGGATTTCAGGGATTTCTCGCGCCGCCACAGCGTGTTCTGACGGATTGCCCGATTTGACGATTTGACAGTAGCGAACCGCATTCACGCAGACTTTCCCGTCGCAAGCGGTTCAAACAAAAGCCGGAGGATTTTCATCCTCCGGCTTTTTATTTTGGGCGTTTTTTGATTGAGGTGCGGCTTATTCCGCCGCACCCTCATCCGTCGGACCCGCTTCCGGGGCGGCAGCGCCGAGATCACCGGTCTCGCTGACGATTTCCTCCGGCAGGCCATTGCCGTTTTCCTCGTCGCCTTCCGGCTCGCTGATACGCTCGACCGAGACAACCTTTTCGTCCTTGGCGGTCGAGAAGATCGTAACGCCCTTCGTAGCGCGGCTGGCGATGCGGATGCCGTTGACCGGCACGCGGATCAGCACACCGCCATCGGACACCAGCATGATCTGGTCGTTGTCCTCGATCGGGAAGGCAGCGACCAGTTCGCCGATCTCCGCGGTCTTGGACGTATCGGTAGCGCGGATGCCCTTGCCGCCGCGGCCCGAGGTGCGGAAGTCGTAGGAAGACGACCGCTTTCCAAAACCCTTTTCGGAAACCGTCAGCACGAACTGCTCGCGGGCCTTCAGTTCCTCGTAACGCTCGTCGGAGAGCTGTCCCTCCTCGGTGACTTCCTCACCCACGAGAGCGATATCCTCCTCGTCGACGCCTGCGGCGCGACGTTCGGTCGCCGAACGCTTGAGATAGGCCGCACGCTCCCAGGGCTCCGCGTCCACATGGCCGACAATGGTCATGGAGATGATGCGGTCGCTTTCGCCGAGCGTGATGCCGCGTACGCCGATCGAATTGCGGCCGGCAAAGACGCGCACGTCACCGACGGGGAAGCGAATGCACTGACCGAGCGCCGTGGTCAGCAGCACGTCGTCCTGATCGGTGCAGGTCTCGACGGAGAGGATTTCGTCACCCTCTTCCTCGAGCTTCATGGCGATCTTGCCGTTGCGGTTGACCTGCACGAAGTCCGACAGCTTGTTGCGGCGAACGGTGCCGCGGGTTGTCGAGAACATCACGTCCAGGTTCTCCCAGGTCGTTTCGTCCTCTGGCAGCGGCATGATCGTGGTGATGCGTTCGCCCGGCTCCAGCGGCAGCATGTTGATCAGCGCCTTGCCGCGGGACTGCGGCGTGCCGATCGGCAGGCGCCAGACCTTTTCCTTGTAGACGATGCCGCGCGAGGAGAAGAACAGAACCGGCGTGTGGGTATTGGCCACGAACAGGCGCGTGACGAAATCCGCGTCGCGCGTCGCCATGCCGGAACGGCCCTTGCCGCCGCGACGCTGGGCGCGATAGGTGCCGAGCGTGACGCGCTTGATATAACCGAGATGCGAAACGGTGACGACCATGTCCTCGCGGGCGATGAGATCCTCATCGTCCATTTCGAGACCGCCTTCGAGGATCTGCGTGCGGCGCGGCGTGCCGAATTCATCGCGTACGGCAGCGAGCTCTTCCTTGACGATCGTCTGGATGCGCAGGCGCGACGACAGGATGTCGAGGTAATCGCTGATCTCGGCGCCGATCTTGTTGAGTTCGTCACCGATTTCATCGCGGCCGAGAGCCGTCAGGCGGGCGAGACGGAGCTCGAGGATGGCGCGCGCCTGTTCCTCGGACAGATTGTAGGTGCCGTCCTCGTTAATCTTGTGGCGCGGATCGTCGATGAGCCGGATCAGCGCATCGACGTCCTGAGCCGGCCAACGACGGGTCATCAACTGCTCGCGCGCCGTCTGCGGATCGGGTGCGCGACGGATCAGGAGAATGATCTCGTCGATATTGGCGACCGCGATCGCCAGGCCCACCAGGACGTGAGCACGTTCGCGAGCCTTTCGCAGCAGGTATTTCGTGCGCCGGCTCACCACTTCCTCGCGGAAGGACACGAAGGCGCGCAGCATGTCGAGCAGCGCGAGCTGTTCCGGCTTGCCGCCATTCAGCGCCACCATGTTGCAGCCGAACGAGGTCTGCAGCGGCGTGTAACGATAGAGCTGGTTGAGGATCACGTCCGCATTGGCATCGCGCTTCAGCTCGACGACGACCCGGTAACCCTGGCGGTCGGATTCGTCGCGCAGGTCGGAAATGCCCTCGATGCGCTTTTCGCGCACCAGCTCGCCGATCTTCTCGACCATGGTCGCCTTGTTCACCTGATAGGGAACTTCGGTGATGATGATCTGCTCGCGATCGCCGCGCATCGGTTCGATTGCGGCGACGCCGCGCATGATCACCGAGCCGCGGCCGGTCTCATAGGCGGAACGGATGCCGGCCCGCCCGAGAATCAGGGCGCCTGTCGGAAAGTCCGGACCGGGAATGATCTCCATCATTTCCGGCAGCTCGATCGCCGGGTTGTCGATCAGGGCGATACAGCCGTTGATCACTTCCACCAGATTGTGCGGCGGGATGTTGGTCGCCATGCCGACGGCGATGCCGCCTGCGCCGTTGACCAGAAGGTTCGGGAATTTCGCCGGCACCACGACGGGCTCGGAGAGCGTGCCGTCATAGTTGTCGCGGAAATCGACGGTTTCCTTGTCGAGATCGTCGAGCAGCGCGTGGGCCGCTTTCTCGAGGCGGCATTCGGTGTAACGTTCGGCCGCCGGCGGATCGCCGTCGATCGAGCCGAAATTGCCTTGGCCGTCGATCAGCGGCAGGCGGAGCGACCAGTCCTGCGCCATACGCGCCAGCGCGTCATAGATGGCCGAGTTGCCGTGGGGATGGAATTTACCCATCACGTCCCCGGTTACACGGGCGCATTTGACATATTTCTTGTTCCAGTCGATGCCGAGTTCCGACATGCCGTAGAGGATGCGCCGGTGGACCGGCTTCAGTCCGTCGCGGACATCAGGAAGGGCGCGGCTGACGATGACGCTCATGGCGTAATCGAGGTAGGACCGCTGCATCTCTTCCATGATGGAAATGGGTTCGATGCCTGGAGGCAGCTTTCCGCCGCCGGGTGTGCTTTGCTCAGTCAAATCGGATCACGATCTCTGTTCGGAATCAGTTTCTTTTTTATAGCGGAAAGCGGTTCCGAGCGCCAATTTCCACAATGGTTTTGAACAGCTTTTGCGGCTTTAACACGGCTTTTGAACAAGGTCGAAACATGCCGCGACGCTGACGGGGTGGGCTTTCTTTCGCTGCCGGCCTGTCCTAACAATCTTCGCATGCGACTGCAAGGATTGCAGCCTGACAGGGAGAGGATATGGCGACCCCCGATATGCTGGTCAATGCGCTGACCACGATGCTCGTGACACTCGACCCGCCCGGTCTGGCGCCGGTCTTTCTGGGCCTGACCGTCGGCATGACCGCCCTCCAGCGCCGCCAGGTCGCCTTCCGGGGATCGCTGATCGCCTTCGGCATCCTCGCCGTCTTCGCGCTGTTCGGTTCGAGCGTGCTCGGGCTGCTCGGCATTTCGATCGGTGCCTTCCGCATCGCCGGCGGCCTGCTGCTTTTCTGGATCTCGTTCGAAATGGTGTTCGAGAAACGCCAGGAGCGAAAGGAGAAGACATCCCAGGCGGCGATCACCATCGACCACATCCACAATATTGCGGTGTTTCCGCTGGCGCTGCCGCTGATTGCCGGACCGGGCGCGATCTCGGCTACCGTCCTGCTTTCCGGCACCCTGCCCGGCGTTCTCGATCGGGCGCTTTTCATCGGCGTCATCGCGCTGATCATGCTGCTCGTCTACGCAACGCTTCTGGTCGCCGAACGGCTCGACCGTTTCCTCGGGGTCACCGGAAGGGCGATCCTCACCCGTCTGCTCGGCGTGATCCTGGCGGCGCTCTCCGTTCAGTTCGTCGTCGACGGGGTGCGCTCGGCCTTCAATCTTTAGGCCCGCACCCTTCGCGTAGGACCCAGCGTTAGGTAAGACCTGGGCGACAGAGCGGAATTTTCTGCTAAAACGCGATTCATCTCACCTCACTCGAAGGTCTCCATGATGCGCCGCATGTTGCGCCGGCTCCTGCCGGAAGCCACCCCCGTCAGCCCCAAGGAACGATTGCGTGCCGCACTTGGCGCGCTCGTGGGCATTCTGGTGACGGGACTGCTGGGAAGCCTGGCTTTGAAGGCAGATGCAACGCTTCCGGCGCTGGTCGCCCCCATGGGGGCTTCGGCCGTGCTGTTGTTTGCGGTGCCTTCCAGCCCGCTTGCCCAGCCGTGGTCGATCCTTGGCGGCAATATCGTCGCCGCTCTTGTCGGCGTGACCGCCGCGCTTTTGATACCCGACCCCTTCCTGGCCTCGGCGGTGGCAATCGCCGTTGCCATCGCCGCGATGATGACGCTTCGGTGCCTGCATCCCCCGAGCGGGGCGATCGCGTTGACCGCGGTGCTGGGTGGGCCGGCCATCCACCAACTCGGATATGGTTTCGTGATCTGGCCCGTCGCCGGCAACTCGCTGGCCCTGCTGCTGCTCGCGCTGGCCTTCAACAATCTGACGGGACGTCGATACCCGCACGCGGCCAAGCCGACGGCGGCCGATCACGGCACGACCGATCCCGCCTCGATCCAGCGGATCGGCTTTACCTCCGCCGACCTCGACGATGTCCTGAAAGAATACGACGAATTCCTGGATATCGACCGCGACGACCTCGAAACCATCCTGCGGCGGACGGAATTGCGCTCCTATCGCCGGCGCGCCGGCCATCTCGATTGCGCCAGCATCATGTCGCGCGATGTGGTGGCGGTCGCACCCGACAATACGCTGAAGGAGGCGCACGACCTGATGCGCGCCCACCATTTCAAGGCCCTACCGGTTACCAACGACAGGGCGGAAGTGGTTGGCATCGTCACCCAGACAGATTTTCTCGACAAGGCGAACTGGACGAGAGGCCGGCCGAAAATCGGTTTTGCCCAGCGTGTGCGCCTCGTCCTGTCGGGGGCCAGCGCACCGAACGACACGGTCAAGGACATCATGACAGCGCCTGTCAGGACGGTTGGCCCGGCCACGCCGATCGCAGACGCTATCGTCATCTTCGCCGAGGAGGGGCTGCACTACCTGCCGGTAACCCGCGAGAACAACAAGCTGGTCGGCATTCTCTCGCAATCGGACGTCCTGGTCGCGATGCTCGCCGACAAGGCAGCCGCCTGATCGATAATTCAGGCAGCTGCCGTTTTATAAATCGATGCCGACCGATCGATCAGAACGGGATGTCGTCGTCGAGATCGCGCGAGAAATTGCCGCCGGCCGGCTGACCGCCGGAGGACGGAGCGCCGCGGCTCGCGCCGCCCGCAGCGGGCCGACGCTCGTAATCGTCACCGCCGCCAAAATCATTGCCGCCGAAATCGCTGCCGACACGATTGCCGCCGCCGCCGCCACCGCCGAAACCAGCACGGTCACCGCCGCCCTCGCCGCGGCCATCCAGCATGGTCAGCGTCGAGTTGAAGCCCTGAAGCACGATTTCCGTCGAATAGCGGTCGTTGCCGGTCTGGTCCTGCCACTTGCGGGTCTGCAGCGCGCCTTCGATATAGAGCTTGGCGCCCTTCTTCACGTATTGCTCGACGACCTTGCAGAGACCTTCGTTGAAGACGACGACAGTATGCCATTCGGTCTTCTCGCGGCGTTCGCCATTGTTGCGATCGCGCCAGGTTTCGGACGTGGCGATGCGAAGGTTGGCGATCGGCCGGCCGTCCTGCGTCCGGCGGATTTCAGGATCAGCCCCCACATTCCCCACCAGGATTACCTTGTTCACACTACCAGCCATATTCATCACCTCATCTGCCGCCCGGTAACGGCACCAAAAATCAATCGCGGCACTCTAGCCCATCGGGGCCAGCCATTGGGTTTTTGCGATCTTTAATCCACAGGCAAATTTGTTCTTTATTTGTTCTATTTTATTCCTATAGTGTTGTCAACCGACTCGGGAACGGCGTTGCATGGCAGCAGTTTCGTCTCGACAGTCGTGGATCAATCACTACATAAGGGCCTTCGATCCTCCCGAGAGCATGAAGATGAGCGAACTGAAGAGCATTTCCATACGTGGTGCGCGCGAGCATAATTTGAAGGGCATCGATCTCGATTTGCCCCGCAATTCGCTGATCGTCATGACCGGCCTGTCCGGTTCGGGCAAGTCTTCGCTCGCCTTCGACACGATCTACGCGGAAGGCCAGCGGCGTTATGTCGAAAGTCTTTCGGCCTATGCGCGCCAGTTTCTGGAAATGATGCAGAAGCCGGATGTCGACCAGATCGACGGACTTTCTCCGGCAATCTCGATCGAGCAGAAGACGACGTCGCGCAACCCTCGCTCGACGGTCGGCACGGTCACCGAAATCTACGACTATATGCGCCTGCTTTTTGCGCGCGTCGGGGTGCCCTATTCGCCGGCGACCGGCCTGCCGATCGAAAGCCAGACGGTCAGCCAGATGGTCGACCGCATCCTCGCATTCGAGGAAGGCACGCGTCTTTATATTCTGGCGCCGATGATCCGCGGGCGCAAAGGCGAGTATAAAAAAGAACTCGCCGACCTGATGAAAAAGGGGTTCCAGCGCGTCAAGGTCGACGGCCAGTTTTACGAGATCGCCGACGTTCCGGCGCTCGACAAGAAATACAAGCACGATATCGATATCGTCGTGGACCGGCTCGTGGTCCGTTCCGATATTGCCGCGCGCCTGGCGGACAGCCTTGAAACCTCGCTGAAACTGGCAGACGGGTTGGCGGTCGCCGAGTTCGCCGACAAGCCGCTGCCGCCGGAAGAGACTTCGGCCGGCGGATCCGCGAACAAATCCCTCAACGAAACGCACGAACGGGTGCTGTTTTCTGAAAAGTTCGCCTGCCCCGTTTCCGGATTCACGATTTCGGAAATCGAGCCGCGGCTGTTTTCGTTCAACAATCCTTTTGGCGCCTGCCCCACCTGCGACGGGCTCGGCTCGCAGCAGAAGGTGGACGAAGCGCTGATCGTGCCGGAGCCTGCCCGGACGCTGCGCGACGGCGCGATTGCGCCGTGGGCGAAATCCACGTCTCCCTATTATAACCAGACGCTCGAAGCGCTCGGCAAGGTTTTCAGCTTCAAGCTGTCCAGCCGCTGGAACGAGCTTTCTGCAGAGGCGCAGAAGGCGATCCTGGAGGGCACCGAGGAAAAGATCGAATTCCACTATGCCGACGGTGCCCGCTCCTACAAGACGGTCAAGAATTTCGAAGGCATCGTGCCGAACCTCGAACGCCGCTGGAAGGAAACAGATTCCGCCTGGGCGCGCGAAGAGATCGAACGATACATGTCGGCGGCCCCCTGCCCGGCCTGCAACGGCTATCGCCTCAAACCCGAAGCGCTGGCGGTCAAGATCAACAAGCTGCATATCGGCCAGGTCACCGAGATGTCGATCCGGATCGCGCGCGACTGGTTCGAGGTGCTGCCGGAGCAGCTGAACGCCAAGCAGAACGAGATCGCGGTCCGCATTCTGAAAGAGATCCGCGAACGTCTGCGGTTCTTGAACGATGTCGGCCTCGACTATCTCAGCCTGTCGCGCAATTCCGGCACATTGTCCGGCGGCGAAAGCCAGCGCATCCGGCTTGCCTCGCAGATCGGCTCCGGCCTGACCGGCGTGCTCTACGTGCTCGATGAGCCGTCGATCGGCCTGCACCAGCGCGACAATGCCCGCTTGCTCGACACGCTGAAACACCTGCGCGATATCGGCAATACGGTGATTGTCGTCGAGCATGACGAAGACGCGATCATGAGTGCCGACTACGTGGTCGATATAGGCCCTGCGGCCGGCATTCATGGCGGACAGGTGGTGGCCGAAGGCACGCCCAGCGAGGTGATGGCCAATCCGAAATCGCTGACCGGCAAATATCTGTCGGGCGATCTCGGCGTGCCGGTACCGGCGGAGCGCCGCAAGCCCAAGAAGGGCAAGGAAATCAAGGTTTTTGGCGCCCGCGGCAACAACCTGAAAAATGTCACCGCCGCCATCCCGCTCGGCGTGTTTACCGCTGTGACAGGTGTGTCCGGAGGCGGCAAGTCGACCTTCCTGATCGAGACGCTTTACAAATCCGCCGCGCGCCGCGTCATGGGCGCCCGCGAAATCCCGGCCGAGCACGACAGGATCGACGGTTTTGAACATATCGACAAGGTGATCGATATCGACCAGTCCCCGATCGGCCGGACGCCGCGTTCAAACCCCGCCACCTATACCGGCGCCTTCACGCCGATCCGCGACTGGTTCGCCGGCCTGCCGGAGGCAAAGGCCCGCGGCTACCAGCCGGGCCGTTTCTCGTTCAACGTCAAGGGCGGCCGCTGCGAAGCCTGCCAGGGCGACGGCGTCATCAAGATCGAGATGCACTTCCTGCCGGACGTCTACGTCACCTGCGACGTCTGCCACGGCAAGCGCTACAATCGCGAGACGCTCGACGTCACCTTCAAGGGCAAGTCGATCGCCGACGTGCTCGACATGACAGTCGAGGAAGGCGTCGAGTTCTTCTCGGCAGTGCCGGCGGTGCGCGACAAGCTGCAATCGCTTTTCGATGTCGGCCTCGGCTATATCAAGGTGGGCCAGCAGGCCAATACGCTTTCGGGTGGCGAGGCGCAGCGCGTCAAGTTAGCCAAGGAATTGTCGAAACGTTCGACGGGGCGCACGCTTTATATCCTCGACGAGCCTACGACCGGCCTGCATTTCCATGACGTCGCCAAGCTTCTGGAAATGCTGCAGGAACTGGTGAACCAGGGCAATTCGGTGGTGGTCATCGAGCACAATCTCGAGGTCATCAAGACCGCGGACTGGATCATCGATATCGGCCCGGAAGGCGGCACCGGCGGTGGCGAAGTGATCGCGGCAGGCACGCCCGAGCAGATCGTCAAGGAAAAGCGGTCCTATACAGGCCACTTCCTGAAGGAACTGCTGGAGCGGCGGCCGATGAAGAAAGTGGAAGCGGCGGAGTGAACTTCCGCACAAGGGAGGCAATTCATGACCAAAGCCGGCACAATTCGCACGGGTATCGGCGGCTGGACCTTCGAGCCGTGGGAAGGCACGTTCTATCCTGAAAAACTCGCGAAAAAGAAACAGCTCGAATATGCGGCCAGCAAACTGAAGGTCATCGAGGTCAACGGCACCTATTACGGGTCGCAAAAGCCGGAGACCTTCGCCAAATGGGCATCGGAAGTACCGGACGGCTTCATCTTTTCGCTGAAGGCGAGCCGCTTCACCACCAACCGCAAGGTCCTGGCCGAAGCGGGAGAATCGATTGAGAAGTTCCTGACCCAGGGCCTGACCGAGCTTGGCGACCATCTCGGGCCGTTGCTCTGGCAGTTCGCGCCGACCAAGAAGTTCGAAGCGGATGATTTCGAAGCCTTCCTGAAACTGCTGCCGAACAAGCTGGACGGGCTGAATCTGACCCATGTGGTCGAGGTCCGCAACGACACGTTCAAGGTGCCGGAATTCATCGCGCTGCTTTCGAAATACAACATCGCGCCCGTCTGCGCCGACCATTTCGACTATCCGATGATCGCGGATGTCACGGCGGATTTCGTCTACGCGCGCCTGCAGAAGGGGTCGGACGACATCAAGACCTGTTATGCAGAAGAGGATATGAAAGCCTGGGCGAAAAGGCTGGAAACCTGGGCCGAGGGCGGCGTGCCGGACGACCTGCCGCTGGTCGATGACAAACACAAGCCGAAGAAGGAGCCGCGCGACGTCTTCGCCTTCTTCATCCACGAGGGCAAGGTGAACGCGCCCTATGGCGCGATGGCGATGCGCGAACTCCTGGAAAGCCGAAGCTAGGGATCCAGGCCGATGCCGGCATGGACGGCGAGATCTTCGGCCGTCATGCCCCTGCCCGCCCGCTTGCCGGCTTCGCCATGCAGATAGACGCCTGCTGCGGCTGCCTCGAAGGCGGGCATGCCTTGGGCGAGCAATGCGCCAATCACGCCGGCCAGAACGTCGCCGGAACCGGCAGTCGCGAGCCACGGCGGTCCGTTGGTATTGATATAGGCGCGTCCATCGGGGCTGGCGATCACCGTATCGGCGCCCTTGTAGATAATGGCAGCGTGGGCTCGGGTCGAGGCCTTCACCGCCTTTTCCACCTTGCTCAGGTTGTCATCCGCGGCGATGTCGGGAAACAGGCGGGCGAATTCGCCCTCGTGCGGCGTCAGCACCAGACGGGTCTCCTCGCCGGCAAAGGCATCGAACAGGTCCGAAGGCTTTTCCTTGAAGGAAGTAATGCCGTCTGCATCGAGCACCAGCGGGCGATCCTTCAGCGCCAGCGCGAATTGTCTTGTTTTCTTGCCGATGCCGAAGCCCGGTCCGAGCACAAAAGCGGCGAGTTTTGCCGAACCGAGCCAGTTTTCCAGATCTTTCACCGTATCGACCGGATGCAGCATGATCGCAGTCAGCGAGGCTGCGTTGACCGGCATGGCAGTGCTCGGCGAACCGACCGTCACCAGCCCTGCCCCGGCCTTCAGGCCTGCGGTCGCAGAAAGCCGAGCCGCACCCGTCTTGCCAGCCTCGCCGGAAAATACGGCCAGATGTCCGCGGCGGTATTTATGGGTTTCGCGTCCCGGCTCGGCCAACAGACCGCGCCACAATTCCGGTCCGTTTTCCCTCGTCTCGCCCGCAACCTCACGGATGATGCGGGCCGGAATGCCGATATCGAAAACCTCGACGTCACCGCAAAGTGACCTTCCCGGCAGCAGCAGGTGGCCCGGCTTTCGGGTCATGAAGGTGACCGTATGGACGACCTGAAAGGCGGCGCCGAGCGGTACGCCACGCCTTCCGCAGAGACCGGAAGGCAGGTCGACGGCGATAACCGGTATCCGCGCCTCGCCGACCCGGCGGATCACATCCGCGACAATGTCGGGCACGTCACGCGTCAGGCCGGCGCCGAACAGCGCATCGATCACCACGTCGCCCGCCATCGGCCGGTAGGCTTGGAGCGGTTCAGACGGCAGGTCGCAGAGCTCGCGCGCCTGCCTGGCATCTCCCTTCAGCTTCTGCGGGTCGCCGAGATGGTGGACGCGAACAGGAGCCCCGGCTTGGCCAAGCACGCGGGCCGCCACATATCCGTCGCCGCCATTGTTTCCGGGGCCGCAGAGCGCGACAAAACGCAAGGCGCCGGGAAATTGCCGGAGTGCGGCCGCCGCAACCGCCTGCCCTGCCCGCTCCAACAGATCGAATGACGGAATGCCGGATCGGGCAGAGGCGGCGTCCGCCGCTGCCATCTCGTCGGGTGTCAGAAGCAATGAGACAAGCGAAGCATCCATAGGCGCAATTGAACGGAAAGATGATCAGAAAACAAGCGCCGTCTGGCCCGCCAGATAGGCAAAAAATTGTGCAAATGCCTAAATTTACGTCCTCACCCGTGCTATATTCGACAATGCTTAACTAACGGAAAAACTTCAAAAAACTTCGATTCTTGTGCCGCAACGCACCAATTGTGAGAAAAACGGAAGCAATTTTGTCACTGAAGCTGCTGTTTTGTAGGGAATTAGGGCAAAACTGCATTATTTTTTTGAAAGTGTCGTCTGAGTTTGGCACGATAACTGCATTGGCATGTGCGAGCGGGTAACGGCCTGCTTCAAGAGAGAAGCGGAGATATAGTTTCTCATGAAAAAGATCGAAGCGATCATCAAGCCTTTCAAGCTCGACGAAGTGAAGGAAGCCCTTCAGGAAGTCGGTTTGCAGGGGATCACAGTGACCGAAGCCAAGGGCTTTGGCCGCCAGAAGGGCCATACCGAGCTCTATCGCGGCGCGGAGTACGTCGTCGATTTTCTGCCGAAGGTCAAAGTTGAGGTCGTCCTGGCGGACGAGAACGCGGATGCCGTCATTGAAGCCATCCGCAATGCGGCACAGACTGGACGGATTGGAGACGGCAAGATATTCGTTTCCAATGTGGAGGAAGTCATCCGCATCCGCACCGGTGAAACGGGCGTGGACGCCATCTAAACGCCCCCAATAAACGCCCTAGGGCCAAAGGCCGGGGTTTCATCGTCATCGTACATCGAGGAGGCCATATGACGAGCGCAAGCGAAATCATGAAACAAATCAAGGAAAACGACGTCAAGTTCGTGGACCTGCGCTTTACCGACCCCAAGGGCAAGCTGCAGCATGTCACCATGGACGTCGTCTGCGTCGATGAGGACATGTTCGCCGATGGCGTCATGTTCGACGGTTCCTCGATCGGCGGCTGGAAGGCCATCAACGAGTCGGACATGGTGCTGATGCCCGACCCGGCGACGGTCCACATGGATCCGTTCTTCGCCCAGTCGACCATGGTCATCTTCTGCGACATCCTCGATCCGATTTCCGGCGAAGCCTATAACCGCGATCCGCGCGGCACCGCCAAGAAGGCCGAAGCCTATCTCAAGGCATCGGGCATCGGCGATACGGTATTTGTCGGCCCCGAGCCGGAATTCTTCGTGTTCGACGACGTCAAGTACAAGGCCGACCCTTACAACACGGGCTTCAAGCTCGACTCGTCCGAACTGCCGTCGAACGACGACACGGACTACGAGACCGGCAACCTTGGCCACCGCCCCCGCGTCAAGGGCGGCTACTTCCCGGTTCCGCCGGTCGACAGCCTGCAGGACATGCGCTCCGAAATGCTGACCGTGCTCGCCGAAATGGGCGTGGTCGTCGAAAAGCATCACCACGAAGTGGCTTCCGCCCAGCACGAGCTCGGCGTCAAGTTCGACACGCTGGTGCGCAACGCCGACAAGATCCAGATCTACAAGTATGTCGTGCACCAGGTCGCCAATGCCTATGGCAAGACCGCGACCTTCATGCCGAAGCCGATCTTCGGCGACAACGGCTCGGGCATGCACGTGCACCAGTCGATCTGGAAGGACGGCAAGCCGACTTTCGCCGGCGACGAATATGCCGGCCTTTCCGAGAGCTGCCTCTTCTATATCGGCGGCATCATCAAACATGCCAAGGCGATCAACGCCTTCACCAACCCGACGACGAATTCCTACAAGCGTCTCGTCCCGGGTTATGAAGCGCCGGTTCTGCTCGCTTACTCGGCTCGCAACCGCTCGGCTTCGTGCCGCATTCCGTTCGGCACAGGCCCGAAGTCGAAGCGCGTCGAAGTCCGCTTTCCGGATCCGCTGGCAAACCCCTATCTTGCCTTTGCCGCCATGCTGATGGCCGGCCTCGACGGCATCAAGAACAAGATCCATCCCGGCAAGGCCATGGACAAGGATCTCTACGACCTGCCGCCGAAGGAACTGAAGAAGATCCCGACCGTCTGCGGCTCCCTGCGCGAAGCCCTCGAAAACCTCGATCGAGACCGCAAGTTCCTGACCGCCGGCGGCGTCTTCGACGACGACCAGATCGACGCCTATATCGAGCTCAAGATGGTGGAAGTCATGCGCTTCGAAATGACGCCGCATCCGGTCGAGTTCGACATGTACTACTCGGCCTGATCCGACTGGGCGCGATCTCCGCGCTTGGCTGCGTTGAGAACGGCGGGCCGCAAGCCCGCCGTTTTCCATTTTCGCCGAGCCTTGCGGCTTGCGCCTCCATTGCCGGTGTGCCGATGACCTCCCCCAACTCTCCACAGCCGCGCCCGATCGATTGGGTGATCTTCGCGCTCGTGCCCGTGTTCTTTTCCAGCAACCTGATCTTCGGGCGCGGCGTGATCGGCGAGATCGGGCCGTTCATCACCGCCTTCATCCGCTGGGCCGGAGCAACGCTGATCATCATGCCGCTGCTGTATCTCGACTGGGCGGCTGCCTGGACCTTTGTGCGCCGGCATACCTGGCTCTGGCTGTGGCTGGGTTTCCTGAGCATCGGCATCAGCGGCGGCTTCGTTTATTGGGCGCTGACGCTGACGACGGCATCGAACGCGACGCTGATCTACACGACCTCATCGCTGTTCATCATCGTTTTCGAATGGCAGTTTTCCGGCCGCCGGATCGGCGGCCGCGAGCTTCTGGGCATGGCGGTCGCATTCGCCGGCGTGGCGGCGATCGTACTGCGGGGCGATCTCGGCGCTCTGGCGCACATGAATTTCAATGTCGGCGATCTCGGCATGCTCGTGGCGGCGATCTCCTTTGCGGTCTATTCGCTCCTGCTGCGCCGCCCGGCGGCCCAGGCGATCCGGCCATTCACGCTGTTCGCGCTGATCGGCTTTTCCGGGTCGCTCCTCCTGCTGCCCCCGGCGCTCTGGGAATTCTTCCATGGCGGACTGCTGCCGAGGACGTTTTCAGCCTGGTCGAAGATTGCCGGCATCATCCTGTTTGCCTCGCTTGCAGCGTTCTACTGCTTTCAGCATACGGTGAGGATATTTGGCCCGGCGACGGCGGGAGTGACGCTTTACATGATGCCGCCGGTCTCTATCGTCATGGCGGTGATATTCCTCGGCGAGACTTTTGAAAGATATCACGCGGTCGGCATCGTTCTGGTGCTCGGCGGCATAGTTCTGGCGACGACCCGGCCGCGGAGGCTGACTAAGTCTTAAGTCTATCCCGTGGAACGAAGCGGGCCGGTCTGCATTAATCTCTTGATGTCGGAGAATTTTATTCCCACATTAGGATGCGAAAGGACATCGCACCATGAAACAACGCCACGCTAAATTTACCATCGGAGAAGTGGTCCGCCACAAGGTCTTTCCGTTCCGGGGCGTCGTGTTCGATGTGGATCCGGAATTCGCAAATACGGAAGAATGGTGGAATTCCATTCCCGCGGAAATCCGGCCGAACAAGGACCAGCCCTTCTATCATCTCCTCGCGGAGAATGACGAGACGGAGTATGTCGCCTATGTCTCGGAGCAGAACCTGGAACACGACGAAAACGATGCCCCGCTGCGCAATCCGCAGGTCTACCAGATCTTCGATCGCGGCCCATCCGGTCAGTTGAAGCCCAAGATCATACTGGCCCACTAACCCGAATTCGCAAGACCCGGAAAGGCGTCGGCATTCTGCCGCGCTTTTTTATGTCCGGAATCAGAAAGCCCGGCGCTTGGCCGGGCTTTAAGCTGTTTGGTTCCGACTGGAACTTACTGACCCTGCTTTGCAGAGTTCTGGGCGTCTTCCAGCTTCTTGCGGGTCTCTTCCGCCTTGCGCTGCATGCCTTCTTCGAGGCTGCGCTGGCTTTGAGCGATCTGTTCCTGCGGCATGGCCGGACCGTCGAATACGCCGGTGAAGCCGGTGAGCGGAACCTTGATCGGGTTCGGAGCGCGGCGGAAGTTGATCGACGTGAAGACCACCTCGCCGCCCTTCTTGAGGCTAGCGATCATGGCGTCGGTCAGCGGCACTTCGGCGGTGCACTTGTCCGGAAGGCAAACGATGTAATCGAGCTTCTGGCCCTTGCCGCCGTCGATCTGCATGACGATGCCGGGCGGCACGAGCCGCGCGGTCGGGACCGAAACCTGCATGATCTTGCGGTTGACCTTGCCTTCCACCGTGATCAGGCCGACGGCGGTGATGAGCTGGCCGTTCTGGGCGGCAATGATGTTCTGCACGACGCAGAGATCGCTGTCGTCCTGCTTGGTGCAGGTCTTGAACCAGCCGAGCGGCGGTGCACCAGGAGCGGCCGCGGCCGGAGCATCCTGTGCAAGGGCTGCGACCGGCAGCGCTGCTGCGCCGGCCGAAAGAGCGAGAGCGGACATCGCCGTCCGCAGAACTTGGGTTGCCTTAAGCATCATAACGAGATCCGTCTCCTGAAATCCGCTGGGTACGGCAGACGCCGTCAACTCCCTCGGGGTGTCCTACTGCCTGTGACCTGTCGGTCAAATGAGGCAATTGAATGACCCGCCCGTGTGGCCAACCTGTTACATCGGGCGGACATCGATATCCAGTCCCTCTTTCGTATTTTTTGACAAGGAGTTAACGTCGGCGATCACTCTTTTGCATATCGCGGCGGTTGGTTGGCCTCATGGCATGCGCTATTTTGCAGGCGAATCAGCGAGGATTTCACCGCCATGGGTTCCATGCGACGCTTTCTTCCCCTCATCGCCGCGCTTCTCATCGGCACCCCGGCCCTTGCCGAACCGGTGCACGGGATAGCCATGCACGGCAGTCCGGCGCTCGGCCCCGACTACAAACATTTCCCTTACGTGAACCCGGACGTGAAGAAGGGCGGGCGTGTAACCTATGGCGTCGTCGGCACGTTCGACAGCCTCAATCCGTTCATCCTGAAAAGCATGCGCACCTCGGCGCGCGGCATCTGGGACCCGGCTTTCGGCAATCTTATCTTCGAATCGCTGATGACCCGTTCCAGCGACGAGCCGTTCACGCTCTATGGTCTGCTGGCCGAGAGCGTCGAATGGAATGACGACCGGACCTTCATCCAGTTCAATCTCAATCCAAAGGCAAAATGGTCGGATGGCCAACCGGTTACCCCGGATGATGTGATCTTTTCGTTCGAACTGTTGCGCGACAAGGCCCGCATTCCGTTCTCGTCCCGATTGGCGCCCGTCGCGAAAATGGAGAAGGTCGGCGAGCACGGCGTCCGTTTGACCTTCAACGAAAAGGCCGACCGTGAATTTCCCCTGATTCTCGCCACCGGCACCCCGATCCTGCCGAAACACGCGACCGATCCGGCCACCTTCGATCAGTCGACGCTGAAGCCGCCGGTCGGCTCCGGTCCTTACGGGATCAAATCCATTTCGCCCGGAGAACGCATCGTCTACGAACGGGATCCGGGTTACTGGGGCAAGGATATTCCGGCCAAGGTGGGGTTCGACAATTACGACCAGATCAGTGTCGAATATTTCCTGCAGGACAACACGTTGTTCGAGGCCTTCAAAAAGGGCGCGATCGACATCTATCCCGATGGCAGCCCGACACATTGGGCGCGGGCCTATGATTTCCCGGCGGTCCAGAACGGCGACGTGATCAAGGATGCGTTCAAGCCGCAGCTGCCGACCGGCATGCTCGGTTTCGTGTTCAATACGAGAAGAGCGCTCTTCGCCGACGTGAACGTGCGCGCCGGCCTGTCGCTCGCCTTCGATTTCGAATGGGCCAACAAGAACCTCTTCGAGGGCGCCTATACCCGCACGGAAAGCTTCTGGCAGAACTCGCCCTTCTCCTCGCTCGGCAAGCCGGCGGATGAACGGGAGCTCAAGATCCTCGGAGCCATCAAGGGCAGGATCGAGCCGGCGGTGCTCGACGGCAGTTATCATCTGCCGAAGACCGACGCTTCCGGTGCGGATCGCAAGGTTTTGCGCGATGCGGTCGATCTTCTCAGGAAGGGCGGTTATGCGATCAAGAACGGCAGGATGACGGACGCTTCGGGCAGGCCGTTGACCTTCGAGGTCATGACCCAGACCCAGGACCAGGAAAAGCTCGCGATCGCCTATCAGCGGACGCTGAAAATGATCGGCGTCGACATGTCGATCCGCACCGTCGACGATGCCCAGTACCAGGCCCGCTCCGGCAATTTCGACTATGACATGATCGTGAAATCCTATCCCGCGTCCCTATCGCCCGGCATCGAACAGGCCGGGCGCTGGGGATCGGATTCCCGCAATCGCGACGGCAGCTTCAATTTTGCCGGCACTGCGGATCCCGATCTCGACAAGCTGATCGAGGCCATGCTGACCGTTCGCAGCAAGGAGGATTTCGAGGCTGCGGTGCGGGCTTACGACCGGATTCTGATTTCCGGTCACTATCTCGTTCCGCTCTATCATATCCCCGATCAGTGGGTGGCGCGTCGCAAGCATATCGGTTATCCGGAAAAGCTCCCGCTCTATGGCTACCAGCTCAACACCTGGTGGGATAAGCGGGCGCAATAATCCGGTCTCTTCCGGTTACCGAAGAAAGGACGCCGCCATGGAGCGCGTAACCATCGACATCGTTTCGGATATCGTCTGCCCCTGGTGTTACCTCGGCAAAGCGCGGATGGAACTGGCGGTCGCCGAAGTGCAGGACGAGATCGGCGTGGATATCAACTGGCGCCCTTATCGGCTCAATCCGGACCATCCGCCCGAGGGCGTCGACCATCAGGCCGACCTTGCCGCCAAGCTCGGCGGCAAGGATGCCGTCGAACGCGCCCACGCCATGCTGAAGAAACTCGGCGAAGAAGTCGGCATCAAATACAATTTCGAGGCGATCAAGATCGGCCCCAACACGCTCGATGCGCATCGCCTGCTGCATTGGGCGATCGTCGAAGATCGCCAAATCCAGGACAAGGTTGCGACCGCCCTGTTCAAGGCGAATTTCGAGGAAGGCCGCAATGTCGGCGATCACGCCGTGCTGGCCGATATCGCCGAACAATCGGGCCTGGACCACAAGGTCATCGAGAACCTTCTGGCAAGCGACGCCGACAAGGACACCGTTCTCGGGGAGATCGAGGCGGCCCAGAAGATGGGCGTGACCGGCGTACCGTTCTTCATCATCGACGGACAATACGCGGTCAGCGGAGCGCAGACGCCGGATGTGCTTGCCAATGCGCTGCGAGAAATCGCCAAGCTGAAGGCGGAAGCCCGCAAGGGCATGATCTGAGAACGGACCGACCGCGTGCGTACCGACCAGACCTTGAAGGGCGTTCTTCTCGCCTTCGCCTCGTTTGCCGCCTATTCCTGGAGCGATGCCAGCGTCAAGATGATCGAGGGCGCGCTGACGCCCTATGAAATGGGCTTTTTCGGCGCCGTCTTCATGCTCGCCGGTTTTCCCTATCTCATGAAACCAGGCGACAGCTGGCTCGACGTGGTGCGAAGCACCAACCGGCCGCTCTGGGTCCTGCGCTTCTTCTCCGCGGCTGTCGGGACGATCGGCAGTGTTGCGGCCTTCACCTACCTGTCGATGGCGGAAGCCTTCGCGCTGATCTTCCTGCTGCCGTCCTTCGTAACGATCATGTCGGTGCTGTTCCTCAAGGAGACGGTCGGAATCCGGCGCTGGAGCGCCGTGATCATCGGCTTCGTCGGCGTTCTGGTCATATTGCGCCCCGGTTTCCGCGAGCTTTCGATCGGGCATGTCGGCGCGGTTTTTGCCGGAATTTCCGGGGCGATCTCGATCATCGTCTATCGCGCCGTCGGGCCGTCCGAGAAGCACATCTCGCTCTACGGCGCCGGCGTCCTTGGCGTTCTCGTCATCCTCGGCATCCTGATGATCCCGGACTTCCACTGGCCGACCCTTCCGCAATGGGTCATGCTTGCCGGATACGGCCTGCTGGCGGCACTGGCCACCGTCTGGCTGATGTATGCCGCCAACTATGCGCCCGCCGCGGTGATCGGGCCGACCCAATACAGCCAGATGCTCTGGGCCATCCTGTTCGGCTATCTCGTCTTCGGCGACAGGGTCGACCTGCCGATGCTGATCGGCATCGTGCTGATCATCGGCTCCGGCCTCCTGACGCTCGCCCGCGAGCGGGCACGCGACGTGCGCCTGCCCGCGTCCGTCGCGACGTATCAGCAAGCCGCCGTCGTCACCGTCCCCGACAATAAATCCGACACATAGTCACGATTTGGCCAACTCGGCGAACTGGGTCATCACCTGGGCGGCGGCTGTCAGCCGCTTTTCGGGAGACGGCAGATCACGGGTAAGGAAGACGCTGTGGTCTGGGCGGATCTTGGCGAGCGTCCCCTGCTTGGCGATATAACCGACAAGATTGGCGGGGTTCGGGAACTGTTTGTCGCGGAAGGTGACGACGATGCCCTTCGGGCCGGCATCGAGCTTCTCGACATTGGCCTTGCGGCACAGAGACTTGATGTAGACCACCTTCAACAGGTTCTGCACCTCGACCGGCATCGGGCCGAAACGATCGACCATTTCCGCGCCGAAACCATCGATCTCGGACAGGTCCGTGACTTCGCCGAGACGGCGGTAGAGGCCCATGCGCAGATGCAGGTCGGGCACGTAGCTTTCCGGGATCATCACCGTGATGCCGACGGAAATCTGCGGTGACCAGCCGGTATCGGTGATCTCGTCGTCGCCCTTCACCTCCGCCACGGCTTCCTCCAACATCTGCTGGTAGAGCTCGAAGCCGACTTCCTTGATATGGCCTGACTGTTCCTCGCCCAAGAGATTGCCGGCGCCGCGGATGTCGAGGTCGTGGCTGGCGAGCTGGAAACCGGCGCCGAGCGTGTCGAGCGATTGCAGCACTTTCAGGCGTCGCTCGGCGGTGGTCGTCAGCTGCTTGTTGACCGGTAGCGTGAAGAGGGCGAAGGCGCGCACCTTCGAACGGCCGACACGGCCGCGGAGCTGATAGAGCTGCGCCAGGCCGAACATGTCGGCGCGGTGGACGATCAGCGTATTGGCGGTCGGCACGTCGAGGCCGGATTCGACGATCGTGGTCGACAGAAGCACATCGTATTTGCCGTCGTAGAAGGCATTCATGATGTCTTCGAGCTCGCCTGCCGCCATCTGGCCATGGGCAACCGCAACCTTCAGTTCCGGCACGTCCGACTGTAGGAAAGCCTGGATTTCCGGCAGGTCCGCCAGCCGCGGGCAGACGTAGAAACTCTGGCCGCCGCGATAATGTTCGCGCATCAGCGTCTCGCGGATGACCAGCGGATCGAAGGGCGAGATGAAGGTGCGGACCGCCATGCGGTCGACCGGCGGCGTGGTGATCAGCGACAGTTCGCGTACACCCGTCATGGCGAGCTGCAGCGTGCGCGGGATAGGCGTTGCCGAAAGCGTCAGGACATGCACGTCGCTCTTCAGCTCCTTCAGCCGTTCCTTGTGCTTGACGCCGAAATGCTGTTCCTCGTCGATGATCAGCAGGCCGAGATTGGCGAACTGGATGCCGGCGCCAAGCAGCGCATGGGTACCAACGACGATATCGACCTTGCCGTCGGCAATGTCCTTCTTGGTCTGGGCGAGTTCCTTGGCGGGCACCAGCCGCGAGGCCTGCTCGACCTTGATCGGCAGACCGCGAAAACGCTCCCGAAACGTCTTGAAATGCTGGCGGGAGAGAAGCGTGGTCGGCACGACGACCGCGACCTGCGCGCCGTTCATCGCCGCGAAGAAGGCAGCGCGCAGCGCCACCTCCGTCTTGCCGAAACCGACGTCGCCGCAGACGAGGCGGTCCATCGGCCGGCCGGCGCCGAGATCGTCGCGCACGGAATCGATCGCCGTCGCCTGGTCCTCGGTTTCATCGTAGGGAAAGCGGGCGGCGAATTCGTCGTAGAGTCCCTCCGGCGTGGTCAGAACCGGCGCGCGGCGGGTGATGCGGGTGGCGGCAATGCGGATCAGCGCGTCCGCCATGTCGAGCAGGCGTTTCTTGAGCTTCGCCTTGCGGGCCTGCCAGGCGCCGCCGCCGAGCCTGTCGAGCTGGGCTTCCGCCGCATCCGAGCCATAGCGCGACAGAAGATCAATGTTTTCGACCGGCAGGAAGAGTTTTGCCTGGTCGGCATAGTGGAGCTCGAGGCAGGCACGCGGGGCGCCGGCGGCCTCGATCGTCACCAGGCCGACGAATTTGCCGATGCCATGCTCCGCATGGACGACCAGAGAACCTTCGTCGAGGCCGGCGACTTCTGTCAGGAAATTGGCGCCGCGCTTGCGGCGCTTGCCGCGGCGGACCATGCGGTCGCCAAGAATGTCCTGCTCGCCGATGACGACGATATTGCCCGTCTCGAAACCGGCCTCCAGGCTGAGGACCGCGGAAGCCGCCTCGCCTTTTTCCAGCTTGTCGAGATCGGCAAGCTTGTCGATCTGGTTGATGCGCTTCAGCCCGCGCTCGTCGAGCACCTGCAGCAGCCGGTCGAGCGAGCCGGCGGACCAGCCGGTGACAAGAACCTTGGCGCCCTCGGCGCGCTTGTCGGCGATATGCTTGACGACGAGGTCGAAGACGTTGACACGTTCGTCGCGGTCCTTCTCTTCCGTCTGGTTTTTCGCCCAGCGCGGACCGGCATGCGCATCCAAAGTCACCACCCGGCGACCTTCTGCATCCATCTCGTTGAACGGCGTCAGGCGCACCGCGTTGACGGCGTCGAGCGCTGCGGCAAAGGCTTTGCTTTCGAGGTAGAGCTGACCCGGCGAAACCGGCTTGTAGGGCGCCGCCTGGGCGGCCGCACCCTTGCCCTGGGTGCCGCTGTCGCGCCGTGCCTCGTAATAATCGAGCACCAGTTTCGAACGCTCGCCGGCCGCTTCGCGAGCCGTGTGGTCGGTCACGATCCGGAAACCCTTGAAGTAATCGAAGGCGGTTTCGAGACCGTCGTAGAACAGCGGCAGCCAGTGTTCCATGCCGGGGTAACGCCGGCCTTCGGAGACTGCCTGATAGAGAGCGTCGTCACGGGTCGCAGCGCCGAAGAGAGAGAGGTAGTTCTTGCGGAAGCGGCTGATCGTGTCCGGTGTCAGCGTTACCTCGCTCATCGGATTGAGGTCGAGGGCGCGCGCCTGGCCGGTGGTGCGCTGGCTGGCGGGATCGAACGATCGGATCGATTCCAGCGTGTCGCCGAAGAAATCGAGGCGTACCGGCTCCTCCGTACCCGGCACGAAGACATCCAGAATGCCGCCGCGCACGGCGAATTCGCCGACTTCCCGGACCGTCGCGACGCGCTCGAAGCCGTTGCGCTCCAGCCGCGCCGCGATATCGTCCATGCGGATCTGGTTGCCCGGCCTGGCGGAGAAGGCGAGGCTTTCGATGATCTCGGCAGGAGCGATCTTCTGCAGCATTGCATTGACGGTAACGAGCACGATCGCCGCATGCGGCTTCTTGGCATGCGAGATCAGCCCGGACAGGGCAGCCAGTCTGCGGGCGGAGACATCGGCGCTCGGGGAAACGCGGTCATAGGGAAGACAGTCCCAAGCAGGCAGTGTCAGGACCGGGATTTCCGGCGCCACGAAGGACAGCATCTGTTCCAGATCGAACATGCGCTGGCCGTCCGACATGACATAGGCGACCGCCTGGCCGGCGCGGGCGAGCTCGGCAAGGATCAGCGGCTCCATGCCCGGCGGCACGTTGCCTATGGTCAGCGGGGTTTGCGCCGCGGCGATCTTCTTCGCGTCGAATCCGGGAATCATCGGGCCAGAATTCATATCTTGTGCCCGAGCCTTGCTTCCAGGGAAGCCTTGGTGACGGGATCGAAATCCGGGTTATAGGCAGCGACGCGCGCGAAAAGCGGCGTCTTCCTGTGCTCAGGCAAAGTTTGAGCCCCGGTGATCCAGGCATGCAGGTCGTGGTCGTCCTCGCCCATGATCGCTTCGAATTCGTCGAGTTCGGCTTCTCCGAGCCTGCCGATCTCGGATTCCGCAAAACTCCCGAGAACCAGGTCCATTTCCCGGATGCCGCGATGCCAGCAGCGATAGAGGATGCGCCTGCGGCGCGGGTCGAGATCCGCGCTGGTGCGGGATAGTCCTGTCATGGCCGTGTCCTTGTTTTGCCGTTCATATAGGACGCTTTTCCGCCCTCGTCACCTTGCCAAATGGGCAAAATCCATCGCATTTTGCGCGCCATGCGTCCCGCCATACTCGATCCGCTGTTCTCGCCCGTCGCCTCGCTTGCCGGTGTCGGGCCGAAGCTTGCCGAACTGATCGCCCGCGTCACCGGCCGCGAGGACCCGGACGATTGTCGCGTCGTGGATCTGCTCTTCCATGCTCCCTCCTCGCTGATCGACCGGCGCAACCGGCCGGGCATCGCGCTTTCGCCACAGGGCGCCATTGTCACCATCGAAGGCCGGGTCGACCGCCATCAGCCGCCACCGCCCGGCAAGTCCAACATGCCGTACCGCGTCTTCCTGCACGACGATACGGGCGAACTGGCGCTCACCTTCTTCCGGGCCAAAGGCAATTGGCTGGAAAAGTCGCTGCCGATCGACGAGATGGTGATGGTAAGCGGCAAGATGGACTGGTTCAACGGCCGGCCCTCGATGGTGCACCCGGATTTCATCGTCAAATCCTCCGAGGCTGAAAATCTGCCACTGGTGGAACCGGTATACCCGATGACGGCCGGCCTGACGCCGAAAGTGCTGCGCAAGGCGATCGACGGTGCCGTGGCCCGCATGCCGGAACTGCCGGAATGGGCCGATGCGGCGCTGGCCTTGCGCCAGGGTTTTCCTTCGGTGGCGGAGGCCTTTCGCGGGCTGCACGATCCGCGCGATGCGGCGGATATCGATCCGCAGGCCCCTGCCCGCCGGCGGCTCGCCTATGACGAGTTCCTCGCCGGCCAGGTGTCCCTGTCGCTGGTGCGCCAGAGGGTGCGCAAGGTCCCGGGCCAGCCGATCCGCGTCAAGGGCGATCTCGCCGCAAAGATCATCGCCGGCCTTCCCTTCTCGCTGACACCCAGCCAGAAGTCGGCTGTCGCAGATGTCATCAAGGACATGGCCGGCGAAGACCGCATGCTACGGCTGCTGCAGGGCGATGTCGGGGCCGGCAAGACGCTGGTGGCGCTGCTCGCCATGTCCGCGGCCGTCGAGGCCGGCGGCCAGGCGGTGCTGATGGCGCCAACCGAAATCCTCGCCCGCCAGCATTATTCGACGATCTCCAAGCTCGCAGGTGCTGCGGGCGTCGCGGTCGAGGTGCTGACCGGCCGCACCAAGGGGCGTGAGCGCGACCAGATCATCGAGCGGATTGCGTCTGGCGAAGCGCAGATCATCGTCGGCACCCACGCGCTCTTCCAGGATGCGATCAACTATCACAATCTGATGCTCGCCGTGGTGGACGAACAGCATCGGTTCGGCGTGCATCAGCGCCTTAGGCTGACGGCCAAGGGAATTTCCCCGCATATGCTGGTGATGACTGCGACGCCCATCCCCCGCACGCTGGTGCTCGCCGCGTTCGGAGATATGGACGTCTCGAAGCTCACCGAAAAACCGGCTGGCCGCAAGCCGATCCAGACCGTCACCATCCCCACCGAACGGATCGGCGACATCGTCGCCCGGCTGCGCGGCGCGATCGGCGAAGGAAAAAAAGCCTATTGGATCTGCCCGCTTGTCGAGGAATCGGATGCCTCCGACCTGATGTCGGCGGAGGAGCGGTATGCGGTGCTCACCAAGGAGCTTGGCCGCGATGTCGGCCTCATCCACGGCCGCATGAGCGGACCTGACAAGGACGCGGTGATGGGCGCCTTCAAGACCGGCGAAATCCGGCTGTTGGTCGCGACCACCGTCGTCGAAGTCGGCGTCGACGTGCCGGATGCGACGATCATGGTCATCGAACATGCCGAGCGGTTCGGGCTTGCCCAGCTGCACCAGTTGCGCGGCCGTGTCGGGCGCGGCGACGAGGCTTCGACCTGCATCCTGCTCTACAAGGGGCCGCTCAGTGAAACCGGCCGGGCGCGGCTTTCGATCTTGCGCGACAGCGAAGACGGTTTTCTGATCGCCGAGGAGGATCTGAAACTGCGCGGCGAAGGTGAACTGCTCGGCACCCGCCAGTCCGGAACGCCCGGTTTCCGGATCGCCAGCCTGGAAGCCCATGCGGATCTGCTGGAAATCGCCCGCAAGGATGCGGCCTACCTCCTGGAGCGGGATCCGGAACTCACCAGCGAGCGGGGCCAGAACATGCGCGTGCTGCTTTATCTGCACCGCCGCGACGAGGCGATCCGGTTCCTGAGAGCCGGCTAGGCCTGCATTTTCGGGGCCGGCAGGACGGCGGTCGGCGCGCCGGGGACGGGCTTGTAGTCCGGTGCGATCAGCCCGCCCGATATCAGCAGCTTGGCGCCTTCTTCCGGCGTCATGTCGAGCATGATGATCTTGCTCTTCGGCACGAACATCAGGAAACCGGCGGTCGGGACCGGGGTCGGGGGCAGGAAGACACCGACCATTTCCTCACCGTCCACATTGAGCTTCGCCGCGATCTCTCCCTGCGCGTCGCCGGAAATGAAGACCAGCGCCCACATGCCCGGGCTCGGAAACTCGATCAGCCCGCATCGCTTGAAGGAGGTCGACTGTTCCTTCAGCACCGTCTCGAAGATCTGTTTGATGCTCTTATAAATGCTGCGGATCAGCGGCATCCGGTGCAGGATCGATTCGCCGAACTTGACGATCGAGCGGCCGATCAGGTTCTTGCCGAGAAAGCCGATGATGGTGATGAGCACCACCGCAATCAGCAGACCGGTGCCGGGAATGGTGATGTTGAAGTAATATTGGGGGTCGTAGCGCTGCGGAATATAGGGCGTGACCCAGCTATCCGCCCAGTCGATGAAGGTGAAGGTGAGCCAGATGGTGATGGCAAGCGGGGCGCAGATGATCAGGCCGGTTAGGAAGTTGTTCCTGAGACGGCCGGCCAGCGATATTCGCTCTGGACTGTCGCTCATTCTGTTTCCCTGCATACCCTAAGCATTGCCGCAATCATTGATGCGACAATGCCGGATGCAATGTTGCGATGCAAGGAAAAGCCGGCGGATATCACTCCACCGTGACGGATTTTGCCAGATTGCGCGGCTGATCGACATCGGTCCCCATGAACACCGCCGTATGATAGGCAAGAAGCTGGATCGGCAGCGAGAAGATCATCGGCGCGATGATCTCGTCGACATTCGGCAACGCGATCGTCGCCATGGTGGGAAGCTTGGACGCCGCGGCACCCTTCTCGTCGGTGATGAAGATGATCTTGCCGCCGCGCGCCGCCACTTCCTGCATGTTGGAAACGGTCTTTTCGAAGAAGCGGTCATGCGGCGCGATGACGATCACCGGCATATGCTCGTCGATCAGCGCGATCGGGCCATGCTTCAGTTCGCCTGCGGCATAACCTTCCGCATGGATGTAGGAGATCTCCTTGAGCTTCAGCGCGCCTTCCATGGCAAGCGGAAAACTGGTGCCGCGGCCGAGATAAAGCACGTCCTTGAAGCGCGACAGCTCGCGCGACAGCGACTCGATCTGCGGCTGGATGTCGTTCAGCACCCGGCTCATGATCCGCGGCATTTCGGCGAGGTGCTTTACCATCGCCTTCTCGTCGCCCGCCGTCACTGTGCCGCGGGCGCGACCTGCGCCGATCGCGAGAGCGGCGAGTACCGCAAGCTGGCAGGTGAAGGCCTTGGTGGAGGCAACGCCGATTTCCGGGCCGGCAAGGATCGGGAAGATTGCGTCCGATTCACGGGCGATGGTCGATTCCCTGACGTTGACCACCGCGCCGATCTTGAGGCCGTTGTCCTTGCAGTATCGCAGCGACGCGAGCGTATCGGCGGTTTCGCCCGACTGGGAAATGAACAGCGCCGCCTGGGACGGCGACAGCGGCAGTTCGCGGTAGCGGAATTCCGAGGCGACGTCGATTTCGACCGGCAGGCGCGCATAACGCTCGAACCAGTATTTGCCGATCAGGCCGGACAGATAGGCCGTGCCACAGGCGGCGATCGCCAGGCCCGAGACCTTGCCGAAGTCGATCGCCGTATCGTTCGCCTTCACCGTATGGGCGGCGAAATCGATATAGTGGCTGAGCGCATGGGAGATGATCTCCGGCTGCTCGTAGATTTCCTTTTCCATGAAATGGCGGTGGTTGCCCTTGTCGACCATGAAGGCCGATGCCTGGGAAATCTGGCTCTGCCGCGTCACCGGTTTGCCGTCGTAATCGATGATCTCGGCGCCCTTGTGGGTCATGACGGCGCAGTCGCCGTCCACCAGATAGGTGATTTCATTGGTGAACGGCGACAGCGCGATCGCATCCGACCCCAGGAACATTTCGCCGCGGCCGTGGCCGATCGCAAGCGGCGGTCCGAACCGGGCGGCCATGATCGTGCCCGGGTCGTCCTCGAACATCACCACCAGCGCATAGGCGCCGGCAACGCGGTTCAGCGTCGCCAGCATGGCAGCGCGATGATCAAGGCCCTGGCGGGTGTATTTGGCGAGCAGGTGTGCCACGACTTCCGTGTCGGTCTGGCTTTCGAAGACCGCTCCTTCGGCCAGCAGCTCGTCCTTCAGCTCGGAGAAGTTCTCGATGATGCCGTTGTGGACAACGGCGACCCCATCGACGAAATGCGGATGGGCATTGGTCTCGTTCGGAACGCCGTGGGTCGCCCAGCGGGTGTGGGCGATGCCGATCGTGCCGGGCAGCGGCTCGGCGTCAAGCCGCTTTTCGAGATTGAAGAGTTTTCCTTCGGCGCGGCGGCGATCCATGCGGCCCTCGTGGATGGTCGCCACGCCGGCGGAATCATAACCGCGGTATTCGAGCCTTCGCAACGCATCGACCAGACGCGCCGCCACCGGCGAATTTCCGACGATCCCGACAATTCCGCACATGAACGACCCTCTCCGCTTCGTGGAACCCGCGCGAACTCCTAGCCGATTGCTGGTTTTGCGCAATCGGCCCGCCGGTCACTTTCGATGTCGGAAAGTAACGCGCAAATGTTAATAGCCGCGCTACTTTTGCGCCTTGCGGGCGGCCTTGAGGGCGAGCGCACGCTCCCGGAGGATTTTCGCGCGCTCCGGCTTCACCTCCTGGCGGGCACGGCCAAGCGCCAGCGCATCGGCCGGGACATTGTCGGTGATGACACTTCCCGAGGCGACATAGGCGCCGTCGCCGATCGAGACGGGTGCGACCAGCGACGAATTCGAACCGACAAAGGCGTTGGCGCCGATCCGCGTCTCGTGCTTGTTGACGCCGTCGTAGTTGCAGGTGATCGTGCCGGCGCCGATATTGGCATGGGCGCCGACAAAGGCATCGCCGATATAGGTCAGGTGGTTGACCTTGGCGCCTTCGTCGATCCTGGCATTCTTGACCTCGCAGAAATTGCCGACCTTGGAACCTGTGGAAAGATCAGCACCGGGGCGGAGCCGGGCGAAAGGTCCGACCGTCGCGCCGCCGCTCACATGCGCACCCTCGATATGGGAAAAGGCGTGGATCACCGCCCCGCTGTCGATCCTGACGCCCGGGCCGAAAACGACGTTCGGCTCGATCAGCGCGTCCTGGCCGATCTGCGTATCATAAGACAGGAAGACGGTTTCCGGCGCGATCATGCTGACGCCCGAGATCATCAACTCATGGCGCCGGCGTTCCTGCCAGTGCTTTTCGAGCATGGCCAGTTCGGCCCGGTTGTTGCAGCCGGCGACTTCCGTTTCCGGCGCATCGACTGCCACCACCTTGCCGCCGGCGGCACGGGCGATCTCGACGAGATCGGTCAGGTAATATTCGCCCTTCGCGTTTTGATTGGTGATGCCCTCCAGAAGCGACAGCGCCTTGCGGCCGTTGATTGCCATCAGCCCGCTATTGCACCAGGTGACCTTGCGCTCGTCCTCCGTCGCATCCTTCTCCTCGCGGATGGCGATCAGCTCGCCGTTTTCCACCAGCAGCCGGCCATAGCCGGTCGGCTTGTCGGTGTGAAAACCGATCACCACGACATCGGCTCCAGCGGCCAGCTTTTCCCGCGCCTCGGCGAAGGGAGCCGAGGTGACCAGCGGGACATCGCCATAGGCGACCAAGATGTCGTCGTAACCCCGGGCGATGGCTTGTTTCGCCGCCAGGACCGCATGGCCTGTGCCGCGGCGCTCGGTCTGCAGGAAGGCCTCGACCGTAACACCCTCGACCGCGCCAGCCTTGGCAACCCCGTCCGCATCGCGGCCGACCACCAGAGCCGCCTCGGTCACGCCGCTCGATGCCACCGCCGCCATGACATGAGCAATCATCGGCCGGCCGGCGATCGGATGCAACACTTTCGACATCGACGATTTCATGCGCGTGCTGTCGCCGGCGGCGAGGATGACGGCAAGGCAGGAACGGCTCATAGGGGTTTCTCCTTCTCAGGCATTTTGCCGCTTCATAACAGCAAGATGATTGAAGTGCGATAAACGCCTTATGTCTGGCCGCAACAAAAAAGGTGGCCCAACCGCCAGCGCAGGAACTTGACCGAACCGTTGGAACAGATGCGACCGTTATATGGGATATGCCGGGAGGACGGTCGCGGTCAGGTCTGGCCGTTGCCGGGCAGTATTGGGGAATGTCGGGCTGCCATATCGGAACCCGTTTCACATCAAGCCAGTTCGCTCTCGTCGTATTTCACGCGCGCGGCCTTGACTGACGGATGATTGGCTTCCGCCCATAGCAACACCTTGGAAAGCGGCTCGAAGAGCGAGCGGCCGAGATCGGTCATCCGGTATTCGACGCTCGGCGGCTTGGTGGGAAACACCTCGCGTTCGATATAACCGTCGCGCTGCAGGTCGCGCAGCGTCTGGGTCAGCATCCGCTGCGAAATATCCGGCACCAGCCGGCGAAGCTCGCCGAAGCGATAGGGCTGGCGCGCCAAGGCCCCGAGAAGCAGCGTCGACCATTTGCCGGCGATCCGGTCGAGGACGTCCCGAACCGGGCAGTTACCCATGTCCCAGCCGGACATATCGCATTCATTGCCGTCCAGGACCGGCTTGCGGCTTGCATTGAGGGCCATGGAGTTGGTTCCCTTGAAGTAACGATCTCCCTCGAAACTGCCTCCTTTACAGATCGAAGTCAATTCTTATTCTAGTGCTAGTCTCTTTTTGAGACCAACGTTCTTCGCCGCGCCTGCAGGCCGGCCATTGCCAGGAAAGAAACCGCATGACCAAACTTCTCGTCACCGGCGCCGCCGGCCATCTGGGCCGCGCAGTCCTGCGTCACCTAGCGGAGACATCCAAGGTCGCTGCCGCCGACATCGTCGCTGCCAGCCGTGATCCGAACAAGCTCGCCGACTTTGCCGCCAGCGGTCTGGAAACCCGCACGGCCGATTTCGACGACGAAGCCGGGCTCGTGAAGGCATTCACCGGCGTCGACCGCGTGCTGATCATCTCCACCGACGAACTGGCAACGCCCGGCAAGCGCATCACGCAGCACAGGAACGCCGTTTCCGCCGCCAAGAAGGCCGGCGTCAAACACATCGTCTATACGTCCATGCCGAACCCGGACAAGTCGCTGGTCACGTTCGCGCCGGATCATCTCGGCACTGAAGAGGCCATCAAGGCGAGCGGCGTCGCCTACACGATCCTGCGCAATTCCTGGTACCACGACAATTATCTGATGAGCATGCCGCACAATCTTCAGGTCGGCAAATGGTACACGTCCGTGGGTACGGGCAAGATCACCACGATCAGCCGCGACGACTGCGCCCGTGCCGCAGCCGCAGCCCTTGCCAATCCGCCGGCCGGCAGCCGCACCCTCGCACTCACGGGTTCGGAATCCCTGACGGCCGCAGAAATCGCCGCCCGCGCATCCGCCGCTGCCGGCAAGCCGCTGGATGTCGTTGATGTCACCGACGAGCAGCTGACCCAGGGCCTTACCGGCGCCGGCCTGCCTGCTTTCGTCGTGAATATGCTAGTCTCGGCGGATGCCAATATCCGTGCTGGCAATTTCGAACAGGTGACCAGCGACTATGAGACGCTGACCGGCCAGAAGCCGCAGACGCTCGCCGCCTATTTCGAGACCCAGAAGGCCGCCCTCGCCGCTTAGCATCTCGCCGGATTGCGGCTCTCCGAATTTCGCGATAATGAGATGGAGTTACCAGATTCCATCTCGTTTGGAGAAAAAATGCGCAAGATCGGCTTGATTGGCGGGATGAGTTTCGAAAGTACTGCCGTGTATTATCGGCTGATCAACGAGATGGTGCGCGAACGCCTCGGCGGTTTTGCATCGGCCGATCTCCTGCTCCATTCCGTCAATTTTGCCGAAATCGTCGACATGCAGAAGGCCGGCCGCTGGGATCTGGCGGCCGAGCACCTTGCCAAGAGCGCCCGCGGGCTGAAGGCGGCCGGCGCCGAATGCGTGCTGATCTGCACCAACACCATGCACATCGTCGCGCCGGACGTACAGGCTGCGATCGACGTGCCGCTCATCCATGTCATCGATGAGACCGCCAGGGCATTGACGTCGAAAGGGCTGAACCGCCCGCTCCTGCTGGCCACCCGCTACACGATGGAGCACGGTTTCTATATCGAGCGCATGAAGATGCTCGGCGTCGATGTCATGGTGCCGGACGCCGACGATCGCACCGATATCCATGACATCATCTTCAACGAACTCTGTGCCGGCACGGTTCTCGACACCTCCCGCACGCGGGTCATCGCCATGATCGAAAAGGCGAAGGCAGAAGGTGCCGACAGCATCATCCTCGGCTGCACGGAAATCTGCCTCCTCCTCGACCCCTCCAGCCTGCCGCTCCCTGGCGTCGATTCCACCGCCATCCACGCCACGGCCGCCGTCGATTTCGCACTCGGCCAGTCGTCGGCAAAACAGGCAGCAGCATAAGTTTACTTGACTCAGTCAAGTAAACATTGGACAGAATCTTCGAAGAGGAGATCCTGCCGATGACCGATCCTGCTGTTCTCGACGCCGTCCGCGCCTTCAACCGTTTCTACACAAACAAGCTCGGCGTTCTCGCCAAGGGCTATCTCGATACCGATTACACGCTGACCGAGGCGCGCATCCTTTACGAGATAGGCGCCCGCAAACGGGTTTCGGCAACCGAACTCAACCGCGATCTCGGCCTCGATCCCGCCTATCTCAGCCGGCTGCTGAAGAAATTCCGCGAGGCGGGCTTCATCGACAGCGAACCGGATCCCGAGGACAAACGTAGCCAGATCCTCGTTGTCACCGATAAGGGACAAGCCGAATACGAGACGCTCGGCGAACGCTCCCGCCAGCAGATCGCCAAGGATCTGAGGGACGTGGACGAGATGGGCCGTGAAAAGCTGATCGGCTCCATGCGGGCGATCCGAACCATTCTCGATCCGCAATCGGCCGCCCCCTCCCCACCGGTCGTCATCCGTTCGCACCGGATCGGCGACATGGGCTGGCTCATCGAAACCCAGGCGGTCGCTTATGCGCGGGAATACGGGTGGAACGACAAGTTCGAAGGACTGGTCGCCGAAGTCGCCGGCAAGTTCATCGCCAACTTCAACCCCGAACGCGAGCGCTGCTGGATCGCCGAACGCGACGGCAAACGTGTCGGTTCGGTGGTTCTGGCCGACGGCGGCGGCGATACAGCCAAGCTGCGCCTCCTCTATCTCGATCCCGCCGCCCGTGGCCTCGGTCTCGGCCGGACGCTGGTCGAGCAATGCATCGAGTTCTCGACGCTCGCCGGTTACAAGACGCTGTCGCTCTGGACCAACGATTGCCTGACGGCCGCGATCCGCATCTACCAGACGGCCGGCTTCAAGCTCGTCGCGGAGGAAAGGCACAACCTGTTCGGGCCGCAATGCAACGGCCAGACCTGGGAGCTCGAGCTCTGCGAGGCAAAACTGTCGTCGAACTAGACCGTCTGGCCGCAGGCGCGACGAAAGCGGCGCACGGTTTCCGCCATGCCGTATTCGAGCGCATCCGCCGTCAGCCCGTGCCCAATCGACACCTCAGCGAGCTTCGGGATGCGCTTCACCAATGCCGGCAAGTTGGGGACGGTCAGGTCGTGGCCGCCATTGACGCCGAGCCCTTCGGCAAGCGCCGCATCCGCCGTCCGCCCGAGTTTTTCAAGCAGTTCGGCGCCGCGCTCCGGATTGTCAAAACAGCCGCCATAGGGCCCGGTATAGAGTTCGATACGGTCGGCGCCCGTCGCCCTTGCGAGCTTCACCGCCCCGACATCGCCGTCGCCATCGGCAAACAGCGACACCCGCATGCCGCCCTTCTTGAGCCGCGCCACGATCGGCTTCAGCATCTCGTGCGTGGCACGGAAATCGAACCCATGGTCGGAGGTCGCCTGGGTCGGATCGTCCGGCACCAGCGTCACCTGCTCCGGCTGGGTCGCTTCGCAGAGCGCCAAGAAATCCTCGCTCGGATATCCCTCGATATTGAACTCGGCCGCTGGAAACTCGTCGTCGATCAGCGCCCGAAGGACCGGCAGGTCGGTGAAGCGGATATGGCGCTGGTCGGGGCGCGGATGCACCGTCAGGCCTGAAGCGCCCACCTGGAGCGCGATGCGCCCCAGCCCCTCGACGCTCGGCCAGGGAAGATCGCGGCGGTTGCGCAGCATGGCGACGGCATTGAGGTTCACGGAAAGCTTGGTCGGCATGGCAATACCCGGTTTTGAAAGGTTAATCCGCTTTTAGGCCATGCGCCTTCGCAATGCCACCAGGTTTGGGAAAATGCACCTATAAAGAGTTTTGATGGACGAGAATTCACGAGGCAACCGGGGCTACCATTTCCTAAAGTTTTAGGTAACGTATATCTAACAGAGTTCGCTGAGCAGGCCAAAAGGCGGCGGAATACGGTTTGAACAGTGAATTCTGCCATCCCATTTCAATCGGGTCCGCATTTTCAGTACCGAGGTTCCATCCAGAAGGTTCAGCGCAAAGTCGCAACCTGTAGATGCATATCTGACCACGACGCCAAACTCAGGCGCAAGGGAACTCGATGCAGAGCGATATCATGCAAGCCAGGATCGACAGTGCGCCCCTTGCGGGAGCAGCCCGCAATTTCCCTTATCTCCCCCAGGTTTCACTCCCTTTTGAAATGCCCACCCAACCGGTGGCGATCGCCGAAATGGCAGACCTCTTCGGCGTCACCCATCGCACTCTTCACTTCTACGAGGAAAAGGGCCTGATCATCGCCCGCCGCTCCGGCAGCATGCGGGTCTATGACAGGGTTCAGATCCACCGCATGGCGGTCATCAATGCCTGCCGCGAGATCGGTATTCCGGTTGCGGTCATCCAGGAACTGATGGAAGAGCTTGCCGGCGCGACCTCGGAAGCGGAAGCGGACGAGATGTTCCACGACATGCTGGCGCGGCGCAAACGGGAGCTCACGTCCGACATCTCCAATATCCGCCGACAGATGCAGCAGATCGAAAACCTGCTGGTGGCAGAGGAGGAAGACCAGGCGCTTGTCACCCCCAAGCCCATGTCCCTGGTTCTCAGCGACATCGAGAAACGGTGCCTGGGGCTGATGGCCGAGGGTTATTCGGCACCGCGGCTTGCCCGCGCGCTCAATCTCGAATTCGAGGACCTGCGCCGGATGGAGGATGACATCATCCAGAAATTCCAGGCCACCAACCGCTTTCAGGCCGTCGCAAAGGCAATGCTGCTCGGTTTCGTGCCGAACTGATCGGTTTCTTTAGCGGACGATCGTCAGAGTCTCGGCCGCGCGCGTGATCGCGGTATAAAGCCAGCGCTCCCGGCTGTCGCGAAACGCCCAGCTTTCATCGAACAGAACGACGTTGTTCCACTGCGACCCCTGCGCCTTGTGAACGGTCAGCGCGTAACCGTAGTCGAACTCGTCGTAACGTTTGCGGGTCGTCCAGGGAATTTCGCCTTCCTGCTCTTCGAAGGCCTGTTTCAGAAGTTTGATCTTCGCAGCTCCACGATCCATGTCGTCGTCTTCCGGCCGGATTATCAGGTTGATGCCGGGCTTCACGGTCTCGCGCGACGAGCTCATCACCTGCCAGAGCGAACCGTTGAGCAGCCCCTTGGCCGGGTCGTTGCGCAGGCAGACCAGCTTGTCGCCTGATTGCGGATAGTCGGCCGTAAAACCTTTCAGTTCCCGGAGCCGCTGATTGTAGCGCTTGCGGGTCTTGTTGGTGCCGACCAGAACCTGGTCCGCCTCCATCACCAGCGGCTGCGTCACCTCGTTGCGGGAGATCACTTTCGCCGTGCCGTAGTCGCCATACATGATCTCCTTGCCCTCGCGCACGTTCATCGCGAGCTGGATGATCGGGTTGTCGCGCGCCTGGCGGTGGATATCCGTCAGCAGGTAATCCGGCTCCTGTTCGGTGAAGAAACCACCGCCGGTCACCGGCGGCAACTGGCCGGGATCGCCGAGCACCAGGATCGGCGTACCGAAGCTCATCAGGTCCTTGCCGAGCGCCTCGTCCACCATCGAGCATTCGTCGATGATGATGAGCGCCGCCTTGGCGACCGGGCTCTGGCGGTTGATCGAGAACATCGGCGAGATCGAGGTCTTGCCGGCATCGTCCTCGACCGCTTCCTCACCGCGCGGCCGGTAGATCAGCGAATGGATCGTCTTGGCATTGCGCGCCCCGCGCGAGCGAAGAACTTGCGCCGCCTTGCCGGTGAAGGCTGCAAACAGCACCTCGCCATCGACATTTTCGGCGAAATGTTTGGCAAGCGTGGTCTTGCCGGTGCCCGCATAACCGAACAGCCGGAAGACCTGGCCGCGGCCCTCTTTCAGCCATTGTGAAACGGCCTTGAGGGCCTCGTCCTGTTGCGGTGCAAATTGCATGACGGGACTTGGCAGGATTCTGCAGCCAAGCGCAACCGAAAAAGAACGAAAGATGAATCAAAGGCCGGGATGAGCGCCGTTGCCGGTCTTCCGGAGCGCGGGCGACACCTTTCTCGCCGTCTATCCGGCGGGTGAATTGCCGCTGTTCAGTTTTCACTATCGCCCCCTATGATCGCGGCATGAAGATCCTGATTCTCGGCGCAACCGGCTTTATCGGCTCGGCGATCCTGCAAAGGCTTGCCGCCGAGGGCCATCGGATAACCGGGCTCGGGCGAGACCCGGACAAAGCCCGCCTGAAATGGCCCGCGGCCGAGTGGATAATGGCCGATCTCGCGCAACTGCCTGCCGCCGCTTGGGGTCCGCTGATCGAGGACCAGGATGTCGTCGTCAATTGTGCCGGCGCGCTGCAGGATGGTCTTTCCGATGATCTCGCGGCCACCCAGGAAAAGGCGATGCTGTCGCTCTACGAAGCGGCACGGGTGCTCGGCGGCAGACGTATCGTGCAGATCTCCGCCCGCACGGATGGCGCAGCCGCCGGCCTGCCCTTCCTCGCCACCAAACGCCGCGCCGACGAGGCGCTTGCGGCAAGCTGCCTCCCGTTCGTCATCCTGCGGCCTGCGCTCGTCATCGGCCGCAATGCCCATGGCGGCACGGCGCTTCTCCGGTCGCTCGCGAGCCTTCCCGGCCTGCTGCCGCTCATCCATGCACAAAGTCCGGTCGAAACCGTCTCGCTCGACGATGTCGCCGCAGCCGTCTCCCTTGCGGTCGACGGCACCATCCCGGCCGGCAGCGATCTCGATCTCGCCGCCGACAAGACCCTGACCTTGTCTGACCTCGTGAAGCTTCACCGCACCTGGCTTGGCCTGCCTGCGGCCGCCGCCATTGCATTGCCAGCAGCGCTTGCGAAACCCGTCACCTGGGCCGCCGACATCGCCGGACGACTCGGCTGGCGTTCTCCGCTTCGCTCGACGGCGATGACGGTAATGTCGGAAGGCGTTAGGAGCCTGAGGCCAAAACCGGCCGGTCTCGTCCTGGCAGATGCGGCAGAGACCCTCGCCGCCCATCCAAGCGGCGTCCAAGACCTCTGGTTCGCACGGCTCTATCTCCTAAAGCCCGCAATCATTCTGACGCTGTCGCTGTTCTGGCTGTTGTCCGGCTTGATCCCGCTGCTCGACCTGAACGCCGCGGCAGCCCAATTTCCGCCCGTCGTACCGGGCTTCGCCGCCATGGCGTTAACAGTCGCGACATGCCTCCTCGACATCCTGCTCGGGTCCGCCGTCCTCGTCCGCCCCCATGCCCGCAAGGCGATGCTCGGGATGATCCTCACCAGCCTCGCCTATCTGGCCGGCGGCACACTCCTCGCGCCGCAGCTCTGGCTCGATCCGCTGGGGGTCCTCGTGAAGGTCCTGCCGTCGATCGCGCTCACTCTCGTCTCCCTCGCCATTCTGGACGAACGCTGATGGACGCCGAAAGCCTGTTGAGGCTCTTGCATGTGATCGGCGCCACAGTGCTACTCGGAACCGGCGCCGGCATCGCCTTTTTCATGGTCATCGCCCGGCGGACGGAAGATCCGAAACTGATCGCCCACACCGTCGGCACGGTCGTGCTGGCCGATACCGTCTTTACGGCCACCGCCGTCGTCCTGCAGCCGGTCACCGGCTACCTGCTGGCAAGGAGCATCGGCTGGTCGCTGACGGATGGCTGGATCGCCCTGTCGCTCATTCTCTACGTGGTGACGGGACTGTTCTGGCTGCCAGTCGTCTGGATCCAGATCAGGCTGCGCGACATCGCCCGCGTCGCCTGCGAAGATTCCGCACCGCTGCCGCCGGAATGGTACCGGCTCTACCGGATCTGGTTTGTCTGCGGTTTCCCGGCCTTCTTCGCGGTCATCGCCATCTTCTGGCTGATGCTGACCAAGCCGGATATCCCGCTGTTCTGAACCCTCAGTGCTGCCGCTCGACCAGCTTCCCCAGCTGCTCGATCACCGTGCCCCAGCCGTCGAAAAAGCCCAGCTCGTCATGCATCTTGCGGTCCTCCGGGCTCTTGTGCATGACATGCGCCAGATATTCTGTGCCCTGCGGATGATCCTTAAAGGTGATGATCGCCGTCATGAACGGCTGTTCGGCCGGCCGCCAGCCGCCGGTCAGCGCATTGGTGAAGACGATCCTCTCTTGGTCGTCGGCTGCCAGAAAGCAGGCACTGAGATGCGGACCGAATTCACCGCCGTTCTCGCTCATCTGCGTTTCGAAGGCCCCGCCCGGGCGAATGTCCATCGCCGCGACCCTGCAGAGCGCCGGCGCCGGGATCCACCACTGCTCGAAACTCGCCTTGTCTGTCCAGGCATTCCACACGGCCGAGCGCGGCGCCTTGATCAACCGCGAAATGGTGAGGTCGAGATCCGGATTGAACGTCTGCGTCATCTGTCTGTCTCCCGTTTCTGTTCGTGCCGAAGGAATTCCTGTTTCGCCAGAACCAATTGCTCCAGCCTGTCGGTACGGGCTTCCCAGATCGCCCGCTGTTCGGAAAGCCAGTTCTCCAGCATCGCGAACCGTGCCCGCTCCAGCGTGCATGTCCGCACCCGACCCTGCTTTCGTGTGCGGATCAGGCCGCTCTCCTCCAGGAAACGCACATGTTTCATGAACGAGGGCAGCGCCATGTCGAACGGTTCCGCGAGATCGCTGATGCTGGCCGATCCGTGACCGAGCCGCCCCAGAACCGCCCGCCGGGTCGGATCTGCAAGCGCCTGGAACAGGCCGTCGAGTTCGCTTGAATAGTTTTCCATCAGGCTAAGTATCAAATTAAAATACTTAGCTCAATAGCTAAGCGTAATTTTCTCGGAAAAATCTTTGGCACCGACGGAATAAATCCGCCACGCCCGGTGTCTTGACTTCGGTGGCCGACGTGAGGCCGCCATCAACCAGGGAGACGATCCATGAAGACCTTCATTCTCGTGCCTTTCGCACTTGCAGCGCTGACCTCGGTCGCCCTTGCCGCCGGCCCGTTCAAGACCGTCAAGACCTCGACCAAAGGCGAAGTCCTCGTCGGCGAAAAGGGCATGACCCTCTACACCTTCAAGAACGACAAGCAAGGCACCTCCAACTGCTACGACAAGTGCGCCACCAACTGGCCGCCGGTCATGGCCGCTTCCGATGCGAAGGCCGATGGTGCATACTCTCTCGTGACCCGCAAGGACGGGGCCAAGCAGTGGGCGAAGGATGGCATGCCGCTCTATTACTGGGTCAAGGACACCAAGGAAGGCGACACCACCGGTGACGGCGTGAACGGCGTTTGGGATGTCGCAAAGCCCTGATCAATCCACTTCCGGAACGGCGCGTGAGGCACAGGCTCCCGCGCCGCTTTCCTTCGAGGCGCAGATCCTCGCCCTCCTGCCCTCGCTCAGGCGCTATTCGCGCAGCCTGACGCGCTCGGACACGGAGAGCGAGGACCTGTTGCAGGATTGCGTCGAAAAGGCGCTGGTCAGCCGTGGCCAGTGGCGCGGCGCGAATTTCAAGTCCTGGGCCTACAGGATCATGACCAATCTTCACCTCAACGCGCGCCGGTCGATCGCGCGGCGCCCGTCCGTCGGCATAGAGGAGGCGGAGAGTTTGGCTGCAAGCACGGGTGCCGACGATCCCTTGGAAAAGAACCGCCTCGTGCAGGCGCTGGAAACGCTGCCGAAGGAGGCACGCGCAGTGCTGATGCTGGTCGTCGTCGAAGGTTACGCCTATCAGGAAGTCGCCGAGATGCTGGAGATTCCGGTCGGCACGGTGATGTCGCGCCTGTCTCGGGCGCGCCAGGCCTTGCGGGAAAAAATGCGGGAGGAAAACGTCATACCATTGCGGAGACCACGATGACCGAAGCCAGATCCGTAACCGAAGCGGAACTGCACGCCTATGCCGACGGCTTCCTGGACGAGGTCGACCGCGCTCGCGTGCAGGATTTTCTGGCCGAAAACCCGGACACCGCACAGATGGTGGCCGACTGGCAGGAGCAGAACGACGAGTTGCGCGCCGCCTTCGCCGGTCATGAAAGATCGAAACCCACCGATATCCAGCTTCTCACGGGCAATCTGGCGCGCACCGGCACCCGGCCGTCCCGCCACTTCGCGCTGGCAGCCGCCGCAGTTCTGATCTTCGCAGCAGGCGCGCTCGGAGGCCATTATGGCCCGCTGCTGTTCGAAAGCCCGGATATCCAGCTTGCCGCTACCGAAGTCCTGCCGCGGGAAGCCCGCAACGCCTTCCTCGTTTATGCAAGCGAAGTGCGCCATCCGGTCGAAGTTTTCGCCAACGAAGAGGCGCATCTCGCCAACTGGCTTGGCAAGCGGCTGTCGATCGCCAATCTCAAGGTTCCGAACCTGCAGGGACAAGGCTTCAAGTTGGTCGGCGGCCGCCTCCTGCCGGTCGGCGGCAAGCCGGGCGCGCTGTTCATGTACGAGGACCAGACGGGCCAGCGCCTGACCGTGCTCGTCGGCCGCAACAAGGAAAACCGCACGACCAGTTTTCGATTCGCCTCCGCCAGCACCGTCGAGACCTTCTACTGGATCGACGGCGAGCTCGGATATGCCGTCACCGGCGAAATCTCCCGCGACATGCTGCGCCGGGTCGCCGAGGAATGTTACCGGCAGTTTCCGAGCTGATCTTCAGCGCAGCGGATCGTTGGCAAGCTCGATCGGCCGGCCATGCGGCGTCGCCTCGGCCGCCCGCTGCCAGCTCTGTTGAAGCTTGAGGATCGTCTCGCCGTCGGCAATACCCTTGCCGATCAGTAGGCCGGAGAGTGCCGCCACCCAGCAGTCGAAATAATCGCTGCCGTCATCCGCTCTGCCGGGCTTGTGGACCTCGCCTGAAAGCGCTTCGGCCCATTCGCTCCAGCTGAACAGGCCGCGCTCGTGCAGATGCACGGTTATCGCGAAGGCTTCCGCCGCCCAGGGCTCCGGAAACACCGGATCACCCTCAGGTGACTTCGGCAACCCGGGTGACTGCACCAATGCCGAGGGGACCTCACATGCGCTCAAGATAGCTCTCCCAGGCATCGATCGAGACCGTCAGCGTCGGGTCGGCGCCCTCGCCCCAGATTTCTGGCCCGTCGAACACGACCGTATAGACCCATTGCGGGCTCTCGCCCTTGCCATGCGCATTGTCGTCGGGAAACACAAAGGAGCCCTGCACGGCCTCGACGACACCGGTCTTGGCGCGGGCATAACGCGGCAGCCGCGTATGTGTCTCCGGATTGAAATTGCGGGTCCGCACCCGGTCGCCCGGCTGGAACTGTGGTTCCGTCTCGACGGGTCGATCGCACGGTCCGCCCTTGGCAAGTGCGCCCGCCACCATCTCCGCCTTCAGGATGCGTTTTGGCGTCGCCGGCTCCATCTGCTTGCGACCCGCATCGATTTCCGCCCGCGCCGCAAAACCATGGCGTTCGAGCAGCACTTCCAGCGCCCGAATCCAGATCTCGTAATAGCTCGCGCCCAGATACGCCGCCGGCGGAATATTTTCGCGCGCATGCCGGCTTTCGTCGATCGTCCAGCCACCGAGAGCGCCGCCGGACAGCGTCAGCCCCAGCGCCCGCTTCTCCCACTCGGCGTGAAAATACGGCTCGTCCTTTTCCGGCGCCACCGGCCCGAAGCCCATCTGGCCGCCGAGATCATGAGGCCCGTTCATGGCCGCGGCCCCGCAATCGCCGTGCCGATCATCGCGTCGCGGCTGACGAGGTCGGCAAGCGCCTCCTCACCGAGACCTTCTGTGCCTTCGGGCCTTTCGGGGATCACCAGATAGCGCAGTTCGGCGGTCGAATCCCAGACACGAATCTTCTTGGTCTCGGGCAGGACCAGGCCGAATTCGGCAAGCACGCCTCGCGGATCGATGACAGCGCGCGAGCGATAGGCCGGCGCCTTGTACCAGACCGGCGGCAGCCCGAGTACCGCCCACGGGTAACAGGAGCACAGCGTGCAGACGACGAGGTTATGGGTGTCCGGCGTGTTGAACACCGCCCGCATGTGTTCGCCCTGCCGGCCGGTAAACCCAAGGCTTGCAATCGCCGCGGTCGCATCGGTTCTCAGCCATTCGGAGAAATCCGGATCGCTCCAGGCCTTGGCGACCACCCTGGCACCGTTGCGCGGGCCGATCTTCGTCTCATAGGTGTCGACGATCGCATCGATCGCCTTCGGATCGATCAGCCCCTTTTCGGTCAGCACCGTTTCAAGCGCTTTTACGCGCGCCTGCATGTCGCTGTAGCGGTTGTCGTGATCGTGGTCATGGCCGTGCTGGTGGTCATGCCCGTGGTCGTGATGGTGATCGTGGTGATGATGTGTAGACATGCTTGTCTCCCTCATTTCAACATCGGCCAGAGGCTTGCGACAAGCAAGAGCGCCATGGTGATGTTGAACCATTTCAGCCGCGCCGGCACCGACAGCCATTCGCGCAGCGCCGAACCGAAGCCGGCCCAGGTCGAAACGCTCGGCACGTTGACCGCGGCGAACGCCAGCCCGACGAGCATTACGGTCGGCAGGTAATATTCCGGGTTCGTATAGGTCGCCATGGCGGTGACCGCCATGACCCAAGCCTTCGGATTGACCCACTGAAAGGCCGCCGCGCCAATAAATGTCATCGGCTGCGCACCGGTCTTGCCGTCCGACAGGCTGCGCGACGTGCCGATCTTCCAGGCGACCCAGAGCAGATAGGCGCCGCCGGCGAATTTCAGGGCCGTATAGACGACCGGCACCGAATGCAGCAGTGCGCCGAGGCCGAGACCGACCGCGATCAGCAGCGACAGAAAGCCGGCACCGATGCCGAGCATATGGGGAATTGTCCGCGCAAAACCGAAGTTCACGCCCGACGCGAACAGCATCATGTTGTTCGGCCCCGGCGTGATCGAGGTGGTGAAGGCAAACAGGACGAGGGCCAGAAAGGTTTCCAGCGACATATTTTCTCCTAACGCCAATCCGCCCCGCTTGTCTCGACCATCTCGTTTCGCGGATGGCCCGCCTTCCGGTGATAGGATCGTTGGAGAAGATCTTCAAGCGGAACTTGGCAGCTTCAATCGAAGCCATATCTGAGTAGGATATACGTCTCCAGAAGCGACAGACCGAGGTCCCAGATGCCCGACATTCCGACAGTCACCTTGCCCTCCGGCATTTCGGTTCCGGCTCTCGGCCTCGGCACCTGGCAGATGGGCGAGGACAGCCGCAAGGCCGCGGTCGAAATCGAGAGCCTGAAGCGCGGCCTCGATCTCGGCCTGACGCTAATCGACACGGCGGAAATGTATGGCGAGGGCGGCGCCGAAAAAATCACCGCGGAAGCGATCGCCGACCGGCGGGACCGGGTGTTTCTGGTCAGCAAGGTCTATCCCAGGAATGCCGGCCGCAAGGGTGTCGTCGAGGCCTGCGAGCGTAGCCTCGACCGACTGAAGACCGACCGCCTCGACCTCTATCTCCTGCATTGGCGCGGCGAACATCCGCTGACCGAAACCGTCGCCGGCTTCGAGGAACTGCGCCGGGCCGGCAAGATCGGCGCCTGGGGCGTCTCCAATTTCGATCTCGACGACATGCAGGAACTGATGGAGGTGCCGGATGGCGGAAACTGCGCCGCCAACCAGGTCCTCTACAATCTCTCCCGCCGTGGCATCGAATACGATCTTCTGCCCTGGTGCCAGGAGCGCGGCATCCCGGTCATGGCCTATTCGCCGATCGAACAGGGCCGGCTTACCAGAAGCGGCGAACTGATCCGCATCGCCAAGGCCTATCAGGCGACGCCGGCGCAGGTGGCGCTTGCCTTCCTGCTGGAACGCGACGGCGTCATCGCCATCCCGAAATCCGCCAATCCGGACCGCGTCGCGGAAAATGCCGAGGCGGTCGATCTGGATCTCAGCGAGGCGGACTGGACAGCCCTCGACGCCGCCTTCCCGCCACCGTCGCGCAAGGCGCCATTGGAAATGATCTAGCGGAGATCGGACGTTCGGCGCTTCGCCATAAGCGTGTCGAACGCCCGCAAGACATCGATCTCCGTCCGACCCGTTACATCCCCTGCGGGCCGCGGTTCATCGCCGCGATCCCTGTGCGGCAGACTTCCACCAGGCCGAGCGGCTTCATGATCGCCACGAACTGGTCGATCTTCGAGGATTTCCCGGTGATCTCCAGGATGAAATGCTCGACCGTCGCATCGACGACCTTGGCATGGAAGGCATCGGCGAGCCGCAGCGTCTCGGCGCGGCGGTCGCCCTGGCCGACGACCTTGACCAGCGCCACCTCACGCTCGATCGGCCGTTCCTGGCCAAGCGCATGGGCGCGAACCGTCAGGTCGACGACCCGGTGCACCGGCACGATGCGTTCGAGCTGCGCCTTGATCTGTTCGAGCACTGTCGGCGTGCCGCGCGTGACGATGGTAATGCGGGATAGGTGAGCTTCGTGTTCCGTTTCCGAAACCGTCAGGCTCTCGATATTGTAGCCGCGGCCGGAAAACAGGCCGATCACCCGTGCGAGCACGCCCGGTTCGTTGGCGACGAGAACCGAAAGCGTGTGGCTTTCGGCTTTCGCCGTCTCAGGCGCGATGAAATAGGCGGATCCGGTCGGTTGCTGATGCGCATTCATGGTCTTGGGTCCATTTCCTCAGAATTTTGTTGAAGGATGTGCCGCCCGTCTCAGACGAGCTGGCGACCCTTGGCATCGATGGCATTGGCAACCGCTTCGTCGGTGGCTTCGTCCGGCAGCAGCATCTCGTTATGTGCCTTGCCCGAAGGGATCATCGGGAAGCAGTTGGCGAGATTGGCGACGCGGCAATCGAAGATCACCGGCTTCTTGACCGCGATCATCTCCTCGATCTTGTCGTCGAGCTCCTTCGGATCGTCGCAGTAGATGCCGACGGCGCCATAGGCTTCCGCAAGCTTGACGAAGTCCGGCATCGCCTCCGTATAGGAATTCGACAGGCGGTTGCCGTGCAGCAGCTGCTGCCACTGGCGGACCATGCCCATGTACTGGTTGTTCAGGATGAAGATCTTGACCGGCAGGTTATGCTGGATGGCGCAGGACATTTCCTGGATGCACATCTGGATCGAGGCGTCACCGGCGACGTCGATGACGAGGGCGTCCGGATGCGCCACCTGAACGCCGATCGCCGCCGGCAGGCCGTAGCCCATGGTGCCGAGGCCGCCGGAAGTCATCCAGCGGTTGGGCTCCTCGAATTCGAGGAACTGCGCCGCCCACATCTGGTGCTGGCCAACTTCCGTCGTGATGTAGGTGTCATGCCCCCTGGTCGCCTCGAAAAGACGCTGCAGCGCATATTGCGGCATGATGACGTCGTTGGAATGCTTGTAGGAAAAACTCTTGCGAGCCCGCCAGCGGTTGATCTGGCTCCACCATTCCTCGGTCTGCGCCTTGGCCGGCTTTTTCGGCAACGCACGCCACAGGCGGACCATGTCTTCGAGGACGCTGCCGACATCGCCGAGGATCGGGATGTCGACATGCACGTTCTTGTTGATCGACGACGGGTCGATATCGATATGGACCTTGCGTGAATTCGGTGAGAACGCGTTGAGGCGGCCCGTAATGCGGTCGTCGAAACGGGCGCCGATGCAGACCATGACGTCGCAGTCGTGCATCGCCATGTTCGCCTCGTAGGAACCGTGCATGCCGAGCATGCCGAGCCAGTTCTTGCCCGAGGCCGGATAGGTGCCGAGCCCCATCAGCGTCGAGGTGATCGGGAAATCGCTGAGCTCGACCAGCTCGCGCAGCAGCCGCGAGGCGTGCGGGCCGGAATTGACGACACCGCCGCCGGTGTAGAGGATCGGCCGGCGCGCCGAGGCCATCAGCTCGATGGCCGCCTGAATGGCGTTGATATCGCCCTGGGTGCGCGGCTGATAACTGGTGTTCTGGGCGATCTCCGGCTTCGGCGTATAGGTGCCGGTCGCAAACTGGATGTCCTTCGGGATGTCGACGACGACCGGCCCAGGCCGCCCGGTCTGGGCGATGCGGAAGGCCTCGTGGATGATGCCGGCCAGTTCGTTGACGTCCTTGACCAGCCAGTTGTGCTTGGTGCAGGGCCGGGTGATGCCGACGGTGTCGCATTCCTGGAAGGCGTCCGAGCCGATCAGCGTCGTCGGGACCTGGCCCGACAGGCAGACCAGCGGCACCGAATCCATCAGCGCATCCTGGAGCGGGGTGACGGCATTGGTGGCGCCTGGACCGGAGGTCACCAGCATAACCCCGACCTTGCCGGTGGAGCGAGCATAACCTTCGGCCGCGTGGCCGGCGCCTTGCTCGTGGCGGACCAGAATGTGCTGAATGTCGTCCTGCTGGAAGATCTCGTCATAGATCGGCAGGACGGCGCCGCCCGGATATCCGAAGATATGCTCGACACCATTGTCCTTCAGAGCCTTCAGGACGATCTCCGCACCAGTCATCCGGTTATCTGGCATCTGATTATCTGGCATCTGGTTGCCCGGCCCCTGGTTGTTCGTATCCGTCATTGTCTTGGTCCATTCGCTGCTGGATTTTTACCGGCGGCTCCTCCGAGCCGGATTGAAGGCATAAAAAAAGGCCCCTTGGAGGAGCCTGTCTTTCCGCGCATGGGTGGCTGTCGCCGGACGGTTACACCGTCCTGCCCATGCGCGTTCCCACCACAATAAGAGCGATCGAGATCTTCATGGCGCGAAGTGTTAGCCAGATAAATGTCGTTCGTCAACGTGGGCCTGCACCAAAAATCCTCATCGGACTGATTTTGCTGCTCCGTTTCCGCGCATTCGGCCGCGCGCTTTCCTACACGAGTTGTTAAGGCCGGCACAATATAGTCCTCCTGTTTGGAGGGTAGCGACCCGACGGACGAACTGTGACCCGTTCCGCCACCCCCAATGATAGGGGCCAGAGTTTGTTGAACAACGATCTGCAACGTTCCGCATCTGCAGGAGAGCAGGATCGTCGCGACATCCAGAAGCCGGGCAACCGCATGCTTGGCCGCGTCGTCGCCTGCACCGGCTCGCACGCCACCATTTCCGCCGTTGCCGAACACGGCGAGACCGATCTTACCGAACTGTGGTCTGTCGGCCGGCTGATCTCCATCAGCGTCGGCGAAAACCGTGTCGTGGCGCTTGCCTATGCAATGCAGACCGGTGGCAAGGAATGGAGCGAAAACGGCAACACCGGCTTTCACATCGAGGCCGAACTGCTCGGCGAGGTGCGCAAGGGGCTCAATGGCCGCGACGAATTCACCGGCGGCATTTCCTGTTATCCCTATCTCGGCGCCGTCGCGCACCGGATTCGTGCCGCCGACCTTTCCCGCATTTATGATACCGGCAAGAACGAAACCTGCGTGGTCGGCAAGCTGACGCAGGACGACACGATCGACGCGACGATCCATATCCCGTCGATGCTGTCGAAACACTTCGCCATCGTCGGCTCGACCGGCGTCGGCAAATCGACCGCCGTTTCCCTGCTCCTCCACAAGGCGATCGAGACCGATCCGAAGCTGCGCGTCCTCATTCTCGATCCGCACAACGAATTTGCCGCTGCCTTTCCCGAGCACGCGGTCGTCATCGATACCGAGACGCTCGACCTGCCCTTCTGGCTGATGCGGCTTGAAGAGTTTTCCGAAGTGGTTTTCCGCGGCCGCCCGGCCGTGGCGGAAGAACTCGACATCCTGCGCGACCTGATCCCGGAGGCGAAACGCGCCTTCCGCGGCAACGAAACGTCGCTGATGCGCCGCTCGACGGAAAAAAGCTCAGTCACCGCCGACACGCCGGTTCCCTATCGCATGGCGGATCTCCTGGCGCTGATCGACGAACGGATCGGCCGCCTGGAAGGCCGCGGCGAAAAGCCATTCCTGCGGTCGCTCAAGATGCGCATCCTGTCGGCGATCAACGACCCGCGCTACCATTTCATGTTCTCCAACAATACGATCAACGACACGATCATGGAGACGATCGCCTATATCTTCCGTATTCCTGGCGGAGACCGGCCGATCTCGACCTTCCAGCTCGCCGGCATTCCCTCTGAAGTCGTCAATTCCATCGCCTCGGTCCTCTGCCGCATGGCGTTTGAACTGGCGCTCTGGAGCAATGGCGCCATCCACATGCTCGTCGTCTGCGAAGAAGCGCACCGTTACGTGCCGGCCGACCGGGAACTCGGTTTCTTCCCGACAAGGCAGGCCATCTCGCGGATCGCCAAGGAGGGCCGCAAATACGGCGTCTCGCTCGGCGTCATCACCCAGCGCCCCGGCGAACTCGATCAGACGATCCTGTCGCAGTGTTCGACCGTGTTCGCGATGCGGCTGTCCAACGACCGCGACCAGGAAATCATCAAGTCGGCGATCCCGAATTCGTCGATCTCGACGACCAGCTTTCTGTCGTCGATCGGCAATGGTGAGGCGATCGCCTTCGGCGAGGCGATTTCCGTGCCGATGCGCATGCGGTTTGCCCGCGTCGAGGAAAAATACCTGCCCAAGGCCAATGGCGTCGCCGACAAGGGCACGGAGGATACGCCGGATACGGTCGACCTGCGCACCGTGATCGCCCGCATGCGCGCCGTCAGCGGCCCCGATATTTCCGCCTTCCAGCAAAGCTACTCCACCGCGACGGCGCCCTTCCCGGAAGGCGCTTCCGATGTCGAGGAGGATACGGACGATGATTTCCCGCCAGCAGGTGATGCCGAACTCGATCGCTGGAACCGGGAGATCCGCTCAACCGGCCACGTGACGATCAACCCGACACCGCCCATGGCAGGCAACCCGCAACTGGAACCCTACCGGCCGGAAATGCTGCCGCGCGCGGCGGTACCTGAACAACCCTCGGCACCCCGCCCCGACCGCTTCGCAGAACTGCGCCGCGACCGTCCGCCTGAGCCGCCGCCCTACCAGCCCGCGCCTCCGACATTCCAGCGTCCGCCGGCGCCCGAAGGCGCCCCACGCCCGAACCCGCTGCTTCGGCGCGAGGGGTCGCTACGCGAAAGCCTGCTGAAGAAACCGCTGAGCAGCCTTTACGATAAGGATTGAGCCGGACTCAGGCCAGGCGCTCCCAACTCTCGTCCATCTGGTTGCGAAACCAGGTCATCTGCCGCTTGGCATATTGGCGGGTCAATGCCGAGCCGCGTTCGATAACCTCTTCCCGGCTCATACGGCCTTCCAGCATCTCGGCGACCTGCACAACGCCGATCGCCTTCATGACAGGCAGGTCGGGTGCAGGATCGAGCGCCAGCAGTGCCCTCACCTCGTCCACGGCCCCGGTCTTCAGCATCGTATCGAAACGCCGATCTATCCGTTCGTGCAGGAGCTTTCTGTCCGGCAGGACGACAAGCTTCCTCGCCCTCGAGGGATCGATCACCATCGGCCCCTGCCTGCCCTGAAACTCGGCGATGGAGCGGCCGGTCTCCGCCAGAACCTCCAGCGCTCTGACGATCCGCTGCCCGTCCTTCGGCTCCAGGCTCGCCGCTACCGTCGCATCGCGTGCCGAAAGCTCCGCATGCAGCGCCTCCGGTCCTTCCTCCTTGAGACGCAGCCGCACCTCGCAGCGAATATCCTGCGAGATTTCCGGCATATCGGACAGCCCACCCGCCAGCGCCTTGAAATAAAGCCCGGTGCCGCCGACGAAGACCGGCAGCCGCCCCTTGCGCGCCAGTTCCGGCAGAAGCGCCGTCACGTCGCGCAGCCACTCGCCGGTGGAATAGGCCCTCGTCGCCGGCACATGCCCGTAAAGCAGGTGCGGCACGCCCTCCAGCTCGTCCTCGGCCGGTCGCGCCGTCAGGACCCGCAGCGTGTCGTAGACCTGCATGCTGTCGGCATTGATTACCACGCCGTTTTTCTCGCGCGCTAGGCGCAATGCAAGCGCCGACTTGCCGCTGGCCGTCGGCCCGGTTATCAGGATCGCATCAAAATTGTCGATAAGGTCGCTCATATGGCTTTCGTTGCCACGCTCATCGCCCATCCGTCAAACCCCGTTCTCACGCAACAGCTCGGAGAACAAGCGGCGGAGGCGGTGAAAGCCTCCGGCCTCTACTGGCTGGCGGATGGGATCGCCTGCGATATCGCGCTGCGCGACGGCTGCGATATCGAGGCGGCCGAGGCCGATCTGAGGGTTGTCATCAGCAGCGTCCCGATCGATCTCGTCATTCAGGATGCGGACACGCGGCGGAAAAAATTCCTGATCGCCGACATGGATTCGACCATGATCGGCCAAGAATGCATCGACGAGCTTGCCGATGTCGTGGGGCTGAAGGACAAGGTCGCGACGATCACGGCCCGCGCCATGAACGGCGAGATCGCCTTCGAACCGGCGCTTCGCGAGCGTGTCGCACTTCTGAAAGGCCTGCCGATCACGGTCGTCGACGACGTCATCGCCAAGCGCATCACGCTGACATCGGGCGGGCCGGAACTGATCGCCACCATGAAGGCTAAAGGCCATTACGCCGCGCTCGTGTCGGGCGGCTTTACCGTCTTCACCAGCCGCATCGCCGCGACCCTCGGCTTCGACGAGAACCGCGCCAACATCCTCCTCGAAAACGATGGCATCCTCACCGGCGAGGTCGCCGAACCCATCCTCGGCAAACAGGCCAAGGTGGACGCGCTCCTTGCCATCGCGGAAAAGCTCGGCATCTCCCCGGAAGACACGATCGCCGTCGGCGACGGCGCCAACGATCTCGGCATGCTCGACATCGCCGGTTCCGGCGTCGCGCTGCACGCCAAGCCCACCGTTGCCGCCCAGGCCAAGATGCGCATCGACCACGGCGATCTGACCGCCCTCCTCTATATCCAGGGTTATCGCAAGACGGATTTTATCCTCAGTTGAACACAACCTACGCGATTGACGAAGTACAACTCGCATCGCGTCATACGCATTGAAGATCATTGCAAAAATGGTATATTCAATGCATTGGAAAATGGAATTTCTGAACGACCGCGTCAGGATCGAGCTGGAGGCGTTTCCCACCGATATTGTTGCCAGTTTCCTCCGCATCGTAAAGCTGATCGAGCTGGAAGGACCCGCCAAGGTGCGCGAGCCTATGTGAAGCACCTTGAGGGACCGATCTGGGAAATGCGGATGCGCGGCCGCGACGGAATAGCCCGGGCAGCTTATGTAACGGCTTCAGGCCAGCGGATCGTGGTCTTGCACGTCTTCCAGAAGAAGACGCAGAAAACGCCCAGGCGCGAAATCGAGATTGCGCTGAGACGGGCAAAGGATGTGAGATGAACAAGAAGAGCCTTCTGGTAAGCGAGGCAGCGAAGGAATGGTTCAAGGACCCCGAATTCGTAGCGGCCTATGATGCCCTCGAAGAGGAATTTGCCCTCGCGGAGGCCCTGATCAAGGCACGCGCCCAGGCCTCCATGACGCAGGAAGACGTCGCCAAGGCCATGGGCACGACTCAGGCCGCCATCGCCCGGCTGGAGAGTGGTCGTTCCATGCCCTCGACCCGCACCCTGCAAAGGTTCGCCGATGCGACTGGCACGAAACTCCGCATCAGCTTCCAGAAGCCGAAATCCTCTTCCAGAGCATCATAGAGCAGGTCGACCGTGCATCGTCCCATGATCATCCTCGAAACCGAACGCCTGCGCCTCAGAAGCTGGATCGACAGCGACCGCGACCTCTTTCGCGAGATCAATTCCGATCCGAAGGTGATGGAATTTTTCCCGTTCCGTCGCACCCACGAGGAGGCCGACACCTTTCTCGCAAAGCTCAACGATGCGATCACCGAAACCGGGCTCGGCTTTTACGCGCTGGAACTGAAGGAAACGCAGGAGTCCATGGGTTTCTGCGGCCTGTCGCTCGCCAACATGCCGGATATCTTTCCGGTCGAGACGGTAGAGATCGGCTGGCGGCTGGCGACCCGGTTCTGGGGTAACGGTTATGTCACGGAGGCAGCCCGCGCGCTGCTCGACTTCGCCTTCGGCGAAAAGCACCTCGATGCGATCGTCTCCTTCGCAGTCGGCGAAAACAGGCGATCGACCGCCGTCATGAAGCGGCTCGGCCTGCATCGCATCACCGGCATGGATTTCGACCACCCGCGGGTGCCGGATACGCATCCGCATCTGAAACCGCATGTGGTCTATGCGATTACACGCGATGAGTGGCAACGCCAGAGGGCGGCCGCGGGGCGCACCCACTGACCGCCTCGCCCTGGGCTTATTCCAGCGGCAGCGCCACGAAGCGCAGGTTTCCGGAAGGATCCGAGACCATCACATGCGCGTTGCGCCGACCCTCGGACTTCAGGACCGAGATCCGCTTGACGACGTCGGCCGGGCTTTCGACGAAATCCTGCGCCACCTCGACCACGACCTCGCCGACCTTCAACCCCTTCTGGGCTGCCGGCGAATTCGGCGCGACGGCGGTGATCAGTACCCCCTCGACGCTTTCGACAATGCTGAAACTCTTGCGGCGGTCTTCGTCGAGCACGGCGAGCGTCATGCCGAAGGCTGCGGCCGGGTCCTGGCTGAGTTCGCCCTTCTGGTCTCCGGGCGCTTTGTTGTCCGGCGTCTTATTCTCGCCCTGGCCTTCCGGCAGGGCCGGCTGGTCGTCTTCCTCCTCCGGATCGGCGCTATCCTCCAGGCGGCCGAGCGTCACCTTGACGGTCTGCTGCTTGCCGTCGCGCAGGATCACCACGTCGACTTCCTTGTTGACCGGGCTTTCCGCAACGATGCGCGGCAGGTCGCGCATCTCGTTGACGGACTGGCCGTCGAAGGTGAGGACCACGTCGCCGGCCTTGATCTCGCCGTTCTTGATCGGCCCGCCATTGACGACGCCGGATACCAGCGCGCCGCGCGCCCTGTCGAGGCCGAGGCTTGCTGCCACGTCGTCGGTGACCGGCTGGATGCGCACGCCGAGCCAGCCGCGGCGCGTCTCGCCGAATTCGGTCAGCTGGTGCACGACATTTTCGGCGAGTTCCGTCGGCACGGCGAAACCGATGCCGATCGAACCGCCGGACGGTGAAATGATCGCGGTATTGATGCCGATCACCTCGCCGCGCATGTTGAACAGCGGCCCACCGGAATTGCCCTTGTTGATCGCCGCATCCGTCTGGATGAAGTTGTCATAGGGACCGGCATTGATGTTGCGGCCGCGGGCCGAGATGATGCCCAGTGTCACGGATCCGCCGAGACCGAACGGGTTGCCGATCGCCATCACCCAGTCGCCGATCCGCATGCGGCGGGAATCGCCGAAGCGCACGGCCTTGAGCGGCGCCTTGGGCTCGACCTTCAGGACCGACAGGTCGGTCTTGGTGTCGGTGCCGACCAGCTTGGCCTTGAGCTTCGAGCCGTTCGGGAAAATCACCTCGATGTCGTCGGCGCCTTCGATGACGTGGTTGTTGGTGACCACGTAGCCGGAGGGATCGATCACGAAGCCGGAGCCGAGCGAAGAAACCTTCTGGTTGCCGTTCTGGTTGCCCTGGCCATCGAAGAAGTCCTCGAAAAACTCCTGGAATGGCGAGCCTTCCTGAATCTGGGGCTGCGGGCCGGCCCCCTGGTCCTTGACGCTCTGGGACGTGGAGATGTTGACGACGGCATCGAGCAGGCCTTCGGCGAGATCGGCGATCGAACCCGGGCCGCCGCCTGCCATCGGCCCCGGAGCCGGGGGCGGATTGATGGTCGGAGACGGTGTCGGCGGAGCCGGCAGCATGACGCCCGGAGAACCGGCTGGCGGATTGGCGTTCTGCCCCGGGGCGGCAGGGACCGGGGTCTGGGCAATCGCCTGCAAGGGTGCCGCCAGCAGGGCAAAAGTTGCCGCAAGCGTGACGGTGCGCTTGAAGGTCGATCGAACCGAATGGGCCATCTGGCGTCCTCGCTGTTGGGTTGTCCGCATCACCCCGGAAGAGCGGTCTCCACCCGGGCAGGCTATAGGAACCTTTGAATCGGGCGGAGTTTCGGCAGAGCATAAGGCGGAATGACGACTGTGGAAATTACCTTTTCGTGAGGACTGCGCCCTCTACCCGTCACGCCTGTGGATGGTCTTGTCATGAAAGGGGCGGCTTTGCGCCGCCCCAAACTTGCCAGATCAGTTCGCCGGCGCTGCGGGCGCGGCAGGCGGTGCGGGTCGAGCCGGAGGCTGGATCGGCGCAAGTGCCTGACCTGCGGACGAGTTGAAGAACCGGAAGAACTCCGAATCCGGCGACAGCACCAAGGTCGTGCCGTTGTCGGCAAGTGCAGCCACATAAGCCCGCATGGTGCGGTAGAACTCGAAGAAGGCCGGATCGCGCTGGAAGGCCTCGCCGAAGATCTTGTTGCGTTCGGCATCGCCCTGACCGCGCATGATTTCGGAATCCCTCTGTGCTTCGGAGACGAATTCGACGACCTGGCGGTCGGCGATCGCCCGCCGGCGCTGGCCCTGCTCGTTACCACGAGCGCGGATCAGTTCAGCTTCGGCAAGACGTTCCGCCTTCATGCGCTGGAAGGTCTGCTGCGACACTTCCTGGGTGAGGTCGGTGCGGCGGATACGAACGTCGCGGATCGCGAGCCCGAGGGTTTCCGCCGCAGCACTCAGGTCGGCGCGAACCTCCTGCATCATCGAAGAACGCTCGTTCGAAAGCGCCGCGTCGAAATTGCGCAGACCGTAGACCCGGCGCAAAGCCGCATCGAGGCGGGTGCGAAGGCGCGATTCGGCAGATTCGCGATCGCCCGACACCGTTTCCCGGAAGAGGCGCGGGCCGGTGATCGAGTAGACGACGAAAGCGTCGACTTCATAGAAGGCACCGCCGCGCACCTGGACGCGGATATTGTCGAGATCGAAGCGCAATGCCCGGTCCTCGACATACTGGACGCGATCGGCGTCCATGAATGCGAAGGGCAGCTTGAAATAGATGCCCGGCTCGCGCTTGACGTCCTGGATTTCGCCGAAGCGGACGACGATCGCCTGTTCGCGTTCGTTGACCACGAAGACCGACGAATAGATGAGGATGAGAAGAACGGCGAGGCCGATCAGGAATGCGGGGAGTCGATTGGAGTTCATCGTGTGCCTCCCTGGTTCGTCTGCGGCTTGATCATCTCGTTGAGCGGCAGATAGGGAACCACGCCGTCCTTGTTGTCCAAAATGATCTTGCGGGAGTTCTTCAGGACCGTTTCCATGGTTTCGAGGAAGATGCGCCGGCGCGTCACTTCAGGCGCGTTGGCATATTCGTTGTAGATGGAGACGAAGCGCTGCGCCTCGCCCTGCGCTTCGTTGACGACCTTGTCCTTGTAGGCGGAGGCCTCTTCGCGGACCTGGGCTGCCTGGCCGCGGGCCTGGCCGAGCTTCTGGTTGGCGTACTGGTTCGCCTCTTCGACGAAACGATCCTCGTCCTGTTCGGCACGCTGCACTTCTTCGAAGGCGTCGGCCACTTCACGCGGCGGTGCCGCATCCTCGATCGGTACTGCATTGATGGAAAGGCCGGAGCCGTAGGTATCCATCGTGCCCTGGATGATGCTGCGCACCTCGGTCGAGATGCCTTCGCGGTTGTCGCGGAAAATGTCCTGCGCCGGGCGGCGTCCGACGACTTCGCGCATGGCACTTTCGGAAACCTGCTGCAGCGTCGAAGCCGGGCCTTCCAGATTGAAGAGATAGGCCTTCGGATCGGTTACGGTGAACAGAACCGAGAACTGAACGTTGACGATGTTCTGGTCGCCGGTCAGCATCCAGCCGGCATTGGAGCTTGAGCCCCGAGCCGCGCCGATATTCTGCTGCTGTTCGGTGACCTTGACGATCTCGACGGATTCGAACGGCCAGAAATGGAAATGCAGGCCCGGCATGGATATTTCGTCCTTCGGGCGGCCGAAACGCAGTTCGACCCCGCGCTCGTCCGGCTGGACCGTATAGACGGACTGGAAGGCGAGGAAGGCAATGATCACGATGAGAACGATCGCGAAGGCGCCGCCGTTGAAGCCGCCGGGCATTACGCTGCGCAGCCGGTCCTGGCTGCGCCTTATGATGTCTTCGAGGTCGGGCGGACCACCGCTACCCCCGCCGCCGCGTGGGCGGTTCGGTCCCTGTCCCCAGGGCCCTTGATTATTACCGCCACCGCCGCCCCAAGGACCGCCGCCGCCACCATTCTGATTGCTCCAGGGCATCAAAACCTCTTTGTTCGTATTCGCTCCCAAACCGCGACCCTGCCGTGCGGCAGCCGTCTGGCTATTGCCCGTTATAGGGATGCGCCGACCTGCTTTCAACGCAGGTTCAATAACTTCCCGTTCAACGGTCACGAAATGTTTCAGTTTGTCGCGGTTCGGCGGGCATAAGTGGCGAAACGGGTCGGATAACTGTCCTTCTCGCCCACCGGAACGGCAACCTCATCGATCTTCTCGAACACCGCCGGATCGATGGCGGGAAAGAACGTATCACCGTCCGAAATATCGGTTTCAACATGCGTGACACGCATCATGTCTGCGATCCTGATCGCCTGGGCGTAAATCTCGCCGCCGCCCAGCACGAAGATCTCGTCGGCTCCGGCCTCCTCGGCCCTGCGGCCGGCAATCTTGAGTGCCTCGTCGAGGGATGCGGCCACATCGACGCCCTCGTAGTGGAAATCCGGATTGCGCGTGACGACCACATGCGGCCGGCCCGGGAGAGGTCTGCCGCCGAAACTGTCGAAGGTCTTGCGCCCGACGATGACCGGTTTGCCCAAGGTCAGCGCCTTGAAGCGCTTCAGATCGGTCGAAAGTCTCCAGGGCATGTCGCCATCGCGGCCGATGACGCCGTTCCGCGAGACGGCGGCGATGATGACGAGACGGGGCTTGCTCACACCGCCACCGCCGCCTTGATATGCGGATCGGCCTCATACCCTTCGAGCGCAAAATCCTCGAAGCGGAAGGAGAAGATGTCCTTTACCGCAGGATTGATGCGCATGGTGGGCAGCGTTTTCGGGGTACGGGTCAGTTGCAGCTTCGCCTGCTCGAAGTGATCCGAGTAGATATGCGTATCGCCGAGCGTGTGGACGAAGTCGCCGGGCTTCAGCCCCGTCACCTGGGCGACCATCATCGTCAGCAGGGCGTAGGACGCGATGTTGAACGGCACGCCGAGAAAGACGTCGGCGGAGCGCTGGTAGAGCTGGCAGGAGAGCTTGCCGTCGGCGACGTAGAACTGGAACAGGCAATGGCAGGCCGGCAGCGCCATGTCGTCGAGCTGGCCGACGTTCCAGGCCGACACGATATGCCGGCGCGAATTGGGGTTGACCTTGAGGCCTTCGATCAATTGCGAAATCTGGTCGATGTGGCGGCCGTCGGGGGCGGGCCAGGAGCGCCACTGGTAGCCGTAGACGGGGCCAAGCTCGCCCTTCTCGTCGGCCCATTCGTCCCAGATCGAGACGCCGTTCTCCTTCAGATAGGCGACGTTCGTATCGCCCTTCAGGAACCACAGGAGCTCGTGGATGATCGATCTCAGATGCAGCTTCTTGGTCGTCAGGACCGGAAGACCTTCCGCGAGGTCGAAGCGCATCTGATAGCCGAAAACCGAACGGGTCCCCTTGCCGGTGCGGTCGCCCCGGTCGGTACCGGTTTCCATCACATGCCGAAGAAGATCGAGATATTGTTTCATGGGTCAGGCCGCCGATTCCATCGTCAGGGAATGATATAATAGCATAAGGCCGCCCGACCAATCTCCTGCGGCGGCTTTCCCCGCTATTTTGGCCCCCTATTTTGGCAAGCCCGGTTCTTAGCATCACCTTGTGACGTATTTTCGCCAATCGTGGCTCTCGGCGAAACCCAGGACCTCCCTGATCTTGCGGTTGCTGATCGGAGCCTCGAATTCGCCGATCTCGCCGACGATGGGCGTACCGGGCGCCCAGCGCTCGAGGAACGGCCGGGTCGGCTCAAGCGCCGTAATCGTGTCGTTGACCGCGTTGAAGACCTGGAAACCGAGGCCGTCCTTCTCGATGCAGAGATGCACGATCTGGCCGAGATCGCGGGCATCGATATAGCTCCAGGCATTGCGCTTGCGCGATGGCGGGTCGGCGAGGAAGGCGGGGAAGCGGCTGTAGTCCTCCGGCGAGATCACGTTGCCGATCCGAAGCGCATAGATGTCCGCGCCGAAACGCATGGCAAAGGCCCGCGCCGTCTTCTCGTTGACGACCTTGGAGAGACCGTAGCTGTCCATCGGGTCGACATCGTAATCTTCGGTGAGCGGAAACGAACGGTAGTCATTGTCGCCCTCGGCAAAGCAGACCCCATAGGTCGTCTCGCTGGACGCGATGATCACCTTGGGGATGCCGAGCTTCATCGCCGCCTCGACGACGTTGTAGGTGGAGATCGTGTTGGCCGAAAACGTCGCGTTGTCCGGGCGCATCAGGATGCGCGGTACGGCGGCGAAATGCACCACCGCATCGACGGGCGCCGGCCCCTTGCCGCTCTCCAGCCCCTGGAAGCCGAAATGCATGGAGAGCGCGTTGAAGGTTTCGCCGCCGTCCCTGAGATCGGTAATCAGCGTGTTGACGCCGGGGCAATCGAGCGGCACCAGATCGAGGTTGAGGACCTCATGCCCTTCCCCTACGAGATACGGCACGACATGCCTTCCAGCCTTGCCGCTGCCGCCGGTGAATACGATCCGCTTGCCCATGACATGCCTCCTCAAATCCCATCCTGGCCCTGCCGCAACTGTCGATATCGTCCGCCCACCTTCTGCGAGCCCGGCATCGCCAGCCGAAACGACCTGTCTGGCTCGATGATGAAGCATGGCACCACCAGCCCGTCAACGTCGATCGCGCAAAAGCAGGACGCCCGAAACACGCCTTGAAGCGCTTGACCTTCCAATGCTGGAAACTTGTAGCGTCCGCTCCATCTCGTGACTTAGCGATGTGGAGGAAGCCGTGTTCATCCAGCCAATCGACTATCTTCTCTTCGTCTGGTTCATCCTGGCCGGGCTCAGCACGCTTTATGTCGCCTCGGACCAGTTCAGGAACAATCCCGAACCGGCCGTGATGAAATGGGGCTTCATCCTCGTCACTCTCTATCTCGGGCCGATCGGCCTGCTCCTCTACATCCTGGCGGACAAGGAACCTGTGCCCGGAACGCACGAAGAGTTCATCAAGCCGCTGTGGAAACAGGGGATCGGCTCCACCATCCACTGCGTTGCCGGTGACGCCACGGGCATCATCATCGCCGCTGCGATCACCGCTCTTCTCGGCCTGCCGATGTGGATCGATATCATCATCGAATACATCGCCGGCTTCACGCTCGGCCTGTTCATCTTCCAGGCACTGTTCATGAAGAACATGATGGGCGGCACTTACTGGCAGAATGTCCGGCACTCCTTCATGCCGGAATTCATCAGCATGAATGCGATGATGGCCGGCATGGCTCCCGTTATGGCGATCCTGATGATGGGCCGCGACATGAGGGCGATGTGGCCGGGAGAAATGCTCTTCTGGGGCGTGATGGCCCTCGGCATCGGGGTCGGTTTCGCGATCGCCTACCCGTTCAATGTCTGGCTGGTCGCCAAGGGCCTGAAGCACGGGCTGATGACGCAGCGAGGCCAAATGGCCGGCGAAAAGCATGGGCAGCACCAGGAAGGCGCACATGCCCACGGAGACGAGAACCGACAACAGCAAGCCGGCAACCATCAGCATCACGGGTCGGGGCAGGATCGTCCAAGCAGCGCGTTCGCTCCTACCCGTCTCCAGATCGCCACGATGGCCGCCTTCACCTCGATCATGCTGATAGCCGGCTTCGCCTACCCGTTCACCAGGGTGAACATGCATCTGAGCGCCCACGACGTCGGTGGTGCGATCATGGCCCCCGGGATGATCATGACGTTCGATACGCCCGGCGACGCCATGCGCGACATGGCGGCGGTCGACCCCCGTCTCGCCGGTTTTCGGGCGCGGGAGACGGCGATGGGTGGCGAAGTCCTTCCGCCGCGCATCGATGGCGACGTCAAGGTCTTCGACCTGACCGCCTCGGTGATCGGATGGTCGATATTGCCCGGCGAAACGGTGGAGGCCTACGCCTACAACAATCAGGTTCCAGGCCCGACTTTGCGGGTCGTGCAAGGCGACAGGGTCCGGATCAACGTCACCAACCGGCTCCCGGAAAGCACGACCGTCCATTGGCATGGCCTGATCCTGCCAAACGAGATGGACGGGCCGGCCCACATTACCCAGAAGCCGATAGAGCCGGGCCAGACCTTCACCTACGAATATACCGTCGGGCAGTCCGGCACGTATTTCTACCACACGCACGACCACGTGGATCGGCAGCAGTCGCTTGGCCTGTATGGGGCGCTGATCATCGACCCAAAGGATGCAGTGAACGAAATTCCCGCCGATCTCGAATATACGATGCAGCTTCAGGAATGGGTGAAGCGGGAGTGGCTCACATATCCGGCCATGCCGATGGAAGGTGCCCTACCCAACTTCTTCACGATCAACGGGAAATCCTATCCCGCAACGGACACGATCAAGATGAAGGTCGGGCAGAAACTGAAGATACGCTTCGTCGGTTCACACACGACGGCCATCCATCCGATGCACGTCCATGGAGGCCCGTTCGAGGTCGCCGCGCGCGATGGGGAGACACTGGCGCCAACCGCCCGCTACCTGGCCGACACGGTCAACATTGCTCCCGGACAACGCTACGATGTCCTATGGACCGCCCAGCGACCGGGCAAATGGCTCGTCCACTGCCATATCTCCCACCACACGACGAACAACAATGTCGAAACCGATGGCGGTGGTGGCTTGATGCTGGTGATCGATGTCCAACCGTGATTGTTTCAGCTCGACTTCGCCCCTGATCGCGCCATATGAGAGGCGATCACGCCGCACGCGGAGCAGTTTCAGAGGCGGCGGAACAGGATAACCACAGACAGCCCCGGCGTATTGTCCAGCAACTCGACCTTCGCACCATGAAGCTCTGCAATCGCCTTTACGAGGCTGAGACCAAGGCCCGATCCGACGGTGGTTCTGCTTTTTTCCAGCCGATAGAAGCGATCGAATACCCGCTCCCGCTCTTCCGCAGGAATGCCTGGCCCGTCATCGGATACGCTCAGGCAGATGGCGCCGCCACGATGCGTCAAGCCCAATGTGATGGTGGAGCCGGACGGGGTATGACGGAGCGCGTTGGCGAGCAGATTGGCCAACATTTGCCTTATCAGGTCCGGATCGGCGCGAACCTGACATTCCTCACCCGCTTCCTGTATACGAAGCGCGTACCCGGCCTCAGCCGCGATCGCGTCGTAAATGTCGTAGATGTCGCGGACCAGCGCAGTGAGATCGATCGACTTGAAATGGGCAGTCCTGTTGCGGGCCTCGATCTGGGCAATCCTCAGGAGTGCGTCGAATGTGCTCGCTATCGCGGTCAGTTCAGCGAGAGCGGCTTCTACCGCGTCTTTGGCCTCCGCCATTGTTTCTGCTTGCAGAGCATCGTCCAGAATCAGGAACGTCCGACCGATGGGCGTTTTCAGGTCATGGGCGACGTCCGTCGTCACATGGTTCAAGGTGGCGACGCTCGCCTCCAGACGCTCCAGCGCAACATTGACCTCCGACGACAACATGTCGATCTCGTCCATCCTCGACGACACCGGCAGTCGCCTCGCAAGCTCGCCGCGGCCGATGGCATGAGCGGTTTGAGAGAGCTCGGAAATCCGCCGACGGGTGCGATATCTCAGGACGACCGCTCCGCCTAATCCGACGGTAAATACGATAGCGGTGGCCCACCCGAAGCTGACCAGCACGATCCGGGCTAGTTCGTCGGTGTCGCCGTAGCTGATGCCAACCGTCAGGTCGTTCCCGTCGAGCTGGCCCCGGAACAACTTATAGTTGACGTCGCTTTGATGCTGATCTTTCGGCCTCAGGGTGGAAAAGCCTTTCGCAACGCCTTCCAGTTCGGCGTTTCCGGCAATCAGCGCTCCGGATGAATTCCGGAGCGTGTAGATCGTCTCTTCGCCTCGGATCGCCGGACCATGGCTGTTGATCATGCTGATCGCGCCTGGGAGGCCGCGAGCCTCGTAGGCTGACCCGATTTCCCTGTATCGCTCCATGACGTTTGCGTTGAGCCGCTCGTCCAGAAAATTCAGTACCATCTGGTAGGCGATGACGTTGGCTGCGAGGTAGGAGACGACAAACAGCGATATGTAGAGGAAGGCAAGCCGGACAGCCGTGCTCTTGAAGAAGCTACCGCCGCGCATGCAGGCTATAGCCGGTGTTGCGGACGGTGTGCAGGAGCGGGAAGTCGAACGGTTTATCGATCTTCGACCGCAATCGGCTGATATGGGTTTCGACCACGGAGCTCTGCGGATCGAAATTGAAGTTCCAGATCCTCTCCAGAAGCATCGTTTTGGTGAGCACCCTTCCCTCGTTTCGCATCAGAAGCTCCAGCAGCGTGAATTCTCTCGGCAGCAGTTCAAGAGGCATTCCAGCTCGTTCGGCGGTTCGTTTGACCAGATCGAGTTCAAGATCCCCGACGCGCAACTTCGTCTTCTCCGCAGTCATTGGCGGACGCCTGAGCAATGCGTTGATCCTCGCCGTCAACTCGGAGAAGGCGAAAGGTTTGACGAGATAGTCATCGCCCCCGGCTTCGAGACCCTCGACGCGGTCATCGACACCGCTCATGGCCGTGAGGAAAAGAACCGGGGTTCGGACGGAGGCCGCGCGAAGGCTTTTTACGAGCGTGAGGCCGTCCAGAGCCGGAACCATCCGGTCGACGACCATCACATCATAGGAATCATCGAGTCCTGCCGTCAACCCGTCTCTGCCATCGAGAACCCAATCCACGACATGTCCAGCCGACGTAAAACCTTTGACGATATAGGTGGCCGTCTTCTTGTCATCTTCTATCAGGAGGATTTTCATAAGGCTTCCGGTCTGTAGAGCAGTATTTTGATCGCGCGCTCGCCGATGCTCCAAGCGGCACGATCCAGGCTTTGTTGCGGCAGGATATCAGCCCTGCCTGACCCGTGATAGCCGCGGCGGCGAGCCGTTCCACCTTACAATTTTGTAAACTTGGCGAAAGGCGGCCGACAAAACCGCGATGTAACTTCCTCACGCTGCACCACGCAGTCGAACGAGGAAAAGATCATGAATTCCAAGCTCCTAATCCTATCGGTTGGTTTCGCGGCCGTTGCAGTCCCCGCTCTGGCTAACGGTCCCTTGGCCTCCGGAGCGTCTCCTGTGGATGCTATTGTCCAAGGGCATGGCAAACCCGGAGAAACCGCCGTCGCCAAGTCAAATAGCAACGTGACATTCCGGGTCCTCGACAATGGCATCGTCGAGCGCACCAACAAGCGGTTCGGGACCGTTTCCGTAACCGATCCGCGTGCTGAACTCCATAAATCCCGCGACAACCGCTGAATTTCAACTGCCGTCGATCAGCGATCCCTGCTCGACATTCAAGACATCGGCAACTCATCGACCATGGTCGCTAACTCCAGTGGTCGGCAATTCTGAAGGAATATCTACAATGATGAAAGCAGCTTCCGCTACCGCGCTTCTGGCCGCAATTTTTCTGAGCACCTCCGCACTGGCCCAGGAAGGCAACTACTACGAAGGGGCTGACCGCAACCCTTCGGTCGAAGCATCTGCAGCCCGGGACGCCCGCTACGGATATACCGGATCGATCAACAATCCGGCGCTTCGCAACGGTTGGGACACGAGCCCGAAGACAACCAACAGCGGCGACTACTACGGTGGTTCGGACCGCCCCAATTAAAGCCAATGGAACCGGTGCCCGCTGGTCTCAGATACGGCGGGGCACCTTCGTGGCGTTGTTGCGGTGCCACACAAACGACGTGAAGTGGTGGTTTGAGAAGGCGTCGATTGACAAGCTCGAAGGCTCTGGCAATCCTGATAGGCATGAGCGGGATGTATCGAATCACATCTAAAGCGATGGCACTGATGTTCAGACTGGTGATGATCTTGTCACTGGCGGGCTACAGCTTTTCTGCCGTCAGCGCCGCGATGCATCCCGAAAGCGCCGCCCAGGTCTCGCAGGTCGAAGATGGCCACGCCGCTCACCATGGCGACGGCGTTGCGATGGCCGATGCCGATCATCACGGCAACCAGCACGACCACGGCAGCCCGGAAAAATCCAAAAGCTCCTGCTGCACGGATTATTGCGGTGTTGCCGCCATCGCCTGCTCCGGCTCCTCGTTGAACCATCCGCGCGTGGTCTCCATTCGCGAGTTCATCGACGACACGGATACTGCCGGTCAGAAGCCGAGCCTGCATCGTCCACCTAACATCTGAGAACTAGCACCCGCAGGGCGGGTCTTGCTGTGCCTGTGCGCGAGTGAGCGCCATGGCGCAATTGCGATCATATTCTCGGATTTTCACCATGAAACATTTGTTCCTGGTGGTTGCTCTTCCGCTTTTTGCCAGCGGATGCGCGTCCACATTGCCTGAAGTCGTTGCTTCGACCGACCACCCTGACACCGTGTCCGACGTGGGGGCCCTCCGATATCGGAGCCCCATTGACGGCTACACCCATCGCATGCCCGTCGATCCGAAGCCGTGGCGCGGTCTCAACGACGCCCAGGCTCCGAAAAAAGGATGAGCGCGATGATAACACATCACATCAGGCTCGTGTCCACCGTCGTGCTCCCCCTTGTCGCCACCGGCTGCGTAACGACGGACTATTCGGCCAAAGACGCCGGCTTCATGAATGCCTCGGCGAAAGGCAGCGAGGCAACCGGCAAACAAACCGTGTGGGTCCAGAACCGACAGCAGGCTCAGGCAGTCCAGGGCCGCGTGAAGGCGCTGTTGGCCAAAAAGACCATCGACGTCGAGACCGCTGTCCAGGTCGCTCTCCTGAACAACAAGGGCCTCCAGGCCTCCTATGCCGATCTCGGAGATAGTGCGGCGGACGCATGGCAGACGCAGCTTTCGGTCTTGCCGACCTTCTCCGTCGGCCTGACCGGGATAGCCACTCCCGGACTTGAGGCCTATCGCGTTCTCGAGGGCGCCGTCGCGGCCAATATTCTGGCTCTGGCGACATACGACAAGAACATCAAGCTGGCCGACACGCGGTTCCGTCAGGCCCAGCTCAACGCGGCGATCGCCACGATCTCTCTCGCCGCCGAAACGCGGCGAGCCTGGATCAACGCCGTGGCGGCATGGGAAAACGTCGCCTACCTCAACCAGGCCAAGGTCGCCGCCGACGCTGCCTCCGAACTCGCCAAGAAGATCGGCGAAGCCGGATCAATGCCGAAGGCCGACCAGGCTCGTGAACACGTCTTTTACGCGGAGCTGACCGGCGAGACTGCCAAGGCAAGGCTCGAAGCAAAGCTTGCCAAGGAGGAGCTGGTCAGGCTGATGGGCCTCACCGGTTCCGACATCGACTTCCAGATTCCGAACCGCCTCCCCTCACTGCCGAAAGCATTGATCAAGCGCAACGACATCGAGGCCGAGTCGATCCACAAGCGCATGGATCTGCAGGTCGCCCGCCTGGAGCTTCAGGCGACCGCCCAGTCCTACAAGCTCGAGGATGTCACCCGCATCGTCACCGACATCGAACTGGTCGGCACTTACGAAAAGGAACGCGAGCGCGAGGACGGCAAGATCCTCTCGGACGTGTCGAAGACGGCAGGACTGGAATTCAGGATCCCGATCTTCGATTCCGGCCAGGCGCGTCTGCGAAAGGGCGAGCTCGCCTATATGCGGGCTGCCAACCAGCTGGCGGAACTTGCGGTCAACACCCGTTCACAAGCCCGCTCTGCCTATCTGGCCTACAAGTCGAACTACGATATCGCGCGCCACTACCGAAACAACGTCCTGCCGTTGCGCAATGCGATCGAGGAACAGTCCCTCCTCACCTACAACGGAATGATCACCAGCACCTTCGAACTGATCGCCGACACCCGCGAGAAGATCGATTCCACCATCCTTGCCGTCAACGCCAAACGCGACTTCTGGCTTGCCGAAGCGAACCTTGCCCCCGTCATCTATGGCGGCAGCACCGGTTCGGCCTCGGCAGAAACCGAGGTCGCTTCGGCTGAAGAAGCCGAAGACTGAGAAAGGAAACGAGAATGTTCAATAGAAGACAATTGCTCGGAGCAGGTGCCGCCGGTGCCGCACTCGTCTCCTCCCAGGCCTGGGGCCAGACATCGAACATGGGTCTGCCGGAAGCAGCCGCCATGGATTCCGCCGCAACCCAGACGCCGGTTCGGCCGTCAGTCGGTCCCGACTACAATCCGGTGGTGACCCTGAACGGCTGGACCCTGCCCTTCCGCATGAACAACGGCGTCAAGGAGTTCCACCTCGTCGCCGAGCCTGTCGAACGCGAGATGGCGGAAGGCATGACCGCATACCTCTGGGGCTATAACGGCCAGTCGCCAGGTCCGACCATCGAGGCGGTCGAGGGCGACCGGGTCCGCATCTTCGTGACCAACAAGCTGCCGGAGCACACCACGGTCCACTGGCATGGCATGCTCGTGCCATCGGGGATGGACGGTGTGGGCGGCCTTTCCCAACCACATATTCCCGTCGGCAAGACCTTCGTCTACGAGTTCGACCTCGTGAAGTCCGGCACCTTCATGTACCACCCGCATTCGGACGAGATGGTCCAGATGGCGATGGGCATGATGGGTTTCTTCGTGGTCCATCCCAAGGACCCGAAGTTCATGCCGGTCGACCGCGACTTCGTTTTCCTGCTCAGCGCCTATGACATCGATCCCGGCACCTATGTGCCGCGCGTCATGGAGATGACCGACTTCAATCTCTGGACCTGGAACAGCCGCATCTTCCCGGGCATCGATCCGCTGGTGGTCTCGAAGAACGACAAGGTCCGCGTCCGCGTCGGTAACCTCACGATGACCAACCACCCGATCCACATGCACGGCTACGATTTCGAAGTGACCTGCACCGACGGCGGCTGGGTTCGGCCTGAAGCCCGCTGGCCGGAGGTCAGCATCGACATTCCCGTCGGCGCGATGCGGGCCTACGAGTTCGACGCAAAGCATGTCGGCGACTGGGCGATCCATTGCCACAAGTCGCATCACACGATGAACGCGATGGGCCACGACATCCCGACGTTCATCGGCGTTGACAAGAAGGAAGTCACCAAAAAGATCAGGCAGATCCGTCCCGAATATATGCCGATGGGTACGGCCGGCATGGCGGATATGGGCGAGATGTCCATGGAAATACCGGAAAACACTGTTCCCATGATGACTGGATGGGGACCACACGGCCCCATCGAGATGGGCGGCATGTTTTCCGTGGTGAAGGTCCGCGAGGGTATCTCGGCGGGCGACTACGCCGATCCGGGTTGGTACGAAAACCCGCCCGGCACCCAGGCCTGGGAGTGGACGGGAAGCCTCCCCGACGCGCCCAAGGCCAAAGACGCAAAGACACAGCCGCCGTCGAAACATTCGAACCACGGCTGATCGAACACTTCCAACAATCAAAGGACATGATCATGAAAACTGCAATTCTTGGCCTCATCCTCGCTACCCTCGCAACGCCGGTTCTGGCATCGGGCAGCCACGCGGGCGGCCACGGCGAAGCCATGGCCGTTGGCGAACCCGGCGACAAGTCGAAGGTCAGCCAGACCATCCGCGTCAGCATGAAGGAGACGCCCGACGGCAAGATGATCTTCACCCCGAACGACTTCAAGGTTCGCAAGGGTCAGACCATCCGCTTCACCATCAAGAACGAAGGCGAGCTCGACCACGAATTCGTCCTCGACCAGGAGGCGAAGGTGATGGAGCACAAGGCGGTCATGGAGAAATTTCCGGACATGGAACATGACGATCCGAACGCGATCCGCCTGAAGCCGGGCAAGTCCGGTGATATCGTCTGGAAATTCACCAACGATGGCGTCTTCAAGATCGCCTGCCTCGTTCCCGGCCACTACGACGCCGGAATGCACGGCGACGTCACTGTCGCCAACAAGTAGGTAAGAAGGAAGGAGTAAGAGCATGAAAACGGTTCTCAAACTTGCTGTCGTCGCAGCGCTCGGCCTGGCATCCGCCAGCGGTGCGTTCGCTCAGGAATTCACCAAGGGCACGGTCAAGAAGGTCGATGCCAAGGCCAAGAAGGTCACGCTCATCCACGAGGAGCTGAAGGGTCTAGAAATGCCCGCGATGACCATGGTCTTCAGCGTGGCCGACGAGGGGATGCTCGGGAAGATGAAGGAAGGCGCGAACATCCAGTTCGTGGCGGAACGTGTCAACGGCAAGCTGACCGTCACCCAGGTGAAGTGACAACAACGGCCCCCGCTTCCCCGGAAGCGGGGGCCTACTCACCTACTCAAGAGACGGGTTGAAGGCACAAGGCCTTCCACAGGTCCTCTTTCCAGTCGCCCATCACTGGCGGGTCATGCAGCCTGTAAACTGTAGCGCCGACCAATACCGTTCGTGGCGCCTGACACCGGATACGCATGACATGGGTGCCGTTGTCCACGAAGATGGGTTCGCCGCCGGTCTTGTGCTCGGTCAGTCCAATTGCGACGTCGTAATCATACTCGATGTCTTCCGACGTCGCCGCCGACATGATCGTAAGGCTCACTGTCCGGCTGTCGGGGAATTGCGCAATGTGAAACGGCTGACGTTCCTGAGCTTCTAGGCCCGACGCCACAATGACGAATGCTGCCACAGCTAAGCAGAGACGGCCCATCGGCCCCTCCCAAGGCACGACACTTCAGTAGTTTAGCATCGATTGGACCGCTGGGACAGCGATTGTCAGGTGCTGCCACAACGGCTCATATCAAAAAAGGGAAGCGCAACGATCGCGGATCGTTATCTGCGCGAAGGAACCGGTCGATTGCGCTGATCCTCGGTTCCTGCCCGTTTCCCTGTTGGCCAGCGGCAAAAGTGATCGATGCGACGATTTATGGGAGCCTTCACGCTTCTCACCCCTTTTCACCGGGGGTGGAAACGCCTATATGACGGTTGCTGGACTTCGGTCCGGCTATGGCAATAAACGGCCGGTGTAATAAACCTATTGGACCCGGGGGCGATAGGTGAGCATGCCCCCCGAGTGAGTCCACACGACCTTGGCACTCCCTCTCGTAATCAGGCTGAAGCTGCGCGCTTCCAAATTGCGCTGTAGCTGCTTCAGCCTGATGTGGCACAACGCTTTGGACCCAGCCTTTGGCTGGGCCTTCTCAGTCCGAAAATGTGCAGTGGCTAATCGGATGAATGCTCGAAAGCGCGTTCTAATAGAACCCCGGCTACGCGTTTTTTTGGCTCGTCTAGCAGAACTATACCTGCCTTCTTCAGAGCGATTGCGATCTTCTCGAACTCTTCTGTAGGTATGGTTTGAGTTTTACCGCTCGCAAACCGACTGATAAGGCTTTGCGTGACCGCCGCCTGCGAGGCCAAGTCTGCCTGGAGTAGACCAGCAAGTGCCCGACCAGCTCGTAGGTGCCCTCTGGGAACTAAAACGTCTACCTTCTCGGTATCCCACAGAATTCCGGGCCCGTGCTCGGACGTCGCCTCAGCGAACTTGATTCCTGCCCTTTCGAAGTATCGCCTCAGCTTAACAGCCTGCGGTCGGATAGCTCGTCGATATTTTCCCGCCTCGACCCTGAAGATGACATTGCGGTCGACGTCTGCATGAGCAGAAACGTCCGCTTGCCCTAAGCCAAGCAAGGACCGAGCAGCACGAAAACTTCCTGCGTGAAAATCCATAGAATGGGACAGAAGACCCTACTGCAAAAATGTCAACATTATGCGCTGACGATGCGTTTATTGCGCGCTGTATGCATTTTATTGACATTGCATGCAGACTCATGGTTCTTCTTTCCTCAAGGAAACCTCCACGAATCGGAGTTCACATTGAGAAAATCCCTCGCCTCCCATCGTCGAAGCTGGATGTGGTTCTGCTCAACATCGATGACTCCGATGACCAAAGTTCAGGGTTGTCTCAAATCACTTCAACCTGGAATTCCGGCATCGTCACCCGCCGAGGCTGACGGTGAGCCCAACCAAAAACACCGCGACGGAGCTGTCGATGAAATTTAATGATCTGGTTAGTGTCGCTCCTGAAACCCAGCTACCTGAACTTGTTGCGCGCCTACGCGACCTTGCTACCGCGCTTGAAGATTTCGTTCGTTTTGGTCCGGCCGCAATAGAAACCGACGTGACAATTTCCGACTGGGTCGCTGCGAAGCGAGCGGTTCCGGTTCTTGTTGGAAAGATGCACGGACATCCCAACATCAAAGATGGCAAAGTGGGAGCAACGACAGAACTGTTCTATGTGGACCAAGGCGCGGGTCTCGCTCGGACCTTCAATCGCTGGTACAGGCTCGGCCCAGCGCTTTCGTTGTCGGAAAACCTGCAATGAAACCTGCCGCACCTGATAGACGCTTGAAGAGGGCACTGGAAAACCTTGCGCGATCAAAAACCAAACTTGCCGAGGCCCTTTCCAAAACTCCTGTGCCGTTCAACCGAAAGGCCGCACTCGATTGTCTAGCCACTAGCCCTCGGCTGTTTATCGCCTATTGCGCGCTGGTACATTTGCTCAAAATCGAGCGCGATTTCTTCGCTGCTGAGACTTATGTCCTCGTCGTGCGGATACCGCGCGTCTGGTCATTGGACGACTACGAGTATCTATCGGAAATCTGCTTTGGCCCATTGAACGGGCAGCCAAACCTTGTCCTCAACGTATTTTGTCACTCGCCGCGCGGGAAAAAGGGCCATTGGGATTTTCAACCACAGAAACAGTTAGCCTTCCGGAAGGTAGTTGTGTTCGTACATGACGGCGGTGAGCTTCATCCCGAATTCGCGGCAGCCGCAGACAAGATTGTCGATCTGGAGGTGTCCAATCGGTACTTCGACGGCCTTTCGCGCTTGCTGCGAACCGGCCCGCATACCAGCGAAGATGTATCGTTCCTGCTCAAGCAGAACGCTCCTTTCATTGACGCGGTCTACCGCAAGGCCCGGCCTGCTGCTCCCGCTCTTCAACGGGTTCGGCAAATAGCTTCAAGAGCAAAATATCCCCGCTCTCCACTTCCTCTTATATCATTCGGCGAGGCAGGTAGCTGGGGACTCAGACTCAAAGCCGACCTCGCCGGGTGGCGCAAAGGAATTCTCTCCTGGAGTGATGTCGATAAAGGAGTTCTTTTGTACGGACCGCCAGGCGTGGGTAAGACAAGCTTCGCCACGGCTCTCGCTGCGGAGTGTGATTCAACCCTCATCGCAGCGTCCTTGGCAAAATGGCAGTCGCATGGGCATCTCGGTGATCTCCTGAAGGCTATGTACGCCGACTTTGCCGAGGCAAAAGAGAAAGCGCCCTCAATTTTTTTAATCGACGAATTCGATGGGTTCGGTGACCGCGCAAAGTTGAGCGGCGACAACGCGCAGTATGTCCTTGAAGTTATTAACGCAGCGCTTGAAGCTATTGACGGCACATCGGGACATGAGGGCGTTGTCATCATGGGTGCAACCAATCTTCCCGAGAGGATCGACCCCGCTTTCTTACGAGCCGGACGACTGGAAAAGCACATCCTTATAAGTAAGCCGGACCGCTTAACGCGGGCGGACATTTTGAGATACTATCTCCCTGAAATCGCCGAGGAACCGGGTCTCGCCGGGATCGCAGCGCGTCTCCCTGGTCGTACCGGCGCAGACCTTGAATACATCGCGCGCCGTGCAAGACAAAAAGCCCGCTTGGACGGTCGATCTCTAAAAATATCGGACGTAGCTGAGCAACTGCCGAAAGAACTCGCGCTTTCGCATGACGACGACTGGCGCGTGTGCGTACACGAAGCAGGCCATACGATCCTAGCTAAGCTCTTCGACGTCGGCGTAGTCGAATCCGTCGAAGTATTCGACCTCGATCATCGCGATGAAGACGGCCAGGACTCGCATGGGCGAACCACGATATCTCTTCCGAAGCTAACAATCCGGACAGAGAATTCCTTTCGCGCAGACATAGCGATGCAGCTTGGCGGGATAGTTGCAGAAGAATTTGTTCTTGGCGACCGGTCTACGACAGCAGGTGGAACCACTGGAAGCGATCTTGCCGGAGCAACTGAACTCGCGCTGAAAATGGTCTCGATGTTTGGGATGGGGCGTACGCTGCGTGTTTTTTCAATACCGTCCGCCGATCCGAATGAGCCGAATTTTCTCAATCTCTTTCCGGAGCTGCGATTGGAAATAGATCGGATTCTGAAAACCGAATTCGACCGGGCAAAAGCAGCGCTCGAATTGCACCGAGACGCGGTTGTTCATCTCGCGACTGTATTGAAATCTGAACGGGAAATATCCGGCGACCGCCTCACGGCACTGCTATGCTCTTTGATCAGCGGCAGCCCGACAACGGATACGAGCCTCGTGGCCGCCAGGTTTCAGAACGGGGCGGACGAGACCTGCCCAGACGAAGGCCCGTAGAGTGCCGTCGTTTCTTAGATCGACTCCATCGCGCATCAACGCCTAATCTTTTAGAAATCGCCTTCCGTCTTTGGAATCGCTCATCAAGTCAAACAGCTGGGCGCTAAGCTTTTTGTTATCAGTGAGCCGCGAAAAGCTTTGCCTATTGAGCTTCGATGACAAGTATGCGTTCACAACCGAAATTCGCAGCCGCAAACAGGTGTCCCACCTTAGCCAGAAAAACACGTCTGCTAAATAGGGCGCAATGAGATCGAATGCGCCGTAAGGAAGGCGAGAATTGGCGATGTCATCGTGAACTGCGTCAAACGCATATTCCAGCAGCGGCTCTCGACCCTTTTGCGGAGTTTTTAACGATATAGCTAACAGGAAGCAGCGCAGCCATTGAGCGTCCGCGCCTGACACGTTATTTTCGAGCTTACTAATGAGCACGCTCCAACGAGCCGCGTTTATCGAAGCACCAAGTCTGACATCCCACTTGAAGAGTGTAATTCCAGTGGCGAGTTCAGACATTGAACTCGCGCATTTTAGTACGATATCAGCAATCTCTGTGGCTTCAACCTTGGCCATCAGCTCCATCCAACAGCGGGGCGTTTGGCTCCCTTTCATCGTCCGTTCGATCACCATCATCGCGATCTCGGCTGGCGCTGCATTGAAGAAAAAGTCCGCAAGTAGCTGACTGTCTACGCTTAAAAGGCGGGGCGCTAGCTTAACCAGAAGTCCCTGATCGACCCGACTCCCCTTAATCAACGCGACTATTTCCTCAGGGGGAATTTGTGAAACAGCATCTTGGTCCAGAAGTTCTGGCCTGCGAGCAACAACCTCCCTGCGAACGTGGGGAAACTTGGCGCACAATTTAAGGAAGGAAGTGGGAGCGGCGTGGCTCGCTATCTCGTTTAAAAGGAACGCGGAAAACGGCGTCTTCCGCTCGGCGGCCTTATTCGCAAGAGCTATAAGCTCCTTCGGGCGGCTCGCCAGAACTTCGGCCACAGCAGTAAGGTGCTTTTCAGCCATTGACATGCCGTTTGCCAAGTCAGGCCGCTCAACCACGAATCTAAGAACATCCAACGGGTCCGGATGGCTGAAAACCGACCACTCCGAATTTGACAGACCGAGAAGGTCATTCTTCAACGTGAGTGCATCGTCAACGTCGGGAAAATGGAAATAAGTGCGCTCGATGGCGCTTCCAAAGGGTGCAGGGTTCTCATCAAGGACAAAATCGCAGTAAAGTTCCACAAGCGTCCAAAATGCGCCACGGCCGTTCTTGAGGTCCGAGCCGTAGCGCCACAGGAAGCGTCGGAAATCAGTCAGAGAGCCTTCGGAAACATCCATGGCTGCTTCAGCCTCAGAACGCGTAATTGGCTCCTCTAGCGACTCACTCGTCCCTGTTGCGGAAATTCGAAGATCAAACCTCGGATTTTTCTCGGGTTGAACTAAAATTGCCGTCTGAAAGGCGAACGCTCGGCGCAATCTGGGCCACTGTTGGGACCAAACTGCGAAAATCAAATCGTCGGGCGAGCTGCTCACTCCCCTAAGTGAACGCTGAACTGGGCCGTAAATACACCTTAGGAGCTGGACGGTGTCTCTGATTGTAAAGGGCAAAGGCAAGCAGGCGTCGATGAATGACGGTAGGTGTATGATCTTCTGGTAAAAGCCGAGACTTTCGTTCGACTGTGGCCGACGGACATACGCAATTAGTTGAGCAAGATTTTCGAATTTTGCAATGTCAGGAAAATCGATAAGGATCACATGCGTCCATACGCAGCCAGGTCTCGGCATTTCCGGAGCGGGCCATGTACGCATAAGCGCATATTTTTTTGCTCCTGGAACCGGCAAGCCGGTCCAGTAGGCTTGATTTCTATCAAAGATGCCAGCAGCCAAATCTGAATACGGCAGCAAGGTTGAAGCAATTTTGTCGGATACGCCAGATGATGCTGCTAGAAGTCGATGGCCATCGCTGTAGCCGAACAGGCACTGTTCAAATTTGATGCCCCCAGAAGGCATTTCCGACATTGTCAATCTCCGCTCAGCCAAGCTATTGGCAGGGAGATGTCGCTTGAGTCAATCCCACGTCCGACGCAGCGAAGACGCTCCGATGGAACCTGAGCCAAAAGTCTTTCGCGTTCGCTTTTCGCATTGCCGCCCTGAGCAGAGATACCAAAAGCCATGAGTTCGAAGCTGTGCTGATTATTCTTCAGAAATTGATGGAGCAGCGGCATTTCATGTTCGAGCCATTGCTCGGGCGTGCGATTGCCTTGAACAACGTCCCACGCTGATATTGCGATCACGAATTTTCGGCGTCGACGTTCGAACGGCGGTTCCTGCAAAAACTGCAGCAGATCGACAACCCGGGCTTGTTCTGGAACCAGATTTGCTGACCAGTCCCTAGCAAGTTCATTTGGAGCATCAGCGGGGCCAACAAGTTCCTGCAGTTCAATTATGGATAGGGGGTCCGTGGAGCGATCCGCATTGACGAACAAGATCAATCCCGCAGCTTTAGCGAAATCTGCGACATAATCCTTGGTACATGAACGAGAAGAAAATTGGAGTTCGAACGACTCTCCAGAAAGATCAGGAAAATCCAAGACGATTTTCTTGTCTGTTTCGCGATCATGAGCATGAATTCTTACAGTGGTCTCTTCTGCAATCGAAGTTCGAGACATTTCTTCGCAACGCCGCCAAGCTGCAACGATCCGGTTTAAGTGTTCGTGATTTCCAACGAGTTTATCAAGAACGAGTCGGCTTTCGATTTCCCCAGCGGTTAGGAGATGCCAAAGAGCGGCTAGAAAAGTGGTTTTTCCTGACATTGGCAGGCCAAGGATGGGAATATAGCTCTCAGTCATGGCCATTCCTCCAGCCTGCTACGAAAAAGGAGCCTGTCCATCTCTGAGGAGGGCAAGGGAAGTGGGGGCCTTACCGCAGGCGCGGGCATTGCGTCACTTTGCATCCACGTCCGTAGCAATTCATCGACGCCTGCCCCCACGGGATACCCTCCTGACGGGTCTCGCGCCGCGATTTCAGCAAAGCACAATTCCCCAAGACGAGACGCAAAATCCGACTCTAGCTTGTTTCTGAAGTCTGAAAGGCGGCCTGCCAGTATTGCCGCGTCATCGGCCTTATCTAGCAAATCCTTCTTTGTTGTAACAACCTGGATTCGCGATCCGCTGTCAAACCCGTAGTTATCGAGAAAGGCTTGCATCAATTGTCGAACGTTCTGCATTGCTCCCGAACGTTCGATTTTGTTCGCAACCTTTGAGCCATCAAGAAGTATGACACTCCGCCCTGACCGGCGCATTTCGGGAAGCGCTTTCACAAGGTCGGTGTTGGACCGGGCCATTTGATAAGATTCGCCAGCCCGGTCGGACAAAAAGAGATTCAGTCGTCGCTTAGGATTGTCCGTGGGCACGAGCGCAAAGTGATAATAAAGCAGACCATCAGAGAGAGATGTTCTTTCTGTTTCTGGGGTCGAGTAGCCAGACTCTACTCTGGAATGATGTGACCGACGTTCCAGTCCAACAATGGTGTGACTTCCGGCAAAGGTGAAATCGGCAAATGGTCCTTTCAGGAACCTGTCGTAGACCGCTGCCATCAGCGTGGTTTTGCCACTCAGTGTTTCACCGATGATTGAAACCAGGTTCGCAGGCTTTGCGAGGAGGAATCGCTCGACTTCAGCGGCTGTCATGGCCTCGCCGTGCCGAAGAGGCACGCGGTCCGATACCTCATGCTCGTGAGCAAAGTCATTCTCGTCATCGACATCGGTATAGAACGGTTCCTTGGCTTCAGACATCATATACTCATATGCAATAGGTCAGCAGTCGCTCGCGGAGAGCCTGCATGGCAAAGCAGATGGGTGAAAGAGCAGCCGTGGGCTCAAGACCAGTCGATTTTGTGAACGCCTGATGCCAGGCACCGTTTCCTCCTATTTCCCGAGCCTTAAGCAGCGCGGTGTGGATCGGGCAAAGATCGACGATTCCCGTAAGAGATGCCGGAAGATCAATTGCGGCGAGTTGGTCAACAGAAAGCCCCATAACAGCGCTTTCAAAAGTACAGTCGGCCGGGACCGTCTCGCGTCCAAGCGCAAGGGTCTTTTCAAGCAGTACGAGAGAAGACGCCGGGGGACGGACGGCATCTGACAGCTCGGCGATGTCGATCCCCGCAAGCATAGCAGCGGTCTCGGCAGGAAACTCGGCGAAAGGTTTCTGTAAATCCCTGCTCCAGCCGCCGATGTGCCACCAAAGAATTTGCACCTCTTCCCGCAGTTCTTTGATCGCGCTAGTGAGGGGAGTTAGGATCGAAACCGTCTGGGAAACCAGCGCCTCGATATTCTTGACGTTTTCATCTGAAACTAACTTAAGTGTCTCTCCCGCTTTTGCCCAATCCTGAGCTACGACAGCAGCGGCGGCGCTTGCCCCCGTTTTTGTACGGCCCGGGGCTTTGATGCTCCGTACGTCCGGTAAAGCGCCATTCCGCCGTTCAATAGCATCTGAGACCAGGGTATCGCGGGCCTGTCCAACGACCTGCGGACATACGAGCGGTGCCCGGAGCCCTCCCCCGGAACCTGCTAAGACGGCCACTGCGGGCCTGGGTGACCCGGAGCCGATAGAGGTTGCAAGAATAGCAGCTGCCAAGACTGCGGCCTCTCGCTCGTTTTCAATCAGAGAGAACGACGCGTCAGATTCGCGAAAAAGCTCAGGAAGCCAAGTGGCCTCCTGAGCCCTCGGAAGGCCATAGTAATACCTAACAAGATCGACCGATTGCTCTCCAGTAATTTGAGCTGCGGCTTTCTTTACGGGTTCTGTCCGAAGGGTTATGATTTCATGGCTTGGGGAGAGATTTGCGGTGCGATAAAAATCCGCAAGATTAATAGCAGTCAAAATATCCTCCGAAACACTTACTTGGACGCAGCTTTGATTGCTTCATCGAGCTTCTCTATCAACCCACGGTCGCGCGCCCTTACAAAAGCGCGCCGGAAACGCTCGTAATCCGGCACCTGAGCATCCTCTTGCTCTATGAGATCGAGTTGGCCAGTTACAGCCATCTTTTGACTGAGAGTTAGCTTAAAAAACCTGACGCCGACGTCGCGGAGGGGGTCCATAGGATCGACCTTTCCAGATGAAACCGCCCAAGCAGAACCACTTTTGATTTGACCGGCATCATGCGACGTCACCATCTTTGCGTCAAGCAAAGGCTCAGACGGCTGCCATGGTTCCAACGGAATGAGATTGTCGAAGGTATCCCGGCCACGGTCGGTTTTGGCGCGGAATTCATCCGGATTTTGTTGCCAGACTCTTACATGCACCCGCGTCTTCAGCTTGCGCGCTTCGACGCCGCCCCCGACAACCTCCAGTTCAATAAGGTTGTAGCCTGGCTCCCACCCATCTTCAGTTCTATCGGGATGGGCGGCACTGGCTGCGATTTTGAGATGGTCGCGGCCATTCGTTATTCGATTCGCGTGTTCGTGTCCGAATAGCTGTATTGTTGAGACAGAGTTGAGATGCTGTTCCAATTGATAACCATTGCGCAACCAGTTGTAAGGGTGGTGGCACAGAACTAGATGGGTAACCCCTGATTGCCGCTGCAGTTGAAAACACGCCGGGTCTACAAACAAATCGGGTATTTTGTCGTGTTCGCTCGATGTAAAAGCCGAATTAAAACCTGTTATCTGCAGTATAGAGTTGTCATTTAAAAGTAGGGGGCGCTTGGCCGTAGTTCTGTCTGGCGCTTTTAGATCGCAGTAGAATTGCAAAGCGAAATCATTGTAAGCCTCGATGCTTTGATAAAGCAGCGCACCGGTTTCTTCATCGGATAGAAGCTTTGCCAGTTTTCGATCAAGATGTTTTTTTTCGGTGACCTTGATATCGTTGTGAATTGATTGAACCACCATGGACCCGGCTCTTTTCCGGTCGACATCGTGATTTCCCGGAATAACAAAGACGCTGTCAAGCTCAGCACCACAGCGGGCGCAGAACTCTTCGATCCAGGCAAGCGCAAACAGGTATTCCTCTCTGTCGCCTGCAAAAGCGATATCTCCGGAAATCAATACTGCGGAGGGCTTCTTCCCGATTTCCTTACATTTCGCTTCGGCATCCCTCAAAAGTTCATTTCGAAGACTCGCATTCGGGTCCATGGCCGTTCCGATCTCGCCACGCCGAAAATGAATGTCAGATAGATGAATAAGTAGCATCAAAACCCCGAAAATGATCATGAAGTCAGCGATGAACGAACAGACCGCTAATCCCCAGCATGATGTCTCAGTTATCTTTCACACATCCGCCTCTGTTGAAACAACGCATTTTTATTGGGATGTATTTCCCAGTCCCTTCTGTCAGCCGTAACACCTGACGTCATTATTCCGTCGCCGCGATCCGTCGCCAGGGTTCACGGAGTTTCTCTGAGGCAAGAGCGCCGTACCCTCGATTTGTTTGATAGGCTCCCATTTAGCCGAAGCTGCATAGTCGGGATGAAATGACAGCTAATCCAGCAAACCTTTCAGAGCGTCTTGCTTGAAAGCGAAGTTGCTCTCGACGACCGAGTACAATGTCGAGATCACACTCAAATCAGGAGCTGATGCGATCTTCACGTAGTCTGAGTGAATCTCCTGCGTATAAACCTCAAACTCAAACTTTATTGCCCAAAACCATTCATCTTCATCGACATATTTCTTGAAGCGCGAAGATTTCACGACATAATATCTGTCGTTCAGCGGGGCCATGTACGCCCTATCCACCGTGGTCCAAGCATCCGCTTCGTATTCGGTGAAAATATCCCATGATATCTCCTGCTTGGACGTCAATTCCACTAGCTTTGTTATTGCTCGTACCCAATCAGTCTCGTTGTACGACATTATTTTGCCCCCTGCTCCTTCATGTAGGCCGTGATTTCCTGCGAAATTTCCTGCAGGGTCTGGAAGAGCGTCCAGTAGATTTTCTTGGTATTGGCGATCACGCCGTTTTGCGTCTCATCATTGATCCAATCTACGACCACCTTTCGCTCAGCCTTGGCTCGCTTTATCAGTTCATTCATCTTGTGTCCGGGGACCCGCTCGACTTCGCCAAGCGTAACCGAGATGGACGCTATGAACCTCTCGCTCCTTAGAGCAGATGCCGGTTTGTCAGCGGCTTTCCCCATCCGCTCCGTTATCGCGTCTATGGTTTCTTTGATCTGCGGGAAGCGGGTCCTCGCGAAGTATTTCTCTGAAATAACCTTCACTTGGTAGGCGGCATAGCCTGAAAATAGGACACTCCAATATCCCATTAGCCCCCCAGACATTGTCCAAATGTCCCCGACGGTGGGGTTAGGTCCTCCTGGTGTGAGGGACCAGTTCAAGAGCCATGCCAACACCACGAATACTGCCGGAAGGATAACTCCGGCGATTACTATACTTATCACGATCCGCTCCAAGTTGCCGGTTAGTCTGGTAGGGGTGCGGTCAAAAATTGCAAAAATCAGAGGTGTCTGATCTCGCGAGCTGCGCGCCATCAGCCTTCTTCCTTCTCCGCGTCGATCACCTTGTAGGACGCTCCCGAGCCTCCGGACCCCTGCCGACTGAGTTCCTCATAGAGATGGCGGGCGAACATCGCTCCGGCCCCGAACACGACCCAAAGCGGCACTGCTATCGCACCAATCCGCCGCTACGGATGACCCGTCAGTTTTCACCGACATCGAAAAACCCGAAAAAATCTCGTTCGATCCTTGACAGGATTTTGGTTCCTTGACCAAAACTATCGAATGTCCTGGCGAAATTCACCCGGTCATCGGGGTTTTCGGTAGTTCCTGTTAGCGCGTAGTTCCAAGTTCCCAATAAGATGTAGGCCGCGTGTTTATATACATCCGATTTGCTATCCAGCATCGGTCTCGTGATCCCGAAAAAAGCTTGTAGTTCATCGACACCCAGGGTTTGTCTCAGCGCGCGATGGTAGAACTCAGGTCTCAGAACCTGCCAAATGACCAGCGAGACGATCACCTTTTGGTACCCAGCATATAGAGAACCAAACTTATGTCGCCTGGGAAGGAGAGCAAGACGCGTCAACACCTTCTCAACGTCACGAAGTGAGATTGGATTGGTTGTGATCAATAGCTCTAGCTGTTCCTCAGCAATCTCAATCGCCTTCGGCTCGATGCCCATGTCCAGGCCTGCAGATTGAAGGTACTTTATTGTAGCGTGTAACGATGAGTTTTGCCCGACGAACTGCGGTAGCTGCATCGAAAGCGAAACAAATCGCTTCAAATAATCGGGCGCATTGACACCGGCTCCATATCGAACCCGCACGATATGCTCCAAGGCGTCGAGATTGACGCCGAGCACGAAATGGACGCGTTCGACCGCAAAGAAATGCTTTATCACCTCCAAAACTGAAAGCGCGTAATCCGGCCTACAGCGGTCAAGCTCATCAACGACAATAACCAGCGGAACGCCGTCTTTAGTCAGCTCGGCCAGTGCTGCTCGAAACTGAACCATCGCGGCTCTGCGGCCGTCTTCACGTTTCCAGAAAGCTTCCGCCGCCTCTTCGGCCTGCTTCCCACCCGCTTCAATTGCGGCATCCAATATCGGTCCCGCAACTTCCGTCGCACCGGCGGTGGCAGCTGCAGCTCCGATCCGGAGTATTGGACGAGCGAGCGTGACCGCTACCTTTTTTGCCTTCTTCCAGCTTACGCGTGACTTGCCCGCTGGTAGCCGCTCGCCGATAGCTCCGGTCAAACCGATCAAGGGATCGTCCAAGTAGTCATTGGCAAAAGCATCGAAATAGACCGTCGTGGCGGTACCGCCATTCTCAGCGGTATGTGCCCCTACCCATCGCCTGAGAAAGTATGACTTGCCGCTTCCCCATGGTCCGTCGACCGCCAGAACCATAGGGTCATCTACTCTTTCCAGAAGCTCGGATATCCGTTCGCCAGCTGGCTTCCTCTCCAGCAGGTCATCGTCGCCAAACCCTTCCGAGTAGAGCAGAACGTCTTTTTGTCTGGGAAAAAGTCTCATGATCCGATGCCGCAATTGATTACTTTCCGTCAGCCAAACTGCCCGTCGGTGAAATAGAAGCAAGGAAAACCGCCGCTTCAGGCCAGATTTCCCCAGGAAGCTACTTCAGCGCCAACAGTCCGTCCGGCGACCTCGCTGAATATCTATTCTGCGCCACATTCGGTTGGGATCAGGCATCCAATTAGGTCAAAGGGCTCGATGCCACTGACGCGGCTGGTGCCCGCTACCAGATCAAAGGGCGTCGGATGCACCAGCGGAACAAATCCCGGCAGCTTATCGCCATCCGGGACTTCCAAGGCTTCGATGTCCTCGCCGCCGTGCTGTTCGATGATGACGACATCGTGCGGACTGCGCTTGGGTCCGGCCGCCGTTGTGAGAGAGAAGTCGGTCTATATCAGCCATACCGACAGCCACAAATTCATGCTCAGAGACGTCATCTGGGATGTGTCTGATGTTCTCGATGTGACCGAGCAATTGAGCGCAGTGCCCTAGACGACGTTTAGCGTCCTGCCTTTCGCCATCCTGCGGCCCTCGCGTCGTCTTCTGAGCAGAACCAGCGCTCGCCATAGTCGCGACGAATGTTGGTTGCATCGTAGTCGTATTGGCCGGGCGCATGAAAAATCCGCTCGCCTGACCCGAAGGAGATGTTGCCTTTGAGGTTACAACTAGGATCGTACCACTCACGGGGAAAGAGCGTATAGCCACCCGCAGCCAAGAAAGCCGTAGCCGTTGCGCCAATGACGAGAAGCGTGAAATTGCTCATGCATCGGGAAAGTGCATTAGATCAATTGAATTTCGCTTTCCGTAGAAGATAAATCTGTAGGGATAACCGTGAACAAGCTGGGCCGGGATGGTCGCCCTCTTTCCAGGAGACTTTTCTGCGGCGACCCAGAAGCCATTTGTCCTCGGTCTGTCGGTCCTCAGGCGACTACATCAAGAGCTGCCAAGTCGTTTGTCAGCGGGCGGGAAAGCCGAAACTTCTCATGAAGTGCGACCACTTGATTTCGATAAACAGACACGAGCGAGCTTAGCGAAGCCAGGATTGCTTCGCCATCGCATTGGCAATAGGACGTTGCGAGACTGGCCAACACCATGCCGCTGGCACGCTTCTCGAATTTTGCGAGGACAGTCGTCTCAGGACTTCGATCATGCAACCAGTCGTCGGCCTCCATGATGTGGTAACGCAGCTCGTCCAACAGGGTTTGTGCGTAAAACAGCTCCCCGCGCTTCGCTCGCCTATAGGTTTCGTGGGCCGCTGCCAGTCCCTTGCTGATCGAAAAGTCCAACTCGTCCGCTTCAACCACGAACTTCAGCCCTGCCGATTGCTCCACCACGCCCGCGATGATGCCGCTGGGGTCGTGTAAAATCCTGATGGGGAGCCGGTACCATGGCGACGGCATCAACATTGCGGCATCGTAGTAGAATATATCGATCTTGCAGAACGGCCGAAAATGCGAGACGCAGTGCCGCGCGCTCGGAAGCCATTCGTTGAAGAGGAAACCTGGCCATTGCGCTGGGATTTCGCGTCGCTTCTCCAAAAACTGCGAATGCTGCTCCGATTCTACGACAATGCGCAGGTCGATATCGGAAAAGGCGTCAGCGCGTTCAGCAGGGATTGACCCGCCGAGAAAAATCCCCAGGACGCTCACGTCCCTCTTGAACCAGGCAACCGCCGTTGCAAGCAGATGATCTCTCGCCCTTTCCAGATCGTCATTTGTGATCGCTGTTCCCATGCGAGAAGATTAGCTGTGTTCACAGCCGCCGCAAGGTCCCAGAATTACAAGCAATGTGAGGCAGCTAGCCCGACGATGGACGCGACGAAATTCGACTTGCCTCCCGTATAGAATTTCCAGTCGCCGCCCGCCTCAGCAGCCAGCTGGCGTTTAAGAGCGGCATATGTGGCAGCGTCGTCAGGATGGTTTCTAAGCCAATCTCGAAACAATATGCGTTTGATGTGGGTGGGATTGTCTGGACCGCACAGATATAGCCGGTATCCATAAGAGCCGTGGCCAGAAGTGAAGGTCCACATTCCATCGGCGTACGGGTCGCCATGAAAGGTAAAATCCCGCCTTCCCTTCACCCGTTCAACTGCCTCGGGAAGGTGTGTGGATTCGCGAAGCACTGCGTCGATGTCGATTTTTGGCTTTGCGGTAAGACCGGCAATCGAGGTGCTGCCGACGTGATGGACCTCATCAATGATGTCGCCCAGCAGTTCCAGCAGCCGTCCCCGTTCCTCCTGGAACAGGTGGGGCCACGACTCGTCATAAGGGGCTACCTGTATCGCGCTCATCGAATCAATCCAGCTCCCAAGTTTCCATCCGCATCCTGCGCCATAAACGGGCAACAGACACTTCAGAGCCTCTGCAGGCACACTGCAAACGTGTCCCGGTTCGCCGATTGCCATCAAAATGATAAAGTGCTCGGTTAAGGAACGCACGAATTCAGCCTGAGGAGATACCGATGAAAACGATCCTGAGAACCGAAGAAAAAGACATCAACACTCAGGATTCGAAGCTCTATGGCTATTCCATCCACAGGCGCGAGGGAACGCTCGCCGGATAATAACACAACATTTACAGCAGATCACGGAGCCCAAGACGGCCGCAACAGGCGTCTAAACAAGTTCCTATCCTATTATCGGCCGCATCTCCGACTGTTGATAGGCGACATGCTGTGCGCGGTTTTGGTCGCTGCGGCAGCCGTCGCGTTACCGATTTGCGCCAATATCGTAATCGGCCATCTCGTGGAGGTGCAGGATACCGCATCTGCTCGCTGGCAAATTTTGGCAATGGGCGGTGTTATGCTGTCCATTGTCGCCATTCAGATCGCCGCAACGTTCGTCGTGGACTATCGCGGCCATCTGATGGGCGCTCGCATAGAGGCTGCTATCCGGCAGGAGCTTTTCGACCACTGCCAAAGGCTCTCGTTCAGTTTCTATGACCGCCAGCGTGTCGGGCAACTGATGAGCCGTATTGCCGGAGATTCCCTTTGGCTGGGTGAGTTGTTTCACCACGGACCAGAGGACTTGTTCATCGCCGTCCTCAAATATGGCGGTGCCATGCTGGTGCTTTTCTTTATCGATCCGCCGCTCGCAGCGCTCATCCTCGCGCTGACACCCTACGCTGTCCTGTATTCCCTGTTTTTCAATCGGCGCATGCAGCGCGCCGTCGAGATGAGCAAACGCGAGATTGCGACAGTGAATGAACGGGTCGAGGATTCCCTTGCTGGGATTCGTGTCGTTCAGTCCTTCTCCAATGAGGAGATAGAGCGCGCTCGTTTCTCCACGCTCAATCAGCGCTTTCTCGACAGCAGGGCCGACGGCTATCGTAGCGAAGCATGGTTCTCGGTGGGAACCGAGGGGTTCGCGGCTTTGCTGGTCCTCCTGGTTGTCCTGCTCGGCGGGCTGCGTATCCTGGCTGCTGAACTGACAACTGCCGATCTCCTAACCTTCCTACTCTGCGTGGGCGTCCTCGTTGATCCCATCAAAAGATTGGCGAACGTCGTACGGCTATGGCAGGAAGGTTACACGAGCTTCGTGCGAGCCATGGAAATTCTGGAGGTTGCTCCGGAAATTACCGATCACCCCTCCGCGTTAGCGCTGACAACGCCGAAAGGCGAAATCCAGCTTTTGGATGTCGGGTTCGGATATGGTGCGGGGCCAGATGTGCTCAATGATGTCTCCTTGACCATCCGTCCAGGGGAGTTTGTCGCGCTGGTCGGTCCCTCTGGTGTCGGAAAATCCACCTTATGCGCACTCTTGCCGCGATTTTATGATGTGAGGCGGGGATCGGTCCGAATAGACGGCCATGATGTGCGTGATCTGACGCTTGCGTCGGTGCGCAGGAGTGTCGGGGTCGTGCAACAGGATGTCTACCTGTTTGCTGGTTCCGTGGCCGACAACTTGCGCTATGGAAGGCCGGGCGCGACGGATGAGGAGATCAAAGCTGCGGCACGTGCCGCTTACGCGCACGATTTTATCATGGCCCTACCGAACGGCTACGATACTGATATCGGACAACGAGGCGTGAAGCTGTCGGGCGGAGAGCGACAGCGCTTGACGATTGCTCGTGCCTTCCTCAAGAATCCTTCCATCCTGCTCTTCGATGAGGCGACAAGCGCCCTCGACAACGAAAGCGAGAGAGCAGTGCAAAAAGCTCTGCTAAAGCTCTCCAGTGGGAAGACAACGCTGGTGATTGCACACAGGCTTTCTACAATCCGCCACGCGGACCGGATTCTCGTCCTTACAAATGATGGGATCGTTGAAGAAGGAAAGCACGACGCCCTTATCGAAAATGGGGGTGTTTATGCCGGTCTACACGGCTTACACGCCAGCATTTGATGACAAAAGTGGAGCAGCAGGAATGCTGCTCCACCAACTTCGTAGCCACCCGCTGCCGTCACCTTCATCACGCTTGTTAGATCGCGAGGCATTCCTCGCAGATGCCACAGCCATCATCGTCCATCCAGCTCTTCGAACGATCCTGCCGACAGCAGAGACAGGCGACATGTTCGTCGCTTGATTTGCCGCGTTCCGGCGGCAATATCTCGATACCCGCATCATCTGCATCATTGGTAAAGTCGTCCATATGGCCCCTCGATACCTGGGTGGGACTAAAGATGGTGAGGCGGTTGAGAGCTGCAAGACATTCCCGACCAGCAGATTAGAAAAAGTTTACATTCCAATCGCGGGGTGGCTTGCTCGCCGCTAGCCCAATCCCTCGAAACCCAATCCGCTCCCTGCGCGTTGGTTTGCAGAGGAGAATCTATTGGCCAAAAGATCGGTTGAAACTGAATACGACGAGATGGCAATCAAGCCGCTTCGCCACCTGACAAAGTCCGCACTCGTCCAGCTCTTGAAACCGATATCGACAATCGACGGAGCCTGAAAGAAAGCCATAGGCGGCGGCGACAAGTGGCCAGATAACGATAAGGGCCACTGGCCATTTTTGCGTTTCGAGGATGCCGCTAAGCGGGACGTTCGCCCAAACGTTAAACCGAGGGCCAAATGATCTCATTGCCCGCAAAGTAGTGCTTGCGAGCAAGCGGATCGTCTGCTCTGGAAAGAGGGCTGATATTCCCTGTGTCAACTAGGCACCGCCTTCCAGTGCTTCCGGACGTGGTCTTCGGAATAGGAGGCGGTTTCGATCAGAGAGATGGCGCGTGAATATAAAACCAGCCTTCTCCAAGACCCTCCTAGAACCGCCGTTGTCCGGATGTGCCATCGCCCAGACTTCCGGAAGCTTGAGCTGCTGATCTGCAACACCCAATGCTGCCCTAACAAGCTCAGAAGCATAGCCCTTTCCCCAAGCATCAGGCCGAAAGTAGTAGCCGATCTCGAAATTCCAACCTGGATCGAATGGGTCCTCGTACAGGCCTCCCCATCCTATAATGCGCCCGTCATCACGCCGCACCACCACCCATGGGGCACAGCCATCACGGCGTCTTCGCCACTCATGGACCATTACCCGTCGTTGGCATTCCCGAAGCATGCTATCGCTGTGGGTATGCTGCATTGCCGTTGCGTCTCCAAGGAATTCAAATAGCTCTGGAACATCCGCTCGGCGTGACGGGCGTAGGATCAGTCGTTCAGTTTCCGGCATGGTCGCACCATCGCAATACGTTTTTGCTCAACGAGCTAAAATCCGCAGCTGCCAAGGAAAGTAGCTGCGGCCATCCGCCCTTGGAGTCGCCTGTAAGAAAATTCGTTAGGGGCTGCACCAGTCGCTAAAATCCCTTTTTGCGACGCGAACTAATTGCCAATTTCTCAACTAGCTCCTCGGTGATGGGCTTACTCACCGAGAACGTGACTCCGGTCTTCGTCGCCTTGAGTTTCAAAGAAGCGATCTCGTCAGCATGCGCAGCAATCGCACCCGGGTCGACATAGAGACCACATTGTTTGCTAAAGGCAGCATAGCCCGCGATGATCGTTTCTTCGATCTGGAATCCGGGCATGTCGTACTTCATGACCTCTTCGGCGTCCGGTAGTGCCCGCGATAGCTGCGCACGCAATTCACCCAACATGGCGCGAAACTGCTCCGGCGCGGCGGCTATATACGCGTCGTGGTCATCGTTCTTCGTCATGCTGACAGTATGCCTTTCAGCATGTCCAAAGGCAACAAATGGGACGCTAGGGCTCGATGCGGCCGTGTATCGCGGTGCTCCCAGGATACCGATAGTGGGTATCGGATCGGGGGGCCTGCCCCCAGCCTTCACCCAAGTGGAACCCATTCGAAGAAGCTTACGCAAGCCCGCGCTACCACCATTGATTTACATTGCAACGTCATACACGTGTGCTAGCCTTCAGTTTACATTGTTGGGGGACATGGCGATGGCTTACCGGGATCAAATCAAATGCCTATGCTTGGCCGCGTTGTTGATAGCCTCGGGGTCAATCAATGCCCATGGCGCAGAATCCCCAATAGCGTCGGTCCAGGGAGCCGATCATAGGACACCCCTGCCCTTCGACACTGAAGTTACCATCACAGGTGTTGTGACCGGCCACTTCGGCAGAGGTTTCTTTGTTCAGTCGCCTCAACCCGACAGCGATGCAGCAACCTCCGAAGGCATATTTGTCTTTCCTGGTAACTCGTCCACGTTTGCGGTCCCCAAACGCGGCGACACGGTTCGAGTGACCGGCAAGCCGGACGAATTCCAGCCGTTCCCTGTACCCCCCATTATGCGGACCCGTAAGGTCGCAGTCTGTGGCACGACCGAGATCAACGAGGTTCAAAGCGACGACCGGAAGAGCTTTCTGCGGATCACCCAACTAAATTCAGTGACAGCTGTGGAGGTCACCGGGTCGGCTCAGCTTCCTGCTCCGGCCGAATTCAATCCCCCGGGCGCTACGACGGATATCTCATTTGCTGATGTCCCGAACACTCCCTTCAATCCCGCTAAACACCCTCGTGACTACTTCGAGGCGCTGGAAGGGATGCGGGTCATTATTCGCGACGCAATTGCCGTGTCTCGCAAGGAACCTCGGTGGGAGACCTTCTGGGTGGCTTCGCAAGCATCGCTCGATGCAAGTGAGAAATCAGCTTACGGTCTCCCTTTGACCAAAGCTGGCCACGTCTTTCCCGAGGTTTTCGAGGTCCACCGAGCCAAAGATCAGCCCCCGTTTGCCCCCACCGTCGGCACACCGCTTGGCGACCTGACGGGGATCATGAGTTATCAGAACGGCGTCTACATGGTCATCCTGGATGACATCATCGACGCTGCCTCCCTGCCCCAGCCTGCTCACGTGGAGCTTCCTGCTCCGACTTTCGGAGAAGGAGTTCGCATCGCTACCTACAATGCTGAAAACATGTCGGTGGCGTCGCAAGGAGCCGCCCTGAAAATTAAACGGATGGCCGATCAGATTGTGACCGATCTGAATTCCCCGACTGTTATCGGCCTTCAGGAAGTTCAGGACGATGATGGAGAGGGGGCAACTGCAACGACCACAGCCCAACTGACCATTGAGGCGTTGGTTCAAGCGATATCTTCGGCAGGCGGCCCCCTCTACAAGGCTATTGCATTGGACCCAGTTCTACCGAATACCGATGGCGGCGCGCCGGGTGGTAACATCCGGAATGTCTTTCTCATCCGCAACGACGCAGGACTCTCCATCAAGAGTTCCGAGCGCCTCTTTGATACGGCGGATCGTTGTGATCGAGACGCGAACCCATTTTCCAGCACACGCAAACCTGTCCTGGTTGAAGTCGAGATCGGCGGAAAACCCTTCGTGTTCGTCAATCTGCACCTGTCTTCAAAGCTTGGTGACGATGGGCTCTACACCAACGCCGAAGACCCGAAGCCCGGCAGTACAGCCGGTCGCAAACGCCAGGCAGAGCGCCTGGTGTCGGAGTTAGAGCGCCGGTACGGTGCAAATCCTCCGGCAATCATCCTGATGGGCGATTTTAACGATCACGCTGACTCCGAAGCGCTAGAACCGATCCGGGACAGCAACCTTCGCTTCGACTTTAAGCCCGACCGGCGGGGAGAGAGTTTTACAGCGTCATATGCTTTCAATGGCGTCAGGGAAGCTATCGACCATTTCGTCATAGGCGGGGCTCAGATTGAGGCGTCTGCAACGTACTTGAACCTAAACGCGGATGCCCTGGATCAGGTAAGTGACCATAACCCTGTGATCCTGGAAATAGATACGACTCGTTAAACGGGCTGCGTCACGGGAAGCCGTCAGTGGCGGGATAGCGCCATTTGCGGTCCTAGCCACCCTTGGCAACAACCTATGCTGCTATGTCGCAAAACAGGCGTCGCCTTAACTGGAAGATTTTTGCGACCGCGACAATCAGTAGACGGATAGAAACGGCGTTTAATACGTTGCCCTCTGACTCCAACTCTGCAGACCTCCTCATGCCCGAACTAAGCACTCTTATTGCCTTTGCTGCAGCCGTACTTTTCATGCAGATTACGCCTGGCCCCGACATGATGCTCATTCTCGGGAGAAGCGTCGGCCAAGGGAGACGGGTCGCGCTCTGTACCGTGCTCGGCATGACGCTCCTGGCGAGCACGGTTCAACTCCCCTTACTGGTGCTCGGGGTCGCCTCCCTCCTAAATGCCTCACCTGTCGCTTTCATGCTCCTACGTTGGGCGGGGGCAATCTATCTCGTCTGGCTAGGGGTGCGCCTCATTTGGCAAAGCATCCACTGTCAGGCCGGAGCGGCTGAGATGCACCGGGTCTCTGCTTGGTCAGCGATGCGCGAGGGAATGATCAACAATTTGACCAACCCGAAGCCGCTCTTGTTCATGTTCGCCTTCCTGCCGCAGTTCATTGATCCGTCACGAGGACCGGTCTGGACACAGCTCCTTGTGCTCGGGCTGTTGCAAAAACTTTCCGGGGTCGCCGTTCTTAGCTCCGTCGCGCTGCTCTTCGGTTTGGTCGGCGGCTGGCTTGCCCGACGTCCGGGTTGGGTAGCGTGGCAGGAACGTTTCACTGGCGCGGTTTTGATCTTCCTCGGCCTCAGGTTGATGTTGACCGGTGATGCTCGACCAGCGAGCGCCTGAACTAGGCCAAATTCATCTTCGGTTCCAGTTTGGCTCATCGACGGCTGCAGAACCTCTACGTGCTGCGATGGGCCAGCCTCGCTGAACATCGCTTCAGTGCACTCGGCTCAAATCGACCAGCAGCCTCGGAAATGGCGGCCTACGGTGCGGAAGAGCCGGATGGCTGCATCGGACCGACTTCCGCCGAAATCCCTCGACGGCTCCCCCCTTTTACCCACATAGGCCTGCCGCGTTGGAATGACGTCCTTGTGGTTCACGGTATCTGCACGATGCGGCCGCTACCCTTGATCTCTGCACGCTTCATAGTGGGATGCCCCGACAACTCAACATTGCCGCTCCCGTAAATTGAGACGTCGGCATCTGCCTGTGCGGTTACCTTTGCATCGCCGCTCCCACGGATTTGCACCGTCGCCGTCTTTGCGGTCAGACCTTCGAACCGGGCTTCGCCAGAACCGGAAATGCTGAGATTGACTGCGTCTGTAATTCCGGTTGCGGTGGAGTTCCCGCTGCCCTTGATGTTCACCTGAAGCTCCGGCTGGTTGATCTGCGACAGGGTCAAATCGCTGTTGCCGAACAAATCCCACCTGGCGATGGCTGGCCCCGATAGCTTGACATCAAGCCGCGAGGCAGACCCGCCAGGAGCGCAATCCAGGCCCAGTCGCCCGGATTCAATGCTCACATGACTGAGCAGTGCTGAGTCTCCGGTGACGACAACCTCTGCCTTCATCCCCGGCTGATATTGGATTGAACCGGGCAGGTCGATCACCAGCCTGTCGCCTGCAACAAAAGGCAACGTAACCTGCTGCCGCGTACCGCTTGCAGGCTCGCACGTCGATTCTCCGTTCCACAAATATGCGGCGCTAGCCCAGTCCGGACCGGAAAGAACGGTTCCGAGCGTCAGAAAGGCGGCGGCACCGATCAGTCCTCCCGTCGCGATGATTGCGAGTGTCCGAGTCATGTCTGGTCCCTTTGAGAACTTCATTGAATCTGTCAGATGCCGAGCCGATCCGGCCGGACCACACGGAAATGCAATCGCGCATACCGGCCGAGTATGCGGATACCAGTTCCCAGCGCCATCAGGAGCAAGGCGCTGCCTCCGAGGAAACCGCTCACAAGTCCAACACCGATACACAGGTGGGCCAGCAAAGCGGTGAGCGCGCCACCCGGGTAAAAGAGCAAAGCCGTGAAAACGACCTTCAATCCAACTGCTCCAATCGCCACCAGGCCAGCGGCAAACCCGACCGCTAACACAGTTGCCAGTATCAGCAGCGGCATCAGGAGAAGGAGATCGACGAAAACCAGTCCAGTCAGGGCCACGGCTGCAGAGATGAAGTTTGCCGGGCTCCAATGCGCTTCAAAACGCTTCAGTCCGACATCCGCCCGCAGCTCCCTCGCGATCCTGGCAGGGTCGCCAAGTGCCGAAGCTACCTCCGCTTCGCTGCGTCCTCGGCTCTCGGATTCGGCGAAATGGGCCGAATAATCGGACATTATTTCTTCGATCACGTCGTCTGGGAGACCGCTAAGGCCGCGCCGCAGCGTGTTGAGAAAGGCATGCTTTTTCATGACAAATCCTCAAGAAGTTTATCGACGGCGGCCGCAAAGGAGCGCCAGTCGTTGCGATGCGCCTCGAAGACGGTGTGGCCAAGCGGCGTGAGCCGATAATATTTGCGAGGCGGCCCGCTACTGGATTCGACAAGGCGGGTGGCAACAAGGCCATCGTTCTGCATGCGGCGCATCAGGGGATAGATCGTGCCTTCGCCCATGCCGACAGCTGCGACCAAGGTGCTGGCGATTTCATAGCCGTAGCTCTCACCGCGCGACAGCACGGCGAGTACACACAGATCGAGCGCCCCTTTTCTCAATTGGACTTGGATCGAGTCGGCCATTCCATTCCTCATATTTACAAATTGTTTATAGCACGCTACCTGTTAATGCAAGATAGCGACGCGAGGTTACTGATTTCGCCTTTTGAACAGTCGCGGCACGACGAAGGGTCGGGCTGTCGGATTACTTTTCGCAACCCGGAGCAATCACCATGACACTTCTACGCTTGGTCCTCGCGGCCGCCTTTTGCCTCTCCATGTCACCTGCCCATGGCGCAGGCCTGAAGTTTCTTCACATCCCTGGGGGGCAGGACGCTCCGGCAATCGATGCGGCGATGTGGTCGCCTTGTTCCGAAGCGCCTGAAGATGTGCAGATCAGAACGCTCACGGTGCCAGCGTCACCGGACTGCCCGATTGCCGGAGAAAGGCTGCCGCTTGTGATCCTCTCGCACGGCTATGGTGGCTGGTATCTCGGCCATCATGATACAGCCGAGGCCTTGGCTGATTCCGGAACCCTCGTTGTCGCCATCAATCATCCGCATGCAAACTATGCCGACATGAGCCGCGCGAATGGTTTGGGTGTGCTGATCGGGCGACCTGTCGATATCAAACGAACCATTGATTTTATGCTCGGGGACTTCGCGGATTCCGCCAAGATCGACCCGCAACGGATCGGCTTCTATGGCTTCTCCCAGGGCGGCTACACGGGACTTGTTCTTGCCGGAGCCAATCCGGATTTCAGCAAGCTGCCGCCGCGTTGTTCTGACCCGAAAGCAGTCGGTTGCTCGCAAGTCAATCAAGCCAGGCCTCCGCAACGACCTCCGTTGCCCCAGACGCTAACGCATGATCCCCGCATCAGGGCGATGGTAGTCGCAGACCCTCTCAGCATCGTATTTCAGACGGCGGAAAGCGTGAAAGATGTCACGATTCCGCTTCAGCTATGGGGATCGGAGCTGGGAGGGGGTGGCGGCGCATCGCCGGAAGATGTTGCGACCCTTGCGCGTGTATTGCCGAGAAAACCTGACTTCCGGATCGTGCCCATGGCCGTCCATCTATCGTTTATGACGCCGTGCCCTAAAATCCAAATGTCTTCGGAAGTGTGCATCGACGCTCCGGGCTTCGACCGCGCCGCCTTTCACCGGGAGTTTAATGCCGAAGTGGTAGCGTTCTTCCGGCGAAATCTGGGGGAGTGAGCCGCCTTCAACGGTTTGGGTTTTCGCATCAGGCTTTCCATTGCGGAGCCCCTCGCCTCGATCATTTCATCGTGGATGGATGCCTAACCCCTGCATGGATTCATCGACTCTAAAGAGATAAAAAGCCATCCAGGGGGTATTCCCTGATGGCCGCGTTCAACGCCTGCCCACCAGTTTCGCATTCGGCCTTGTCATCGGGAAGGTTCATTCATCACTCGGGAGTATTTTCGGCTTCGACTGGCTAGCCAAGAGTAAATGATTCCCCACACAAGGCCGGGGATAAAGTTGCTGCTGACGATTAGCAGCCTGCTGTAGTCCATAAATACTGCCTCGTTGCCAGAAGCCTGCAACAAGACGAGAGCTTGCAAAGCACTGATACAGCCACCGGCGATTGTCGTGGAGGCTACCCCATGAAGGATGCCAACTCGCTCTAGCCCAACAGTGGCAATAGCGGGAAGTACCAAGATCAATGGCACCACGAAGAGCGGGAGGAGCCACGTTGTGGCACCGAAGTTTAAGTCGCCGTAGTGGATGTATGAACGTGTCATCGCAATGGAGAGCCAGGCCGACCATAACGCGGCCCAAGCCAATAGGAAGGCGAGAGATGCCACGCGGCTTGTTGCAGGTGGCTTGCCTGTCAAGTCGGTCATGCGAGTCCCTTTTGGAAAGAAGTGCCCCGTTGCTGGACACCATGATTGTCATGACGATCACGGCGTTGATCTCGCGTCAATGAAGGTCGGCAAACCTGTTGGCGGCTTTGGGGCAGCAGGAACTTTCGTGACGGCCCACGCGCAAAGGTGGGAAAGAATTCAAGGCTGACGAGCGTGATCATTCGAGTTCCTCAGGCATGAAACCGCCGGTCTGACGCTTCCAGAGGCGTGAGAACAGGCCATCCCGATCCACGAGTTCGTTGGGAGTGCCTTCTTCGACGATGCGGCCGCCATCAAGGACGACAATTCGGTCCATCTTCGCGATAGTCGAAAGGCGGTGGGCAATAGCTATGACCGTCTTGCCTTCCATCACCAGGCTGAGCCTGTCCTGGATCGCCGCTTCAGATTCGCTATCGAGGGCGGACGTCGCCTCATCGAGCACCAAAATCGGCGCGTCTTTTAAAAGGACACGCGCGATGGCAACCCGCTGACGCTGACCTCCTGATAACTTGATGCCGCGATCACCAACATATGCCATGTAACCTTTTCGGCCTTCGCCATCTGCCAGATCGGCAATGAAGGCATCGGCCCGAGCTGTTCTCGCCGCCTCTTCGACTTCCTCTTGCGATGCTTCAGGCCGCCCGTACCGGATATTGTCACCGACGGAACGATGAAGGAGTGCGACATCCTGGGCGATGACGCCTATGTTCCGGCGAAGGCTTGCCTGGGTGACAGAGCGGATGTCCTGCCCATCGATCAGGATCGCGCCCTCCTTAATGTCGTAGAACCGCAGAAGCAGGCTCACCAACGTCGTCTTCCCGGCACCTGACAATCCGACCAGTCCAACTTTCTCACCTGATTTGACGGTGAGAGAAAGATTTTCGATCACCTGCTTTCCAGCCCGGTAAGAGAAGCAGACGTCCTGGAACCGAACCTCTCCTTTGGGGACTTCAATTTCTTTGGCATCAGGAGGGTCCGTGATAGTCGGCGGGGTTGTCATCACCGGCATCGCATCCTTGATCGTGCCTATCGCCTGGAAAATCTGCTGCCCCATCTGGAGGAAAGTGAAAGTGTGGCCTGACAGGCGCTGCAGGATAGCAACCGACGCGACGAACTCCCCCACCGTGACAAAACTTTTGACCATGCCGGACAGCCCAATGGAAAGAATAGCAATCCAAAGCCCGGTATTCAGGACGACGACGATCAGTTCCGAAGTCCGATATATGCGCTGCTCGCTATGTTGCGTAGTCACCGAATTTTGAAGCACACGGCGAATGGCCCCGGCCTCGCTATCCTCTGCCGCAAACTGCTTGATCATCGGCATATTGCTGTAGAGATCGTTGATTGTGCCCGCGATGAGGCTGCGCCGCTTTGCGGTACGCCGGGAGCGTTCCGTGAAGATCGGTGCCATCTTCACCGCCAGCGCGACGTTGAGTACGATCCATACGACGACTGGCAGAGCCAGTTGCCAGGACAAGGCAGCGAGAAGCAGGACGGACCCGGCCATCGAGAGGATGAAACGGGGAATCGTTTGGAACGCGGCGATAATTTGCTGCTGGACGGCTGATGCGACCTGAGACAGCCGTGAGGCGACCTGCCCAGCGAAAAGGTCGTGAAAGAAGGCTATGTCTTGTCGCTCAACCGCTTTGTGGCCTTGCCACTGAATAGCGACCGGCATTGCGACGCCGAGCGTATGGGACCTGAGAGTATTCAGCAGGAACGACGCGACAGGCAGCCCTGGAAACAACAGCAATCCGAGGAAAGTCAGGAGTGGCCATTCGCTCTGCAGGAAGGCGGTTGCACCCTGCTGGCCGACGCCGTCAACCACGACAGACACCCCCCAAACTATGCTCAAATTGATGGCTTCGACGGTCATAGAGACGACTGCGAGAGTGATGAGCACCCCGCGAAACATCGAAATGAAGTGGAGAAGGACGGCAACCGGCCCCGTTGAAGGCAGTGGTCGGTGTGGAATATCAAGCGGCCGGATCAAAGTTTCGAACGGGCGATAAATGACATCTGAAATCGACATGACCACTCGTCTATATCACACGACGGAAAAGGAGTTGCTGCGATGAACCACATAGGAGCATCTGGCGTCACGTTAATCAACCTCAAGACGTATCGGCATCTGGCGAGGCGGCCCCGCAGAAGGCATGATGTTTCCGCAACAGGTTATGGTGAGGGATGAATTGGAGATGAGGTCCAGTAAGGAAGGTCGAGCAGCCGCTTTGAAAGCCCTCGCCGGGGTCGTTGTCATCGCGTTGATGTCGCTTATTTTGATGGCGACGGGAGGTGACGACGCGAAAAAACATGCACAAAGAGAAGCAGAAGCCCGACGCCAATCTTTATCTAAGCCATGATCCACTGGTTGACCGAATGGACGAATTCTCGAATCCGCCACGACCGGGCGGTTGCAGGCGCTGACGAGCCTGACATGCTGACGTGTGGTCGAGGATGGGTCGTCGCATAGATACGGCGCGGTAAGCGGAATGGGAAAACGCCATGAAACTCTCAGAACTTTGCTATTCCTTATGGGCACTTTTCTTCGCGCTTTGTTTGCCCAATCTTGCGGTCGGCATGGAATCTGGACACAGCAGACGGTCTCCAGATTCGGCCGTCGAGGGACAGGCTTTAGCCACAGTAGCGGGCGAGAGTCGCGGGGTTTTGATCTTTGGTATCGAGGCCGATAACATCTCTGTCCTCAAAGCTCTTTCAAGTTCTACCAGCGATGGCGCGCTGGATAAGTTCAGGCTCGGCGAAGGCGGGTACGTCAGTGCAAACCTGTCACGACAACTATCAATCCATCCGGGCGACTTGATCACGCTTGTCCACCCGACCGGTCAAAGCTCTCCTATGGGGCCGACGCCACTCGTCATTCGCTACCGTGTGCTTGGGATCGTGGACAGCGCGCTTTTCGCTGCGGCTGTTGAGGCGGTTTATGTCCGCAGAATAGACGCGGAAAAATTCCCGAAGCCAGATAAGTGAACCGGCGGACGCTTCAACCATGATACGTGCTGCCAATTCCGAGGACGCCGAACAAGCTGTCAGGGTCATACGGCGATCCATTGAGGAACTGTGCGTTTCCGATCACCAGCGGGACGAAAGCGTTCTGAGCATGTGGCTTTCGAACAAAACAGCGGAGAACTTTCGCCGCTGGTTAAAATCCCCAGACCAAAGGCTCCTGGTGGCCGAGCACGATGGAGCCATTTGCTCGGTCGGGGGAGCGACCCGAAGTGGTGAAATCACCTTGAATTACATCCTGCCAGACGCTCGCTTCAGAGGGGTAAGCACAGCCATGGTCATGGCCCTGGAGCAAATCCTGCTGAACCGGGGCAATTCGCTCGTTCGTCTCACGAGCACTCAGACAGCGCAGCGGTTCTACCACTCCATGGGATATCAGGACGCCGGTCCACCAGTGTTCTGGGGGCGGATGCCCGGTTATCCGATGGAGAAGATCATTGAGTGAAATCTTCTGCTTTGGGCCGCATCCGGATATGGCTCTGGTACGCAGCGGCGGTTGACAATTTTTGTGAAAATGCCGCACTTGTCTTGCCTCTCGTACCCATCTCGGAGGCAATTTCATGAAACATGTCCCCTATGTCGGCTCCGGGCCGTATTGCTACGCCAACTCTTTTGCAATGATGTTGGGAGCGGACGCGCCGTCGACCGTGGCCATAGAGTTCGCGACCAGCAGTCCCTTCGGGATGCAACTTCTTGGCGGCACGCTGCCATTCTTTGATCCTTACGGATGGACCCCTGAAGCCGGTTTCGATGCTGCTCTGGACGCGATGGGCTGGACCTCAGCCGTCACCAAGAGCAACAGTAAAGAGGATGCCCTCGCCCAGCTCAAGCTGGCGCTCTCCGATGGCCCGGTCTGGGTCGGCCCCGTGGAGATGGGTCACCTGCGGCATCAGCCCGGCATGAACGGTCCCATCGGAGCGGATCACTACCTCGTGGTCCTTGCCGTCGATGACGAAGGAGTGACGATGCATGACCCGCAAGGTTACCCCTTCGCGACCCTACCGTTGGATGATTTCCTGACCGCGTGGAGAGCCGAAACCATCGACTATGGCGATCCCTACACGATGCGGACCCATTTCCGCCGCGTGCGGGTGGTTCAGGAAGATGACGTCATCCGGGCTTCACTGCCCGCTGCGCTGCGATGGCTCTCGATGAAGCACCCGCAACATGTGCCGGAGGGCACGGTTGGCAACGAAGAGGCCGCTCAGCGTCTTGCGAGCATGATCGAGGGCGGATGCAGCGACGACTTGCGGGGCCACCTGATCCATTTCGCCGTACGAGTGGGCGCGAGGCGACTAAACGATGCAGCAACATGCCTTGCACGAATCGATCAAGCCGACGCGGCGGGGATAGCTTCAAAACAGGCCCTGTTGATCGGGTCGCTCCAATTCCCCCTGGTGGTTGGTCGTGATGCAGAAGCGGCCGCGATCTTGAGAAAGCTCGCGCCGACATATCCCCGTTTGTTATCCAGCCTGCGGCCTTCTACCTGAAATCGTGTGGAACTTTACCCAAGAAGGCTGCCATCTCCGGACGGCTTGATAGCCTGAACTTCTGTAGGGGGTGCTGATCGAAGAACCAGCGGTGGGCATCGAACGAGTTGAGGTGATTCTTCCGGAGCCGATAGCCACGGGTATAGGCTAGCAGCTCCTCAAATTGTTCGGCTGTTCCTCCACCAGTTTGGCCGCGCTGAACGAGGTTTGAGATGCACTCTTCATCAGGGACGTCGAGCCAGATCAGCGTCGTTACTCGCGAGAAAACCTGCTTCAGGATGGAGCCATAAAGGCCCTCGATGATCCAAGAACGACCATCCGCAGCCTCAGCGACCAGTTGATCGCGTTCATGGCGAGGACGCTCTCCGACAAAATTTGGGAGCCAGTGAAGATCATCGAGATGAAAAACGGGAACTCCGAGTTTCTCAGCCAATTGCTCGGCAAGCCAGGTCTTGCCACTTCCACCATTACCGATGATGAAAATCCGCTCCATCACTAGGCCATCCGCCGAAGGGGAAGGTTCACGAACATCGCCGCCATCCATATCAGATTTGGCTCCGCAACCCCACTTGATGACGTCCTTCTTTAGCCGATATTACGGCCCCGACGGGATAGCGCCAACTCGCATGGGCGAGTATTTCGCAGAACGGAAATTCATCGGTGGGAAAGCTCATGATTTTCGCCAATCCAAGCAGGATATCATCGCGAGGGCTGTTTTTCGGGATGATGTTCCTGCTCTCTGTTGCCAACAGTGCGGCTGCCCCTATCACCGATCTGACGATAGACGTCGCAGGCGAACTTCTGGAACAGGGCGGTGTCGTGACTATCTACCATCTTCCGGTCGGGCTTGAGGATTGGGGTGCGAATGCGAGCGATTCTACAACCACGACAGTGCGTATCCAACGCCGGTACGCGGAGATACAACTGCGATATCCCGAGAATGGAACGTTTACATATCGGTTCCGTGCCGTGCCCGGATCACCGAATGCGGAGAAGCATCGTACGCAGGTGCTTTCGGTCATTGGGACAGACACCGAAGGTCGAGGCCCACAAATGGTAAATGGCTTCGTCGACGCCTATTCTTCCGGAGGGCGTGTCATCCGCATACCTCCAATGGCGGAAATCGCTGGAGAGGACGAGGTAACACGGTCGGCGGCGAGATGGGGCGGGACTGAAGGCCTCGACGCTTCGCCTCCAGCAGATCAACGCAGTGCACGCGCCCTGGTTGGGCTCCTGGAGCGGACCCGTCTGCAGTGTGATACGAGCGGTGAGCAGGTACAGGTGTGCCTACTGCCTATAGACCAATGGCCGACGATAGAAGCAAGGTGGTGGCGTTCTATAGCGGAGCAACGCCTGGAGCGTCTCAACCACCATGCACTGCGAAACTGCTACGACAGCAAGTGGTTTCGAAACGGCAAATGTGAAGCTGATCCGGAATCTGACGAACCGCGCTATATCTTCCGAAAGTGAAACCACGAGTCCACCAAAAAGATCAGATGACGTATTTGAGTGAATAACGTCGATTTGAACCGTCAGTAAGGTATCGACATTACCAACGCCGCTCTTTTGAGGTTCGAGATTTCCTTCCCGGAAAGCTTCTCATATGCTTCAACGACGGCTCCAACCATTTCCGTTTTTCTTACCGAACCTAAGCTATCGGTGACTATCATGGCCGAAAACCGCGTCCCACTTCCCGGGTCACCGAAGTAGCAGAGTGCATTGAACCGGTTGGTTCCGAAAACACTGGTCGCCTCGTAAGGAAATACATATCCACGAACGAAGCTTGCATATTGAGGAATGTCGTCCGGGCTCCGCTTCATCAGAGACGCAAGTTTATAGGTGGCAGCCTGACTGTATTGGGCAACACTGTCCGGCTTGAGTTTTTCTTGTATTTTGGGGGCCGCTGCAAAGCATGATCGCAACTGTTCCCCGCTAATAGATGATTCCGATGGCGATGCTGGCTTGATAGAGGCAGCAAGATTTGCATCCTGCTGCTGCGAAACACAGCCTGAAAGGGCTAGCGCCCAGAAAAGTCCAACTGCCACGCGCATTGTCCCACCTGCGATCACCTGCAATGCCTCTGTCTCGATAGCGCGTCCGGCTCGCTATTACAAACCAAAGATTGCAGAAGCCCGGTAGGGATCGCAAATGCCGTGGCGACCGACTGTGCTTGGCTATTCGCTCGAACATAGAACAACCGCGATATCTCGCGATCCCATTCATCTCGTACGACGGAGGCCAGGGCATCGCGCGGAAGCGCCAGCAGCGGACCTGGTGCGCTGGATGCTTCCCGTATTCTGCGCGACACGAAAGCGATAGGCTGCCCGCAGGCCCATCAGAATACCGGCCGAATGCACCCCGGCTGCTTCGCACCTGAGCGGAATAGCAGCCATCAAATTCTTGAAATTTCCGCTTGAGCCGTACCCAACGTCATACCTTAGATGACGTTCAAGACTTTGTGGGAGCCTCCATGCGGAATGACATCAAGGAAGAGACCTGGTTGACTGCTGCACAATGCGCGAAGCGTATTGGCCTCACGGTCAGAGCATTGCGGCTTTATGAGCAAACCGGCCTCATCCGCCCTCGCAGGACGGGAAAGAACTGGCGGCTCTACGGGGTCAACGAAATCGCTCGACTGAATGAAATCCTCACGTTGAAGCGGCTAGGTCTTAGTCTGCAGCACATCGCCCGCCTACTGGCCGGGCAGGCGGCTGATCTCGACCGTATGCTTTCCACGCAGAACCTCGCCTTGCAGGATCAACTTGCCCGCACTCAGTGCAGTCTCGCCATTGTAGATGCCCTGAGAGCAAAGAATGCAGCAGGCGTTCTTCTATCTGTCGATGACCTCCTGAAACTCGCAAAGGACACGAATATGACTGATACCTCGTCAGAAGCCATCGCCTGGCGTCGCTACGAGCAGGCAAGACCTCGTACTGAACAGAAGATCGATCCGGCTCTCTATACTGAGTATGAAGGTTTTTACCTTCTCGGCAGGCTTGTTTATGTCTTCACCTTGGTTGATGGACGGCTTTTTTCACGCCTGCCGGGTCAGCCGGAGCTTGAGATATTCCCCGAGGATGTCGACCACTTCTTCTATAAAGCCGTTCAAGCTCAACTCACCTTTACCCGCAACGGCGACGGCATCGTGTCCGGCCTCATTCTCCATCAGGATGGCTTAGACCAGGTCGCGACCCGCGTTGATAAAAGCGTTGCGCTTGCCCTGGAAGAGGCGCTCGCGCAGCGAATTGGTGAGAATCGGCCGGTAGAAAACGGCGCGGTTCTCCTGCGAGAGGTTATCGAAGATTTACGGTTCGAGCCAAACTACAAGCTAATGACGGCCCCGCTGTCCAATCTCGCGCGTGAGCAATCCTCGGCGATCAAAGCAAACCTGGCGCGGATGGGGGCGCTGAAGAAGGTAACGTTCAAGAAGGTAACAAAAGAGGGATGGGACCTGTATGATGTCGGTTTCGAAAACGGCCACCTCTGGTGGAGCTTCGTGCTCGACGAAGATGGGCGGTTCAGCGGCCTGTTCTATCGGCCCCCACCTGAACTTTAGCTTTGAATCCTGGGCAGCAAGTGGAAACTATCGGCATCTGGCGAGGCGGGCTTGATCAAGAGCATCGCAGCATTGTCAGGTTTAGCTCTGTTTTCGCTTTTCGGGTTTGTTGCGGCCGCAGCTTACTCCGCATCGAAATCGCAATGTCCGGACGGAAGTGATTGTCAGGACGCCATGTTCGCGATGATTGTCGCGGGCGGCTTGGCGATCATTAGCCTCACTTTGACCATTTGAAATTCTCGGCTATTCGTACCCGCCAACCATCAGCAGGCCGTTGTTAGGCGCAATCAGAATTGTTGAATTGTATTTTTGGACTTGGAAATAGCCACCACCAACTGACGTTTCCCGGAAAAGAGTCTGGAGTTTGTCGTCCGCAATGCACGCCAGACTTTCGTCCAAGTCCACTTCCCATCGAGCATGGACCGCAGTCTCTTTGAACGTCGGTGTCTCGCTCCAAGACGAAGATGTTGCTTTAAAGAGGGAAAGTAAGCCATCTCGACGAACCTCTTCAGCGAAAATTGGGTCGAGACGGTAGATGGCGACAGAGCATTCAAACCATTTGGTGTTGTAATAGACGGTTTCGCCAGCCGGGATGCCGGATGGGATGTTGGGGCGGAGCCTATCCGGCGAATCTCCGCAACCGCACAACGCGATCAACAATAGCGCGAATAGAGGGCATAATCTTAGGCCAAAGCGCCTTCTTACGACTTCCACACTCGTTCCGATTTTATATATCCTTTCAACAAAACTACGCTCAAGTGTTTGCGACGAGAATGCAGCGATTTTGGTTGTAACACACGATGTGGCCGAGCCGTTTTGGCCGCTGTTGGCCCGAAGTGGTCATTTCGCGATAAGAACTGAGCTACAGCGTTAGTTTAGGAACAGCCTATCGTGCTTGGTCAATGTGCGAGGAAAACAGCGCTTACACTTGAAGCGTTGATGAAACTTCAGCACCGTGATTCAATTGTCGCATGGATTTGCGGCTGATTGAGCGATGATGGGATGTCAGGAAGCTCCGGCGCAGCTCTTCTACGACTTCTGCCTAGATGATCACGTTCCTGCCGACCACATGCGAATGACCCCACCTTGACGATCATAGATCGTGGAGATGAGTAACGGTGAGTCTCCCCGGAGTCCCTCTATGCCGTTTGTGGGATTCGAACCCCACTCTCGGCCGCCATATTGGGCCCGCGATTATCGCACAATGGATTGGGTTCATATTCCCACACGCGGCGACCCGGCTACCTGGGGCTTTTCACCAATCACCAGCGATCAAGTCGGCCAGTTCTTCGTCCATCGGAGGTTCGTTATCGTTGGCCGCGCCTTCACGCAATTTCAGAAGGTTGGCCTTGTGATAAGCGAGGAACCATTCGGCCTTCTTGCGCTCTTGCTCGGTCACATCGCCGACATCAGGAATGACGATCCTTTCGCCATCATCTATTGATCGCAAAAAGTCTTCGTACACGGTGATATTCGCCTGATTCGATTTGATCAGTTCCAGTTCCCAAGGCTCATATTGGCGACCCATTGGATGCTCCGCGTTTTCGGCAAGTGTCTCCCATGTCTCTAATAACCCCGTATAGTCGGGTTCGTTCGACTCATCCGCGAAATTACAGACGGCACAAGGCATTCCAGCGCCACCACAGTCGCAAGCGTACTCGCCTGTCCATGGCCTGTGTGAATGGTTCTCACACACCCATCCGGTGTTATGGCAGTTATCGCAAGGCGGTCTCATCCGGGGGTAATTAGGTCATTTGCCGATCATGAAAAGGCAAAAGGAATACTTTGCTCGAATGACTATTCTTACGCGCCATGGTAGCAGTATGCGATTCAGGATTAGGGGGTCGGCTGTGCTGAGAAGTTTATTGCTGTTGGCTGGTATAGTTTCCGCTGTTCCAGCGTTTGGTCATTGCTTGACACCAAACGAAACCAAGCAGGGCGTGCTCCTCACCAGAGAGCAGCCATTCTTCTCCGTCTTCTACAAACCGACTCAATCGGGGTTAACTGAGCAGCGCCTGATGGTACGGGGCGTGTCACTGGAGCCAATATCGGCGGAATATCTGCACCCCTTGCTCGTCACGAAACGGATCAGCGCGAAGGGCTCGCAAGAGCTGACCTACTCGGATGTGACGACGCTCAACGATTTGCCACGGAAGGGAAATTGGCAATCCGATACAACGCTGTTTCTAAATGGTCAGAAAACAGTCGCGGGCACGACCACCATCACCTTCGAAAAATGGGCTGAGGAAACAATCGGATCATGCTCGTATCCGGTTTGGGTGGTGAATAGCCGCGTGGAGCTGCAAGGACTGGCTCCGATAATATTTGAACAATATTACTCTGCCAGCCTGAACCTCGTGCTTCGCTCGATCAGACTCGACCCGTCGGGGCATCCCATTAGTGAAGTCCGATTTGACTGGTTCCAGATTGGTTGGAGCAACTGACTTCTGGTGCCTTAGGACAGGACTGGGTCGCCGGATAGCGGGCCAAATCGGCCATTGACGCTGCATCGCGCGTTCATTCATAAGCTCTGGCGACTTATCGAAGGATGAGCAGTGTCTGAGTTCCTACAGTTCGCGATCAACAAGAGCCCGCTCCGGCTCACGCTCGATGACATCGTTCGATGGGCAGGAGCGTTCAACCACTGGGACTTCTACAACAGCGCCGCGCTGGAAATCGCGAAGGGGTACCACCGAGGAGAGCTAAGTTACACCTTCTGTGATGGCCTAATGACTGATCTTTGGTCTGGGATGCAGGAGGGTTTTGGACCTGGCAAGAACGACGTGCCGGAGCCATTCTTCGAAATCTATGAAGCTTTCGATGCGGGAGCGTATCACCGCAAACACGACAAGACTGATGATCCTGTTGCTGAGTTTACCGACCCTGCCATCGCGGAGCTGGCCACCCGCTTTAAGCTCTAAGGCTTCGGAACGATGGCTGCTGTCGGCCCAAAGCAGTCCACAGTCGACGATTAAGCTACCGCTTGAGCGGCGTTAAGAGCGGCAAGAGTTGATTTGGGAGATGGCCTACCTGTTCGAGCGCGACATGTTGAATGGCTGTTGGCACCACAGAGAAATCGTAAACCTCAAAACGATCCTCGAAGACCTCTATCTGCTGTTGGAGGTCAATCCAATCGAGCACCACTGACGGGTAATAACCTTGACCGACAGTTGACGGCGGCAGCAGCCCTGCATCCCCGTACCTCACAAGAGCCGCGAGATTTTGCAGTGTACGTTCGTTCAAAGATGCCGCCTTTGGATCATCTTCGGCTGCTTGTAGAACCCTTGTCCATCCCATGCGGCGAGCCTATCCAACGACGTTACCGAAGACAAGGCAGTAACCGCCAATGTCCTAAGTTGGCGCTTTCTTGCCATCAATGTCGTAGTGGCATTTTTCCGAATGCCCAATCGAGCTTGGTCAATATGCGAGGAAAACACCGCTTACAGTCAGGAGATACGCAGGTTACTCTTAAGCGTGCGGTGGCGGATAGGATCAAAGGACGTTTGGCTGCTCGATCAGGCGCTGGCGAAGCAAGAACACCTCGTCCGCCACCGTCACCAATGATGGAAACTGGGCATAACTGCCATTGACCTATCATTGAGCTTTCATCCGCTGCTAAGCTGGCGAAAAGACCTCCCGAGCTATCGACCAATCGGTGGCAATGAATTCCAGGGTTTCGTCGCGAAAGTAGAATAGGAAATGGCGGGCTCCTTCCGGGTCCACTGTCATGATATCCCAGTCGACGCTGCCTCCTAGCTTTTCTTCGCCAACGATCTCATAGAATTCTCCCCATTTTGGTGCTTGTTTGGCGTACCTACCTTCGCCAGAGAACCATGCATGATCGTTTGTCGCATCCCAATTCCATCGGCTACAGTTTGTGAAGCGAATTGTTGCTGCCTCTCTGGAAGAGGATTTCGGTCGCTCGGGATTCAGCAAGAACCATAACTCGGCAGTGCTGCCGCTAAACTTGACGTTCACTGAAGGGGCATTAGGCGCTGCCTCCCAATGTTCATTAAGCTGAATGAAAGTGAGTTTATTCATTGCGGTCCTGATTTAGCATGCCTTTCGATAGTACCAGGGTATAGGAGCAGGGAAAACCTGCCACAGCTCACATCGGTCCATGATGCAGTTGCGCTGGCTGCCTCGACCGAAGGATTACGGCTACCGGCCTAAAGCCGCCATGCGTGAACGGATGGAAGTGAAGACAATGGATACGTTGAGCCCCCTTGAAAAACAGCGGCTGTTCGAAATCCTCGCTACGGCACGAGTAGCGGACTGGGAAAGGTTTGGGTTCCTTACAGACCAACCGTTTTCCAATACTGCGTCTATGAAAGAACAGTTCGAGGATACGTCGCGTTTGATGGAGGGCATTAGTGGGGAGATGCGACCAGACGTGGTCGTGAAAATCCACGAAGACGGAAGCCGACTGATCTTTGCTAAGATCGCTTTAGATGACCCTGCCGATAATCCCATTCTCCTAACGCTCCACAGCACTTCTGAACGCGCAGATGCCGTCATCAGTATTTGGACTTTCTATCAGGAAATGACCTTCAGCTAGTGATCCATGAGGAACGGAGCGGTCGATGGGCAGACCCCACCAGCCTTGTACACCGGTGGCGCAACGCGGGCCGTTCGGTGTACCACTTGAGACAGCCATCAATTGGATTTAGAATGACCGAGCCTGTGATCGTCTATCACCCCTTTGCCTTCGATTTAAGGATCGTAGCGACTTCAGCAGAAATTCATCGCCTTGAGATGAAGTTTGAAGAGGTCGGCGCTAACAAGCTGGCGGCATATGTCTCTGTTGCGGGACGGCCCGGATTTGCCAGGATTGCCTTTCCTCATGTCGATATTTTTCGCGTCATAGATGAAATGCATCTCACGCTCGAAGAGGACGCCAGACTAACGGTCGGGCACGTCTCCAACCACTTCGCGTACCGGATCGAGGGCAGCCCTTTTTGGGCACCTCAGCGAGAGGTTTTCGAAGTTGTGTTGCCCGGATCAGCACATTATCGCTTCGTCACCGGGGGCAGTTGCCTCGATGCCATATCTCGCGACCAACCTGAGATTTCCTGGGTGCTTGCCGTCCAAGACTAGCGGCAAGCAAGTCTGGTGTCGGCCGGGAGCGGACTTCCTGTTCAGCCCCAGAGACGCTACTTCAATGCTAGGTAGTTGAGCGGAGACGGAATTCGGGCTGTCGGTGCTTCGCGCCAACACCGGGCGTTCCGACAAGTAGATCATCGCTATTTTCGAGGCCGCATTGATGCCCACCAATTGTTCGAGATGCCGTTCAGATGATCACGAAGCCTCTCTTCGACATGCTCGGGACTCCAAACAGCAGCACATTCTAGGCGGTCTGCCTCTTCAAAGCTAAGCGGAGACTCGGCATTCGCGAGAGCATCATACGCTGATATTCTGCCTGAAATCCGGTCTTGCTTGAAAAACACTGCGCCGTCCAACGCGGACACTGTGGGTGGATCAACCTTTCCAACAATGGGCCACCGCCCGGACTTCGCGGCGCTGTCCATCACCCATAGCTTGAAGAGAACTGCTCGATCTCGCACGTCTTGAACCGGTTCTTCACTTTCGACAACACCGTCGAGAAAAGCGAACAGCGGATGTGTTAGGGCGACGGCGAGAAATTGCTTTCCGTTTCCAATGTCGATCCTAACGATATCGCCTCGTTTCTGCTTTCTGCCTCTGACCATCGCGCCCTCGCTGTTCCAGCGGCAGGTTTAGCGGGTCTCCAGAAGTCCGCAAAGGGCCGACAGACGCCTTCGGCACATATTACCCAGCCGGTGTTTCCATGGAGGATAGCGTCCCCAAACCGGCCATTGACGCTGCATCGCGCGTTCATTCATAAGCTCTGGCAAATTATCAGAAGGATGAGCGGTGTCTGAGTTCCTACAGTTCGCGATCAACAAGAGCCCGCTCCGGCTCACGCCCGATGACATCGTCCGATGGGCAGGAGCGTTCGACCACTGGGACTTCTACAATAGCGCCGCGCTGGAAATTGCGAAGGGGTACCACCGAGGAGAGCTAAGTTACACCTTCTGTGATGGCGTAATGAATGATCTTTGGTCCGGCGTGCAGGAAGGGTTTGGACCTGGCAAGAACGAGGTACCGGAACCATTCTTCGAAATCTATGAAGCTTTCGATGCGGGAGCGTATCACCGCAAACACGACAAAACTGATGATCCCGTTGTCGAGTTCACCGACCCTGCGATTGCGGAGCTAGCTATCCGCTTTAACCTTTAAGGCTTTGGGAGCGATGGCTGCAGTCGGCCCTCAGCAGACGCTTATTCCTCTAAGTCAAGCTGGCGAAGATATTCATCGCCGCTGAACGTCGTCGCCGCAAGCAGTTTCGGCGCGTAGCCACGCGCTGCCATAAAACAGCGAGGTCATTCATGGAACTCGTTGATCTGGCCGCCGTTCGCGTCTGCCTGCCATCATTCATCGGTGCGGTCCAGGAGCCATGACGTAACCGGAGTTTCCCCAGTTCGGACGTCCTTATAGGTCGAGCTAATCTTGTTCAGCACCGCATCGTCATCCGAAACGATCTCGTAGAACGTGCTGTCGACCGCCCGGATTATCACCCACGGCTTGTCTGACTGCGTGGGTGCCGAGCCGACAAACTCCCCCCAGATAACCTGCCGCGTATTTTTAGCCAAGGCGGCTAAATCAGAGCCCGAAAGCTGGCCATCGCCTTGCGCCAATCCCTCAAGCCGTTCGCCCCCCTCCCCGGTGGCCTCAAACCATTCGTGCCCAGATTTGGACGACTTAACGGTCGAGACGACCCAACGTGCTTCTAAAGAACGGGGAGCCAAAAGTCGCAGCAAGTCTCTGAGATCAAGCGCAAGAACCTGATCTTTGAGATCGTAGACCCTAAGTGTCGTCATGGTGTACCCCGTGAACCCACGGTCGCATTGGCAGAAACATTTTGTCAACTTGATCTAGACTATGTCGCCTAACCTGATGCGCTTTCAGGCCAATAGCTTTTCTGCTCTCTGGGTCTCCTGATCCGTTTCCGCCCTAAGCGGAGTTACACGAGGTGGTCTATCCCGACATTGCTCAGGCGTTCATACGCTTGCGCCGCTTCAAGCCTTACCTCAGGATTTTCATCCACCGCTCGCCCGTACCAGTATTTCGCAGCGTGGAGGTCGCCCAACTGCTCGTAGCAAGCACCCAATCTCTCGCCGAGATAGCCCGCATCCAGCGAAGGGTCTCCATCGGACATGAAGAGGTAAATCTTGATCGCATCAACAACGTTGCCATCATCGATCAACTTTTTGGCCGTGCGCTCCAAGTGATTGAAGTCGTGGCGGGTCATCTCTTTTCCAGATATTCTTCCGGGTCTCTTACGAAGCGAGCAGCTTCGGACCGTGTGATCGCTCTAAGAACGACTTCGGGGTGGGGCCGAAGGATGGCACCCGCCCGGGTCGCCAACACACAGCTGACTTCACGTGCCAGAGAACAAATTTCCTCCATTAGAGGTATGCGCGGATCAGCCACATTCAGTCGAAACTGCACATGTTCAATCTCTGTGCCACGAAGCCAAATCTGCACGTCATCAACCTTCTCGTCACCCCAAATGCGAAGATCAGGGGACCAGGATTTCGTTTCCAGCAACATCATGCCGACGCGTTCGAAAATGGCGCTAGTGACTGACGGCGAGAAGCGGAGTTCAACCTCATCGAGTTGGCCGCGAGTCATCCGCGCGGCTACTACGCCGTCGACCCCTGCTGCCGCAGACGGGATCAGGTCAAGAGCGAACTGCCAAGCTGCCATGGATGTTGTTATTGCTCTCAAACAAGTTCGAAGGTTCCACCGCTCTATAGCAGCATCTTTTTTCGATGACCGCAATCGGCGCATCAGCGGCGTGGCTTCAGTCTGCCCCCGAGGCGGACCAATTCCCGGGGAGCGCTAGAAGCCTTTATTTTCTGAGTATGCTTGAATCTCTGCCAACGAAGGTCTCCCCTCCATCAGGAAGAAATGAAGTTCAGTGTTATTCGAAAGCTTAAGCAGAACCACAGTCTCCGAAGCATCCGCGACCGAAGTTTCAGTGAACGTGACCGAAGCTCTTGCAAGAAGTGCCTTTGCCTCATTGACCGATAACCCAGGTCTGAAGCCATCAAAGTTAACATACCGGCGGGGCGCGTATTTCAATTTGCCTTGCTTCGGCTCCGGAAGGCCGGTGGTCGCAGTCCACATGCGAACCCCGACTCGACGAACCATTACCTGCCCCCCGCGAACCCAAATCGCGACCTGAATGTTTCCGTGGTAGTCGAGAAGGCTGTCAAAAGCGACCATGTCCCCACTAAAGGACCACGAACTTGGCGGTCCAAGGACACGTCCTACACAGAAAAACGGGACGTCCGGGCGAATAACCTGCGACGATGACCTCTGTAGTAGTTTCAGAATCGAGAACGGAATCAACGCATGGTTCCCAGCAATTCACAACGGATATCAAGCTAAGTGGTCGGCGGCAATGGTCGCAGCTGGCCCGAAGTTCCAGTTACCGGCCGATGGATCATGGCAATGAGCGTGCGTCCATCAACGAAGGAATTGGACCGGCAGATGGTTGATATTGTCGCCGCATTCCTTCATCCATCTCAGACATAAATCGATCTGACTGGGCAGGGCGTCTTCGTGGGAAAGTCAATCTTCTTAGTGGCTCTTTTTGCCGGATTTGTTGGAAGCCCGGCTATCTCTCAACAGCAGCACATTCCAAGGGCTCAATTGGAAGAGATGTTCGCTGGCATTCAGGCCCAGACGACCTGGAGTATCAACGGGAATATGCTTTGGGGCTATTTCTTCACCAGCCGTGGCAAACGCGAATTGGAAAAAATAGCCGTTGTATTAGAGCGCGATGGATATCGGCTGGTCGAAATCCGAGAGCGTGAGCCAAAGGCTCAACAGGAGGCCGTAGAATGGCAGCTGCACGTGGAAAGGGTTGAACGCCACACAGTCGACACGCTCTATACCAGAAATAGCGCTTTCGAAAGTTTAGCCAAGGACCATAAAGACGTTACCTACGACGGAATGGACGTTCGCCCAGCCAAGTAGGCTGCAGCTTAGCGCTGCATTGCAGCCCTCGTGATTTCGCCGTTCGTGATGATTCCCGCTGGATACTCATCACCCGCACTTTGCCTGCCGTGTCTCCGCGCCGCTGTAATCGCGCAGCGGCAATGATAGATGTAGTGGGCGGAGACCACAACGGGTCGAAACGATCAGCACAACAGCTAAGCGTTGCAGACGGATGATTGGAGAAAGCCGGTGGCTGACACCGAATTTGTACTATCAGAAGACCGAACCCACAGCTTCATCAGAGATTGGCTATCGGACTGTGTCATTGCCAGTGACGGAAGACTGCCCTTTGCTGGTCCGCCCGATAACTCTTTGCTGGGCCTCGTGAACGCACGGTTCCACCAGCTTTTCATCAAACATTCCTCTTTCGCATCGGATGAATTCACCATCAAGCATACCTTCGTCGACGGCAAAGAGATTTCCGTTGTCGATCAGTTTGAAGGTTGCGGCCACTTGAAGATGCTGACGTTTCCGCTGCGGCAAACTTCAAAACCTGCTTTCCGGCTGACTATCGGCTACCAAAGTTTCTTTGTCTTGAAAGACGCCCACATCCCCCCTTCGGTGGCACTCAAGAACTTCTATACCTCGATGATCCGCGCCGCACAAAAAGACACCGAGCGGCTTGAACTGTGGCCTGGTCGAAGCACCTGGTTCCAGCAAGAACTCCTGGAAAACGACCCCGAATTATTAGAGAAAGTGCGGGCTTCATTCCGCCGTGCCTAAAGAAGATTGCGGTGGCCCGCCCCGGATCAACTGCAGTGGGCAGCCGACTTTATACTCTATGATCTCTGGGCCAGTGCAGCGGGACGGACCGGTTGTTGGTCATGTTGATGGCCAAGGCAGCGTTTTCTACGACAAATTTCTGTGCTTCCTTCAGGGTCGAAGGATACTGCACCCCAAGCCGATAATATGGGAAGCCTCTCGAAATGAGGAAAGCCGCCACAGCCCAACCCTTGTTATCGGCGGGTGACGGCGGACGGAAATCCGATCCAGTCCGGTAGGTGATGCCCGAGCAACGGGGGCACGTCTTTTGTGTAGCATCGGCGGGGCGTTTGAAAACCCGATGGCAATCGAGGCAAGCGAATTTTGTTAGCGGGCGCGTCATGGGATCAGGCTATAACCCAACCCTCGGCTCTATTTCAGGGTTCGTACCAATCTTCGATCAATGTTGCCAGTTCGGCACCGTTGATTGGGGTCGGGCTTGATTGAACATACTCCAGTAAACGCTTCCTCGCGGCACTGGGGAACTCGACTTGGGAAATGGCTTTCCCGGCATCGTACATATGAAAATGGCTTGCGAAATTGTTGCGTGCGCGAGTTAGCGAATAATCCCCATTCGGCCCACCCCAAACTTCATCGGCGTGCGGATCGTCTTGACTATCGTCCTCCCAGAAACAGACGACACATACTTCGAACGTGTTTCGTCGTTCCAACGTCGGGAGCTTGCAGCATGGACAAAGTTGAAATTTCATCGGCACCCGTAACTTATCCAAATCAAAATCATGATATTTGCATCATCACACGCATCGCAATAGAGCAAGCGCCTTTCAAGCTATTTGCGCGGGAATTCAGGAATGACACTGCAGACAATCTGGTCAGATCAAGCAGATCGAATATTGTCGGTTGGGGTCTGGCTGGGGCCAGAACACCGCAACTGGGCCCTGACTAAAGATCAGGCTCTCACCGCGTTTGACTCCTTATGTGATGCCAACTTCATTGTTCTTGGCGGAGACGTGCTGAACGGGCCGGAGGAGAGCTACAGTCACACGTATGATAACTGGCACTTCGAGCCTGTCCCATCACTGGAAGGTAATCCAGTGTCGTCCAGCGCCCTCGCGGCAAAAGTCTACGTGAGAAATTATCCACGCGGGGGCGTGTACTTTGTGATCGTGCCCAGAGCCGCTTAGCCGCCCTGCCCAACAAGAGACCTCGGAGCTTAGGTGCCTCATGCTTCCCGTGATGAATAATACAAAGTGGAATGAACTGCGGGAGGCGATGTACAAGATGGAATTCCCACCCGCTTGGACCACTTTCTCGAAAAACGGTTATCGGTCCGTGCCGGATCGAGAATGGTTCTATCATCTATCAGAGGGTGGCTATGGTGATATTCTGCACTTGGATATTCTCGTTGAAGAGTCGCAACGGAATATTGTTCGTGTAGCCCTGCACCAGATACACCTGCCAGGAGCGGAAACCGCCGAAGGCTTCCGGATATACGGCTACAGTCAGCCCGGCCAATCGATTGACTACATTTGACATCGAATCTTTGAAGTCCGCAGTCCTACGGCCGTATTGACCCTGATGCGCGATAGCGGACACCGGGCAGCAGGGTAGAAGATCAGGATTTAAGTAAGCAACACATGGACCGAATAGCCGAACGACTTGTGGGAAAAGAGCTGCGACAGATTCACCACAAGGCAAAATATGACGCCGTTCTCGTTTTCGAAGATGGTGCAATCACCGCTTGGACCGAGGTGAAGGTCAACGTTTCCCTTGGAAACCACCCCCTTATCGTCAAAGAGGTGAAGCGCTCGGAGCAATGGTACACCATCGTCCTTACCCAAGGTGATATCCGGATCAGTAGGGTTGCAATCTGGCCCTCTGTTGAATGTTTCATCTACGGAGCTGCGAATGACGCCACCTTGACGATCATAGATCGTGGAGAGGAGTAACGGTGCGTCCCCCGGAGGCCTTCTATGCCGTTAATGGGATTCGACCCCCCCCTCTCCGCCGCCCTATTGGACCCCGCGATTATCTTACAATGGATAGGTTCATACTCCCACACGCGGCGACCCGGTTAACTCAGGTCACCAATCACCAGCGATCAAGTCGGCCAGTTCTTCGTCCATCGGAGGTTCGTTATCGTTGGCTGCGCCTTCACGCAATTTCAGAAGGTTGGCCTTGTGATAAGCGAGGAACCATCCGGCCTTCTTGCGCTCTTGCTCGGTCACATCGCCGACATCAGGAATGACGATCCTTTCGCCATCATCGATTGATCGCAAAAAGTCTTCGTACACGGTGATATTCGCCTGATTCGATTTGATCAGTTCCAGTTCCCAAGCCTCATATTGGCGATCCATTGGATGCTCCGCGTTTTCGGCAAGTGTCTCCCATGTCTCTAATAACCCCGTATAGTCGGGTTCGTTCGACTCGTCCGCGAAATTACAGACGACACAAGGCTTTCCAGCGCCACCACAGTCGCAAGCGTACTCGCCTGTCCATGGGCTGTGTGAATGGTTCTCGCACACCCATCCGGTGTTATGGCAGTTATCGCAAGGCGGTCTCATCCGGGGGTAATTAGGTCACTTGCCGATCACGAAAAGGCAAAAGGAACCCCTCACGGTTGGAGGAACCGTAAAGAAATCGCCCGTCTCGCAACCAGGCCGAGGGCCATAGCCGCTCGATGAGGACATTGTCCCGTCACTCATCCCTGTGAACTGCCCCTCATCGACATGGCGAGCCTGGCAATCTCGCCCCCTCATCCATCTGGGGCTGCTATCTCGTGCCGGAGGATCGTGCTGGTAAAAGTCTCTGGATCAGCAGGAAGAAGGCCACGTTTTGTTAAGCCCGCTTGGCTTTTACGCACGGTCGCGAGCGCATGACGGAACGCAGCCGCGACTACTGGAACAGCCCCGTTTTCTTTGATGTACTCTGCGACCGCAACGAGGTCTTCCTCCTCATCAATCATCTGGTCCGATAAAAAAAGGGAATCGGCCAGCTCGGTCTCTCCGTGTGGGGCGTGTCCGCATGAGTGACAAGCAGTCCAGCATCCCCATTTCGTTTCCCCGCATTTTATGCATACAGCTCTCGTCATTCCTTCCCCCAGCAAGAACTCTCAAGTTTCAAAGTCGTCCGAACATTCAGCGGTTGGTAATTTCACGATTTCGCTTTAGAAACTCTTCAAATTTACGCCTTTGGCTGGCATCCCCATTGCACACTCTTTTCCTGATCACCTCAGCTAACTTTATGGCCTTTCCACCGGTTACGATATCCTCAGATGTGTTATCGATGGCAAAGTCAATTGTTGCCAGGACTTCCCAAGGCTGGTTACGCTCTGCCCTGGAGTGCTTCATGCTTTGAGGGACATCACCCTTATAGTTGACTATAAGTCGTGTTGAGTTCCCTGCCTTGTCACGGCCGTTTAGAATGAACACACCATTATTTTCATTTGGGCATTTCATCTCAATCGGTATTTGTCTTTCTTCGCCTGTGCGCATCGATTCAGTTTGTGCAAAGGTCGGCGTTGTCCATATGGCCACTGTGATAATAGTGGCGAGCAACTCACCTGCTGTCATCGGATAACCTTCGATTTTCCTGGCGTCAGCTTTGTTTTATATAAGCTTTGTCTCAAAGGACATCCACCGGCTCAGAAATTTCAAGACAGCGCCCAATCCAACCGATGTATGTTGACGCGATTGGACGTCAAGCTAGTCTACAGGTTAAGAGTTGGTAGGCGAAAAGGAAGAGGCGCTGAAGATGGGAGGCGATATTGTACTTGTTGGAACGAAGTGGTCGATGCGGCTTACTTGGATTACGCTGTCGTTCCTGGCAGCGTCAGGGACGTGCGCTGAGGATACATCCGGTACCGATCTTCATGACATACAACTATCGTGTCCAAGTACAAAAGGGGGCAAACTGGAGCTAATCCGTGCCAATAGACTTGGACAGCGAGACAGAACCACGATCATCTACGACGGCGCATCGGCAATAAAAGTGGAAGTAGCGGCAGCAGAAGGTCATGGCAATTTCGAAACTTACTTCAGCGCCGAGAATCTGGAGACGGAAACTGATCCAAACATAAAAGAATTTGCCGAGACCGTCCTCGCGAAAACTGGAATGATGCGGAGAGGCGTATGCCTTGCGCCCGAGAGGGAGCGTCAACGGTATTTTTTGATGATTGAGCGGCAGAAAAAGTACATGGATACCCCGTAACCTCGGGCCTCCGAGCACGAATTTTGTTATTGCGAGGGCGAACCCTAGTCGGTGGTAGCGCGTCGATCTTCCATCAGGAAGTCGTCGAACCTCCGTCTCGCGGTTGCATTACCATTGCAATACTTAACTCGAACTGCCTCACTCAACTTGAGAGCCTTACTCCCTGTGGCCGTGGCTCCGGGTATGTTTCTGACAGAGTAGTCTATCGATGCCAATATCTGCCATTCACCGTTATGGTCAGTTTTCTGGTAAGTCATACTGTTTGCGGTATCACCCGTATAACTAACAGTAAGCCGCGCTAGTGTTCCGCTCTTGGTGCGGGTATCCACAACAAGAGCGCCGTTATTTTCAGCCGGGCACCTAACATGTACGGTTTTCAGTTTGTCGTCCTCGGTGCGAATAACGTCGCCCTGCGCATTGGTCGGTGACGTTGAGATGGCGATGAGGAAAATCGACGTAATCGCTTTAGCGGATGTCATTCGATTGCTCTTCGGCTCCACAGAATAATATCGGCCAAATACCTTGAAGTCCTAGTAACGGCTGCCAGTTTATATTAGTTCGTAAGGGTATGTACCTTTTTACCGGAAAACCGAAGAGGGAAAAACTTCCTCGCCGTTTCACCTTCTTTGCAAGTATACGACTCAAGCGTCACGTCTCTTGAATACCGGCCATTGGTCAGACAGACGGAAAGCGTATCTCCCCCTTTTCCTTCCCATTTAAAGTTTTTACTCTCGGCAAATATATAAACGGTCACTGACTCACCCTTAGGGCGAGTATAGTTGAAAAGCTTACAGCTATCGTTCCGCACAACGAACCATCCAACAACATGAGTGGGCCTCTGGAATCATATTTGTGGCGGATTGCGAGACTGAGGGTTTTATCAGACGATCTGTTGCAGAGACTTAATTGGTGGTTCTCTGGAGATTCTCTCAATATTTCTTCGAGCTTCCGTTCCAGATTACTCGTATCATTTTGGCCGCTTCCATTTCCGCTTTCACTATTCGTCTGCGGCGGAGGCAAAGTTTGAGAATCAGTGGGCTTGGGCTTCTTCGGCGGTACTGCTGATGGTTCTTCTAACAGCGCTTTGTCGCAGCGCCCGACATATTGATCGCCCTTTGGCTTGAGCAATGTTTCCCCAGGGGGAACCTTCCACATGAAACGCCCGGCAGAGGCATAGCATTTTTTGCACATATTGAAGGTGACGTTGTCGTAACTCATCCGCCCACAATCCCAGTCGGAACCAAAAACTTCTTTTGGGTCTGACCAATCTGTAGCGCCCGCATAAGAAATAGGTGCAAGTAGTAAATAGGCGCATGCTACCAATATGCGAAAACGCATTTGTCCCCTCCTAGTAACCCTTACGGGCAACATAATTTAGTAAAGAAATTGCGGTCAACATGTACCATCCGCCCAACTTTCGACCCCACACTCAGCACACTATGAAGGGCTCAAGCACAGTTTCGAAGATAATCTGAGATTTGGGAATTTCACATTCTTTCTAGCCATTCCGTAGATTGGAAATTAATATAGATTAATTTCCGGTGATTAAGACATGAGGATCAGAAGCAATGCGTTTCAGAGTTTCGGCCTTCGCTGCCGTCCTATTGCTCTGGTTTTCCGGAACAAACATGGTTGCGGCAGAAGAGACAGTCGCGGATTTCCTGCGGGATTCAGATGATCGGGGGGTTAGATTAATCGCTCGCGTCGCGGGCCTCACGTTAAGTCGAGCCAATGCGAGACTTGACGTTGATCGCAATGAACCATTCTTTTGCCCGCCCCGTGGGCATGCGATCTCGACGGCTGAGTACATTGAGACTCTGAGAACTTACATCGCGAAGTACGATATGTTCGCGACGGATGCCTCCGATCTTATGCCAATGCACATGCTCTCCGCGCTTATCGAAAAATACCCTTGTCCGGCTCGATAAGATTCCCTCAGGCACAGTTCGAAGCGAGTAAGGGAGCGTCAATTGGGACAGTGCCCTCAAAAGACCAATGACATGCTCAGGTTCAAGGTACTAGTTCAAATGAGAATGCCATTCATCGCAGTGCTGTTCCTTGTCACGGCCGCGAACGCTCTTGCTGAGGAGCGGACATTCCGATCCGGGAATCGCCTCTACACATTCGATTTCTCCGCTGAACTCATCTTTAAGCTGCGCGAGAAGCCGATGGATGGATTTACGTCCTGGGAGTTCACTACCGATGATTGGGTGATGAAATCTAAGCGCGGGGCAGCTCTAGCGATCCACGAGACTTTAGAGCCTTATGATGTTTTTTTAGCCCATTGGCGAAGGATTCCAGCGGATGAACGTGGCCGATTGGAGGAGCGCGAGGCTTATGCAATTCTCTACACCAAGGAAGGGCGGTTCCTTTCGATGATAGCTCGCTCAACCTGCGAGAAACCCTGCCACTTATTTATTCTCGTTGGTGCCGCTGCGGATCGTCAGTCTTTGGTGGAGGACACCGTAGCTCGCTTCAGGAAAACGATTGAGGCGGGCAACTACGTCAAGAACAGCGACTAAGATCGTCGTGGGGGCCGCAATTCTGATGAAGAAGCATGTGGAATACGAAAAGGGAAGCATTCAGCTGGGATCGCTCATGGAGCTACGAATGAGGTTGGGCCGCTACTACAAGCCATACCTAGCGATATTGATCGGCGTGCTCCTATCATCTCCATCATATGCAGAAGACGTCTCTTACGTCGTTGATACGCTGCGATGCCCGAAAGCTGACGCCCCCCAATTGGTTGTCATTTCCCGCAACGGGGATGGACAGGCGGAAAAAATCATTGGCGAATTCCGCGAAGGCCGCCTTGTGAGTGCGTCAATCCTCGTGTCAGAAAATGGCGAACAGTTTGAGCTTATATTTAGCGGTGATGAAAAAGGAAGGCGAAGAGACATCGCGAATCTTAATTTAAAAAAAGTTGATCTAGACGATATCTACGACAGTCTATCCCGGAAAATAATCAGTATGTATAAAACCTGCGGATAGAGTCGGGAAGCAACATAAGAAAACTTGTGTGGCCCCCTGATGACCTCCGCCACTTGGTACCAGCATGGCACGCATATTTGGGACGCCTGGCGACGATAACGCGGAACTAAGCGCAGATGACATCCAGCCGCTTTCGCAAGACCCTAATGAAAGTTCCTACTCTTCAACTTCAAGCTGTCAATGTGCAAGTCCGGAATGAAGATATCCCGAGTCTTCATTGGGGCCGCATCCCTCGTATCCGGCCGCACCGTCCCGCCATGGGCAAATTCGTCACCCCGCCCGGCGGGCAATTTGAACTCTGTGTCGCGGTCCGCGAGACTGGACAGCTCGGCTGTAAAATCGAAAAGCTGTTGGGCGACCAGATGAACGACGTCGCCCTCGCGCTGGATGCGGCCATTGATCCCCATCAACGATGCCCCCAGGACAATTCGCCTGCTTTTCTCGAAGAGCTTGGGCCACACGACAACGTTTGCGATGCCTGATTCGTCTTCGATGGTCAGGAACATGACGCCCTTCGCTGATCCTGGCCGCTGTCGTACCAAGACCAGGCCTGCCGTCCAAAGCCAACGACCGTCACGGGCTGACGTCGCTTCTGAACAGGTCACCATCCGACGATTTTCCAGGTCACGACGCAGGAAGGAGATCGGGTGATCGCGAAGGGTCAGACCGGTATGTGAGTAGTCTTCGACGACGTTATGCCCAGCCGTCATCTGGCGAAGCTCGACGTCCGGTTCCTGCTGTTCAGCCACCGTCCTAGCTACGCGTGCAGCGGCAGCGGCGAAGAGCGGCAGCGGCTCATCACGAAGGGCTTTGATTGCCCACAGCGCGTCTCTTCGCTCTAATTCCAAGGACAGCAGGAACGCGTCGGCCTCCGCCAACTCCACCAGAGAAGCCGCCGGTACGCCTGATCGTCGCCACATGTCATCGATGCTATCGCGTCGCGCAGGTCTGGCGCTTCTTTGCACACGCACGTCTCCACCTCTTCAGCGAGCATCCGGTCGCCCCGACGCTCAAGGCATTGTGCTAACGCTTGACGCATGGATGCAGATGTCAGCTGACTTGCAGCGCGAGGTAACAGCCATTGCCAAAAGGCTCGTCGAATCGGACGGCACGGTGACCGAAGCCGATATGCGGCCGATAATTTTCTGTCCGATGCAGGAGCTTGCCGACGTCGCGATCATATCGAACGAATAGCAGTTTCTGGCAACGCTCGCCAAAGCGATACTTCCCGAGCATCATGGGTGGGCTTTCCGGGAGGTCAGACGACGGACAGACGAACAAGAGAAGCCAAATAAATTTCCGTTCCGCTATAGCGGACTGCATCCGTGGATGGATCGTATAAACGGTCTCGCCGAGGCTAACGGTCGGCGCTTTTTCTGATGCCGCACCCGATAGGCCGGACCGGGGCGAAATGGACGGTGTATCGACCCATCCCAAGGGACGACGGGCTCCAATCATATCGCGAATCCACGCCTGAGGGACAGCCTAGTTCCGACTCACTGGATCACCATTTTTCGAGCCGACAGATTAGGTCTCACTTACCTAGGAAACATTATTTCCTCGTAGTGGTACTTTGTGAAATCAGGCTCCCCGCCATTGCAGCCGGAAAATCCCGAGAGAAACGTATAAATAATAGGATATACTTTCATAATTCCTTTTGAGTATGCGAGAACCAAAACTTTTCTTATCAATACATTTTCCATTTGTCATGACGCTCCAAGACACGTGCGAAATAGCCAATAAAAAAAGTTTTACTTTCCGCGCATGAAGATAACATCGGAATTGAAGCCCGCCTGGAAAATCGGTTCATAATTTTAATTCCTTTGGTGCACCGAGCCGAAAAGGAATTTCGTGTCGCTTTTTCGGCCGCTTCTGCCTCACCCAATGCACCGCAAGTATTGAATTATTTTACTCCACGGCATCAAGTATTGACAGCTAACTTTTCGTCATCGAGATAATAGGTTGAATATTATGTGAATAGTAGTCCACTACCTCCGAAAATACGTAGCAGAGATTGCTCCATCGATGGCAACGGTTCACTACCCAAAACACCTGCCCAAGAACGCGGCTCGATACAAATCTGCCATCCGGATTCCGTATGTTCGCACCGCCAGCGATGATTACCCTGATGGTATAAATGCCTATATCCATGAGCGCGCGAATGGCGCTCCATCATCAGGAGTAAACCGGGTACGGCTACGCCCGAAATCTCTGCGGGCCGTTGTCGACCAGCTTTGTAATTTCCTAACCTACCTGGAGACTGATGAAGCGCACCCTACAATTCCCGGCTTGAGTTGGCAGGACGCCAAAGAGTGGCATGTCACTCATCTATACGAGAGCGCTCAGACGCTCGGGGTTTGGTCCCAGGAGTATTTTCTAACTGGTATAGCATCCCCTCTTGAGCCCGAAACTATCGGAGGCCGCGTAACCGAAGTTCTTCGATGCTACGGGTGGCTTGAGGAGAATGGATACATCTCGGGTTTCCAAGAGGAAGGTACTCTCGGTGCGCTCGAACATGCCTACCAGCCAATATCTGGGCAAAGACGAAACGCAATCCAGCGCGATCCGAATGAACCCGAAAACAAAGCTTTCACTCCACGACAGAGCACCGGACAGCTAATTCCGCCCTCCCGAAACCAATTTCATCAATTTATCGAAGCCCTCACGCCTGGCACCCACCGCACCGTCGCCCTGCTCATCTACGAGACCGGGCTGCGTTTAAGTGAAGTAGTTGAGAACACGCTCTTGCCAGGCATTATTCATTGCAGAAACCCTGATGCCACATTTCATCTGCCTAACTTTCCTGCCGAACCCTACCTGCTCAGTTGGTCAGCAAACAACGACCGCATGATTGGCGTTCTGCCTGATCGCCAGCAAGCCCGGGACGAGACTGCTCGGTCAACCACAGACTGTTCCTACCGTATTGTCGGAAAGGGTCTCGTCATTCGTCGGATAGACATCCCGGCTCGACTGATGCAGGCGCTTTGGCACTACGTGGAGGGACCGAGAAGAGCGATCCTTCGTGCCAACGGCATCAGCGTACACAATCAGCCTGCCCAGCTCTTTCTCAACAGGTACGGCAAGCCACTGAGCGCGCATGCGATTCAAGATGCCTTCCGGCGGGTGAACAACAAGATCAAATGCGGCTACAGGTTTACCGCGCACGCTCTTCGTCACATGTTTGCGTGCGACTTCCTCCACTCGGCGATCCACGCGCGGGCCCGTCTATTCGGTCAAATCGGTCATAATTCAGGTGAACTGACCTTCGACCTCTTAGAGCGGCACGGTGATTTCGTGGTCACGGTCTTACAGAAGCGGCTGGGACACAAATTTCGCGAGACCACCCTGGTTTATTTGGAGCAACTGAGGTTGAGCCTCGCGGGTCTGGATCATACCACGGCCTGGAACGAGTTCCTGGACGACTAGGGGACAGGCAATGGCAAGGAAGACGCGCCTCGGCAACTTCTCTAAGATTAAACCCACCCAGCCACAGGGACCTCAGGAGGTTGGACTAACCTCCCTGACCGTGGTTTCCCAACAAGGTCGGGGGCGATCTATTGAACGGGAATTTCCGTTCGACAGGTTCGTCCGAACACCCTTGATAATGAACAGCCTCCCCGCGCTCCGCCGCGAAGTGCTGCGGCGGAAAACGCCAAACAGCTTGAAACAACTTAAGGGATTTCTTCGGGACTTCGCAGACTATGTTTCCTACTACGAGGGTTTAGCCGAACGTAAAGTGATCACGGTGGCAGACGTTGACATTTCGTTCTGCCATGCTGCTGTTGATTATTTTGAGCTGAAACCGGGCCGCGTCGCACGTCTTCGAGGGACGCGGGCGCTCCTAACGGCACTCGGTGTGGACAAGAAGCTGCTCCCCATCGTCCCTTGGGAAGACTCGCCTACGGCACCGCGTAAACTCTTGGAGCCGGAGGTCGTCAAGAAGGCAACAGGGATGGCGAAGAACGATGTTCGGGTTATCTTTCGTCGATTGAAGGAAGCAGACACACTCAGCAAAATCGGGCACGATCCGCGCCGAGAAAACGGTGGAAGACTGCGCGATTGGCAGAAGCCCGAATGCCGTTATTGGATCATGGAGAATGTGTTCAAGTTCGAGGCACGTCGGTTTGATCAACTACGTTTTGAACTGGGCTACAATTCAGAGCTTCGCGGATTGGAGAAGAAGCCGGGAGCTGAATATGTCGACATCGATGGCTGCCTGAAGAGGCACGAAGGTTGGCTCGGCCATCAAAGATGGAGATTCCCTTTTGCAGGCGATCTTGCGCCGTTCCTCGTGCTCCTCCTGCTGAGGGCTAGTGTGAATGCCGCAGCTCTTTCCACCATAAGAACGAACAAGAAATGGTACGTGCCCTGCCCAATCAAGCTGGGAGCCAATCGCCATGAAGATTTCGTGTACATCTTGTGCGACAAGGTGAGAGGTAGGCGCAAACCGAACAAGCGCCCGAAGGTGGTGCGGTTCATCTCAGAGGCAACACACTGGGACCATCCTTTCAGACTTCTAAAGTTCATCGAAGCTTGGACACTGCCGCTTCGGAAGGAAATTATCCGTCGTATTGCCGAACTCAATTCTCGGCCGTCTTTAACTCTTCAGCAGTCAGACGAGTTGGCGACTCTCATCGAAGTGAAAAACGACTTGTTTATCTTCAAGACCGAGCAACAGATCAGCTCGTTCGCGCGTGACATCAATTCCGGTAAAATCGGAAGAGCGCTAACAGCAACGCTGAAGCGCTATGGCCTGCCGACCAATATCAGGTATCTTCGCGATGTCGGTCTCGCACACACCCAGCGAAGCGGCACCAGCCTTCTCATTCTCAGGATCATCGCGCAACACAGCAACTTGTCCACATCCCGTCTCTATGCCCGCCGAGAGCAGCTCATCGCGCGACAGGAAAAAATGACGACTGCTTGCTTCGACAGCTCGGTTGAACTCATTCGCGCGAAAAAGTTCTCGAAGAAAAATCTGAGAGAAAGCCTCACGCGGCAGGGATTTAATCAAGTTCAGGTCGAGAATCTGGTCAGTGCCGATAATGTTACTCGGTTTGGGAACGGCTGTGCCGATCCATTAAACCCGCCAAAACACTTTGCTTTTGGGACAGAAAAGGGCCAGCCGTGCAGGCTTCAGGATTGTATCGATGGGTGCCCTAACGCTCGTTGGTTCCGCCAATCACTGCCGTTCTTAATCGAAGAGCTTGGGAAACTGGAACACGAACTGGCCCAAGCCGCGCTCGAAAGCTACCTGACCAGCACTCTTGAAGTCCGCATCAAGCGACTGAAGACGCTGATCGCTCGATGGCCAAAGGACGCTTATGACAAGGCGCTTAACACCCTAGCCCGGAAAGCTGCAGCGTGACAGTCGCGCGGAGCGTCGCCCATAGACGTTGGCACGTGAAGGTCAACGAAGCGGCCAGTCACGGTCCGCCGTATCCGGTAGATATGCCAGTTACACCGAAATCGAACTTTGGCGCTGATTTCTGGGAAGAGCCCGCTGAAAACCTGCCTGCAGGGGGGAAGAACCGCAGAATCTACGATTTCTTCGGCCCCAGTCAAATAGCGCGATTTGGGTTTCGTAGCCTGAAGCGATCCGATGCGACGTTGATAACCCAATTCAAGGACGCAATGATCGGCGTAAAACACCACCGTTATGCGCTTCATCCGGATATGCAGCGTATCGGAATCCCAAAGCCTCGAACTTGGTACAAAAATCATCTAAATTTCAGACGCATCTTCGTCGCCGCTTCGTTGATGAAGATTTCAAACATCGGCCATTTCACGCAGCACGACCTTGACGAGCTAATGAAGCTTTTGGCCGTGAAGGGGACAGGTCGACGAGAAGTAAGCATCCATATTGACTACTTGCTCCGGCTTTCCAAGCATGGGCTTCTGACCAACGTCACCGAGATGCAACCGCTGGAGTTGGTGTTCGAGCCGAAAGTTTGGGACACGACAAGAGCGAGAGGAGCACAACCTCTTACCGATGAACAAATCCAGCTCACGCTTGAGGCCTCGATCATCTATATCGACAACGTAAAGGAGATTGCCCGGTCCATCGAGTGGCTGCGAAAAGGAAGTCGCACAGAGGCGCAAGTAAAGGCTTGGGCCAAGCAGCGGCTTCCGTGCAAAGTCGACATCGGCGGCAGCATGGTCACTGCTCTCCTCCTCCTGGTGCAGGTGTCAGCGGCAAATCTTATCGGCCATCACTTGGGGACCAGACCTTCTGAGACCCTCTCCATGAAGGCGGGTTGCGTCACGACCGCACACGATGAAACGGCATTGGACGTTTCTCGGATGACCATCGCGATGCAGACCTTCAAAGCGATCAGGCAAATCGGCGGCGATACCCGCTATCTTAGCGTTTCCGCCTACATCAAGACTGCCATAGACGCTGTTGAATTAGTGATGTCTTCTGCTGGAGCGGTGTCCGACTACCTGTTCTCCCATCCCGCGAAGGATGAAGAATTCAACGACAACGAATGGAACCGCCGGTTTTCTCGCTTTTGTCACCTCCACAGGTTCAACTTCAATTACACTGCCACAAGTTGGCGTAAGTCATTGATCAGCATTATGATGTCGGCCTTCGACAATCCGATTGCCGAAGTCGCGGCCCTCGCCAATCACAAAAGCCAGCACACTACCGCAGGTTACGCCCAGTCGTCCCCATTCGTCATGAACGAGTACAACGAGGGTTATACTAGAATCTTGCGAGGCAGATATCACACGCTTTTCGAGAGTACGGCCGCGCTTGGAGGTCCTGGTATCGGCGGGCCACAGGGTATCGAAATCGAGAAGCGATTACCTGAGCTATTTCCCACAGACCTCACGGAACTGGACCTGAAGATGACCATCGATGAATACATCGATGATCTACTCGAACAAGGAGTGACCCCCATGCTGGTGCGACCAGGAGTCCTATGTGTGAAAGGAGCCAATTCTCCAGGATATTGTTCCCGAGCGACGGGCGATACGATCCCCGATCCTTCACGGTGCTCGTCGCTATGTCAGTACCAAGTTCAACTTCCCGAAGCCAAGGAAATGCTGCAATGGGAGCTGGAGCACCTGACGGACAAAATAGAAAGTCGAAAACTCTCGCTACTTCAGCGAGATTTTTGGGTGCGCGACATTTTGGACCGGGTCAGCGCCTGGCCCGGCCTCCGGCCCCTGCTTGATGAAGCCCTCAATGCGAATGAGACCCTGAAGCTATGGTTCGCCGAAAAGCAGTAAAGACAGGCATTCCGGACGCACTGAAGCAAGACGCCGCCAATCGCACGGCCGAGGCGTTGGTGAAGCTTGATCAGGCAAAGCGGGCAATAGAAAAGGATATAATCGCAGGCGTCCTTAAGCCGGAAGCTGTTACTCTTAAGATGCTCTTGGAGGATAGAGCGGGATTAAATCACCGCTTTCTCGATAGCGATGCACATCGACAGCGGAAAAAGGAAGTCATAGATTGGCGAGCAAACCTGGGGATGTTGATCCCTTCTATGCCACCTTCCCAAGAGGCAATTATCGACGGTTTAAACAGTGAGATTGCCGCTTACCTGGAACGCTTAGAGAAAATGGGAGATCGGGTTCATTTCTACGCGTCACGTATCCGTGAACTGCAACGGACGATCCGCGAGCTGCGCAAGAAGTCTTTGGAAACCGTTGTCTACATCAACAGAGATCAAAAAGCCCCGCAGAAATCTCCTTGAAAACGATCCGCCCGTAGCTTATCTATAAAGTGCTCCGCAAGGAGAAATGGTGCTAAACCTTTTGTGCAATAGGCATACAGGACGGGGCTTCGACGCCCCCGCCTCCACCAACCACCTCGATGGTCGTTTCATCGGTGAATGGGGGCGACATGGGATCGACTGGTGTTGAAAGACAAAAGCTGTGCTCGGCATGATACCACCGTTATCGGGTCAAAAAGTGTAGTTGCAAACGACAACAACGCTAAGGGTTATGCTCTCGCTGCCTAATGGCGGTGCGAGAAATCCGACCTAAGTCCTTATTGTTAGCGCTCTAAGGCGGGGTTCGGAGGTACCTGGCAACAGAAACCTCCACCTTCTCCAAAGCCTTTTTAGTCAACTCAATGCGTCGACATACGCAGCGACTAACCTACTGATTTCGCATGATACGTTTTGTGAACTCACTTGTTCATGCTCACCTATGGCTTCAGTACCCGGCGCCTCCACCAAAAACCGGTCGGTCGCATGGAAACCTTGCGGACCGGCTTTTGATGGGGGCGAAATAGGATCGACAAGGGCTTAAAGATCGAACTTTTGCTCGGCATGATACCACCGTTATCGGGTCAAAAAGTGTAGTTGCAAACGACAACAACGCTAAGGGTTATGCTCTCGCTGCCTAATGGCGGTGCGGGAAATCCGAACTAAGTCCTTAGAGGTAGCACTTTAAGGCGGGGTCCGAAGGCACCTGGCAACAGAAGCCTTCACCTTCGCTCCCCAGTCGAATACTATGGAACTGACTCGGATGCTCGTCGGGGCTTCCCCGCGCCGGGCCGGCATGGCATAACGCGTCTGACTAAAAGACGAGAGAATGGAAAGACAGGACCGTATGGGGCAGGACCACATCCGTTACGATATTCTGGCGCAGGACGCGTTGCGCGGCGTCATCCGTAAGGTTTTGACCGAGGTTGCGGCCACGGGCCGTCTGCCGGGCGACCATCATTTCTTCATCACCTTCCTGACCGGCGCCCCGGGCGTGCGCATCTCGCAGCACCTCAAGGCGAAATATGCCGAACAGATGACCATCGTCGTCCAGCACCAGTTCTGGGACCTCAAGGTCTCCGATACCCAGTTCGAGATCGGCCTTTCCTTCTCCGACACCCCGGAACGCCTGGTCGTTCCCTTCAACGCCATTCGCGGTTTCTACGATCCTTCTGTGAATTTCGAGCTTGAATTCGAAGTGCCGCTCGCCGACGAGGACGAGAACACCACCGCCGAAATCACCGCCATCCCCGTAGATGCCATTTCCAAGTCTGCCGACACCGAAGCCAAGCCCGGCGAAGAGAAGAAGCCCGGCTCGGTCATCTCGCTCGATTCCTTCCGCAAGAAGCAGTAAGCGCCGGGAGGCGCGTCAGCCATGAGCGCCGAAATCGTCAACCTTCGCCAGTTCCGTAAAGCCAAGGAACGGCTCGAAAAGGAAAAGGAGGCGGAGCAGAACCGCCTCACCTTCGGCCGTACCAAGGCCGACAAGTCCCTGACCAAGGCACGCAACGACAAGGCGGAGAAGGGACTCGACCAGGGCCGCCTGGAAAAGCCCGGCAAGGACGACTGACTTTCCGTCCGGTGTATATTAAGGATCCGCTAACCAAGCTTCAGCCGATCGGCTTGACGCCGGAAGTACCACAGTCTGAATAAGCGAGCTTGTTCCGAAGGTCCGGAGAGTTTCGTGATCCGCAAACATTCCGCGACCCTTCACGGTCATCGCACCAGTTTTTCTCTCGAGGACGAGTTCTGGCTCGAATTGAAGGCAATCGCTGCAAAACGCGATATCAGCCTGGCAACCCTGATCGCCGAGATCGACGATCAAAGGGATGCCGCCAGCAATCTCTCGTCGGCGCTGCGCGTCCATGTTCTGACGTGGCTCAAGTCGTCGTAGAATGAAACTGGCACCGCCGTTGGGGCAGCTACTGCTGCACCCCTGGCAGACTTGGCATATTGGAAATGCCGGGGGACGGAAAGTTCTGGCGGATCGCGCCGTCGGTCGGCGGTACGATCAGCTGCGGCGGCTGGCTGATCTGGCGCTGACGCACCTCTTCCGCGGCACGCGCCGCCGCCTCCACTCCCTGACGCTGGCGTTCCGCCTCGGCCGCCTGCTGCTGGCGGGCCCGCTCTTCGGCCGCCGCCTTGTCGCGGGCCGCCTGCCGCTCGATCGCCTGGAAATTGTAGAGCGCCACCTCGCGACGAAGACGCTGCTTTTCGAGCACGCTCGCCTGCAGCGTCTCGACACGCCGCCGCTGCTGCTCGAAGGCCCGCTGCGACAGGAAATTCGTGATCGCCGCGATATCGATCCGCTTGGCGGGTGCGGCAAGGTCCCCGGAATATTCGAGCCGGATGGTCGGATCGCCGCTGGCCAGCGCTTCGTCGCCGGCATCGTAGGTGACTGCCAGATTTGCGCTCAGACTGTCATCCAGCAGATCGAAGCGCCCCTCGCCCGACAGCTTCGTGGCGCCGACGCCGGCTGCGACATTCTGCGCCCGCGCTTCGCCGGCCGTGATCGTCACGGGGATGGTCACGTTGCCGACCGCCGCACTTCCCTGATGCAGCAGGCCGGTTGCGATCGGCCGGACCCGCGCCTCCGTCACCTCGCCGCCAAGCTTGTCGACCCCGGCCATCAAGGGCTTCATCGCATCGGGATTGATGCCGGCGACGGTCAGGCCCTTCAGCCGCAACTCGGCCGACCCGCTCGTTGCACCCAGAAGCTCGGCCAAGGTCTTGCCGGTCGATTCGGCGGACATGTTGAAATCCAGTTTGCCGCTGGCGACCGGCTTGCCGCCGGCCTTCCAGACCAACGGCGCGAGATCGGCGTTTTCAGCCGAAACCCGGGCCTGCAGAAGCCCTGTTCCGTCACCGTTCGACATCAGCAGCCGGCCGGCGAGCCGCCCACCCTGCCAGTTGCCCGCACCGTTCTCGATGGTGATGCCGCCGCTGCGATGGGTGACCCTGGCTGCAAAATCACCGATGTTGCCGAGGACGCCGGCATCGAACCTCCGCGCCTTGACGTCGAGCGCGACATCCGCCCCGGAAAAGATCGGCCGGGCGAAGGGTTTTGAGGAAAACGCCCCGCTCTGCGGATCGCTGACCGGCCCGTAGATCGCCTCACCGAGCCAGGCGAGATCGAGGCTGTCGACGCTGAGCGAGCCGGTTGCCGGCATGCCCGGCGCCTTGCGGTCGACGGCGATGTCGCCGCTGATCGCATTGCCGTCCGCCGCACCCTTGAGGGCAGCGATCTTCACCGCTTCCGGCGTCATGCTGAAATCCGCGTCGAGTGTCACCGGCATGCCGGTGCCGAACTGCGGCAGGCCGATGCCGTTCATCAGCAGATAGGGTTCCAGATCCGCGCTTCTGAGCGTGACGTGACCGCTGCCCTCGCCAAAGCCCTCGCTGCCGATCCGGATATCGCCGTTGATGTCCAGCGAGGTCTTTTCGGTCGTGAATGTCAGCGCAGCCTTTGCGGCGGCATCCGGGTTCTGGTGGACGTTGAGCAACAGTTCGCCCGCGCCATCCCCCTTGAAAGGCAGGGGATCGAGACCCGCCTGCCCCAGGAGAACCATCGGATCGGGATTGTCGAGCGACGCGACGAGCGTCATGTCGGTGCCGCCCGTCAGGTCGAAAAGGCCGGGAAGCTTCAGGTTGGCATTGACCGCGCTGCCGTTGGTCTTGCCCTTGAGGACGACCTCCATGCCATTCAGGTCACCGCCGACAGTCAGGCTGGCACCGAGATCCGTGTTGGCGAACCAGGTGCCGTTTGCCGCAAGCCGGGCGAGAGCCGGATGCGCAGGCAGCCGGTCGCGCAGCATGGCCAAGAAAGCCGTCGGATCGGCGGAACGGAAGGTGAGGCTGCCATTGCCCGAATAGGCCAGCAGCGAGCCTTCTACGCGACCTCGTGCCGAAACCGTGGCGCCTTCGACATTGCCGATCGTCAGGCGCTCCAGCGACAACGCGCCGCCGGCCAGGGTGAAGGCGGTGTCGACATTGTTGGCGGCGACCCCGAGGGCGGTGAACCGGTCGGCCTTCAGCGTCGCGGCAACCCGATGGTCGAGCACGTCCTGGCCCGCATCGTCGCCGGTCATCAGCGAGGCGAGCGCCCGCATCGCATCGATATCGATCTCGTTGCCGGCAAGGCTCATCGAAAGATTGGGCGTCTGCCCCTGGGCGGACTGGCGCTCCACACGGCCCTTGAGCGTTGCCGGACCGACCGCCAGCTCGAGGTTGTCGAACCGCTGCAGGTCCGGCGTCAGGTTGACCTTTGCCGAAAAGCCGGCGGAGCGGAGCTGGCGCAGCTCGGGCGCCACCCGGCCCGAAAGCCAGTCGGAAAGCCCGGACGGCTGGCTGGAGGCGACCAGCATGTCACCGACGAAGGACGTCCGGTCGCGAAGCACGAGGCTGCCCTTGGCCTCCAGCTGCGTGCGGCCCGGCAGGGTGGCGACTACGTTGTCCACCGTCCAGCCGCGCCCGGCGGGCCGTATGTCGAGCCTGATATCGCGTATGGTCGTGTCGTTGGCGACGATCGCCGGCAGCCTGAGGCTGGCGCGGCCGGGCACCTGCGGAATGGGGATCGATGCCGCCAGCCGGATGAAATTGTTGATGCGGCGCTGCGCCGAAGCGGCGGCATCGCGGCCGGTCTTTGCCCGCGCCCCCTCGCCCAGCCGATTGACGTCGATCTGCTGGCCGTCGGCTGTCAGCAGGAATTCAGGCTTCTCGCCGGTATCGAGCGTCGCTTCGCCGGTCACCACGTAAGGGTTGTCGGTCGCCCCGACTTCCAGCCGGTATTGCGGAACGCGGATACGTTCGTTGGTGACCTCGAACCCGCCCTTGAGGCGTGGCCCGGGCGGCGGCGGCGTCACCGGCTCGGTCTCGTCTTCCTCCTGCAGGAAGTCGAGGGTGAAGTTGCCGTTATATGCAGGCTTGTCGTCGGCGACGGTAAGCTCGCCGTCGAGATTGACCTCGACGGGCTGCGCATCCGGCCAGAGCCTGAGGCGCAGCGGCATACGCTTGCCCTCGGCATCCGCCGTGCCGCTCGCCAGGTTGAACCGCGTCTCGTAACCGTCGAGCGCCGCATTGCCTTCGCCGCGCCAAGGACCGCGCAGCGAGCCGGCGGAAAAATCGCCCGCGAGGCCGGTGATCTGCCGCGACTGCCCGGACTGTTCGTCGATCAGGTTGATCTCGCCACCGGTGACATGCACGTCCTCGATGACCACCGTGCGGGCCGGGATCGCGGCACGGCTGCCGCGCATCCAGTCGAGCGAGCCGTCCTTCAACAGGCGGATCCGCGCCTTCGGCTCCTCGATGCGCATATCGAAGATACGCGCCTCGCCCGAGAGGAACGGCGCCAGCTCCATATCCATCGAAAACCGTGCCACCTGCACCAGCGGCTGACCATCCGTATCGGGGCCTACCCGCACGTCATGCAGGGTGACTGAGGGAAACGGCAGTATACGTGCATCGACGTCGCCGTGGACGGTCACCTTCTTGCCGAGGATGCGGCTTGCCTGCTCCTCGAAGCCGACGCGCAGGCTCGACCAGTCGACGAAGAACGGCGCGAGCAGCGCTGTGAACAGCGCCACCACCACCAATCCGCCGAATGCCAACAGGATGCGTCCGAGCACGGTATCCGTCTCCCTGATCTTGCTTAAGAGACTAGTTCCATTGGGTTCACAGGCAAGTCAAGCTTGCGGGAGCATCTCATTCGGCAATCCTGAAGATCTTGCCCGGATTGAAGATATTATCCGGATCGAGGCCCCGCTTGATGGTCCGCATCAGCTCGACGGCACCGCCCAGTTCCTCCTCGAGGAACGACATCTTGCCCTGGCCGACGCCATGCTCGCCGGTGCAGGTTCCGTCCATCGAAAGTGCCCGGTGGTTGAGGCGGGCAATGAACGCTTCGACCTTGTCGACCGAGGCCGGGTCCTTGCCGTCGAAGAGCACCAGGACGTGGAAATTGCCGTCGCCCGCATGGCCGACGATCGGTGCAAGCAATCCCTGTTCCGCAATATCGGCCTGTGTTTCGGCGACGCATTCGGCAAGCCGCGAGATCGGCACGCAGACGTCGGTCGAAAGGCCGTCGAGTTCCGGCGCCAGCGCCCGGCTCGCCCAGTAGGCATTGTGCCGCGCGTTCCAGAGCTTTGCCCGCTCCTCGGCATTGGCGGTCCAGAGAAATTCGTCGCCGCCGCATTCCGTGGCGATCTCGGCAAACTGCGCCGATTGCAGCGCCACCGTTTCCTCGGTGCCGTGGAATTCCAGGAAGAGCGTCGGCTTTTCCGGATAGGAGAGTTTTGAATAGGCATTGCAGGCCCGCATCTGCACGTCGTCCAGCAGTTCGATGCGGGCGACCGGGATGCCCATCTGGATGGTCATGATCACGGCGTCGCAGGCGGCCTTGACGCTCGGGAAGGCGCAGACGCCGCCGCCGATCTTTTCCGGAATGCCCTGCAGCCTCAACGTCACTGAAGTGATGACGCCGAGCGTGCCTTCCGAACCGACGAAGAGGCGGGTCAGATCGTACCCGGCCGAGGATTTCCGGGCGCGTTGCGCGGTTCGGATTTCCTCGCCGTCGGCGGTGACGACGGTCAGCGACAGGACATTGTCCTTCATAGTGCCGTAGCGCACCGCATTGGTGCCGGACGCGCGGGTGGCGGTCATGCCGCCGACCGAGGCGTTGGCGCCGGGATCGATCGGGAAGAACAGTCCGGTGTCGCGAAGCTCGCGGTTCAGCTCCTCGCGGGTGATGCCGGGCTCCACGGTTACGTCGAGATCGGCCGGGCCGAGCCGAAGCACCTTGTTCATGCGGCTGAAATCGATCGAGATGCCGCCGGAGGGCGCATTCACCTGGCCTTCGAGCGAGGAGCCGATGCCGAAAGGCACTACCGGCACGCGATGTTCGGCGCAGGCCTTGACCACGGCTTTGACGTCACCCGCGTTCTCGACGAAGACGACGCCATCCGGCAATTGCGCCGGCAGATAGGTCGTCGTGTGAGCATGCTGCTCGCGAAACGACTGGCCGGTCTGAAAACGTTCACCGAAGGATTGCTTGAGGATGCCGAGGACCGTCAAGATGCCCTCTTCGTTGCGAAGGCCTGCCTTCACATCCTTGATCGCCATGATCACTCTCCTCTTGTCTTTTCAAGGGATTGGTTAGGCGACGGGCCGGGTTTTGTCCAGCCGGAACAGTGGTAGGCCGATCGGGCGGAGTCCGGCCTTGGCGATTTCGGATTTTTGTGTCGGACGGGGCGCTGAAAGCTACCCCCGGCGAACTCGACATGAGGATGACGGACGCGGAACCTAGCCCGCTGCGGCGACGCTCAGCCTCTGCTGTACCTGATCGACATTACCGCGGACGTATACGGCCGTCGGCTTGCCTCCGGCGCTGGCAAGCGCGAGAGCGATGATGGTGACTTCCTCTTCGAAGGTCGTGACGTAAAGCACCTGCATGGGATTGATGTATACGGACTGGTTATGGGTATTCTTGAAGCCGATCAACGCCATACGTCTCTCCTTCTGCTGCGTGGCAACATTGCCATGCCATGCACAAGGTTGCCGCAAGTTTAACAGGCGCCGGTCGCGGACGTCATGGACACAAGAACCCTCGAAAGCGACCACCGCAAGGAGATATCCACGGCGAGCCTCCCGCGCCGGTAAGTCCTTCAGCTCCATCCCGGCAAGGGTTACAGGAGCCGGACGCGAATCGCCGAAGTCGTCGTTGACCGAGGTGGAGGCAGGAGTTCCCTGATTCCGGCACACGGGCAGATCTTTTTCCTCGGCGCCAAATAGTTCACCTGCAAGTCACCGATCGGTGCTCTAAATCAGGTCCTGCCCTTATCAAGTTTCAGGAGATCAGCGATGGCGACAATTGCAATCATCGGCGCGGGTGCGATGGGGAGCGGGATCGGCCGGCAGTTGACGGACGGCGGCGCCAAGGTGCTGACCTATCTGGATGGCCGCTCGCCCGAGAGCCACGACCGGGCCAGAGCCGCCGGAATGGAGCCCGCCCCGCTCGAAGACATCGTCGGGGCGGAGATCGTTCTGTCGATCGTCCCGCCCGGCGAGGCGCTCGGCGTCGCGGAACGTCTGTCGGCGGCGATCGGAGAGCGCCCTGCCCCGATGACATTCATCGATTGCAACGCGATCTCGCCCGACACGATGCGCCAGGTTGCAGCCGTCTTCAGGCCCGGCCAGGCGAACGTGCTGGACGGCTCGATCATCGGCCTGCCGCCGCAGCCGGGAAAAGCCGGACCAAAACTCTATGTCAGCGGTGACGGGGCGGACAGAAGCGCAGTTCTCGCCGCGCACGGGCTTCACGTCCGCCGGATCGAAGGGGCCGTCGGCGCAGCCTCGGCGCTGAAGATGTGTTATGCGGGCATCAACAAGGGCGTCACCGGCCTCGGCACCGCCATGCTTCTCGCCGCCATCGGATCGGGCGCCGACCAGAGCCTCAGGCGGGAGATGGCCGAAAGCAACCCCGACCTCGATCGGAAACTCTCGGGCGCCATTCCGGACATGTATGCGAAAGCCTATCGCTGGGTGGCGGAGATGGAGGAAATTGCCGCATTCCTCGGCGAAGACGATCCGGCGTCGCTGATCTTCAAGGGAATGGCGGGATTGTTTCAGAAGATGGCCGACGACCGGGCCGGCGGCGGCGCGCTTGCCGGCCAGCTCAACGACCTGCTCGGCCGGTAGGTCGTCGAAAATCTGGACGCTATCCTGTCTGTCCCCGGATCGGGTCCGAGGACAGCGGCTATGGAAGGGACAGGTCTTCTCTCCGCCCGTTACTCGGCGGCGAGCAGCTGTTCCTCTTTTTCCTTCTCGTTGTCCTGCTTCTCCTGCCCGCCGCGCGAGGCATGCGCCAGTTCCTCATGGAACCGCGCTTCCTCGTGCATATGCGGCTTGGCGAAGCCGGCGATCAGAAGATAGGCGACCGGGGTGATGAACAGCGTCACGATGACCGCAAAGCCGAGGCCGCCGACGATGACCCAGCCGAGCGCGATACGGGCTTCCGCACCCGCGCCCTGCGCCAGCAGCAGCGGCACGCCGCCGATGACGGTGGCGATCATTGTCATCATCACCGGGCGCAGACGCATGGCGCAGGCCTTCTCGATCGCCTCGCGCACGCTCGCACCGCGGTCGCGGAGCTGATTGGCGAATTCGACGATCAGGATGCCGTTCTTCGCCATGACGCCGACCAGCAGCACGAGGCCGATCTGGCTATAGACGTTGAGGCTCGATCCGGTCAGCACCAGTGCGATGGCGGCGCAGGCAAGACCGAGCGGCACGGTCGACATGATGATGATCGACGACAATACGCTTTCGAACTGCGCCGCCAGAACCAGGAAGATGATCGCGATCGCAAAACCGAAGGTCATCAGCATGGCATTGGAGTTTTCGCCGAGCGTCTTCGCCTCCGCCATTGGGACCAGGCGGACGCCCGCCGGCAGGAATGGCTGGGCGATCGCGGAGACTTCCCTGACCGCATCGCCGAGCGCCACGCCGTCGCGCAGGTTGGACGAGATCGACACCGAGGCGAGCTGTTCCTCGCGGTTGAGCTGCGGCGCCACCGCGCCTTCCTTCAAGGTCGCGATCGTCGACATCGGCACGATCTTGCCGTCGCCGGTCTTGAGGAAGATGTTCTCGAGATCGGTCGGGTCGTCGATCGGTCTCGTGGTCGAGGTGAGCTTGACGGGCAGCGCATCGCCGTTGACGAAGACGTCGACGACCGAGCGGCCTTCGAGCAGCGACTGCATGGCGGTCGACAGGCCGGTGATGTCGATGCCGAGGTCGGAGGCCCGCTCGCGGTCGATCGCGACCGAAAGCTGCGCCTGGGTCGGCTCGTTGGTGAGACGCGGCGTATCGAAGAACCGGGCGCCTTCGCTTTCCATATGCGACACGAGCTTCAGTGCCGTCGAGGTCAGAACGTCGTAGTCGTTGCCGACCAGGGCCATCTGCAGGCCGTTGCCGGCGCCGCGGATCTTCAGGCTGTTCGCCTGCATGGTGAAGCCGCGCAGGGCCGGAACCCTCAGCGCCGCGGCGTTGACGTCCGCGGCGATCTGGTCCTGCGTGCGGCTGCGCTCGCCCCAGGGCGCCAGCGTCAGAACCATGAAGCCGCTATTGGTGTTGCTGCCGAAACCCGAGATCGAGAAGACATTGGTGATCTCGCCGGAATCGCGCAGCGACTTCAGGTTCTCTTCGACGCGCTGCATCTGGTCGCGGGTATAATCGAGGCTGACGCCCTGCGGCGTCGTCAGGCGCAGCATGATCGTGGCGCGGTCTTCGCGCGGCGTCAGCTCGCTCTTGACCAGGCCGAAGACATTGTAGGCGGCAATCGAGAAGACCACCGACACGACGATGACGACCAGCGGCGCATTGAGGCAGAACCGCAGCGACGACGCATAGACTCTGGCGAACCCGTTGCCGAAGGCGCCGAGGAGACCGTGGTCCTCTTTCATCGGCTTGGTCAGCATGCGCGACGCGAGCATCGGGCAGAGCGTCAGGGCGGTGACCGACGACAGCGCTACCGAGAAGGCGAGCACGAAGCCGAATTCCTTGAACAGGCCGCCGATCTGGCCGGGCAGGAAGGACAGCGGAATGAAGACGGCGGCAAGCGTCGCCGTGGTCGCGATGACGGCGAAGAACACTTCCTGGGTGCCGAGCACGGCGGCGGCGCGCGGCCCCATGCCTTCCGCTCGTCGCCTGACGATGTTTTCGAGCACGACGATCGCGTCGTCGACGACGAGACCGGTCGCGAGCACGATCGCCAGCAGGGTCAGGATGTTGATCGAGAAACCGACGAGGTAGATCGCCACCAGCGTGCCGATCAGCGCCACCGGCATGGTGATCGCCGGGATCAGCGTGGCGCGCCAGTCACGCAGGAAGAGGTAGATGACCACGACGACGACCGCGGCCGAGAGCATCAACGCGATCTCGACTTCGTGCAGCGCGCCCTGGATGAAGATCGCGTCGTCGCCGGTGATGGCAATGCGGGTGCCTTCCGGCAGCGCCTTCTGCATCTCCGCGACAGCCGCCTTGACGCCTTCGGAAATGTTGAGCGTGTTCGACTGCGCCTGGCGGATGATGCCGAGACCGACGCCCTGCACGCCGTTGGCACGCAGCACGGTCGTGCCGTCATCCGGGCCGAGTGCCACGGTCGCCACGTCGCGGACGCGGACATTCGGGCCGATCAGGACGTTTTCGAAATCCTGGGGCGTGGTGAGGTTGGCGGTGGCGCGAACGACGATATCCTGGGTCGTGCTCTTCAGCGAGCCGGCCGGAACGTCGAGCGCCGCGCTCGACAGCGCATTGGAAACGTCGGCAACAGTCAGGCCGCGGCCGGCCAGGGCGGACTGGTTGACATCGACGCGAAACACCTTGTCCTGATCGCCGTAAAGTTCGACGTCCGCGACACCTTCGACGGCGGCAAGCCGATCGACCACCTCGTTGTTGACGAGCTGGGTGAGGTCTTCCATCGACATGTTCGACGACGTGACCGCAAGGCGCATGATGGCGTCGGAATCAGCGTCCGCCTTGACGATGCGCGGTTCGTCGGCATCGTCCGGCAGCTGGTTGACGACACGGCCGACCGCATCGCGCACGTCGTTTGCGGCCTCCGACAGATCGACGCTGTCAGAAAACTCCATCGTCACCCGGCTGGAGCCGAACTGCGACTGCGAGGACAGAGCCTTGAGGCCGGAGACGCGCGCGACGGCGCCCTCGATGACCTGGGTGACTTCCTGGTCCATCGTCTGCGGCGAGGCGCCGTCGTAATTGGTGCGCACGGTGATGACCGGCTGGTCGACGTCGGGAAGTTCGCGCACCTCGACGCCGGCGAGAGCCGCAAGACCCGCAACGACCAGCAGCGTGTTCAGAACCGCGGCAAGGATCGGCCGGCGGACGAAGAGGGCGGTAAAGCTCTGCGCGGATTTCTCCGCCTCGGCCTTCCCCTCCTCGTCATGGCCAACGCCTGGGAGTTCGATCTTCATTGGCGCGCCACCTCAGCCGTTTCAGGCGCGCCCAGGGTCCGGACCGGCGCCCCTTCCCTCACGCGCTGCAGACCTTCGGTCACGATCCTGTCGCCCTCTTTGAGCTCGCCGCCCACGAGGACCGCATCGGGGTTGCGCTGGACGACGCGCACCCGGGTCTTGACGGACTTGTTGTCCCTGACCTGCCAGACATACGAACCTTCGCCATCCCACTGGATGGCCAGTGGATCGACCGCCGGGTATTCCTCACCGGCAAAGCGCATGCCGACGTTGAAGGCCATGCCGGCGCGCAGCACGTCGCCCGGATTTTCGACCCGGGCGCGGATGCGCATGGTGCGGCTTGCCGGATCGATGCGGTTGTCGATCGCCTCGACCTTGCCGGAAAAGACCTGGCCCGGACGGGCGATCGAGCTCGCCTCGACCGGCTGGCCCGGCTCGATTGCAACCGCGAAACGCTCCGGCGCCCAGAAGTCGACCAGAATGGCCGTACGGTCGTCGATCGTCACGATATTGGTCTGGGTGGTGACGTTGTCGCCGATATTGACCGCGACGATGCCGGCAATGCCGTCGATCGGGGCGGCGATATCGCGGCGCTTGAGATTGAGTTCGGCGGTGGAGAGTGCGAGTTTTGCGGCCTGTTCGGCGATCTGCGCATCGAAAACGTCGAGGCGCGAGAACGACTGCAGGTTCTTGTAGGAAGCGGATTTTTCCTGGGCGCTGGCCAGCGCCACCCGCGCCTTGTCGCGCTCGATCGTCTGCTCTTCGTCATCGAGGCGGGCGAGAACCTGGCCTTTGGTGACCTTTTGGCCCGACGTCACCATGATCTCGTTGATGGTACCGGAAGCCTGCGGCATGACGACGACCGACTGGATGGCCTGACCGCTGCCAATCGCCGAGAGACGGTCGTTGACGGTGCCGATGGCGACCGGCTGGGCGACGACGAGCGTCGCGCGGTTGCCGCCCTGGGCACCACCCTGGCCGCCTGCCCCGCGCTGCCCATTCTGCGCAGCGCCCTGAGCTCCGCCCTCGCCTTGCGGACGCGCCGCTGCATTGCCGTTGGCACCACCCGCTGGAGCGGGTGCGGGCTGGGCTGCGGTTCTCGGAATGACGGCGGCGATCACTTCACCGGGAATGCCCATCTTTGTCAGGGTCCCGCCGGCGCTCGGCACCAGGTAGACCCACAGGCCGAGCGCTCCGGCCAGGACTACGATACAGAGCAGAAGCTGTTTCCAAATCCGCATTCAATTCTCCGATGGCGGCACCAGGAGGCCATTATTGCTCGGGAGTATCCTTTTTTGCGGTTGCTCACGCAATGGGTGTTCGGCAACCTTACAAAAATGTAACCTCACGGAATTTCACGGATATGTTAGGCCGAAGGCATACATATACTCCTAAAATCGCCGCTTTCGCAGTGGGCAACCGGCGGCCTCTTCACAATTTGGCCTTGCCTTGTGTGAACAGTCGGAATGAAAGCAGAACATTTTCTGGTCTTTCAGGTCCGAATCACTACATTGGCCGCATGACGAACAGTTTCGACGACATTCCGTTCTTCGACGAAGAACCTGAGCAGGCGCAGCGCAAGGGCCCCGCCCCCGCCTTGACGCAGCCGGCCGGAAACGGCGGCCTCGGCATCGCCGCGCGCGCCATGGCGGCCCGCGACCAGCACCGGGCGCCCGACTATCTCGCAGGCCTCAACCCGGAACAGCGCGAAGCGGTCGAGACGCTCGACGGCCCTGTCCTCGTGCTCGCGGGCGCGGGCACGGGCAAGACGCGGGTGCTGACCACCCGCATCGCCCACATCCTGGCGACCGGCCGGGCCTTCCCTTCGCAAATCCTTGCCGTCACCTTCACCAACAAGGCAGCGCGCGAGATGAAGGAACGTGTCGGCGTTCTGGTCGGCGGCGCGGTCGAGGGCATGCCCTGGATGGGCACCTTCCACTCGATCGGCGTGAAACTGCTGCGCCGCCATGCGGAACTCGCGGGCCTGCGCTCCGACTTCACCATTCTCGACACCGACGACGTGGTGCGGCTGATCAAGCAGCTCATCCAGGCCGAGGGGCTGGACGACAAACGCTGGCCGGCAAAACAGTTCGCCGGCATGATCGACACCTGGAAGAACAAGGGCCTGACGCCGCCCGACATTGCCGAAGGCGACGCCCGTGCATTTGCCAACGGCAAGGGGCGCGAGCTCTACGCCGCCTACCAGGCGCGGCTTCGCACGCTGAACGCCTGCGATTTCGGCGATCTTCTGCTGCACCCGATCGCGATCTTCCGCAAGAACCCCGACCTGCTCAAGGAATATCACGGCAAGTTCCGCTACATCCTCGTCGACGAGTACCAGGACACCAACACCGCGCAGTACATGTGGCTGCGGCTGCTTGCGCAGCGGCCGAAGGACGTTCCGCAGAACGTCTGCTGCGTCGGTGACGACGACCAGTCGATCTATGGCTGGCGCGGCGCGGAAGTCGACAACATCCTGCGCTTCGAGAAGGATTTTCCGGGCGCCAAGGTGATCAAGCTCGAGCGCAACTACCGCTCCACCGAGCACATCCTCGGCGCCGCCGGCCATCTGATCGCCCATAACGAGGGCCGCCTCGGCAAGACCCTGTTCACCGACCGCTCCGACCCCGACGACGAGAAAGTCGTGGTACATGCAGCCTGGGATTCGGAAGAGGAAGCGCGCGCCGTCGGCGAGGAGATCGAGAACCTCCAGCGCGGCAAGCACAAGCTCAACGACATGGCGATCCTGGTGCGCGCCTCGTTCCAGATGCGCGAGTTCGAAGACCGGTTCGTGACACTAGGCCTCAACTACCGCGTCATCGGCGGCCCGCGCTTCTACGAGCGGCTCGAAATCCGCGACGCCATGGCCTATTTCCGCATGGTCTGCCAGCCCTCCGACGACCTCGCCTTCGAGCGGATCATCAACACCCCGAAGCGTGGCCTCGGCGACACGACCGTGCGCTACCTGCACGACTATGCCCGCGCCCGCGACATCCCCATGCTGCAGGCGGCGGCCGACCTCATCGAGACGGACGAGATGAAGCCGAAGGCGCGCAAGGCGCTGTTCGACGTGGTCACCGACTTCCGCCGCTGGCAGGGCCTGCTCGAAAACACGCTCCACACCACGCTTGCCGAGCAGATCCTCGACGAGAGCGGCTATACCGCCATGTGGCAGAACGACAAATCGGCGGAAGCGCCGGGACGGCTGGAAAACCTCAAGGAACTGGTCCGTTCCATGGAAGCCTTCGAGAGCATGCGCGGTTTCCTCGAACACGTCTCGCTGGTCATGGATGCCGAGAACAACGAAAACCTCGACGCCGTGTCGATCATGACGCTGCATTCGGCCAAGGGCCTGGAATTCGACACCGTCTTCCTGCCCGGCTGGGAGGAAGGCCTGTTTCCGCACCAGCGGGCGCTCGACGAGGGCGGCCGTTCAGGGCTGGAAGAAGAACGCCGCCTCGCCTATGTCGGCCTGACGCGCGCCAAACACCGCTGCCACATCTGGTTCGTCTCGAACCGCCGCATCCACGGCCTCTGGCAGTCGACCATGCCGTCGCGCTTCCTCGATGAACTACCGGCAGCCCATGTGGACGTCGCAGCCTCAGACAGCAATTACGGCGGTTATGGCGGGCGCGGCGGCTACGGCCAGTCGCGTTTCGACAAGGCCGAGCCCTTCGCCAACAATTATTCCACACCCGGCTGGAAGCGCGCCCAGGCCAACAAGACCGACGCCACCCGCGACAACTGGGGCACCCGCTCCGGCCACGCCGTGGAACGCATCGGCTACGGCGAAAGCGGCCCGCGCACCCGCACGATCGACGGCGAACTGGTGGCCAAATCGGTCGCCGACAAGCCCTCGCAATTTTCGGTCGGCGACCGGGTGTTTCACGTCAAGTTCGGCAACGGCAACATCTCGGCGATCGAGGGCAACAAGCTGACGATCGAGTTTGATCGGGCCGGAGAGAAGCGGGTGCTGGACGGGTTTGTGGAGCGGGTGTGAGCTTGGACGTTGCTGTAGGGCCTGACGACCAGATCGAAATCCTGCTGCTGACCGGGCCTGCGGGCGTCGGCAAGTCTACTCTTTCCTGGGAGATCTCCGCTCGCCTCGCCGAGGCCGGTATTGCGCATGCGGCGATCGAAAGCGACGAACTGGACCGGATATTCCCGCGCCCTTCGCGCCAGGACCTGGAGCGGCTCTCTCCCGGCACGATCGATGTCAGCGCCCTCACCCTCAAGGCGATATGGTCAACTTACAAGGAGCTGGGGAGCAAGCGCCTGATCCTGTCGGGCGTCATGATGCACCTGGATTTCGACAGAAGGTGGATCACGTCGGCGATACCCGGCGCCAGGTTCACTGTCGTTCGCCTGATGGCAACGGAAGAGAACATTGCCAGCAGATTGGCTCGGCGAGAAACTGAAGGAAGCATGGAGGATCAACTCGAACGTTCTCTCCGGCAGATGAACCGCATGGCGACCGAAACGGGTAAGGATATTCTTTACATAAATACCGACGGACGCACCGCTTCCGAGATTACAGACGACGTTTTAGCCAGGATAGACTGGCTAAAACTACAAAATCGGACTGAAATCTCCTAGGTCTGCTTGGCTACCAGAGCAGCCACATATTCCCGCAACGTCACCCTCCCTCGCCCCACCGCATCCGCGCCGGGCTTACGATTGGACGGCCGCCTGCGAGAAACCGAGCGACCGATACGCTTCTTCCCATTGTCCGGCGGACAGTCAACCTTGTCAGCCTCCCTGTCTCCCGCTACCTCAAGCACCGGAGCTTTGGAATTTTTAAGGGAGGAACTCATGAAAGCCATCGTCACGGCCCCTGGCGGGCTCGATGCCCTGAAGCTCGTCGATCTGCCGGATCCCGGCAAGCCGGGCCGGGGCGAGATCCGGGTGGCGCTGCATGCGAGCTCGATCAATTTTCATGACCTGAGCGTCGCAAGCGGCAGGACGCCGACCGATGGGCGGGTTCTGATGGCGGATGGCGCCGGAGTGGTCGAGGAGGTCGGCGAAGGGGTGATCGAGTTCAAGCCGGGCGACCATGTGGTCTCCTGCTTCTTTCCGGATTGGCAGGATGGTCCGCCGCTGCCGGGCGGTTTTTCGCGCACGCCGGGCGACGGGATCGACGGGTTCGCGACGGAATACGCGGTACGGCCCGCTGCCGCATTCACGCTCGCTCCAACAGGGTTCAGCCATGTGGAGGCGGCAACGATCACCACGGCCGGCCTGACCGCCTGGCGAGCGCTGGTCGAGCTTGGGCGACTGAAGGCCGGCGAGACAGTGCTGGCGCTCGGCACGGGCGGCGTCTCCATCTACGCGCTGCAGATCGCGAGAGCCATAGGCGCGCGGGTGGCGATCACCTCTTCCTCGAACGACAAGCTGGAGCGTGCCAGGAAGCTCGGCGCCGAGTTTACGGTGAATTACAAGGACCACACCGACTGGGGCAAGCAGGTCTTCGACTGGACCCACGGCCGCGGCGTCGATCACGTGGTGGAAGTCGGCGGCCCGGCGACGCTCGGCCAGTCCATCCAGGCGGTGAGGATGGGTGGCCATATCGCCATGATCGGCGTGCTGACCGGCGCACGCGGCGAGGTGCCGACCGCGGCGCTGATGGGCAAGCAGGCGGTGCTGTCGGGCATTCTGGTCGGCAGTCGCCGCCAGCAGCAGGATTTCGTCCGGGCGCTCGATACGGGTCTCGTCCGGCCGGTGATCGACAGGATCTTTCCGCTCGAAAAACTCGCCGATGCCTTCCGTTACGAGATGAGCGGCAGCCATTTCGGCAAGATCGGCATCGAGTGGTGACACGCTGAGGGCAGCGGTTCTGCTTGCGGAGAACCCCTGCTCCGGTTACCTCGGGTCAAACCCGACAATCAGGGAGCGGCCCCATGTTTCTCACCAATCAGGACGTCATCGAGCTCACCGCGTGGCGGCGCAAGCTGCATGCCATGCCGGAAGTATCCGGCGAGGAGATCGCGACGGCGGCGGAGGTGCAGGGGTTCCTCGCCGATACCAGGCCGGACCGGGTTGTGGCCGGTCTCGGCGGCACCGGCGTCGCGGTTATCTATGAGAGTGGCCTTCCCGGCCCGTCCGTTCTGTTCCGCGCCGAGCTGGACGCGCTGCCGATCAAGGAGATTGGCACGCCGGACCATCGCTCGCAAATCCCCGGCAAGGGCCATATGTGCGGCCACGACGGTCACATGACCATGCTTGCGGCGCTGGGGCGGCAGTTCGGCCGGGAAAGGCCCAAACACGGCCGCGTCATCCTGCTCTTCCAGCCGGCCGAGGAGACAGGCGCCGGCGCCGCGGCGGTCGTCGCCGACGAGAAGTTCAAGGAACTGGTGCCGGATTACAGTTTTTCGCTGCACAACATGCCCGGCCTGCCGCTCGGACATGCCTGGCTGAAGGACGGGATCGTCAACTGCGCCTCGCGCGGCCTGCGGATCTCGCTGACCGGGCGCACGGCGCATGCCTCCATGCCGGAGACGGGCATCTCGCCGGTACCGGCGGTCGCAACGCTGATGCCGGCGCTGACCGCCCTCAGCCAGGGCTCAATCGCAACCGGCGACATGGTGCTGGCAACGGTGACACATGCCTCGGTTGGCGAACCCGCATTCGGCATCGCCCCCGGCCATGCCGAAGTCTGGGTGACGCTGCGCACGATGACCGACAGCCAGATGGAAGCGCTGACGACCAGGGCCGAGGACCTGGTCCGAAAGATCGCAGCAGCTGGCGATCTCCGATGCGAGGTGGATTATCACGACATCTTCGGCCATTGCGAAAATCATGCCGAAGCCGCCGGGATGCTGCGGGCGGCGATGGATGCCGAAGGCGTTCCCCACGATGTCGGTGAAGCGATGCGCGGCTCGGAAGATTTCGGACGGTTCGCGACGGTCTCAAAATCGGCGATGTTCTTCCTCGGTGCCGGCGAAAACATGCCGAACCTGCACAATCCGAACTATGATTTTCCCGACGACCTGATCCCGATCGGCACGAAAATTTTTATGCGCGTGGCGAGGGATATTCTCGGCTGAAATTGGGTCGGAGGAAACGACGCCCGATCAGGCGTCGTTATTGCTGAACAGGTTGGCGATGAAACCGCCACCGGTGCCCCGTCCGGGGCGCTTGCCGTCCCACTTGGGCACGATCACCATATGGGTGATGTCGCCGCGCTGGAAGGCTTTCAGGAACGCGTTGTAATCGGCAAACGCGACGCAGCCGTGCGAGTCGCCGCGCACCCGGAGCAGGAAGCTGTGGGCAAGCAGGCCGGTGCGGCCCTGCGGCGCCTTGCCATCGACCGGCGTCAGGCGGATCGCGGCGACGCCGTGGAACAGCTTTTCGCGCATCGACAGCTTGTAGGTGCCGGGCGGCGTCGGGCCACGCATCGTCACATGTGTGTATTTCGGGTTGTCGCGCATTTTGCCGATGCCGGAATGCGCCTCGAGCTTGGAGCCGTTCGGCATATAGACCATGCCGCCGGAAATATCGTAAACGGCCACTTTCGTGCCGATGCCGGGCCAGGCCGGCGCCGACTGCGACGGACGGGTCGGCTCCTCGCGCATCGGATTGTCGGGCTTGGCAAAGGCAAGCGCGGTCGGCTTGTCGTCGCCGTCATCCGTCTTGGCGGGCTTTTGCGGCGCGACAGCGGCGATGGCCGCAAGGGCTGCCGGCTTAGCGGGTTTGTCGGCGGCGGAACCCGGACGGATCACCGGCAGCGGACCGGCCTTCGGCAGATCATAGGAAGGTGCTGCGGGAACGGCCGCCTCGACCACCGCGACCTCGCTCTCGTCGGTACCGTCTTCTTCCAGGGCAGTTTCTTCGAGCGCGGCCATCTCGACCGGCTTCATGTCCTTGAGCCCGGCAACGGTGGTGACCGTCTCGGCATCCTGAATCATATCCGGCAAGGTGCCGCTCGCCGAGCGGGGCGCCACGACCACGAGGCTTTCCATCGCAGGGCCGAGCACCGCGCGGATCGCATTGGCGTCCGGACGGGCTTTTTCGAGCGCAGCGAACCGCTGTTCGTGTTCCTGATGCCGGGCGGCCTTGGCCATCGCCACGGTCAGCACCCGGCTGACGTTCGAAAGATCCGGCTTGCGGGCTTCAAGGGCGGCCACATCGGCGCCAGCCAGGCGATTGCCCTTGGGATCGGCAGGCGCACTGCCCGGAAGGCGGGAGAATTTCGAAACGTCGATCTCGCGTTCCCGCGTTGCGACGGCGGGAACGGCAAGAGCGATCGGTTTTGCCAACGCCGTCTCGAACTTCACATCGGAAGCCGACTTCACCGCGGTCGCCATGGTAACCATCGACGCACCCATCAGGGCAGCGACCGTCAGGCCGAAACCGACCGTGACATTGACCAGGAGAGAGCGGGATTTTTTGCGGCGCTGCGGAACTTTGCCTGCCTGCCTGCCATTTACCGACGTCTGGACCGAACGCGCCATCACTCGTTACCCGAACCGTTACTCACACCGGCAGGCATCGCTTCCGCGAGACCACCAACACAACTCTGGCGAGCGCTGAGCAAACGAAGGTTTTGCTCACTGCCGCCTATCGACTGCATGTGAGGATGAACGATTATGGTAACCAATGTCTTTACGCCGCCCCGATTTGGTTTCGGTGGTGCACATAAAAGCGCATGCCGTCGGAAGTTTAACCGAATTGCGGCAACAGGGTGTCCGCCCCGTGCCCAATTGAGGCTAGTCAAGCCAACGACCGTTGCTGTTTAGCCACAAAATCCAAGTCTTTCAAGGCTTGTCAGAATTTTTATACCATTTCCCTTTCCGCCCGCCGCCGGTCCTCGGGCACATATTCCGACAGCAGCGCCTTGGCGACGTCCATGACCGCCTGGACCCGAGGTGTATACCGAAGCCTTTCAGAGTGGTCGGCCAGGTCTCTGCAGCAGGCGAAATCTTGGGTCGAAAACAATAGATCAGGTTCTTATGGCCGGTCGCCACGAACTCGAGAACAGTCCAATCCTGAGTTCGCTGTGAATGCTCGACAGCGTTGTAGAGACTGAGTCCCGCCGCGCCGCGATGGCCGTCTCGGGGAGTTTTTCCGCACCCACAAAACAGCCGGATGACCCTCGATCCTGGTGGATGGGGATCGACAGAACCGCGCTGACTGCTGCGCTGCAAAACATATCGGCCTTGATCCTGCCGCCAGCCCTTGGCATCCTCCGATAATCCAGGATTCGGAGGACGACCGATGAAAGCGCTGCTCCTGATCGACATCCAGAACGGTTTTTGCCGGGGCGGCAACCTGCCCGTGGCGCACGGCGACGAGATCGTGCCGGTCGCAAACCAGTTGATCGAAGGCGGCGGTTACGATGTCATCGTCGCCTCGCAGGACTGGCACCCGGAAAACCACGGCAGCTTTGCCTCCCGGCATCCGGGCAAGAAGCCGTTCGACATGGGCGAGCTGTCCGGCCAGCCGCAGGTCATGTGGCCGGATCATTGCGTGCAGGGCACGCCGGATGCGGAGTTCCACCCGGACCTTAACGTCGAGGCCATCGACTATATCCAGCAGAAGGGCGAGAACCCCGCGGTCGACAGCTACTCCGCATTCCGCGACAACGACCAGGCCGCAACGACCGGCCTTGCCGGCTATCTCAGAGCCCAGCAGGTGACCGAACTCGATCTCTGCGGGCTCGCGACCGATTATTGCGTGAAATTTTCCGCTCTCGACGCCGTGGAAATGCTGCCGGGCGTAAAGGTGCGTTTCATCGAGGATGCAAGCCGCGGCATCGATCCGGAAGGCATGAAGAGCGCCATCGCCGAGATGAGAGCAAAAGGCGTCGGCATCGTTTCGAGCAAGGACATTCTTGCCGACTGATCGCCGGCACCGGGACCAGCCGGGCCTGATAGTTCAGCGGAATCGATCGTTCCATCAACCCAATTGAATTGCGCGAGGTCCGGCAGGGCTCTAAAGCCGATGCGAAAAGGATTTCTTCGATGAATCGCAGCGAATTCAAGCAGGGTCTGAAGGGGGGCCTCATCATTGCCCTGTCCGCAGCGCCCTTCGCGATGCTGTTCGGCGCCGTGGCAAGCGACAACGGCCTCTCGGTCATGGAAGCGGGCCTGATGAGCGCGACCGTCTATGCCGGCGCCAGCCAGCTCGTCGGCATCGAACTTTTCGGCCACCAGGTGGCGCCGTGGCTGATCGTGCTCTCCGTCTTCGCCGTCAATTTCCGCCATATCCTCTATTCGGCGGCGCTGACCCGATACATTACCCATTTCACGCCGATCCAGAAATTCTTCACCTTCTTCGTGCTGACCGATCCGCAATTCGCGGAGGCCGTGAAACGCGGCGAAAGCGGCCGGGGCGTCAGTTTCCCGTGGTATATCGGCTTCGGCGCCGCGATCTATTTCCCCTGGCTGTTTTTCAGCGTCTTAGGCGCGTTTTTCGGGCGGATGATGGGCGATCCGCGTGCGCTTGCGATCGACGTGCTGCTGCCGGTCTATTTCCTCGGGCTGGTCATCGGCTTTCGCAGCAAGCCGGGCTTCTATCCGGTGGTGGTGGCGAGCGCGCTCGGCTCCGTGCTCGGCTATCATTTCGTAGGCTCGCCCTGGCATGTCAGCATCGGTGCCGCAGTCGGCGTGGTCGTTGCCGCTTTCCTGCCGCTCTCCACTGAATCCGTGCCGGCCGACGCCGCCACCGAGATGGAGAGCTGACATGACCGACCTCATCTCCGTGGATATGGCTCTGCTGATATTGGCCGCTGCGGCCGCAACGTTCCTCACCCGTATCGGCGGTTATGTGCTGATCACCCGGATGAAGACGATCCCGCCGCGCATGGAGCAGGCTCTCAACGCCGTGCCGGCAGCGGTTCTGACAACGCTCGTCGCACCCGCCTTCTTCAACGGCGGCTGGGACGTCAAGATCGCCATGCTGGCGGCACTCGTGGTTGGGGTCCGGTATCCAGGCCTCTTGCTGCTCGGCGCCGGCTGGGCGGCAGCAATGATCTGCCGCCATCTCCTGGGTTTCTGATTAAAGGCGCCTGCTTCAGGAAAGCGGCTCCGTCGCCTTCACCAGCCAGATCTTGACCGCGTCGTCCTCGATCAGCGGCAGCAGCTTTTCGCGCACGGCGGCGTGGTAGCCGTTAAGCCAGGCGAGCTCTTCGGCGGTCAGCAGGTCAGGCAGCACGAGGCGGCGGTCGATCGGGCACCAGGTCAGCGTCTCGAAGGCAAGCATCGGCTGGTCGCCGCCGTCGATTTCTTCCGCTCCGGTCACATAAATCAGGTTTTCGATGCGGATGCCGAAGGAGCCGGGACGGTAATAACCGGGCTCGTTGGACAGGATCATGCCGGGCAGCAGTTCCTGGGTCGCCAGCCGCGAAATCCGCTGGGGGCCTTCATGGACGGAGAGGTATGAGCCGACGCCGTGGCCCGTGCCATGCGCATAATCGCCACCGGCCTTCCAGAGCGCGATGCGGGCGAGCGGATCGAGATCGCAGCCGCGCGTACCCTTGGGGAAGCGCGCCGTGCTGATGCCGATCATGCCCTTCAGCACCAGCGTGAAGAAACGCTTGTGCTCTTCCGGAACAGAGCCGACCGCGACCGTGCGGGTGATGTCAGTCGTGCCGTTGACATATTGCGCGCCCGAATCGACCAGGAACAGCTCGCCCGCTTCGAGCTTGCGGTTCGTCTCGGTCGTCACCCTATAGTGGATGACCGCACCGTGTTCGCCGGCGCCGGAGATCGTCTCGAAGGAAATGTCCTTCAGCGGGTTCTGCATGTTCTGTCCGACGCGGGCGCGGGTCGCCTCCAGCGCCTTGACCGCGTCGATCTCGGTGATCGTGCCGGGCGCCTGGGCGTCGAGCCAGCAGAGATATTCGACCATGGCCGCGCCATCCTGCAGATGCGCCTTGGCCGAACCGTTGAGCTCCTCGCGGTTCTTGCAGGCGCGCGGCAGTTTTGCCGGATCGGAAGCCTCGACCACCTCGCCGCCGGCGGCCGTGATCGCCCTGGTGAGCGCCAGCGGCGTCAGCTCGGGGTCGATGAGGACCTTCGCGCCGTCCGCCGAGAAGGCCGCAAGCCGCGCGAGGAATTCCGAAGGCGGACGCTGGATGGCGATCTGGGCCAGATAGGCGGCCTGTTCGATACCGGTCTTCATCTGGTCGAGAAAAATCTCGGCCTTGCCCTCCGCCGGAATGATGGCGCGCGACAACGGATAGGGCGTGTGCGGCACGTCGTCGCCGCGGATATTGAATATCCAGGCAACCGAAGTCGGATCGGCGATGACGACCGCGGCAGCCCCCTTCTCCTTTACCTGGCTCGCAATCGAGGCAATCTTCTCGCTCGCCAGCGTGCCGGCATGCTCCTGTTTCTGGATCGAGACGGCACCGAGCGGCTCGGCTGGCCGATCGGTCCAGATCGCGTCGAGCGGATTGCTGTCCAGCAGCACCAGCGAGCCGCCGATCTCGGCAAGCGCCTTTTCGAGCCGGCGCACTTCCGCCCCCGCATGCAGCCACGGATCGATGCCGAGCCGGAAACCCTTTGCGCCGTGGCGCGGCAGCCAGACATGCGGCGGTTCGTTGACGAGATCGCCGGCGGTAAAGACCGAGCCATCCACCTGTTCGGCAAGCTGGGTGACGTAACGTCCATCGACGAAAACGAGAGCCTCACGTTGCGTCACGAGCGCCATGCCGGCCGATCCGGTGAAGCCGGCGAGCCAGGACAGGCGCTCGGCCGAGGCCGGCACGTATTCGCCCTGATATTCGTCGGCACGGGGGACAAGAAAACCGTCAATGCCGAGATCGGCGAATTTCGCCCTGAGCGCGCTGACGCGATCGCGGCCGAACTGCGGGGCGGACTTCACTTCGAAGGACTGGAACATGAGGTTGTTTTTCCGGGCTGCCTGATTCCGAGAGATCGGACCATGTTAGCCGATCTTCGACGGAGATTGCCAGACGGGCCGGATGAGCGGCGATTGTGCATCTGCTCAACAGGTCTGGCGCGGATCTGGTCATCCCATGCAACAAACGCATACCACCAATGAGAGAAGCCCTCTCACTGTGCGGTGCAGCAATCGCTATATTCACATCATCGAACGGGCGCCGAACAAGGCCCGTATCAAAAGGATCGCTTCCATGGCCAACTCTTTCTTCCGCAATGCCTTCAACCGCGTGGTCGAAGCTCGCGAGCGTCAGGTTGCCCGTTACGTCAACGGCGCCCTGCTGAACCTCGACGATGAAACGCTGAAGGGCCTCGGCACCAGCCGCGAAGAACTGCGCCGCAAGGGCGCCCAAAGCTACGTATTCTAAGCTACGTATCCCGATCATACGGCCGGCGCGGGCTCTCCTCCCTCACCCGCCCCGGCTTTCAGGATACGAGGCCCGCTCGAGCAGATCCTCCCTCACGCTCGCGGGTAGGTCAGTCTCAGAACTGATCGCAAGGCGGCACCACTGGTGTCGCCTTTTTGCTGTCTGCACCAGAAGCCATGCAAATAACTCAATGCTGCATTGCGAAACAGATCACCGGCTGCGCAGATGGATCGTCACCCAGCCATTGCGCCATATGGTGCGGACATGGGCGAGGTGAACGCCGCTATAGGCGGCCAGCACCTTCCAGCGCTGTCCGGCCAGGATGCCGGACAGGATCACCGAACCGCCGGGCGCCAGATGTGCCGCCAGCTGCGGCGCCATCTTCATCAGCGGCCGCGCGAGAATGTTGGCGATGATCAGGTCGAACGGCCCCTCGCGATCGAACGCCGGCGAATGAAATCCTGGCGCCGTCTCCAGGCGGATGCCGGTGGCGATGCCGTTGCGGCGGACGTTTTCCCGCGCCACCCGCACGGCGACCGGGTCGATATCGGTCGCCAGAACCGGGATATTGCGCAGCTTGCGCACGGCGAGCGCCAGCACGCCGCTTCCGGTTCCGAGATCGAGCGCGTTGCGGACGGGTCTCGCGCGCATCACGTCCTCGATCATTTCGAGGCAGCCGGCGGTGGTGCCGTGATGACCGGTGCCGAAGGCCTGGCCCGCATCGATCTCGATGGCGATGTCGTTGACCTTGACCTTGTCGCGGTCATGCGACCCATGGACGATGAACCGCCCGGCCCTCACCGGCTTCAGCCCTTCCAGCGATTTGGCGATCCAGTCGATATCCGGAATGACTTCCCTCTGGATTTCCAGAGCGGGAAAGGCCTGGGCGAGACCTTCGGCGACACGCTCGCGCACCATCTCCTCGTCATCCGCCATCATGTAGACGGAGGCTTCCCAGATGTCCTTCTTCTCATCGACCTCGGTGGTGGCGATGGCGAAATCCTCTTCGCCGAAAACCTCCGACAGGATATCGAGGATCTCGGCCGCACCTTTTTCGGTGGACGTGACGTAAAGGCGGATTTCGCTCAAGGAAACGGTCTCTCAGCTATTGATCTGTGGCGGAGAGGATTGCCACAGAAGCTGTGTCCGCTTCAACGCCAAACGTGTCAGCCCTTGATCAGATTTTCGAGCTTCTTGATCGCGACGTCCGGGTTTTCGCCGTAGGCAATGGTGCCGGCGAAGCGCCCGCCATCGTCGAGCAGGAATACCGACGCCGTGTGATCCATGGTGTAGTCGCCGTTCGGATCCTTTTCGTCGACCGGCACCTTCTTGAAATAGACCTTGAAGCCCTTGGCCATCTCCTGGACCTTGGCCGGCGGGCCGGAAATGCCCTTCACCCGGTCGGTGACATTGGAAACGTACTGGCCGAGCAACTCAGGACTATCTCGCTCCGGATCGATGCTGACGAAATACCCGTTGAGCTTGGTGCCGTCCGGATCGACCTTGTGCAGCCAGCCGTTGAGCTCGAAAAGCGTCGTGGGGCAAACTTCCGGGCAATGGGTGAAGCCGAAAAACAGCGCCGTCGGCTTGTCCTGGAAGGCCTTTTCGGTGATCGGCTGGCCGTTCTGGGCGACGAGTTGGAACGGCACGCCGAACGGACCCTCGGCAAGCTGCTGTTTCGAACGCGTCAATGTCAGCGTCAGCGCCACCAGCACGCCCGCCAACGCAACGACGGCGACCCACAGAACAATTTGGAAGCTCTTCATCGGTATCTCTTCAGCTCAGGCCCGGTTGACGGAGCGATAGACCCGAGCCGGCGGCCGCGCAATTCAAGAAGTCGTTTTCGAAAGAAATCGCGCTGATTTGTCTCAACGACAAGGCAGTGGTCAGAAACACCAGGAAAGACCGGTTTCATCGAGCGTCAGCAGGATGGATGAGCCGAACCGGAGCCAGCCGTAAAAGGCGATGCCGCCGAGCCCGAGCAAGAGCAGGCTCAAGGCGGTGATCAGCGGCAGGCGGTAACTGTCGACGGTGCTATCCATGCTGTTCAATCTACAACCTTTTCCGGCTCCTTGGAAGGCGGCACAACCTCCAAACAAGCTTAGCGTAAGATTAATACCTGTCTGAGATCTTATAAAGGCGAAGGTGGTTCACGAATCGTTGCGGCAAATGGGAGTGAGATGCGACACGCATCGCACTGAGGGCCGCGATATCGTGAGGACCCCAAAGACATGACGTCGCCGATATCGGCTCGCTCCCTGTTTCCATCTCTATCCGAAAGCCTGCCGGACCTGTCCGGCGCCGGGAGGAATTTCAACAGCATGACGGCAGAACCCATTCGCAAGACGCTATCGGTCAATCACCGGCTATGGACGCTGGCAGGATCCGCCTTTGCCGGTATCGGCGCCATGCTGCTTGTCGGCTGGTACGAGGGCCGCCAGGTCGACGAAGCGCTGCAGCGCGCCACCGAGATCCGGGAGCATGTGGATACCGTCAACGGCATGCGCATCGCCAACCTGGAGCTCGTCCTGGCAGCGATGGACACGATCGTCGACCGCGACGACAAACGCGTCGAGCCCGCCCGGCTGAAGGCGATGGCGGACTCCATCGACAAGTTGAAAAGCTCTTCGGGCGACCTGAAGAAACTCGCGACTGCCATGGGCAATCCGGGCCTCGTCGCAGGTTTTGAAACGGATCTCGCGGCCGTTTCCAGCGCAATCCAGATCGATCTCAAAAAAATGGTCGAAACCGGCGCGCCCGACGACGCCTATGACAAGATCGACGACGTCATCGACAGCGCTGGCGAACGGCTCGGCACGGCCCTTGAGACAGCAGCCCTCGCAGGCGAAAAGCTTGTCAGCAACCGCGTTCAGGAGGCGAACACGCTTTCCTCGAACGCTCTTTATGTGCAGCTCGGCTGCGGCCTGATCGCACTGGTCGCCATGGCGATCCTCCAGAGCGTTCATGGCGGCGCCATAAGGCGCGGCATCGACGGGGTTCGCGCCAGCATGCAGCGGATCATCGGCGGTGACTACGAGACCACTGTACCCGGCATCGACCGCGGCGACGAGATCGGCGAGATGGCGCGCGCCACCGATATCTTCCGGCTTGCAGCCGTCGAGCGCCAGACCCTGGAGAACAGCCTGGAGGACGAACGCCGCCGCAACGAAACGCAACGGCAGGCGAGCGAATCGGAACAGAAGGCCGAAGCCCAAGCGCTTCAGTTTGCAGTTGATTCGCTTGCGAGCGCGCTCAACCGTCTTTCCGAAGGCGACCTCGCAGCCGCCCTCGAGCGTCCCTTCCGCGGAGATCTCGAGCGCCTGCGCACCGACTTCAACCGGGTCGTCGAGCGCCTGCGCCACGTCATGACCGAGGTTGCCAACAGCTCCAGCTCCATCGGCGCCAACGCCAACCAGATGCGCTCCGCTGCCGACGACCTGGCGAAGCGGACCGAGAAGCAGGCGGCCTCGCTCGAGGAAACATCTGCGGCCCTCGAAGAAATCACGGCGACCGTACGCAACGCCACCAGCCGCGCCGAGGAAGCGACGCAGATGGTGAGCGATGCCAAGGACTATACCGAGAAGTCGTCCGGCGTGGTTCGCGATGCCACGGCCGCCATGGGGCGGATCGAGGACGCGACCGCCGAAATCGGCAAGATCATCAACGTCATCGACGAAATCGCCTTCCAGACCAACCTGCTGGCCCTCAACGCCGGGGTCGAGGCGGCCCGCGCAGGCGAGGCCGGCAAGGGTTTTGCCGTCGTCGCCCAGGAAGTGCGCGAGCTCGCCGGACGCGCCGCTGGTGCGGCCAAGGACATCAAGGCACTGGTCACCCGTTCGAACCACGAGGTCAAGACCGGCGTGGACCTGGTGAAGGCGACAGGCGACGCCCTGACCCGGATCGGCGACGACGTGCTGAAAATCAACGATCACGTTCACGCGATTTTCACTTCTGCGCGCGAACAATCAACCGGACTAACCGAGATCAACATGGCGATCGGCCAGATGGACCAAGCAACGCAACAGAATGCCGCAATGGTGGAGCAGAGCACTGCTGCCAGCCACTCGCTGGCCAGCGATGCCGAAAACCTGAACAAGCTGATCGGCCATTTCCAGATCCGTGGAGGCAATGGCCCTCGCGCCGTAGAGGCTGCGAGCGCTTCCACGCCACCCAAACCATCGCCCGCACTCAACTTGATGAACAAGCTCGCGGGAGCCTTCAGCAACAGCCCCACCTCCGCCAAGCCGAAGGCCGTGGGATCCTCAGACAAATGGGAAGAGTTCTGACATGAGTAATGCCATCAAGCAGTCCGGCGCCTACCTCGAAATCGTCTCCTTTCATCTCGGAGACCAGGAATTCTGCATCGATATCATGGCGATCCGCGAAATCCGCGGCTGGGCGCCGGTGACCCCGATGCCGCACACCCCGCCTTACGTGCTCGGCCTCATCAACCTGCGTGGCGCGGTGATCCCGGTCATCGACATGGCGTGCCGCCTCGGCATGAAGATGACCGAACCGTCGGAACGTTCCGCGATCATCGTCACGGACATTGCCGGCAAGCTGGTCGGCCTGCTGGTCGAACAGGTATCCGACATGATGACCATCCGTGGGGAAGACCTGCAGCCGGCCCCGGAGATCATTCCGGAAGCCCAGCGCGCCTTCTGCCGCGGCATCGTAGCGCTCGAGAAGACCATGGTCTGCTTCCTGAACCTCGATACCGTCATCGCCGACGAACTCGCGCGCGAAGCCGCGTAATCTGCGGCGCAAAAGCGTCCGAAACTATGTCCGGATCTCCCGTTACACGCAGATGTGACGGGAGATTAACTTATTGTAATCATTGCTTATTTGTAACAATTTTAAACGGAACCGGGGAACCGGGTCCACGTTCTCCCGTCGCTAAACGCCCAACCGACGCTTCAAACGCCCCTCGGCTGGTTTACCCAAGATAGGAGAACGACCATGAACAAGGCTTTTGCTCTCGCAGTGCTGATGTCCGCCGCCACGGTGGGAACCGCCTATGCCCGAGATATGGGCATGACGGCAAAACCCGCCGGCGACGTCGCCATCGTTTTTACCAACCCTGAACTCGACGACAGCGCAAAGCGGCTGGACGTTCCGGATAGCTTCATCCACCCGGATCAGGCCACCATCCAGAAGGCCCAGAACGAAGTGAAGACCGACCGCGCGCTGCGCGCCGATCTGCTGAGCCAGAACGTCGAGCTCAACAACGTTGTGGCGATCGACACCGCCGCCGACGGCAGCCGGATCGTCTACGTCCGCTGATTCGCCGCTGATGAAGCGGGGCCGGTTTCTTTCCCCCGGCCTCCGTTTCTGGCCACCCACGACCGCCTCTGCGCATGTGCTGGAAACTTAATCGTTGTGCACGGAGATGACCTCGGAAAAGTCCGGAACAATCTCCGGACTTTTCCGGTTCCGTCTATATCTTGGTGCCGAACAGACACGTGTTTGGCGCCTAAGAACCGAGAAAGGAACATGTTATGAAGAAGGTTATTGCTCTCGCAGCTCTTATATCCGCTTCCTCAATCGGGGGCGTTTACGCCCAGGACCTCGCCCCGACCACGCCGGCCCCCTCCCCGTCGGACGTGACGGTGGTCTACATTACCGAGGCAACGGATAGCGAATCATCGAACGACAAGATCCCGCCGACGCTGATGACACCCAACCCGCAGGCAGCTGAGGCTGCCCAGGAGCAGATCCAAACGGATTCCAACCTGATGGCAGCTCTCGAAGAGAAGAACGTCCAGTTGCAGAACGTGGCGGGTATCGAAACGGCCGCCAACGGTGGCAAGATCGTCTACGTTCGTTGATCGGCCATTTGAGGACTGAGAACAGGCTCGCTTTGCGGGCCTGTTTTTTTGCCGTGTCGCGCCTGAATTGACTCCCACCACACCGCATGACTGTATTCGCCGTAAGGATGCGGCATGCCCTGCATCTTCACGCTTTGGGAGGAGCGCACTTGAGCGACAGAGTTGACGCCATTGTGGTGGGTGCGGGCCTTTCGGGCCTCGTCGCCGCGACCGAACTTGCAGATGCCGGCCGCTCCGTCGTCATCCTCGACCAGGAACCGGAACAGAATCTCGGCGGCCAGGCCTTCTGGTCGCTCGGCGGGCTGTTTCTCGTCGATTCTGCCGAACAGCGGCGGATGGGCATCCGCGATTCGCTCGATCTCGCCTGGCAAGACTGGCTCGGCACCGCAGGTTTTGACCGCGAGGAAGACCACTGGCCGCGTCAGTGGGCGGAAGCCTACGTGGCCTTCGCCGCCGGCGAAAAACGCTCCTGGCTCAGGCAGATGGGCCATCGCATCTTTCCGGTCGTCGGCTGGGCGGAACGCGGCGGCGGCTCGGCGACCTCGCACGGCAATTCCGTACCCCGGTTCCACACCACCTGGGGCACAGGCCCCGGTGTCGTCGAACCGTTCGAGCGACGGGCGCGCGAGGCGGAGGAAAACGGCAGGATTCGCTTTCTCTGGCGGCACCGCGTCGACAATCTGGTCAGGACCGGCAGTGCCGTGACAGGGGTTGCAGGCACGGTCCTAGCAGCAAGCTCGGCGCTGCGTGGCGAGGAAACCTCCAGGACACCGGCCGGTGACTTCGAGCTCAATGCGCCGATCGTCATCGTTGCCTCGGGCGGCATCGGCGGCAATCAGGACCTCGTACGGCAGATGTGGCCGGCAAGGCTCGGGCGACCGCCGGCTTTCATGGTCTCGGGCGTGCCCAAACACGTGGACGGGCGGATGATCGGTATTACCCGGGCGGCCGGCGGGCAGGTGATCAACCGCGACCGCATGTGGCACTATACCGAGGGCCTGCGGAACTGGAACCCGATCTGGCAAAACCATGGCATCCGGATCCTGCCTGGCCCTTCCTCTTTATGGTTCGACGCGACGGGCAAGCGCCTGCCTGCCCCTTTTTATCCCGGCTACGATACGCTGGGCACGCTCCAGCACCTCATGGCGACCGGCTATGACTACAGCTGGTTCGTGCTAAACCAGAGCATCATCCGCAAGGAATTCGCGCTCTCCGGCTCCGAACAGAACCCGGACCTCACCGGCCGCGACTGGAAGCTGACGGCGAAACGGGCGATCGGCAAGAAGGCGACCGGGCCGGTGGAGGCCTTCAAGGAACATGGCGAGGATTTCGTGATCGCCGAGAGCCTTGGCGAGCTCGTGGCCGGCATGAACCGGCTTGTCGGCAGCAATCTTCTGGACGTTGCACAAATGGAGCGCGAGATATTGGCCCGCGACGGCCAGGTGGCCAATCCCTTTGCCAAGGATGCGCAGATCATGGGCATCCACAACGCCCGCCGCTCGCTTGGCGAAAAGCTGGTGCGCACGGCAAAACCGCACCGCATTCTCGATCCGGCGCACGGGCCGCTGATCGCGGTAAGACTGAATATCCTGACGCGCAAGACGCTTGGAGGGATTGAGACGGACCTCTCGGCCCGCGTGCTCGGTGAGAACGGGGAGGCGATCCCGGGGCTCTATGCCGTCGGCGAGGCCGCCGGTTTCGGCGGTGGCGGCATGCACGGCTATCGGGCGCTCGAAGGCACCTTTCTTGGTGGATGCCTGTTTTCCGGCCGCAATGCCGGCCGGGCGGCCGCGGCCGCCCTTGGCTGACGGGATTACGGTTTTGGCTTGCCGTTCTTCCAGGTGACGTTCTGGTTGTAGAGCGGAATGGTCGAGATCGCCATCTTCGCCGAGCCGTCGGTGAGTTCGCGCGTGTGGACGAGATAGATCAGCGTGTCGTTGGCCTTGTCGTAGATGCGGTTGACGACCAGCGACTTCCAGATCAGCGACATGCCTTCGCGAAACACCTCGTCGCCATCCTTGGAAAGATCGATGTTGCCGATCTCGATCGGGCCTGTCTGGCGGCAGGCGATCGAATTGTTGGACGGATCCTCGAACCAGTTGCCGTTCTTCAGCCGATCGATGATGCCGCGCTCGAAATAGGTCACGTGGCAGGTGACGCCCTTCACCTGCGGATCGGCGACTGCCTCGACGATGATGTCGTTGCCGATCCAGTCGACGCCGACCTCGCCGACCACTTCGGCGGAAGCGGGAAGGGCAAGCACGCCGAGCGCAAAGGCTGCGGCAGATGCAAGGCAGGCAAGGCGACTCATTGGTTGCGTCATGGCGACTTCAGCTCCGGTAAACGATCCGTGATCTGAGATAAGGATTGCCGGGGCGGAAACAAGCGGATGCTCGGGAACTCTTATTTGAGCCGGCAGGTGCAGGGCGCGTAGCCGCCGGAAAACAGCCGCCCGACCTTCATGCCGATCATCGCCGGAATGTCGCGGACATGCGGCACGGCAAGCGATTTGGCGATCGCGATCGTCGCCCGCGCGCAGACGGCGGCGTCCTCGGACGCGTTATGATGGGCGAACCTGAGGCCGAGATGCTGTGCAATGACATTGAGCTTGTGCGAGCCGAGATGCGGCCAGACCTTCTGCGACATCTTCACGCTGCAGAGATAGGACAGGTCCGGATAACTCTGCCGGTAGGCATCGAGGCAGGCCCGCCAGACGCTGAAATCGAAGGCGGCATTATGGGCGATCATCGTCGCGCCGCGAAAATCGTCGGCGAACTCGTCCATCACTTCCGGAAATTCGCCGGCATCCTCGACATGTTCCGGCCGGATGCCGTGGATCGCGACGTTGAAGGAGGAAAACCGCATGTCCTTCGGGCGGATCAGCCGTTCTTCCACCCGCACCACTTCGTCGCCCTCCAGCCAGGCAAGCCCGACCGAGCAGGCGCTGCCGCGTTGCTCGTTGGCGGTTTCGAAATCGATGGCGATGGTTTTCAAGGGCGAGTTCCGGATGAAGGTCGGAGAACTTCTACAGGCGGGAATTCGATTCGGCAAAGACGGCGAGCGCTTTCCTCCCTCTTGACGCCTCGGCGCTTGTTTGAGACCTTGGCCACCATGACCCGTTTCGCCGCCCACATGCATCTTACCGTGACCATTCACCCCGCAGGGTGCGTGGCGGTATTGGCGCGTTAATCGGTCATCCGTCCACCAACCCTGCCGATGGCAGGGTTCGGTGTTTCCGCTCTGCCTCGGCGAAGACCAAGAAGAGCAAGCATGAAGATAGCCGAAGAGATCCAGGAGAAACCACCCCGACCGTCGAGGCTGGAGGGTCTTGGGATCCGTGCCATGCGAGCGACGGACGCGGAGGCCGTCAACGCGTTGGCCAACATGCCGGGTTATCGCTACGGAACCCTGCGTCTGCCGCACGCACGCCTGGAAGAGACCCGCAAATGGGTGGAGAGCCCGACGCCCGGAAACATCGCGCTGGTGGCTACCTACGAGGGGCAGATCGTCGGCAACGGCGGCATCGACCGATTTCAGGGCCGTCGGAGCCACGCGGCTGGCATCGGCATGGGCGTGCACGACGATTTTGTCGGACGTGGGGTAGGCAGCGCCTTGCTCAGCGAGATGGTACAGGTGGCAGACGACTGGCTGGATATCCGCCGGCTCGAACTGACCGTCTACACCGACAACGAGGCAGCCATCGCGCTCTACCGGAAATTCGGCTTCGAGGTCGAAGGCCGTCTCAAACAATTCGCCTTCCGCAACGGCGAATATGTCGATGCCTATTCGATGGCGCGGCTCAGGGTGTGACCTTCATCACCCGATGAAGGCCATCACGCGATAAAGGCGAGCCATTCGTCCTCGTCCATCACCTGGACGCCGAGCTCCCTCGCCTTGTCGAGCTTGGAGCCGGCGCCAGGACCCGCGACCACATAGTCGGTCTTCTTGGAGACCGACCCGGCCACCTTGGCGCCAAGGCTTTCAGCCCTCGCCTTGGCCTCGTCGCGGGTGAATTTCTCGAGCGAGCCGGTGAAGACCACCGTCTTGCCGGCGATCGGGCTGTTCGAGGCGACCGGTTGTTCGGCGGCCTGTGGCGTCACCTCTTCGCGAAGCCGGGTGATGACCTCGACATTGCGCGGCTCCTTGAAGAACTCGACGATGGCACGCGCCATCACCTCGCCGATGCCCTCGATATTGTTGAGATCGTCCCAGGCGTCGCCGGAAAGGTCGGCCGCATCGTCCATGGCCTTCGCAAACGCCTCGTAGGTGCCGTAGGCGCGCGCGAGCAGCTTGGCAGTGGTCTCGCCCACGTGGCGGATGCCGAGCGCGTAGATGAAGCGGTGCAGCGCTATCTCGCGCCGCTCGTCGATCGCGTCGAACAGCTTCTTGACGCTGACCTTGCCGAAGCCCTCGATATTTTCGAGCTTGGTAAGCGTCGATCCCTCCTGCCGCCGCTTCAGCGTAAAAATATCCGGCGCGGTGCGGATCTTCAGCGCGTCGTCTTCGGCCTCGAAGAAGAAATCGATCTGCTTTGAGCCGAGACCTTCGATATCGAATGCGTTGCGGGAGACGAAATGCTTGAGGTGCTCGGTCGCCTGCGCCCGGCAGATGAAACCGCCGGTGCAGCGGGTTACCGAATCGAGTTTGCCGGTCTTTTCGTTGCGTTCTCGCACCGCATGACTGTCGCAGACCGGGCAGCGCTTCGGGAATTCGTAAGGCACCGCTTCCGGAGGACGTTTCTCCATCACCACGTCGAGCACCTGCGGGATGACATCCCCCGCCCGCTGGACGATGACGGTGTCGCCGACGCGGATATCGTGATCCGGCTCGCGGATCGGTTCGCCTGAATTGCCGAGCCCCTTGATATAGTCCTCGTTGTGGAGCGTCGCATTGGTGACGACCACGCCGCCGACCGTCACCGGCGTCAGGCGGGCGACTGGTGTCAGCGCTCCCGTGCGTCCGACTTGGATGTCGATGCGCTCCACATGGGTAAAGGCCTGTTCTGCCGGGAATTTATGCGCCGTCGCCCAGCGCGGTGATCGCGAGCGAAAGCCGAGCCGGGCCTGCAGGTCGAGCCTGTCCACCTTGTAGACGACGCCGTCGATCTCGTAGTCGAGATCCGGGCGCTTGAGGCCGATATCCTTGTAATGGGCAATGATATCCTCGACCGCATGCAGGCGTTTCATCAGCGGGTTGACCGGAAAACCCCATTCCCTGAACTTTTCGACCATACCCATCTGGGTGTCGGCCGGCATTTCAGACATCTCGCCCCAGGCATAGGCGAAGAATTTCAGGTTGCGGCTGGCGGTCACCTTGGCGTCGAGCTGGCGCAGCGACCCGGCCGCCGTGTTGCGCGGGTTGACATAGGTCTGCCTGCCTTCCGCGGCCATCTTCTCGTTGAGCGCCAGGAAGTCGCTTTTCGTCATATAGACCTCGCCGCGCACCTCGACGACGTCGGGCGCGCCCGCGGGCAGGCGATTGGGGATTTCCTTGATGGTCTTGATGTTCTCGGTGACGTTCTCGCCGGTCGTACCGTCGCCGCGGGTCGCGGCATTCACCAGCCGGCCGTTCTCGTAGCGGATCGACATGGAAAGCCCATCGATCTTCGGCTCGGCGGTAAACGCGATCGAGCCGTCCGGCAGTTGGCCGAGGAAACGGTAGACGGAAGAGACGAAGTCGCGCACGTCATCGTCCGAGAAGGTGTTGTCGAGCGACAGCATCGGCCGCGAATGGGTGATCGCCGCAAACGTCGGCAAGGGTGCCGCGCCGACCCGGATCGACGGGCTATCGGCGCGGATAAGCTGCGGGAACCGCTTCTCGATCGCATCGTTGCGCCGTTTCAGCGCGTCGTAATCCGCATCCGAAATCTGCGGCGCGTCGTGGCCGTGATAAAGCTCGTCATTGCGGGCAATCTCCGCCGCCAGATAGGCCAGTTCGGCTGCGGCCTGTTCTTCGGTCAGGTTTTCGACGGGCGTCTGTTCGGCGGGCATGCGGGTCTACTCCTCGGGTAGCGAGGAGTCGTTTTGTAGCGCAAATTTCCCCAAGGGGAAGAGGATCACCCATCGCAAGGCGCCAAGAAACGTTGGAGACTGGTGATGCTATTGAAGTCATCACCAGTTGATGCTATTGAGGTCATCATGGCAAACGCAAAACTCCTGTTGAAAAGACGGCAGGAACGCACGCTACGATCATTCGTGGATCTCTCTGTTTTCGAAGTGCCGGCACCGCTCAAAGGCAGCGCACACAATTACAAATATCGGCTGGCCTATGTGGTCGATGACGTTTGCGTCATGCGATACGACAACGAGGCCGGAAAGGGAGATCACAGGCATATCGGTGCCGTCGAGGCACCGTATTCGTTTCGAAACGTAGCGACTTTGTTGTGGGATTTCTTCGCAGAAGTCGAAAGGATGGAGGCCGATGAAAACTCTTAGAATCAATATTGCATCGCAAGATGACATTATCGCCGACTTCGAAGCCGGCCGACATCTCGGAGAGCCGATCTACAGCTTTCCGACATGGGAAGCCCTGCACACAGCCCTGACCCCCAACCGGGTTGCGATTTTGGCGGCCATGAAAGACAAGGGCGGCATGACGATGCGGGAAGTGTCCCGGCTCGTAAAACGCGACTTCCGCCCCGTTCATGCCGACATTGCAGCACTGATTAAGATCGGGCTTCTCGATAGGGCTGAAGACGGCGTCATCTTTCCCTATGCCGACGTCCATATCGACATCTCGGATATCTCGAAGGCAGCTTAAACCCCGGACGCGCTTTTTCATTGGAAAGCAGCGGGAGGTCGGTACGCCGACGGGATTACATTCCGGTCAGCCGTTGCCCGCCAGCAGCCGCTTGGCCGCCGCCCTCGCCTCGTCGGTCACCGATGCGCCGGCGAGCATGCGGGCGATCTCTTCGGTGCGGTGTTCCGGCTCCATGGTGGCGACGCGGGTGGCAATCTTGTCGGTGCCCTCGCCGGCCGGTCCCTTGGAGATCAGGAGATGGGTCGCGGCCCGCGCGGCCACCTGCGGCGCGTGGGTGACGGAAAGCACCTGCACCTTGTCCGACAGCCGTTTCAGCCGCTGGCCGATCGCATCGGCGACGGCACCGCCGACACCGGTATCGATTTCGTCGAAAACCAGCGTCGGAGCCGAGCCGCGGTCGGCGAGCGCCACCTTGAGCGCCAGGAGGAAACGCGACAGCTCGCCGCCCGAAGCGACCTTCATGATCGGGCCGGGACGCGTGCCGGGATTGGTCTGGACGTGGAACTCGATGGTATCGATTCCTTCGGCGCTCGCCGCCTCCGGATCGCTCGCCACATCGACCATGAAACGGGCTCGTTCGAGCTTCAGCGCCGGCAGCTCGGCCATCACGGCTTCGGCCAGCGCCTCGGCGCCATGCCGGCGCTTCTCGGACAGGATGGCGGCGGCCTGATCGTAGGCGGCCTTGGCAGCGGCGGTCAGCTTTTCCAGCTCGGCGAGCTTCTCCTCGCCGGCATCGAGATCGGCAAGGTCCGATATCATCTTTTCGGCAAGCGCCGGCAGGTCGGCAACGGGGATGGAATATTTGCGGCCGGCGGCCCGGAGCGCAAACAGCCGCTCCTCGACCCGCTCCAGTTCGCGCGGATCGAATTCGGTGCGCCTCAGCGCCGCCTCGACTTCCATCTGGGCGTTGGAAAGGTAGTTCAACGCCTGATCGAGAAGCTCGACGGTTTCTTCAAGCAGGCCCGGCGCCTCATGGCTCTTGCGCTCCAGGCGCCGCACCAGCGAGGCGATCAGCGGCACGGGCGAGGCATTGCCATTGAGGAATTCGGAAGCTTCGGAAATGTCGCCGGCGATGCGTTCGGACTTCTGCATTCGCGAGCGCTGCTCGGCGAGCTCCTCCTCCTCGCCGTCACGCGGCGACAGCGCTTCCAGCTCTTCCACCGAGGCACGGATATAATCGGCTTCGCGGGCCGCGGCCTCGACCTTGGCGCGATGGGTCTTGAAGGCCCGATCCGCGTCCTTCCACGAGCGATAAAGGCCGGAAAGCTGCAGTACCTCGTCGCCGAGGCCCGTAAAGGCGTCGAGCAGCGTGCGGTGGGCGTCGGTATCGATCAGCGCCCGGTCGTCGTGCTGTCCGTGGATCTCGACCAGAAGCTGGCCGGCCTGGCGCATCAGCTGCACGCTGACCGGCTGGTCGTTGATGGAAGCACGGGTGCGCCCGTCGGCCGACTGGATGCGACGGAAGATCAGGTCGCCGTCGTCGTCGATGCCGTTGTCGCGCAGAAGTTTTCGGGCGCCGTGGCTGCCGGACACGTCGAAGACGGCCGTCACCTGACCCTTGTCCTCGCCATGGCGCACCAGGTCGCCGTCACCGCGACCGCCGAGCGCCAGCGAAAGGCTGTCGAGAAGGATCGATTTGCCGGCGCCGGTTTCGCCGGTCAGCACGGAAAGGCCGGTCTCGAAGGCAAGATCCAGCCGCTCGATCAGAACGATATCGCGGATCGATAACTGGATCAGCATGTCTCAGACCTTAAGCGCCGATCAGCTTGGCCCCGGCGCGGGAAATCCACGAACCGCGATTCTCGCGCGGTTCGACGCCGTTGCCCTTCAGCAGCTTGAAGGAGTCCGCATACCACTGGCTGTCGGGATAATTGCGCCCGAGGACAGCGGCAGCGGTCTGCGCCTCTTCCGTGATGCCCATCGCATAGTAGGCCTCGGTCAGGCGTGCCAGCGCCTCTTCCACCTGATTGGTGTTGGGGTACTGCTCGACCACGTTGCGGAAGCGCTGGATCGCGGCAAGATATTCCTTGCGCTCCAGATAATAGCGGCCGATCTGCATTTCCTTGCCGGCGAGCTGGTCGCGCGCGAAGCGGATCTTCGCCTGCGCATCCTCGACATATTCCGAGGTCGGATAATTGGTCACGACCTTGTTCATCGCATCGATGGTGCGCACGGCAGCGCGCTGGTCCTGGGTCACGTCGGCGATCTGCTTGGAGTAAGCGAGGCCGACGAGATACTGGACATAGGCCGAATCCTGCGATTGCGGATACTGGCTCATGTAGCGGTTGCCGGTGGCCACCGCCTCGTCGTTGCGGCCGAGCCGGTACTTGGTGAATGTGCTCATGACGAGCGCCTTGCGGCCCCATTCGGTGAAGGGATTCTGGCGGTCGATCGAATCGAACTTGCGGCCTGCTTCGGCAAGGTTGCCTGCCTTCATGTTGGCGAGACCCTGGTTGTAGAGCGTCTCCGGCGCATCCGTTTCGAGACCGAGCTTGGTGATGTCAATATCGGGATCCGACTGGCAGGCGGTCATGCCAAAGCCGGCGCCGGCCAGCACCAGCGACACAAGCGCTACTCTTGCCGTCTTACGCATTCCAACAGACCTTACATGGTTCATTCGAGAATTCCTGATCGTCCCGCGCCTGAAATGCCCGCTGCCCAAGCAGGCCGTTCTAGCCATAAAAGCAAAGGGAGAGCAACGCAATGCTGTGGCATTAATGCATTTTTGTGGCACGTCGCCGCAATACGGCATTTCAAGGTTAAATCGGAACCCTGTCCCCAAAAAAGAAAAAGGCCGCTTCCGGAGAAGCGGCCGAGTCGACTGGGTCAACTTTATCAGGCAAACCAGGACGCAAGTTCCGGCACGTTGACCGGTACGAACTCCCCTGCCCGCACGCGGGCCGCACGCGACGACGGAGCCTCGACGACCTCGTAAGCCGTCGGGTCGCTCATCAGCGCCTTCAGCGCATTGGCATTCATCTTGTGGCCGCCGCGATAGGAGCGGTAGCAGCCGATGAACTGGGCGCCAGCAAGCGCCAGGTCGCCGACGGCATCGAGCGTCTTGTGGCGGACAAACTCGTCCTTGTAACGAAGGCCCTCGACATTGACGATCGTGTCGTCGTCGGAGATGACGACCGAATTTTCGAGCGAGGAACCGAGTGCATAACCGGCGGCCCAGAGACGCTCCACGTCGCGCATGAAGCCGAAGGTGCGGGCACGGGAGAGTTCCTGCTTGAAGGTCTCGGCGGTCAGGTCGCCCTTCCAGCTCTGGCGGCCGATCAGCGGCGAAGAGAAATCGATCTCGACTTCGAAACGGGTGCCGTCATAGGGGCGGAACTCCGACCAGGAAGCACCGGAGTCGATGCGGACCGGCTTCAGGACACGGATGTAGCGGCGCTTGATGCCGAGATTGACGATGCCGGCCTGCTCGATCGCTTCGATGAACGGATAGGAGCTGCCGTCCATGATCGGCATCTCGCCGCTGTCGACTTCGACCATGATATTGTCGACGCCGAGCGCGTAGAGCGCCGCCATCACATGTTCGATCGTTGCGACGGAGCGGGAAAGCGACGTACCGAGAACGGTGCAGAGATCGGTATTGCCGACCTGGGAGGAAACGGCCCGATATTCGACCGAGCTGCCGTCGTCCAGAAGACGCGTGAAGATTACGCCGGTGCCGGCTTCGGCAGGCTGAAAAGTAAGGCTGACGGGGGCTCCGGAATGAACGCCAATGCCCTTCAGGGTTACCGGGGAGGCGATGGTGGTCTGGAAACCGAACAGTCCGATAGTCATTCCTGCTGCCTTCTTTTCGCCGGATCCGTAAAGCAAAAGGATCCGATATTCTTAACGCCTGCCGGACCGATCGCCTGAATCGGTCGATCTCTGTCGGCGTGTCTTAGCGTCTTTCATACGCAGCCATCCGGCACAATCCAAATCACTGTTCATTTCGGATTGTTACGTTGTTAACTCTACGTCTTGATTGATAAAACGAGCGAAGGCCCGGATGCGTGATCCGGGCCTTCTTCACGTTTCGTGACCGTCTTTAACTCAGTTCGACTGGCGGCGCAGGAAGGCCGGAATTTCGAGCTGATCTTCCTCGTGATGGGCCTGCGGAACCGCACGTCCATGATCGTCGAGATTGCCGCGGCGCGGCGCATAAAGGCTCGCCTCGGCCGACAGCGGACGACGCTGCTGCGGGGCCGGAGCCGGTGCGGCCGGCTCGATGTGAGCAGGCTCTTCCTCTTCGCGGCGGCCGAGCGAGTTGGTGATCCGCTTCAGGAGACCCATCGGGCCGCGTTCTTCCTGCACATGGCTCACCGGCTGGGCGCGACGATCCATTTCGGCCTTCACGACCGGCGGGAAATCCTCGACCTTCGGCATGCGAACCGGTTCGACCACCTGCGACATCGGCTCGCGGTAGACCGGCTGCGCCGGGCGCGGAGCCGGCTGGTTCATCGCCGGAGCGGGCTGCTGCGCGTGATGATGAACCGCGGCCGGCTGCGGGGCCGGAGCCGGGCGGCTCATGACCGGGGCCGGTGCTTCGGCCGGAGCAGCTGCGAAGATGCGGCTCTGCGGGCGGAACTCCTCCTGCTGATGCATGACCGGCTGCGGAGCGACCGGCTGAGGTGCCGCATGCTGGTGCTGCGGTTCAGCAATAGCGAGTTCGCGTTCCATTTCGGCTTCCGCCATGCGGATCGTCTCGGCGATCGGATCGACGACCGGCTTCGGAGCCGGGGCTGCCTGCATGACCGGAGCCGGCTGAGCAGCAACAGGCGCCGGAGCAATGGCGGCCGACGGGCGGATGATCGGCTTTGCGGCGGCGCGCATTTCGGCGGCACGGATGTCGACGGCGCCGGCGGCGCGATCGATGCCGGTCGCCACGACCGATACGCGGATCAGGCCTTCGAGCGCCTCGTCGAAGGTCGCGCCGAGGATGATGTTCGCATCCGGATCGACTTCTTCGCGAATGCGGGTCGCAGCTTCGTCGACTTCGAACAGCGTCAGGTCACGGCCGCCGGTGATCGAGATCAGCAGCCCTTGAGCGCCCTTCATCGAAGTCTCGTCGAGCAGCGGATTGGCGATCGCGGCTTCGGCGGCCTGCATGGCGCGGCCCGGGCCGGATGCTTCGCCGGTACCCATCATCGCGCGGCCCATCTCGCGCATCACCGAGCGGACGTCGGCGAAGTCGAGGTTGATCAGGCCTTCCTTGACCATCAGGTCGGTGATGCAGGCGACGCCGGAATAGAGAACCTGGTCGGCCATTGCGAACGCGTCGGCGAATGTCGTCTTGTCATTGGCGATGCGGAAGAGGTTCTGGTTCGGAATGACGATCAGCGTGTCGACAGACTTCTGCAGTTCCTGGATGCCGGATTCAGCAAGCCGCATGCGGCGCTGGCCTTCGAAATGGAACGGCTTGGTGACGACGCCGACGGTCAGGATGCCCTTGGAGCGGGCGGCCTGCGCGACGACCGGCGCGGCACCCGTGCCGGTGCCACCGCCCATGCCGGCAGTGACGAAGCACATGTGCGTGCCATGCAGGTGATCGACGATCTCGTCGAGGCATTCTTCCGCGGCGGCGCGGCCGACTTCCGGCTGCGAACCGGCGCCGAGACCTTCGGTGACCCGGGCGCCCATCTGGATGATGCGTTCGGCCTTGGTCATGGTCAGCGCCTGGGCATCGGTATTGGCGACGACGAAATCGACGCCTTCGAGGCCGGCTGTGATCATGTTGTTGACGGCGTTACCGCCGCCGCCACCGACGCCAAACACGGTAATCCGAGGCTTCAACTCGGTGATATCAGGCTTTTGCAGCTTGATGGTCATTGCACCAGTTCCTTCTTTTGCTGGCCGCATCGCCGCCGGCCAATTCATTGCAACTCTTCTCCGATACGCGGGCCGAAGCCCCTCGCATCAAAAACTTTCCTTTAACCACTGGCCCACGCGGGCCAGCCTGCCATTGCCGCTTCCCAGCGTGGCCATCAGGCCGCTCTGCGAAGCGTGTGTTTCGAGATCCGCGACCTGCGGATAGATCATCAGCCCGACTGCCGTCGAAAAGGCCGGTCCCTTGGCTGCCGTCGGCAGGCCGGAGACGCCCATCGGACGGCCGATGCGGACATTGCGCGCCAGGATGCGGCGCGCCGTTTCCGAAAGGCCGGTAAGCTGGCTGGCACCACCCGTCAGCACGACGCGCTTGCCGACGATCGGGCTGAAACCCGACTTCTGGATGCGGTCGCGGATGAGCTCGAGCGTCTCTTCGATGCGCGCCTGCACGATGCGGGTGACCAGCGAGCGCGGCACCTGGGTCGGCTGATCGCGATCGTCCTCGCCGATCGGCGGAACCGAGATCACATCCCGCTCGTCGCCACCGTTGGCGAGCGCCGAACCGTGCACGACCTTCATGCGCTCGGCATCCTCGATGCGGGTCGAAAGGCCGCGGGCAAGGTCGGTGGTCACATGATGACCGCCAAGGCTGATCGCATCCGTATGAACGAGCTTGCCCTCGGCAAAGACCGAGATCGTCGTCGTGCCGCCGCCCATGTCGATCGCCGCGCAGCCGAGCTCGACTTCGTCGTCGACGAGGGCCGCAAGGCCGCTCGCATAGGGCGTCGCGACCATGCCTTCGACCGACAGATGCGCACGGTTGACGCAGAGTTCGAGGTTCTTCAGCGTGGCGCGCTCGGCTGCCACGACATGCATGTCGACGCCAAGTGTGTCGCCGAACATCGCCAGCGGATCACGGATGCCGCGTTCGCCGTCGAGCGAGAAACCGGTTGGAAGCGAGTGCAGGATGGCGCGATCCTGGCGCAGCGACTGCTGGCTTGCCGCCACCAGCACCTTCTTGAGATCGGCCTCTTCCACTTCCTGGCCACCAAGATCGATCGTCGCCGTATAGACGTCGCTGGTGATGCGGCCGGCGGAGACGTTGACGATCAGGCTGTCGACGGTAAGCCCCGCCATACGCTCGGCGGCATCGACCGCGAGGCGGACGACGCTTTCCGCGGCATCGAGATCGCCGATCACGCCGGACTTCACACCGCGCGAGCGCTGGTGGCCGATACCGATGATCTCGATATTGTGGGTGCGGCCGGGCAGAACCTGGCTTTCCTGGCGCGGCGTCAGCCGGGCGATCATGCAGACCACCTTGGTGGAGCCGATATCAAGAACCGAAACGACGTGGCTGCGCTTGGAAGACAGCGGCTTCATGCGCGGCAGACCGAAATGGGAAGAACCGAATACGCTCAAGACTGCTCTCCCAGTTTCTTCAAGGCCTTTGTCCGCGCATCGAGCGCCTCTTTGCGGCGATCCATGGCACCGGGAGTGAGCTGGATGGTGGTGCGATCCTCAAGCCTCAAATCGACGGCGGCGACATCGCGCTCCAGCAAGCCCTGCTCCTTTTCGAGCCGTGCGAGCACGCGCAGCGCCTTAGCAACGTTGGCTTCCGGCAGCTTCAGCACGACGCCGTTGTCGAGATGCAGATCCCAGCGGCGACCGGCAATGCGGACATAGGCCTTCACGCGATTTTTCAGCTCTGGCCAGCCGGCCATGGCGTCCTCGAAGGAGGATGCGGCCGTCTCGGCATCGCGGCCGACGAAGAGCGGAAGCGAGGCGAACTTGTTGTCACGCAGCGGCGCGATCACGCTGCCGTTCTTTTCGATCAGCGACAGTTCGGCGCCGTGCTGCCAGATACCGAAGGCCTGACGTTCCTTCAGCATCACCTCGATCGTCTTCGGATAGATCTTGCGAACTTCCGCATACTGGACCCAGGGAAGCGCCGAGAGCTTGCGGCGGGCGGAATCGATGTCGAGAGCGACCAGCGACGTCGTACCGTCGAGGCCGAGAAGCTGCAGAATGTCGATTTCGGAAGTCTGGTCATTGCCCGAGACGCGCACATCCTCGATCGCAAAGCCGACAGCCGCCGTGGTCGCCTGCGCGACCGCCTGGCCATGACCGCCGAGCGACATGCCGTAGAGACCGATCGCGGCGAAGAAGCCGAGAGCGGACAGGGCTCCGGTATGGGGCGGGATGTGGATGCGGCCGGTGGCGAGGCTGGCGCAGAAACGGAACACCCGGCGAAGCGGGCGCGGAAGAACCCGGCGCTCTTCGGCACCGAGATAATGAGCCTGAGAACGGCCTCGCGGTCCACCCGCTTTTCTGCCGATCAACGCAAACACGTAGCGTCCTCCACCATCCAACGGACGAGTTCACCAAATGAGTGACCGGCATGGCCGGCCATTTCGGGCACCAGTGATGTCGGGGTCATGCCCGGCTGCGTGTTGATTTCCAGCCAGATAACCTCGCCGTTCTCGGAGAAGCGGTCGTCGTAGCGAAAGTCGGAGCGACTGACGCCACGGCAGCCCATCGCCTGATGCGCCTTGAGCGCTAGTGTTTGAATCTTTTGGTAAATATTCGGTGAAATTTGCGCCGGGATGACGTGTTTCGAACCACCCTCCGCATATTTCGCATCGTAATCGTAAAAGGCGTGGCTGAGAGGCACCACTTCGGTGACGCCAAGCGCCACGTCGCCCATCACACCGCAGGTGAGTTCGCGGCCATAGATATAGCGCTCGACCAGGACACGATCCCCGTAGCGCCACTCGGCCGAGCCGATGATCTGCGGCGGATGCGACTGATTTTCCTGGACGATCACGACACCGAAGGACGACCCTTCGCGAACCGGCTTCACCACATAGGGCGGCTTTATCGGATGAGCGTTACCGATATCGAAGCGGCTCATGGCCTTGGCTTCGGCGACGGGAATGCCGGATGCCTTGGCGACGTGCTTGGCCTGATGTTTGTCCATAGCGAGCGCCGAGGCAAGCACGCCGGAATGGGTGTAGGGAATTTCGAGGTATTCGAGAATGCCCTGGATCGTTCCGTCCTCACCGAAAGGCCCGTGCAAGGCATTGAAGGCTACGTCTGGCCGGAGATCCGAGAGAACGGCCGCGACATCCCGGCCGACATCGACGCGGGTGACGCGATAGCCTTCGCCTTCGAGAGCATCCGCACAGGCAGTGCCCGAGGACAGGCTAACAGGCCGCTCGGAGGAAAATCCTCCCATCAAAACAGCCACGTGCTTGTCACTCATCGATCACTCCCGCCAAAAAGGACTACACTCTCTAGTACGGCGCTTGCGCCAACCTGTTCTCTGACGATTCTCGCCAGAAGTTAGGCATGCCTGCATTAGTGCCCGAATATAGTTAACAAACCGTTTACCTTGATTAACCCGGGTAGCCAAAAGCATGAAAACAAAGGAAAAATCGAATCGCTGGATGTTAACGCCCAGTTTGGGGCAACATTCGGAACGGCAATAAAAGGAGGGTCGAGCCTCTCGAATCGGACGGCGATTCCTGAAAGTTCGAGGCACAGAAAAGCCCGCGAAGCGGGCGGCTTCGCGGGCTCTTTTACCTCGGCGGAACGCGCCGTTCTTCTAAAAATCAGGCCGCGGCCCGCTCTTCCGAATCGTCCACCAGCTTCCACGCCAGCGCGCCGAGGATGGCACCTACGATCGGCGCCACCCAGAAAAGCCAAAGCTGTGCGACAGCCCAGTCCCCGACGATCAGCGCGACGCCGGTCGAACGTGCCGGATTGACGGACGTGTTGGTGACCGGGATCGAGATCAGATGGATCAGCGTCAGCGCAAGGCCGATTGCGATCGGAGCAAACCCGGCCGGCGCCTTCGGTCCGGTCGCGCCCAGAATGATGAAGATGAAGAAACCGGTGAGAACCAGTTCTATCAACAGCGCGGAGGTCAACGAATAACCGCCGGGCGAATGCTCGCCATAGCCGTTGGACGCAAAGCCGCCGAGCTGGAAACCAGCCTTGCCGGAGGCGATGAGATAGAGAACCAAGGCAGCAACGACCGCTCCTACCACTTGAGCGATGACGTAAGGCAGCAGGCTCGATGCCGGGAACCTGCCCGCCACCGTCAGTCCCACCGATACCGCCGGATTGAAATGCCCGCCGGAAATGCCGCCGACCGCATAAGCCATGGTCAGCACCGTCAGGCCGAACGCGAGCGCTACGCCGACGAAGCCGATACCGAGATCCGGAAATGCAGCCGCCAGAACCGCGCTGCCGCATCCACCGAAGACAAGCCAGAAAGTGCCGAAAAACTCGGCCGCTAATTTTTTAAACATCGGATATCCCCCTGCTCGTGCCCCCGGCACCCTGCCGGTTCTTGGCACGAATCTCATTCAAACAGGGGTATTATGCAATATACTCTCATGAATGCTCAATGAATAAGCATCTCGTGAAATATCCAAGGTTGCACCGGCGTCACCGGCGCTATCCAACTGAATCAAAACACGAGATGACCGCTGCAACGTCTTAAATTTACAAGATAACCGGCCAACCGGGGCCTTTGCCTCACCCCGGTCGAGTACCGTCATTCGCTTGTCATGCCATGAAAGGGTCTCACCTCGCGGCCGGGCATGAAGATGCCGAGGCGCTTGATTTCCCATTCGAGTTTGATGTCGGCATGTTCGAAGACCCGCTGGCGAATGGTTTCGCCGAGATATTCGAGGTCGTAGCCGCTGGCATAACCGATATTGATCATGAAGTTGCAATGCAGCGACGACATCTGTGCTCCGCCGCTGACCAGCCCGCGGCAGCCTGCCTCGTCGATCAGCTTCCACGCGGAATGGCCTTCCGGGTTCTTGAAGGTCGAGCCGCCGGTCTTTTCCTTGATCGGCTGCACCGTCTCGCGATGCTGACGCACGGCATCCATCTCGGCGCGAATCTTTGCCCGCTCCTCGGGATATCCCTCGAAGACCGCGTGGGTAAAGATCATGTCCTCCGGGACCGAGGAATGGCGATAGCTGTAACCCATCTCGGCGGTAGAGAAGACATGCGTGCCGCCCTTGCGGTCGACGGCATGCACTTCGACGACGCGCCCGGCAGTCTCGCCGCCATTGGCGCCGGCATTCATGCGCAAAGCGCCGCCGATCGAGCCGGGGATGCCGTAATAGAAGGCGAAACCGCCGATGCCGTTGTCCATCGCCATTGCGGCAATGTGCTTGTCGGGGCAGATCGCACCGGCCTTGATACGGTTGTCGCCAACGAGATCGACCCCGCCGAAACCCTTGGCCGAGAGGCGCAGAACGACGCCGGGAATACCTCCGTCGCGGACGAGCAGGTTCGAACCGACGCCGACCACCGTCAGCGGCACGTCTTCCGGCAGGATCTGCAGGAAAGTCACGAGATCGTCGACGTCATGGGGCTGGAACATCAGTTCGGCGAGCCCGCCGGCCTGGAACCAGGTGACGCGATCCATCGGCGCGTCCGGCGTCAGCCTTCCGCGCAGTTTGTTGACGTCATCCCCCAACGACGCCAGAAGCTTTTCCCCGTTCACCTGTTTCATTTCCTACTGTCCCGATATGCTTTCCAGTTCCTTCGGCAACGCCGCGGCCCACTGTGTGATATTGCCCGCTCCCAGAAGAACCACGAAATCACCCGGCTTCGCAATGCCCGATACAATCGAAGCGAGTTCCGTCGGCGATGCCATGTATCTTGCGTCGCGATGGCCGCCCGAACGGATGCGCGAAATCAGCGTTTCAGAATTGGCACCTTCGATCGGCTCCTCGCCGGCGGCGTAGACCGGCGCCAGGATGATGCTGTCGGCATCGTTGAAGCAATTGGCAAAATCCTCGAAGAGGCTCGACAGACGCGTGTAACGATGCGGCTGGTGCACCGCGATGATGCGGCCCTGGCACGATTCGCGGGCTGCCCGCAGCACGGCCTTGATCTCCACCGGATGGTGACCGTAGTCGTCGAAGATCGAAACGCCGTTCCAGGTACCGGTCAGCGTAAAGCGCCGCTTGACGCCGCTGAAATTGGCGAGCCCCTTGCGGATATCCTCTTCCGAAATGCCGAGCCGGTTGGCGACGGCAATCGCGGCGGTGGCGTTGGAAATGTTGTGGCGCCCGGGCATCGGCAGCGCAAGATCCTTGAACTGGAACACCCGGCCGGTGCGGCGACGGCGGATTTCCACGTCGAAGATCGACTTGGTGCCTTCCATGCGGACATTCGAGAAACGCGCATCCGCCTGCGGGTTTTCGCCATAGGTGACGATCTTGCGGTCTTCGATGCGGCCGACCAGCGCCTGCACTTCCGGATGATCCAGGCAGAGCACGCCGAACCCGTAGAACGGCACGTTCTCGACGAACTGCCGGAAGGCGGCGCGCACCGCGTCGAAATTGCCGTAATGGTCGAGATGTTCGGGATCGATATTGGTGACGACGGCGACGTCGGCAGGCAGCTTCAAGAAGGTGCCGTCCGATTCGTCGGCCTCGACCACCATCCACTCGCCCTCGCCCATGCGGGCATTGGTGCCGTAGGCGTTGATGATGCCGCCGTTGATGACGGTCGGGTCGAGGCTGCCTGCCTCCAGCAGCGCCGCGACCATCGAGGTCGTAGTGGTCTTGCCATGTGTGCCGCCGATGGCGATCGCATTGCGGAAGCGCATCAGCTCGGCGAGCATTTCGGCGCGGCGCACGATCGGCAGCGATTTTTCGCGCGCGGCCATCAGCTCCGGATTGTTCTTCTTGATCGCGGTCGAGACGACGACCACCTCGGAATCGCCGATATTCTCGGCCTGGTGGCCGACGAAGACCGGGATGCCCTTGTCGCGCAGGCGCTGGACATTTGCACCGTCGGCCTGGTCGGATCCCTGGACCTTGTGGCCGAGATTATGCAGCACCTCGGCGATACCGCTCATGCCGATACCGCCGATGCCGATGAAATGAACGAGCCCTATGGCCTTCGGCATCTTCATGCACGCACTCCCTTAAATTCCGAAATTGATTTCCGCTCCGCGATCGCCACGACCAGATCCGCAAGCTGGCCGGTCGCATTCGGCCGTCCGGCGGACCTGGCGGCCGCTGCCATTCTTTCGAGCTTATCCGGATCCTTCATCGCACCCGAAATGATCGCGGCAAGCTTTTCCGGCGACAGATCCGACTGCTGCACGACCTTTGCGCCGCCGGTCGCCACCAGCGCCTCGGCATTGGCTGCCTGGTCGTGATCCAGAGCATGTGGGTAAGGCACGAGAATGGCCGGCCGGCCGATCACCGCGATTTCCGACACAGTGGAGGCACCGGAGCGGCAGATGACCAGATGTGCCGTCGCCAGCCGTTCGGCCATGTCCGAGAAGAACGACGAGATATCGGCGGGTGCCTTGAGCTTTGCAAAGCAGGAGCTGACCCGATCCTTGTCTTCCGGGCGCGCCTGCTGGGTAACGACGACACGATCGCGCTCGGCCTGGTCGAGCAGGCTGAGCGCCGTCGGCACGGCCGACGAGAAGAACTGCGCGCCCTGGCTGCCGCCGAACACGACCAGCCGGAACGGATCGTCGCCGCGAGAGGCGACATAGGGAATATTGGAGGCCGCAAGCACGGCCGGACGCACCGGATTGCCCGTCGTGACGGTCTTGTCCGCATAAGGACCACTGCCCTCCTGCAGGAAACCGCCGGCGATCGCCTGGACCTTGGCGGCCAACGCCTTGTTGGCGCGGCCCATCACGGCGTTCTGTTCATGGATCATCGTTGGCACGCCCATGGCGGTCGAAGCCATCAGCGGCGGCACGGTCGGGTAGCCGCCGAAGCCGACCACGGCAAGCGGCTTCAGGCGGCCGATCAGGCGGCGCGCAGCCCGCAGGCCCGTCCACAGCTTCCAGCCGGTGCGGGCGAGCGCGATCGGGTTCTTGGATCCGAACGTGGCGGACGGAACGACATGGATTTCGTCGGCGGGAAACGTGCCGGCATAACGCTCCGCCCGGCTGTCGGTGACGAGATGCACGGAATAACCCCGCGCCTTCAGTTCGTGTCCCAGCGCTTCCGCCGGAAACACATGACCGCCGGTTCCCCCGGCGGCAAGCAATATGATGCCCTTGGTCATTCGACTTTTACTCCGCGGGTACGCCCTGGGCGACCCGGAACAGGCTCCGCTCTTGCGCTCGCTTCTCCGGACGATGGCGGGTCAGCGCCAGGATGAAGCCTGCAGTGATGCAGATCGCGATCATCGAGGAGCCGCCATAGGAGATCAAGGGGAGCGTCATGCCCTTGGCCGGCATGAGTTCGAGATTGACGCCGATATTGATGAGCGACTGCATGCCGATCTGCAGCACGAGGCCAGCGACCGCGAACCGGTTGAAGTCGTTGCGCTCCTTGAAGGCGTGGTTCAGGCCGCGCAGCACGATGAAGGCGAAGATCGCCACCAGTGCCATACAGAAGATAATGCCGAATTCTTCCGCTGCAACGGAGAACACGAAGTCCGTGTGGCTGTCCGGCAGGATGCGCTTGACGATGCCTTCGCCCGGCCCCTGCCCGAACCAGCCGCCCTGCAGGATCGCTTCGTGCGCCGTCTCGATCTGGAAGCGGTCGCCCTCCCCGGTCAGGAACTTGTCGAAACGGGCGGTCACGTGCGGCAGCATGTAATAGGCGGTGACGATGCCGCCGGCACCGACGCCGCCGAGCAGCACGATCCACAGCCAGGGCATGCCGGCCATGAAGAACATGCCCCCCCAGACGACGCTGGTCAAAATCGTCTGGCCAAGGTCGGGCTGGGCGACGAGCAGTGCCGCGACGATGCCGAAAAGGATGATGGCGAAGAGATTGCCGGGGATTTCCGGCTGCCGCGCGTGCTCGGCAAACAGCCAGGCGCAGACGACGACGAAGGCCGGTTTCATGAATTCCGACGGCTGGATCGAGAACATTCCGACGCCGATCCAGCGCCGCGATCCCTTGACCTCGACGCCGAAGAACAGCGCCAGCACCATCAGCGTCAGCGAGATGATCAAGAGGACGATCGCGGTCCGCCGCACCTGCCGCGGCGTCAGGAAGGACAGGCCGACCATCACCACCAGCGACGGCAGCAGGAACAGCGCGTGACGCTCGACGAAATGGAAGCTGTTGAGGCCGATACGCTCGGCGACCGCCGGCGATGCCGCGAAGGAGAGCATGAAACCGACGCCCATCAACAAAACGAAGGCGACGAGGAAGAAACGGTCGATCGTCCAGAACCAGTCTGCGAGCGGCCCACGGTCTGCGCGGCTTACCATCTGTCGTTCCCCTTTTCCGTCTCGATCAATCTAAATCGACCAACATCGTGACGCCGTCGAGACCCGCGACATGGCCGACAAAGGCATCGCCGCGAACCTCGAAATTCTTGAACTGATCGAAGCTGGCGCAGGCCGGCGACAACATCACCGCGGACGGCGTCGTATCGGCTCCTGCATCCGCCGCTGCGTGCGCGACCGCCTTTTCGAGCGTGCCCGAAATCTCGTAGGGCACCGCCTCGCCAAGCGTCGCCGCGAATGCCGGTGCGGCTTCTCCGATCAGATAGGCCTTGACGATACGCGGGAAGAGTGGAGCGAGGCTGACTATGCCGCCCTCCTTCGGCAGACCGCCGGCAATCCAGTAGATGCGGTCGTAGCTGGAGAGCGCCGGCGCTGCCGCATCAGCGTTGGTCGCCTTCGAATCGTTGACGAACACGACCTGGCCCCGGCGGCCGACCGGCTGCATTCGATGCTTCAGACCGGGAAAGGATTTCAGTCCCGCCCGGATCTCGTCCCGCGACACGCCGACCGCCAGGCAGGCGGCGATCGCCGCCGCCGCGTTCTGGGCGTTGTGGCTGCCCTTGAGGGTCTCGATACCGTCGAGATCGGCAAGCAGCGACGCCGCGCCGCCATGCGCCTCAATGATCCGGCTGCCCTCGGCATAGAGGCCGTCGGCAACGACGACCCGCTTGGAAATCCGCTTGACCGCGACACCGGCCCGCTCGACGCGGTCGGCAATCAGGGCGCAGAACGAATCGTCGACGCCGATCACGGCCGTGCCGCTACCGGCAACGAGCCGTTCCTTGACGTCGGCATAATGCTGCATGGTGCCGTGGCGGTCGAGATGATCAGGCGTCAGGTTAAGCAGGATGCCGGCGGTCGGGTTGAGCGTCGGCGCCAGATCGATCTGGTAGGACGAGCATTCGACGACGAAGTAGCGCTCGGCCTTCGGCGGATCGAGCGTCAGGATCGCGGTGCCGATATTGCCGCCGAGCTGGGTATCGCGGCCGCTCGACTTGAGAATATGGGCGATCAGCGCTGTGGTCGTCGACTTCCCGTTGGTGCCGGTAATCGCGATGAAGGGGCAATCCGGCGCATGCGCCCGACGCTCGCGAACGAAAAGCTCGACATCGCCGATGATCTCGACGCCGGCGGACCGGGCGAGATCGACGCTCCAATGCGGTTTCGGGTGGGTGAGCGGCACGCCCGGCGACAGCACGAAGGCGGCCTGGACAGACCAGTCGATACCGCGCAGATCGGTGGTCGCAATGCCTTCGGCCATCGCCTTGGCAACGCTGTCGGGGTTGTCGTCCCAGGCGACCACCTTCGCACCGCCGGCAACCAGGGCCCTGGCCGTGGCCAGTCCCGAGCCGCCGAGGCCGAACAGCGCGACCGGCTTGTCCTTGAATGTGGTGACCGCGATCATCGCCGTGTCACCGCAGCTTGAGCGTCGAAAGGCCGAGCATGGCAAGGCCGACGGCGATGATCCAGAAACGGATCACCACCTGGCTTTCCGTCCAGCCCAGTTTCTCGAAATGGTGATGGATCGGGGCCATCAGGAAGACGCGCCGGCCGGTCATCTTGAAGAAGCCGACCTGGATGATCACCGACAGCGTCTCCATGACGAAAAGGCCGCCGACGATCGCCATGACGATCTCGTGCTTGGTGGCAACGGCGACCGAACCGATCAGGCCGCCGAGCGCCAGCGATCCCGTATCGCCCATGAAGATCGCGGCCGGCGGGGCGTTGAACCAGAGGAAGCCGAGGCCCGCTCCGATCACCGCTCCGAGAATGACGGCGAGCTCGCCGGTGCCGGGGACAAAATTGATCTGCAGGTATCCCGCAAATACCGCGTTGCCGGCGAGATAGGCGATGACGCCGAAGGAAGCCGCAGCGATCATCACAGGCACGATGGCGAGCCCGTCGAGCCCGTCCGTCAGGTTCACCGCATTGCCGGCAGCCACGATGACGAAACCGCCGAACAGCACGAAGAAGACGCCGAGATTGATGAACAGGTCCTTGAAGAAAGGGAAGGCGACCGAAGTGCCGAGCGTCGGATTGCTCGACTGGCCAGTGGCGAGCGCCACTCGCATCATGAAGAAGACCGCAATGCCGGCGATCACGAACTCGATGCCGAGGCGGGCCTTGCCGGAAAAACCCTTGTCGGTCTGCTTGGTGACCTTGAGATAGTCGTCATAAAAGCCGATCGCGCCGAAACCCAGCGTCACGAGCAGGGTCGCCACTACGTAGACGTTGGAAAGGTCGGCCCAGAGCAGCGAGCCGCCGACGATGCCGGCGAGAATCATCAGCCCGCCCATGGTCGGCGTGCCGGCCTTCTTGAAATGGGTCTGCGGCCCGTCGGCACGAATCGGCTGGCCCTTACCCTGGCGCAGGCGAAGCGATGCGATGATCATCGGCCCGAACAGGAACACGATCAGCGCAGACGTAAAGAGCGCAGCGCCCGTCCTGAAGGTGATGTACCGGAACAGGTTGAAAAATTGGACTTTGTCCGCCAGTTCCACAAGCCAGATCAGCATTCAGCGCCCTTTCTAGAAGCCGCATCTCAATTAGTGGCGTTCCGTGTCGGAGAATGCCGGGTAGTTGTCAATAAGCGCGGCCACGATCTTGCCGAAACCGATGCCAAGCGAGGATTTCACCATCACCACGTCACCGGGGATCACAGAGCGCACCACGAAATCGGCGAGATCCGTGGTTTTTTCGTAATATTGCACGTCGACGCTGTCGGGCAGCGCGTCGCGCAGCGCCGCCATTTCCGCACCCGCCAGCCAGACATGTTCGATACCGGCGGCGAGCAGCGGACCTGCCAACTCCTCGTGAACCTTGGCGGAAAACTCGCCCATTTCCAGCATGTCGCCGAGGACCGCGATCTGCCGGCCGGTCAGTTCCGGCGTCGCCGCCGCCAGGAGCGCGATCCCCGCCCGCATCGAGGCCGGATTGGCGTTGTAGCTCTCGTCGATCAGGGTCAGATGGCCCTCGCCAATGCCGAGGCGGTGGCGCTCGCCCCTGCCCTTGACCGGCTTCAGCGCCGCGAGCGCCGCCATAGCACCGGCCATGTCCGCGCCGACCAGCAGGCAGGCGCCGAGGACTGCCATCGCGTTCTCGGCGATGTGGCGGCCGGGAGCGCCGATATGGACTTCCGAGGTCTCGCCGTTCAGCACCGCCCAGACGACCGAGTTTTCCCCGTTGCCTTCGAAATCCGCCAGCCGGAAGTCCGCCTTGGCGTGCTGGCCGAAGGTGTGGACGTGCGAGACGCCTGCCTCCTGCGCCTTTTTCTGCAGGAAGCCGAACTGCTTGATGTCGCGGTTGAGGACCGCCGAACCGCCAGGCTCCAGGCCTTCGAAGATCTCGGCCTTGGCGCCTGCAATCTCCTCGAGGTTCTTGAAATGGCCGAGATGGGCAGCGGCGATCGTGGTGATCATTGCCACATGCGGGCGCACCATCTTGACCAGGGGGCGGATTTCGTCGGGATGGTTCATGCCGATCTCGAAGACCCCGAAATCGGTATCAGCCGGCATGCGGGCGAGTGTCAGCGGCACGCCCCAGTGATTGTTGAAGGACGCGACGGCGGCATGCACCTTTCCGGAAGGCGCAAGCGCATGGCGCAGCATTTCCTTGGTGGTGGTCTTGCCGACCGAACCGGTCACCGCGACGATACGGGCCCTGCTGCGGTCGCGCGCCGCAAGCGCCAATTTGCCAAGAGCGGCGAGAACGTCCTCCACCACGATCATCGGCACCGTCAATTTGCCGAGCGCGGGCAGTTTCGCCTCGTTGACGACGATCAGCGTCGCACCGTTGGCGACCGCGAGGCTCGCATAGTCATGGCCGTCGACGCGGTCGCCCTTGATGGCGAAAAAAGCCTCGTCCTGGCCGATGGAACGGCTGTCGATCGAGATGCCGGTGATGCCCGCCGGAAGCGCACCGATCGGCCGGCCGCCCATGGCAGACGTCAAATCCTCGGAGGTCCATAGCCAGCTCACGATTTCATCTCCTCCAGTGCCTTGCGGACTTCGACGTGATCGGAAAACGGCAGGACCGTCGTGCCGATCGTCTGGCCGTGTTCATGGCCCTTGCCCGCGACGATCAGCGTATCGCCGGCCCGCAGCATATTGACTGCCTGGCGTATCGCCTTGGCCCGGTCGCCGATCTCGATTGCGCCCGGAGCCGCCGCCATGATCTCGGAGCGGATCACCTCGGGAACCTCGGAACGCGGATTGTCGTCAGTGACGATGATGATATCGGCAAGCCGCGTCGCTACATCGCCCATGATCGGCCGCTTACCCTTGTCGCGGTCGCCGCCGCAGCCGAACACCACGATGACCCGGCCGGTCGTGAACGGTCGCACGGAGGTCAGCACGTTTTCCAGCGCGTCCGGCTTGTGGGCATAATCCACATAGGCGAGCGCGCCGGCTTTTGTCTGGCCGATCAGTTCGAGACGACCGGAGGCGCCCACCAACTTTTCGAGCGCGGCCATGGCGACCGCGGCCGGAACCCCGGTCGACATCGCAAGTCCCGCCGCGACCAGCGCGTTCGCCACCTGGAAATCACCGGCAAGCGGAATATCGACTTCGAAAATCTGGTCGCCGATGTGGATCTCGGCCATCTGCTTGTGCCGGAAATGCTCGACGCGCTTGAGGCACAGATAATCGCCCTTTCGACCGACGGTGCGGACTTCGACGTCGGCAACCGTCGCCACCCGTATCGCCTCTTCCGACCAGGCGTCGTCGGCGAAGATGACGGCCGGCGAGCCTTTCGGCATCAGTGTATCGAAGAGCCGCATCTTGGTGGCCATGTAGCTTTCGATCGTCGGATGGTAGTCCATGTGATCGCGGCCGAGATTGGTGAAGCCGGCGGCGAAAAGACGCACGCCGTCGATCCGGCTCTGGTCCAGGCCATGGCTGGAAGCTTCCATGGCGGCATGGGTAACGCCTTCGGCAGCCAGTTCCGCCAGCAGCTGCTGCAGTTCGACAGGATCCGGCGTGGTCAGCGTTCCGTAGTCGTTGCGGGTGGGCGAGACGACGCCGGTCGTGCCGATCTGTGCTGCGGCATGGCCGGCATGCGCCCAGATCTGGCGGGTGAACGAGGCGACGGAGGTCTTGCCGGCGGTGCCGGTGACGGCAACCATGGTTTCCGGCTGCGCATGGTAGAAACGGGCGGCTGCCAGCGCCAGCAGCCGGCGCGGATTGGAAACGGCAAGAACCGGAATGCCCGCTTCCGCCGAATGCCCTGCAATCGCCGCGACCGCGCCGCGCGCTGCAGCGTCGCCGATATAGCTCGAACCGTCCGCCTTGGTACCGGCGAGCGCGGCAAACAGCATGCCAGGCTTCACCTGGCGGCTGTCGGACGTGAGGCCGGTCACCTCGAGATCGCCTGCCGGCCCGGCCATCAGGTCAGCTATTTCCGGGAAATCCTGTCCGGCGAGTTCTCGCAATTTCATCGATTGATCGTCCATTCTGAGCGTCGTCCCCACGAATCGTCCGCTCAAGTTGTTATCGCTCAATAAGACACAAGCAGGGCAGAACCGTCATTGCCGAATTTCGGTTTCACACCCAGAATGGGCGCGGCGCGGGTGATGATCTCCTTGACCATCGGCGCGGCAGAAGTTGCGGCAAGCGCTGCGCCGTTGCCCTTGTCGGTCTTGGGTTCGTCGCAGAACGTCAAGACGACGTATTGCGGATTGTCCATCGGGAAGGCCGCGAGGAAGGCGTTGAAGTTCTTGTCATGGGCGTAACGTCCATTGACGACCTTGTCCGCCGTACCCGTCTTGCCGCCGACGTTGAAGCCCGCGACGCGCGCATTCCGGCCCGATCCGTTGGCGCCGTTCCATTCGAACAGGAAGCGCATGTCCTTGCTGGTCGAGGGCTTGAGCACCTGGGTCGCAATCTTGTCGGCTTCTGCTCGGTTGCGCGGCAGAAAGGTCGGCGGGATGTATTTTCCGCCGTTGACGAGCGCCGCACCGGCAACCGCCGTCTGCAACGGCGTCGTCGAGACACCGTGGCCGAAGGAAATGGTGACCGAATTGATCTTCTTCCATTCGCGCGGCTGGCTCGGAGAGGCGACTTCCGGAAGCTCCGTGTGCATTTTGGTCAGCAGGCCGAGCTTGGTCAGGAAATCCTTGTGGCCTTCGATGCCGACTGTATCGGCAATCTTGGCGGTGCCGATGTTGGACGAATACTGGAAGATTTCCGGCACGCTCAGCACACGCCCCTTGCCGTGGAAATCCTTGATCGTGAAGCCGCCGATGCGGATCGGGAACCGGGCGTCGAACGTGCTCTGAAGGTTCACCTTGCCGGAATCGAGGCCCATGGCGATCGTGAAGGACTTGAAGGTCGAGCCCATTTCGAACGTGCCGTTCGACATGCGGTTGAACCATCCCTCCTCGCCGCCTTCGGCCGGATTGTTGGGATCGAAATCGGGCGCGGACGCCATGGCGACGATTTCGCCGGTATGGACATCGAGAACGACCGCGCCGGCGCCGATGGACCGGTATTTGCTGATCGCCTCGGACACGACGTCGCGGACGATCGACTGCACACGCAGGTCGATGGACAGCTTGACCGGCTCCAGCGGCTGGCTGGAAGTCATGCCAACGGCCGCGAGATCGGCAAGCCCCTGATTGTCGACGTAACGCTCCATGCCGGCAACGCCGCGGTTGTCGATATTGACATAACCGACCACATGCGCGGCGGTCGGGCCGCCCGGATAGAAACGGCGCTTCTCGGGCCGGAAACCGATGCCCGGAATGCCGAGCGCCAGGATCTGGCTCTGCTGCTTCGGCGTCAACTGGCGGCGCAGCCACTGGAAACGCGAGTTCGAGGTCAGCTTCGAATAGGTGCCCTTGACGTCGAGGTCGTTCAGAACCGTCGAGAGCTTCTCGATCACCTCGTCGGCATCGACGATCTTGTTGGGCTCGGCAAACAGCGAAACGGTGCGGATGTCGGTCGCCAGAACCGCGCCGTTGCGGTCAACGAGGTCGGGGCGTGACGCCAGAAGGCGGTCCGCCGGCAGGATGCTCGACGTCGTCAGCGGCTGCGCGACGCCATATTGCATCAGCCGGCCACCGACGACGCAGTAGAAGACCGTGAAACCGGCGATCAGCAGGCCGACGCGGTTTTTCGCCTGGGCGGACTTGCGCTTGCGGGTCCCCTCGAAGGAGGCCTTCTCGGAGCCGCGACCACGGCTGCCGGAGGAGAAATGCGCGCGGCTCTTGACGATCATGATGCGGGACAGGAAAGACATCAGCGTTTCACCGATCCTGTGGAAATGACTTCGATGGGACCGCGCCGCTGCGGCACGGGGATTTTCGCGGCGGGCTTGGCCTTGGCGGCGGCAACCCCCTTCAGCGCGGCAGCAACCTCGCTGTTCTTTCCGGCGATGATGTCCTCGATCGTGGTCTCGGGCTGCGGAAGCCGGGCCTTGGGCATCGGCAGTTCCTTCGGCATCGCAAGCTGCGTCGTCTCCGTGGGAGCCAGTGCCAGCTCGGAACTGTAGACGTTGATCAGCCGGTGCAGGCGGTTCGGCTGGGTCAGCAGGGCCCAGTCCGCCTTCAGGAGATCGATCGTGTCTTTCTCCAGCTTGATTTCCGACTCCAGCCGGCGAACTTCGCTGAGCTTCTCGTCGGCGCGGTGCTTGATCGAATAGGTGACGACGGCCGCTGCCGTCATCACACCGATCAGGACAAGATCGAAGCTACGCAGCATGTATCAGGCTCCCATCTTTGCAAGGCTGGCGAGATCGGGCAGATCGAAAATGGACATGTCGGCCGACCGCGGCGGGGCTTCCGTCCTGACGCCGGCGCGAAGCTTGGCGGAACGGGCGCGCGGATTGAGTTCCACCTCCTCATCGCTCGCCGAGATCATCGACTTGCCGATCGGCTCGAAAATCGCAGGCTTGGCCTCGACCATCGGCAGGTGGCGCGAGCCGGAGGCCTTGCCGGAACGATCGGCGAAGAACTGCTTGACGATCCGGTCTTCCAGCGAATGGAAGGTGACGACGACCAGCCGGCCGCCGGGCTTCAGGGCCCGCTCGGCGGCAAACAGCGCCTGCGCAAGCTCGCCGAGTTCGTCGTTGACGAAGACCCGGAGCGCCTGGAAGACTCGCGTTGCCGGATGGATCTTGTCCTTGGCCTTGCGCGGATTGACCGTCTCGATGAGGTTGGCGAGTTCGCGCGTCGTGGTGAAAGGTTCGGTCAGGCGGCGCTTCTCGATGGCGCGGGCGATACGGCCCGGATGCTTTTCCTCACCGAGGAAACCGAAGATGCGGGTGAGATCGCCGACCTTGGCGCGATTGACGACATCCGCGGCCGAGACGCCGCTCGCCGACATACGCATGTCGAGCGGACCGTTGCGCTGGAAGGAAAAGCCGCGCTCTGCCTCGTCGATTTGCATGGAAGACACGCCGATATCGAACACGATGCCATCGAGCCCGCCTACCGGCGCGTGGTCGGCAAGGCTGGAGAACTGCGATTGAATGAGGTGGAGGCGACCCTTATGGGCATCGGCAAGCACCTTGCCGGCGGCAATCGCATTCGGGTCGCGATCGAGCGCGATCACCTCGGCATCGGCAGCAAGGATCGCGGAAGTATAACCGCCCGCCCCGAACGTGCCGTCGAGAATGACCTTGCCGGCCCGAGGCTCGAGTGCCTCCAGAACTTCTTTCAGAAGAACCGGAATGTGACGAACCGGTCCGCCTTCGGGCTCGGTTGTTCCGTCGCCTGGATTCGCCGCCATTCCGTTCCCCTGTCTTACGCGGGACGCGAACCGAAGCGCCCCTCTCTCGCCGCCGCCTGCGCCTCGTGGAACGCCTGCGGCTGCCAAAGTTGAAAATGATCCGAGCGCCCAACGAAGGTAACATCCGAGCTGATTCCCGTGAAGTCGCGGATGAAATCCGTGACCATCAGCCGGCCCTCCGCATCGAGCCTCATGAAGACGCCGCCACCGTGTACGAGCAGCGACATCCGGTTCGCTTCCGGCGAAAACGGATCGACGAAGGCGATCTGCCGCTCGTAACGATCGAGCAGATCCGGCCCGCCGACACTGATCGCCGGATAGGTGAAATCCTGGAGGCAATAAAGCTCCTGGATCCCGCGCTCCGAAAGAACCGAACGAAAACTCGCCGGAACGGAGACCCGTCCCTTCGCATCGATCCTGTTCGTCGCATTCGACAGGAAGCGGCTCATCACGCCAAACATCCGCTCCGTTATGGTTCAGGACGGAAGCCCGTCCACCCGTTGACACAACACCAAACACAGCTTCGCCGCCCGGATGGGCGGATAACCGCCCGGCCGTAGGACGACCGAAACTCAGGGGTTGGCGGGCGATCATTCGCCCTTGTGCAGTGCGATTTTGGGATACCATGGGACCATATGGGCGTCAATGGGAGAAGCCCCGCTAGCTACTCCCAGATGGGATTTATTTATAAGCTGTTAAGTTTAACAAAGGGTTATCGGAGGGAGTGAAGAAACCGCCTCGGCAGTGTCCGACAAGTGAATTGTGGACACTTGTTAAGCTCCGACAAACAAAGGAGCTTTCGAAACTCCTGATATAAACGGTGCACCGCAAAAAGCGGCCACAGGACGTCTCTCCCTCGCCAAAGGCGCAGACAGAATCGCGACGGCGAGAGGAGGTAAACGCCAGTTGGCCTGTAAGCCGGGTTCTGTATGGCCCCGGTGCAAGCACCGGAACGTGGCAGCCATTCATCTGGGACGACATTTGCATGTCGCCTCACGCAACCCACCCGGATGACTGGCCCGGAAACAGGCTGTAGCCACGCTTTCACGCGGCCCGTGTCATCCCTATTCGGTCTTGCTCCCGGTGGGGTTTACCTTGCCGCCGCTGTTACCAGAAGCGCGGTGGGCTCTTACCCCACCCTTTCACCCTTACCCCGCCAGCTCTGCCGCTTTGTTTAAAGCGGTACAGCAAGCGGGGCGGTTTCCTTTCTGTGGCACTTTCCCTAGGGTCGCCCCCGCCGGACGTTATCCGGCACCGTGTTTCCGTGGAGCCCGGACTTTCCTCACCTTACCGCCTTTCGGCATTGGTAAAGCGCGGCTGCCCGGCCAACTGGCAGGCGGTCCATAACCGAGATGGAGAGCGAAAGCCATAGGCGAGAAGCAATCAGGCCGGAGATAATCGGCTTAGAGATAATCCGCCCGGAAATCCGTCGAATAGGCTTCGTCCCGGATTTTCCCATGGAAGATCAGCTCGGCGCCGAGCCGGCCGATCTCGTCGGAACTCTTCGCCGCCGCCCCGCAGCCGCCGCTGAGGATGCCGATTCGGGAGGCTTGCGTCATGGCGATTGCCGGATATCCGGTCGCCGTGAACGAGGTGACGCAGGCCGCCATCGACGAGCGGGAGAGGTCGAGTTCCGGCATCAGCCGCGTCATGATCTCGGCAAGCCGCGCCCTGGTACTTTCCCGTCCGCCCGAGCGGAACCAGGCGCGGATGTCCGGCTCGGTCGGCAGCAGCAGATCATCCGGATCGCCGCCGATCTTCAGATAGATCTTGCCATCGGGATACCGCACCGGCGGAAGGAGATAGATGCCGTCCTCGCCCTCGCGCCATTTCCAGATCAGCGAAGGCACCCTGCCCCAGATGTCCATGGTGGCCTCGTCGACCTCGAAGAAGGCGACAGTGCGGGCATAGACGCTGAGGTCGAGGCGTGCGCCGAGCAGCCGTTCGTTGATCGAAAAACCTCCGGCTGCGACCAGCACTTTTTCGGCAACATAGCTGTTGCCCTCGCTGGTCGTGACGGTGACCTGATCGCCATCCTGTCGCACCGAGGAAACCGTTTCGGGAATAATTGCCGTGCCCTGGCGTTCGGCGATCAGAGCCTGGGCCTTCACCAACCGGCGCGGATTGATGTGCCCGGCATTCCTGGGCTCCCAGACACCCTCGCTCGCCTGCGGGAACGAGAAGAAGCCGAACCGATCGGCAAGATCGAGATTCGACAGCGTCTCGGTCGAAACACCGAGCTTGCCTGCCGCATCGAGGACGTTCGCGACATAGGAAGGTCCCTCGCCGTGCTTGGGGCCGACCAGCAGGCAGCCAGACTCGGAATAGAAATCCAAGCCGCTTTCGCGGGCGATCTCGCCGTAACGTTCGATCGAACGGTTGGCGAGGCGCGCCCACACGGGATCGGGATCGATCGTCCGGGTGATGCGCGCCTCGTCGTAGTGGCTGGCAAAGACGCCTTCATGGCGCCCGTAGTCCGCCGGCTCACCGGGACCGACCAACGCAATACCGTCGGTCCATTTCGAGAGGTAGCGGGCAGCCGCAGCGCCCATCATGCCCCTCCCGATCACGATAAATCTGAACCGCTCCGTCATGCCCTCGCCTTTCGATTCCACCGGCCGAAATGTCTTCTGTCAGAAGCACTTCTAGCCGTTTTCGGAATCAAAATGCCACAGGCGAAAGCGACGCAGTCTGTTCGGCCGTCTGCTCAGCGGTCTCGATCACCGCCTGCACCCGGTTGCAATAGCGCTTGGAAACCGGGTTCATGCGCTTGGCGCCGTGGCCGGCATTGTATTTGAGGATGGTGCCGCAGATCTTGCCGCCGCCGAGTTCATGCGCGCCGGCCAGGTATTTCATACCGTAGCGGATATTCGTCTCCGGATCGTAGAGGCCGTAGTCCGGCCCGCGGTAACCCATCAGCCTCGCCGTCGCCGGCTTGATCTGCATCAGCCCGATCTCGCCCGCACTGCCCTTGACGGTCGGGCGGAAGTTGCTCTCGATCTGCACCACCGCCAGCGCAAGCTCTTCAGGAACATCGTATTCGTCCGCATATTTCGAGATCAGCTGGGTATAATGAAGCTGCCGAACCAGGCGCCTGGCTTCGTCAGTGGGCGCTGCAAAACCGGTTTCGCGCGTTTCCCATGGAATGATGAGCGCTTTGGTGTAGGTGGTGACGGCGTCGTCCTCAGCACGCACGAGTTCGGTTCCCGCGACCAGCATGGCAAGGCCCGCCGCGGCAGCAACAATCATAATATTCATGTAGGTGAAGTGTCTCCGGACCAACAGGAATCGCGGGTGTCGTTACGCAAACACCCTCTCAGCGCGTCGCCGGATTGACGGCGCGATGTTTTCACGAATCCTGGTCGTTTATCTCTGCAACCCCCGTCCAACATGGCGGCTGCCGTTAGCGGGTCCTTTAGACCGGGCTAATAAGGAGATGATGTGGCACTGCAAAATTTTGCGATTTCGACGCAGGCCCAAACGACCGGCGCGGCGCCCGTATTAATTGAATTTTGGCAAGGACTTGAGCAGCCGATGAAGTGTGTCGATCGTCGAAAAATCGGCGATCCCGTCGACCAACTGCGGCCTGAAATGACGCTGGAACGCTTCGACCACGCCCTTCGTGCGCTCGCAGAAATTTCCCGTGATTTCAATTCCGTAGCCATAGAGCGACAGCATCGACTGCAGGGCCTCGATAGGCTGGCCGCTCTCGCCGAACTGGAAAAACCGTCCGCCGCGGATTTGCGCTGGATCGATCCAATGACCTATCCCGTCAAGGTACAGCTTTTCCCAGGGGAAATTTTCGCCCGGATCGACCTTGCGGATAGGCGCGACATCGGAATGCCCGAGCACTCTTTCCGGTCGGATTTGCCACCTTTGGCCGCAATCGTGACACAATTCGACGACGGCTTGGATCTGCGCGGACGGATAGTCCGGCAGGCCACCGGGATGGCCTGGATTGGCGATCTCGATGCCGATCGAACAGGAATTGATGTCGGCCTCGCCGGCCCAGGAGCTCTTGCCGGCGTGCCAGGCACGGCGATCCTCCGGCACAAGCTGCACCACGCCCCCATCCTCGTGGACGAAATAGTGGCTCGAGACCTGGCTCTCCTCGTTGCAGAGCCAGGAGAGCGCCTGGTCGCCGATCGGCATGCCTGTGTAATGAAGGATAATCATGTCGGGCCTGCGCCCGCCGGCGCGCTCGCCGTGATTGGGGGAAGGCCTTACCGTCGCGCCGGCATAGTCGGCGTAAAACGGCATCATGCGGCGCGGCGCTCTTTCTCGATCGCCGCATAGGCGGCATTGAGCGCGGCCATGCGCTCATTGGCGGCGGCATGCAGCGAAGCCGGAACGCCGCGGGCGATCAGACGGTCCGGATGATGTTCGGACACCAGCGAGCGGTACTGCTTGCGGATCTTTGCGAAATCGTCTTCCGGCGAAACGCCGAGCACAAGATAAGGGTCTCGCCCGTCGAGATGCACGTGCCGCGCCATGATGCGGCGGAAATGCCCCTCGTCGATGCGGAAGATTTCGGCGATACGGAAAAGGAAAGCAAGCTCCGCCTCGTGCACCAGGCCGTCCGCCTTGGCGATGTGGAACAGCCCGTCGACGACATTTTCCAGCATCGGGCAGTTTGCAGCCTTGCCCGCACCGGGGCTGCACAAGCCGGCGAGCTTGGTCGCATAGGCTTCGTAACCCGCGACATCCTGGCGCGCGAGGTTATAGAGCCGCGCTACGTTGCGGGCTTCCTCGTCGGGAAAATCGAATATCTGCTGAAAGGCCTTGACCTCGGCCTCGCTGACGATACCGTCAGCCTTCGCCATCTTGGCCGACAGCGCGATGATTGCGACCGAGAAAGACACCTGCCGGCGTGTTTCCGGATCGCCCTCGAACGTCGTGCGGATCGCCTCGATGACACGGCCGAGCGCGTTCCCGGCCGCGTCGCCCATGGCGCCGAGAAGCCGTTCCCAAAGGGAGGAAAAGTGAAGGCAGGCAAAATCCCAGATCATGAGTGCAGTGGACCAGATTATAGTTGGGATTGCAAGGCGACCTACGGTCCGTCTTAGATTAAACTATGTTCATGTTTTCCGAACAATCACCGGCGCTCACAGATAGGTGACCTGGATATTCGGGACAATTGCGAAGCCCCCGAAACTCTTTTTCCACAAGCGCGATCGAGGGGCCGCGGCAGTTGAATCGATTATATTAGGCTCTCCTGCGCCGAGAAGTCGAAGCTGCGGTTTTTCTTGAGAAATTCACTTTACAGGGGCCTGTCTCTGTCGCATCCATTCCAGCGGTTTTGAACTGTACGCGAGCATGCGCGTCAAGGAGGATCGATGGCCAAACAGAAAGTAGCAATGCTGACCGCAGGGGGCCTGGCGCCTTGCCTGTCTTCCGCCGTTGGCGGCCTGATCGAGCGCTACAACGACGTCGCGCCGGATATCGAGATGGTCGCCTACCGTTCCGGTTATCAGGGCGTTCTGCTCGGAGACCGCATCGAAATCACCGAGGACATGCGCGAAAAAGCCCATCTGCTGCACCGCTACGGCGGCTCGCCGATCGGCAATAGCCGCGTCAAGCTCACCAATGCCGGAGACTGCGTCAAGCGCGGCCTCGTCAAGGAAGGTGAGAACCCGCTTCGCGTCGCCGCCGAGCGGTTGGCGGCCGATGGGATCACCATCCTCCACACGATTGGCGGCGACGACACCAACACGACGGCCGCCGACCTCGCAGCCTATCTCGGCGCCAATGGCTACGACCTGACCGTCGTCGGCCTGCCGAAGACCGTCGACAACGATATCGTGCCGATCCGCCAGTCGCTCGGCGCCTGGACGGCTGCCGAAGTCGGCGCCTCTTTCTTCGACAACGTTTCGAACGAGCAAAGTGCCGCTCCTCGCACATTTGTGATTCACGAAGTGATGGGACGTCACTGCGGCTGGCTTACCGCCGCGACCGCACGGGCCTATATTCAGAAGACCAAAGGCAACGAATATGTCGAGGGCTTCATGATGAACAGCGCGATGAAGAACATCGACGGTGTCTACCTGCCGGAGATGGCCTTCGACCTCGACAAGGAGGCCGCACGCCTCAAGGACGTCATGGACCAGCGCGGTTTCGTGACCTTGTTCGTTTCGGAAGGTGCCGGCCTCGATACGATCGTCGCCGAACGGGAAGCGGCAGGCGAATCGATCAAGCGCGACGCGTTCGGCCATGTGAAGATTGACACGATCAATGTCGGCGGCTGGTTCCAGAAGCAGGTCGCAGCGCTGATCGGCGCCGATCGCTCGATGGTGCAGAAGTCCGGCTACTTCGCCCGCTCGGCGCCGGCAAACGGCCAGGACCTGCGGCTCATCCAGGGCATGGTCGATCTCGCCGTCGAAAGCGCATTGAACAAGGTCTCAGGCGTTACCGGCCACGACGAGGACCAGGGCGGAAAACTGCGCACGATCGAATTTCCCAGAATCAAGGGTGGAAAACATTTCGATCTGACGGCAAAATGGTTCGGCGAAGTGATGGACCATATCGGCCAGCCCTTCGAAACGGCTTGAGACAAGAAAACTAGCGGGCGCCGCTCAACAGGCGTCCGGGAGGAAATGGAATGACGGCTGACATCTGGCTCGCTTTTGCTGCGACCGCGATCTTTCTCGCCCTCCTTCCGAGCCCTATCGCTTGTCTGACTGCCAGTTTCTCTCTCCAGCGCGGTCGCCGCACGGCGATCGCGACGGTCCCGGGGCTTGCCGTCGGAATGTCGGCCGCCCTGATCGTGGCGATGATCCCCATGGCCCTGATCGCCGTCTACCTTCCCAAGCTCATCGACGTGATCTCCTGGGTAGGGCTCGGCTATCTGATGCTCTATGTGATCTGGTCCTACCAGGATCCGCGAATCTCCGGCCCGATTGCCGATAACGACAATCTTCCCGAATGTCGGGCAGCGCGAATCTTCGGATGCCTGTTCGGCAAATCCGCATTCCGGGCGCGTTATGCCGTCGTCCTTGCAGCCGTGCTCGCCCAGTTCGTCGATCCCGACCGCTCCCTCCTGCCCCAGCTTCTCGAAATGCAGGCGACTTTCCTTGTCTGTGCTGCGCTTGGAGCCGGAATTCACGTGCTTTTTCCGCGCCGCGTGCTCAACCGCCGGCGGCGGCCCGCCAACTTCAACTCCGCCTCACGCAAGCCCCAGACGCGCTTCATTTCGCGGCGCGCGGTCACAGCCGGCTATCGCCGGATCGCCGCCTGACGCTCGCCATCTTGTCGGACGCTGCCCAATAGGTTAATCAAAACACTCTTTTGGTGGCGTTTGGGCGGACTGGGGTAACCATTTTTCATGAAAGCGACCCAATGGCGATAATCCGATTCCTCGGCCGCGGGACGGCTGTGGCATGCGCCGTTTCTTCGGTTCTCGCCGGATGTTCGAGTGTCGAACGCGAGCAGAAGCTTACAGCGACACAGACAGTTGCCCCGACCGGCGGCCAGGCGTCCGGACCCGTCCAGACGGCTTCCGTGGATAGCCAGACGGCTATCCAGTACAGATCCGATCTCCCGGTAAACGGGCAGGCCCAGACTGCAGGCCAGATGACCCCTCCGGGAGTTCAGGTCGCCTCGGCCGCCCAGACGGTCGGCACGCAGCCGACCGTGGCACTCGCCAAGACCGCAAGACTTCCCGTTCCGGTGCCGGCCGCCGCCGATGCGATGTCCGTTCAGTCCGCCGCAATGGCATCGCCCACCATGGCGCCGCTCGTCGCTTTCGCCCCCGCGCCCGGCCCGGCGATGATGCCGCCGCCCGTTGCTCGCACCACATCGACCATTCTCGCTTCGACCCAGCCGACGAGCCTTGCGGCGCCAAAGGGCGAACGCCTCGTGTCGCCGCCGATCGCACCTGCGGTCAGCGAAGGCAAGATCCAGCCGGCGGCAGCTTCGGCGATCGCGCTGGACGAACGGGAACTGACACCGGACATGGTCGCGCTTCAGACCGTCGTGCCGACCCCGCGCCCGGACACTGCGACGCTCGCCTATGCAGCGCAGCCGAGAGCCGTTGCCGCCTTGTCTGCCATGGAGTTCCCGCCGGCTCCCGGCGAGCCGATGCCGTCCACGGCCACCGGTGCGCCGGCGGAATTGAGCAAGCTCATCAAGCGTTATGCCGGCATGTACGGCGTGCCGGAATCGCTGGTGCACCGCGTCGTGCATCGGGAAAGCAAGTACGATCCCAAGGCCTATCACAAGAACGGCTACTGGGGCCTCATGCAGATCAAGTATTCAACCGCCAAGTCCATGGGCTACGAAGGCCCGCCGGCCGGCCTGCTCGATGCCGAGACCAATCTCAAATACGCAATCAAATATCTGCGCGGCGCCTGGCTTGTCGCCGACAACAGAAACGACAACGCCATCAAGCTCTATGCGCGCGGCTATTATTACGACGCCAAACGCAAGAACATGCTGGACGTCCTGGAGAAGTAGCCGGGCTGAAAGTGCCCCGACTGAAAATGTTCAACGGCGCCTCAAGGCGCCGTTGTTGCTTTCACCACCTCGGCGACCAGCCGGGTCGGATCGTAACGGTTCCAGTTCGGCGTCAGCCCGAGCCGCACCACCACCAGATCGAGCGACGGGATGACCGTGACGGTCTGCCCGTCATGCCCCTGCAGGAAAAACGCATCCGCCGGAATGTCTGGCTTGTCCTTGCCCGGCAGCCATGTCTGCATTTTGGAATAACGGCCGTTCGACGTGGCGTTGGCCTGGTGCATCAGGGTGACGAAACCTTGCGGCAGGATCCGGTTACCGTCCCACACACCGTCCCGCGCAAGCAGCAGCCCGATCCGGGCCCAGTCGCGCGCGGTCGCATACATATACGAGCTGCCGACGAAGGTGCCTGCCGCATCGGTCTCCATGACGGCGCTTTGCATGCCGAGCGGGCCGAACAGCGCGTTGCGGGGATAGGACAGCGCGGCAGTTCTGTCGCCGATCCGGTCCATCCAGATCTTCGAGAGCATCACGGCCGTGCCGGAAGAATAACCGAACCGCGTGCCGGGGTCGGCCTCCAGCGGCTGGTCGGCCGCGAAGTTCGCCATGTCCGGCTCGAGATAGAGCATGCGGGTGACATCGGCGACCGTGCCGTAGTTCTCGTTGAAGGCGAGCCCGCTTTCCATGGCGGCCAGGTCGGCAATCCGGATATCGCCGCGCTGGTTGCCCTGCCATTGCGGGAACAGGCCCTTGTCGTCCAGCGAAAGCTTTCCGTCTCGAATGAGCGTGCCGAGAATCGCAGCATTCACGGTCTTGGTCATCGACCAGCCGAGCAGCGGCGTATCCTTGGAAAAGCCGGTCGAATAGGTCTCGCCGACGATCCGTCCCCGCTTGACCACGACCACCGCCCGAAGGCCCGGACCGGCAAGGCCCATGTCTGAGAGAAGCCGCGCAACCGACGGATCGGATTCCACTTTTCCACCTTCCGGCCAAAGCGTGGATGGATCGACTGACGTAACGGCAGGCACCGAAACGCCGACGGCAACAGCCGGCGCCCCATCGGGGACGACGGCGCAGCCGAGCCCTTTGCGATAGACCGCGTCATTGCCGGCAAAAATGCCGAGCAGCGCGGCATGAACCCGCTTTTCCGTTCGATCGACGGAGACCCGCATCAATTTCAGAAGCGGATGCCCCGGAGCCTGCACGTCGACGGCGAGGACCTCGCTGCTGTCGCGGCCGGCAAGGAAGACGTTCGAGCAGACCATCTTGGCCGAATAGCCGCTTCCGACCCTCAGCAGTTCCGGCGGCGACGCATAGAGCCAGATCCCGAGCCCGACGAGGCCGACGACGATGACGCCGCAGAGGATTTTTACGAACCGCACCAACAACCGCATGCCTGCCTCCATTTCAAGGCCGCATGCAATCAGGATTCTCGACGCCAAGGAAGGGGGTGTTCGGCCGCGTTGCGCCGATCAGGGGACTGGCCACAGGCTGCGTCATCAATCTGTAGCATGACAGGTTTACACGCGCTGAAACTCTGGACAAAGCGAGACTCGACCATGGCGGATATTGCACAGGAAGCCGGTTTTCGGAAAAACCAGAAGCTGAAGGACGCACTTCTGCAGCATAAAGCTCTGTCCCGGCAGGGTTTCTCAGAAAGGCTTTTCGGCCTCCTGTTCTCCGGTCTCGTCTACCCGCAGATCTGGGAAGACCCGGAAGTCGACATGACCGCCATGGAGCTTTCCGGCGAGCATTCGATCGTCACCATCGGCTCCGGCGGCTGCAACATGCTCGCCTATCTGTCCCGCTCGCCGAAGAAGATCGACGTCGTCGATCTGAACCCGCATCACGTCGCGCTGAACCGCCTGAAGCTCGCAGCCTTCCGCCACCTGCCCGGCCATGGCGATGTCGTGCGCCACTTCGGCATGGACGGCATCCGCACCAACAGTAAGAGCTACGACGCGTTCATCGCGCCGAACCTCGATGCCGCGACCCGCGCCTACTGGGACAAGCGCACCCTCGCCGGCCGCCGCCGGATCGAAGTCTTCGACCGCAATATCTACAAGACCGGCCTGCTCGGCCGTTTCATCGGCGCCGGTCACCTGATCGCCCGTCTGCATGGCATCGACCTCACTCAAATGGCCGATACCAAATCGTTGCGCGAACAACGCCAGTTCTTCGACGACCGCATCGCTCCGCTGTTCGATAGGCCGCTGATCCGCTGGATCACCAGCCGCAAGAGCTCGCTGTTCGGTCTCGGCATTCCGCCGCAGCAATATGACGAGCTGGCGAGCCTCGCCTCCGACGGATCGATCGCGCCGGTCCTGCGCCAGCGCCTCGAAAAGCTCGCCTGCCATTTCCCGCTGCGCGACAACTATTTCGCCTGGCAGGCCTTTATGCGACGCTATCCGAAGCCGGAGGAAGGCACGCTGCCGACCTATCTCAAGGCGGAAAACTACCGCGCGATCCGCGAAAATGCAGAGCGCGTCACGGTCCACCATGCCAGCTTCACGGAACTGCTGGCCCAGAAGTCCGCCGGCTCGGTCGATCGTTATGTCCTGCTCGACGCGCAGGATTGGATGACGGACGAGCAGTTGAACGACGTCTGGTCGGAAATCAGCCGCACAGCCGCACCCGGCGCCCGTGTGATCTTCCGCACCGCCGCCGAAAAGAGCGTGCTCGACGGTCGCCTCTCGCCGGCCCTTTTCGACCAGTGGTCCTATCTGGAAGAGCGCTCCAACGAACTCAACCTGGAAGATCGGTCGGCAATTTACGGCGGTTTCCACATCTATGTGAAAAAAGCCTGATGGCGACGGATATGGCGAGTAACTCCCTGCCGACTGGCCACGCCGAGCGCATGGACCGGATGTACCGGTATCAGCGCCATATCTACGACATCACCCGCAAATATTACCTTTTCGGCCGCGACCGGGCGATTGCGGGATTGAATGTCCCGCCGAATGCCTCGCTGCTCGAAGTCGGCTGCGGCACGGGCCGCAACCTCGCCCTCGCCCACCGGCAATATCCGGCGGCCAGGCTCTACGGCCTCGATATCTCCGCCGAGATGCTGGAAAGCGCCCGGTCCAATTTCCGCGGCAAGCCGATCATCCCGGAATTTCGCGTCGCCGACGCCACCAATTTCAAAGCGGAAGAGTTCGGCGCGCCCGGCTTCGATCGCATCCTGATTTCCTACGCCTTGTCGATGATTCCCGACTGGGAAAAGGCAATCGATGCCGCGCTTGCGGCCTTGGCGCCGCATGGCTCCCTCCACATCGTCGATTTCGGCCAGCAGGAACGGCTGCCAAGCTGGTTCGGGCGGCTCCTGAAGGCCTGGCTCATGCGCTTCCACGTCACGCCGCGGCCAGACCTGCACGAAGTGCTGGAAAGCAAGCTGGCGGCCGCCGATGCCGACATGATCTTCGAGGAGATCGGCCGTGGTTATGCCTGGCATGCTGTCATTCGCCGTCGCGGCTGAAGCGTTGGGTCCCCGCATCTCCGGCATGAAATCCTCTTGCCCTAACCGATTTTTTACGACGTTATGGTGAATATGGAGTTCATGCCTCCCTGTTTTGCGTCGAACGGGGCAAGAGGCTTCCACGTCGACACTACACGGGATGTTCATGCCTCGGCTCCTTCTGGCCCTCCTTGCCACCGCGTTCCTTGCCACGGGATGCACATCCTCAAGCTATGACCTGATGGAAACGTCATCGGTCAAAAAGATGCGGTTCAAGGACAGTGACCCGCAGGATTTCGGCAAAACTCATCCGGGGCTCCACGAGGTCCACGGCATCGATGTTTCCAAGTGGAACGGCACCGATATCGACTGGCCAGCCGTGAAAAAATCCGGCATCGCCTTCGTCTTCATCAAGGCGACGGAAGGCAAGGATCGCATCGACCCGACCTTCGAACTGAACTGGCGGGGCGCCGCATCGGCCGGCATTCCTTATGCCCCCTACCACTTCTATTATTTCTGCTCGACAGCCGACGAACAGGCCGACTGGTTCATCAACAACGTGCCCAGGGACGCGGTGAAGCTGCCGCCGGTCCTCGACATGGAATGGAACCAGTCCTCGCCGACCTGCAAGACCCGCCCCGATCCCGAGACCGTTCGTGCGTCGATGCAGCGCTTCATGGACCGTCTCGAGGCCTATTACGGCAAGCGGCCGATCATCTATACTTCGGTGGATTTCCACCGGGACAATCTGGTCGGCGCTTTCAGCAACCACCACTTCTGGCTCCGCGCGGTGGCGCAACACCCGACCAAGATCTACCCGGATCGCCGCTGGGCTTTCTGGCAGTATACCTCGACGGGCTTCGTGCCGGGCATCAAGGGCGAAATGGATATCAACGTCTTTGCGGGCACCTCCAAGAACTGGCACAACTGGGTTGCGGCCGTCTCGAAGTAAACCCCGTTCACCCGACGAAACAGGTGTCTGGCAATGTGTGAGCAGTTGCGATAAAAACTGCGCCAACACGGCTGCCGTCCACGTTTCGGTCACAAAATTTTCCGAGATCGGACGGCGCTTACTCAGATTCTAGGAACGCCGAATGTCCGCTCGCTTTGCCCGCCGCCTCGCCCTTGCCTCCGTCATCACCAGTTGCCTTGCCTCCACCGCTCTCGCCCAGGCCCCGGCTATCGCCTGCGGCGGCGATCTCGGCGCTTTCCTTGACGGCGTCAAGGCGGAAGCCCTTTCCAAGGGCGCGTCGGCAAGCGCGGTAGACGAAGCGCTCGCCGGTGCCCAGATCGATCAGAAAGTTCTGTCCCGCGACCGGGCCCAGGGCGTCTTCCGCCAGACCTTCCTCGAATTTTCGCAGCGCACCGTCAGCCAGGCGCGCCTCGACATCGGCCGCCAAAAAATCAAGCAGTATGCGGAGGTCTTCGCACGGGCAGAGAAGGAATTCGGCGTGGCGCCCGGCGTCATCACCGCCTTCTGGGGGATGGAGACCGATTTCGGCGCCGTGCAGGGCGATTTCAACACCCGTAACGCACTGGTGACGCTCGCGCACGACTGCCGCCGCCCGCAGCTTTTCCGACCGCAGCTGATCGCCCTGATCGAGATGGTCCAGCACGGCGACCTCAATCCTTCCGCCAACACGGGCGCATGGGCCGGCGAAATCGGCCAGGTGCAGATGCTCCCCGAGGATATTATCGCGCACGGCGTCGATGGTGACGGCGACGGCCACATCAACGTCAAGGCCAGTTCCCCGGACGCTATCCTCACGGCCGCAAAATTCATCCAGAGCATGGGCTTCAAACCTGGCCAGCCGTGGATCCAGGAAGTGACTCTGCCGGAGAACCTCCCCTGGGACAGGTCCGGCCTCGGCAACGAGATCCCGGCCAGCGAATGGTTCAAGCTCGGCGTCACCCCGCGTGACGGCGCGACCAACTTCGACAACCTGCCCGCAGCCCTCATCCTTCCGCAGGGTCGCAAAGGACCGGCCTTCCTGACCTATCCGAACTTCAGCATCTATCTGGAATGGAACCAGTCGTTCATCTACACGACCTCGGCCGCCTATTTCGCGACCCGGCTTTCCGGTGCCCCGACCTATCTGAAGGGCACGCCGGACCAGGGCCTAGACGACACCGGCATGAAGGCGCTGCAGACCAAGCTGGAAGCGCTCGGCCACAATATCGGCAAGGTCGACGGCATCCTGGGGTCGGGCACGCGCCAGGCCGTCCAGAAGGAACAGGCGCGCCTTGGCCAGCCGGCCGACGGTTGGCCGACCCAGACCCTGCTCTCCGCGCTCTGAAATACAATCTCTGAATACAATCGCCGCCAGACCGAAATCGGGTGGCGGTTAGCGGAACAAAGGGATATCCCCTGACCTTGACCGTGAGGGGGATTTTGCATGACAACCGCCGCTATTCCGAAGCCCAGCGCCACCGCCTGGGCCCTGATCCTGCTGCTCGGATTGATCTGGGGCGGATCGTTCTTCTTCGCGCGCGTCGCAGTCGTGGAAGTGCCGCCCTTCACCCTCGTCTTCCTGCGCCTGTTCCTGGCAGCAGCGGCGCTGCACATCTATCTGCACGGCCGGTTCGGGCTTTATGCGACGCTTAGAACCCACTGGCGGTCCTTCCTGGTCATGGGCTTCATCAACAATGCCCTTCCCCATACGCTGATCTTTTTCGGCCAGACCGAGATCGGCGCCGGTCTCGCTTCGATCCTCAACGCGACCACGCCGATCTGGACGGTGCTGATCGCCAATCGCTGGACGGCCGACGAAAAACTGACACCGGCAAAAATCGCCGGCTGCCTGGCGGGTCTTGCCGGGACGGCCGTGCTGATCGGTCCGGGCGTCACGGCGGCCGCGTCGGCGCCACTCTGGGCGCTGATCCTGCCGATCCTTGCGGCAATCTCCTACGGAGTGGCCGGTACCTATGGCAAACGTTTCCGCGGCCTGCCAGCGCCGGTCAGCGCCACCGGACAACTCACGGCCTCCAGCCTAATGATGCTGCCCGTGTCGCTGCTCGCCGACCAGCCCTGGGCGCTGCCCGCCCCATCGACGCATGCCGTCCTCGCGATCCTCGCCCTGGCGCTCCTCTCGACCGCCTTCGCCTATCTCCTCTATTTCCGTATCCTTGGGATGGCCGGCGCGACGAATGCCTCTCTGGTTACGCTCGTCGTGCCTCCGAGCGCGATCCTTCTCGGCGCGCTTTTCCTCGGCGAAAGATTGGAGGCAACCGACCTCATCGGCATGCTGCTGATCGGTTTCGGCCTGGTCCTGCTCGACGGAAGGCTCCTTCGCAGGCGCAGCAATTCGCCGTCCGGCGCGTCGTAACGGATCGAAACCATCACGGAATATGTCAGAAGTTAACAGCCGTACACGGCTTTTTAACTCTGCGGAAATTAAGATTAACGGATGCTTTACCGATAAAAATCAGTGACTTGCGTGACCAGTACCGGGATAAGGTGAACAGGCGGACGGCACTGCAGCACAGAAACACGCTTCCCAACCGGCACAAAACCGACATAAAGTCTGCCCGTCAACGCAAGGAGGCAGACATGGGACGTACATACTCTCTCAATGTCTTGGTAGTCAGTGCAGCGTTTGTGTTTGTGGCATCCATGCTCTTCATTTGAGCGCCACCAGTTCCACTACCAGTTCAAGATATCGCATCCAAGACCGTTTGATAATCAGCACTTCCGGTGAAAACGCATGCTCCTTTCGTAGGAGCATGCGTTTTTTCATTACGCTCAGGCAGCGGCGATGCGCGGCGTGCGGATCTGCCGGCGGCCAAGCCGCTGAAGGACGGCGGAGACGAGCGGTGCCCGGTTCATCGTGTAGATATGGAAGTCGCCAAGGCCGCGGCGGATCAGATCCTCGATCTGTTCGGCGGCGATGTCGGCAGCCACGCTGGCGCGATCCTCGGGCTTGTCGTCCAACCCTTCGAAACGGGCATCCAGGAAAGATGGAACCGAGGAACCGCAGCGGCCGGCGAAACGCTTGAGCTGGGTCAGGTTCTGGATCGGCATGATGCCCGGCACGATCGGTACTGCGATGCCGGCGGCGCGGACCTTTTCGAGGTAACGTTCAAAAACGTCGTTGTCGAAGAAGAACTGGGTCAGTGCCCGGGCGGCGCCGGCATCCGCCTTGCGCTTGAGCATTTCGATGTCTGCGCCAAGATCGGCGCTTTCCGGATGTTTTTCGGGATAGGCGGAGACGGAAATGTCGAAGCCGCCGAGTTCCGTCAGGCCGCGCACCAACTCCGCTGCATTGGCATAACCCTGCGGATGCGGTCGATAGTCGGTACCGACACCGCTCGCCGGATCACCGCGCAGGGCAACGATGTGGCGGATGCCGGCGGCGCGATACTCGCCGACGACGGAATGGGTTTCTTCGCGCGTGGCATCGACGCAGGTCAGATGTGCGGCGGTCGCAAGCGAGGTCTCGCCGACCAGGCGGCGCACCGTGTTGATCGTCGGCGCCTTGGTCGAACCGCCCGCACCATAGGTGACCGAAACGAACCTCGGATCCCAGAGCGCCAGTTCATCGACCGTATCCCAGAGCTGGCCCTCCATCTCTTCCGACTTCGGCGGAAAGAATTCGAAGGAAACGCTGAAAGTTTCGCTATCGGCGGTCATTGGTTCAGCTCCCTTAAAGGACGGTTTGCGATTGGGCGGAGGCGTGATGGGCAGCGATCAGCAGGCGGCGGTCCCGAGCGAGCCAGACAGTGGCCGTGAGCCCGCCTTCCTTGCCGGAACCAAGATCGATCGCCTGCTCGACTTCGAGGCCCACCTTCTCGAGCCACTCCGCCATCACCTGATGGGAGAAGCCGAGACGCACATGGGCATGGTCGTTGCGCAGGTATTCGAGCGTATGCGGTGCGAGATCGACGATCAGCAGGCGGCCGCCCGGACGCAGCACGCGGGCTGCCTCGGCGATCGCCAGTTCCGGCTGGTCGAGGAAGTGCAGCACCTGGTGAACGGTGATCAGGTCGAAATCCTGGCCTTCGAGCGGCAGGTTGAGAATGTCGCCATGCCGGACGGACGCCTTGACGATACCGGCCTTGTCGAGATTGGACCGAGCGACCGAGAGCATGTCACGGCTCGCGTCGATGCCAACGGCACGACGGTAGATGTTGGACAGAAGCTGGAGGATCCAGCCGGTGCCGGTGCCGAGATCGAGGAGCGCATCGACGGGCGTCGGGCCGATCAGCTTGAGCAGCGCCGATTCGACTGCCGCGTCGCTGATATGCAGGCGGCGAAGCTCGTCCCATTCGGATGCGTTGCGCGTGAAATAGGCCTGGGCGCGTTCGGCACGCAGCCGCTTGACCGTCGTCAGCCGCTCGCTGTCCCTCAGCAGGACCGGATCCTCCTCCGAGGAGGCGGCGAGCAGCGTCCTCACCAACGTTGCCGCCTTGCCTTCCTGCTTCAGCCGGAAATAGGCCCAGGCGCCTTCCTGATAGCGATCGATCAGCGCCTCTTCGGCAAGCAGCTTCAGATGCCGCGAAATGCGCGGCTGCGACTGGCCCAGGATTTCGGTAAGATCGGTGACGGTGAGATCCCCGGCAGCGAGAAGCGCAAGCAGGCGGAAGCGCGTCGGCTCGCCGGCTGTTTTCAGTACGTCCACCAGGGTGTCGAGCGCCAATCCCATTCAGCCGCATCCTTACGCAATCAAGATATAAAGATATGTTTATATCGTTTTGCCATTCTATGCAAGCGGCAACTGATGGATCCGACGAGCTCGCCTGAAACGCAGAAGGCGGCCGAAGCCGCCCTCTTTAAGTTCTGTTTGTGCCGGGAAGATCAGAATTCTTCCCATTCGTCGGCGGATTGCGCGAGGGCCGTATTTCCGCGTGAAACCTGCGCGCGCCCCGGCATCGGACGGCTCGGTGCAGCGGCGACCGGGCGCGAGGCCGGAGCCGGCGGCGCGCGCATGCGGCTTGCCGTCTCGCGAAGCTGGCCCGAGGCGCTGCCGCCGAACTGGAAGTGCGAGAGGAGATCACTGAGCTTGCCGCTCTCCTGGGCAAGGCCGGCGCCGGCGGCGTTCATCTCTTCGACCATTGCGGCATTCTGCTGGGTCGACTGGTCCATGTGGTTGACGGCGGTGTTGACCTGGGCCAGGCCGACCGACTGTTCCTGCGCCGCGATTGCGATCGCATCCATGTGACCGTTGACGGTCTGAACCAGTTGCTCAATGACGCTGAGCCCCTCGCCCGTCTCGCTGACGAGCTTGACGCCTTCGCTGACGGCAACCGCCGAGTTGGAGATCAGCGCCTTGATTTCCTTGGCGGCGTTTGCCGAGCGCTGGGCGAGTTCGCGGACTTCCTGCGCGACGACCGCAAAACCCTTGCCGGCTTCACCGGCACGCGCCGCTTCCACGCCGGCATTCAGCGCCAGGAGGTTGGTCTGGAAGGCGATCTCGTCGATGACGCCGATGATGTTGGAGATCTGGCTGGACGACTTCTCGATCCGCTCCATGGCAGCAACCGCGTTGCGGACGACCTGGCCCGATTGGTCCGCGCGGGTCCGTGCGTCGCGGACGACGTCGCGAGCCTCGCCGGTGCGCTTCGAGGTCGAAACGACGTTGGCGGTGATCTCCTCGAGTGCTGCTGCCGTTTCTTCCAGCGAAGCAGCCTGCTGCTCGGTGCGCTTGGACAGGTTGTCGGACGCGTCGGAGATTTCCCTCGAACCGCTGGTGACGGTGGAAACCGAATTGCCGACGCTGAGCAGCGCGTCGCGCAGCTGGCGGACCGAGGTATTGAAGTCGTGGCGCAGGCCTTCGAACTGCGGCGCCAAGGCTTCGTTCACCTCGCAAAGCATGTCGCCGGCGGCAAGCCGGCGAAGGTTGGCGGCGAGCGCACCGGTGGCCTGGGTCAGCTTCGCCTCGGTATCCGCCTCGCTCTGGCGCTGCATTTCGATGCGCTCGGCTTCCGAGCGACGACGGGTGGCTTCCGCCTCGGTTTCCAGCTCAAGATTGCGGATAGCGGCTTCACGGAAAACCTCGACCGAACGGGCCATCGCGCCGATCTCGTCCTTGCGGTCGGCGTAGGGGATTGCCTCCGCGGTATTGCCGGAGGCGAGGCTTGCCATACGGTCGCCGACCCGACGAATTGATTTGGATAGCTGGCGAGCGATCACGACTGACAGGGCGATAGCGGCGATGACAAATGCACCAAGCAGCGTCAGCGACGTCACCAACGAATTGTAGGAATTGCCAAGCTTGGAAGTGGCTTGCGCATGAACGCCCGCTGCGGTCTCAACCAACAACTGGCCGACGAAGTCGCGACGCGATGCCATTGCTCTGGTCCAGTTGTCCAGATCGGCAGGAGCAGGAGTGAAGGCTGTATTCTTCGCCATTTCCTCGATCTTTTGCTGAACCACTCGACCTGGGGCCGACTGCATGAACGTGTCCAGCTGGGAAACAATCGCAGGATTTACGAACTCGCGCACGAGCTGACCGTAGATTCGGATCTGGGTCGTTGCAGCACCGAAGCGAGCAAACTCTTCAAGTGAAAGCGTACCGTTCTTGGTGTATTGCATACCGATCCGGTTAAGAACGAGAAAACCTTCATTATACTGCAGCAGGGCGCCGTAGCCGGTTACTCCCTGCTGGAGATCGCGATCCTCCATGATATTGCCGGTTCGCGCGGTCAGCTGGATGGAGGACGCGGAAAGCGGCTGCAGATAGAGAAGCGGCACCATCGCATCGATGGGTCCGGCGTCCACCTTGCTGCGGAATTCCGAAATCTTGGCATATCGCTCTTCGAGAGTGCGCTTGATGTCGGTCAAGAGCGTGTCCGCATAGCCCGCACCGACCACTTCGTTGTAGCCTGAAACGATTGCCTTGTAGGCCTCATCGGTCTTCTGGCGCATCTGGCCGCGCTGATCGGGCGAAGCGGCACTTTCAACCGGCAAGGCAAGCATCAGCCGTCCACTCGCCCCAGCCAGACGCTCGAGGGCCGCCGCGCCGGAGAGCTTTTGATAAGCGCCGTAGCTATTCAACGTGACGAAAGCGCCTAGCCCAATCACGGCCAGGAGCGGAACGGCAGCAAGAAGCGTCAACGATGTACGGAAAGGCAGACGTTCGATCAAACGCAGCATGAAAAACCCTTTGAAGCGGGCCGTCATCATGACAGCGTCAAGACCCAGGCGGACATGGTCTCCCGGCCCGAAAATGCGCTGCCAATCTTTGCGATTGTCTTTATCGGGCTACGTCAGAAATACCCATAATTTTGGGGGTTCGAATTTTAGCTTTTATTAATCTTGCATAAAACGAAAACCCCGGCAGAGCCGGGGTTTTGCATTAGGTGAAGCTAAAAAAGATTAACGCGTCAGACGCTTGTGAGCCTGACTGCCCGGGTTGAGGGCGTCGGGGCCGAGTCGGCGGACCTTGTCCTGCTCATAGTCTTCGAAGTTGCCTTCGAACCATTCCACATGGCCGTCGCCTTCGAAGGCAAGGATATGCGTCGCCAGACGGTCGAGGAACATGCGATCGTGGCTGATGATGATGGCGCAGCCGGCAAAGTTTTCCAGCGCGCTTTCGAGCGCCCCCAGCGTTTCCGTGTCGAGGTCGTTGGTCGGTTCGTCGAGGAGGAGAACGTTGCCGCCGGCCTTCAGCATCTTGGCAAGGTGAACGCGGTTGCGCTGACCACCCGAGAGGTTGCCGACCTTCTGCTGCTGGTCGCCGCCCTTGAAGTTGAAGGCGCCGCAATAGGCACGGGAGTTCATGTCGAACTTGCCGAGCTTGATGATTTCGGCGCCGCCCGAGATTTCTTCCCAGACGGTCTTGTTGCCGTCCAGCGCATCGCGGCTCTGGTCGACATAACCGAGATGGACGGTCTCGCCGACCCGGATCGAACCGGCATCCGGGGTTTCCTGGCCGGTGATCATCCGGAACAGCGTGGTCTTGCCGGCGCCGTTCGGGCCGATGATGCCGACGATGCCGCCCGGCGGCAGCTTGATCGACAGGTCGTTGATCAGCGTGCGGCCTTCAAAGCCCTTGGTGATGCCTTCCATCTCGATGACCACCTGGCCGAGACGCTCGCTGACCGGGATGATGATCTGCGCGTCGCCGGGACGCTGCTTTTCGGCGGCGTCGACCAGCTGTTCGTAGGACTTGATACGCGCCTTGGACTTGGCCTGGCGCGCCTTCGGGCTGGATGCGATCCATTCCTGTTCGCGGCTGATCGCCTTCTGGCGGCCGGCTTCTTCGCGGTTTTCCTGCAGCATGCGCTTGGCCTTGGCGAGCAGGTAGGCCGAGTAATTGCCTTCGTAGGGAATGCCGCGGCCACGGTCGAGCTCGAGAATCCAGCCGGTGACGTTGTCGAGGAAGTAGCGATCGTGGGTGATCATCATCACGGCGCCCGGATAGTCGCGCAGGTGCTTTTCGAGCCAGGCGATGGTTTCGGCGTCCAGATGGTTGGTCGGTTCGTCGAGCAGCAGCAGGTCCGGCTGCGACAGCAGGAGACGGCAGAGAGCGACGCGGCGGCGTTCACCGCCCGACAGGCTGGTGACTTCCGAATCGCGCGGCGGGCAGCGTAGTGCTTCCATGGCCATCTCGACCTGGCTTTCCAGATCCCACAGGTTCTGGCTGTCGATGACGTCCTGAAGCTTGGCGCCCTCGTCCGCGGTCTCGTCGGAATAGTTCATCATCAGTTCGTTGTAGCGGTCGAGGACGGCCGTTTTCTTGGCAACGCCTTCCATGACGTTCTCGAAAACCGTCTTGGACTCATCGAGATGCGGTTCCTGTTCGAGATAGCCGACGGTCGCGCCTTCTGCGAGCCAGGCTTCGCCGGTATATTCTTTGTCCTGACCGGCGATGATGCGCAGCACGGTCGACTTACCGGCGCCGTTCGGGCCGAGGATACCGATCTTGGCATCCGGGTAGAAGGACAGATTGACGTTCTCAAGGATTTTCTTGGCGCCGTAGGACTTGTTGAGTCCCGACATGTGATAGATGAACTGACGTGCCATGGATAAAAGTGCTCCGGGGGGAATTTCGGTTTGCCGCTATGTAGGGGAATTGGTGGCCGGGAGCAATGCGCGAACGGTCGAGGGAGCGAGGATGTTCGACGAAACGAGGCGATTTAAGAGCCCTACGGGTGCAAACCTTGCCTATCATTACCAACCGGCGGCAGAACCGGGGCTCGCCATCCTGCTGATCTCGCACGGGCTTGCCGAGCATTCCAGGCGCTACAGGGCTTTCGCCGAGGCCATGGCGGGCCACGGCTTCCAGGTCTATGCCTTCGACCATCGCGGTCACGGCGAAACGACCGCGCCGGACGCGCCGATCGGCCGCTTTGCCCGGCACGACGGCGTCGGCCTGGTGCTTGCGGACGTCAAAGCCATGCGCGACATGGCGGCGGACGCCCATCCCGGCCTGCCGGTCCTGCTCTTCGGCCATTCCATGGGCGGCCTGATCGCGCTCAACGCGGCCGTGGATTATCCCGAAAGCTTCGATGCGGTTGCGGTCTGGAATTCCAACTTCCATCCCGGCCCCGCGGGCCGCGCCGCCCAGGTGATCCTGCGCATCGAAAAAGCCCTGAAAGGCTCGGACGTGCCGAGCGGGCTTCTGCCGAAACTCACTTTTGGCGCCTGGGGGAAATCGATTGCCGGCCACCGCACGGAATTCGATTGGCTGAGCCACGACCCGGATATCGTCGACGCCTATATCGCCGATCCGCTCTGCGGTTTCGACGCCAGCGTCTCGCTGTGGCTCGACCTCTTCGAACTGACCTTCCGCGCGCCGAAGATGACCGATCGGCTGGTGAAAACCCTGCCGATCCATCTGATCGGCGGTGCCGAAGACCCGGCAACCAATGGCGGCCGCGAAATCCTGTGGCTTTCGGAGCATTTCAAGCGCAACGGCTTCTCAAACATCACGACCAAGATCTGGCCCGGCACGCGCCACGAAACGCTGAACGATACGGTGCGGGCACGCGCCACCGCCGAGTTCGCCGCCTGGGCCCGGGCCGCCCTGCCCTTACCCGCGCCGGCAGTCTGACCGCATATCAAACGGAATAAGTTCATGACATTTAATCAAGTGCTTCCGGGGCAGGTCCCGGCTATAGGAAATCCATGAATTCGTCGCCCGCAAGCCTTGTCGCATCAGCCCCGAACCGGATCGTCAACGGCCTCGGCCTGATGATCGTCGCGATGCTGATCGCGCCTTTTATCGACATCTTTTCCAAGCTTGCGACCGACACCGCATCGCCTACCTTCATCACCGCTGCGCGCTTCGTTTTCCAGGCGCTCTGCATGCTGCCGATCGTGCTCTGGAATGGATACTGGCGGACGTTTTCCTGGCGGCTCAGCGTCTTCCATGCGATCCGTGCGAGCCTCATCACGGTCTCCATGGTCTGCTTCGTGGCGACACTGGCGGTCATGGAAGTGGCCGATGCGATCGCCATCTTCTTCGTCGAGCCGATCATCCTGACCGTGCTTTCCAGCATCTTCCTCAAGGAGACAATCGGTTGGCGGCGTTATACCGCCTGCGCGGCCGGCTTCGTCGGCGCCATGATCGTCATCCGTCCTAGCTTCCAGGAGATCGGCTTCGTGGCACTGCTGCCGATCGTCACCGCCTTCTGCGTGGCGATCTTCGCGATCCTGACGCGGGCGCTGGCGCATCGCGAAGATCCCTGGTCGATGCAGTTCCAGATGGCGCTCTGGGGAATTCCGATCTCGGCCATATTGCTCTTTGTCGGCGACCGGACCGGCATCGCCTTCCTGGCGCCCTCCATGCCGGACTGGACGACCCTGCTGTGGCTCGCGGGCGTCGGCGCCTTCGCAGCCCTGTCGGGCATTCTTGCCGTCTATGCCTATCGCGCCGCGCCGGCGTCCGTGATCGCGCCGCTGCAATATTTCGAGATCGTTTCGGCGACGCTGTTCGGCTGGCTGGTCTTCGGCGACTTTCCCGATCCGGTCAAATGGCTCGGCATTTCGATCATTATCGGCTCCGGCCTCTACATCATCTGGCGGGAACGCCGCGTCGCCTCCATGAAGCCGGTAACCAGCGCCGCCAAATCAACCGTGACCCCGTGACATGACCCAGATCCCTAAAAAACCGCCGCTTACCGGCATCCGCGTCATCGAACTTGCCCGCGTGCTTGCCGGTCCCTGGGCCGGGCAGATGCTGGCGGACATGGGCGCCGACGTCATCAAGGTGGAAAATCCCGATGGCGGCGACGATACCCGCGCCTGGGGGCCGCCGTTCGTCGAAGGCAAGGACGGTGAGAACCTGTCGGCCGCCTATTACCATTCCACCAACCGCGGCAAACGTTCGATCGCCGTCGACCTCAAGACCGAGGAAGGCCAGGACATCGTCCGCCGGCTGGCAGCGACCGCCGACGTGCTGATCGAGAACTTCAAGCTCGGCGGCCTCGTCAAATACGGGCTCGACTACGAGAGCCTGAAAAAGATCAATCCGAAGCTGATCTATTGCTCGATCACCGGTTTCGGCCAGAACGGCCCCTACGCCAATCTCGCCGGCTACGATTACATCGTCCAGGGCATGTCCGGCTTCATGTCGATCACCGGCGAGCCGGATGGCCAGCCGATGAAGGCGGGCGTCGCGATCGCCGACATCTTCACCGGCATCTATGCGGTGACCGCCATCCAGGGCGCGCTGATCCATGCGATGAAAACGGGCGAAGGCCAGCATGTCGACATGGCGCTGCTCGACGTCCAGGCCGGCATCCTCGCCAACCAAAACATGAATTACCTGGTTTCCGGCGAGGCACCGGTGCGGCTTGGCAATGCTCATCCGAACATCAGCCCCTACGAGGTCTTGGCCACCGAAGACGGTTACCTCATCCTCGCCGTCGGCAATGACGGCCAGTTCCGCCGCCTCTGCCGCATCCTCGGCATCGATGGGATGGCCGACGACGAGCGTTTCGCCACCAACAAGGCGCGCGTCGCCAACCGCGTCGAGGTGCGCCGGCTGATCCTCGCGCAGACGTCGAAATGGAAGAAGGCCGGGCTGCTCGCCGCCTGCGGCGACAATGCCGTGCCGGCCGGGCCGATCAATTCGATCGCCGAAATGTTCGACGATCCGCAGGTCAAGGAGCGCGGGCTTCGCATCGATCTGGAAGCGGCCGACGGCACCGTTATCCCCGGCGTGCGCAGCCCGATCGTGCTGTCGGAAACGCCGCTAGTCTATCACCGGCCAAGCCCGGCGCTGGGCGAACATACCGCAGACGTGCTGGCGCAACTCGATCAAATCGAAAAAGAGGGGAGAGAAATATGAACACCGTCATCAAGACCGGAGGCCAGCTCATCGTCGAGGCGCTGAAGGCGAACGGCGTCAAGCGCATCTCCTGCGTGCCCGGGGAAAGCTATCTCGCCGTGCTCGACGCGCTGTATGAAAGCGGGATCGAGATCCTCGTCTGCCGCCAGGAAGGCGGCGCCGCGATGATGGCCGACAGCTGGGGGCGCCTCAGCGGCGAGCCCGGCATCTGCATGGTCACCCGCGGCCCCGGCGCCACCAATGCCTCGGCCGGCCTGCACATCGCCAGGCAGGATTCCATTCCGATGATCCTCTTCGTCGGCCAGATCGGTCGCGAGATGAAAGAGCGCGAGGCCTTCCAGGAGGTCGAATACCGCCGCGCCTTCACCGAATTCGCCAAATGGGTCGGCGAGATCGATGACGCCCGCCGCATTCCGGAATTCGTCACCCGCGCCTTTGCCGTCGCCACCTCCGGCCGTCCCGGCCCGGTCGTGCTGACGCTGCCGGAAGACATGCTGGTCGAAGAGGTCGAGGCGCCTGAAGCCCGTGCCTACATGCCGGTCGAAAGCCATCCCGGTAAAAGCCAGATCGCCGCCTTCGAGACCATGCTCAAGAATGCCGAGCGCCCGATGTTCATCCTCGGCGGCACCCGCTGGAGCGAGCAGGCGGTTGCCGATTTCCAGGATTTCGCCAGCCGCTTCAAGGTGCCCGTAGGCTGCTCCTTCCGCCGCCAGATGCTGTTCGATCACCTGCACCCATCCTATGCGGGCGATGTCGGCATCGGCATCAATCCGGCACTCGCCAAGGCAGTCAAGGAGGCCGACCTGCTGGTGTTGATCGGCAGCCGCATGTCGGAAATGCCCTCTTCCAGCTACACGCTGATCGATATCCCCTACCCGAAGCAGAAGCTCATCCATGTCTTCCCGGATCCGGAAGAACTCGGCCGCATGTACCGGCCTGACCTTCCGATCTGCGCCGCCCCTGCGGAATTCGTCGCTGCCCTGAAGGACCTCGACCCGCCGGTCACCCCGCTATGGGCCGAACGAAAATCGGCGCTGCACGACTCCTACCTCAAGTGGTCGACGCCGCCGGAGGCCGGCCCCGGCCCGGTCAGGATGGGGCCGATCATGCAGTGGATCGAGGAGAACGTGCCTGACGACGCGATCTTCACCAACGGCGCCGGCAATTACGCCACCTGGCTGCACCGTTTCCACCGCTTCCGCAAATACAACACCCAGTCCGCCCCGACCTCCGGCTCGATGGGCTACGGCCTGCCCGCCGCGGTTGCCGCTAAGCAGCTGTTTCCCGAACGCGAAGTCGTCTGCTTTGCCGGCGACGGCTGCTTCATGATGCACGGCCAGGAATTCATCACCGCCGTCCGCTATGGATTGCCGATCATCACCGTACTCGTCAACAACGGCATCTACGGCACGATCCGCATGCACCAGGAGCGGGAATATCCGGGCCGCGTCAGCGCCACCGACCTCGTCAATCCGGATTTCGTCGCCTATGCCAAGGCCTTCGGCGGACACGGAGAACTGGTCGAGAAGACGGAAGAGTTCGGCCCTGCCTATGAACGGGCGCGCGCCAGCGGCAAACCCTCGATCATCGAGGTCAGGCTCGATCCGGAAGCGATCACGCCAGCGAGGACGCTGACCCAGATCCGCGAAAAGGCCTGAAAATAGAAAAAGCCGGCCTATCAGAGCGATAGGCCGGCTTTTTGAATCAATATCGCAGCGATCAGATCGCAGCCGTAACGATGAACTCGACCTTGTACTTCGGTGCAGCGAGCTTGGCTTCGCTGGTGGCGCGGGCCGGCGGGTTGGCCGGGTCGATCCAGGCTTCCCAGACGGCATTCATCTCGCCGAAATAGGCGATGTCTGAGAGATAGATGATCGTCTGCAGGATCTTCGACTTGTCGGAACCGGCAGCCGCCAGCAGGCGGTCGACTTCGGCGAGCGCGTCCTTGCACTGGTCGGTGACACTCTCGCCTTCGCCGACCTGGCCGGCCAGATAGACGGTGTTGCCGTGGACGACGGCGGCGCTCATGCGGGCGGCCGGCTCGATGCGCTGGATGCTCATGGAATTCTCCTCAAAAAATTGAGCTTCGGGAAAAGACCCCGCGCAAAAGGCACGAGGCCGCGGAAAATCTTCAGCCGCGCAGATGCTGGCTCTTTTCGTAGATGGCCGTCGAACGGGCGCCGGACCGGCAGAAACCGAGCATCGGGCGCGGGAACTCGTCGAGCGCATCGACCATCGCCCTGACGCCCTGTTCGTCGACGCCCATGCGGCCGACCGGGATGTGGCTGATGTCGAGACCAAGTTCCTTGGCGCGAGCTTCGATCTCGGCGAAATGCGGCTGGCCCGGCTCTTCGTCGTCCGGACGATGGCAGACGACCGACTTGAACCCCATGGCCTTGATCTGATCGAGATCCTCGACGGTGATCTGGCCGGTGACGGAATACTCGTCGTTGATCTGGCGGATATCCATGGCTTGAGCCCTCCGTTCTGATTGAGGCGCCAGCATTACGACGGTGCCGCCCGGGCGTCAATCGGGCGACGGCCGCTGGACGGCAGGTCTCAGACGAAGCAGAAGCGCAGTCCGTATCCGACGCTTTCGCCGGGTTTGACGAAGCCGAGTTCTCCGTTTGCCGCCAGCTCCTGGCGGCTTGCCAGGCGATGTGAAACCGGCTCTATCCCAAGCACATGCGCCGGCGCCTTCTGGTTTCGCCAGACCTGCAGATGCGCAAGCGTATCGGTCTTGAACTTCACCTTCAGCGTCAGTCCGCCGATCGCCGCGATCGGACCGAGCGCGATCTCGGCCCATTGCTCGCCCTCGACGGCCGCCGGCACGCAGAATATGCCGCCTGTCTCACCGCCAAACTTCCAGGGGAAACCGCCGTTATCGAGCATCGCGCCACTCAGGCGGACCCGGTCGTCGAACAGCCAAGCGCCGATATTCATGTGGTACATATGCACCCGCGCAAACGGCTTCGAGCCGGTATTGGTGACCTTGTCCGACAGGCTCACCTCGCCCGTCACCCCGTCGATCCGCCAATGGCGTTCGAGGAGGGCCGTCTCGTCGGTCGCAAGGGTCAGCGGCACGCGGGCGCGGCACTCTGCATCAGGCCCCTGCGCATCCCAGAACAGGATTTCGGCGGGATGGGAGGAGAAGGATCCGTGCAGTGGAAATTTCCGGCCGTCGGAGGCGCCTTCGATGGCCTCTGGGTGACGAATATGGTCCGGCCCGCAGGTGAAGAGAAAGCCTTCGAGCGAGTGATCGATTCGCGGATCTCCGTCGTCCGGAATGGCCCGGCCCGGAGCAAGGTCCACATCGCCGACAAAACAGCCTCCGATATCGAGAACGGAGCTCTGGTCCAGGAAAATCCTCGGTCCGTTGGCGGCGGAAAAAGCCTTCATAATCATTCCCTTCACGGTTTCGTCAAAACTTCTAACCGATCGTGAAGTGAATTTAACGGTGTGTTCATGACGAATTCACTTTTTCCACACTACGGTCAAATTTAACTTGTCTGTGGCGACAGGCGAACGGGCGGGAACCAATGTCCGATTTCCCGATTACGTTTAAGTAGGAAACAAGGAAGTCGGTGACATCGTGAAGCGGCTATTTTTCGCATGCGCAAGTCTGGTGATCTTGACCGCGGCGCAGGGAATTCCCTCCGCCGAGGCGCAGAACCGCTACGGCCGCTATCCTTCGGAAACGATGCTCGTCGCTCCCGACGGTTCGATCCTGGACTATGAACCGGATCGCCGTGACGTCATTATCAGCCGCGACGGCATGGGGCGCCGGGTCCTCATCGACCATTTCGGCAATGTCGTCGCGACCGAAATCCGCGGGGAAACCTATCGCCCCAACCAGAGGCAGGAATATCCGCCGGTGCCGGGCGGTTACCGGTCGCTGCGCGATTCGGGCGGTTACCAGCAGGGTGCAGGCGGTTATCGCGACTACCGCGAGTATCGGCCGGGCGAACCAGGCGCCGTTACCGGCGGCATCCCAGGGCCAGGCTCGGTCAGCCGCATGCCACTGGATGACCAGGCCCTCCCCGACGACGATTTGGGCTATCCGCAGGAGGCTTCGATCGAACCGGACCAGCGGCCGGCGGAAACGCTTCTGCCGCAGAAGCCGATCATTACCGTCACCAAGAAGCCGCAGGCCCAGATCGCAGCACTTCAGGTCTTCCTGGACCGTGAAGGCATCTCGCCCGGCGTGATCGACGGCCATCTCGGCGACAACGTCAACAAGGCGATCGCCGCCTGGCAGGAAATGACCGGTGAGACGCTCGATCCGAACAATTCCGAAGACATCATGCAGCGGCTGACCTATTCGGGCGGCCTGCCGATCGTCGACTACACGATCACCCCGGCCGATGCCGCCGGTCCCTACGTCGCGTCGATCCCGGAAGACTATGCCCACAAGTCGCAGCTGCCGGCCATGTCCTATATGTCCGTGACGGAGAAGCTCGCCGAGCAGTTCCACATGGACGAGAACTATCTGAAGGCGCTCAATCCCGGCGTCGATTTCACCATCCCCGGCTCGACCATCAAGGTGATCAATCCCGGCCAGCCGAAGGCCGGTCAGGTCACCCGCATTCTCGCCGACAAGGCCAGGAAACAGGTCTTCGCCTACGGCGCGGACGGACGCCTGATCGCCGCCTATCCGGCCACCATCGGCTCCACCGACACGCCTTCGCCGACCGGAACCCATACGGTCGAACGCATAGCGCTCGATCCCGGTTACACCTACAATCCGAAGATCAATTTCAAGCAAGGCAATAACGACCAGATCCTGCAGATCCCACCAGGTCCGAACGGCCCGGTCGGCACGGTCTGGATTGCGCTCTCGAAGCCCACATACGGCATCCACGGCACGCCGGAACCTTCCAAGATCGGCAAGACCAACAGCCACGGCTGCGTCCGCCTGACCAACTGGGATGCAAGGGAACTTGCCAAGATGGTCAAGCCAGGCACGACGGTGGAATTCACCGAGTAAGATCCCGGCACAACCTATCAGCCGTCGGCACCCGCTGCCGACGGCTTTTTGTTTGCCTGGCAATCTGGCTTCGGCCAAAAGAAGCCCTAGTTTTTCGCGAGAAAAATGTACATCGGCGGTGGATGGAATGGACTTCCCAACGAGACTGAAGGGCGCCCTGTCCCTCCTCTTCGGACGCGGCGACGACGGAGCTGTCTGCTCCTTTTGCGGTGAAAACCGCCGTACTGTCGAGATGATCATTGCCGGTCCGGCAGCCACGGCGATCTGCAATCGTTGCATCTTCGTCTGTAACCAGGTCATGCTTGAAAATTCCGGCCCACCTGGTTTCCGTCGCCATGCCGAAAAAGATCATGAAAAGACGATCGCGATACCGCTCGCCCATGACGAAGTCCTGCTGGGTGCTCCCGAACGTATCGCGCTCGAGCAGATGCTGCACGTCCTCGTCGCGTCGCTTCCGCAAAGCAGACTGATCGGCTGGAGCTATATGCATTCGGAAGATCGATTCGACCTGCTGACAGTCGAAATCCTGACGACATCCGGAATTCAGCCGAATGAAATCAGCAGCCTCGCCCAGCAGAATTGGCGTCAGATGCGCGACCGTTTCGTCACCGCGCGCAGCGTTCCGGCCAATCTGGAAGAGCCCGAACTGATCGGAACGGCAGCCGCAGCTACCCAAGCGGCCAGTGCATATGCAAAGGCGGTCGGCTCTTTCGAGCCAACCGCCTCTTAATCCACGTCTTGGAATGAACACACGTCTTGGGATGGACAGAAGTCCAATGGTGATCAGGCTGCGTAGCGGCTCAATCCGAAGAGGCGCGACGCGACGGACCGGGTGATCTTGACGGGCATGAGCCGCATGACTTCCTGTGCGTAGGAGCGGGCGTTTTCCTTCGCCTTGTCGAGATTGCTGACCTTGGCCTGATCGAGCGTGTGGAGCGTGCCGCCGGTCTCGAAGAGTTCCTTGAAGGCGATGCGTTCGCCGATCGGCGTATCGAGGACATGCACGCCGCGGGCTGCCAGAAGCCCTTTGATGGTCAGCAGCGCCTTGGTGGTGACCATGGACGTCACCCGCGTCAGCACCACCGAATGCGGGATCACCAGGCCGGCCTTCTCCTTCATGTAGGACAGGAGGTCGAGGATCTGCGCCGCACCCTTGGCGTCCATGGCAGAACCCTGGACCGGGATCATCACATGGTCGGAAAGGCCGATCGCCGTGGTGACCAGCGCGTCACGGGCGCCGGCGAGGTCGATGATGAAATAGTCGGTGCGCGATGCCATTTCCCGCAGGTGACACTGCAGCGATGCGAGTGTGACTTCCGATACCACCTCGATGTTGCGCACCGCGCGAGAGGTCTCGAACCATTGGCTGATCCAGCGCTGCGGATCGGCATCGATGACGGTGACGCGAAAACCCTGATGGGCAAGTTCGGTGGCGAGCAGGAGTGCCGCGGTCGTTTTTCCGGCTCCACCCTTGGCATTGGCAAAGGAAATTACTGGCATTTTCGGTCCTCGAACAAGTCTTGAGCCACATCGCTCACGAGGACACCGGGAAGCATGGTGTCATAAGCACATCCTTTCCAAACATGGTTAACGAATTGCAAATTTAGCCACCATTAATATCACTCAGGAGATTTAGCTTTTGGCTCTAAAATGCGGAAAAGCCCGGAAGTTTTGCCTTCCGGGCTTGATCGACGCCGATGCATCGGGGTCTGGAAGTCTTAAAAGCAGGCGAGGAAAAGCGCCTTGGTATTCTCCATCGTCATGGTGACGGGGTTGCCGCCGCAGCTGGGGTCCTCCATCGCCATGGCCGTCAGCTCATCGATTCGGTCGGGCTTGATCCCCATCGCCGTGAGATTTTCGGGCACGCCGAGTTCCGAACGCAATGACAGGACATAGTCGTAGAACCCGTCGAACCCGCCGGCGATGCCGAGATAGGCCGCAGCGCGGGCGATCTTCTCCTCGATCGCCGGCCGATTGAAGCGCAGCACCGGCGGCATGACGACCGCATTGGTCATGCCGTGATGAGTGTTGTAGACCGCGCCGATCGGATGCGACAGCGAATGGATGGCGCCGAGCCCCTTCTGGAAGGCGACCGCCCCCATGGCTGCGGCCGACATCATGTTGGTGCGTGCTTCGAGATCCGCCCCGTCCCTATAGGCGCGCGGCAGGAACTCCTTGACGAGCCGCATGCCTTCGAGCGCGATCCCGCCGGACATCGGGTGGTAGAAGGGCGAGGAATAGGCTTCCAGGCAATGGGCAAAGGCATCCATGCCGGTGCCGACGGTGATCGCCTTCGGCATGCCCATCGTCAGCTCCGGATCGCAGATGACGACGCCCGGCAGCAGTTTCGGGTGGAAAATGATCTTCTTCACATGGGTGGCGGAATTGGTGAGCACCCCTGCCCGGCCGACTTCCGAACCGGTCCCGGCCGTGGTCGGCACGGCGACGATCGGCGCGATCTTCGAGGCGTCGGCGCGGGTCCACCAGTCGCCGATATCCTCGAAATCCCAGACCGGCCGCGTCTGGCCGGCCATGAAGGCGATCAGCTTGCCGAGATCGAGGCCCGAACCGCCGCCGAAGGCAACGACGCCGTCATGGCCGCCGTCATTGTAAGCCCTGATGCCGGCTTCGAGGTTGTTCTCGTTCGGGTTCGGATCGACGTCGGCAAAGATCGCCCGGCCGAGGCCCGCCTCTTCGAGCACGTCGAGCGCGTGACCGGTGATCGCCATCGAGGCCAGCCCCCGGTCGGTGACCAGAAGCGGCTTGCTGAGGCCGAGCGTCTTGCAGGCGTCCGCCAGTTCCTTGATGCGTCCGCGGCCCAGTTTGACGGCGGTCGGATAGCTCCAGTTCGCGACGATATTCATTTCGTGACCTTCTTCAGGTGGTAGGATTTCGGGCGGGTCAGGTTGTGGAAACCGAGGACGGAGAGCGAACCGCCTCGCCCGGTTTCCTTGACGCCGGTCCAGACAAGCGCCGGATCGAGATAGTCGGCGCGATTCATGAACACCGTGCCGGTCTCGAGCTGGCTGCCGATCCGGTTTGCCCGGTCGACATCCGGCGTCCACAGCGACGCCGTCAGTCCGTAGCGGCTGTCGTTCATGTAACCGATCGCCTCGTCGTCACTCTTCACCTTCATGATGCTGACAGCCGGGCCGAACGTCTCTTCCCGCATGATCTCCATGGAATGGTCGACGTCAACCAATACTTGCGGCGCAAGATAGGCGCCACCGTCGTCGGCCGGGAAAAGCTTCGGATCGACCAGCGCCCTGGCGCCGCTCGCCACCGCGTCGGCGATCTGCTGGCGCACGACCTTGGCAAAGCGCTTGTTGGCCATCGGTCCGAGCGTCGTTTCCTTGTCGAGCGGGTTACCGAGCTTGTAGTTCGACACCCATGCGACCGACTTCTCGACGAAGGAGTCGTAGAGCGATTCGTGCACATAGATACGCTCGATGCCGCAGCAGCACTGGCCGGAATTATAGGTCGCGCCATCCATCAGCGTATCGACGGCAGCATCCAGATCGGCATCCTCCATCACGTAACCGGGATCCTTGCCGCCGAGTTCGAGGCCGATGCCGCTAAAGGTGCCGGCAGCGGCGCGTTCGATCGACCTTCCGCCCTCGACCGAGCCCGTGAAATTGATGAAATTGAACATGCCCTCGGAAATCAGCTTCGCCGACGTCGCGTGGTCGAGGAAGATATTCTGGAAGACGTCTTCCGGAACGCCGGCCTCGACAAAGGCGCGCACCATGCGCTCACCAACGAGCAGCGTCTGGGAAGCGTGTTTGATGACGACCGCATTGCCGGCCATCAGCGCCGGCGCGACGGTGTTGATCGCCGTCATATAGGGATAATTCCACGGCGCGATGACGAACACGACCCCATGCGGCTCGCGTTCGATGCGACGTTCGAACGTGGCGCTGTCCTCGACGCGCAACGGAGCGAGCGCATCGGCGGCGATCGAGGCGACGTAATTTGAGCGCTCGTTGAACCCCTTGAACTCCCCGCCATAACGCACCGGCCGGCCCATCATCCAGGCAAGCTCGGGCACCACTTCCTCGACCATCTCGTTGAGACGCGCGACGCCCTTGAGCACGAGCTGGACACGCCCCTCGAGCGGCCGCTTCGCCCACGCCTTCTGCGCATGCCGTGCGCGCCCGATAGCTTCGGCGGCCGCTTCCGCCGACATGGCCGGACGCTCGGCATAGACCGAACCGTCGACCGGCGAGATACATTGGATCATTGTCATTGATACAGACTCCAGAAATTCAGCATTCGAGTGTGCGGACATGCCCCGCAATCCCGTAGGAAAGGATCGCGCGATCGCGCGTGATGATGGTCAGGTCATGCTCCCGGGCGGTCGCGATCAGGATACGGTCGGTGGGATCGTTATGGATAGGAAGTGGCAGAAAGGACGACTCGATCAACGCCGGCAACGATACATCGATAACTTCGGCACCTATTATGTCGACAGCATCCCGAAACCGTATCGTCGCACTTTTGGTTGTGGGCAATCGGCCTTTGCTGATGAGCATTCCAATTTCCCATGCTGACATCGAAGAAACATGCAGAGCACCGTGGCCCGCCCGGCTTCGGCTCAAGGCTACATTGGCATTTTGACTGAGTGGCGAACCTTTCACGATCCATAAAATCGCACATGTATCCAGGAGATAGAGATCAATCATCCTCGTAGACTTTACCCCAATCAGGATCCGCGGGCGCAGTCAGATCGAGATCGTCCGGTATAGTTATTGTCCCCTTCATGCTGCCGTAAGCCGGATGCAACTCAAGCAATTCACCATCAGGACCTTCCATCCAGCGCTTACCGTCCTTGTAAATGATGTCGGCCTCTGTGAACATCTTCACGCCAGGATTGGAAACCGTCAGGCCCGGATCGTGCAGGTAAACTTCCTGCTGTTTCTCTCCGAGGCCGGCCGGCTCACCACGTCTATGGGATGCGACTTCCTCAAGACGAACATCGAGAAAAGCGGCGATCTGATCCTGCTCCTCAGCACTCATATTGCGTTCACCCTTCAGCATCCTCGAAATGGCGCTCGGATCCAGCGACATGAAACGGGCCATATCGCGCAACGATGCGCCCTGCTGTTCAAGCTTTTCGTAGAACCACTTGCTGTCGATCTTGCTCATGGCCAAGTCCTCGCAAAACGTGCCAAAACCATTAGCAAAATGCGACAAAAACTACAACGAAAACCCTGACGTTGCGATTATCTCAAGCCCTCTCGAAACCGCGTGCCACCTCCCAATCGGTCACGCGGCGATCGTATTCCTCCTGTTCCCACTGGCCGGCGCGGACATAGTGGTCGATGACGTCGTTGCCGAAGGCAGAGCGCAGCAGTTCCGAGCCGTCCATGAGCTCGACCGCGTCACGCAGCGTTCGCGGGATTTCTCGAACACCCTTGCCGCCATAGGCGTCGCCGACGAAGGCAGGCTCCAGCGCCATCTTCTTCTCGATCCCGTCGATACCGGCGGCAATCAGTGCCGCCATGGCGAGATAGGGGTTGAGGTCGGAACCGCCGACGCGGCATTCGATGCGGATTCCCTTGGACGCCTCGCCGCAGAGACGATAGCCGGCGGTGCGGTTGTCCTTCGACCAGACGGCCTTGGTCGGCGCGAACGTGCCGGCCATGAAGCGCTTGTAGGAATTGATATAGGGCGCCAGGAAGAAAGTGATCTCGCTCGCGTGGGCGAGCAGCCCGGCGATATAGTGTTTCATCAGTTCCGACATGCCGTGCTCGTTGTCCTTGTCGAAGAACAGCGGCGTCTTGCCGTCGGCACTCCACAGGGACTGGTGGATGTGCGACGAGCTGCCGGCGGCCGAATAATTCCACTTGGCGAGGAAGGTGATCGCCTTGCCCTTGCCCCATGCGATCTCCTTGCACGCATTCTTGATGATCACGTGCCGGTCGGCCATGGTCAGCGCGTCGGCGTAACGAACGTTGATTTCCTCCTGGCCGGCCGAAGCCTCGCCCTTGGAATTCTCGACGGGAATGCCAGCGCCCTGCAGGCCGGTGCGGATCGCCCGCATCACCTCCTCTTCCTTGGTGGTCTGGAAGATGTGGTAGTCCTCGTTGTAGCCGCTCGCCAGCTTGAGATTGCGGTAGCCGCTTTCGCGGGCCTGGTCGTAGGTCTGGTCGAACAGGAAGAATTCGAGTTCGGTCGCCATGAAGGCGGACATGCCCATGTCTGCGAGCCGCTGGACCTGCCTCTTGAGGACCGCCCGCGGCGAATGCGGCACGTCCGCATGGGTGTGGTGGTCGAGCACGTCGCAGAGGACCAGCGCGGTGCCTTCGAGCCAGGGCAGTTTTCTGAGCGTCGCGAGATCCGGCTTCATCGTATAGTCGCCGTACCCCTGCTCCCAACTGGTCGCCTTGTAGCCGGAAATGGTCTCCATCTCGATATCGGTCGCAAGCAGGTAATTGCAGCTATGCGTTTCCTGATAGGCGCTCTCGACGAAATATTCCGCCTGGAACCGCTTGCCCATCAGGCGGCCCTGCATGTCCACCTGGGCGGCGATGATCGTATCGATGCGACCGTCGGCGACATCGCGTTTCAGATCGTCGAAGGAGTAAATCGGGGTCATGCCTCACATCCGTTTCAAAAGGGTGAACCGCCACAACCTCTCGAGTGTCGTGGCGGCGGGATCATAGGGGGCGTCAGCCCGGTCGCGCTTACTTTTCTCCGACAGCCGCTTCCGCAGCAGCGATCTCGGCCTGCCGCTTGGCGATGGCATCGCCGATCGGCGGTCCCATGAAGCGCCGGTTCTCGAAGGCGAACCAGACGATTCCGGTCAGCACCAGGAAGCCGACGGTGATTTCGAGCGCCCAGTCGTTCGGCGGCTGAATGCCGATGAAGAAGATGACGATCATCGAGATGATCGCCAGGACTGCAACCAGCCTGTAGACCGGAATACCCATGTTCCAGGGTCCCATTTTCGGCCATTTCGCCGTGCCGATCGTGAACAGCCCGAGCGCGATCGGCAGGGCGAAGGAAAGGAACAGGAAGATGACCGTGCAGGAGACGACGATCGAATAGGCCGGCGTGCCGGCAATGGTGATCGCCGAGGTAAACCAGACGAACAGGACTGCGAGGATGGAGCCGGTCCAGATCGCCGCGACGGGCGAACGGTGTTTTGGGCTGACCTTGGCGAGCACCGACGACGCAGGCAGGCCCTTGTCGCGCGCGAAGGCGAAGATCATTCGCGATACCGACGTGACGGTAGCCAGGCCGCAAAGCAGCTGCGAGATGAAGATCAGGAAATACAGGATGCTCTTCACGGTCGGGTTCATCTGCGCGTCCATCGCCCAGAAGAATACGTTCCAGCCCTGCTTGGCCGCATCGTCCATGTTGGGGATCATCAGTACGAACGCGCACAGCATCATGTAGCCGAACAAGGCGGACCACAGGACGGCCGAGATCATGCCGCGCGGCACGGATTCCGCCGCCTTGACGGTTTCCTCGGATGTATGGGCCGAGGCATCATAACCGGTGATCGTGTAGATCGGCAGGAGCAGGCCGAGAAGGAATGCCATCAAGCCGGAAACGCTCGTCGGCCAGACCAGCGCCGCCCCCTCCGTGCCGGTATAGTTGGCGAAAGTGAAGAGCCGCGCGAAATCGAAGCCGGGGGCTGCGATAAGGCATGCGATTGTAAGCAGGATCGCGGTCGCAAAGATCAGATAGCCGGAAAAGTCGGTGAGTTTCGCGGTCAGGCCTATGCCGAAATGATTGATGCCGGCCTGCAGCCCGGTGATGATGGCAACGAAAACCACGCGGTGCGTCAGCGTGTCCTCGATGCCGAAAGTCGGCCCGAAGGCGCCGAAGAAGAAATAGAATGTCCCGACATTAATGGCGCCGAGCACGGTGACGAGGCCGAGCAGGTTGAGCCAGGCGGAAAGCCAGCCGGTAAAGCGGTTGCCGAGGATCGATCCCCAGTGATAGAGGCCGCCCGCCGTCGGATAGGCCGAACCGATCTGCGCGAGCCCGAGCGCGAAGATCCCGGAAATCAGGCAGCCGAGCGGCCAGCCGATGCCGATCGCCGCGCCGCCGGCGCCGGCAGTCGCCTGGCCCAGCGAATTGATGCCGCCGGAGAGAATGCAAATGATGGAAAACGAAATTGCGAAGTTGGAAAACGAGCTCATGCGACGCTCGAGTTCCTGTGCATAGCCCATGGAATGCAGGATATGGGTATCCTGCTTTTTGTCGCCTTCGGTATAATCGGACATGACTTCCCCCTGTTGGCAGAAAGACCGCGCCATCGCGGCCATCCGGTTTGTCCTTCCCGCGGCGATCGACCGCGGGCATGCGAGCTGCTGCTCCCCGGGTCTTATCTTTGGATGTCTGCGAGGCTTTCCCGCAGCAATCCTGTCAAGAAATCGGCCACGACCCCCTGGCCGGTTTCGTCTGTTATGAGATCGTTCCTGATTTCGATCATGACGTTGAGAAGCCCCGCCGGCAGGGCGTGGACTTCCAGTGTATGTGTTACGCCGTCCGCCGGCCCGTAAGGCTCGTTGCGCTCGACGCGATAGAGATGCGTGTCGGATGCGGCCTGCAGCATCCGGTCGGCAAGCCGACTGTCTGTATCGTGAAGCACGCCGATCTCGACGGGCCGCTCCTTGCCGAAATAGACCGGCGTAAAGCTGTGAATGGTGACGAGCACCGTCTGCAGCCCCCTCGCCCGCCGTGCCGCGATCTCTTCGCGGATGCGGCCGTGGAACGGCAGGTAGAGTGCCGTGGTCCGGCGCGATTTCTCTGCCTCCGACAGGTTCTCGTTGCCGGGTATCCGGAAGATCTCGGACACGTCACGCATGGCGGCAGGCGAATCCGGCGGCCGGTTGCAGTCGTAGAGGAGCCGAGAAAACCGCTGGTGGATCAGCGTCGCGTCGAGGCTCTTCGACATCAGCCGGGAGACGGCAAGTGCACCCGGATCCCAGGCGATATGCGAGGCAAGCGCATCCTTCGAGAGCCCGAGATCGCCGTAACGCTCCGGCAGGCGTCTCGAGGCATGCTCGCAGACGAGAAGCACCTCTCCCCGGCCGCCCGCATTGTCCACGGCAACGGGCTCGCCATCCGCCTCCGAGAAGAATTCCGACTGGACCAGCATGAACGCGTTCCGGGAAAAATCGTTTAAATTGGATTAAGAAGAGAATTCTTCACTTTCCGGCCGCCGTCAACGTGATTCTGAAAATTTCTCTTCAAACGCACCGTTGACTTCTCCGTAGAAACGATTGTTAATCTTTCGACAACCGGCGAAGACCGGAGGGAACAGCTTTAGTGCCACCAACTGCACGCACCGTATCGGATGTCATTCGTGTTCGCTACGACAGCCTGACGCGCGCGGAAAAACAGTTGGCGGACAGCCTATTGGAGAACTATCCGGTGTCAGGGCTCGGCAGCATCACTGTGATCGCGGAGAACGCGGGCGTTTCCACGCCGACGGTCGCGCGCATGGTGCAGAAGCTCGGCTACAAGGGTTATCCGGAATTCCAGTCGCATCTGCACCAGGAGCTCGAGGCGACGCTCTCCAACCCGATCGCCAAGCATGACCGCTGGGCGTCCAATGCGCCGGGCACGCACATCCTCAACCGTTTCGCCGACGCGATCACCGCCAATCTGCGCGATACGCTTTCGGCTCTCGACACCACGACCTTTGAGGGTGCGGCAGCACTTCTGCGTGATCGCGACCGCAACATCTATTTCGTCGGCGGCCGCATCACGGGGGCGCTGGCCGAATACTTCTTTACGCATATGCAGGTCATCCGTCCCAGGACGACCTTGATCTCCACCAACTCCAGTTCCTGGCCGCAGCATGTCCTCAACATGAGCGCCGGCGACGTGTTGGTGATCTTCGACATCCGCCGCTACGAGCAGGAGATGGCGACGCTGGCGGAGGCCGCACGTGCCAACGGCGTCGTCATCATCTTGCTGACCGACGTCTGGGCCTCGCCCGTTGCCAAACATGCGCAGCATACGTTCAAGGTGCGGATCGAGGCACCCTCGGCTTGGGACAGCTCCGTCATTACTCTCTTCGTGGTCGAGGCGCTGATCGAGGCGGTCCAGAGCGCGACCTGGGAGGAGACCCGCGAACGCATGAACTCTCTGGAAGGTCTTTTCGAGCGGACGATGCTGTTCCGCCGGCCGGGCCGCCAGAGCCGTCCCGACTGATTGTCGGGCTCAAGAAATATGCCGGCAATCCGGGGGTTTATGAGCAAACACTCATCCTCCGGGCTGTCACATACGATACATGAACTGGCTCTACGAGTCGCGCCGAAACGATCCGGACTACCTGAACCCCTAGGAGGATACCTTGCTCAACAAGACCCAACGTCTTCTTTCCCTGACGACCGCCATCGTCATCGCCTCCACCGCCATCGCAGCCGCCGAGCCGAGCGCCGAGCTGATCGCAGCCGCCAAGAAGGAAGGCACGCTGACCACGATCGCCCTGCCCCATAGCTGGTGCGGTTACGGCGACGTCATCGCGGGCTTCAAGGCGAAGTACGGCCTCGAAGTCAACGAACTCAACCCGGATGCCGGTTCGGGTGACGAAATCGAAGCGATCAAGGCCAACAAGGGCAACAAGGGCCCGCAAGCTCCCGACGTCATCGACGTCGGCCTGTCGTTCGGCCCGTCCGCCAAGACTGAAGGCCTGATCCAGCCCTACAAGGTCTCCACCTGGGATTCGATCCCGGCCGACGCCAAGGATGCAGACGGCTACTGGTACGGCGACTATTACGGCGTCCTGGCCTTCCTGGTGAACAAGGACCTCGTCAAGACGTCGCCGAAGGACTGGCCTGATCTTCTGAAGTCCGACTACGCCAATGCCGTCGCGCTCGCCGGCGACCCGCGCAGCGCCAACCAGGCCGTCCAGGGCGTTTTCGCTGCCGGCCTTTCCGGCGCCAAGGGCGACTCCGCCAAGGCCGGCGACGAAGGCCTGAAGTTCTTCGCCGAACTCAACAAGAAGGGCAACTTCGTTCCGGTGACCGGCAAGGCCGCGCCGTTCGCGCAGGGCACCACGCCGATCATCATCGCCTGGGACTATAATGCCCTGTCCTGGGGCCAGAGCCTGAAGGGCAACCCGCCCTTCGAAGTCGTGGTTCCGGCAAGCGGCGTCGTTGCAGGCGTCTATGTCCAGGCGATCTCCGCCTTCGCTCCGCATCCGAACGCTGCGAAGCTGTGGATGGAATACCTCTATTCCGACGAAGGTCAGCTCGGCTGGCTGAAGGGATATTGCCACCCGATCCGCTTCAACGATCTTGCCAAGAACAACAAGATCCCGAAGAACCTGCTCGACGCCCTGCCCCCGGCAGCGGCCTATGAGAAGGCCGTATTCCCGACGCTCGCCCAGCAGGCTGCCGCCAAGGAAACCATTACCAAGAAATGGGATAGCGTAGTCGGCGCCAACGTCGCAAAGTAATCGGAACAAGACTGAGCTCCCGCGCCGCCCCGGCGCGGGAGCTTTCCCGTTCTCCCTGGATGGCCAGCATTCATGACCACCGCTTCCACGTCATTCATCGATCGCCGGACAGTCATCGACTGGCTCGGCATCGTGCCGTTCATGGTATTCGCACTCGCCTTCCTGATTGTTCCGACGCTCTATCTGATCGTCGGCGCCTTCTTCAATCCGGCCGGCGAATTCACGTTTCAGAACATGGTCGATCTCTTTTCGCCTTCCATCCTGAGCGCCTACTGGATCAGCATCCGGGTATCCGTCGCCTCTGCGCTGGGTGGCGCGTTGATCGGCTTTTTCCTCGCCTGGGCAGTCGTGCTCGGCGGCGTGCCGTCCTGGATCCGCTCCAGCCTGCTGACCTTTTCAGGCGTCGCCTCGAACTTCGCCGGCGTGCCGCTAGCCTTCGCCTTCCTGGCGACACTTGGTCGGACCGGGTTGGTCACGATCTTCATGCGGGACTGGTTCGGCTTCAATCTCTATTCGACGGGCTTCAACCTCCTCTCCTTCTTCGGCCTGACGATCACCTACATGTTCTTCCAGATCCCGCTGATGGTGCTGATCCTGACGCCGGCGCTGGACGGATTGAAGAAGGAGTGGCGCGAGGCGTCCGAGATCCTTGGCGCGTCCACGTGGCAATACTGGCGCATGGTCGTGCTGCCGATCCTCTGGCCGAGCCTGATGGGCGCCACGCTCCTGCTTTTCGCCAACGCCTTCGGCGCGATTGCGACCGCCTTTGCGCTGACCGGTGCCTCGCTCAACATCGTGCCGATCCTGCTCTACGCCCAGATCCGCGGCGACGTGCTGCATAACCCCAATCTCGGTTATGCCCTGGCCCTCGGCATGATCGTCATCACCGGCATTTCCAACATTCTCTACATCTGGCTGCGCAGCCGCGCCGAACGGTGGCAGAAATGAAGGCGCACAAGATCTTCGCCTGGATCGCGATCGCCATCGGCGCCATCTATTTCCTCGTGCCGCTGATCGGCACGTTCGAGTTCTCGCTGCGCATGCGGCGCGGCGTCTATTCCTTCGATGCCTACCAGTCGGTGTTTACGGACGCTCAGTTCCGCGCCACCTTCGGCTTCTCGATGCTGATGGCGCTGGTGACGATCGTCGTCGGCATGTTCCTCATCGTGCCGACCGCCTATTGGGTCCGGCTGCGCCTGCCGCAGATGCGGCCGGTCGTCGAATTCATCACGCTGCTGCCGCTCGTCATTCCGGCGATCGTCATCGTGTTCGGTTACCTGCGTCTCTACAATTCCTCATCCTGGATCCCGTTCACCGGCTCGACGCAGGGCACCAACATCCTGCTGACCTTCTCCTACGTGACCCTGGCACTTCCCTACATGTACCGTTCGGTCGATACCGCGATGCGGACCATCGACGTACGGACGCTGACGGAGGCGGCGGAAATTCTCGGCGCCAAATGGCCGACGATCATGTTCCGCTGCATTTTCCCGAACGTCATGTCCGGCGTGCTCTCCGGCGCCTTCATCACGTTTGCGATCGTCATGGGCGAATTCACCATGGCGGCCCTTCTCAACCGTCCGGCCTTCGGCCCCTATCTCCAGCTCGTCGGCGCCAACAAGGCTTACGAGCCTTCGGCCCTGGCGGTCATTGCGTTTGCGATCACCTGGCTCTCGATGGGTCTGATCCAGCTCGTTTCCCGCTTCGGCAAATTGTCGCCGGCCAGGCCTTAAGGAATTTTGATGTCGTTCCTCGTTCTCGAAAGTATCAAGAAGAGTTTCGGCCCGACGCAGGTCGTCAAGGACTTCAACATGTCCATCGAGAAGGGCGAGTTCGTCTCCTTTCTCGGACCCTCGGGCTGCGGCAAGACGACCGTGCTGCGCATGATCGCCGGGTTCGAAAGCCCGAGCGACGGTGCGATCTCGATCAACGGCCGGAACCAGAACGCGCTGAAGACCAATCAGCGCAATATCGGCATGGTATTCCAGGCCTATGCGCTGTTTCCGAACATGAACGTCTTCGACAACGTCGCCTTCGGTTTGAAGGTTGCCGGCAAGTCCAAGACGGAGATCGAAACACGCGTCAAGGAAATGCTGAAGCTGATCAGCCTCGACCATCTGGCCGACCGCTATCCTTACCAGATGTCCGGCGGCCAGCAGCAGCGCGTGGCGCTCGCCCGCGCGCTTGCGCCGAAGCCGCAGGTCCTGCTGCTCGACGAGCCGTTGTCGGCGCTCGACGCCAAGATCCGTGTTTCATTGCGCGAGGAGATCCGTGAAATCCAGCGCCAGCTCGGCATCACCACCGTCTTCGTCACGCACGACCAGGAAGAGGCCCTGTCGATCTCCGACCGAGTCGTCGTCATGAATGCCGGCCGCGCCGACCAGATCGGCACGCCGTCGGAAATCTACAATCGTCCGACCACCCGTTTCGTCGCCTCCTTCGTCGGCACGCTCAACATCATCGAGGCGACCGTCGTCGATCCGGCGGCCAACACCGTCAAGGTCGGCGAAAATACTATCAGGCTGAGGGAATCGATCGGCGCGCTGAAGGGCGGCGACAAGCTGTCGATCGCGCTGCGCCCGGAAGCCGGTTCGCTCCTGGAAAATGCCAAGGGCGACACGTCGCTCACCGGCCAGGTCCTCTCCTCGCATTTCCTGGGCTCGGTCATTCGCACCAAGCTCGATGTCGGCGGAAACCAGATTTCCTTCGACATGTTCAATTCGCCGGACGCGGTCCTGCCACAGTCGGGCGAAACCCTGACGCTGCGCTTCAACGCCCACGACTTCCTGATCATCCGCGACTGACTGCGGAGGACGGACGGTCCGCAGACGAAAACGGCATCCTCGCGGATGCCGTTTTGCCTTTGAGCCATCTCAGGCCGCGTCGTCCACCGCATCCTGGCCGGACGTCGGCACATAGTTGAGGACCGGACCGAGCCAACGCTCGATCTCCTCGATCGACATGCCCTTGCGCTTGGCATAGTCCTCGACCTGGTCGCGCTCGATCTTGGCGACGCCGAAATAATAGGATGCCGGATGGCCGATATAGAGGCCGGAGACCGACGAGCCGGGCCACATCGCGTAGCTTTCCGTCAAGACGACGCCGGTCGCCTCTTCCGCGTCGAGCAGCCGGAACAGCGTTGCCTTTTCCGTATGGTCGGGCTGGGCCGGATAACCCGGCGCCGGGCGGATGCCGTGATACGCCTCGGTGATCAGCTCTTCCGCCGAAAACGTCTCGTCGGGCGCATAACCCCAGAATTCCTTGCGGACCTGCTCGTGCATGCATTCGGCGAAGGCTTCCGCGAAGCGGTCGGCAAGCGCCTTGACGAGGATCGAGGAATAATCGTCGTTCGCCCGTTCGAACCGCTCGGCGATCGCCACTTCCTCGATGCCGGCCGTGACGACGAAACCGCCGACATAGTCTTCCAGGCCGGTCGCGGCAGGTGCGACGAAATCCGACAGCGCCACGTTCGGCCGGCCGTCCCGCTTCGAAAGCTGCTGACGCAACGTGAAGAAGGTCGCTAGTTCCTCGTTGCGGTTTTCATCCGTGTAGACGCGAATATCGTCTCCCACCGTATTGGCCGGCCAGAAGCCGATCACCGCCCGCGGCCGGAACCATTTTTCCGCAATGATCTTGTCGAGCATCGCTTGGGCGTCCGCATAAAGCTGGCGTGCCGCCTCGCCCTGCTTCTCGTCTTCGAGGATCGCCGGGAAACGTCCCTTCAGCTCCCAGGTCTGGAAGAACGGGGTCCAGTCGATGTATTTCGCCAGTTCCGCGAGATCGTAGGTCTCGAACACCTTGGTGCCGGTGAACTGCGGCTTCTTGGGGTGATAGGACGACCAATCGATCTTTTCGGCATTGGCGCGCGCGCGAGCGATCGGGAGACGCGTCTTTTCAGCCTCCGAGCGGGCATGAGCGGCGGCCACCTTCGCATATTCCGCCTGAACCGTGCTGATGTAGCTCGGCTTTCCGTCTTCGGACAGAAGCGCGGATACGACGCCGACCGCGCGGCTGGCATCCGTCACGTAGATCGCCTGGCCGCGATTGTAGCGCGGGTGGATCTTGACCGCGGTGTGCACGCGGCTGGTCGTCGCGCCGCCGATCAGCAGCGGAATGTCGAAACCCTGGCGCTCCATTTCCGAAGCCACATGCGCCATCTCGTCGAGCGACGGAGTGATCAGGCCGGAAAGCCCGATGATATCGACCTTTTCGGCAATCGCCGTTTCCAGGATCTTGGTCGCCGGCACCATCACGCCGAGATCGATGATCTCGTAATTGTTGCAGGCGAGCACGACCCCGACGATGTTCTTGCCGATATCATGGACGTCGCCCTTGACGGTCGCCATCAGCACCTTGCCGGCGGACTTTTTCTGGTCGCCGCCGTTGAGACGCTTCTCTTCTTCCATATAGGGCAGAAGCACGGCCACGGCCTGCTTCATCACGCGGGCGGATTTCACCACCTGCGGCAGGAACATCTTGCCCGAGCCGAACAGGTCGCCGACCACGTTCATGCCGGCCATCAGCGGGCCCTCGATCACATGCAGAGGCCGCTCCGCATTCTGGCGCGCCTCTTCGGTATCGCCCTCGATGAACTCGTTGATGCCGTTGACGAGCGCATGCGACAGGCGCTTCTCCACAGGCCATTCGCGCCAGGCCAGATCTCTCTCCTTGGCTTCCTTGGCTCCGGTCCCACGATAGCGTTCGGCGATATCGAGCATCCGTTCGGTCGCGTCGTCGCGGCGGTTGAGGACGACGTCCTCGCAGGCCTCGCGTAGTTCCGGATCGATGTTCTCGTAGATCGCCAGCTGGCCGGCATTGACGATGCCCATGTCCATGCCCGCCTGGATGGCGTGATAGAGGAACACCGCATGCATCGCCTCGCGCACCGGCTCGTTGCCGCGGAACGAGAAGGAGAGGTTCGAAACGCCGCCTGAAATATGCACGAGCGGCATGCGCTCGCGGATGGTCTTCGTGGCCTGGATGAAGGCTAGACCGTAGCTGTTATGCTCTTCGATACCCGTGGCCACCGCAAAGATGTTCGGGTCGAAGATGATGTCTTCCGGCGGGAAATCCGCCTCTTCGGTCAAAAGCTTATAGGCGCGTTCGCAGATCGTCACCTTTCGCTCGTAGGTGTCGGCCTGGCCCTGTTCGTCGAAGGCCATGACCACGACGGCCGCGCCGTAATTGCGCAGCAGCTTGGCCTGGGCGATGAACTTCTCCTCGCCCTCCTTCATCGAGATCGAGTTGACGACCGGCTTGCCCTGCACGCATTTCAGGCCCGCTTCCATGATCTCGAACTTGGACGAGTCGAGCATGATCGGCACCCGGGCGATATCCGGCTCTGCGGCGATCAGGTTGACGAATTCAACCATCGCCCGCTGCGAATCGATCAGGCCTTCGTCCATGTTGATGTCGATGACCGAGGCACCGTTTTCCACCTGGTCGCGGGCAATCGCTAGCGCCGCGGTAAAATCCCCGGCGGTGATCAGCTTGCGGAATTTGGCCGAACCGGTGACGTTGGTGCGCTCGCCGACATTGACGAACGGCACGTCCTTGGTGAACTCGAAGGGTTCGAGGCCCGCAAGCGACATGAACGGCCGGTGTTCCGGCACTTCGCGCGGCTTGTGCGGCGCGACCGCTTCGGCAATCGCGCGGATATGCTCCGGTGTCGATCCGCAGCAGCCGCCGACGACGTTGACCAGGCCCTCCGCCGCAAATCCTTCGATCTGGCGGGCCATGTCATCCGGCGACTCGTCGTAACCGCCGAACGAATTCGGCAGGCCGGCATTCGGATAGGCGGAGATGAAGGTGTCGGCGACGCCCGAGAGTTCCTGCAGGTGCGGCCGCATTGCATCGGCGCCGAGCGCGCAGTTGAGGCCGACGGTGAAGGGCTTCGAATGACGGATGGAGGACCAGAAGGCCGACGGCGTCTGGCCCGACAGCGTGCGGCCGGAAAGGTCGGTGATCGTGCCGGAGATCATCACCGGCAGGCGGATGCCCTTCGCCTCGAAACGCTCGGCGCAGGCGAAGATCGCGGCCTTGGCGTTGAGCGTATCGAAGATCGTCTCGATCAGGATGATGTCGGCGCCGCCGTCGATCAGCCCGTCGAGCTGTTCGCCGTAGGCTAGCCGCAGGTCGTCGAATGTCACCGCCCGGTAACCGGGATTGTTGACGTCGGGCGAGATCGAGGCCGTCCGGTTGGTCGGGCCGATGGCGCCGGCCACGAAACGGCGGCGACCGTCTTCCTTCTGTGCCCTCAACGCCGCCCGCCGGGCTAGCCGCGCGCCGTCACGGTTCAGGTCGTAGACGGCGTTCTCCATCTGATAGTCGGCCTGGGCGATGCGGGTCGACGAGAACGTATTGGTCTCGATGATATCGGCGCCGGCCTTGGCGTAGCGATAATGGATTTCCTCGACCGCCTGCGGCTGCGAGAGAATCAGAAGGTCGTTGTTGCCCTGCTGGTGGCAGGCGCATCCGGCAAATCGCTCGCCGCGGAAATGGCCTTCGTCGAAACCCAGACCCTGGATTTCGGTGCCCATCGCACCGTCGAGGATGAGGATGCGCTCACGAGCCGCGGCCTTGAGTGCCGAGAGAATCTCCGCGCCATCGCGCGCGGCGGCTTCGGGACCAAAGAGTTCGTCGAACATGGCACTGCCCTTCATCATTTCCGGATGGCTCAATAACCGCATAAAGATATGTTTATGTCAATATATAACCAGCATGTCGTGCGATATAGAATAGTCGATGACATGAAACCGGCCGGGCGTTATAGGCGTTCTGATCCCAATGCGCCGCCGTAGCGATTCCGAGGTTTTCATGAGCGACACCGGTCAGACAGAAGCCAAGTGGGCGAGCCTTCCCTATCATCGTCGCTGGCTCCTGAACGAGGCCGACGGGCTCTTCGATTTTTTCCAGTACCGGGCGATGAACCCAAAGGGCGGCTTCTTCGATCTCGACGACCAGGGCTTGGCCCTCGGCGGCGCCAATCCGACGCGGGGCATCCATGCCTCGGCGCGTATGGTCCATTGTTTCTCGATCGGCTACCTGCTCGGCCGGCCAGGCTCCGGCGATATCATCGACCACGGCATGCGCACTCTCTGGGAGCGCCATCGCGATAGCGAATATGGCGGTTATTTCTGGCAGGTCAACGATGACGGCGCAGCCGATTCGGCCAAGCAGGGTTACGGCCACGCCTTCGTGCTACTCGCCGCCTCCTCGGCAAAGGTCGCCGGCCACCCTCTCGCCGACCAGATGCTTGCCGACATAAGCGAGGTTCTGGAAACCAGGTTCTGGGAACCGCGCCATGGCGCGATCGCGGAAGAATTCGCCCGCGACTGGTCGCCGATCGACGGCGGCAGCTATCGCGGCCAGAATTCCAACATGCACCTCACCGAAGCGCTGATGGCCGCTTTCGAAGCGACCGGCGAGAAGGCCTATCTCGACAAGGCGGAAAGCATCGCCGACCTCGTCATCCGCCGCTCCGCCGGCAGCGTCGGGTTCCGGGTCGCCGAACATTTCGATCCGGAATGGACGATCGACAAGGACTATTATCACCCTGACGAAATGTTCCGCCCCGCCGGCACCACGCCGGGCCATTGGCTGGAATGGTCGCGCCTCCTGCTGCAGCTCTGGACACTCGGGGACAAGAAACACGGCTGGATGCCGGATGCGGCGAAATCGCTGTTTATCCAGTCCATGTCACTGGGTTGGGACAAGGAGAAGGGCGGCTTCTTCTACACGCTCGACTGGAACGACAAACCCGCCAAGACCAACAAGCTCTGGTGGCCGATGTGCGAGGCAGCCGGTGCCGCGCATTTCCTCAACGAGCACCTGCCGGCCGACGATTTCTACGAGGACAGCTATCGGCGGATCTGGGGTACGATCGCCAACCGTTTCATCGATCACAAAAACGGCGGCTGGCACGAGGAACTGACCGAGGATCTCGTCCCGGCCCACACCCTCTTCCCCGGCAAGGGCGATATCTACCATGCCCTGCAGGCCTGCCTCATTCCGCTATTCCCCGCAAACGGCAGTCTGACGAAGGTCATCGTCGAGGCCGAGGGGCGTATCTGAAGCATGCCACTCAACGTCACCCAGCGGTGACGGAACCATCCATGCCTGCATCAGTTTCCCGTGTCACATAGTTGTAACATCGGGATATGGTGAACCATGCTCAACGTTCTCGCGGAAGAGTTTTCCCACGAGGCACCCGTTGCGATCGAAGTGCTTCTGGTGAGGCTGGTCGGCGCAACACTCCTCTGCGGCTTGATCGGCCTGGAACGCGAGTTCCGCAACAATTCCGCCGGCCTGCGCACCAACATGCTGATTGGCCTCGCATCCGCCGTGTTCACCCTCGCCGGTCTGCAGATCATGCATGAATTCGGAAACCGCCCCGATACGGTCCAGATCGACCCGATCCGTCTCATCGAAGCCGTTACCGCCGGCATCGCTTTTCTCGCCGCCGGCGTCGTCTTCCAGATGCGCGGCGATGTGAAGGGCCTCACCACCGGCGCCAGCATGTGGCTGTCTGGCGCGATCGGCCTATGCGTCGGCCTCGGCATGTGGATCGTCGCGGTGACAGCGACCGGCGCCGGCATCATCGTCCTCTGGCTGCTGCGCAAGACCGAAGTGGCCGCAGGCTTGAAAGATGAATAGCGGCAAGGCGTCGGAGATAATACGGATCACCCGCCCGAGCGCAGCGTCACCATTGCCCGGATGCGGGTCGTCAGCAGCTCGTAGTCATAGGGCTTGGTAATCAGCGCGGTATTGCCGAGCGTCTCCGATCCCGGCACGTTGCGGTCGCCGGTCGCGAAAATCACCGGCAGGTCGGCAACCGTTTCTCGCAATTTCAAGGCGAGCTGCAAGCCGCTCATTTCAGGCAGATGGACGTCGGTGACGAGGATGTCGATCGGATCGCTGCCCGCCGCGGCAAGCGCTTCGGCAGCCGATCCGGCCTCGATCACGGTCATGCCCGCATCCTGCAGGAAATCGGCGGTCGAGATGCGGATCAGCGCCTCGTCCTCCACCAGCAGAACGGAGATCGGCAGATCCGGCGCCGATGGTTGTTCGACGGCAGGCTTGGCCGAAGCTGCCTCGGCCAAACTTGCATCGGCCAAACTTGCCTCGGAAGGACTTTCCGGCAAGCGCGGCTGTGGAGCCTGCCGGCTCTGATCGATCACCTGGCGGATTTTTCGGGCGAGCGCCTCCCGCGTATAGGGCTTGCTCAGGAGATTGACGCCCGGGTCGAGCCGCCCACCATGGACGATCGAATTTTCGGTGTAGCCCGAGGTGAACAGCACGCCGAGATGCGGCAGCCGCTCCTTGGCCCTTTTGGCGAGATCGCTGCTCTTCAGCCGCCCCGGCATCACCACGTCCGTGAACAGGCAGACGATCGGCACGCCGCTTTCGATGATCGCAAGCCCGCTGTCGGCATCCTTGGCCCGCAGGACCCGGTACCCCAGTTCCGCAAGCAGGCTGACGGTGATTTCCCGCACCGCTTCGTCGTCCTCGACGACCAGGATCGTCTCGTTTCCGCCGAGGGCAGCGCCACCGGTATTTTCGGCGACCACATCCTCGTCCTCCATCGATCGCGGAAGATATATCCGCACCGTGGTGCCGTTTCCCGGCTCGCTGTAGATCCGGATATGGCCGCCAGACTGCTTGACGAAGCCGTAGACCATCGACAGGCCGAGCCCTGTGCCCTTGCCCTCCGGCTTGGTGGTGAAGAAGGGGTCGAAGACCTTGCTCAGAATGTCGGCCGTCATGCCCGTACCGGTATCGGTGACCGCGAGCATCACGTATTGGCCCGACTCGATGTCGAACGTGTGGCGCGCATATTCGTCGTCGAGATAGGCGTTACCGAGTTCGATCGTCAGCTTGCCCTGCCCGTTCATCGCATCGCGTGCATTGATCGCGAGGTTGAGGAGCGCATTCTCGACATTGCTCGGATCAACAAGCGTATTCCAAAGCCCGCCGCCGACGATCGTGTCGATCTCGATCGCCTCGCCGAGGCTGCGCCTCAGGAGATGATCCATCTCGCGGATCAGGCGGCTCAGATTGATCACCTTCGGCGAAAGCGGCTGGCGGCGGCCGAAGGCGAGAAGCTGCGAGGCAAGCCGGGCGCCGCGCGAAGCCCCTGCAAGCGCGCTGTTCAACCGCCTTTCGGCCACTTCGTTGCCCGCGAATTCCCGGCCGAGAAGCTGGAGATTGCCGGTGATCACCTGCAGGAGATTGTTGAAATCGTGGGCGATGCCCCCTGCGAGATTGCCGATCGCCTCCATCTTCTGGCTCTGGCGAAGCACTTCCTGCGTCCGCTCGAGCTCGATCGTTCTTTCCTCGACGCGGTGGCCGAGGGTTTCGGCGAGGCTGGAAAGCTCCGATTCTGTCTTCTTCTGCTCATCGATATCGGTATTGGTGGCAACCCAGAGGGTGATCTCGCCCTCGGCATTCTTGATCGGCACCGCGCGGCTGATGAACCAGCGATAGACGCCGTCGTGGCGGCGAAGACGTATTTCCGTCTCCAGCCGGCTTCCGGTGCGCAAGGCCTCGCCCCAAGCGGCGGCAATCCGGGGCGAATCGTCCGGATGGAGCATCTCGGAGCGCCGCTCCCTGTCGAAATAGAAGGACTCCAGGCCGCTATAGGTGAAGATCTGGTCGTTGCACCATTGCATCCGGCCATCCGGCGTCGCCGTCCACACATGTGTCGGCAAGGACTGGGCAAGCGTCCTGAAACGGTCCTCGTTTTCGCGGGCCGCCTCCTGTGCACGGCGAAGCTCCGTGACGTCCTGGCCCTGCACGAAAATGCCATCGACCATCCCGTCGTGATCGCGGATCGGCTGATAGACGAAATCGAGAAAGCGTTCTTCCGGCTCAGCGTTTTCGGAGGACTGGAAAACGACGCGCGCGCCATAGGCGCTATAGGGCGTACCGGTCCGGTAAACCTCGTCGAGCAGCTCGTAGACACCCTGGCTGGCGACATCCGGCAAAGCCTCGCGCACAGTCTTGCCGATCAGGTCCTCGCGGCCGACAATCGTCCGGTACGACCTGTTGACGATCGAGAAAATATGCTCCGGGCCACGCAGCACGGCAATGAAGCCGGGCGCCTGTTCGAACAGCATGCGCAGATATTCCCGCTCCTCGCCGAGCGCGGCATTCTGCCCCTGGACCGCATCGGCCCGGCGCATCAGATCCGTATGGACCTTGAGGACGCCGTCTCCCGCGGATCGGCTGCGCAGCAGGTGAAGTTCGGTCACGTCCACCGTATGCTGCAGGATGAAGATCAGCCGCCCCGCCTCGTCCTTGATCGGCGTATGGGTTGCGCTCCAGTAACGATCCTCGAGCTCTCCATCGGGACCTGGGATCGGATAGGGGATGAGCGGCAGGTGATCCACCTCGGCGGTGGAGAGGACCTTGGCGAAGGACTGGCGCAGCAGCCGGCCCGGGACAGAATCCGGTTCGCTTGGAAACGCATCGAACATGGTACGGTCGACAAGCTCTTCACGGCTGCGCCCCGTCACCGCCAGATAAGCGTCGTTCATTCCGACAAGCCGCAATTCCCGGTCGAGTATGACATAGGGATTGGGTGAGAGATTAAACAACTGATTCAGATCGATTTCGGAAAGCTCCGTCAGTCTGAACATGCGCCGTCCCTGATGCCAATGCATCACAGGTTATAGGGCTTCCGCTAATATTGACAATTGAAATCAGGAGGGGTCAGGAAATCTCCCACGGGATTATCGCAATACGCTAAAAGACATCTAACGCCCCGATTTTGCTCGCGGTTCCGGCACCGCCCTGTGCGGGATCAAGGCGGATTACTTGATCCGGATCCGCTGCCTTTCCACCGGTTGGACGAAAAGCCGGGCGACCTCGTCGGCCGGCATCGCCTTGCCGTAACGATAGCCCTGCCCCGCCTCGCAGCCCATCAGGCGAAGCGCCGCCTCCTGCTCCTCGGTCTCGATGCCTTCGGCAATCGTCTTCAACCCCAGTTCCCTGCTGAGCGCGATCAGCGCCCGGGTAATGGCGGCATCGCGCGGCTTGGTCAGGAGATCGCGCACGAACCCCATGTCGATCTTGAGCGTCGTCAGCGGATAGCGCTGCAGCGAACCGAGCGAGGCATAGCCCGTACCGAAATCGTCGAAGGCGATGCCGACGCCGAGTTCACGCAATGCCTGGATCGATTCGAGCGACTGGTCGTCGTCGTTGAGCGTGACCGTTTCGGTGATCTCGATCTCGAGGAAACGCGGATCGAGCGCGTAGCGTGCGATCAGGTCCACGACGCTGCGCGCCAGATCGCCGGCCCGGACCTGCGCTGGAAACAGATTGATGCCCATCTTGATCGGTGGATACCCCGCCGCATCCCAGGCGGCCATCTGGCGGCCCGCTTCGTCCAGCACCCAGAAGCCCACGTCGAGTGCGATCGAACTCTGCTCCAGAGCCGGGAGAAAGGCCGCCGGCGACAGGAGCCCGCGCTCCGGATGCTGCCAGCGGATGAGCGCCTCGACGCCGAATACCTCCCCGGTGTCGAGCGTCACCTGCGGCTGGTAGTGCAGCACCAACTCGTTCTTGTTCAGCGCCCGCAGCAATTCGTCCCGCAGCATTCGCTTCGCCAGGGTTTCGTTGCGCATCGACTGTTCGAACATGCGCACGACCCGGCCGCCGGCCTGCTTGGCCCGGTAGAGCGCGAAGTCGGCACTGGCGATGAGCTCCTCGGAATCGGAACCATGGTTCGGCGCAAGCGAAAAGCCGACGCTCGCCCCGACGCGGAACGTGTGCCCGGCAACCTCGAACGGTATCTTGAAAGCCTCAATGACCGCATTTGCGGTTTTCTGGGCGACGAGAGGATCCCCGGTTCCGGGAATGAGAATGGCAAACTCGTCGCCGCCAAACCGGGAGACCGTGACGTTACGGTCGAGGACGGCCGGCAATCTGACACCGATCGCCTGCAGCAGGGAATCGCCGATGCCGTGCCCCAGGCGATCGTTGACGTCCTTGAACCCATCAAGGTCGAACAGCAGCACGGCGAGCGGCCGGTTGCGCGCCAATTCCTCGCGCAAAAGGTCTTCGAAACGAGGCCGGTTGCACAAGCCGGTGAGCGTATCCTGGCTTGCCAGCCTCAGGAGCCGGACGTCGCGGTCGCGGCGTTCGGATATGTCCTTGATGATGGCGCCCACGCCGACGCCGCGCTGATCGTGCCAGATCGAAAGCGCCATCTCGACCGGGAACTCCGAGCCGTCCTTGCGGCATGCCGAAATCTCGACGGTCTTGCCCTTGAGCATGGAACTGCCGCCCGCGGCCACGCGCGCGAGACCGGCATTGTGAGCGGCTCGGAACCGTTCGGGCACGATAAGGTCGAGCGAGCCGCCGACCATCTCCTCCCGGCTGAAACCGAACATATCGAGCGCCGCCTGGTTGACGAACTCGACGCGGCCGGTGGGATCGACGGTAATCAGCGAGAGATCGGTGGCATCCGCAAAGTTGGCAGCCGTCGCCTGCGGTATGCCCTCCCGACGCAATTCCATGTGCTCCATGACCATGGCGGCAAGGCCGGCGAGCGTTCGCCTTTCCCGCTCGGAGAAACTTTCTCGCACCTGCGTATCGGCGATGCACAGCGCTCCGAGCCGGAAACCGTCCGGCGAGATCAGCGGCGCACCGGCATAAAACCGGATGAATGGTTCGCCGGTGACGATCGGCAGGCCGGAGAACCGCGCATCGAGCCGGGCGTCGGACACCACCAGAACATCGTCCGTGCGGATCGTGTGATCACAAAAGGATTCGGATCGGTCGGTCTCCTGGATATCGAGACCCGAACAGGCCTTGAACCATTGCCGATCCTCTTCGATCAGCGTCACGAAAGCCATGCGCGTGGAAAAAAGCTCGGAGGCAAAACGGCAGATTCGGTCGAAGCGGTTTTCAGGCCCGGAGCCCGCAATGCGGTAGTTCGCCAGAGCGTCGAGCCGTCTGCGCTCCGCAATATCGATGCTGTCGGCGTAAGACATCTCTGCTCCAGAGGAGGGCGGGTAGTAGGACTACCATAGAAATCCATCCATTAGAGAAAGCATAACGGGGCGCCCCCAAGAAATGAATGGTGTTTGACGGGGTCCTCGCCCGTTCGGCACGATGTAAGAGGGCTTTCTCGACTTAAAATGAAAAACCTCCCGGATTTACATCCGGAAGGCTGCTTCGGTAAGGCACAATGTCCCGAAATGGATCATCCTATCGGGGAAGATAGTAACGGCCGCGCTCGTCGCGCTCCAGCCCCTTGGAGCGGAAGGTGTCGAGTTCGCGGACGACCTCGCGGCCATCGCGGCTGCCGACGGCGGCCATCAACTCCTCGAAATGTTTGGCGCCATCCTTCAAAGCCGCTTCGAGCGACGGGAAACGATTGCCGGGATAGGACGGAGCCCGCGGCGTGACGAGCTCCCAGCTCTGGGCATGCTGCATCGGCCAGGTCAGGTCATAGCCGGCCTTGGCGCCGGAGCGGGAGCCGTGAAGCGACGGATCGAGCGGCGACAGCCGGACGCCGGTGGCGATCACCAGATCCCGGTCGGCCTGGAAGCGGGTACCAAATGCCCATTCCATCTGGCTGTCGTCGAAGATGTCGATATCCGGATCGACGACGAAGACGTTCTTGACGCCGACGGCGCCGAGAACCGCATAGAGTGCCGAACGGGCCTCGCCCGGATAGGTCTGGCGGATGGAGAAGCGCATGCTCATCGAGCCGCCGGCCGCGACCGGCGCATAGACGGCGACCGGCTGGCGCACCACGTCGCGGAGCGTCTTCCAGACGTTCATCTCCATACGCAGCGCTTCGAGGTTGGAGGTATCGGTGAAATCCATGCGATTGCCGCTGATGGTCGCGGTCTGGAACAGCGCGTCCCTGCGGTGGGTGATGGCCGTGACATGGAAGACCGGATTGGTCTTCACGACGCCGTAATAGCCGAGATATTCGCCGTAGGGGCCCTCCTTCTCCACGTAACCGCGCTCGTCGAAATAGCCCTCGATGACCATTTCCGCGTCGGCCGGGACCATGATGTCGTTGGTGACGCATTTGACCACCGGCAGCGGTGCGCCACGAAGGGAGGAGATCAGTTCCAGTTCGTCGACCGGCTCCTTCATGGTGGCCGACACCATGTCGATCGGGTGGCAGCCGACCACATAGGCAACGTTCAGCCGCTCGCCCCGCTCGGAAGCGGCCATGTACATGACGCGCAGGTCGCTCGGCGCAATCAGGTCGACACCGGCTTCCTGCGGGCCGCGCAACATCAGCCGGCGCATGCCGCAATTGTAGCGGCCGTCCTTCGGGTCGATCGTATAGTCGATCGTAGCGGAAATGTAGGGCGCGCCATCGAGCGCGTGCTGCACGTGGACCGGCAGCTTGAGGAGGTCCGCGTCCGTGCCGGACAGCACGACCTGCTGCACGGGCGCCTCGTCACCGGAAAGCTTCACCAGTTCCGGCTTTAGCGACAGGCGGCGGCGCATCTCGAGCGCCACGTCGCCGGCGGGCACGCCGAAAGCCTTTGCGAGACGCGAACGGCTGCCGACCACGTTGCCGATCAACTGCTGGCCTTCGGGACCTGCATTTTTGAACCAGACGGCCTTCGGGTTGTTCTGAAGGATCGCCGCGACATCGGCCAGATCGACCTTCTCCTCGCGGATCTCGAGCTCGTCGGCGCTCAGGCTCTCGACGAAATTCTTCAACCGGAAACGGTCGAGATCAAGCGCGGCGGCGGATTGAGTTGTCGTATTGGCGGTCATTCTTCCTCTCCCGAAAACGCGTTCTGCGTAGGACGTTTTCTAGTCAGATCAGTTGATTAAATCAAATATAATTATACAATGTTGTATCAGGTCGCATCGGGGAGGTGTGGCCGACCGGCGTCGACTGCGAGACCTGGTCATCCATGGGAGGAATTTCATGCAGACTGTCACTCGTCGTTTCATGCTTGCCGCATCGGTCGCCGTTGCGGGCAGCGCCCTCGGCCTTTCGCCGGCCGCGGCCCAGACGGATTATCCAAATCAGACCATCAGCATGATCTGCGCGTTCCCGGCCGGCAGCGGCGCCGACGTTATCGTCCGCTTTTTCGCCGAGAAGATCGCCAAGGTCTCGGGCGCCACCATCATCGTCGAAAACAAACCCGGCGCCGGCGGCAACATTGCCGGACAGTACGTCACGCGCTCCAAGCCGGACGGCTACACGATCTTCTTCCACACCGGCAGCGCCGTTGCCGGCAACATGCACATGTTCAAGACGCCGCCGTTCGACGTGGTGAAGGACCTGCAGGTCGCGGCCACCGTCAACAAGCAACCGCACATGATCGCTGTTCCGGTATCGAGCCCGATCAAGACCATGAAGGAATTGACCGAATACCTGAAGAAGGAAGGCTCGAACGCGAGCTATGCCGTCAACAACACGTCGGGCAAGGTGCTGGCAGCCATCTACAAACAGGAAGCCGGCCTCGAAACGGTCGAGGTCGCCTATAAGAGCAGTGCCGATTCCATGAACGACATCATGAGCGGTGCCATGGCCTTTGCCGCCCAGGATCCGGTCTTCTCCCTGTCGCAGCTCCGCGAAGGCCGCTACCGCCTGTTGGCAGTCAGCTCCGCGAAGCGCATTCCGGGCGCTCCCGACGTTCCGACCATGACCGAAGCCGGTTATCCGGTGGACCAGGTCGGCTGGTTCGCGATGATGGTTCCCTCGGCGACCCCGAAGGATATCGTCACCAAGATCAATGGCTGGACCAGGCAGGTCCTCGGCCAGGAAGACGTCAGGAAGTTCGTGACCGACCAGGGCGGCGACGTGTTCGTCTCGACGCCGGAAGAAGGTCAGGAGTACCTCAAGAAGGAGGTCGCGGCCTGGGCCGGCTACGTCAAGGTCGCCAATATCCCGCAGCAGTGAACCCTTTGGCCCAGCGGGTCGTTGCATAGGCGGAAGCGGCGCACCGTCGCCGCTTCATTCGTGCCGGCATCCGCCCACACCTCGGCACAAATAAACGCGCAAAAGTATATGCTTTTTAAGCTACAACCGCTTCGGCCGTTGGACGCCGCATCCGCGCGCATGCTAGAACGAATTCGAGGATAGGCTGTCAGGTTTCAGATGCACACAGGAATGGGGTTCCTCCTGCAGACGATCGGCTTCGGGTAGGCATCATGGCTTCCAAGACGTTCGCCGAAAAGAAGGATGACTATATTCAATCTTTCTTGAGCCGTCGGTTTTCCCCCGCCGAGGTTTATGTCATTGCGACCGTCGGCGTGCTGATCGCGTTCGGGCTGCGCATTTCGCTGCATGGCGTCCTCGATGAAAGGGCACCTTTCACGTTCTTCATTCCGCCGATCCTGGTCGCCGCCCTTATCGGTGGCCTGCGGGCCTCGCTTTTCGCGGTGGCCCTTTCCGTTCTGGCAGGCTACATCATCAAGGAGTTGACGCCGCGGGGAGCCGTTTTTTCGGAAATGGCCATGCTCAGCGTCATTGGCGTGGTGATCGCGCTGCTCGGCGAAATCCTTCATTCCGCCCGCAAGGCGATCGGAAAAGCCCAGGCGAAGGCTGATTCCCGCGAAGCCCATCTTCGCTCCGTCCTCGACACCGTTCTCGATGCCAGCATCGTCAGCACAAGGGACGGGACGATCGTCTCCTTCAACGCCGCTGCAATTCGCCAGTTCGGCTACAGCGAAGAAGAGGTGGTCGGCCAGAACCTGCGCATGCTGATGCCGGAACCCTACCGCCGCGAACACGACGGCTATATGGAAAGGTATCTGAGGACCGGCGAGAAGCGGATCATCGGCATGGACCGCGTGGTCGTCGGGCGGCGCAAGGACGGCTCGACCTTCCCGATGAAGCTTGCTGTCGGCGAGACCCATACCGGCGGGGAAACCTTCTTCACCGGCTTCGTGCGCGACCTGACCGAACGCGAGGAATCGGCTGCACGCCTGCAGGAGATCCAGGGAGAGCTCGCACGGCTCGCCCGCCTTAATGAAATGGGTGAAATGGCATCCACCCTCGCCCACGAACTGAATCAGCCCCTCTCGGCGATCGCCAACTATGTGCACGGTTGCGCACGCCTTCTGCGCGACATGGACGAAGCCGTGGCGGTGCGCATGCGCGAAGCTCTGGAGGAAACGGCGCATCAGTCGCTCAGAGCAGGCCGGATCATCAAGCACCTCCGCGAATTCGTGACCAAGGGCGAGACTGAAAAGGCGCCGGAGAACATCCGGCGCCTGGTAGAAGAGGCCGGCGCCCTGGCACTGGTCGGTTCGCGCGAAAAAGGTGTCCGGGCGATTTTCGAGTTCGCGCAAGGACCGGAAATGGTCACCGTCGATCGCATTCAGGTCCAGCAGGTGCTCACCAACCTGATGCGCAACGCCATCGAGGCGATGCGCGACAGCCCGCGGCGGGAACTGGTCATCCGAACCCTGCAGGAGGACGAAGACATGATCCAGGTGATCGTCCAGGATACCGGCCCCGGCATTCCCGAAGAGATCGCCGGGCAGCTTTTCAAACCTTTCGTCACCACCAAGGCCGGCGGAATGGGGATAGGGCTTTCGATTTCCAAGCGTATCGTCGAAGCGCATGGCGGCGAGATGACGGTGACGCGCAATGAGGCCGGAGGAGCGACGTTCCGTTTCACACTCCCGATCGACAAGGAGGAACGCGAGAATGCAGACGGGTGACTACACGATCCATATCGTCGACGACGAGGAGCCGGTCAGAAAGTCCCTTGCCTTCATGCTGACCATGAACGGCTTTGCCGTGCGCATGCATGAAACCGCCTCGTCCTTCCTGCAGTTCGCGCCGAGCGTGCGAAACGGCGTTCTGGTCACCGACCTCAGGATGCCGGACATGACCGGCGTCGAGCTGATCCGCAAGCTGACAACCAGCCGGACCGGCATTCCTTCGATCGTCATCACCGGCCACGGCGACGTGCCGATGGCGGTGGAGGCGATGAAGGCAGGCGCCGTCGACTTCATCGAAAAACCGTTCGGCGACACGGTCATCATCGAAGCGATCCAGCGGGCGGCCGAGTTGCTGTCCGACAAAATGCTCGATACGGACGACCTGGCCGAGGTTCAGACGCGGCTTGAAAGCCTGAGCGACCGGGAGAGGCAGGTGCTGGCGGCCGTGGTTGCCGGTCTGCCGAACAAGTCGATCGCCTACGATCTCGACATAAGCCCCCGCACCGTCGAGGTGCATCGCGCCAACGTCATGGCCAAGATGAAGGCGAAAAGCCTGCCGCAACTCGTTCGCATGGCGATCGCCGCCGGTTTCGGCCCCCATTGAACGGCGGAAAAATATTGGAATTTCTTGATCTATCGCAAAGCGCTACTCCCCGCGCAGGCCCTAGATGTCTGATTTGAGCGGCTCTCCGGCTGCCCCCACCCGCGCGGGAAGTTTGGTGTTATCACAAGCGAGAAGCATAGTCGTCATCGCGCCCGATCTCGGTCTCAGGCAGTCGTTGACATTCGCACTCGAGGTAGAGGGCTACCGGGTCGAGGCCCATGAATCCTGGCGCAAGAGCGGCGCCATGCTCGATCCGACGCTTTGCATGATCATCGACGACCAGGTACTGCGCTCCTCGAGCGATATCCTGCAGCGCCTGCTCCAGTCGGGTCAGGCCGTGATCCTGCTCACCGACGGCATGTCTCCACCCATCGAAGGCGAGATCGGCCCGGTCCTGAGTCTCGCCAAGCCGTTCAACGGCGCCGATCTTCTGGGTCTCGTCAAGAACCTTGCGCTCACGGCCTGAGCCGGATCGAAGCTGTCCTGCCGCCCGCCCCTACGTAAATCCCCCTAGTGATACAACCCAATTTTTCCCCTGCACGTCTTCTGTCATCTTGAGACTACAGCAAGGGGAGACGTGAACATGCACACCGCAGCCGCTCATGCCACGAAGTTGGAGCTCACCAAGAGCCAGATCGTGATCGCACCCCAGGCCGCGGGTCTCTTCCGGGCCAATACCGTGACGACCTTCAATGCCGGTGCCGAAATCTACGCCCCCGGCGACAAGGCAGGAACATTCTATCACGTCGAATTCGGTGCCGTGCGGATCCACCGCCTGTTGTCGGACGGAAGGAGGCAGGTCATCGCTTTCCATCTGGCTGGAGAAACTTTCGGGTTCGAGGCTGACCGGACCCATAGTTTCTTCGCCGAAGCCATCGCCCCGACGGGCTTGCGCGCCATCAGCCGCACCGTCAACGACCAAGCCTTGCCGGAACTGCTGTCTCTGGCGCTGCGCGGCATGCTGCGCGCCCAGGAACATATCATGATGATCGGCCGCCAGACGGCGGTGGAACGGATCGCCGGCTTCCTCGTCGACATGGCGGAACGCCAGGGCGGGCTCGAATATTTCGACATACCCATGACCCGGCTTGATATAGCCGACTATTTAGGCCTGACGATCGAAACGGTGTCGCGCGTTTTCGCAAAACTCCGGACGGCCGGCCTTATCAAACTGCGGAGCATTCGTTGCATCGAAATCAAGAAGCACGAAGCACTCCGCAGCCTCTGCGCATGACAGTGAATGAAAGTGCATAGCAGTGCATGAGCGGACGGTGGCGGCCGTCCGCTGACCATGGAAGTGCCTATCTCCTCAATTTCGTAACATCCTCCCTCATGGCTGAGCGGCAGGTCGTCGTCCCCCGGCGGCCTGCCGCAAAGTCGTGCCTGCCGACCGGCAGACACCTGAGCGTCAGTCCCGCACTACCTCCAATTCATCGAGCAAACCGCGCATCTGCCGAACGATCTCGCTGCTCGTCTCATGGGAAACAGGCGCCTGGAAACCGAAGGCAATCGCGCGTTCGTCCCTGCTTCCGACGGTCCGGCGGCAGGAACTGTGGACCTCATGCACGCCGGTTTCGCGCACCACCCGCTCGACGGTCGCGAGATTGATGCCGCCGCCGGGCATGATCGAAACCCTGTCCCCAGCCCGCTCCGCCAGCATCTTCAACATCTCGGTCCCGTCCGGCCCATTGACCTTGAGGCCGGAGGTCAGGATGCGTTCGACGCCGAGTGCGACCGCCTGTTCCAGGGCCTCGAACGGATCGGGCACCAGATCGAAGGCGCGGTGAAGCGTCACGCCCAGCCCCCGCGCATGCTCTATCAGCCGCTTGAGCAAGCCCATGTCGAGTGTCATGTCCGGCCGGCTCGCGCCAATCACCACGCCTGCAAGGCCCGCCGCCCGAACCGCATCGATATCGGCCATCATCGCTGCCTCGTTGTCGACGTCGTAGACGAAGCTTCCAGCGCGGGGCCGGATGATCGCATAGACCGGGACCGGCGCCTTGGCGGCAAGCGCGATCATGCCCGGCGGCGGCGTCAGTCCGCCGACATCGAGTGCCGCGCAGAGTTCGATGCGGTTTGCGCCGCCGGCGATGGCAGCCGCCAGACCTTCGGGACTATCGACGCAGACTTCGAGCAGGATGGACAGGATCAGTCTCCTTGATGACCGGCACTCTTGTAACAGCAGGCGCCGCTGAAAGGCGCTTTAATGACCTTGAACGGCACTCTCGCGACCGTAGCCGGCGCTTTGATGGCCGAGCACGGCGGCCCCGACCAGCCCGCCATCCTCCAGCCGGAGCGCCGGTGTCACCAGCGGGTGATCGAAACGGTTGAGGATACGCTTGCGCACCGCCCGGTCGAGCGCATCGATGAGGGGCGTGACCGAGGCAAGCCCGCCGCCGACCGGCACGATCGAGGCGCCGGTGACATTGACCGACAGCGCCAGCGGATCGGCGATCAGTTCGAGATAGACGGCGACGGTCTTTGCCGCCCTCGCCTCGTCCGCCTGCCAGTCCTCGAGTATCCGGTAGCTGGTCTCCTCGCAGCCATGCAGGAAATGATGCAGCCGCTCGATGCCGCGTGCCCCGCCGATCGTGTCGACGCAGCCGGACTGGCCACAGCCGCAGGAGAAGCGCGGGATATGCAGCGTCTCGCCGCCGATCTCGACCGTCGTGTTGAGGATCGGGCCATGGCCCCACTCGCCGGTGACCCCGCCGGCCCCGCGCACCAGCCGCCCATCAATCGCAAGGCCGCCGCCGATGCCGGTGCCCATGATGGCGCAGAAGACGACCGCATGGCCTCGCCCTACCCCCTCGTTGGCCTCGGCGAGCGTCAGACAGTCCGCATCGTTTGCGGCCAGCACCGGCCGTCCGAGGATGACCGAAAGTTCGTCGCCGATCCGCCTTCCGGTAATGCAGGGAATATTGGCCGAGGTGGCAACCCCGGTCCGAGGATCGATGAGGCCGGCAATCGACAGCGCCAGCGGCGAAGCCGGATCACCCGCCTGCGCATTGCGCTCGATAAGCGTCGCGAGGGAGGCCGCAAGATCGTCCCAATTGGCAGCGGGCGTCGCAACCTTGTCGAGCGGAACAAGCGCGCCCGGCGCCGGCGAGGCCGCGAATTTCATGAACGACCCACCGATATCGACGCAGAAGACCGGTTTTGCCGGCCCCACGCTGTCAATTGCTGGCTGGCCTGTCGTGCGGGGTGTGGCGGCGATGCTCATTTGCGCGGATCCAGAAGGTCGCGAAGACCGTCGCCGAGAATGTTGAAGCCGAGCACGGTGATCATGATCGCCAGCCCCGGAAACAGCGACATCCAGATGTTGAGGCCAAGATAGTTGCGGCCGTCGCTCATCATAGCGCCCCACTCGGGAAGCGGCGGCTGGGCGCCAAGGCCGAGGAACGACAGGCTTGCGGCCGACAGGATGACCGTGCCGGCGGTCAGCGTCGACTGCACGATGATCGGCCCGATCGCGTTGCGCAGGATGTAATGGCTCATGATGCGGCGGCGCGAGATGCCGAGCGAGATGGCGGCTTCGACATAGTCCATGCGCTTCAGGCCCAGCGTCAGGTTTCGGCTGAGCCGGGCGTAGACCGGCACGGAGAAAATGGCAATGGCGATCAAAAGGTTGATCAGGCTGGTGCCGAGCACGCTGACGATCAGGATGGCGAGCACGATGCCCGGAAAGGCAAACAGGATGTCCATCGTCCACATGATCGCCTGGTCGACATACCGGCCGCTCATGCCCGACAGGATGCCGAGCGGCACGCCGACCAGCACCGCCAGCCCTACGGCCAGGACCACTTCAAGCAGTGAGATGCGCGCCCCGAAGATGACCCGGGCGAAGATGTCGCGACCGTTGTCGTCGGTGCCGAACGGATGCGCCAGCGACGGCGGTTCCATGGTCGCTAGCAGATCCTGCATATAGGGATCGGCGGGTGCGATCAGCGGCGCGCAGATGGCCGCAAGAACGATGACGCCGATCAGCAGGCCACCGAGCGTGATGCTGCGATGGGTCGCCATCCAGCGCAGTCCCCGGATAACGGCAGGGCGCCGCGACGCGATATCGGTGTCAACGGACGCCATCAGTCGAACCTTATCTTCGGGTTGAGGACGGCGATCAACAGCTCGGCGAGAAAGTTCGTCATCACCACGCCGGTGACCGCCACCAGCGTCACGCCCTGGATGACCGGATAATCCCGGTAGCGCACCGCATCGACCAGAAACCGTCCGATACCCGGCCAGTTGAAGACCGATTCGGTCACGACAGCGCCGCCCATCAGGCTGCCGAAATTCAATCCCACGATGGTGATGATCGGGATGAGCGCGTTGCGCAGCGCATGGCTCCAGTAGATGTTTCTCGGCAGGACACCCTTGGCATAGGCGGTGCGGATATAATCCTGGCTCATCACCTCGATCATGCTGGAGCGCGTCATACGGGCGATGACGGCCGTCGGCAGCACCGCAAGCGTGATCGATGGCAGAATGAAACTTTTCCACGAACTGGCGCCAAGCAGCGGCAGCCAGCCGAGATGCACGGAAAACGTATTCATCGCCATCAGCGCGAGCCAGAAATTGGCGATCGAGGCGCCGGCAATCGCAAGAATCATGACGAACTGGTCCGGCCAGCCATGCCGGTAGATCGCCGCGATCATGCCGGCCGGCACGCCGATGCCGATGGCGATCAGATAGGCGGTGATCGCCAGCCCGATGGTGAACGGCAGGCGCTCGCCGATTTCGGCGACGACCGGCAGTTTGGACTTGATCGACGTACCGAGATCGCCCCTCACCGCCCCATAGGCAAACGAGGCATATTGCGCCGGCAGGCTGCGGTCGAGGCCAAGCCGGACAGTCATGTTGTCGACCGCCTCCTGGGTCGCCTCGGGTCCGGCCATCAGCCGCGCCGGATCACCCGGCAGAGCGCGGATCGCCACGAAGACCAGCAGCGAAACGCCGACCAGGATCAACGGCAGAGCCAGCAATTTCTTGAGGATATAGGCTTTCATGCGCCTGTCCTGGAGCCCGTTTTCCCGGCCCCATGTTTCATAAAAGGAAACGGCGGACGGATTTCTCCATCCGCCGTACTGTTGATATTACTTCTTGGCGTCCTTCACGACGATCAGCCCGCCTGGGATGACCCAGGCACCCTTGACGCTGGCGCGCGTCGCAAACAGGTCCTGCTTGGTATAGAGCAGAACATGCGGAGCCTGATCGTTCACCTGTCTCTGGGCGTCGACATAGATGGCGTTGCGCGCCTTTTCGTCGAGCGTCGATGCGGCCTTGTCGATCAGTTCGTCAAGCTTGGCGTCCGTGAAGAAGCCGAGGTTGGCGCCGGCCGGTGAAGCGCTCTTCGAGTAATAGAGCGGACGGAACTGCAAGTCGGCGCCGTTGACGCCGGAAGACCATGAAGCGATCGACGAACCGATATTGTCCTTTTCCTTGCCTGCCGGATCCTGGAAAGCCGCCTTCGACCAGACGCCGCCTTCCATCTTGCGCACGTCCAGCTTGACGCCGGCCTTGGCCCACATCGCCTGCAGCAGTTCGCCGATGCGCGATTCCTGCTCCTGCACGATAGTCGACATGGCAAAGCCATCCGGGTAACCGGCTTCCTTCAGGAGTTGCTTGGCCTTCTCGATATTGTACGGATATGGGTTCAGCGACTTGTCGTAACCGGGGGTGACCGGTGCGAGCGGCGAGTTCGCCGGCGTCGCATAACCGTTCATGAACGCCTTGACGATGCCCTCGTGGTCGGTCGCATAGTTCAGCGCCTGACGGACGCGAACGTCGTCGAGCGGCTTCAGCTTGGTGTTGAGCGAGACCCAGAACACGGCCGAACCGTCGGTCGTCGAGAGCTTCATCTCGGGGTTTGCCTTGACCTGCGCGGCAAAGGCGGCCGGGAACGGGTTGATGACGTCGGCGTCGCCCGTCTGCAGGGCCATGTTCATGACGGAAGGCTCGCCGGTCCAGCTCCACTTGATCTGGTCCTCGCCCTTCGGCGCGCCGCCCCACCAGTCGGTGTTCTTGGCCTGCAGCACGTATTCGCCGGACTTGTATTCCTGCAGCTTATAGGGACCGGTGCCGACGGCCTTGGAGCCGACCGTGCCGGCGGCATCCGCGGTCGGGCTGACCATCAGGCAGGGACCGGTCGTGAGTAGCGCGAGGAAGGCCGGATACTGCGTCTTCAGCTTGAACTGGACGGTCGTCGGGTCGACGGCGGTGACACCTTCGAGGAAGGTCCGCAGCCGGCCGCTGGCGGCGAGGCCGCGCTTGGTATCGAGGTGGCGGGCAAAATTCTTGACCACGGCGTCGGCGTCGAAGGCCGTGCCGTCATGGAATTTTACGCCCGGACGCAGCTTGAAGGTCCAGACCAGACCGGAAGCGTCTGCCGACCATTCGGTGGCAAGCGCGGGCTTCAGCGACAGGTCGGGATCGCGCTTGACGAGGCCTTCATACATCGGGTCGAGCAGGGCCGCGGTATAGGTCGCGGTCTGGTCGCCCGGATCCATGGAACGCGGAGCTTCGGTCTGCATCACGTTGAGCGTTGCGGCACTCGCTGCGACAGGAAACACGAGGCTGCCCGCAACCGCGCAGGCGAGCGCGAAATGGCGACTTTTCAGGAACATGGTCATGGTCGTTCACCCTTGGTTTTGTTGACACGAGGGCGGTCGTTGCCGCCTTAGATCATTTTTATAATTTATTGGCGTTGATTTGTTCATTTTCTGAACTTAGTGTCAACCCACCTTCACAAACAGAAAACAGCCGCTTTGAACGCTTTGCTCACCTCCTCCCAGCGCCAGCTTGTGCGCGTCATCAGCGAGTCCGGCCCGCTCAGCCGGACCGAGATGGCGAACCTGCTAGGCCTCAGCAAAGCGGCAATGAGCGGCATTGCCCGCGACCTGATCGACCTTGGGGTGCTGCACGAGACGGAGACGGTCTACGGCCAGGGCCGGCCGTCGGTGAGGCTCGACCTGCATCCGGAATGCGCCTTCTTTGTCGGCATCTCTCTGCTCGAAGACCCGGCGCCGATGATCCTCAGCGACCTCAACGGCAAGATCATCGCCCGCCAGTCGATGCCGCTGTCGCGCGACCCGCATGTCATCGCCGAAGCGATCACCGAAGGCCTGCCGAGCCTTCTCCAAGCCCATCCGGACGCGAAGGAAAAGCTTTCGGGCATCGGCGTCGCCCTGTCCGGTTTCGTCGATGAATCCCAGGCCAATTGCGTGCAGTCCACCTTGCTTGGCTGGCAGGACGTGCCACTCGCAAAGATCATCCGCGAACGCTCCGGCGTCGAAACCTTCATCGAGAACGACGCAAAGGCGGTCGCCGTCAGCGAAAAACTGTTTGGTAGCGCCCGCGAAATCCAGAGTTTCAGCGTCGTCTCTCTCGGCGACGGCATCGGCTGTGCTCATTTCATCGACGGCAAGCTCTATCGCGGCAATCACGGCGGCGCCGGCGAAATCGCCCATTGCACCATCGAGCCTGGCGGTTCCCCCTGCCGCTGCGGCAAGCGCGGCTGCCTCGACACCGTCTCGTCGATGAAGGCGATCAAGGAAATGTCGCGCGCCGAGGGCCTCGAATGCACCTCTCTGTCGGATATCGAATATGAAGCATCGACCGGCAACGCCGCCGCGATCCGCATCCTGCACCGCGCCGGCTCGGCGCTCGGGCTGGCGATCGCCAACCTCATCCAGATCAACGACCCCGGCCTGATCCTGATCACCCATGTCGAAGGCTCGTTCGACGGCCTGTTCGGCACGGTGGTCAACCAGGCGATCGAAACCAACGTGCTGCCGCGTTACGCCGGCCAGACGCCGATCCGCATCAAGCGTGTTGATGGCGATGTCTGGGCGCGAGGTGCCGCCAGCATCGCAGCCCATAATTTCCTGATCGGCCCCAACTCCAACTGAGGTTTCCCATGCGTATCGCTGTCGGCGGCATCCATATCGAATGCAGCACCTACAATCCGGTTCTCAACGAGGAAAAGGACTTTCGCGTCGTGCGCGGCGAGGAGCTGACGGCAGCGCCCTATTTCGCCTTCCTCAAGGATTACGACGCCGAATTTCTGCCGACCATCCATTGCCGCGCCATTGCCGGCGGCCCGGTCTCCCGCTCCACCTACGAGCGCTTCAAGGCCGAATTCCTCGACCGGCTGAAACCGTTGCTGCCGCTCGACGGCCTCTACCTCGCCATGCACGGCGCCATGTATGTTCAGGGCATGGAGGATGCCGAGGGCGACTGGATCACCGCCGCCCGCGATCTGGTCGGCCCGGATTGCACGGTCTCGGCCAGCTACGACCTGCACGGCAATGTCAGCCAGCGGATCATCGATGCGCTCGACATGTATTCCACCTACCGCACCGCGCCGCATATCGATGTCGAGGAGACGATGCGTCGCTCGGTGAAAATGCTGGTCGAAAGCCTGAAGACAGGCGTCAAGCCGGTGCTGCTCTGGGCGCCGATCCCGGTCGTGCTGCCGGGCGAGCGCACCTCGACCGTCGATGAGCCGGCCAAAAGCCTCTACGAGATGATGCCGGAAATCGACGCGATCGACGGCGTCTGGGATGCCTCGCTGATGGTCGGTTACGTCTGGGCCGACGAACCGCGCGCCACCGCCGCCGCGATCATGACCGGCACCGACCGCGCTGTCCTTGAGCGCGAGGCCAGGCGTGTCGCAAAAGCCTATTGGGATGCGCGCAGAAAATTCGTGTTCGGCTGCGAGACCGGTTCGATTGAGGATTGCGTCGACAAGGCGATCGCCGCCAAGACTGCTCCGGTGGTTCTTGCTGAATCCGGCGACAACCCGACCGGCGGCGGCGTCGGTGATCGTGCCGAAGTGCTGGCCGACCTGATCGCGAAAAAGGCAACCGGCGTCATCTTCGCCGGCATCGCCGACAAGGCGGCGACGGAGGCCTGCTACGCCGCCGGCGTCGGCGCCGAACTCGACCTTTCGATCGGTGCTTCGCTGGATACGATCGGCAGCAAGCCGGTCAAGGCGAAGGTCAAGGTCCAGTTCCTCCACGAGACGACAGACCTCGCCGACCGGCAGGCGGTCGTCGCGATCGGCGGCATCGAACTGGTCCTTTCGGCGAAGCGGCGCCCCTACCACTACATCGCCGATTTCACCCGCCTCGGCCTCGATCCGAACGGCGCCAAGATCATCGTCGTGAAGTCGGGCTATCTCTCACCCGAACTGGCACCGATCGCAAACCCGAACCTGATGGCCCTGTCGCCGGGCGTCGTCGACCAGTTCGTCGAGCGCCTGGAACGCCACCGCAAGCCGAGGCCGACCTACCCCTTCGACAAGGATTTTGCCTACGAGCCGCAGGTGTTTGTCTCGGCGCGTTCGGCGGGACGGTAATTTCCGAGATCTGCCGCATCGATCAGTGCTGCTTTGAAAAAAGACCTGCCACCTACTCCCCGGCAGTCGCAAACACCGCGCTGGCATCGCTGACGATTGCCACATGCGAATAGGCGGCCTGCCCCGCCGCGACTGCGTCGGCGCGCATGATCGCCATGACGATCTGGTCGTGTTCCTCGTAGGATTTCGCAAGGCGTCCCGGCAGGCGGAATTGCGCCCGGCGGAAAGGAGCGAGCCGCGCCCGCGTCTGGGTCACCATTTCGAAGACGTGGTCGTTATGGGCGCCGCGATAAAGCCTTGTGTGGAATTCGGTATTGTGCGCGGCGTATTCCTCTTCCGCGCCTGAATGCACCAGCCGCATCGAGCCGCGGTGGTCGAGCTCCAGCGCCCGCCGCTCGTCCACCGTCATCCGCTCGGCCGAGAGCCGCGCGCAAATACCTTCGAGCTCGGCCATCGCCTCGAACATCGAGTGGAGATGGGTCTCGGTGACGTTGGTGACGACGGCGCTGCGGTTCGGCTCGCGCCCCACAAGCCCCATGGCACCGAGTTCGCGCAGGGCCTCGCGCACCGGGGTTCGAGAAACCTCGAAGCGTGAGGCGAGCGAGATCTCGTCGAGCTTCTCGCCCGGCAGGAGGGTGCCCGTGACAATCATGTCGGCAATCGCCCGCACCATCTGTTCGACGGTGGTTCCGGTACGGATGACTTCTCTGCGCCTGGCCTGCTTCACGGGACGATTCTACTTGACCTTACAATTTGCATACAGATGCCGTTCCGGACTCCATAAGTCAAATATCGCCGCCAACATCACGGTAACTTTAAGCTTTCCGATGTCGGAAAGGCGCCACCGGTGATTGCCGTATTGCCTCTCCGGCGGATTGCTGAACAAATAATAACTATTGATTATTTCTTAAGCGAAAACGCGATGAATCTGTATGCACTTTTCATTGCGGAGTTTTTTAGTTGTAAAATTTCTGTTTAGTAACAATGGCTTGATTTCTGGCACGCACATTGCATGCACTTTACTGTACCCGTTCGAAACCGGCCCAGAGCCGCAAGGAGCATGCCGATGACCAAACTCCTTCCCATGAACCGCCGCAATTTCCTCCAGGCTTCCGCCGCCGGCCTGGCTGCTGGTGCCGTCCCCGGCCTGATCGGCTCGCAGGCCATGGCGCAGACGGCGCTGACCGTCGGCTTCATCTATGTCGGCCCGAAGGACGACTATGGCTACAACCAGGCGCACGCCGAGGGCGCGGCCGTCATCAAGAAGATGCCGGGCATCACGCTGGTCGAAGAGGAAAACGTTCCGGAAACCGTCGATGTCCAGAAGACCATGGAGTCGATGATCAACCTCGACGGCGCCACCCTGCTCTTCCCGACCTCGTTTGGGTATTTCGACCCCCATATGCTGGCGATGGCCGCAAAATACCCGAAGGTGCAGTTCCGCCATTGCGGCGGCCTCTGGACCGAGGGCAAGAACCCGATGAATACCGGGTCCTATTTCGGCTATATCGGCCAGGGCCAGTATCTGAACGGCATTGCCGCGGCTTACGCGACCAAGAGCAAGAAGATCGGCTTCGTTGCGGCGAAGCCTATCCCCCAGGTGGTCCAGAACATCAATTCCTTCCTGCTCGGCGCCCGTTCGGTCGATCCGACCATCACCTGCCAGGTGATCTTCACCGGTGAATGGTCGCTCGCCGTCAAGGAGGCCGAAGCCACCAACGCGCTGGTCGACCAGGGCGCCGACGTCATCACCTGCCATGTCGACAGCCCAAAGGTGGTCGTCGAGACCGCCGCCCGTCGCGGCGCCTTCGTCTGCGGTTACCATGCCGACCAGAGCGCGCTTGCCAAGGACAAGTACCTGACCGGCGCCGAATGGGCCTGGGGCAATGTCTACACGAACTTCATCAAGGCGGCCCAGAGCGGCGGCAAGCTCGGCAATTTCGTCCGCGGCGGCCTGAAGGACGGCTTCGTCAAGATGAGCCCGCTCGGACCCGCCGTCTCCGCCGAAGGCCGCAAGAAGTTCGAGGCGACGCTTGCCGAAATCATGACCGGCAAGTTCTCGGTCTTCAAGGGCCCGATCAAGGATAACAAGGGCAATGTCGTCGTCACCGCCGGCAAGTCGTTTGCCGAGGATGCGATCGAGCTCGAAAGCATGGGTTACCTGGTCGAGGGCGTCGTCGGGTCCACGTCCTGATCTCGAGGTGAAGGAGAAGCGCCATGACGGTCGAAGCGAACGATCCGGGACTATCGATAGCAACGGGGAGCGGTGCTTCGCTGCGCCCCGTCCTCGAATGGCTGGCGCGACGGGCTGAACCCGTGGCGATCGGGCTCGTGGCGATCCTGATCGGCCTGGCGCTTTTCTCCCTCTTCATCCTGGCGATCGGCAAGTCGCCGGTCACCCTTTTCCAGCTCATGTACACGGGCGGTTTCGCAAGCTGGTTCTCGATCCAGAACAGCCTTTCCCGGGCCGCACCGCTGCTGCTCACCGCGCTCTGCGTCGCGCTGCCGGCACGCCTCGGGCTCGTCATCATCGGCGCGGAAGGCGCGGTCGTGCTGGGAGGCGTCGCGGCGGCGGCCAGCGCCATGCCCTTCGTCGGCGTGGTGCCGCCGATCGTGCTGTTCATCTTCATGGGTTTCGCCGCCATGGTCGTCGGCGGCATCTGGATCGGCTTTGCCGGTTTCCTGCGCCACTATCGCGGCGTCAACGAAACGATCTCCTCGCTGCTTCTGGCCTATATCGCGATTGCTCTGATGAACCAGTTCGTCGAAGGGCTGCTGCGTGACCCGGCCAGCCTCAACAAGCCCTCCACCAAACCTCTGCCGAAAGAATACATGCTCGGCCAGATCCCCGGCATGGACGTGCATTGGGGCCTGGTCATCGGCGTCGTCGCCTGCATCCTCTCCTGGGTGCTGATCGAGATCACCAGCTTCGGCTTCGCCGCCCGCATCGCCGGCGGCAACGTCCGCGCCGCGCAGATCCAAGGTCTGCCGGTCGGCAAGCTGATCGTCGGTTTCACCGCCATTGCCGGCGGTTTCGCCGGCCTCGCCGGCATGATCGAGGTCGCGGCGGTTCAGGGCAGCGCCAACGCGTCGCTCGCCGCCGGCTACGGTTATACCGGCATCCTCGTCGCCTTCCTGGCGCGCCACAATCCGCTGGCGATCATCCCGGTCGCTATCCTGCTCGGCGGCATCGCCGCATCGGGCGGCCTGATCCAGCGGCGCATGGGGCTTCCGGATGCGACGGTTCTGGTGCTGCAGGGCACGCTCTTCATCGTCATCCTCTTCTGCGAGACCTTTTACGGCCGCTTCAAGATCTTCAATCCCGACCTCTGGAAAAGGAGCCTCTGATGGAAGACACAGGTATCGGCCTCTGGGGCGTGCCGCTGGCGATCTTCGCAGGCGCCATCCGCGTCTCCACCCCCTTCATCTTCGTCTCGCTCGGGGAGACGATCACCGAGCGTTCCGGCCGCATCAATCTCGGGCTCGAAGGCACGCTCGTTTTCGGCGCTATGACCGCCTATGCGGTGGCTGTGATGACCGGTTCGCCGACCTTGGGCGTGCTGGCGGCGATGGCGACCGGCGCCATGTTCGGCACGATCCACGGCTGGATCTGCAAATGGCCCAAGGTCAACGATATCGCCATCGGCATTGCGATGATGCAGTTCGGCCTGGGCCTCGCCTTCTTCCTCGGAAAATCCTTCATCCAGCCGGTGGCGCCAAAACTGCCCTCCATTCCGCTCGGCGGCTGGTCGGCGGTGCCGCAGGTTCAGGCGGCGCTCAACATCAACGTGCTGTTCTTCATCGGCGCTGCGCTGGCCCTCTTCCTGTTCTGGGCCTTCAAGAACACCCGCATCGGCTTGATCCTCCGCGTCGTCGGCGACAGCACCGATGCAGCCCGCGCCATGGGCATCAGCCCGGACCGGGTGCGGCTGCTGGCGACTGCCGCCGGTGGATCGCTGGCCGCGATCGGCGGCGCCTATCTGTCGCTCTATTATCCCGGCTCCTGGAACGAGGGCATTTCCTCCGGGCAAGGGTTGATGGCCGTGGCGCTGGTGATCTTCGCCCGCTGGAACCCGATCGGCTGTTTCCTTGCCGCGCTGCTGTTCGGCGGTGCCGGCGCACTTGGGCCTGCCCTGCAATCGGTCGGCGTCACGCAAGGTTATTACCTGTTTTACGCGGCACCTTACGTGCTCACCCTCATCATCCTGATCGCGACCTCCTCGCCCACACGCTCGCTTGCCGGTGCGCCAGGCGCGCTGTCGCTGACGAAATAAGGGAGATCGGTCATGAACGGGCTCGGCGGCCTCAACAAATCGGAGCACGGCGTCGGTATCGGCCTCGTCCAGCTCCAGCTTCCGGTGACTGTCACCAGGGCAGACCTCGCCCGGCAGACGCAGGTGATCGTCGATGTCGTCGCCAAGGCCCGGCGCAACCAGCCAGGCATGGATCTCGTCGTCTTTCCCGAATACGCGCTGCACGGGCTTTCCATGGATATCAATCCGGAGATCATGTGCACGCTGGACGGCCCTGAAGTCGCAGCGTTCCGGAAGGCCTGCAAGGAAAACAGCATCTGGGGTTGCTTCTCGATCATGGAGCTCAATCCCGGCGGCATGCCCTACAATTCCGGCATCGTCATCGACGACAACGGCGACCTGAAGCTCTATTACCGCAAGATGCACCCCTGGGTGCCTGTAGAACCTTGGGAGCCGGGCGATTTCGGCATTCCGGTGATCGACGGACCGAAGGGCGCAAAACTCGCCCTGATCATCTGCCACGACGGCATGTTTCCGGAAATGGCCCGCGAATGCGCCTACAAGGGCGCCGAGATCATGATCCGCACCGCGGGCTACACCGCGCCGATCCGCGAAAGCTGGAAATTCACCAACCAGTCGAACGCCTTCTGCAATCTGATGGTGACGGCGAGCGTGTGCATGTGCGGCTCTGACGGCACGTTCGATTCGATGGGCGAAGGCATGGTCTGCAATTTCGACGGCACGATCATCGCCCATGGCACGTCCGGCCGCGTCAACGAGATCATCACCGCCGAAGTGCGCCCCGACCTGGTGCGCGAGGCCCGGCTCGGCTGGGGCGTCGAGAACAACATCTACCAGTTCGGCCATCGCGGTTACGTCGCGGTCGCAGGCGGCGCCGGCGATGCGCCCTACACCTACATGCACGATCTGATCGCCGGAAAATACAGGCTGCCCTGGGAGGACGCGGTGAAGGTCACCGACGGCACCTCCTGCGGCTTCGACAAACCCGTGCGGTCTTATGGCGAGACGTTCAAGCTGGCTGGCGAATAGGAGAGACAATGATGGACGCGATGGTTGAAACCAAAGGGCATTATATCGACGCCGATCCCTATGCCTGGCCCTATAACGGCGATCTGAGACCTCAGAACACCGCCCTCATCATCATCGACATGCAGACCGATTTCTGCGGCAAGGGCGGTTATGTCGACCACATGGGTTACGACTTAGCCCTGGTGCAGGCGCCGATCGAGCCGATCAAACGCGTGCTCGCCGCCATGCGGGCCAAGGGATACCACATCATCCACACCCGTGAAGGCCACCGCCCCGACCTCGCCGACCTGCCGGCCAACAAACGCTGGCGCTCGCAGCGCATCGGCGCGGGCATCGGCGATCCCGGCCCTTGCGGCCGCATCCTCACCCGTGGCGAACCCGGCTGGGACATAATCCCGGAACTCTATCCGATCGAAGGCGAAGTCATCATCGACAAGCCGGGCAAGGGCTCGTTCTGCGCCACCGATCTCGAACTCATCCTCAACCAGAAGCGCATCGAGAACATCGTGCTGACCGGCATCACCACCGATGTCTGCGTCTCGACCACGATGCGCGAGGCGAACGACCGCGGCTTCGAATGCCTGATGCTCGAGGACTGCTGCGGCGCCACCGACTACGGCAATCACCTCGCCGCCATCAAGATGGTCAAGATGCAGGGCGGCGTCTTCGGCTCCGTCTCCAATTCCGAAGCACTCGTGAAGGCCCTGCCCTGATGCCTTCGCTGCGTGCCCACGTCTATCGCATACCCGCCGACGGCCCGGACGATGTCGCCGGCGTCGAGGCGCTGTTTGCGGGCGGCCTTGCGGCGAAGAACGTCGTGGCGGTGCTCGGCAAGACCGAAGGCAACGGCTGCGTCAACGATTTCAGCCGTGGATATGCGACCCGCAGCTTCGAGGACCTGTTCCACAGGCATGGTGTCGATGGGGTTTCAACCGTCATGTCGGGTGGAACCGAAGGCGCGCTTTCGCCGCACTGGACGATCTTTACCCGCGAAACTGTGGAAGCGCCCGGCGAACGAGCGCTTGCAATCGGTGCCTCCCGCACACCCGTTCTGCCCACCCATCATCTCGGACGCCGGCAACAGGTTCTGCTCGTCACCGACGGGGTCAGGGCGGCAATGCGGGATGCCGGTATCGACGACCCGGCGGATGTGCATTTCGTCCAGATCAAATGCCCGCTGCTGACGTCGCGCCGGATCTCCGAGGCGGAGGCCGCGGGCGCCACCGTCGCGACCCGCGACACGCTGAAGTCGATGGGCCTGTCGCGCGGCGCCTCCGCGCTCGGCGTCGCGGTGGCGCTCGGCGAGGTCGATGAAGCGGAAATCGCCGATGCCGATATCGGTATCCGTTTTGACCTCTTCTCGACTTGCGCCTCGACATCGGCCGGTGTCGAACTGATCGACCACGAGATCATCGTCCTCGGCATGAGCTCCCAGTGGTCCGGCCCGTTCGCGATCGATCATGCCGTCATGGAAAACGCGATCGACGCATGTTCAGTCCGCCGGGCGCGTGAACGCTTGCCGGAAAACAGCCGCCTTGCAGCGGTTCTCGCCAAGGCCGAGCCGGACCCTTCCGGCAAGATCGGCGGCAAGCGCCATACGATGCTGGACGATTCCGACATTTCCGGCACGCGCCACGCCCGCGCTTTCGTCGGCGGCGTTCTCGCGGGCGTTTTCGGCATGACCGACCTCTACGTCTCGGGCGGCGCCGAGCATCAGGGACCACCCGGCGGCGGCCCCGTCGCTATTATCGTCGAAAAGGAGACTTGAAGTGAGCATCGTCCGCGATACGCCCCTACCCCAGGCCGGCAAGGCGGTCGGCATCGAAACGCTCGGCATGACCATGCGGTTCGGTTCCTTCACCGCGCTCGACAACGTCTCGATCAGCGTGCCCGCCGGTTCGTTCCATGCTCTGCTCGGGGAAAACGGCGCCGGCAAGTCGACGCTCGTCAAATGCATCATGGGCTTCTACCACGCGACTGCGGGCTCGCTCTCGGTCGACGGCCGGGAAGTCTCGGTCGCCTCGCCCAAGGATGCCGCCACTTACGGGCTCGGCATGGTCTACCAGCACTTCACGCTCGTCCCCTCGCTGACCGGCGCCGAAAACCTGGTGATCAGCCGCACCTCCGTGCCCTCGGTGATCAACTGGGCGAAGGAGCGCAAGGATCTTGCCGCCTTCATGCAGCGCATGCCGTTCCAGATCCCGCTCGAACGGCCGGTGAGCGAGCTGGCGGCCGGCGAGAAGCAGAAGCTGGAGATCGTCAAGCAGCTCTATCTCGGCCGTTCCTTCCTCGTGCTCGACGAACCGACCTCCGTGCTGACGCCGGCCGAAGCCGACGAGATGCTCGGCATCGTGCGCGGCATGACCGAGCGCGGCGAACTGACGGTGCTGATGATCAGCCACAAGTTCCACGAGGTGACGAAGTTCGCCGATGCCGTGTCGATCCTGCGCCGCGGCAGGCTGGTCGGCACCGGCAAGGTCAGCGAACTTTCCACCTCCGACATGGCGGGAATGATGATCGGCGACGTCAAGCTTGCAGAACTCGACAGCCGCCTGCCGGTGCCGGAAGCCGCGAAATCGGTATTGAAGGTCGAACAGGTCAAGGCGCCGGACCGATCCGGCCTGAAGACGATCGAGATCGACAACTTGACGGTCCGATCCGGCGAGATCGTCGGCATCGCCGGCATTTCCGGCAACGGCCAGAAGGAGCTGACCGAAATCCTCGCCGGCCAGCGCCCGACCGACCGAGGCACGGTGACCGTCAACGGCGAAGCCTATGGCGCGACCCGCCCAGAAACCCGCAGGAACAACGTCCGCTTCATCCCCGAAGAACCCCTCCAGAACGCCTGCGCGCCAAAAATGACGGTCAGCGAAAACCTTGCCTTCCGCACCTTCGACCTCAAGGGCGACGGCAAGGATGCGATCTGGCTGAACAAGGGCGAGATGAAGAAACGTGCCTCGTTGCTGATTTCCGATTTCAAGGTGAAGACCGCTTCCTCGTCATCGCCGATCGCGGCACTGTCCGGAGGCAACGTCCAGCGCGCCGTGCTCGCTCGTGAGCTGACCGGCGATGTCGACCTGCTGATCGTCTCCAACCCCTGTTTCGGCCTGGATTTCTCAGCCGTCGCCGAAATCCGCGCCCGCATCATGCGGGCCCGCAATTCGGGCACCGCCGTGCTGCTGCTCTCGGAAGATCTCGACGAACTGCTGGAAATGTCGGACCGCATCATGGTGATCTCGGAGGGTAAGCTGGTCTACGAAACACCGATCCGCGCCGCCGATATCGGCGTCATCGGCGCCCATATGGCGGGGCATCACTGATGGCCGAGGGGATAATCGAGATCAAGGCAGAACCCTTCGCTTTCCCGGCGAAACCAGGTGCGCTGGCGCTCATCGTCATCGATATGCAGCGCGATTTCGCCGAACCTGGCGGTTTTGGCGCCAGCCTCGGTAACGATGTCGGCCGCATCACCAAGATCGTGCCGGACGTCAAACGCTTGATCCAGGGTTTTCGCGATGCCGGCCTGCCGGTCATCCACACCATGGAGTGCCACAAGCCGGACCTTTCCGACCTGCCGCCCGCCAAGCGCGACCGCGGCAATCCAACGCTCAGGATCGGTGATGTCGGCCCCATGGGTCGGGTGCTGATTTCAGGCGAACCGGGTACGGCGATCATCTCCGAACTCGCGCCGATCGGTGGCGAGGTGGTGATCGAAAAGCCCGGCAAGGGCGCCTTCTACGCCACCGAACTGAGTGACGTGCTGAAGGCGAAAGGCATCAGCCAGCTCGTCTTTGCCGGCGTGACGACGGAAGTCTGCGTCCAGACAACGATGCGCGAGGCGAACGACCGCGGCTACGAATGCCTGCTCGCCGAAGAGGCGACCGAAAGCTATTTTCCGGAGTTCAAGGCGGCGGCCATCGCCATGATCCGCGCCCAGGGCGCCATCGTCGGCTGGACCGCCCATGTGGACGACATTCTGGAAGGGATCGCGCCAAAGGGGATCACCAATGCCTGAATCAACCCGCGAACTTCTGACGCTAGGTGGATGGAAAGACTTGGAATTCGAGCCCTTCCGCGACGAGGTCACGATCCACTGGATCCGCCCCTTCGAAGGCGACCAGCCGGGCGTGGCGCTGCTGAAATACGAGGCCGGCGCCGGCGTTCCCCGCCATCGCCATGAAGGCCTCGAAACCATCCTGGTGCTCGAGGGCGTGCAATCCGACGAGGCCGGCGACTACGGTCGCGGCAGCTATATCGTCAATGCGCCCGGCACCGAACACTCCGTCTGGAGCGATACCGGCTGCGTCGTCCTTATCCAGTGGGACCGGCCGGTGACAATACTGGAAGAGGAAATGGCATGAGCTTGCCGGAACAGACGCCCGCCTTCGACATCGCCTCGCTTCACGCGTTCTACCAGGATGGCGGCAGTGTCGCGCAGATCGTCGAGGCGGTTTTCGCGCGGATCGCCGAGGTCGATGATCCCGGCATCTTCATCCACCTGGCCGACAGGGAGACGGCGCTGGCGGAAGCCGCAAGCCTTGGCGCCTTTGATCCAGCGAAACCGCTCTTCGGCATTCCCTTCGCGGTGAAGGACAATATCGACGTCGCCGGCATGCCGACCACGGCCGCCTGCCCGGACTATGCCTACATGCCCGAGAAGGACGCGACTGTGATCGGCCTGCTCAAGGCAGCCGGCGCTTTGGTCATCGGCAAGACCAATCTCGACCAGTTCGCAACCGGTCTGGTCGGTGTCCGTTCGCCCTACCCGATCCCCAAAAATGCCATCGACGCGAGGCTCGTGCCGGGCGGCTCATCGTCCGGTTCGGCGGTCGCCACCGCGCAGGGCATCGTCAGCTTCGCGCTCGGCACCGATACCGCCGGCTCAGGGCGCATCCCGGCCGGGCTGAATAACATTGTCGGGCTGAAGCCGAGCGTCGGCGCGCTGTCGACCACAGGCGTCATTCCCGCCTGCCGCACGCTCGACTGCGTCTCGATCTTCGCACTGACCGCGGACGATGCCTGGAAAGTGTTCTCCGTCGCCGCGAAATACGATGAGACCGATGCCTATTCGAGAGCTGTTCCGGTGACCGGCTTCGGCTGGTCGCCGCCGGCGCTGACGATCGGCGTGCCCGCCAAGGCCGACCTGCAATTCTTCGGCGATACTGTCATGGAGGCGGCCTATGGCGATGCCGTATCAATGCTCGCAAGGCTCGGACATCGGATCGTCGAAGTGCCCTTCGGCGATTTCTACAAGGTCGCCAACCTGCTCTACGAAGGCGCCTGGGTGGCCGAGCGTTATGCGGCGGTAAAACCGTTCTTCGACACCAGGGAAGAAAGCTTCCACCCAGTAACGCGAAAAATCTATGGCGGTGCTAAATCACTCTCCGCAGCCGATGCCTTCAAGGGTCTCTATGCGCTGCAGGCCCTGAAGAGAACGCTGGCGCCGCTGATCGCCTCCGTCGACCTTTTCTGCGTCCCGACCGCGCCGACCCACTACACCCGTGCCGACCTGGATGCCGAGCCGATCCGGGAAAACTCGCGGCTCGGCACCTATACGAACTTCGTCAACTTGGCTGACATGTGCGGCATCGCCGTGCCGACCGGCACCCGCGCCGACGGCCTGCCGGCGAGCGTCACGCTGCTCGCCCCCTTCGGCCGCGACAGCCTTACCGCCTCCGTCGCCCGAGACCTTCACCAGGCGAGCGGCCTTTCGCTCGGCGCCACCGGCTGGCCGCTTCCCGCGCCATCCGAAACGCCTGTCGCAATCGCCAGCGACGAGCTGATCGACGTCATCGTGGTCGGTGCGCACCTATCCGGCATGCCGCTCAACCATCAGCTTACCGATCTCGACGGCACCTTCTCCAGGGTCGCGAAAACCTCCGCCGCTTACAGGCTCTATGCGCTGGCCGGCACGGTGCCGCCGAAGCCCGGCATGGTCCGCGTCGCCGAAGGCGAAGGCGGCGAGATCGACGTCGAGGTCTGGAAACTGACGCCGACGGGTTTCGGCCTGTTCGTCGCGGCGATCCCGCCCCCGCTCGGCATCGGCACCGTCACATTGTCGGACGGCACCTCGGCCAAGGGATTTCTCGCCGAACCGTTCGCACTTCAGGGTGCGCTCGACATCACCGCCTATGGCGGCTGGCGGGCCTATCTCAAGGAGTTCGCGTCGCTGCCGCGGGTCGGCAACGTCGGCTGATCACACGGGACGCAGATCCGGAAAAGATGCGCATGTGCGGGAACGCCTTCACGCGCCGCCCGTTCGACTGCTGCGCCAATCAGGCGCTGGAGGAGAAATCATGGGTATCGAACAGGCTCCGACCGAAAAGGGTCGGGAATCCGCACGTGGTCTGAAGCAGAGCACCCGCAAGGAAGAGAAGAAGGTCGAAGCTCAGAAGGGATCGGACCTCGCCAAGGGAGCCGACCGTTTTGAGGAAAGATCGAAGAGTTCGGACGGCAAGAGCGCAGGTGCCAAGCAGAGGTAGAGCCTAAACCGCCCTGCCCTTTACATCGACCAGGTCTCGCTGATGCGGCGAATGCATTGCAGCAGGTTGACCGTCGGCGGCGTCATCAGGCCCTTCTTGCGGCGGTAGACGCGGAACGTCCGCTGCCAGTCGAGTTCGGGCACGTTGACGCGTGCCATGTCGCCCCGTTCCACCTCCTCGCGCACCAGGGGCAGCGGCATCCAGCAGAACATAGCTTCCGAGAGAACCGCGGCTTTCAGAACCGGCACCGAGCGGGAGACGATCGACGGCGCGTTCGGCTCCAGCGCATTGTCGTGGAACCGCCGCTGCCACTCCCTGACCGTCGGTGTTCCCGGTGGAGGCATCGCCCAGTCGAAGCCAGCCGCCTCGGCAAGCGCTACATGCTCTCGGCTGAGGATCGGATGATCGGACCTTGCAAAAACCGACACCGTGTCGTGCATGATGTCAGGCGTCGCCATGATGATATCGTCGTCCAGATAAGGCTCCGGCGAAATCGCGATATCGATCGTTCCGCCCTTCAGCCCTTCCAGCACCCGGTCTTCCAGGTCCTCGATGACCTGGTACTGCACCTCCGGATGCTGTTTGCGCATTTCGCCGATCACCGCGATGATGAAACCGCCAACGACGCTCGCCACCCCGCCGATCCGCACCACGCCGCGGCTCGCGCCGCGCATCTGCTGGATCACGTCGGTCGCATTGCCGATCTCGGAAACGACCAGTTTGGCATAGGGAAGCAGGGCGTCACCGAAGACAGTCGGCACCACGCCGCGCGTCGTGCGCTCGAACAGGGGAACGCCGTAGCTGTCCTCCAGCCGCTTCAGCATGCGTGTGATCGCTGGCTGCGTCATGTTCAAGGCGGTGGCGGCCGCGCCGAGGCTACCGCGCCGCGCGCATTCCAGAACGATTTGAGCCGAGCGCACATCCAAAGTCATGCCTTGATGTAATGGATTATTGGAAATTCTTCAATTCCAAGAGAGGGCGCTATCTGCGACACTTCCCACGACAAGACATGCGCTCAGGGTGGGAGCCCTGAAGGCCGGGAGGAGGCCTCGAAGCTATGAACAAGATGTCGCTGGATTTCCTGTCCAGCAGCACGAAGCTGCGTGGACAGACCGTAAGTGAGGCGGTTTTCGACTTTCTGAGGCAGAAGGGCATCGACCGCATTTTCGGCAACCCGGGCTCCACCGAACTGCCGATGTTCGTCAACGTGCCTGAAGATTTTTCCTACGTGCTCGGCCTGCAGGAATCGATCGTTGTTGCGATGGCCGACGCCTACGCGCAGACGAGCCGCAAGCCGGCCTTCGTCAACCTGCATTCCGCCGCCGGCCTCGGCCATGCGCTCGGCAATATCTACACGGCCTATCGTAACCGCGCACCGCTGATCATCACCACCGGTCAGCAGAGCCGCGAACTGCTCCCCCACGACCCGTTCCTGTTCGCCGAAAACCCGACAGAGTTTCCGAAGCCCTATGTGAAATGGGCCTGCGAACCGGCCCGCGCCGAAGACGTGCCGGCAGCGATCGCCCGCGCCTATTATATGGCGATGCAGGCACCCCGCGGACCGGTTATGGTGTCGGTGCCCCTGAGCGACTGGCAGGCGCAGGCAGCGCCGATCGCCATCCGCGACGTGGAAACGGTGATCAGCGCCCCTGCCTCGGCGATCGACGATCTCGCCCGCCAGCTGAACGATGCCAAGGAGCCGGTGCTCGTTGTCGGACCGGGCGTCGATATCGACAATGCCTGGGACGCCACGGTACGGCTGGCCGAAATCCTGCAGGCGAAGGTGTGGGTAAGCCCGCTTTCGTCGCGCTGCAGCTTTCCGGAGCGTCATCCGCTGTTTGCCGGCTTCCTGCCGGCCTTCCAGCCGAAGCTCGCCAATTGCCTGCATGGCGCCGATCTCGTGCTGGTCCTCGGCGCGCCGGCCTTCACCTATCATTTCGCCGGCTCCGGCCCGGATATCCCGCAAGGTGCGGAACTGTGGCTGATCACCGACGACCCGGCCCAGGCCGCGAGCGCGATCGTCGGCAACGCGATGGTCTCGAACCTGCGCGCCGCCACCGAAAGCCTCGTCTACCGCCTGCGCTGCCGTCCGCAGCGAACGAGCGGACCGGCCCGCACCATTCCGCGCCTGAAAACACCGAAGGGCATCACCCAGGAATTTTTCTACCAGACGCTCGCCGACGTTCGCTCGCCTGACAGCATCGTCTTCGAGGAAGCCCCAAGCGGCCGTGACGCGCTACACGATTTCTTCCCCATCGAACGGCCCGGCGGCTTTTTCGCCACCGCCAGCGGTGGGCTCGGTTATGCCCTGCCCGGCTCGGTCGGTGCGGCCCTGACCAGGCCGGAACAACCGGTCATCGCCGTCATCGGCGACGGATCGAGCCTCTATTCCATCCAGTCGATCTGGTCCGCCGTCGAATACGATGCCGATCTGCTGATCGTCATCCTCAATAACGGCGGCTACAAGGTGCTGAAGGCGATTGCCGAGCGGAGTGGCTCCGGCCGCATCGACGGTGTCGACATCGGCCACATGGATTTCGTGCAAATCGCCAAAGCGCAGGGCTGCAAGGCCGTTCGCTGCGAAAAGGGCGACGAACTGTCGTCATGCCTGCGGGACCTTCTCAAGATGAAGGGGCCGCGGCTTTTGGAAATCATTCTATCCGAGGAGGAGACTGAAATGAATGTCGCTGTCAGAAACGAACAGGTCCTGAAAACTCCCGAAAAGTTCTTCATCGGCGGTGAATGGGTCGCCCCGCTCGGCACCAACAAGCTCGACGTCATCTCGCCGGTGACCGAAGAAGTGCTGATGAGCTATCCCGAAGCCAGCAACGCCGATATCGACAAGGCCGTTGCCGCCGCCCGCGACGCCTTCGACAATGGCCCGTGGCCGCGTATGACCTTCAAGGAACGTGCCGGTTATCTGCGCAAGGTCGCGGACCTCCTGACCGCCCGCCTCGACGAGATTGCCAATGCCTGGACCACCCAGGTCGGTGCGCCGATCTTCCTGACCAAGAAGCTCGTCGGCCAGAACCCCGGCCTCTACAACTATTATGCAGGCCTGATCGAGAACGACGAGTTCGTCGATCAGCGCAAGCGCGCCGATGGCGGCGAAGTCCGTGTCGTGCGCGAGCCAGTCGGCGTCTGCGCCGCGATCACGCCGTGGAACGCGCCGATGGTGCTCCTCAACTACAAGGTCTCGGCAGCGCTTGCCGCCGGCTGCACGATTGTCGCCAAGCCCTCGCCGGAAACCCCACTGGATGCCTATCTTCTGGCCGAATGCATCGAAAAGGCCGGGCTGCCCAAGGGCGTCTTCAACCTCGTTCCGGCCGGCCGCGAAGGCGGCGATTACCTCGTCCGCCACCAGGGTATCGACAAGGTGTCGTTCACCGGCTCGACCATTGCCGGTAAGACCATCGCCGCCGCCTGCGCCGACCGCCTCGCCCGCGTCAGCCTCGAACTCGGCGGCAAGTCCGCGGCCGTGCTTCTGGACGATGCCGACTTCGCCAAGGCCCTGCCGGCGCTGATGGTCTATTCCATGCCGATCACCGGCCAGGTCTGCTTCTCGCTGACCCGTATCCTGGTGCCGGAATCCCGCAAACAGGAATTCATCGACCTCTATGTCGGTGCGGTGAAGAACATCAAGGTCGGCGACCCGGCCGATCCAACCACCCAGATGGGCCCGCTCACCATGGCCCGCCAGCTTGCCCGCGTCGAAGGCTACATCGCTGCCGGCCGTGCAGGCGGTGCGACGGTTGCCTGCGGCGGCGGGCGTCCGAAGGGCTTCGACCGCGGTTACTTCATTGAACCGACCGTCTTCACCGACGTGACGATGGACATGAAGATCGCCCAGGAAGAAATCTTCGGCCCGGTTGTCTCGATCATCAGCTACAAGGACGATGACGAAGCGGCAAAGATCGCCAACGACAGCACCTACGGCCTGTCCGGCGCGGTCTTCAGCTCCGATCCGGAGCGTGGTTATGCCTTTGCCCGCCGCATGCGGACCGGCAGCGTGACGGTCAACGGCATGATCGTCGACATCCACCACCCGTTCGGCGGGTTCAAGCAGTCCGGCATCGGCCGCGAGGGTGGTCCCGAAGGCCTCGAAAACTACTTCGAGGTCAAGACGATCCACATGGCCTGAGACCATAGAGTCCAAACAGAAAGGCCGCCGGGTTCATGATCCGGCGGCCTTCTTGTTTCGAAATGTCTGGTGGATCAGAGTACTTCGAAAACGCCGATCCTGACGGCATTTGCCAAGCGCTCGCCGGTGCCGATGAACATGGTGTGGTTGAGCCAGGCGTATCTCGGATCGCCGGTCTGCAAGCGCGGCGTCGTGCGCATGTAATAGAGCGCCGGATCGACCGCCTCGCCCTTCGCCAGCTTCGCCAGCACGTCCGGCGGCCCGTGCCGGAAACCGAAATTGCGGATGTCGATCATCGCCCCGTCATGGGTCTCGATCACGTAACGGGTGTCGAGTTCCGCATAACCGGTATCATAGACACTCTGCCAGTCCGCGCCGAGATTGAGGACGCGCCCGGAAAGGCGCTCCCCTTCGACCACGCCGCCGATGATCGGGATGATCCGCCAGCGGCCGCCCGGGCCGCCTCCCTTTTCGATCGGCGTGCCGAGTTCGGCGCGGATTTCGCAAAGCTGTCTGAGGCTCGGTGCCATCATGTGTGTTATCTCATCGTTTGCGGCAGCCAGAGCGAGATCACCGGGAACGCCACCAGCAGGAAAAGCCGGATGATATCGTTGAGAATGAAAGGCATGACGCCGCCGTAGATCGTGGTGATCTTCACGTCCTTCGCAATCGAATTGATCACGAAGACATTGATGCCGACAGGCGGCATGATCATGCCGAGCTGGCAGGCGACGACGATGATGATGCCGAACCAGACGGGGTCGAAGCCAAGATGGCTGATGACCGGGAAGACGATCGGCACGAGCAGGATGATCATCGCCATCTCGTCCATCAAAGCCCCGGCGATCAGGAAAATGACCAGGATCAGCGTCAGCGTCCCATATGGCCCGAGATCCATTCCTACCAGCAGTGCCGTCAGCTTCTGCGGCGACTGGGTGATCGCCAGGAAATAGCCGAACAGGATGGCGCCGATCAGCACGCTGAACAGCGAAACCGACGTCCGGAGCGACTCCACGAGGCTCGCCATGATGGACCGATAGTTTAGCCGGCCGCGCAGCAAGCCGATGACCATGGTCATCAATGCGCCGACCGCCGCCGCTTCCGTCGCGGTTGCGATACCGAGATAGATGACCCCGATGACGGAGATGAAAAGAAGCATGACGGCCCAGACGTCCCGAAGCGATGCGAGAGCTTCCCTCAGCTCAAACGGCTTTCCGGGCGGCAACCGCTTGCCGTGGGCGATCAGCACCGTCGCCATGTACATGAAGGTCGCCATGATGCCGGGGATTATGCCGGCCATCAGCAGCTGCGCGACATCCGTCTCCGTCAGAAAGGCGTAGACGACCATGATCACCGAAGGCGGGATCAGAATGCCGAGCGTGCCGCCCGCGGCGATAACGCCGGTCGAGGTGGCATCGGCGTATTTCGCCTTGCGCATCTCGGGCAGCGCGATCCGGGTCATTGTCGCGGCGGTCGCAATCGAACTGCCGCAAATCGCCGCAAATCCGGCACAGGCGCCGATCGTGGAGAGGGCGAGCCCTCCCCGGAACTGTCCGAGCCAGGCATTGCCCGTCCTGAACAATTCCCGCGACATGCCGGAATTGGTGGCAAAGGCACCCATCAGGATAAAGAACGGCACGAGCGTCAGGTTGAAGTCGGTAATGACGCGGATCGGCGATGTCGTCAGCAGGTTGAGCGCCGGCGACATGCCGCGCATGGCGGCAAAGCCGAATATGCCGACCAGCCCCATCGAAACGCCGAGCGGAACGCGCAGGCCCATGAGCACGAACATGGCGACAAAGCCGCCGATAGCGACGAGATCAGCGGTATTCATACGCCATGGCCCTCAAGCGGATCGATATCTTCAGGTTCGCGCCGAACGAAAGGCGAGATCGCGGTGGTGACGACGGCCGATGCGCAGCCGAGCCAGATCAGTCCGATCAATGGCCAGACGGGGATGCGCAGATCGAACGTCGCTTCATTGCTCCGATAGGCGCTGGCGAGGCGGAAGAACATCATGTAGGCGAGCATGGCCGTGAAGACGAGGAGCAGCGCCCAGGCGATGAAATTGAGGATGCGGCGCCCCCGCTGACCCATAGGCTCGTAGAGCAGGTCGACCGCAATGTGCCCCCCGCGATAACCGAGCGACGCCAGGCCCCACATGATGCAGGCGCCGATCAGATAGCGCGAAATATCGAAGGAGTCGGGGATCGGCCACGCCAGGACATAGCGGCCAACGGTGGAAGCGACGATCAGGATGGTACACAGCCCCAGCAGGATGCCTGCCACAAGATCGACCACGTCGCTGAAGCGTTCCAGATAGCGGTTCATGGACAGCACTCGATGAACAGATGGAAAAGGGCGGGCGCCGCGACAGCACCCGCCTGCGAATGGTCCTGCACGCGCTATTTCACGTCGGCGCCGTATTTCTTGAGCGTCTCTTGCAGGCTCGCCCAGGCCGCCTTCGCGTCTATGCCGGCCTTGGTGGCTGCGGTCTCCCATTCGCCTTGCAGCGAACCTGTCGCCTTTTTCCAGAGGCCCACCTCATCCGGTGTCGGCTTGTAGAGGGTGTGGCCGCCCGCATCGATCATCTTCTGGCGCCCGGCCGCTTCCGCATCGGCCCACTTGCTGGCCATTTTCTCGGCCCATTCGGGTGTGCAGTGATCGTCGATCACCTTACGGTCGGCGGCGGAAAGCCCGTCGATCTTGGCCTTGTTCATCACGAAGGCGAAGGTCGTGGCATAAAACGGCAGGTCGAGATGATGCTTGGTCACGTCCTGCAGACCGAACGTATAGATCGAGTTCCAGGGCGAGGCGGTCATGTCGGCACCTCCCTTGGAGATCAGTTCGCGCATTTCGCCCGCCGGCACCTGCACCGATGCGGCGCCGAGTGAGCTCACCATGCGGGCCATGGTCGCGTGCGCGGGGCGAATGTTCTTGCCCTTCAGGTCCGCAGGAACCTGGATCGGTCCCTTGACGCCGTGCAGCGTCCCCGGGTCATGCAGATGCACCATGCAGACGTAGACGTCCTTCATTTCCTTCTGGGCGTACTGCCCATACCATTCGTCGAGCGCCCGCGACCCGCCCTTGGCATTGGCGATCAGGAAGGGAATTTCGCCCGCCGCGATGATCGGGAAACGCCCCGGCTGATAACCCGGATTGATGAAGCCGATATCGACGATACCGTCGCGCGCCATGTCGTAATGATCGGGTGCGGCGCCGAGCTGAGAGGCGGGGTATATGGTGATGTTGATGCGCCCGCCGGACGCTTCCTTGATCGATTTCGCCCAAGGCTCCATCCCGCCCGGCTGCAGCGCATGGGTGGCGGGTACCCAGTGCGACAATGTCAGTTCTACGTCGGCGGCGTGAGCGGGTGCAATCAGCGCCGCGAGGCAGGCCGAAGCGAGCAATGCCTTCAGTTTCATGTGTTTCTCCTCCCTTTGAGATCAGAGGCCGGCGGGGCTCCCTCCCCGCTGCGACCAGCGAATATCGCGGTCAACCCACCAAGAGAGTTCAAGCCCCGGGCGGATCGACAAAGTCGTTGGAAATTCCGTGAAGAGACGCAATTGCGGCGCCCATAAAAACGGCCGGCGAAAGGTCGGCAGCGGCGCAGCCCCTCGTCATCTCAGCAGCCGAAACCGAACCCGCCATGTCTGTGGCAGATGCAACTGTCTCGGCCATCTGTGTATACATCGATTTCCTCCCATGCCCGGTCTCCCAAGGTGACGCCGTCCTCCCGACATCGCCTACCCGAACGTTCGAATTTCAACACATCCAGGCTGAAACGACAAGCTTCCATTTCGCTTTGGGATACAAAAAGTCAGGGCTCCTGAGATTTTTCCGATAGGCACTTCAACCTTGGTTCAAACCGTCTAGAATGTCACGGCAGCGCTTCATGCATACACGGCAGGAAGAATGGGGTAACAAGGCGGGGCTGGGAGACCCTGATCTGAAGGAGGGAATGTTCGGCCGGTAGAAGCTGCCGGCCGATCGGTTGGGATACGGTATCGGCGTCCAAAACCGTTCGCGGAAACGCCGGGACGCGCCAGGATTTCCGGCCCTGGTTGCTTTGCATCCGTACACCGGATCGAGCCCTGGGCACGATTATTCAAGTCATCATTGCGGCATCAGGGAGGAAGAAAAATGGATGATCTCGTCACGCCGGTCGGTCAGGCGATTGCGAAACTCAAAGGCATTATCGGCGACAGGCTGGTGACCTCGGCTTCCGTCCGAGAGCATCACAGCCACGACACGTCGCGGCTCACCCCTCGCCTGCCCGATGCCGTCGCCTTTCCACGCACCGAAGAAGAGGTCCGGGCGATCGTTTCTGCCTGTGCTGCGCATGGCGTACCGGTCGTGCCCTTCGGTGCGGGGTCCTCGATGGAAGGCCATACGATCCCGATCCGCGGCGGCATCTCGCTCGATACCCGCGAGATGAACAGGATCCTCGAAATCCGGCCCGAGGACCTGCTGGCCGTCGTCCAGCCCGGCGTCACCCGCAAGCAGCTCAACGTGGACCTGCGCGAAACCGGCCTAATGTTCTCTGTCGATCCGGGTGCCGACGCCTCGATCGGCGGCATGGCGTCGACGCGCGGCAGCGGCACCACTTCGGTCCGCTACGGCACGATGCGCGAAAACGTGCTGGCCCTCCGGGTAGTGACACCCGATGGCGAGGCAATCCAGACCGGCTCGCGGGCCAGGAAATCCTCATCGGGCTACGACCTGACGCATCTCTTCGTCGGCTCCGAAGGCACGCTTGGCGTGATTACCGAACTCACCGTCCGCCTGCATCCGATCCCGGAAGCCGTGTCGGTTGCCTTCTGCCCTTTCCCGACTGTCGCCAATGCCGTGGAAGCGGTGATCGAGGCGGTGCAATATGGTATTCCGGTCGCCCGCGTGGAGTTTCTGGACGAAGTGGCGATCGCCGGCGTCAACAACTATTCCAAGCTGGACATGCCGGTCGCCCCGACGCTGTTTTTCGAATTCCACGGCACGTCCGCCTGGGTCGAGGAACAGGCAAAGCTGGTCGAAGAGATCACCAGGGGCCACAATGCAATCTCCTTCCGCTGGACAGCCGATGCCGACGAGCGGGCAAAACTCTGGCAGGCCCGCCATGACCTTTTCTGGGCGACCAAGGCGATCATTCCGGGCTTTGAACTCTATACCGGCGATATCTGCGTGCCGATCTCCAGGCTTGCCGAAAGCATAGTCGCAGCGCGCGCCGATATCGACGCCTCCTCGCTGACGGGCCAGATCATCGGCCATGTCGGCGACGGCAATTTCCACACCGCCTACCTGATCGATCCGAACAATCCGGAGCATCTTAAGGAAGCCGACGAGATGGCCGACCGCGTCGTCGAACGGGCGCTCGCCGTCGGCGGCACGGCCAGCGGCGAACACGGCATCGGCATCGCCAAGCTCAAATTCATGCGCCGCGAACACGGCAAGGCGGTGGACGTGATGAAGAAGATCAAGGCAGCACTCGATCCCCTGGGGATCATGAACCCGGGCAAGATGGGGGATGCAGGCTAAAAACAGGGGCAACTGTCCCTCCCGTCGCCCCAAAACGCAAAACGGCGCCCGGAGGCGCCGTTCTCGTACAACATCCTGGGAGGGACATCAGACCTTCTTGGTGCGCCAGCTTTCGGCATAGTTTTCGCGGGCTTCGGCGGCGTAGGGGGTTGGCGAGACGCGGACGCGGATTTCGGCCTGTTTGTGGCCCTTTTCGATCGAGGTCTTGCCGGTTCCACCATTCGGTTCGCCCCAGATCAACGTCAGGACGTCGCCTTCCTGGACATCCGCATCGACGACGCCGAGCGACAGCATGCAGCGTTCGTTGTAGCTGTAGCCGTTGAACATCGACATGCCGACGACCTTGTCGCCATGCATGATCCTGTCGGCGCTCGAAGATGCGTAGTTCGGCTGCGGCAGGTCGATCCACTTGTAGGCCTCGCCGCCGGGTACGAAGTTCGAGGCGATGACCTTCATCACGTCTTCCGCGTTCCACTCGAAGGTGACCTTCTTGCGCTGCGGCTGACCCTTCATCTTTTCCAGCGCCTCGCGGCCGACGAAGTCGTGGTCGAACTTGATGTAGATGCCGTAACCGAGTTCGTACGGATTGACGTAATAGTCTTCGATATTGTCGGAGACGAGGCTGCCGCCGATCGAGCCGGTCGCTTCGTAGCTGTCTTCCGTCAGCCAGTCGCGATAACCCTGCAATTCGGCGCCGGTGTAGATGCCCGGCAGCGGCGAGGGAATCCAGCCGGATTCCAGCGTGTTGGTCGAGTATGCGCGCGCACCGACGAGGTAGAGGTCGACGCCGGCATCCCTGGCGGCCTTGACGATGATCTCGCGGACCTCGTCCTTTTCGGCATAGGGTCCCCAAACTTCGAGACCGGGCGCGCCGGCCATGCCGTGGCGCAGGGCCTGGACCTTCTTGGAGCCGATATTGATCCAGTCGACATGGAAGAACTTGATGTCGGGGATCGGGCCGCCATTCATCTTTTCAAAGATCTTCGGAGCGTCCGGACCCTGGATCTGGAAGCGGTAGTGAACGCGATTGACTTCCTTGCCGTCCGGGCGCGAAGGCGAACGCGGGTCGTGGGTGAGCTTGACGTCATGCTTGCCGAGCGAAGCGTTGTAGCGCAGCCAGTTGGCGGTCGGCGCACGGCCGACGAGCACGAACTTGTCGTCACGCTCGCGGAAGATGATCATGTCGCCGATGACGTGTCCGGCAGGCGTCACCGGAACATAGTGCTTGGCGCGATCGACGCCGAAATTGGCAAAGCTGTTGATCGCCAGGCTTTCGAGGAACCTGGACGCGTCCGGGCCTTCGACGATCAGTTCGTCCATGTGGTGGGACTGGTCGAACAGGACCGCCGAATGGCGCCATGCCATCTGCTCGGTGCGCCAGTTCGAAAACTCCGGTGCGACGACCGGATAGATATACATGCCGATGCGCGAATTGCGCAGCATCTCGACAGTATTGCCCTTTTCTTTCAGGATCTGGGTCAGATTCTTCGGCATTGTCTTAACCTTCCCTCGGTTGCTCTCCTGCATGCCGCCCGCCGGCAAAGCCGGTTCGGGATACGATATGCATCGTCTCAAGATGTCTCATGCAATTGAGGGTCAGCGGTCTCCTCCCGCCATCTCCTCCCAACAGCCCGGTTCTCGAACCTCGCCTCGACGGCTCGGCGGAAATCGAGGCCTCCTCCCGGTCGAAGCAATTCATAGAGCAATCATTTTTGGGATACAATACCCGATTTTGGCCGCTCCGCCAAAAGTGCCGCGACAGCCCATTAGAATTGCGCCGCTGGTATAATATATGGTGATAATTGATGCGGTGCGGAAAAACAAACTGGATCCGGATTGCCGCCATCTCCGAACAAAATCGGCTTTTTGGGATCCCAAATGGAATTGTCTCGGTGCCTGTAAACGTCCCTAGTCTTCGTTTTCGTCCTGCATCGGGCCATTGATATGACCGGCCGGGCTGTCGAGGTCGAAGATCGGCAGGATGCGCGAGCCGTCGATCGCGAAAAGCCCCTTGCTGATGCCGAGGCTGATCTTCACCCCTTCCCCATGCTCGCGGAAAAGGCTTTCCGCGCGGGCGCCGTCGCGGGCGATCAGCGCCGAGACCATGTGATGGTGCTGCCAGTGCGCATAATGCAGGTGCTGCGCCCGCTCCTTGCGGGTGATGTTGTCGAAGCGGATCGAATCCGGTGCGCCGAACGGCACACGGTCGAAAAGGCTGGTGAGCTGGTGCAGCAGGTTTCCGCCGCCGGCCTCGATGATCAGCGTGTGGAAACGCAGGTTCATCGCCGCATAACGCTCCTCGTTGACCGGATCGTCGATGCCGCCGTTCTCGAAGATATCGTCACCCTCGCGCAGGCAGTCCTTGAGCTCGGCCACCAGCGTCGGTGACGGGCCTTCGCTGGCGATCTTCTTGGCCGCATAACCTTCGATCATCGATCGCAGCTCGATCGCCTCGATCACGTCGGCCACCTTGTAGGCCCGGACACGGTAGCCGCGGGCGCCGACCCGCTGCAGCACGCCCTCTTCGACCAGCACCGCCAGCGCATGCCGGATCGGCGTGCGCGACACGCCGAGCGCCTCGGCGAGCCCGGATTCGGAGAGTTTCTTGCGGGGATCGATCGTGCCGTCGCTCGCCCAGGTCCTGAGCTTGTCGATCACGTGCTGCTGGCGGGTCTCCTGCTTCTCAGGCCCGGGAGGATTCTGAGTTCGAGTGCCTGTGGTCATGCTTGGGCCTCACCTGCGCCATATCGAAATGCGGATCCCGCCGGTCGAGGAAAGGCCGGCGGGAACATCGCTTCAATATTGAATATCTGCGACAAAACGCAAGTTTTCAGTATCTCCGGCCCAAACCCGAGCCGGATAGGCCCGGGCGCCCGGAACAATCAGTTCCGCACGGCCCAGGCAGCCTCCACGGGTGCGGCGACCGTGACCGGGCGGCCGATATCCACGTTCGAAAGCGACGAGGCCTCGACATGCAACGTCTGCGCCGGGGTCTTGACCATGATCGAGCGGTGCGAGCCGCGGAAGATCGCCTGCGAAACCTCGCCGGACCACGAAAGATCGCCGTTCACCTGGCCCGCATCGCGGACATGCAGGTTTTCCGGCCGAACCATGACCGTAACATCCGCACCCTTCGGCATTTCGGTTGCCGCATGACAGTCGCCGGACCAGCCCTGGCCTTCGACCGAGAGCTTGTAATATTGCCCGCCGTTCGGGCGGCAGTCCTTGACTGTGGCGTTCAGCAGGTTGGGCGTTCCAAAGAAGGCGGCCACCTGGCGGTTTTCCGGCCGGCGGTAGATTTCCTCCGGCGCGCCGACCTGCAAAATCCTGCCGCCATGCATGACGACCACCCGGTCGGACAGCGCCATGGCTTCCGCCTGGTCGTGGGTGACGTAGAGCGCGGTAATCTTCAGGCGCTGCTGCAGCGCGCGGAAATCATCGCCCATCTGGGTGCGCAGGCGCGCGTCGAGGTTGGAAAGCGGCTCGTCGAGCAGCAGCACTTCCGGCTCGAACACCAGCGCACGGGCGATCGCCACGCGCTGCTGCTGGCCGCCGGACAGTGCCGGCGACGGACGCTCGGCATATTGCTCCATCTCGACGAGGCGCAGCGCGTTCATGACGCGATCCTGGATCTCCTTGTCGGGACGGCGGCGGATGCGCAAGGGATAGGCGACGTTGTCGAACACCGTCATATGCGGCCAGATCGCATAGGACTGGAAGACCATGCCGAGACGCCGGCGTTCGGAGGGCACGAAATAGCCCTTCTCCGAATCCGACACGACATTGTCGCCGATCGCGATGCGGCCGCCGGTATTCTTCTCGAGGCCTGCCACCATGCGCAGTGTCGTCGTCTTGCCGCAGCCCGATGGCCCAAGCAGCGTGACGAACTCGCCGCTCTTGATCTTCAGGTTCACGTTGTCCACGGCAGTTATCGCGCCATACATGCGGCTCACGTTTTCGAGCGTCACCGAAGCCATATTTCTCTTCCTTTCGGAGCGGATGCCAGGACCCGCTTAAACGACAACCAAAAATCGGCCGGCAGCCGCAGCCGCCGGGCCTGAAGCCTAAAGCTTGCTGATGCGGGCCTTGATGAAGCTGAGCTGGACCCAGCGGAACACGATGACCAGAAGCATCATCATCAGGCCGATGACGCTTACCTGTTCGGCATTGCCGTTGGCCCAGAGTTTCATCAGCACGACCGCCAGCGTTTCCGAGCCCACCGAATAGAGAAGGATCGACGCCGACAGTTCTCGCATGATGCCGAAGAAGGTCAGCACCCAGCCGACCGCGAAGGCCGGCCAGGCAAGCGCCACCATGATCCGCCACATGGTCTGGAACCAGCTGGCTCCGTGGACACGCGAACATTCTTCCAGGTCATAGGAAAGCTGGTGATAGGCGCCGGTCATCACCCGCACGGAAACCGGCGTTCCGAGCGCGATATAGGCAAGCAACAGCGCCCAAATGGTGCCATAGATCGGGATCGGTCCCGGCAGCATCGCAAACGCCCAGAGGAACCCGACGCCGAGCACCATGCCCGGCATCATCCACGGAAGCCAGGCCATGCTGTCGATCAGGTTGCGGCCACGCCAGCGGGTGCGCACCGAGATGTAGGCGACGATCGCGCCGAGCGCCATGGTCGCGGTAGCGCCGAGCAGGCCGAGCATCATCGTATTGCGGACCGCCCGCCAGAATTCGCTGTTGGCGAAGACGGACCTGTAATGCTCCAGCGTCAGCATGTCGTAGGTGTAGAAGCCGAAGAAACGGAAGAACGAGCCGAGCATCAGCTGCCCGATCGGCAACACCACCGTGACGAAGAAGAACAGCACGCAGAAGGCGAAGGTGACCCAGCGCCACGGGCCGAGTTCCATGACGCTCGGGCGAAACCCTTTGCCCGTGACGGTCTGGAAGCTCTTGCCGCGCAGCATCCACCACTGCCAGATGACGAGCAGGAACATCAGCCCCATGATCGCGAAGGAAAGCGACGTCGCGTACTGGTAGTCGGGCGTCGCGCGGTGGTTGATCGACTCGTAGATGTCGGTGGTGATCACCTTGATGCCTGCGGGCAGGCCGAAGAACAGCGCCGACTCGAAGGTCTCGATGCCCTTGATGAAGCTCAGCATGAAGGAGCTGGTCAGCACCGGCAGCATCAGGAGCAGCGTGATCTTGCGAAAAGTCGTCCAGCGCGAGGCGCCGCACATGCGGCTCGATTCCTCGAGCGACGGATCCATCGCCCGGAAGGCGTCGACCATGAACAGGAAGAGGAACGGGATCGAATATTGGCACATGTGCCAGATGACGCCGCCATAGGAATAGATGTTGACGAGCGGATCGGTACCACCGGTCAGCCAGCGCCACACCATGTTGATGACGCCCACCTGCGGGTTGGCGAGCATGCCCCAGGCCATGGCGGTCAGGATCGGAGGAATGAAGAACGGCAGCGTGATCAGCACTTCCAGCGTGCCCCGGAAGGGCGTGTCGGTGCGCGCGACGATCCAGGCGAGAAACACTGCGATCGTCAGCGACGGTATGGTTTTGGCGAGCGATATGCCGATCGTGTTGGCCAGAACGATGAGGTTTTGGGTGGTCATAATCGACCGGTAGCCGTTCAGATTGAACTCGCCGGCCATGCCGGGCGGTGTGGAATGCAGGCTGCCGTAGAGCAGCATGGCGAGTGGATAGATCGTCAGGAAGCCGAGGATCAGGATCAGCACCAGCATGCCGATCAGACGCCACAGCGATCCGCCCGAAAAGGCGCGCGTGAAAGCATTGCCGGCAATCGTCGGCGCAGTTTCGGCGATGTCGTCTAGGGGGCGATTGTGGATAATCGTCATGGGATCCTCGCGGCTCCGGGTATGAAAAACGGCACCGCCGGCCCGAACATCGGACCGGCGGCGGCCTGGGAGGCTTACTTGAAGATGTCCTTGGACTTGGCCAGCATCTCGTTCTGGCGGGTCGTGTCCGTCGTGCCGTAGAGCTTGGCTTCGGAAATCGCCTTGACGTCCGCCGGCAGGCCCTCGGTCATGCCGGGAAGGACGGGACCGTAGCCGAGGCTCGCATAGATTTTCTGCACGACCGGGCCCTGCATGAAATCGAGATAGAGCTTGGCGGCGTTCGGGTGCGGAGCCTTCTTGAGCATGACGGTGCCGTAAAGAACGTAAGGAACGCCCTCCTCCGGAATGATGAACTTGACCGGCAGCCCCTTCAGATCCGAGAAATCGGTCATGATGACCGGCATGTAGATCGAATATTCGCCGCGTGCGGTGCGGCGCTGCGACTCGCGCTGGTCGCGGGTGAAGACGAGCTTCTGGCTCGCGACCTTCCTCAAATAGTCTTCGCCGATCTTGTCATGGGTCGAGAAGAACCAGAGGTAACCGGCACCGATCGCGCGCGGGTCGTCGGACAGGATCTTGCCCTGCCACTTGGGATCGGCAATGTCTTTCCAGCTCTTCGGCTCGTCGGCTGGCTTCACGAGGCCGGTGTTGATCATGATCCCGTAGGGAATGGTCATGACCGAGGCCATCGGCACCTTGAGCTTGAACTTGTCGCCGATCTTTTGCGAATTCGGGGTCACCGGCAGCGGATCGACGGACTTGTCCTCCTTGTCGTAGAGCATGGTCTGCCCTTCGCTGGTGAACATCACGTCGGCAGCAAAGCGGCCCGCGGCCTGCTCGACGCGGACGCGCTCGCGGATTTCACTGGCGCGCGCTTCAAGCACTTCGACCGAGATGCCGTATTGCTTGGTAAAGGCCTCGGCGATCTGCTTGGTGCTCGGCTGGCCGACGAGCGCGGTATAGAGGACGAGCGAGCCCTCCTTCTTGCCCGCGTCGATCACCTTCTGCCACTCGGCATCCTGCGCCAAGGCAGGAAGGCCAGCCGCCGCCGAGATGGCAAGGCTGCCCGCAGCCGCCATGAAAACCCGGCGCGACCATTTTTGAATGGCCGAAGCCTTCTGAATGGCCGAAGTCATGGATGTGTTTGTCGTCACGTGTCTCTCCTCCCTGGAACCGACGATCGAGCATCGCGCCCGGAACCCGATCCCGGCACTCGACGCTCAAAATTTCTGCGGCCACCGGCCGCGATCTCCCTTTTCACCGCAAGCGGTGGCGTTTTCCCGAACAGCTGCAACTGGGCCTTAATTTCCGGCTTAATCCCGACCGCTCACCGGTGTTCCAGAAACGATCTGGCGCGCATCCTGCAATTGACAAGGTCCCTGATAAGCACCGCATGATACGGAGCATTCAGGCCTTCGGTTCGGACAGGATTGGCCTCGGCCAACTGCAAACCCCCTTTATCTGAATTCCGATCTGCGCCGGCTCTCCCTGCCGGTCGCGGCGATGCCACCCGGCACCGGAACTCCCTCTTCTGTTAGATTGACCTTTTCCCGTGCAGGGGAAAAGCACCATTTTTTTACATTCACTTTTCTCGAAAATAGAAAGATGAATTGTGTTACCGTTTATGCGGAGGGCTGCCCGACATGGCGGCATGGGAGACCTAAGACATTGGATACGCTTATCAATATCCGCACGTTTCTGGCGGTTGCCCGGTCCGGCAGCTTTTCGGCGGCCGGCCGTCATCTCGGCGTCGCACCCTCGGTCGTGACCAAACGCATCAGCCGGCTGGAAGACCAGATGCGGGTGAAACTCTTCGTCCGCTCGACCCGCCAGATCATCCTGACGGAGATCGGTGAGCGCTACCTGCCCCGCTACCAATCTCTGGTCAAGGAGATCGACGATGCCATCAGCGGAGCGGCGGCCGTCGCCCAGCGGATCGAGGGACATTTGAGGATAAAGGCGCCGACGACGGTGACGATCGCCTTCCTCGCCCGCATCCTGAGCGACTTCCAGCAGGAGAACCCGAACGTCACGATGGATCTTGCGCTGGTCGACCGCTCAGTCAATCCGGCGGAAGAAGGATACGACATCGCGCTCGGCGCCCTGCCCGCCTCCTATTCCAACGTCGTCGACGAACCGCTCTGCCCCTATCCGCGAAAACTCTGCGCAGCTCCGGATTATCTCGAAAACCGCGGCCTGCCGAAACACCCGCGCGATCTGGTCAATCACATCTGCCTGACGTTCCACGCGACGGGTTCGACCTGGTCCTTCCGCAGCCCCGGCGGCCCGATCGATGTCGAGGTGCGCTCCTCCTTCAGCGCCAACGATACCCAAATCCTGCACGACCTGGCGCTGCGAGGCCGTGGCGTTGCCATGGTGGCGAATTACGTGGCGGAAGAATCCATCCGGACCGGCAAGCTAATCGAGCTCCTGCCGGACTATCCCGTCGCGGAACTCTGGCTGAAGGCGCTCATCCCCCAGACCCAGGCGCGCAAACCGACCGTGCGTGCGCTCATGGAGTGGCTGCGTATTCATATGCACGCAGCTCTCGTTCCGGGTGATCGAGCAGCGTGAGCGCCACGCCTTTGCTCCAGGAGAAAAACTGAAAGCCGATTGGCTTTCTCGAATCGAGAAAGCCGCTACGATGAAAAAGCATATTCTCTTGGCTCCCCGTGCCGCTTACCCTCCCAAATCGAGGAAACGCATCGCTGATGCGAGGTTGGCCGTCGCCTGTCGACGCGCCGCCCGGGAGTGGGGCTCAGGTCCGCCGCGAAACGAGCGGCCGGACCGAAAGACAAGGGAGGTTTTGAGCGGTGGATACTGCTGTGACCCAGCAGCGCCCTGTGCTTTCGCAATTGGGCGCGATCGATTGTGACGTTCATCCGGACGCGCCGGGGCGAGAGGATCTTCTTCCCTATTTCGACGATTACTGGCGCGAGATCGTTACGACGCGCGATGTCGACCGTCTCGAGCTAACCAATTTCCCGACCCGCACCAAGCCGTTCTTCCGGGAGGACTGGAAAGCGACGGAGGGCAAGGGCGTCGAAAGGCTGCGGAAAAACCTGCTCGATCCCTACGGTCTCAAATACGCGATCCTCAACTGCATCACCGCCGTGCATGCGATCTACGATCCCTATCTCGCGACCGCCGTCTGCCGCGCCACTAACGACTGGCTGAAGACGGAATGGCTGGACCGCGACCCGCGCCTGCGCGCCTCGCTCGTCCTGCCGATGCAGAACCCGGAAGCCGCCGTCGAGGAGATCGAGCGCTTCGCCGATGACAAGCGTTTCGTGCAGGTGCTGACGCTCTGCATGGGCGAGATGCCGCTCGGCCGCCGCATCTACTGGCCGGTCTACGAGGCCGCCCAGCGCCATGGTTTTGCGCTCGGCGTGCATGCCGGCAGCGCCTACCGCCACGCGCCGAGCCAGAGCGGTTTCCTCTCCTATCTCGCCGAGGATTACGCCCATCAGGTCCAGGGTTTTGCAGCCCAGGTCGGCAGTTTCGTTTCCGAAGGCGTGCTCGGCAAGTTCCCCGACATGAAGATCGTGCTGATCGAGTCCGGCGTCTCCTGGCTGCCCGGCCAGATGTGGCGGATGAGCAAGGACTGGCGCGGCGCCCGCATCGAGATACCGTGGGTCAAGGAGCCGCCGTCGGCCCTCGTCCGCCGCCAGATCCGCATGACGACGCAGCCCTTCGATGCGCCGCACGACCCGGCCGAACTGGAACGCATCATCGAACATCTCGATTGCGACGACATGCTGTTGTTCTCGACCGACTACCCGCATGCGCAATTCGAAGGCGACGCCGCGATTCCCGCCGGTTTCCCGGAACGGCTGATCGACCGGCTGGTTCGGCAGAACGCGCTCGCCACCTATTCGCGACTGGAGGACTAAGCCATGAACCAAGCCGTTCTGGACAAGGAGACCAAAACCGAAGCCAAGCTCGGGATCGTCGATTGCGACATCCACCCGGCCTTCGGCTCGCCTGCGGAACTTGCGAAATTCCTGCCCGTCCGCTGGCGCGACCATCTGGCCGATTACGGCCAGCGCAGTGCCAATCCGGTGGTCGGCACCCTGCCCTATCCGCGCATGACGCCCGGCAACGGCATGCGCCGCGACGCCTGGCCGCCGAACGGCGGACCGCCGGCCTCCGACCTTGCCTATCTGCAGGAGCAGTTGCTCGACCCGCTCGGCATCGAATACGGCATCCTGCAACCCTTGGCGGCCGGTTCCTCGACGCTGAACCAGGAGCTCGGCGCTGCGATGTGCGCTGCCGTCAACGACTGGCAGCTCGACAAATGGACAGGCCCGGACCCGCGCCTGAAAGCCTCGATCTCCGTCACCCAGGAAGACGTGCCGGCGGCGCTTGCCGAAATCGAGGCGCGTATCGGCGACCGGAGTTTCGCCCAGATCGCCATTCCGCCGCGTACCATCGAGCCGGCGGGACGTCGCCGCTACTGGCCGATCTACGAGGCTGCCGAACATTACGACATGCCGATCGGCATGCATTCGGCAGCCTATGGCCAGCACGCGAATAGCGGCGCCGGCTGGCTGAACTTCTACATCGAGGAGCACTACGCCTTCTCGCACAGCCTGCAGAGCGTCGTCACCAGTATGGTCTTCGAAGGCGTCTTCGAACGCTTCCCCAAGCTGAAGCTGATCGTCGTCGAAGGCGGCTTCGCCTGGGCGGCCCCGCTGATGTGGCGGCTCGACAAGCAGTGGGAGCGGATGCGCTCGGAGGTGCCGCATGTGAAGCGGCCGCCGTCCGAATATATCCGCGAGAACGTCTGGTTCGCCACCCAGCCGATCGAGGAGCCGGAAAACAACCGCCACCTGCTCGACACGCTGCGCTGGGTCGGCACCGACCGGCTGATGTTCTCGACTGATTATCCGCACTGGGATTTCGACGATCCGCGCTACGCCTTCAAGGTGCCGCTGTCGCCGATGGAGCGCGCGCAGATTTTTCGCGATAACGCAAAGCGCGTCTACCGCCTGCCCTGAACATGGGAGTGCTCACATGAATGAAATGGTGAGATCGCTGGGCACCGAGCCTGGACTGTCGACCATCGGCGGCATCGACTGCGACCTGCATCCGGCCTCGCCGGCGACCGCGACGCTGCTGCCCTATCTCGACGACTACTGGCGCGAAACTTTTATCATGCGCGGTGTCGACCGGATGAGCCTGGCGATGACCGCATCGCCGCCGCGCGCGCCGATCAATGTCCGTCCTGACTGGAAGGCGGCAAGCGGCTTTGCCGGCGATACGCTGGAAGCCGTCCGCGCCCAGGCGCTCGACCCGTTCGGAACGCGGCTGGCGATCTGCAACGTGCTGCACGGCTCGATGATCATGCATTCCGACGACATGGCCGCGGCACTCTGCGGCGCCGTCAACGAATGGCTGGCGCGGGAATGGTTCGACAAGGAGCCGCGCCTGCGCGGTTCGATCATCGTCTCGGCCCAGAACGCAGACCTCGCCGTCGCCGAGATCGAGAAGCGCGCGGCCGATCCGCGTTTCGTACAGGTGATGATCCTCGCCCAGAACGACGAGCCGCTCGGGCGGCGCCGTTACTGGCCGATCTACGAGGCCGCCGCCCGCAACAAGCTGCCGCTCTGTATCCATGCCGGCGGCAGCAACCGCCACGCGCCGACCGCCACCGGCTGGCCGAGTTTCTTCGTCGAGGCCTATGTGGCTCAAGGCTCGATCTTCGAAAGCCAACTCCTCAGCCTCATCGCCGAAGGCGTCTTCCACAAGGTGCCGGACCTCAAGGTGGTGTTTGCCGAAAGCGGCTTCACATGGCTGCCGTCGTTCTTCTGGCGGGCCGACAAGACCTGGCGCGGCGTGCGCGCCGAGACGCCCTGGGTCACCGAACAGCCGAGCGACATCGTCAAGCGGCATGTCCGCTTCACGCTGCAGCCGGTCGAAGTCCCGCTCGAAACGGATGCGCTCGCTCGCACGCTCGAACACATCGACTGCGACGATCTTCTGCTGTTTTCGACCGACTACCCGCATGCGCAGTTCGAAGGCACCAAGGCGCTCTCGGTCAGGTTCGGCGAGACACTGTCGAAGAAGATCCTGATAGACAACCCGCTCGCCACTTATCCGCGGATCGCCGCGGATTTTGAGAAGGAGGCCGCACGATGACCGAAACCCAAACGCTGGAACGCCCGATCGAGGCGAAGACCAAATACAATCTGGTCGACTGCGACATCCATCCGTCGATGAAGACGCCGGCGGAGATGCATCCCTATCTGTCGCAGCGCTGGCGGGATCACCTTGCAACCTATGGCGGCCATACCCGCCAGGGACTGTCTGAAACCCTGTCCCATCCGCGCATGGTGCCGGAGGTCTCGCGCGTAGACAGCTGGCCGCCGGCAGGCGGTCCCCCGGGTTCCGATCTCTCCTTTCTGCGCGAACAGCATCTCGACGGGCTGGGCATCGATATCGGCGTGCTCGTGCCGCTGCGCTTCAACGCCAGCGGCCAGCGCCATCCGGATTTCGCCACCGCCATCGCCTCCGCCATCAACGACTGGCAGGTCGGCAAATTCCTGGAGCCGGAACCGCGCCTGCGCGGCTCGATCATCGCCACCCAGGAGGACCCGCAAAGCGCCATCGCCGAGATCAACCGCCGCGCCTCCGATAAGCGCTTCGTGCAGGTCCTGCTGCCGCCGCGCTCGATCGAGCCGCTCGGAAAACGCCGCCACTGGCCGATCTTCGAAGCGGCGGTCAGTCACCGTCTGCCGATCTCCCTGCATGTCGGCGGCGTCGGCGGGCATCAGGCGACCGGCGCCGGCTGGCCTTCCTATTACATCGAGGAGCACCACAGCCAGGTGCAGACCATGCAGTCGGTGATATCTAGCCTGATCTTCGAGGGCGTCTTCGAGCATTTTCCGGGCCTGAAGATCTCCTTCGTCGAAGGCGGCTTCTCTTGGGTGCCGGCCTTCGGCTGGCGCATGGACAAGGCTTGGGGTGCGATGCGCGACGAGGTCCCGCATGTGAAGCGGCCGCCCTCGGAATATCTAAAGAACAACATCTGGTTCACCACCCAGCCGATGGAAGAGCCGAACCCGGCCAAGAACCTCACGGACACGCTGAACTGGATCGGCACCGACCGGCTGATGTTCTCGACCGACTATCCCCACTGGGATTTCGACGACCCCCGCTACGCCTTCAAGGTGCCGCTGTCGGCGGCCGAAAAAGCGGCGATCTTCGCCGGAAACGCTATCAACTTCTATGGATTGAACTGAGCATGGCCCGTCACGTAATCGCCAAGGTCGATGAACTCGAAGTCGGCAAGTCCAAGCTGGTGAAGGTCGCCGGCCGCGACATCGCCCTCTTCAACGTCAAGGGCGAGTTTTTCGCCATTGCCAATCGCTGCCCGCACGAGGGCGCCGATCTCTGCCGCGGCCAGGTCGTAGGCCTCGCCGAGTCGGACGAGCCCGGCAAATACCGCATGACGCGCCATGGCGAACTCGTCCGCTGCCCCTGGCACGGCTGGGAATTCGACATCCGCACCGGCAAGTCCTGGTGCGATCCGGCGCGCACCCGCGTCAAGAGCTTCGACGTGTCCGTCGCCAAGGGCGGGGCGCTTAGCGAAGGTCCCTACCAGGCCGAAACCTTTCCGGTCTCCATCGACGAGGACTACGTGATCGTCGAGATCTGAAAACCTTTTCACAAGCGAATATCTCGGGAGGAAAAATGTCGCTCATCACCAAATTGGCCGCGCTCGCGCTCGGCGCGATGCTCTGTAGCCCGGCGCTTGCGCAGGATGCCGACTGGAACAAGGTGGTGGAAGCCGCCAAGAAGGAAGGCACCGTCACCGTCTACAATTCGCAACTCGGCGCCCCGAACTTTCTCGCCGTCGTCGAAAGCTTTCAGAAGAAATACGGCATCAAGGTCGAGTCGCTCGACCTGCGCGCCAGCGAGCTGACCGAGCGCCTGCGCGCCGAACAGGCCGCCGGCCGCTTCATCGCCGACATCCAGATGCATTCGGCGAACTCGATCGAGACCGGCGTCACCCAGGGCACCCTCGTACAGCCGCTCGGCACCATCCCGAACGTCGCCAATATCCGCGAGGACATGCGCAAGGAAATTACCGACACCCACGTGCCGGGTTTCCTGCAGGCCTACGGCATCCTGGTCAACACCAGCCTGGTCAAGCCGGAAGACGAACCGAAAAGCTGGAAGGACCTTGCCGACCCGAAATGGAAGGGCAAGATCCTCTCCGACGACATGCGCCCGCTCGGTTCCGGCGGCACGATGTTCGTGGTCTTCCACAAGGCCCTCGGCCAGGCGTTCAACGAGAAGCTCGCCGAAAACAAGCCGGTCTTCAGCCGCGATCTGCGCAATGACGCCAAGCGTGTAGCCCGGGGCGAATATCCCGTCTACATTCCGCAGATGTTCGCATTCGCCAACGACCTGAAGGGCCTGCCGATCAAGGTGATCGTGCCACCGGAAGGGGTGCCCTACGTCTCGATCCATTTCGCGATGATGAAGAACGCGCCGCATCCGAACGCGTCAAAACTGTTCATCAACCACTTCCTCGACATGGAATCGCAGGTCACCTACGCCAAGGCCTGGATGCTGCCGGTCGCCAAGGGTGTCGAGGACCAGCTCGACCCGGAATCCAAGCGCTTCGCCGGCGCCAAGCTGCTCGGCACCCGCGAGATGAACGAATACGGCCCGATGATGGATCTGGCCAAGAAAATCTATCCGTAAGGGTCTCCAAGACCCTAAGGTCCTCTCTGCCTGGATAGACGGAAAGCGCGGCAATCCCTCTTGCCGCGCTTTTTGCTGCTCCTATCGGATCATCTCCAACGCAAGCGCGATGCCTTGGCCGCCGCCGATGCAGAGCGTGACGACACCGCGCTTCAGGCCGTCGCGCTGCATCGAATGGAGAAGCCGCGTCGTCAGGATCGCGCCGGTCGCGCCGATCGGGTGACCGTGCGCCACCGCCCCGCCTTCGACATTGGCGATATACTCCGGCAGGCCGAGGCCTTTCAGGACCGCGAGCGGCACCGCCGCATAGGCCTCGTTGATCTCGATCCGCTCGATATCGCCGATCGTCCAGCCGGCACGCTCCAGCGCCTGATTGACCGCCGGGATCGGCGCGAGCGCGAACATGCCGGGTTCGACGGCGGCAACGCCATAGGCACCAGCCGCGCCATCGGGCGCAGGCCCTTGGCTTCGGCAAACGCCCGGTCGGCGACGATCATCGCCGCCGCGCCGCTGTTGAGACCCGGCGCATTGCCGGCGGTGATCGTGCCGTCGTCGCGGAAGGCAGGCTTGAGCTTGGCAAGCGCCTCTATCGTGGTATCCGGCCTTGGCGTTTCGTCGGCGACAAAACTTCTCACGCCACCCTTCACCGGAAGGTCGATGCCAACGATCTCGGCTGCGAACCTGCCTTCCGCCTGCGCGGCGCTGAAACGCTGCTGCGAACGTGCCGCCCAGCGATCCTGGTCCGTGCGACTGATCTGCTGCGACGCGATCATGTCTTCGGTATGCCAGCCGGAATGTCGGCCCGAAAATGCATCGTGCAGGCCGTCGAGCAGCATGCTGTCAAAAATTTCCGCATGGCCCATGCGATAACCCCAGCGGCCGCCGCTCATCAGGTAGGGCGCGCGGTCCATGTTCTCCATGCCGCCGGCAATGGCGGCACTGGCATGGCCGAGCCAGATATCCTTGGCCGCACTGGCGATCGCTTCGGCGCCCGAGCCGCAGACGCGGTTGACCGTGACTGCCGGCACCGAGACCGGCAGGCCGCCATGGATCGCCGCCTGCCGCGCCGGGTTCATCCTGTTGCCGGCCTGGACGACATTGCCCATGGTGACCGAGGCCACCTCGGAAGCGGCAAGGCCGGAACGCGCGATCGTCTTGCGGATGACCGCAGCACCGAGATCGACCGCCGGTATGCCGGCGAGCGAGCCGTTATATTTGCCGATCGCGGTGCGCACCGGCTGGACGATGACGACTTCGGACATGACGGTTCTCCCTAGATTGCGTTTTCGTCGAAGCGGCGCAGGATGACGCTGGCATTGACACCGCCGAAGCCGAAACCGTTGGACAGCGCGTATTCGACCTCTGCGTGACGGGCCTGCGGTCCGATGAGATCGAGCCCTTCGGCGAGCGGATCGGGATCTTCGAGATTGAGGGTCGGCGGCAAGATGCCGTCGCGCAACGCCAGTGCGGTGATGATCGCTTCGAGCCCACCGGCCGCACCGAGCAGATGGCCGGTCGCCGACTTGGTCGAAGAGATCGCCGGGCCGTTATTGGTGCCGAAAATGGACTTGATCGCAGCGAGCTCGCCCGCGTCACCCACCGGCGTCGATGTTGCATGCGCGTTGAGATAACCGATTGCTCCCGGTTGAAGGCCTGCCATCTGCAGCGCCCGCTGGACCGCCCTTTTCGCCCCGGAACCATCGGCCGGACCGGCGGTCAGGTGATAGGCATCGGCGCTGGTGCCGTAACCGACCACTTCGACGAGCGGGGTCGCGCCGCGCGCAAGCGCGTGTTCGAGCGTTTCGACGACGACGATGCCGGCGCCCTCGCCCATGACGAAACCGTCGCGCGCGGCATCGAACGGCCGCGACGCCTTTTCAGGCGTATCGTTGAAGGCGGTGGAAAGACCGCGCGCCGCCGCAAATCCACCAAGCGCAACGCGGTTGATGCAAGCCTCGGTACCGCCGCACAGCGCCACGTCGACTTCACCGCTTCTGATCATCCGAACGCCGTCGCCGATCGCTTGCACACTTGCCGCGCAAGCCGTCACCGGCGCCCCGATCGGGCCTTTGAAACCGTAACGGATGGAGACATGGCCGGCCGCAAGATTGACGAGGAAGGACGGGACCGTGAAGGGCGAGAGCCGGCCGGCGCCGCGTGCGTCCACCGTGCGCACAGCCTCGGCGATCGAATGGAACCCGCCGATGCCGGAGGCGATGATCGTCGCGGTACGGTCCTGCTTGTCGTCGGTATCGGCGACCCAGCCGGACTGCTCCAGCGCCTGCCGCGAGGCTTCGAGCGCAAATGCGATGAAGCGATCCATCTTCTTGCGCTCCTTGTGCGGCACCGCAAGGTCGATATTGAAACCGAACTCGTCCTCCTCGATACCGGGCACCACGCCGCCGACCTTGGCGTCGATATCCGGTACCATCTCGTCGGACAGCCGGCGCAGGCCGGAACGGCCCTCGATCAGGCGTTTCCAGGTGGCTTCCACGCCGCTGGCGAGAGGCGATACCATGCCCATGCCGGTGATCACTATTCTGTCGCTCGGTCTTGCCGGCATGTTTCACCTCGATTTAAATTTTGATCATCATTTATCTCCTTTAGATGACGATCAGAATATAAGTGTCAAGATGTTCGAAGGAGAAGACGATGAAGGTGAGCCGCCAGGAAGCCGGGGAGAACCGCGCCCGCGTGGTGCTAAAAGCGGGCGAACTGTTCCGCGAATACGGCTTTGACGGCATCGGCATCGCCGACCTGATGAAGGCGGCGGGCCTGACGCACGGGGGATTTTACGGCCAGTTCAGATCGAAGGTGGATCTGGCGGCCGAGGCAACGCGCCAGGCGCTGGCGCTCAATGCCGCGAACTGGCGGCAGACGATCGGCCATACCCGCGAAAAGGCCCTCAAGGCGATCGCAAGCATGTATCTGTCCCGGCCGAACCTGATCTTCAAGGCCAAGGGCTGTACCCTCGCCTCTCTCTGTGCCGACGCCTCCCGGCAGGGCGAAGCGGTGCAATCCGTGTTCGCCGAAGGCATCGAAAACCACCTCCAGCTGCTGCAGGAGATCGTCGATGGCGACGGCGACGAGGATCGGCGCCGCAAGTCGATCGTCATCCTGTCACAGATGGTCGGCGGGATGACGCTCGCTCGCGCGGTCGGCGATGCGCCGCTCGCGGAGGAGATCCTCGCCACCCTTCGCGACAAGCTGGAGACCCGGCACTAAGCCTTTATGGTGCAATGGAAAATTCACCTTCCACTCGTCCGCGCCCAAGAATTTGTTCCCGAATGCCCCGCAGAGGAATTTCCTGCCTGTGCGACCGCACATTTCGCTGGCAATATGCTGAAAAATGGCTGGATGCAGGAGAGAGCAATGACGATCGCCACCCTACCCCGACGGACCCTTTTGCAGGCGGGCGGCACACTGCTCGCCTCGACAGCTTTGCCGACTTTCGCCCTTGCTCAAGGTGCCGGCAACCGGCTGGTGGTCGCGGCAGATTCCGAACCTAAAAACCTCAACCCGGCGATCGTCGCCTCCAACGGCGTGTTCTTCATCGCAAGCAAGGTGGTCGAGCCGCTGGCCGAAGCCTCCTTTGATGGCAAGGGCGGCCTTGCGCCACGTCTCGCAACCTCCTGGGAAGGTTCGGCCGATGGCAAATCGGTAACCTTCAAGCTGCGCGAGGGCGTGAAATGGCACGACGGCAAGCCGTTCACCTCGGCCGATGTCGCCTATTCGGCGCTCAACATCTGGAAGCCGCTGCAGAACCTCGGCCGCCTCGTCTTCGCCAATCTCGAAGCCGTCGACACGCCGGATGCGACGACCGCCGTCTTCAAGTTCTCCAAGCCGACGCCCTTGCAGCTCATCCGCAACGCCCTGCCGGTGGTCAGCAGCGTCGTGCCGAAACATCTCTATGAAGGCACCGACATCGCCACCAACCCTGCCAACGTGAAGCTGGTGGGCACCGGTCCGTTCAAGTTCACCGAATACAAGCCGGGCGAATATTACCGCCTGACCAAGAACGCCGACTACTGGGCCAAGGGCGAACCGAAGCTCGACGAGATAATCTTCCGCGTCCTGCCGGATCGCGCCGGGGCAGGTGCTGCACTGGAAGCGGAAGAGATCCAGCTCGCCGCCTTCTCGGCCGTGCCGCTCACCGATCTCGCCCGCATTTCCAAGGTGCCGGGCATCAAGGTGACCTCCAAGGGCTACGAGGCGCTGACCTATCAGCTCGTGGTCGAGATCAATCACCGCCGCAAGGAGCTCGCCGACGTCAAGGTGCGCCAGGCGATCGCCCATGCGATCGACAAGAAGTTCGTCGTCGACACGATCTTTCTGGGTTACGCCGCCGCCTCGACAGGCCCCGTGCCGAAGAACGCCCCGGAATTCTATGACGCCAGCGTGCCGACCTACGCTTTCGATACTGCCAAGGCGAACGCTCTGCTCGACGAAGCCGGCTACAAGAAGGGCGCCAATGGCACCCGCTTCTCCCTGAAACTGCGCCCGGCGCCCTATTTCAACGAGACAAAACAGTTCGGCGACTACCTGCGCCAGGCGCTTGCGGCAGTCGGCATCGATGCACAGCTCATCAATGCGGATTCCGCGGCCCACCAGAAGGCGGTCTACACGGATCACGATTTCGATCTTGCCATCGGCCCGCCGGTCTTCCGCGGCGACCCCGCGATCTCGACGACCATCCTCGTCCGGTCCGGCATCCCGGCGGGCGTACCCTTCTCCAACCAGGGCGGCTACGAGAACAAGGAGCTCGACGGCATCATCGCCAAGGCGGCGGAAACGGTCGATACCGCAGCCCGCACGGAACTCTACAAACAGTTCCAGAAGATCGTCGCCACCGACCTGCCGCTGATCAACGTCGCCGAGTGGGGCTTCATCACCGTGGCGCGCGATACGGTTTCGAACGTCTCCAACAATCCGCGCTGGGCGGTGTCGAACTGGTCGGATACCGCGCTGAAATCGTGATAGGCTTGACGGACTATCCGATTCAGAGGCGCTTTTCGGCGTGAACCGAGCCATTCGATTGATCCGACGTCGCGCGATCAGCAGCATCCCGGTGCTGCTGATCGTCGTCGTCCTGACCTTCCTCCTGCTCGAATCCGCCTCCGGCGATGCGGTGGATGCCTATCTCCTGTCGATCGGTGGCGGCGACGCCACCGTCGCCCAGTCGTTGCGTCAGGCCTATGGCCTCGACCAGTCGATGCTCGCCCGGCTCTGGCTCTACGTCTCCTCGCTGGCGAAGCTCGATCTTGGTTGGTCTGTCGCCTTCGGGCGGCCGGTTCTCGACCTCATTCTTGAGCGCCTTCCGAACACGCTGCTGCTGATGGGCAGCGCCACGGCGCTTTCCTTCGGACTGGGCTCCGCACTCGGGATCGTCGCCGGCGCAAAGCCCGAAAGCATAATAGACAGAGCGCTTTCCACCTGTTCCCTCATTCTTTACGCGATCCCGAGCTTCTGGCTCGGCCTGGTTCTCAGCATCGTCTTTGCGGTGCAGCTCCGATGGCTGCCGACCTCGGGCATCGAGACCATCGCCTCCGGCAAGGCAGGTCTTGCCCGCGCCATGGATATCGCGCGGCATCTCGTCCTGCCGGTCGGCGCGCTGGCGCTGATCTACATGGCGCTGTTCCTGAGGGTGATGCGCTCCGGCATGGCGGAGGCCTGGACGCTGGATTTCGTGCTGTTCGCCCGCTCCAAGGGGTTGTCCCGCAGCCGCATCGTTCTGCGCCATGTAGCGCGCAACGCTATGCTGCCGCTCGTCACCATGCTCGGCCTGCAATCGGCCGCCATGCTCGGCGGCAGCGTCGTCATCGAGAGCATCTTTGCCATTCCCGGTTTCGGCCGGCTGGCGCAGGAGGCAGTCAGCGGCCGCGACGCGCCGCTGCTGATGGGCATCATCGTCGTCAGCGCCGTGCTGGTGATCTGCGTCAATCTCCTCGTCGATCTTGTTTATGCGGCGCTCGACCCCCGCGTCGGTGCCTCGGAGCCCAATTCATGAGAGGGCGTGCATGAGGCTCCTACGCGATCTCGTCCGGACGCCGGAAGGCGCGATCGGGCTCGGCATCCTGGCGGCTCTGGTGCTCGTGGCATTGTTCGCGCCGATGCTGTCCGCCGGCGACCCGCTGCGCATTGCCGGCCGGGCCCTGTTGCCGCCCTTCACCGACCCCGCCTTCCCGCTCGGCACAGACCGGCTCGGCCGTGATGTGCTGGCAGGCATCCTTCACGGCACAAGGACGTCGCTGGCGGTCGGTCTTGCGGCAGCCCTGGCGGCGATTGCAATTGGCCTCTGTGTCGGGCTGACGGCCGGTTTTGCCGGCGGCCTAGTCGATGAAGGGCTGATGCGCATCGTCGACGCCTTCCAGATCGTCCCGAGTTTCCTGCTGGCGCTCGCCTTCGTCAGCGTCATCGGCGCCTCGGTGCCAGTTGTGGTGCTGGCGATCGCGCTCGGCGCCTGGGCCGATCCGGCACGGCTGACGCGGGCGCAGGTGCTTTCGATCCGCGAGCGGGATTATGTTGCCTCCGCCCGGGTGATCGGCATGCACCCGGCCGAAATCGCCTTCCGGGAAATCCTGCCCAACGCCCTGCCGCCTGTTCTGGCTCTATCCGCAATCATCGTCGCGGCAGCGATCCTCACCGAAGCCGCCCTTTCCTTTCTCGGCCTCGGCGACCCGAACGTGGTCACCTGGGGCTCGATGATCGCCGAGGGCCGCAACATCCTGCGCTCCTCGCCGTCGCTGTCGATCTTCCCGGGCATCGCGCTGGTGGTGACCGTCGTCGGGGTCTACCTCTTCAGCGAAGGCCTGACCAAGGCGCTTGGCGGCCGGAGGCTGGAGCCATGAGCACGTTGTGCCAGATCAGAAACCTCTCGGTCACCTATCGCGGCCAGACGCTGCCGGCGCTGGATCATCTCAACCTCGACATTGCCGCAGGCGAGTGGCTGGCGATCATCGGCGAAAGCGGCTCCGGTAAAAGCACGCTTGCGCGCGCAGTGGCCGGCCTCTTGCCGCCGGGTGCGAAACTGGCGGGCGAGATGCGATGGTCTTCGGGCGGGTCGCCTTTGCCCGGCCGCGATCTCGGCTTCGTTTTCCAGGACCCATCCTCCAGCCTCAACCCGGTGCTCAGCGTCGGCGAACAGGTGGCCGAAGGCGCCCGCCGACATCTCCGCCTGTCCTGGACAGAGGCCTATGCCCATGCGTTAAAAATGCTGGAGCGAGTCGGCTTGCCCCAGCCGGACAAGGCGATGGAAGCCTTCCCGCACCAGCTTTCCGGCGGCCAGCGCCAGCGCGTCGCGATTGCCGCCGCCCTTGCCGCCAAGCCCGGCATCCTGATCGCCGACGAGGCGACCAGTGCGCTCGACATGGTCGTGCAGGCCGAGATCGTCTCGCTGCTCGACGAACTGGTTCGCGAGGCCGGCATGACGTTGATCTTCATCACCCATGACATCGCGCTGGCTTCTGGTTTCGCCGATCGCGTGGCAATCTTCAAAGATGGCAGGCTCGTTGAAACTGGCCCGACCGGACTTGTTCTCTCGTCCCCCAGAGAGGCCTACACAAGGACGCTGATCGCCAGCCATCGCGATCTCGCGACGCCTCCGCTCATTCGGGAGGCAACGCCGTGACGCTGCTCGCGATCGAAAATCTCTCGAAGCGTTTTTCGTCCGGCGGCCGTGAAGTTGTGGCGGTCAGCGATGTTTCGCTGACGCTAGGACCCGGCGAGACGCTCGGCCTCGTCGGCGCCTCGGGCAGCGGGAAATCGACCCTCGCCCGAATCCTGATGCGGCTGCTGCCAGCCGATGGCGGCGCCATCCGGTTCGAGGGCAAGGATTGGCTTTCGCTGTCCGGCGCCAATCTCCGCCATCGTCGCGCCAGGATGCAGATGGTGTTTCAGGACGTGCTGGGCGCCTTCAACCCGCGCGCCACCGTTGCCTCGGTCTTGAATGACCCACTGCGTATCCACAACATCGTGCCGAAAGCCGGGCGAGCGACGGAGATCGCAATGCTGCTCGATCGCGTCGGCCTGCCCGCGAACTATGCCGAACGCTCGATCCGCGAGGTTTCCGGCGGCCAGCGGCAGCGTATCGCCATTGCCCGTGCCATCGCCACAAAGCCGTCGCTGATCGTGCTCGATGAGGCGGTATCGGCGCTGGACGTCTCGATCCGAGGCAAGATCCTCGAACTGCTGGTCGAGCTACAAGAAGAGCGCGGCATCAGCTATCTTTTCGTCTCGCACGATCTCGCCGTCCTGCGCGCCGTCTCGCACCGGATAGCCGTCATGGATGCCGGGCGGCTGGTCGAGACCGGGCCGATGCGGCAGGTGATCGAAAATCCGCAATCGCCTGCAGCCCGGGCCCTGGTCCATGCCGTACCGCGCCTTTTGACAGAACCAACGGAAGGACCCTCCCATGACGTTTGACCGCTGGAACCCGCTGAACGACGCGCCGTCCTTTCCCATTGCGCGTTATTCCACGATCGCCGACCGGATCGCCAAAATCCTGAAGACCCGCAACGACGTCCTGCTGATCCAGGCAGAAGCCGTCGTCGCGCTGGAAGCGGCCGCCCTCAGCCTCGCCCGCCCCGGCCTCAAGGCGATCAACATCGTCACCAGCATGTATGGCGGCTGGTTCGGCACCTGGCTCAGGCGTGGCGGCGCCGAGGTCGTCGATCTCGCCGCAGAGCCCGCCCGTCCGATCAGGCTGGAAGCGGTCGAGGCGGCGCTGAATGCACATCCGGACATCAAGGTCCTGGCCCTAGTCCATGCGGAATCGGCAAGCGGCATCCGCAACCCGTTGGAGGAGATCATAGCGCTCGCCCGCTCGCGCGGCATCGTCACGGTGGTGGATGCGGTCGCTTCGATCGGCGGCCATGCACTTAGCATCGACGAACTCGGCATCGACATCGCCGTTATCGGCCCGCAGAAGGCGCTGGCGGGACCGGCCGGGGTTTCGGCGCTCTCCGTCAGCCCGGCCGCCTGGAAACTGATTTCTGAACAAGGGGCGCCAAGGGATTCCATTCTCTCGCTTATCGACCAGAAAGCCTGGCTCGAAACCGGCCGCGGCGCGTTATCCGGCACCACCGCCCCGCTGGAATTTTTCGCGCTCGAAGCCGCCCTCGATCGCGTCGAGGCGGAGGGCATCGATGCGATCGTCGCCCGGCATGTCCGCGCCGCCCGAGCGACACGTGCGGCACTCGCTGCCATGGGCGGCGAACTCTGGGTCGATGCCTTGCATGGTTCGAACCTGGTGACGGCGGCCAGGCTTCCGGCCGCAGCCGATCCAACCGCCGTTCTCTCCGTCGCCCCGCGCGGCATCGAGCTTTCCGTCGGCGTCGGTCCCGGCGCCGAACGGCTGATCCGGCTCAACCATACCGGCCAGCGCGCCCGTTTCGATATCGTGCTCGGCAACCTGACGGCCTATGGCATGGCGCTTCGCCGGCGGGGGTTCAAGGCAGACATATCCGCCGCCGTCGACGCCATCGCCCTGCATTATGGCGATTGATCAGAAGCCCTTTTCGATCAGCCAGTCGTGAGCGATCACTTCGTCCTCGGTGCCGATCCCGTGATTGGCATCGAGCGTCCTGGCGGTAAGTTCCGCTCCGTCAGCGAGAAGCCGCTCTTCGAGTTCCAGGGCCAGCGAACCGTAAAAATCGTCGGTCGCGCTGAGCGACAGGACATGCGTGCCGGAAAGATCAACTGCCGGCCGAGCTTCCAGGCAGTTCATCGACCGCAGCAGGATCGCTTTGCGGATCAGGTCCGGATGAAGCTGCATCACCGCGCCGATCATGTTGCCGCCGTTGGACCAGCCGGCAAAACCCGTCCGCGCCGGATCGACGCCATAGGCCGGACCGAGTTCCTCCACGAAGGCGACGAAGGCCTCCGCTTCCGAGACGATCTCCTTCTGATCGAACGTCGTCTCCGTGAAACGACGGAAATATCGCGGATGCCCCTCGTCCGTAGACCGCCCGCGCACCCCGATCAGCATGGCGTTCGGAGCCGTCTTGCGTCCGAAGGGCAGCATGGTCGTTTCATTGCCGCCGCTGCCGTGCAGCAACACCAGAGTTGTGCCGTCCCAATTCTCCGGCATGTGTATGCGATGCACGAAAGGCAGGTCGCGATAAATGATGCGTTCCTCCCCCGGCAGGCCGAACTGCGGCAGCATGACCCGCAGGACGTCATGGTCTTCCTTGAAATGCGCCGGGATAAACAGCTCGGACCCGAGCGTTTCAATCGGCTCGTCGGCCGCGAAACCCGGCCCGTCCGTCGCCAGTTCGATCAGCGTACCGGACGGCTCGCGGACATAGAGCGAATGGAAATAATGCCGGTCATGCATGTTCATCTCACCGGCATCCTCCGCCAGCAATTTCGCATGCACCGCCTCGACCTCGGGTCGATCGACGGCGCGAAACGCGATATGGTCGATCGTGCCGGTGCCGGGTGCAGCAGTCCAGAAGCCGCCGGCATCGCGGACATCGACGATATCTCGCGCATCCGACACCAGCCGCTGGATATTGCCGTCCTTCGGCCCGAGCCTGAGGCCCATGTGCCGTGTTAGAAATTCCGCCGTCTGCTCCGGCTTTTCGGAAAGGATCGTCGCGCCGTGGAGTTTTCGGATCGCATCCGCCTCGGTTATGCCGCCGCCGCTCCACCAGACCCAGGGCGTCGTGTCTTCGACGCCGACCAGCTTGACGATGATGCCGTCGGGGTCGGTCAGCCGCAGCACCGGTTCGCCGAATTCCTGGGCCGGACCGGAAAATTTGACGTTGAACTGCAGCGCCCGCGTCAGCCAGAAACCGATCGCGTCGGGCGCGATCGCAAAACTGATCTCGCTCGGCGCCCCATGCCCGACTCGCCCAAGCGAGCCATCCTCCCAGGCGAGGAAAGTCATCAGCGAGCCGGGGGTCGCAGCGCCGTCGCCGTAGAACAGATGAAGCTGGCGGGCGTCCTCGAAGCCCGCCGTCCTCTTGACGAGCCGCAGGCCGAGAAAGCCAGTGTAGAAATCGACATTCGCCTGGATCTTGCGGGTGATGGCGGTGATGTGATGCAGGCCGCTGGTCATGCGAAAGCCGAACCTTTTCTAGTGAGTTACGGCGCGACGATATCAGCACGGAACCGAGCTTGCGATATGCACGGAGACAAAAGAAACCGCGGTCAACATCCTGATGGACGTTTTCCTCCCGCATCCGCATGCTCAGGCATTGGAATACCGGCAGGCTCGTTGCTGAAAATTCAGGCGCCACACAGGTCAAAAATTCACCACATGGGGCTCGGTTTTTGGTCCAAATCGGTTGACTGATTCAGCACCATTATGCAGGCTAGATCGAGGTCTCGAATCTTCATCTCATAATGGCCGTCTTTCCGGATATTTTTCCGGCTCTGTAATTCATTTTGGAATAAACCCGTGAGCAGCGATGCAACAGTTCGCGTCGCGAAGCCGTCGGCTTCGTTGGCGCTGGTGAATGCGGCAGGTTGGGGCAAAGGCTTCTCGATACTGACCCGCATTACCGTCATGGCCTTCCGTCATCCGTGGCAATCGAGCTTCGCGATCGGCGCGACCCTGATCGCCTGCGCCTTCCAGCTGATGATCCCGCGGCTGCTTGGCGAGGCGGTGGATCACACGCAGGTGGCGCTGACCGGGGGCGATGCCGGCCAGGCGGCTCAGGATGCGCTTCTGACGACTGCCCTGCTGCTCCTCGGCGCCAGCGTGCTCCGCGGCGTTTTCACCCTGTTCCAGAACTACTACAGCGAGGCGGTCGGCCACCATATGGGCTATCGCCTCCGGCTTGCCTGTTACGAAAAGATCCAGCGGCTCTCCTTCAGCTTCCATGACAGCATGCATTCGGGCGACCTGATCACCGTCGGGCTGCTCGACCTTGAAGGCGTGCGCATGTATTTCTCGACCGCGCTGGTGCGCATGGTCCTGTTGACCGTGCTGATCGGCATCGGCGCCTACCTTCTGCTGTCGACCGACGTGGTGCTCGGCCTGCTGGCCCTGAGCTTCGTGCCGTTCGTCGGCTGGCGCTCATCGGTGACGCAGCTCCGGCTGCGCGCCACCTGGCTCGACCTCCAGGAACGGCTTTCGGTTCTGACCCGCGTAATGGAGGAAAACCTCGGCGGCATCCGCGTCGTGCGTGCCTTCGCCGCCCAGGACCACGAGCTCGAAAAGTTCGACACGGCATCGAAGAGCGCGGTGTCGCTGGCGCATCAGCGCGTCGGCATCCGCGTCGCCAATACCAGCGCCATGACGCTCTCCTTCTTCGCCTCCATGGGCCTCGTTCTCTGGGTCGGCGGCACCAAGGTAATGGCCGGCGAGATGACCGTCGGCACGCTCACCTCCTTCCTCACCTTCATGACCATCCTGCAGATGCCGGTGCGCCAGCTCGGCCTGATGGTCAACGCCTTTGCCCGCGCCTCCACCTGCGGTGCGCGCCTGTTCGAACTGCTCGACCTCGATATCGCCATCAAGGACGAGAAGGACGCCAGGGAGCTGAAGGTCACCGACGGCACGCTGCGGTTCGAGGATGTCGATTTCGCCTATCCGGGCGCCGAGAAACATCAGGTCCTGACCGGCGTTTCCTTCGAGGCCAAGCGCGGCGAGACGATCGGCATCGTCGGCCCGCCCGGCAGCGGCAAATCGACCATGGCCCATCTGATCCCGCGTTTCTACGATGTGACGGGCGGCAAGATCACCATCGACGGCCAGGACATCCACAGCGCTACGCTGCAATCGCTGCGCCGGTCGGTGGCCGTGGTCCAACAGGACAGTTTTCTGTTCACCACGACGATCGAAAACAACATCGCCTATGGCGACCCGTGGGCGAAGGAAGGACGCATCGAGCGTGCCAGCGAAAGTGCGCAGCTCCACAATTACGTGCTCGGCCTGCCGACCGGTTACGGCACGGTCGTCGGCGAACGCGGCGTTTCGCTATCCGGCGGGCAGCGGCAGCGCCTGTCGATCGCCCGTGCGCTGATGCTGCGCCCGGCCGTAATGGTGTTCGACGATTCGACCGCCGCGATCGATGCCGGCACCGAGCAGCGCATCCGTACCGCGATGCGCAGATATGCAGCCGACCGGGTGACGATCATCGTCGCCCATCGCCTGAGCTCGCTGATGCATGCCGACCGGATCCTGTTCATGGAAGAAGGCCGCATTGTCGAAAGCGGAACGCATGACGAGCTGCTGGCGCTCGGCGGCCGCTATAAGGCGCTTTACGATCTGCAGGTACGTCCGGGCGACGACGCGCTCAGCGCCTGAGGGAGGATACATGGCCGAGGAACTGGAAACCGAACGCTCCGACGTTCGCGACGACGGCAGGCGCCCGCCGCGCGCGGTGGTCGGGTCTCACCGCATCGAAGAGGAAATCTTCGGCAAGGTCTTCGACAGTAATATCGTCAGGCGCATCTGGAGTTTCGTGCGGCCCTACCGCACCAAGATCTATTGGGCCGTGCTAGCGGTGCTGACCTTCACGGCCATGCAGCTCCTGATCCCGCTGATCATCCGTTACGCGATCGACCACGGCATGCAGGCCGGCGCAGACAGCCAGTCGATATTGATCTGGTCGATCGTTGCCTTTCTCGTGGCGATCGTCATCAATTTCGGCGCCAGCTATGCCCAGGAAACGCTGGTCGGCGGCGTCGCCGAAGACGTGCTCTTCGATATCCGCAAGGCGATGTTCACGCATCTGCAGCGCGTCTCGCTCTCCTGGATGGACAAGACGGAGGTTGGCCGCCTGATGTCGCGCCTGCAGGGCGACGTCAATTCCATGCAGGAATTCCTCGAAACCTCGGTTCTCTCGGTCGGCGATATCACTCTGCTGTTCGGCATTGTCTTCGTGATGCTGACGCTCGATTTCAAGCTCGGCCTCCTGACCCTCTGCGCGCTGCCCGTACTCTTCGTCGTGCGCCTCTTCTGGCTGCCGCGTGCGAGAAAATCGTTCATGGCGGCGCATGAAACCAATTCGATCGCCAACGGCGCGCTTGCCGAAGCCATCCACGGCGTGCGCGCCGTCCAGAGCATGGACCGCCAGAGCGTCAACTTCATGCTCTATGACGACAAGGCGCGCGCCAACCTCAACACGCATCTGAACGCGGCGAAATACGCCCAGGTGATGGTGCCGATCGTCGACTCTTTGACCGGCCTTGCGATGGCTCTCGTCGTCGTGGTCGGCGGTGCCCGCGTGCTCAACCAGGCGCTCGACGTCGGCGTCATGGTCGCCTTCCTGTTCTACATTCAGCGCTTCTTCGACCCGATCCGGTCGCTGACGCTGCAATATTCGGTGATGCAGCGCGCCATGGCGTCCGGCCAGCGCCTGACCGAAGTGCTGGACGTGCCGGTCGACGTCCGGGATGCACCGAACGCCAAGGTCCTAACATCGGACATGGACGGCTCGGTCGAATTCAAGGACGTGGTCTTCGGCTACAATCCCAAGCACCCGGTCCTGAAACATGTGAGCTTCAAGGTGAACCCGGGTGAGACGGTCGCGCTGGTCGGCCCGACGGGCTCGGGCAAGTCGAGCTGCATGTCGCTGATCCATCGTTTCTATGACGTGCAGCAGGGCCAGGTCCTGGTCGGCGGTCACGACGTGCGCGACCTGACGCAGGAATCGCTCGGCCGGCAGATCGCCATGGTGCTGCAGGAGCCGTTCCTCTTCACAGGAACGGTGTTCGAGAACATCCGCTACCACAAGAAGGACGCGACACGGGAACAGGTGATCGAGGCTGCCAAGGCAGTCGGCGCCCACGACTTCATCATGCGCATGCCGGAGGGTTATGAAAGCATCCTTGGCCAGCGCGGCGGCAATCTCTCGCTCGGCCAGCGCCAGCTTCTGAGTTTTGCCCGCGCGCTTGTGGCGGACGCGAAAATCCTGGTGCTCGACGAGGCGACCGCCAATATCGACAGCTATACCGAAATGCTCATCCAGAAGGCGCTCGTGAAGCTGCTCGAAGGCCGCACCGGGCTCGTCATCGCCCATCGCCTTGCGACCATCCGCGAGGCCGACCGCATCATCGTGCTGCAGAACGGCGAGCTGATCGAGAGCGGCAATCACCGCGAGCTGATGAAGAACAAGAAGCTCTATTCGAAGCTCTACAACCTCAACTACTCGTCCTTCGACGATATCCCGGAGGATGTCATCGAAGAGGCCGTGACCGAGCAGGCGACCTGAAACCGGTTTTAGGGCGTTCCACCCATCCCCCTGGAGTCTTCGCGGTTAAGGACCAACGCAAAAAAGCCCGGAGGCGTCTGACGCATCCGGGCTTTCGAGTTTTGTTCTAGCAATCCTTGAAGGAAGGTCTGGCCTCAGCGGCGCTGGTTGTAGACGTCGACGCAGACGGCGCCGAGCAGAACCAGGCCCTTGATCACCTGCTGGTAGTCGATGCCGATGCCGAGGATCGACATGCCGTTGTTCATCACGCCCATCAGGAAGGCGCCGATGACAGCACCCGTCACCTTGCCGACGCCGCCATAGGCGGATGCGCCACCAATGAAGCAGGCCGCAATGACGTCCAGCTCGAAGCCGGTACCGGCCTTCGGCGTAGCGCTGTTCAGTCGTGCGGCGACGACGAGCCCGCCGAGAGCCGCAAGCACGCCCATGTTCACGAAGGTGAGGAACACCAGCCGCGTCGTCTTGATGCCGGAAAGCTCGGCCGCGCGGGCGTTGCCGCCGACCGCATAGATCTGCCTGCCGATCACCGTGCGGGTGGTGAGGAAGCTATAGGCGGCGATCAGCACCGCCATGATGATCAGCACGTTCGGCATGCCGCGATGCGACGAGATCAGGAAGGCAATGTAACCGACGCCGGCGAGGATCAGCAGGTTCTTGGCCACGAAGAAGCCGAACGGCTCCGTCTCGACGCCATGCGAAACGCGCCGCTTGCGGCTTGCGAAATTCTGCACGATGAGGATGACCGCAAGCACCAGCCCGAGTAGGAACGAGGTGATGTAGAGGCCGCCGGTCGACGAGATCAGCTCGACGACGTAACCGGACGAAAGCTTCTGGAAAATCGGCGGGAAAGGACCGATTGCCTGGCTCCCGAGGATGGCGATCATCAGTCCGCGGAAGACCAGCATGCCTGCCAGTGTGACGATGAAGGACGGTATCTTGAAATAGGCGACGAAATAGCCCTGAGTCGCCCCGATCAAGCCGCCAACGGCAAGGCTGATGACGATGACGACGGCGAAATTGATACCCCACTGAACCATCAGCAACCCGGCAAAACCGCCGATGAAGCCCGCGACCGAACCGACCGACAGGTCGATATGGCCGGTGACGATCACCATCAGCATGCCAAGTGCCATGATGACGATATAGGAGTTCTGCAACACGATGTTGGTGACGTTGAGCGGCCTCAGGAGCACGCCGTCCGTGGCGATCTGGAAGAAGATGACGATCACGACCAGCGAGATCAGCATGCCGAAATCGCGCAGATTGTCCTTCAGAAAACCGCCCACGCTCTGAGGCGCCGATATCGTTTCCTGCGGAGTACTCATTATTCTCTCCCTTTGCGCCGCATGATGGCGCGCATGATATTTTCCTGCGTGGCTTCCTCGCCGGCCACTTCGCCGACAAACGCACCTTCGTGCATCACCACGATACGGTCGCAGATGCCGATCAGCTCGGGCATTTCCGACGAGATGACGATCACCGCCTTGCCCGCATCGGCGAGTTCGTTGATGATTGTGTAGATTTCATATTTCGCGCCGACATCGATCCCGCGCGTCGGCTCATCGAGAATGAGCACGTCGGGACCGGTGAACAGCCATTTCGACAATACCACTTTCTGCTGATTGCCGCCGGACAGCTTGCCGGTCTCCTGGTAGACGTTGTGGCTGCGGATGCGCATCCGGCCACGGAATTCCTGCGCTACTTTCATCTCTGCGATGTCGTCGATGACGCCGCGGGAAGAAACGCCGCCGAGATGGGCGAGTGAGACGTTCTTGCGGATATCCTCCGAGAGAACCAGCCCGAGCTGCTTGCGGTCCTCGGTCACGTAGGCAAGGCCGGCCTTGATCGCCTTGTGGACGTCGGAAAGGTCGAGTTCCTTGCCGTGCAGCTTGGCGGTGCCGGTAACGTGGCGCCCCCAGGACCGGCCGAACAGGCTCATGGCGAATTCGGTGCGCCCGGCGCCCATCAGGCCGGAAATGCCCACGACCTCGCCTGACCGCACCTTCAGCGAGACGTTCTTCACCACCTGCCGGTCCGAGTGCATCGGATGATAGGCGGACCAGTTCTCGACTTCGAAGATAACGTCGCCGATCTTTGGTTCGCGCTTCGGATAGCGGCTTTCCAGGTCGCGGTCGACCATGCGTCGCACGATCTCGTCTTCGTCGACTGGACCGGCATGGCAATCCAGCGTGCCGACAGTGCGGCCGTCGCGCAGCACCGTGATACGGTCGGCGACCTCGGAAATCTCGTTGAGCTTGTGCGAGATCATGATCGAGGTAATGCCGTTGCGGCGGAATTCCTTGAGCAGTTCCAAAAGCGCGGCACTGTCGGTCTCGTTGAGCGACGCGGTCGGCTCGTCGAGGATCAGCAGCCGCACGTCCTTGGACAGCGCTTTGGCGATTTCGACCAGCTGCTGCTTTCCGACGCCGATATTGGTGATCAGCGTATCCGGCTGTTCTGTAAGCCCCACCTTTGCGAGCAATGCCTGGGTGCGCTTGTGCCGTTCGCTCCGGTCGATCACCCCGCGGCTCGCCGGGGGATTGGTCAGGAAGATGTTTTCCGCGATCGACATCAACGGAATGAGTGCCAGTTCCTGATGGATGATAATGATGCCGAGCTTTTCGGAATCGTTGATGTCGCGGAAATGCCGCTCCTCACCCCCGAAAAAGATGGAGCCCTCGTAGGAACCGTGCGGATAAACGCCGGAAAGCACTTTCATGAGGGTCGATTTGCCAGCGCCGTTTTCACCGACGAGGGCATGAATCTCACCCTCCTGAACGGCGAAGCTGACATCGGAAAGCGCCTTTACGGCGCCAAAGCTCTTCGAAATCGCCCGCATCTCGAGGATGGGTGGCTTTTCGGCAAGCTGAACGGGATCGAGCATGATCACTCCGAAAAAAAGGTCCGCGCGGCAGAATACCACCGCGCGGATTAAAAGGCTTACTTAAGCTGCGATTCTTTGTAGTAACCGCCGTCCACCAGAACCTGCTTCCAGTTGGTCTTGTCAACCACGACCGGCTTCAGGAGGTATGACGGAACGACCTTCTTGCCGTTGTCATAGGTCTTGGTGTCGTTGACAACAGGCTCCTTGCCGCTCATCGCAGCATCGACCATGTCGACGGTGACCTTGGCAAGGTCGCGCGTGTCCTTGAAGATCGTCGAAGACTGCTCGCCGGCAATGATCGACTTGACGGACGGGACTTCTGCGTCCTGGCCGGTAACGATCGGCATCGCCTGACCGCCGGAACCGTAACCGACGCCCTTCAGCGACGACAGGATACCGATGGAGATGCCGTCATAGGGAGACAGAACGCCGTCCAGCTTCTTGCCGGAATAGGTCGACGAGAGGATTGCGTCCATGCGGGACTGGGCGGTTGCCGGGTCCCAGCGCAGCGTCGCGACCTTGTCCATGCCGACCTGGCCGCTGCCGACCTTCAGCACGCCCTTGTCGATCAGCGGCTGAAGCACGCTCATCGCGCCGTTATAGAAGAAGAAGGCGTTGTTGTCGTCCGGCGAACCGCCGAAGAGTTCGATGTTGAACGGGCCCTTTTCGGTGTCGGCCTTGAGGCCCTTCACCAGCGAAGTAGCCTGCTGAACGCCGACCTGGAAATTGTCGAAGGTGGCGTAGTAGCTGACGTTCGGGGTATCGCGGATCAGGCGGTCATAGGCGATGACCTTGATCTTCTGGTCGGCGGCCTGCTGCAGCACGTCGGAAAGCGTCGTGCCGTCGATCGAGGCGATCACGAGAACCTTGGCGCCCTTGGTGATCATGTTTTCGATCTGCGCGAGCTGGTTCGGGATATCGTCTTCAGCGTACTGAAGGTCGGTCTTGTAACCGCGTTCTTTCAGAACCTTGACCATGTTGTCGCCGTCCGCGATCCAGCGGGCGGAAGACTTGGTCGGCATGGCGACGCCGACGAGACCCTTTTCCTGTGCGCTGGCCGGAGCCGCGACGACCAGACCGGCCAACATGGCCGCGGTCGCGAGATATTTGAACATTCGCATGGATTACTCCTCCTTTGGAGCGGCTCCCTTCGAGCCGCCAATCTTGTCTAAGGGCGGTCCCCGCCACCCTGGGGACCGAAACGGTCAGTGATTGTCGCGCGGAATGCCGTTGGTTTGGGCAATCCGCTGGTATTTGACGGCCGGCTCCAGCACTGCGCCGGTTTCGAGCTGTCCGACGTAGTTGCGCTGGATTTCCTGCCAGGGCGTCTGATGCTTCGGGTACTGGTAGCCCCCCGCCGCTTCGAGTGCCTTGCGGCGCTCCGCCATCTCCTCGTCGGAAATCAGGATGTCCGCGGTGCCGCGGCCGACATCGATACGCACGCGATCGCCGGTCCGCAGGATGGCGAGACCACCACCGGCAGCAGCTTCCGGCGAGGCATTGAGGATCGAGGGGCTGCCCGACGTTCCCGACTGGCGGCCGTCGCCGATGCAGGCGAGCGACGAAATACCCTGCTTCAGGAGATAGTCCGGCGCACGCATGTTGACGACTTCGGCAGCGCCCGGATACCCGATCGGGCCGGCGCCGCGCATGAACAGGACCGTGTGCGCGTCGATTTCGAGCGACGGGTCGTCGATCCGGTGATGATAATCCTCCGGACCGTCGAACACGACCGCCCTGCCTTCGAAGGCCTCCGGATCGTTCGGGTTGGAGAGATAACGCTGACGGAATTCCGGCGAGATGACGCTGGTCTTCATGATCGCCGAAGAGAACAGATTGCCGCGCAGCACCCGGAAGCCCGCATGGGCCTTCAGAGGCTCGTCGTAGCGGCGGATGACCTTCTCGTCTTCGATGATCGCGCCACGGCAGTTCTCGCCGATCGTCTTGCCGTTGACCGTCATGGCGTCCTCATGGATGAGGCCCTGGGTCATCAACTGGTTGACGACTGCAGGCACGCCGCCTGCATGATAATAGTCCTCGCCGAGATATTCGCCGGCCGGCTGCAGGTTGACGAGCAGCGGCACTTCCTCGCCGTAGGTCTGCCAGTCGTCGACGGTGAGCTCGACGCCGATATGGCGGGCAAGCGCGTTCAGATGGATCGGCGCGTTGGTCGAACCGCCGATCGCCGAATTGACGCGGATGGCGTTGATGAAGGCTTCCTTGGTCATGATCTCGGAAGGCTTCAGGTCTTCCTTGACCATCTCGACGATGCGGAGCCCGGTCAGGTAGGAGACTTCCTGCCGGTCGCGATAGGGCGCCGGGATCGCGGCAGAGCCCGGAAGCTGCATGCCGAGCGCTTCGGCAAGCGAATTCATCGTCGTCGCCGTGCCCATCGTGTTGCAATAACCGGTGGACGGCGCCGAGGAGGCGACGAGCTTCACGAAGCCTGCATAGTCGATCTCGCCCTTGGCCAGCAGCTCGCGAGCCTTCCAGACGATGGTGCCGGAGCCGGTGCGCTCGCCACGGAACCAGCCGTTCAGCATCGGACCGACCGACAGCGCGATCGCCGGAATGTTGACGGTGGCCGCCGCCATCAGACAGGCCGGCGTGGTCTTGTCGCAGCCGATCGTCAGCACGACGCCATCGAGCGGATAGCCATAGAGCACTTCCACGAGGCCGAGATAGGCAAGGTTGCGGTCAAGGCCGGCGGTCGGACGCTTGCCCGTTTCCTGGATGGGATGGACCGGGAATTCGATGGCGATGCCGCCCGCCTCGCGGATACCCTCGCGCAGACGATGCGCCAGTTCCAGATGATGCCGATTGCACGGCGAAAGATCGGAACCCGTCTGGGCGATGCCGATGATTGGCCGGTCGGACTGCAGTTCGGCCTGGCTGAGACCGAAATTCATGTAGCGCTCGAGGTAGAGCGCCGTCATGTCGACATTCGACGGGTTGTCGAACCACGCGCGAGAGCGGAGCTTACGGACCTCCTGGCGGCGCTGGCCGGTTTCGGCGATCTCGTTCGAGGTTACGTTTTCGGAATTGGTCATCATCAGTCCTCAAATACGTCTGTTTGAATGCGCCGGCCCAGCATAAAGGCATCGGCGACATGCACCAGCGGCGAGAAATCGGTGTCGCTGCGGCTTTCTGCCACCAGCGTCACGAAATCACGATAGAGATTGCGGTATTCCTTGTCTTCCTCGACGATCGCGCTTTTGCCATCGACGAAAAGGCGGCTGCCGCCATGGGTCAGAACGATCGGGCCCTCGTCGGTCTCGACGCGGATATCCCAGGTCTGCGGCCCGGTCTGGCGCCAGTCGAACTCGGCCAGGACCGGAACTCCGCCATCGGTCTCGAAAGAGAGGCTTGCCGCGATCGGGGCCGCCCGGTTGGCCGGAAAGGTCAGTTCGGAACGGGTGAGGTGAAAGCTTTCCGGCAGGATGCGCGTGACGATCGACAGCGCGTTGATGCCGGGATCGAAGACGCCGAGGCCACCCGGCTCCCAGATCCAGGCCTGACCGGGATGCCAATGGCGGACGTCTTCCTTCCACTCCACCGCAACGCTGCGGATCCTGCGTTTGGCAAGCAGCGCCCGCGCCGGCTCGACAGCTGCGGCGGCGCGCGAGTGCCAGGTTGAAAACAGCGAGACGCCTTTTTCCCTGGCGAGCTTCTCCAGCGCGTAGACTTCCGAAAGCGTCGCACCCGGCGGCTTTTCGAGCATCACATGCTTGCCGGCATCGAGTGCCGCCTTCGCCTGCTCGAAGCGCCCGACGGGCGGCGTACAGAGAGAAACAGCGTCGAACTTGACGTCCGAAGCGAGCAGATCGCCGATCTCATGGAAACAGGCGATGTGATCGAGCTTGGCGTGACGGCTGGCGACGGCCACGAGTTCGATGCCGTCGGTTGCTTCGATCGCGCCGAGATGCTGATCCCTTGCGATCTTTCCAAGCCCGACGATGGCGACGCGGATGGGAGCCATGGCCGCCTCAGAGCTTCGTGATCGTCACGGGCGCATCCGCCGCGACAGTCAGCCGGTTGACGAGCGGCAGTTTGAAAGGAGCCGCAGAAATCTCGAAAACGTCGCCCGGCTCCGTCTTGATCCCCTCGGAAAACGACAGCGTCGCCGTTCCGAAGAAATGGACATGCAGATCGCCCGGCTGGCGGAAGATATCGTATTTGAAATTATGATGTTCGAGGTTGGCGATCGTGTGCGACATGTTCGCCTCGCCCGAAAGGAACGGCTTTTCGAAGATCACCTCGTCGCCGCGCCGCACGCGTGACGTGCCTTCCACGTGGTCCGGCAGGTCGCCGACCAGAAGCTCCGCGCCGAGGGCGGCCTGGCGGAGCTTGGAATGGGCGAGCCAGAGATAGTTGCCCTTCTCGGTCACGTGGTCGGAAAATTCGTTTGCGAGACAGAAGCCCAGGCGGAAGGGCGTACCGTCCGGACCGATGAGATAGATGCCCGCCAGTTCCGGCTCCTCGCCGCCATCGAGCGCGAAGGCCGGCGATACCAGATCGCTGCCGGTGGCGCGAAGCTGCGAGCCGTTACCCTTGTAGAACCATTCCGGCTGCACGCCGGCCTCGCCGGGTTTCGGCTTGCCGCCTTCGACGCCCATCAGGAACATGCGCATCGAATCGGTCGGCTTTTCCGCCGCCTGTGCCGCCTTGTGCATCTTGTCGCGACCATCGGCAGAGCCGAGATGCGTCAAACCGGTGCCGGCGACGATGAAATGTGCCGGGTCCGGATGGGTGATCGGCAGGCCAAGGCGCCCCTCGCCCGTGGCCTTTTCAAGATCGACGACATCGCCGAGACCAGCCGCTTCGATCCGCTGAGCCAATGTCTGGCCGGCGGCAATCGCTTGGCTGGCAAGATCATAGGTAGACGAGACGTCATTCACCGCCCGGGCAGCACCTTCGCCATCCCACGCGACAACAATAGACGCACCAGCGCCATCCAAGACCTGAAGAACCCGCAACATCGATTTAATCACCCAAATGCTTCCAATACCAACATGACGTCTCCTGTCGCCATGCCACTCCTCCCATCAGAACCATCAGGCCCGATGTAGTCATTAATACGACTATTGGATTGGCATCGGGCTTGTCAAGGAGGAGGAAAACTGCTTCCGGCAATCCAGATCTTTTTAAGAATGCCGTTTATCCCAAGAATTCAATCGATTGTTGCCCTCGAAAGTGGCAGGATACCGCCTTTCTTGCAATTTCTTCAAAAATAGCGCTTGAAAAAGTAATATTATATGCCAATCCTTGGGCCGTCAGTTCGCTTTATCATCTCTGGGAGGATTTAGGATGAAAAGAGCTCTCGCGGCAGCTGTAGCCGCTCTTACCCTATCGTTGGCATCCGGCGTTTCCGCCGCGTCCCTTACAGTCGGTTTCTCGCAGATCGGATCCGAATCCGGCTGGCGCGCCGCCGAAACCACGGTCACCAAGCAGGAAGCCGAAAAACGCGGCGTTACCTTGAAGTTCGCCGATGCGCAGCAGAAGCAGGAAAACCAGATCAAGGCGATCCGCGGCTTCATCGCCCAAAAGGTCGACGCGATCTTCATCGCACCGGTGGTCGCCACCGGCTGGGATGCGGTTCTCAAGGAAGCCAAGGAAGAGAAAATCCCGGTCATCCTGCTCGACCGCGACATCGACGCACCGAAGGACCTCTACCTGACGGCCGTCACCTCCGACCAGGTGTTCGAAGGCAAGGTCGCCGGCGACTGGCTGGTCAAGGAAATCGGCTCCAAGACCTGCAAGGTCGTGGAACTTCAGGGCACGACCGGTTCTTCGCCGGCCATCAACCGCAAGAAGGGTTTCGAACAGGCGCTCGCGGGCCATTCCAACATCAAGATTGCCCGCTCGCAGACCGGCGACTTCACCCGCACCAAGGGCAAGGAAGTCATGGAAAGCTTCATCAAGGCTGAAGGCGGCGGCAAGGATATCTGCGCGGTCTATGCCCATAACGACGACATGGCCGTCGGCGCCATCCAGGCGATCAAGGAAGCCGGCTTGAAGCCCGGTACCGACATCAAGGTCGTCTCGATCGACGCCGTGCCGGATATCTTCCAGGCGATGGCCAAGGGCGAAGCCAATGCGACGGTCGAGCTGACCCCGAACATGGCCGGCCCCGCCTTCGAAGCCCTCAATGCCTATCTCAAGGACAAGAAGGCTCCGCCGAAGTGGATCCAGACGGAATCGAAGCTCTACACCGCCAAGGATGACCCGATGAAGGTCTACGAAGCCAAGAAGGGCCTCGGTTACTGACCTCCCGCCGCCCGGCTCCACCTCATACCCCTTAGAGCCGGGCAACTCAGCAACCGGAGCGGTGCATCTCGCCGCTCCGGTTCTTCGATAGACGCGGGACTTTAGGCATGTCGGATACAAACTCACTTTTGGAAGCCCGGGGCATCGGCAAGGCCTTCCTCGGCATCACAGCTCTCGACGCCGTCGACTTCACGCTCGAGCGCGGCGAAATCCATGCGCTGCTCGGCGAAAACGGCGCCGGTAAATCGACTCTGATCAAGATCCTGACCGGGGTCTACAGCCGCGATCACGGCACCATGCGCCTCGACGGCGCGGAAGTGACGCCGGCCAGCGTCGCGGAGGCGCAAGGCCTCGGCATCGGCACCGTCTACCAGGAGGTCAATCTCCTCGAAAACCTGACGGTCGCTGAAAACCTCTTCCTCGGCCGCCAGCCGCGCCGTTTCGGCCTGATTGACCGCGGCGAAATGCGCCGCCGGTCCAAAGCATTGCTCGAACGCTACGGCCTCGATATCGATGTCGACGCCCTGCTCTCGTCCTATTCCGTTGCCGTCCGCCAGCTTGTCGCCATCGCCCGCGCCGTCGATCTGTCCGGCAAGGTCCTGGTGCTCGACGAGCCGACCGCCAGCCTCGACGCTCACGAGGTAGAGATGTTGTTTGTCGTCCTGCGCCGGCTGCGCGAGGAAGGCCTCGGCATCATCATCATCACCCATTTCCTCAACCAGGTTTATGCGGTCGCCGACCGTGTCACGGTCTTGCGCAACGGCCGGCTCGTCGGCACCCGCAAGCTGGCCGAACTGCCGCGGCTGGAGCTGATCTCGATGATGCTCGGCCGCGAGCTGCAGCACATCACCCGCGAGCATCAGGCCCAGGAAGAAACCATAGCCTCGACAGCCGAAGCGCCGATCCGCTTCTCCGGCTACGGCAAGCGCGGCAGCGTCGCACCTTTCGATCTGGACATCCGGCCCGGCGAAGTGGTCGGCGTTGCGGGTCTGCTCGGCTCCGGCCGCACCGAGACCGCCTTCCTGCTTTTCGGCATCGACCGTGCCGACAGCGGCACGGCGACCGTCGACAACCAGCAGGTCGCCCTCTCCTCTCCGGAGGCAGCGATTGCCAACGGCTTCGGCTTCTGCCCGGAAGAACGCAAGACGGACGGAATTATCGGCGATTTTTCCGTCGCGGATAATATCGCGCTTGCGGTGCAGGCTCGCCAGGGCTGGGCAAAACCGATCTCCTCGCGGGAAAAGGCAGCCCTTGCCGAAAGCTTCATCAAGTCGCTGGATATCCGGCCGGCCGATGCCAACAGGCAGATGAAATTCCTCTCCGGCGGCAACCAGCAGAAGGCGATCCTCGCCCGCTGGCTGGCGACCGGGCCCCGTTTGCTGATCCTCGACGAACCGACGCGCGGCATCGATATCGGCGCGCATGCAGAAATCCTGAAAATGATCGAAAAACTCTGCGCCGACGGCATGTCGCTGGTGGTCATCTCCTCGGAACTGGAGGAACTGACCGCCATCGCCCATCGCGTCATCGTGCTTTCCGACCGCAAGCATATCGCCGAGCTCAAGGGCGATCGGGTGACTGCCGACAACATCATGCAGGCGATCGCAGCGCCGGGCCACACGGAGGCAGCATGATGGACCGCTTTACCCGCCGGCTGAAACGGCTAGCACCTCAGATCATCGCGCTTGCGGTCATCCTCGCTCTGATCACAGCAGTTGCGCCGGGCTTCCTCAACGTCTCCTTCCAGAACGGCCGTCTCTACGGCAGCCTGATCGACATCCTGGTGCGCGCCGCCCCTGTCGCGCTGCTGACGATCGGCATGACGCTGGTGATCGCCACCCGCGGCATCGACCTGTCGATCGGCGCGGTGATCGCCATCTGCGGTGCAGTCGCCGCGACGCTGATCGCACACGATTATCCGCTGCCGGTCGTGATCCTGATCTCGCTCGGCGTCGGCCTCCTCTGCGGCCTGTGGAACGGCATTCTGGTCGCCCTCCTCGATATCCAGCCGATCATCGCCACCCTGATCCTGATGGTGGCCGGCCGCGGCATCGCCCAGCTGATCACCGAAGGCGTTATCCTCACCTTCAACAACGACAGCTTCGCGGCGCTCGGTTCCGGTTCGCTCGGCGGCATCCCGATCCCGATCCTCATCTGGGTCTGCGCGGCACTGATCATCGGCCTGCTGGTGCGCCGCTCCGCACTCGGCTTCCTGATCGAGGCGACTGGCATCAACCGCCGCGCCGCGACGCTTGCCGGCGTGCGCGCTCGTTTCCTGCTGTTCTTCGTCTATGCGATTTCCGGCATCTGCGCCGCCATCGCCGGCCTGATCGTCACTGCCGATATCCGCGGCGCCGATGCAAACAATGCCGGTCTCTGGCTGGAGCTCGACGCAATCCTCGCCGTCGTCATCGGCGGCACTTCGCTGAACGGCGGACGGTTTTCCATCACCGCATCGCTGATCGGCGCGCTGATCATCCAGTCGATCAACACCGGCATTCTGGTCTCGGGTTTCCCACCGGAATTCAACCTGATCATCAAGGCCGGTATCATCATCGTCGTCCTGACCCTGCAGTCGCCGGCGATCATGGCGCTGTTCGGCTTCGTCAAGGCCTCGCGGCACAAGGGCGAGACCGCATCCCGCGAGACATCCCACAAGGCGGAAGGAACGGTTCGATGATCCATACCCGCAACCTGCCCTTCGTCACCACGCTCGGCATCTTCGTCATCGCCTATGCCCTCTGCGTGCTGCAGTTTCCGAACATGCTGTCGATGCGCGTCATCGGCAACCTTCTGACAGACAACGCCTTTCTCGGCATCGCCGCGGTCGGCATGACTTTTGTCATCCTGTCGGGCGGCATCGATCTGTCGATAGGCTCGGTGATCGCCTTTACCAGCGTTTTCGTCGCCGTCCTGGTCGGCTCCCTCGGCGTTCACCCGCTGATCGCCTTTGCGGCCGTCCTGGTCATCTCGACCCTTTTCGGCAGCCTGATGGGAGCGATGATCCGTTATCTCGGCATTCCGCCCTTCGTGGTGACGCTCGCCGGCATGTTTTTGGCCCGCGGTGCTGCCTACCTGATCTCGACGGAATCCGTGCCGATCAGCCACGAGATGATCGACACGATCCAAGGCTTCTACTTCCGCTTCCCGGGCGGCGGCCGTCTGACCATGCTTGCCATGCTGATGCTGCTGGTGTTCGTCGTCGGCGCCTTCGTCGCGGCTCGCACCCGCTTTGGCGCCAATGTCTATGCGATCGGCGGCAGCGAGCAGTCGGCCGAGCTGATGGGTGTCCCCGTCGGCTCCACGACGGTCGGCATCTATGCGCTGTCCGGCTTCCTCTCGGGCCTCGCCGGCATTGCCTACACGCTCTATACCTCGTCCGGTTATTCGCTGGCGACGGTCGGCGTCGAACTCGACGCAATCGCGGCCGTCGTCATCGGCGGCACGCTTCTGACTGGCGGCGTCGGCCTGGTCGCGGGAACGTTCATCGGTATTTTGATCCAGGGCTTGATCCAGACTTACATCGTCTTCGACGGCACGCTGTCGTCGTGGTGGACGAAAATCGTCATTGGCATCCTGCTCTTCGTGTTCATTGTATTGCAGCGCGGAATCATCTGGTATTCAAACCGGCGACTGGCCGAGAGCCGGCTGAAGGAGATCTGAGTGGGACTTCTGGAAACGACGATCAGTGGGCGAAAGCGCCGCAGCAACCACGCGCATGTGGTGGCGGAGCTCGGCCGGGGGATCGTTTCCGGCAAGATCCCGGAAGGCTCCCTGCTGCCCGGCGACACCGAGCTTTCGGCCCGTTTCGGCGTGTCCCGCACGGTGTTGCGGGAATCCATGAAGACGCTCGCCGCCAAAAGGCTGGTCGAAGCCAAGGCCAAGGTCGGCACGCGCGTGCTCGACAAGGCCAGCTGGAACTTCTTCGACTCGGACGTGCTCGGCTGGCGTTTCGAATCCGGGCTGGATTTCGAATTCATCGAGCATCTCGCCGAAATGCGCATGGCGCTGGAACCGGCAGCGGCAGCAGCAGCAGCGCTGCGCGCCTCCAGCGACGACATCGTTGCGCTCTACGCGATCGCCGCGAAATTCGACGATCTCTCCCATACCCCGGAAACCATCGCCAAGGTGGACCTCGAATTCCACCTCGCCATCGCCCGCATGTCGGGCAATCCGTTCATGCGCTCGGCGAGCGCACTCATCGAGGCAGCGCTTGCCATTTCCTTCCAGCTCTCCTCGCCGGCTGCTTCGCCGGAAAAGATCGACGAGGTCGCCACCAACCACCTGAGGATCGCCCATGCGGTCGCCTCGCGTGATCCTGACAGGGCGATCTCCGCCATGCGGCACGTCATCGAGGTCGGCAAGGTCCGCATCGCCAACTCGTTCGAAGTGACCCTGCCGGCCTGAGACAGGTTATCTCGCGTCGAGCGAGATCATCAAGTTGGCGAGCAGGGCGGTGCGCGGCGCAACACTGCTGACGAAGATATGTTCGTTGAACGTATGGGCGCCGGCACCGTCTGCGCCGAGCCCGTCGAGCGTCGGCACGCCGAGCGCTGCCGTGAAATTGCCGTCCGAGCCGCCGCCCGTCGTCATTCCTTCCAGCGCGATGCCAAGACCGTCGGCGATCTCTGCGGCAACATCGAAAAGACGCCTGCCCTCTTCGGTCTGCGCGAACGGCGGACGGTTCATCTGGCCGTCGATTTCGAAGGTGATATCCGGATCGACAGGCTTCATCGCCTCGATCTTGCCGGTTATCTCCCTGGCGATCACATCGTCGGGAACACGAACGTCAACCTGCAGACGGCATTCCGCGGGCACGGTATTGCGGCCCGTCCCGCCCTGGATCGTGCCGACCGTGACGGTAACGCCGCGTTCGGTATCGTTGAGCGCCTCAAGGTCCAAAACCAGCCGGGCGGCTGCGCGAATGGCACTGCGACCATCCTGCGGCCTCGTACCGGCGTGAGCGGCATGCCCCCGCACGGTGACATCGTACATGGCGACCCCTTTGCGGGCGACGACGATCTTGCCGCCGTCGCGGGCAGGTTCCACCACCAGCGCATAACCTGCATTCTTCGCCGCCTCTTCCATGAAGGCGCGCGACGAAAGGCTTCCCATCTCCTCGTCGGGCACGAAAATCAGGTCGATCGGCATCCTGCTGCCGTGCCTGACTGCGAGCTTCATCGCCTCGAGCGCCATCAGCGCGCCAGACTTCATGTCGTAGACGCCGGGGCCATAGAGTTTGTCCCCCTCTTGACGCAGCGGCAGCTGGTTGCCGATCACGCCCACCGCATGCACGGTATCGAGATGCGCCAGTATCAAAACGGTCTTTTCGTTGCTGCCGGCCGGGCGCGGAGAGCGGATCGCCAGAATATCGCCGAAACCGAGCGTGCCCGGCACCCGCTCCGTCTCCAGACCAGCCGCCTTGCCGATCGCCTCGACCCTATCCGCCAATACATTGACAGCCGCGGCATTCGGCGTCGGCGTCTCGATCTCGACCCACTGCTTCAACTCGTCGATAAGAGCCTTGTCGTCGATGTCTTTGGCGGAAATGGCAAGCGTCATGGCAATAACCCTGGGCGTTCTTCGGCGGGGATGATGCCGCAGAAGTGCGGCCCGGCCACTATAGTCGGCCAAACCAGGATCGCCAGACCCACTGCCGAGATAGCCGGCAAAAATCGCAGGCGCCGCAGATGGGCACTATGTGACGAGCAGGGCCGGAAGGTTTTCCGTCAGCCTGTCAGTGCTTCGAAATGCTGGAGCATGCGGGCGGCATCCGGCTCCCGGCCGGTGAACAGCTGAAAGGCGCCGACTGCCTGGAAGACGGCCATGCCGCCGCCGTTCAGCACCTGGCAGCCGCGCTGGCTGGCAACGCTTAGCAGCTCGGTTTCGAGCGGGAAATAGACGATCTCCGCGACCCAGTGATGCGGCTGGAGAAGTTCCGGCGGCAGCGGCAGGCCCGGGTATTTCGCCATGCCGGTCGGCGTTGCATGGATGATGCCCGAGACGTCCTGCATCGCCGAAACGATATCGGATGACGCTTGGATCGAGACGTCCGGAAAGAGCACCGACATCGTTTGGGCAAGCTGCTCGGCCCGATCAGGCTCGCGATCGAACACCGTGAGTGTCTTGAGACCGAGGGACAGGATCGCGTAGGCCGTCGCAACGCCTGCGCCACCGGCGCCGATCTGAACCGCCGCGCTCAGATCGGCCCCCGGCAAGCCGCGCCGGAAACTTTCGGCGAAGCCCCACCAGTCGGTATTGTGGCCAAAACGCTTGCCGTCCTTCAGCACCACCGTGTTGACGGCGCCGAGCGCCCTCGCCTCGTCGGATAGGTCGTCGAGATAGGGAATGACCAGTTGCTTGCAGGGGTGTGTGATGTTGAGGCCAATCAGCCCGCGTGCTTCCGCATCGTCCAGAAGCTCCGGCAGGCTGCTCGGCGTCAGCCCGAGCTGATTGAGATCGATCAGCTCGTATTCATATGAAAACCCCTGGGCAGCACCTTCCTTCATGTGCATGGCCGGCGTCAGCGAGGCCTGGATGCCGGCGCCGATCAGCCCGGCCTTCAAGGGTTTCAGCAATGTCTCGGCCATGGTACCGCGCCTCGTTTCGGTGGAAGGGCCGGCCCGCCGGGAAGACGGGCCGGCGCGGATGTTACTTCTTGCGGACGGCGTCCAGTTCCTTGAAGAGCAGCGAAACGGTATCGGCACCCACATCGGCGCTGAACTTGTCGATCAGCGGCTTCACGGCATCGCGGATCTTCTGGGTTTCGGCGGCGTTGAGTTCGGTGACCTGCATGCCGGTCTTCTTGATCTCGTCGAGCGCCTTGGCGTCCGCTTCGCGGGAAACCTTGCGCTGGAAATCACGGGCTTCGGTCGCAGCCGACTGGAGAATGCCCTTCTCCTCGTCGTTGAGGCCGTCCCAGAACTTCTTGCTGACCAGCACGATCTGCGGATTGTACTGGTGACGGGTGACCGTCAGGTACTTCTGCACCTCGTAGAACTTGGCATTGAGGATGTTCGCGAACGGATTTTCCTGGCCGTCGACCGTTCCGGTTTCAAGCGCGGTGTAGAGTTCCGTGTAGGGCAGCGGCACCGCGTTGGCGCCGAGGTTGTTGAACAGCTCGATCGGGATCGGTGACTGCAGCGTGCGGATCTTCAGGCCCTTGATATCTTCGAGCTTGGTGACCGCGCGGCGATTATTGGTGAGGTTGCGGAAGCCGAGTTCCCAATAGGCGAGACCGACGAGGCCGGTCGCCGGCAGCTTTTCGGCAAGGCTCTTGCCGAAGGCGCCGTCCATGACCTTGTCGGCTTCTTCCCCGCTGTTGAACAGGAAAGGCAGGTCGACGGCGCCGAACGCCTTGACGTTACTCGACAGGATGCCGGCATTCAGCACCAGCATCTCGACCACGCCGCCCTGCAGCGCGGAGACGGTCTGCACGTCGCCGCCAAGCACGCCGCCCGGAAACAGCTTGACGTCGATCTTGCCGCCGCTCTTCGCCTTGACGATCTCGGCGAATTTTTCCATGCCGGTGACCTGCGGATGGCCCTTGTTGTTGGCAGCCGCAAACTTCAGCGTATGCGCGCGGACTTCGGCGGATGCCGTACCGGCAAACAGCATCACCGGCAAGGCGATCCCGAGCGCCAGTTTCATCATCTTGTTGAACATGTTTTCCTCCCACTGGTGGCCGAGGTTCCCCACGGCCGGTTGATATGTACTTGGTTGGCAGAAGCTTCCCGGCCTCAACGCCCGAACCAGGCGACCGGCACGGTCACCAGTTGCGGGAACAGGACGAGAAGGAAGAGAACGATCAGTTCGGCGATCAGGAAGGGCATCACGCCCTTCATCAGGTCTTCCATCGACAGCTTGGAGACCCCGCAGATGACGTTGAGCACCGTACCTACCGGCGGAGTGATCAGGCCGATCGAGTTGTTGATGATAAAGAGCACGCCGAAATAGACCGGATCGATGCCCGCCTGCTTGATGATCGGCATCAGCACCGGCGTCATCACCAGAATGGTCGGCGTCATGTCCATTGCGGTACCGACCAGGACGATCAGCACCATGATCGCGAGCAGCAGCAGCGTCTGGTTGTCCATCAGCGGCTCCAGCAGCGCGACGAGATCGCCGGGTACGTCGGCAACCGTGATCAGCCAGGCCGAAACCGCGGCACAGGCGACCAGGAACATCACGACCGCGGTGATCTTCGCTGCCGCCACGAAGACGTTGAAGAGTTCGGACGGCGCAAGCTCGCGATAAACGACCATCGAGACGAACAGCGAATAAACGGCCGCGACGACGCCGGCTTCGGTCGGCGTGAACACGCCGAACTTCAGTCCGACGATGATGATGACCGGCAGCATCAGCGCCCAGATGCTGTCGACGAGCGCCTTGACGCGCACCTCGCGGCTCTGTCTCGGAGGCAGTTCGAACTGCTCCTTGCGGGCGACGATCAGCCAGGTGATGCAGAGCGCCAGCGCGATCAGCAGGCCGGGAACGATGCCGGCGAGGAAGAGCTTGGTGATCGAGACGCCGCCGATGACGCCATAGAGGATGAAGCCGATCGAAGGCGGGATGATCGGCCCGATGACCGAAGCCGATGCCAACAATCCACCGGTCCGCGCCGGATCATGGCCGGATTTGATCATCATCGGATAAAGAAGCGCGCCGAGCGCGGCGGCATCCGCTACCGCCGAACCCGAAAGGCTCGACAACACGCAGGCGGCGAAGATCGCCACGAAACCGAGACCTCCGCGCACGTGGCCGACCAGGGCCATGGCGAGATTGACGATGCGCTTCGACAGGCCGCCGGTATTCATCACCTCGCCGGCCAGCAGGAAGAAGGGAACGGCCATCAGCGGAAAGCTGTCGGCGCCGTTCAGCACGTTCTGTGCGACGATCTGGGCGTCGAAGATGTCCATGTACATCATCAGCGCCACGCCGCTGAGGATGAGCGCAAACGCGATCGGCACGCCGAGTGCCATGGGGCCGAGAAGGGCGCCGAGGAAAATAGTGAGCGTCATCGGTTTCTCCTCAGACCTTGGTGACGCCGGCGGCAACGGCGGCTTCCGGATGATGGTCGAGAGCCACTTCCTCCTCGCTGTCGCGCACCAGTTGGGCGGTCGCGATATCGATGCGGCCGGTGGCCACCTGGAAGGCGTCCCATAGGATGATGAGGAAGGTCGGAACCCCGAAGGCAAGGCCGGCCCCGTAGAACCAGCCCATCGAAATGCCGGTTGCCGGCATGGTGGCGGGCAGGTTGATCAGAGTCTGCGTCCAGCTTCCGCTGATCAACAGCCAGGTGGCGACGAGCATCAGCCCCTGCCCCATCAGCACGGCGATCCTGGCACTTGTCGGCGGCAGCCGCTTCAGGAGCGAATCGACACCGAGGTGGCCGTGTTCGCGCATCGCAACGACGCCACCGAGAAACGTCAGCCAGATGAAGAAGACCCGCGACAGCTCTTCCGAGACGGTGATCCCCTGGTTGAAGGCATAACGCAGCACGACATTGCCGAAGACAAGCACCACCATGCCTGCCAGAAGCAGGGCGATGACGACCTTCAGCGCGAAGAAATAGAAATCGATTATTCGTGTCACTTCCGGTCCTCCCAAGGCTTCCGTCACCGGATGTCGACAAGGGCCACCGCTGATACGGCTGCCCACTCGGTCCTTTGACAAGATAACCTCCGCCGGGACCGCCTCCTCAGGGATCGACCGGCAATCCGGATAAAATGTACGAACTAGTGCGTATGTCAAGCAGCATCTATTGAAAGCCTCGCACAGGCCCATTATGACTTTGGAACAAATACGAAAATTCGATGTGGACAATCGGTTGTCCACAAGGCCTGTTTCTGTGAGCATGGCGGACGAAACGGTGAAGGCGGATTCGGGGATGGCGGCGAAACGCGAAAACGGCAGGAAAAACGATCCGCAGCGCACCCAGGAAGACATTCTGGATGTGGCGACGGAGGAATTCACGACCCATGGCCTTGCCGGCGGCCGCGTCGATGCGATCGCGGAGAAGACCCGCACCTCGAAGCGGATGATCTATTATTATTTCGGCAGCAAAGAGGGGCTCTATCTCGCCGTCCTCGAGCGAGCCTACCGCAAGATCCGCACGCTGGAAGAGGACCTGCAGCTTTCCAACCTGCCCCCAGAACAGGCGCTACGGGTGCTGATCTCGACGACCTTCGAACATGACGAGGCCAATCCGGACTTCGTCCGGCTGGTCAGCATCGAGAACATCCACCACGCCGCACATATGCTGCGCTCGGACGCGATCCGGGACCTGAACGTCTCGGTCATCGAGACGATTGCGGCGATCCTTGATCGCGGCGTCGCGGCCGGTGTATTTGCCCGGAAAGCCGACCCGATCGACATTCACATGCTGATCAGTGCCTTCTGCTTCTTCCGCGTCTCCAACCGCTATACGTTCGGCACGATCTTCCGCCGTGACCTTTCGGAACCGGCGACCATGGAGCGCCACAAGGGCATGATCGCCGACGCGGTGATCAGCTACCTGAAGACTTAACGAACCGCCCTGTCGGGACCGGCCTTATCGGGATGGGCGTTGGCGAAGGGTTTCAGTTCGGCGCAGCGGTCGGCGATCCCGACAAGTTTCGGGCAGGCCGAAAGATCGACGCTCCACCGTCGGGCGTTGTAGACCTGCGGCACGAGGCAGATATCCGCCATCCCCGGCCGGTCGCCGTGACAGAATGTGCCGGTCGAAGGGGAAGAGAGCAGTATCTCGAAGGCTGCAAGCCCTTCGCCGATGAACTTCTGCATCCAGGCCAGCCGGGCGTCGTCGCCACCGCCGGTCAGCGATAAGACATGGCCGACAACGTGCGTGTTGCAGACCGGATGGATTTCCATGGCGATGACATAGGAAAGCGCCCTCACCCGCTGCCGCTCGACGACATCGCCCGGCAGGAAGGCGCCGCCGCGCGTCTCGTCGAGATATTCGATCACCGCCAGCGACTGCGTGAAACTGTGGCCGTCGATTTCCAGCACCGGCACCAGCCCCTGCGGATTGCGGGCGAGATGTTCCTGCGACCTGTGCTCCTTGGCGAGGATATCGATCGGAACCGTGCGGAATGTTTCGGCCGCCATGTTGAGGGCGATCCTCAGCCGATAGCTCGCCGAGGACCGCCAGTAGTCGTAGAGGACCGTCTCGCTCATCCTGCCTTCTCGTATCTCGTCACGGTCTGCTCAATCGCACCGAAGATCGAATGACCCTTGTCGTCCTTCATCTCGATCCGCACCGTATCGCCGAAGTGCAGGAAGGGGGTCTTCGGAACGCCGAAGTTGATTGTCTCGATCGTGCGGATTTCGGCAATGCAGGAATAACCGGCTCCGCCATCGGCAACCGGCTTGCCGGAACCTCCGTCGAGCTTGTTGGAGACCGTGCCCGAACCGATGATCGTGCCGGCGACCAGCGGCCGCGTCTTCGCCGCATGGGCGATCAGTTGCGGGAAATCGAAGGTCATGTCGACGCCGGCATTGGCCCGGCCGAAAGGCTTGCCGTTCAGATCGACCTTGAGCGGCAGGGAAAGCTTGCCACCGTCCCAGGCCGAACCCAGCTCATCGGGCGTGGCCGCGACCGGAGAAAAAGCGGAGGACGGTTTCGACTGAAAGAAGCCGAACCCCTTGGCGAGTTCGGATGGGATCAGCCCGCGCAAGGATACGTCGTTGACGAGAAGCACGAGGCGGATCGCCTCCCGCGCCTCATCCACGGACGCCCCCATGGGCACGTCGCCGAGGATCACCGCGACCTCGCCCTCCATATCGGCGCCCCAGGCTTCGTTTTCGAGCAGGATCGGATCGCGAGGCCCGAGGAAACTGTCGGACCCGCCCTGGTAGATCAGTGGGTCGGTCCAGAAGCTCTCTGGCATGTCCGCATCGCGCGCCCGGCGCACCAGCTCGACGTGATTGACGTAAGCCGACCCGTCCGCCCACTGGTAGGCACGCGGCAGCGGCGAAGCCGCATCATGTTCATGGAAACGGATGGTCGGCTGCGCACCGGTCTCGATACCGTCCGCCACCCGTTCGAGCCGCGGACCAACATACGCCCAGTCGTCGAGCGCTGCCTGGAGGGTCCGGGCGATATGGCCGACCTCCGAGCACTGGGTCAGGTCTTTCGAGACGACGACCAGGCGGCCGTCGCGGGTGGAATCCTTCAGTGTCGCGAGCTTCATGAATGAGTGTTTCCCGTTTTATCGTTGGTATTGCTCCCAGAATGTGTGGAGATCGCGCAAGAAGGCAACCGTTATGTCGCGCCGCCTCACTTGATCCCCGGCGTACCGTCGAACTTTCGCTCGAGGCCTGACCAGCAATCCACGTAATTGTCCTGCAGGGTCTCCAGATCTGCCGCGAATTTGGTGAGCTGCTGCGGGAAACGGGTCTCGAACATGAATGCCATGGTGTTCTCAAGCTTGACGGGTTTCAGCTCACCGTTCGAGGCCTTCTCGAAGCCGGTGAAATCCGGTCCGTGCGGCAGCATCATGTTGTGCAGGCTCATGCCGCCCGGCACGAAGCCCTCCTCCTTGGCATCATAGCGGCCGCAGATCAGGCCCATGAACTCGCTCATGATGTTGCGGTGATACCAGGGCGGACGGAACGTGTGCTCGGCCACCAGCCAGCGCGGTGGAAAAATCACGAAATCGACATTGGCGGTTCCCTCCTCTCCCGAGGGAGCGGTGAGAACCGTGAAGATCGACGGATCCGGATGGTCGAAGAGAATGGCCCCGACCGGCGAGAAGGTGCGCAGGTCGTATTTGTAGGGCGCGTAATTGCCGTGCCAGGCAACCACGTCGAGCGGCGAATGGCCGATCTCCGTCAGATGGAAGGAACCGCACCATTTCACCTGCACGCGGCAGGGTGTCTCCTTGTCTTCGTAGGCTGCCACCGGCGTCTTGAAATCGCGCGGATTGGCAAGGCAGTTGGCGCCGATCGGTCCGCGATCCGGCAGGGTGAATTTGGCGCCGTAATTTTCGCAGATATACCCGCGCCAGACCTTTTCCTCGCTGAGCCGGGTCACCTTGAACATGGTTCCGCGCGGGATGATGCAGATCTCCGAAGGCTCCAGATCCATCTTGCCGAGCTCGGTGAAGACGCGGATCGACCCCGTCTCCGGCACGATCATCATTTCGCCGTCGGCATTGAAGAAATAGTCGTCCACCATGTCGGTGTTGAAGACATAGACATGCGCCGCCATGCCTGACTGGGAGAGTGCATCGCCCGCCGTCGTCATCGTGCGGATGCCTTCGAGGAAGTTCAGCTTCTCCGTCGGCGCCGGCACCGGACTCCAGCGGAGCTGGCCGAGCGCCAGCGAATGTTCGGCGATGTGAGGTGCCGTCTTCCACAGCGGATAGTCGATCTTCCTGAACCGGCCGGTATGGCGCACGCTCGGGCGGATGCGATAGAGCCAGGAACGCTCGTTGGTGCCGCGCGGCGCCGTGAAAGGCGAGCCGGAGAGCTGTTCCGCATAAAGCCCGTAATTGCACTTCTGCGGGCTGTTCTGCCCCTGCGGCAGGGCGCCGGGCAGGCTCTCGGTTTCGAAATCGTTACCGAAACCCGGCATATAGCCGAGCGTTTCGGCATTCGCCCCGGTAAACTGCGTGACGTTCGGATCGATCTTGTCCAGCATGGCTTGTTTCCTCCCATGATGACGATATGGTTGCAAATGTAACCATCAATTTTGTAACCATCAACGCCCGATCAACGTCATGACGACCGATAGTTTCGAACTCGAACAGTTCCTCCCCTACAGGCTCAACCGCGCCGCCGAATTCGTCGGCCTGCGCTTCGCCGCCCATTACAGGGCGAAATACGGCCTGACCCGGCCGGAATGGCGCACGCTTGCGGCGCTGGGCAGCTCGGGCCGCATGACCTCGAAAGCCGTCGGCGCGCATTCCTCCATGCACAAGACCAAGGTCAGCCGCGCCGTCTTCGCGCTCGAACAACGCCGCTGGCTGAAGCGCAGCCAGGACGATGCGGACCGGCGTCTCGAACACCTGGAACTTACCCCCGCCGGACAGCAGGCCTATCGGGAGCTGATCGAGCTCGCCCGCCGCTATCAGGCCGAACTGGAGGCGGAATTAGGCGGGAACGGCATCGAGGCTTTGTCGACCGGTCTAGCGGCAATCGAGCAGGCCATCAGCCGCTCGGGCAAAGGGAAACCGCCGGAGCCGAACGAACTTCAAGCCTTGGTGGGTTTTTGAATCGGAATCCCACCAAAATCCTTCAACACGCTGAGAACGATCGATGTTTTGACATGCTGCACGCTCTCGTGCGGCAACAAAATGTCGTTGACGAAATGGGATAGCCCCGCGAGGTCACGCGTCACCACCTTCAGATGATAGTCCATCTCTCCGGTTAGCGAGAAACATTCCAGCACTTCCGGCAGGTCCTCGACAAGGCGCGCGAACCGCTTGGCATTGTCGCGGTTATGGGTCGCAAGCGTCACGGCGATCACGACCAGCAGGTCGAGGCCGAGTTTCTGGCGGTTGAGATGTGCCCGATAGGTCTGGATGAACCCCTCGCCCTCGAGCCGCGCCCGGCGGCGCGAACATTGTGACGGGGAGAGCGCGACGAGTTCCGACAATTCGTTATTGGTCAGCCGCCCGTCGGTCTGCAGATGGCTCAAGATCTTCAGGTCATATCCGTCCAGCGCGTCCATCGTGCACGCAGCTCCTCATATCCGCACATTTCATGCACAAATCGAGCAGAACCTCGCCAAGATTGCAAGCACAATGCGCCTCTCCTGCATCATCATGATGATCGAATGACAGGAGGAATTTGCCATGGGTCCTTTCCCGCACGACGCACCGGTTTCTGAGATTACCGCCGACAACCCGGCAGGCACCGATGGTTTCGAATTCGTCGAATTCGCCCATCCGGAGCCGCAGAAGCTCGAAGAGCTGTTCACCCGCATGGGCTACAGGCCGGCGGCGAAGCACAGGACGAAGAACATCACCGTCTGGCGCCAGGGCGACATCAATTACGTCGTCAATGCCGAGCCGGGCAGCCATGCCATGCGCTTCGTCGATGAGCACGGCCCCTGCGCGCCGGCGATGGCCTGGCGCGTCGTCGATGCCAAACATGCCTTCGACCACGCGGTCGCCAAGGGTGCGACGCCTTATGAGGGCAAGGATAAGACGCTCGACGTGCCGGCCATCGTCGGCATCGGCGGTTCGCTTCTCTATTTCATCGAGACCTACGGCGAGAAGGGGTCGGCCTATGAGGCCGAATTCGAGTGGCTGGAGACACGCAACCCCAGGCCCGAAGGCGTCGGTTTCTATTACCTCGACCACCTGACCCACAACGTCTATCGCGGCAACATGGACAAGTGGTGGGACTTCTACCGCGAACTCTTCAATTTCAAGCAGATCCACTTCTTCAACATCGACGGCCGCATCACCGGCCTGGTGAGCCGGGCGATCACCTCGCCCTGCGGCAAGATCCGCATCCCGCTGAACGAGTCGAAGGACGAGACCAGCCAGATCGAGGAATTCCTGAAGAAGTACAAGGGCGAAGGCATCCAGCATATCGCGGTCGGCACAGACGGCATTTACGAAGCGACCGACAAGCTCGCCGACAATGGGCTGAAATTCATGCCCGGCCCGCCGGATACCTATTACGAAATGTCCGGAACCCGTGTGCACGGCCACGACGAACCGATCGAGCGGATGAAGAAACACGGCATCCTGATCGATGGCGAAGGCGTGGTCGATGGCGGCACGACCAAGATCCTGCTGCAGATCTTCTCGAAAACAGTGATCGGCCCGATCTTTTTCGAGTTCATCCAGCGCAAGGGCGACGAAGGATTTGGAGAAGGCAATTTCCGCGCCTTGTTCGAATCCATCGAGGAAGACCAGATCCGCCGCGGCGTCCTGAAGCCGCAGCAAGCCGCCGAATAAAAGAGCGGCTCCGGAGGGCGCGAGGTCCGGCGGTCATCCCGCCGGACTTTTCGTGCCGGAAGTTCTGCCGGTTCAGGGATTGATCGGGAAAACCTCGCCATGGGTGGCGACGTGGAATTCGCCTTCCGGCGTCACCCAGCCGCGGAACATGCCGTCCGTATTGTAAGGCGCGGTGATCGAGCCGTCGGCGCCGACCGCCACGAGGCCTGCCCCGATATCGTGCTGCTTCAGGTCCTCCTGGATGACCTTTGCGGCGGCCTTCTCAAGGCTCTCGCCGAGATAGGAGACGCGGGCCGCCACTTCATGGCCGACGGCATAACGCATGAAATATTCGCCCTTGCCGGTGCCGGAAACGGCGCAGGCCCCGTCCCGTGCATAGGTTCCTGCGCCGATGATCGGGGTGTCGCCGATCCGGCCTTCCGGCTTGTTGTTGTAGCCGCCAGTCGAGGTCGCCGCCGCCAGATGCCCGGCGCTGTCGAGCGCCACCGCACCGACCGTGCCATGCTTTTCCGACTCGCTGGCTTTCGCCGCTGTGCCCGCCGCAGCATGCGCCTTCATCGCCGCCAGCGCCTTGGTGCGGCGCTCGGTGGTGAAATAGTCCGGCTCGACGATATCGAGCCCCGCCTCGCGGGCGAAATCGTCGGCCGCATCGCCGCCAAGCAGGATCGCATCGCCATCTTCCATGATCTTGCGGGCCGCCTTGATCGGATTGCGGATGCGCCGCACCAGCGTCACCGCGCCGGCTTCGAGCGTGCGGCCGTCCATGATCGATGCGTCGAGCTCATGTTTGCCGTTGGTGTTCAGCGCTGCGCCGTAACCGGCGTTGAAATGCGGCGAATCCTCCATGACGACCACGGCGGCCTGCACCGCGTCGAGCGCCGCGCCGCCTGCCGTCAGGATTTCCCAGCCGGCTTTCAGCGCCCGTCCGAGATCGACACGGGCAGCCGCCCATTCCTCGTCGCTCAGGTCGAGCTTCGCCATGACGCCGCAGCCGCCGTGGATCGCCAGCGCAATCTTTCCCATCGGTCCTTCTCCCGTCCGAACTTGAAGTTTTCAGAAAAAAGGCCGGGCGAGATGCCCGGCCGGTAGCTCGTAGGTGGGGGATGGCCTATTTCGCCGGGCGGATGTTCATTGCCAGCGTGTCCTCGTCGGAACGGGGAACGATGGTGATGCCCTTCTTCATGCCCCAGGCCGAGACGGTCGAGGCAATCGCCAGATAGGGCCGATCGGTCGAAACCAGGGCATTGGCATCCATCAGGAACTTTTCGCGCTTCTTGGGGTCCATCTCGATGGCGGCGTCCTCGATCAGCTTGTCCATCGTCTTGTTGACATAGCCGCGAAGGTTGAAGGCGCCGAGCTTGGTGGTCGCATCGTTGCTGTGGGCCAGCGAAGACAGCGTGTAGTTCGATTCACCTGTCAGCGTGCCCCAGCCCGACATGGTCATCGAGTAGTCTCCGCGCGTGTTAGCCGGGAAGAACACGGCGCCCGGCTGAGAGTTCGCTTCCACCTGGATGCCGATTGCGGTCAGCATTTGTGCGATCGTCGTGCCCACATCCTTGTCACCCGGCAGGCGGTCGTTGGTGAAGGAGAAGGTCACCTTGAAGCCGTTCGGATATCCGGCTTCGGCAAGCAGCTTCTTGGCCTTAGCCGGATCGGCCTTCGTGGATTTGACGTTAGGGTTCCAGCCGAAGATGTTCGGCGTCACGAGTTGCGACTGGACGGTGCCCATGCCCTCCATGGCGATCTCGGTGACCGTTTCGCGGTCGATCGCCAGATCGAAGGCTTCGCGCACCTTGGGATCCTGGAAGGGGTTCTTGGGCAGCGGCGAGCCGTCCTTGGCGCTCACCTGCGGCGGCTTCTCACGGAAGTCGAAGGCGATATTGAAGAGGTAGACGCTGTTCTGGCGCACGACGGTGAGCTTGGTATCCTTCTCCAGCGTGGGCACGTCGGAGGCCGGGATGCGCGAGATCAGGTCGACCTGGCCGGCTTTCAGCTGCGCAACGCGGGCCGCATCATTGGGAATTTCCTTGCGGGTCACCTTGTCCCAAGGCTCCTTTTCGCCCCAGTAGCCGTCGAACTTCTGCAGCACGAGCTGTTCCTTCGGCGTCCAGGAGACGAACTTGTAGGGACCGGTACCGATCGCCGCCTTGCCGGAGTTGAAGCCTTCCGAAGCCTTGTCGGCATTGGCGGAAAAGTCCTTGGCCGCCGTGTGCGACACGACGAACAGGCGGATGAAGTCGTTCGGCAGGTTCGGCGCGGCACCATCGGTCTTGATCCGGATCGTCAACGGATCGACGATCTCGATACCTCGGACGCGGCGCACATAGATGGTGGTCGGGTTTGGGCCGGTGACTGCCGGGATGCGCTCGATCGAGAATTTCACGTCCTCGGCGGTGAAGTCGGAGCCGTCGTGGAATTTGACGCCCGGGCGGAGCTTGAACTCCCAGGTCGTATTGTCGATGGCGGTCCAGCTGGTCGCCAGCCCAGGCTCGAGTTCGAGGTTGTTGCCGGATTTCACCAGCGAGTCGTAGATATGCTTGACCGCTTCGGCGTGGGTGCCGGCGGCGGTGAAATGCGGATCGACCGATAGCGGGCCGGCGCGCACGCCGATCATCAGGTCGGCGGCAAGTGCAGCACCCGAAACGCTGCCGAGCAGTACGGCGGCGAGAGCCGCTGTGCGGAATGTCTTGAGAATAGTCATTCTTCGTTCTCCTCTATATTTATCATTGGGGGCCAGTTGGGTGAGTCCACGACGACTTTCGCCAGCAGCTCGGAGAGCATCAGCTTTTCGGCAGGCGTCAGCCCCGACAGCATGACCTTTTCGCGCTCCACCATCGGCTGGATGGCTTGGTCGACGATGCGCTTTCCTTCGTCCGTGATGAACAGGACGAAGCTTCGAAGATCCGCCGCGTCGACCTCGCGCCGGATGATGTTCTTGTCGATCAGCTTCTGGATCGCCCGGCTCATCGTATTCTTCGGGAAACCCGAGGAGCTGCTGATGGCACTCGCCGTCAGGCCGTTCGAAAGGCCGAGCGAATAGAGAACAACGAATTCCGGCCGGGCCAGCCCATACTCTTTTTCGATCCAGCGATAGATCGGCTCGTTGAACTGCAGCGCCAGAAAATTGATGCGGAACGAAAGCCAGCAGGGGTTCTGCCACAGCTTCACGGAAACCAGATCATCGACGCCATGACTGCCGGCCGCGGCCTTGCCACCCTGCCTGAGGAGCGCATCGAAGGATGAGATTTCCAATTGCAATGCCGTCAGCTCCCGCAGAAATCCGAGGTCCGGATTTTGTTCCGTATGGAACTTGACGGTGGCTTATTTGGCTGTCAATCTCTTTTTTTTAGTTCCGTATGGAACTTTGCATTTGATTGGCGCAGCGCCTGTCAAGGCACATTTTTTGTGCTTTTGTGCGAGATTGTGATTAGTTTTTGCGCGTCACGCGCATCGCATGGAGATTTCATGAAGATCGCGGATATGAACTGGATGCAGGTGGAGGAACGGGCGGCCGAAGACGACCGTTGCGTGCTCCCGATCGGCAGCGTCGAGCAGCACGCCTATCTTAGCCTCGCGACGGACATGATCCTTGCCGAAAAGATCTCCCTCGACGCGGCCGAACCGCTCGGCATCCCGGTTTTCCCTGTCGTGCCCTATGGCCTCGCCTCGTCGTTTGCGACCTTTCCCGGCACGCTGACATTGACGCTCTCCACCTATATCGGCGTGATCCGCGACTTGATGGATAGCATCCACCGTTCCGGCTTCCGCCGCATCCTGATCGTCAACGGCCACGGCGGCAACACGCCGGCAACCGCCGTCATCTCCGAATGGCTGAATGCGCATCCTGATGCCTCTGTGAAATTCCATGACTGGTGGCGGGCGCCCAAAACCTGGGCAAAGGTGCAGGAAACCGATCCAGCCGCCTCGCACGCCTCCTGGATGGAAAACTTCCCCTGGACCCGTACGAAAGATCAGCGTCAGCCGACGACCGCCAAGCCGAAAGTGGATTTCGCCGGCCTTGCCCAGGTCGATGCGGGACGCAAGCGGAAACTCCTTGGGGACGGAAACTATCACGGCCTCTACCAGCGCCCCGACGAGGACATGCTGGCGATCTGGGATGTGGCGGTCGCGGAAACTCGCGATCTTCTCGAAAACGACTGGCGCTGACGGCGAGGTATCCTTCGGAGCCTCACCCTACGAAACCCGCAGAAGACGGGACTGGGGGACAAGAACAGGGGAACATATGTTAAGTTTCGTCTTGCAACGCCTGTGGCAGGCGGCGATCGTGGTCATCGCGATGTCGGCGCTCGTCTTCTGCGGCGTCTATGCCGTCGGCAATCCCATCGACGTGCTGATCTCGCCGGATGCGACGCAGGACATTCGCGCTGCGGTGATCGCCCAATACGGGCTCGACCAGCCGCTGTGGCGGCAATATTTCGCCTTTCTCGGCCGGCTGATCGAAGGCGATTTCGGCCGCTCGCTCGTTTATAGCATGCCGGTCAGCGAACTGATCCTCACCCGCCTGCCGGCGACGCTGGAACTGACGCTGGCGGCCGTTCTATTTGCCAGCCTCGTCGGCATCCCGATCGGCATGTATGCCGGCTACCGGCCGCATAGCCTGGTTTCCCGTGCCATCATGGCGATCTCGATCCTCGGATTCTCGGTGCCGACCTTCTGGTTCGGCCTGATGCTGATCATGGTGTTTGCCGTTCAATGCGGCTGCATGCCGGCCGGCGGACGCGGCGAGACGGTGAGCCTCTTCGGCGTCGATTTCAGCTTCCTCACCGGCGACGGCCTCTCGCATCTGGTACTGCCGGCACTGAACCTGGCGCTCTTCAAGTTCTCTTTGATGATCCGCCTCGCCCGCGCCGGTACACGCGAACTGATGCTGAGCGACACGGTGAAATTCGCCCGTGCCGCCGGCCTGTCCGAATTCACGGTGCTGAGCCGGCACGTGCTTCGCCTGATCTCAATTCCGCTCGTCACCGTCTTCGGTCTGGAGCTCGGCTCGACCCTCGCCTTTGCGGTCGTCACCGAAACCATCTTTTCCTGGCCCGGCCTCGGCAAGCTGATCATCGACAGCATCACCTCGCTCGACCGGCCCGTCATGGTCGCCTACCTGATGCTCGTCGCCTTCCTGTTCATCGTCATTAACCTGATCGTCGATCTGACCTACGCGCTGCTCGATCCGCGCCTGCGAAAGGGCCGTGCCTGATGCGCGATACTCTGCTTGGCCGTTTCCTCGAGGAATTCTTCCGCAACAAGGTCGCGACGGGCGCCGCGATCGTCGTCCTGCTGATCGTCCTGACCGCGATCGTCGCGCCGCTGGTCACCCCGCAAGATCCGTACGACCTGACCAGCCTCGTGCTGCGCGATGCCCGCCGTGCGCCGGGTTATGTCGGCACCGGCGGTTACACCCATTGGCTCGGCACGGACTCGCAAGGCCGCGACCTCCTGTCGGCGATCATCTACGGCCTGCGCATCTCGCTGCAAATGGGCGTGATCGCTGGCGGCATCGCCTTCGTCATCGGCGCGGTGGTTGGCTGCTCGGCCGCCTATATCGGTGGCCGCTTCGAGAGCCTTGCCATGCGTATCGTCGACCTGCAGCTTTCCTTCCCGGCAATCCTGCTCGCCTTCGTCATCGCGGCCCTTCTCGGCCAGGGGCGTTATCAGCTGATCATGGCGCTGATCTTCGCCCAGTACGCCTATTTCGCTCGCACCGCCCACGGCGCGGCATCGGCCGAAAGGCAGAAGGACTATGTCGAGGCCGCGCTCTCGATCCCGCTGTCGCCCTGGCGTGTCGTGGTCAAGCACATCCTGCCGAACTCGCTGCCGCCGCTGATCGTCGTCGCGACGGTGCAGGTGGCGAGCGCCATTTCGCTGGAAGCCACCCTCTCCTTCCTGGGCGTCGGCCTGCCGCCGACCGAACCGTCGCTCGGCATGCTGATCGCCAACGGCTTCCAGTATCTGCTTTCCGGCCGCTACTGGATCTCGATCTATCCGGGCGTGGCGCTGATCCTGTTCATCGTCTCGCTCAACCTCGTCGGTGACCAGATCCGCGATCAGCTCAATCCGAGGCTCCGCCGATGACTGAAACGACGAGTGCTCCGCTTCTGGAAGTCACCAACCTCAGGACCTGGTTTCCGAGCGGACGCGGCGAGATCAAGGCGGTCGACGGCGTCTCGTTTTCGCTGGCGCCCGGCGAAGTGCTTGGCCTTGTCGGAGAATCCGGTTCCGGCAAGTCGATCACCGGTTTCTCGATCATCGGCCTGATCGACGAACCCGGCCGCATCGTCGAGGGTTCGATCAAGCTCGACGGCCGTGAGCTGATCGGTCTGCCCGCGCATGAACTGCGCGCCATCCGCGGCAAGACCATTTCGATGGTCTTCCAGGACCCGATGATGACCTTGAACCCGGTCCTGAGCATCGGCACCCAGATCAGGCTCGCGCTCGAAGCCCATGAAAAAATCAGCGCATCGGACGCACGGGAAAGAGCGATCAAGGCGCTCGCCCAGGTCCGCATCAGCGAGCCCGAACGCAAGGTGGATTTCTTCCCGCATCAGTTTTCCGGAGGCATGCGCCAGCGCGTGGCCATCGCCATCGCCCTGCTGCACCGGCCGAAGCTGATCATCTGCGACGAACCGACAACGGCGCTCGACGTGTCGATCCAGGCGGAAATCCTCGCCGAGATGAAGGAACTGGTGACCGAACTCGGCACCGCGCTGATCTGGATCAGCCATGATCTGGCGATCGTCTCGTCGATCGCCGACCGCGTCGCGGTGATGAGATACGGCAAGATCGTCGAGATCGGCCCGGCGCTCGGCGTGCTGACCCGCCCGCAGCACGATTATACCAAGGCGCTGCTCGATGCGTTGCCCTCACGCGCCAAGCCCGGGCAACTGCTGCTGCGCGGCAGCGGCATCGCGGATGCGGCACCGCCGCCGCGCAAGTCGGCGACACTGAACCTGCCGCCGCTCGGCAGCCCCTATCTCGTCATCGACGATGCGATGAAGCGCTTCGAAAAGCCGGCGGGCCTGTTCAGGAACCTGGCGATCAAGTCCGGCATTTCCCAGCCGATGCCGGTCGTCCAGGCGGTCGACGGCGTGTCGATCACGCTGAAGCGTGGCGAAGTGCTTGGCCTTGTCGGCGAATCCGGTTCCGGAAAATCGACGCTCGGCCGCATGGCTGCCGGCATTGCGATTCCAACCTCCGGAACGATCCGTCTCAACGGCAAGCCGGTCATGAGCCACGGCCGCAATGCGCGAAAAATCACCACCCGCATCCAGACGATCTTCCAGGATCCGTTTGCGTCGCTCAACGGCCGCATGCGGATCGGCGATATCATCGCTGAAGGGCCGCTCGCCCATAAGCTGGTGACACGCGCCGAAGCGCTGGTCTATGTCGGGGAATGGCTGGCAGCAGTCGGGCTCGATCCCACCTTCGCCAACCGTTTCCCGCACCAATTCTCCGGCGGCCAGCGGCAGCGCATCGCGATCGCCCGCGCGCTCGCCATGCAGCCGGATGTGGTCGTCTGTGACGAACCGGTCGCCTCGCTCGACGTGTCGATCCAGGCGCAGATCATCAACCTGTTGATCCGCCTGCGCGCCGAGCTCGACCTTTCACTGATCTTCATCAGCCACGACCTGTCCGTCGTCCGGCATCTCTGCGACCGCGTCGCGATCATGTATCGCGGCAAAATCGTCGAGGAAGGCGTGGCCTCTACGATCTATGCCGATCCGCAGCACGATTACACCAAGCGGCTGCTCGCCGCCGTGCCGGTCCTGCCGGAGGCGGCCGAATAAAAAGGGAGAACGGGATATGGAACCCTGGGAGTGGGACGAGGCCACGTGGCGCGGCAAGGTCAACAAGGTGCGCGCCGGCCGTTCGCTGAAACCGAAAGCCTGGAAGGACGGCGCGCGCTGCGCGGTCGCCCTTTCCTTCGACAGCGACCATGAGACCAACGAACTTCGCGACGGCGGCGAATCGATCGGCCGCATGTCCCAGGGGCAATACGGCAACCGCATGGGCGTGCCGCGCATCCTCGAAACGCTGAAGAATGCCGATGTCCCGGCGACCTTCTTCGTGCCGGCGGTCGCGGCCCTCCTCTATCCCGACGAACAGCGGCGCGTCATCGCCGAAGGCCACGAAATCGGCCTGCACGGCTGGATTCACGAGGTGAACACCAAGGTTCCGGCCGACAAGGAACGGGAATTGCATTTCCGCGCCGCCGACACGCTCGAAAAGATCACCGGCATCCGCCCGGTCGGCATGCGCACGCCCTCCTGGGACTTTTCCTATGAGACGCTGAAGATCGAGCGCGAGCTCGGGCTGATCTATGATTCCTCGCTGATGGCCGACGACGATCCTTACGAACTGGTCGAGGACGGCGAGCCGACCGGCATGGTCGAACTGCCGGTCGAGTGGATCCGCGACGATGCGGTCTATTTCAACATGAACCGGTTTACCGCGCTCCGCCCTTACACCCCGCCGACCTCCGTGCTCGACATCTTCAAGCGGGAGTTCGACCGCGCCTATATCGAAGGCGGGCTGTTCCTTTTGACCATGCATCCGCATGTGTCCGGTTACCGCTCGCGCATCTTCGTGCTGGAGGATCTGATCAGGCACATCCAGGGCCACGAGGGCGTCTGGTTCGCCACCCATGCCGATATCGCCCGCTTCGCCAGGGAGAATGGCGGGGTGTGAGCCCTCCAGCCCAAGCTGAGCTGATTACCGATATCGGCGGTATTCAGTGCATGCGGTAGGTGCCTAGGTTTATCCCTTTCCCCGTCCCGGCGCGATGAAGGCTGCGATCGCCGTCTCGTCGAACCCGGCCTCCTGCAGGAAGCGCCGGGCAAACTCGGCGGCAGAAGCTTTCATCGCGTCGTTCGGGCGGATCAGGTGAAAGGCGACGTGGTGATCGATGGTCCTGTCGGACACGGCGACGACCCGGCCGGAGGCAAGCGCGGCGTCGGCAAGCGGGGGCCGGGCGAGCGCGATGCCGAGGCCATGCGCGCAGGCGTCGATCACCAGGTTATAATCCTCGAACCGCCGGTCCTGCCCGCGCGGCACGTAATCGACGCTCTCGACAGCCAGCCATCGCCGCCAGGCCTCGACATTGGAATCGTGCAGGATCGGCAATTCGAGCAGTGATTTTGCATCGGTGCGTCCGCCGAGACGCTCGGCCACCGCCGGAGCGGCGATCGGCACGAGTTTCTCCTGCCAGAGCGGCAGGCTGCGCACGCCGGCCCATGGCCCCTTGCCGCAACGGATCGCCAGGTCGATGCCCTCGCTGAAGTCCGCCAGCCGATGTTCCAGTATCACTTCCAGGTGGATATCGCTGGCCTCCAGCTTCGGCATGCGCGAAAACAGCCAGAGCGAGGCGACCGATGGCGTCACCGAAAGCCGGACGACCGCCTTGTTTCGGCGGGGCAGCCACCGCTCGTCCGTATCCCCGAGCAGGGCCAACGCTTCCTCCGCGCGGGCGAAAAACCGTGTGCCTTCCGGTGTCAGCGTTACGCCGCGGGCCTCGCGGGAGAAAAGCCGCACGCCCATCCAGCGCTCCAGCCGGGATATCTGCCGGGAGACGGCACCATGGGTGACGCCGCCCTCTTCCGCCGCTGCGGAAAACGATCCGAGACGCGCGGCCCGCGCGAAGGTCTCGAGCGTATCAAGTGGCGGCAAAGTCTGTGAGCTGTGAACCATACGCACATATGATCATCGATTGCGTTGCTTTTCAAGCATGGATGAGAGGCGCTAAATCCTGACTTCAAGTTTTGCCAGACTTCAAGTTTGAGGGAGAAAGAGATGAGCACGGTCGCCATGAGCACGGGAACGGATGAAAAACAGGGATTCGATGTGATCGCCTTCCTGGCGATCCTGGTGACTATCGTTTTCTGGGCCTCGTCCTTCGCCGTGATCCGTATCGCGCTCGGGCCGCTGACGCCGATCGAGCTCGCCACGGCACGATATGTTCCGGCCGCCTTGATCGCGGTCGTCTATCTCGCAATTGCCCGGCCGGCTCTTCCGGCCAAGGGCGATATCCTCCGCCTCGTCGTCGCGGCAGTGCTCTTCATCGCCGCCTATGCCGTTCTCCTCAACATGGGCGAACGGACGGTCGCGGCAGGTCCGGCGAGCTTCATCATCAACACCATGCCGGTCTTCACCGCACTCATCGCCATCTTCGCGCTCGGCGAGCGGTTCGGCCACTGGGGCTGGGTCGGAACGGCGATCTCCTTTGCCGGCGTGGCGCTGATCGCGGCCTCGGGAGAAGACGGCTTCGATCTCGATCCGAACGCGATCCTCATCCTCGGTGCCGCCCTCTGCTCCGCGATTGCCAGCGTGCTGCAGAAGCCGATCCTCGGCCGTATGCCCGCATTGGCCGTCACGGCCTGGCTGATGCTGATCGGCTCCATTCCGCTATTGCCGGCCGTACCGTCGGCCCTGCAGGCGCTCGCCGCCGCCCCTGCCGAGGTGAACTGGGGCATCGCCTATCTGGTGCTCTTCCCGACTGCGATCGGTTACGTCACCTGGGCAATAGCCCTGAAGCGCCTGTCGGCAGCCAGAGCCTCCAATTTCCTTTACGGCGTTCCTCCGACCGCAACCCTGATCGGCTTCCTCTGGCTCGGCGAAGTGCCTACGCTGATCGGCGCGATCGGCGGCATCATGGCGATCGTCGGCGTGCTCGTCGTCAACGTCATGCGCAGGAGATAGGTGAGCCGCCGCGATCCGGTAAACTGCGGATGAAGCAATGCGAGCGGCGTCCTATTTACCGGCGCCGTTCACGAATTGGAGAATGAGCTGGTGGACATTGCCGCCCTCGCTCATCTCCATCCGATCGTAGTCGTTGCTGCGCTTCTGCTGCGCCTTCGAAATCTCGCCGAGCTTGGCCGTCAGTTCGGTCCTGATTTTCGTGCATTTCGGGTCGTTGGCGACGCTGAGACCCACGCTCACCCGCTCGATCTCCTTCACCATGTCGATGATGATGACGCCGTGGACCAGTTCGTGCTTGTAGACGCCGGCGATGAAGACATCCCATTTCTTCTTCAGATCGGGAGCAAGCGCGGATGCGGGTTTCGGCAGCGTGTAGGTGATGATCAGCTTCGGCCGCGCCGAAACGAGCGTGCAGGCACCGTCAGGCTGAGGCCGGTAATCGCGGGTCCAGGTCAGCTTGAAATTGGTGTGGGCGATGGCGCGCACTTCCTTGCCGATCTTGGGGCCGCGCTGTCCGATGGACGCGTAGAGATCGACACCGGAATCTCCGGTGACGGGATAGGTCTGGATCTGCTCCACCGGCTGCCATTGGCTCTGCGCCGATACATTTATCGGCACCAGGACGAGACAAATCATCGCCCGGAGAATTCCTGCACCTATCCTCACCCGTATCCTCCCGCTTCGAACGCCGCGAAACTAGGGAGACGACACCGCAGTTTCAACTGGCCAGATATGTTTCAGTGAACGCTATACATTACAACTTTGGTTCCAGCCCCTTGCCATATTTCCCCCGAAATGAATGATGACAGTTGCGTGACAAGACGTTCTGATTTGGTGCTGGAGAGTTCAATGGGAGAAAAGCGAAAGGTCTACGAGGCGCTGGTCGACGGCGCCATGGAAGGTCTGACCGACGACGCATTGTTTAAATTTGTCACCAAACGTTGCCCGAAGACGTCGAGCAAGAAGATCGTCAGGGCGGCCCTGCTCGGGTTGAGCGACCCGCACCTGCGTGACCGGAACATTCTGGATACGATCTATGCGCTGGCCATCAAGCACCGCATGGACGAGTTCCGGGATGGCGAGGATGGAGATGACGAAAGGGACAGCTGGCCCGTGCCTTTCGCCCGGCCGCTCGACAAGGAAACGGCCCGCGCCGACCTGGCCTAGTCGGCCCTGCTGTCATCCGCCCTACACAAAATCTGCCTAGATTGCGGCTGTCGAGGGTGAGTTCATGCACGGCCGCGCCAATCTCACAGCCATGAGGCTCATGGATGCCTGCGAGCATCTGCTTTGCGAAGCCGAGGCTTTCGAGGATCTGACCGCCCGGCGGATCGCCATCGAGGCACATGCGACGCCTTCCGCCATCAGCTACCATTTCGGCTCGCAGGAAGAACTGGTCGCGGCGGTCGCAGAGCGTGTCTATCGGCGGCTCAATGCGGAACGGTTGAGCCTGCTCCGCAAAGCTGTCGACCGGCGGGCGCCCGATCCGCCCGATCTCGATGAAGTCATCGCAGCTCTGGTCGGTCCCTCGATCCGCTGGAGCCTCGACCCGACCTCCAGTTATCCGGTCCTGTCGCATTTCACCTCAATGGCGAAGACCCACCGGGAACGCGCACCGCACTACCGCCGCATCATCGATAACGTCGAACATCACCGGGCTTTCGTCCCACATCTGAAGCGGATCGCGCCCTGGCTCGACGAGGTCGATATCGGCTGGCGGCTCAATTGCGCGCTCGGCATCCGCTCGCAGGTCACCCGCTCCCGGTCGCGCACCGAAGTGCTGACCAATTACGGCATCGACCTCGATGATCCGGACATCGTCATCGCCCGCATGGTCGAGGTGATCGCGCCGATGTTTCGCCGCTGAACCGGTTTCGAACGGCATTCGAAATCCGTCACGAGCAGGAAACAAACCCCTTCTAACGGTCCTCCTGACGAAACCGTCATCCATGGAGGCATCCGGTGCGACGCGAAACGACATTCATCCATCTGACCGATCTGCACATCGGCACCGCCGACGACAGCCACCTCCACAGCGACACGACCGAAACGCTGCGTCAGGTGCTCGATCTGGTCGCGACCGTAACGCCGAAGCCGCAATTCGTGATCGCCAGCGGCGACCTTACCAATCGTGGCGATGCGGAAAGTTTTCGCCGGCTGAAGGAGATCATCGACGCCAGGATCGACGTGCCGGTCGTCTATGCGCTCGGCAATCACGACACCCGCCCCGGCTTCTACGAGGGCATGGGCATCGAGACGCATGATCCGGACGCACCCTACGACCACGACACGATCATCGACGGCATCCACATCGTCACCATCGATTCGACGACGCCGGGCCTGATTGGCGGCACGATCGATCCCGAACAGTTCGACTGGCTCGCCTCGACGCTCGACAGCCATCCCGACCTGCCGAAGCTGATCGTCGTCCACCACCCGCCGGCGCTCGGCGAGGAAGCCGAGGTCGCCCATTGGCGAACGATCCACTTCCCGCAATCGGAACGTTTCCGCGAACTGCTGAAGGGCCGCAATATCATCGGCATTCTGAGCGGCCATATCCATCACGACCGCGTCTCGGTCTGGCATGGCATCCCGGTCGTCGTCGGCACCGGCCAGCACGCCGCGACCGATATCCTGCGCACCGACATCCTGCGCATGGTGCGCGGCGCCTCCTTCGGCATCGGCACCATCCGCCCGTCCGGCCTCACCATGGCCTTCGTGCCGTTGCCGTCCGACCGCGCCGAACTCAATACCTATCCGCTGGAACTTCTGATGGCTCGGGCAATGCCCGTCGCCGCCGAATAACCCTCATCCGGAGACACGCAAAATGCTGCGCAGAACCACGCTCAAGCTGATGGCGACGCTCACCGCCGCCTCGATGTTTCCTCTTGGCCTCCCGGTCGGCGCCCTCGCCGAAATGCCGGCAACCGTCGACAAGCCGGTGACGATCAGCTTCTACAACTACAACCTCGCCTCTGCCGGCATCGGCTCCGAGGCCACCAAGGAACTGATTGCCGGTTTCGAGAAGAAATTCCCGAACGTGAAGGTCGAGACGATCGCCGTTCCCTCGAACGAGATCATCAACCGCGTCCAGGCCGATATCGTCGCCGGCAAACAGCCGGACGTCGCCCAGCTCACCTTCCGCGACCTGATCTTCATCGCCAGCGACCTTGGCGGCAATGCGCTCGAGGACATGGTGAAGCCGGCGGAACTGAAAGAGCATCTCGCCGGCATGATCCCCAAGGGTCTCGAACTCGGCACGGTCGACGGCAAGACCTACGGTCTCGCCTACACCTTCTCGACGCCTGTCCTCTATTACAACGGCGACCTCTTCAAGCAGGCAGGTCTGGACCCGAACAACCCGCCGAAGACCTGGGCCGACGTCAACATCGCCGGCAAGGCGATCAAGGAAAAGACCGGCAAGAACGGCTTCTTCCCCGGCGCCTACGGCCCGAGCGACGGCACCTTCGTCTACCAGGCGATCGTCATGTCGAACGGCGGCAAGGTGCGCGACGGCAACAAGCTCACTTACGCGGACAAGAATGCCGCCGAGGCCGTCAAGATGCTGCGCGACATGGTCGATAGCGGGGCTCATGCCAGGATCGATCCGGCCAGCGGTTCCGACACTTTTGCAGCGGGCAATCTCGGCATGTTCGTCTATACGACTGCGGTGCTTGGCTCCTACAAAAAGGCCGCCCAGGGCAAATTCGACCTGCGTATCGCCCCGATGCCGTCCTTCGGCGAAAAGCCGACCGCTCCGACCAATTCCGGCAGTGCCCTGTTCGTCTTCAGCAAGGATCCGGCCAAGCAGCGTGCGGCCTACGAGCTCCTGAAGTACCTGACGAGCAAGGAAGCCTACACGATCATCACCAGCAAGATCGGCTACCTGCCGCTGCGTCTCGATATCGTCGACGACCCGAATTACCTCGGCCCGTGGGTCAAGGAAAACCCGATGTTCCGCGCCAACCTGGAACAGCTGAACCGCCTCACCGCCAACGTCGCCTTCCCCGGCCCCAACTACCGGCAGGTCGAGAAGATGATGATGGACTCGGTGCGCGAAGCCGTCTTCGGCAAGGGCGATCCGATCGCCACGCTGAAAGCTGCCCAGGACCAGGGCCAGGACCTGATGCCGTAACCGTTACGAGGAGATGCCGGACGGGTCTCGCTTTCCCGTCCGGCGTCGTTGCCCTCTCGGGGTCCTTTCGGGGAAAAATTCCATGACCGACATCCAGGCCGATCTCGCAAGACCGCTCATCCTTGCCCGAGCGCCTACGGCTGCCCGCCAGCGTGGTACGTTCACCGTGCAGCCCTGGCTCTATCTCGCACCGGCGCTCTGCCTCCTGATGATGTGGACCTATGTGCCACTGGTCGAGGCGTTCCAGCTCTCTTTCTACCAGTGGAACATGCTGCCGACTTCGCCGCAGCGCTATGTGGGTCTCACCAACTATCAGCGCCTGTTCGCACTGCCCGAGATGCGAGCCGCCCTCTGGAACACGCTTTTCTACATTCTCGGCCTCGTCCCCATGTCGGTGATCATTCCGCTGTTCGTGGCGATCTGGACCCAGGACCTCGAAGGCCGAGCCCGGACGATCTATCGCGCGCTGATCTTCGTGCCGATGATCGTCGCGCCCGTGGTCGCCGCCATCCTCTGGCGCTGGCTGCTCAACGAGGACCAGGGGCTGATCACCCTCGGCCTTGAGACGATCGGCCTCGGCCGCATCGGCTTCCTGACCGACCCGAACTACGCGCTCGCCACGCTCACCTGGATCACCGGCTGGAAGCTGATCGGCTTTTCCACTCTCTTATTTTCCGCCGCCAATGCCGGCATCAATCCCTCCTATATCGAGGCGGCGCGCATCGACGGCGCCAGCCGCTGGGGGATCATCCGCGACATTCGCCTGCCGTTGCTTTCGCCGACCATCCTGCTTCTGTCGATGATGACGATCCTGTTCGGGGCGCAGTGGAGCTTTGCCTATATCAACGTGCTCACCAATGGCGGCCCGCTGAAATCGACCACCAACATCTTCTACCTGCTCTGGGAATACGGTTTCCAGACCATGTCGGCCGGCTGGAGCTCGGCGGCCGGCATGATCGCCTTTGCCGGTTTTGCGGTCATCGCGGCGGGATGCATGTGGCTGACCAAGAGGTTTGCGATCTATGACAACTGACGTTTCACCCGACAGCATCGCGTTCGCTTCCGGCGGTCCAAAGTCCAGTGGCGCCCGCCGGCTTGCCGTGCATGCCGTGATGATCCTCCTGTCCTTCATGTCGATCTTTCCGATCTACTGGATGATCGTCACCTCGCTCCGGCCGGAAAACGAGATCTTCTCCACCTCGCTCTGGCCCAGCAATCCGTCGCTCGAAAATTATGTCTTCGTGCTGACCCGCATTCCGATGATCGGGATGCTGGTCAACACCACGATCGTATCCGCAGCGACCGCCATCCTGCAGGTCGTGACCGGCCTGTTTGCGGCCTATGCGCTGGTGCACTGGCGCATGCGCCTTTCCGGCGTCATCCATGGGCTGATCGCGCTCTCCTGGCTGGTGCCCTTCCAGGTAACGATGATCCCCAACTACGTGCTCGCCTCACGGCTCGGCCTCCTGGATACGCTCACCGGTCTCATCGTGCCGAATGCGGCGCATGCCTTCGCGATCCTGCTCCTCTATAACGCGATGCGCTCCTTCCCGACCGAGATCCTCGAAGCGGCGCGCATCGACGGCGCCAGAAGCTGGAAGATCCTCTGGCAGATCGTGGTGCCGAACATGGGCGCTCCGATCGCCTCCCTGTCGATCATCGCCTTCATCTCCGCCTGGAACGAGTATTTCTGGCCGCTGCTTCTGTCGAGAAAGCCGGAGAACTCGGTCGTCCAGATCGGCCTGCAGATGTTCATGACCCAGGAGGGCAATCTCTGGGGGCCGCTGATGGCGGCTGCCGCACTCGCCAGCCTGCCGATCCTGATCATCTACCTGGTGCTGCAGCGCCACGTCATCGAATCCTTCATGAAATCCGGAATCCGCTGATATGTTTGCCCCAGAAAACGCGCATGAACGCCTGATCGCGCTGGAAGGCGCCCACAATGTCCGCGACCTCGGCGGTTACGGAACCGCCAACGGTGGCCTGACCCGCTGGCGCTCGATCCTGCGCGGCGACGCATTGCATCGCCTGAGCGAGGCCGATATCGAAACCTTGCTGGACAACGGACTGACCACCGTCATCGACCTGCGCAACGCCCACGAGATCGCCGTCGAAGCCAACCCATTTGTGGGTCATGCCGAAGTGCGCTACCACAACACGCCGCTGTTTTCGGCGCTGGCACCGGTCGAGATGATGGCAAATGCCGTGTTGAGTTTCGACATGGGCGATCGTTATTGCCAGGCGATCGACGACTGCCAGCCGGCGATTGCCGAAGTCCTGAAGACCATTGCCGACGCGCCGGACGGAGCGGTGCTCTTCCATTGCAGCGCCGGCAAGGACCGCACCGGGGTGATCTCGGCCTTGCTGCTCGCCAACGCCGGTGTCGATGAGGCGACCATCGTTGAAGACTATGCTCTGACGGCGACCATCTCCGGGCCGCTGATCGCGCGCCTTAGGGACCGCGCCCTCGGCCGCGGCACCTCGCCCGAGCTGGTCGATATCGTTCTTGCCTCGGAGCCGCACAGCATGCGGCAGGCATTGGACCATATCCGTTATCGCCACGACGGTATCGGGGCTTATCTCTCTTCGCTCGGCCTCGATGAAACCGCACGGGAAAGGCTTCGCAACCGGCTGGCTTAGGACCTCGAGGACCAGGACCTGAAGAGAAACAGCATGCTCAGCTCTGCGGCCGTGCGGCTGGAACCAGCACGCGGTCGACGATCCGCGAATCGAGGTCGTAGACGGAGATCGGCGTATCCTTGCCGATCCGGGTCCCGTCCAGCAGACGGATCAGATCATCGGCGCCACCGACGGGCTGGCCGTCGATGGCCAGGATGAAATCGCCTTCCTTCAAACCAGCGCGGTCGGCCGGGCTGCCGGGATCGATGCGGCGAATACGCACCGTCGTCTCCTGCAACATGCCGGCCTTCACCGCGACGCGGCGCGGCAGCGCGGTCGTATCGACGACGATGCCGATGAAGGCACGCCGCACATGGCCGAAACGCAGGATCTCAGAGACCACGAAATTGGCCGTGTTGGAGGCAACCGCAAAGGCAATGCCCTGCGCGCCGCGGATGACCGCCGTATTGACGCCGACCACCTCGCCCGACGCCGACACCAGCGGGCCGCCGGAATTGCCCGGATTGAGCGCCGCATCGGTCTGCACGACGTCGTCGATCAACCGCCCTGTCGACGACCGCATCGAGCGACCCAAAGCCGAGACGACGCCTGATGTCACCGACCAGTCGAAACCGAGCGGGTTGCCGATCGCGATGGCGATATGGCCACGCCGCAGTTTCTGGGAATCGCCGAGCCGTGCCCAGGCCTGCACGTCCATGTCGGCACGCACCAGCGCGATATCCGTGTCGGCATCGCGGCCGAGCACGGCGCCCTGCCCGACCGCTCCGTTGGCGCTGCGGATACGGACGGTCTTGGCGTCGGAAACGACGTGGTGGTTGGTGATGATCAGGCCATCTGGCGAAATCGCAAAGCCCGATCCGTGGCCGCCTTGGCCAGCAACGCCGCCGAGCCGCTCGATGCGGCTGACGGCGGGACCGACGCGGTCGACCGCGCCGGCAACCGTCTCCGAATAGGCGTCAAGAAGCACGCTATCTTCGGGGACGGGAGGATTGATATCGATAAATCCCATCACAAGAACTCCGGAAACACCTTCCCGGAAGAGGGAAGGTTGTAGAAGAAGCTGATGTGGTGGGCCTAAAAGGCGGAAACAAGAACCCGCCGTGCGGGCTCAGTCCTCCGCGAAGATCGGGTCTTGGGTGAACATGCCGCCCTGATAGACAGCGGCCGGAGACGTCGGTTCCGGACGCCCCTTGGCATCGAGCTCGGCGCGGAAGCGTTCGGCGTTGTCCTTGGGCTTCCAGCCGAGATAGGACGCGTGGGAATTGTCCCACCACTTGCTGTCATTGTCAGAAATGCCCCAGATGATCGGGCAGCCGAGCATGGGCGCGCGAAAGACGCAGTCGATCAGGGACGCGAAGTCGTCATAGGACATCCAGCCGGACAACATGCGGTGGTTGATCGGCTTTTCGAAGCAGCTGCCGATCCTGACGAGCGCCGTCTCCTGGCCGAATTTCTCGAAATACATGCGCGCCAGAGCCTCGCCGAAGCATTTCGAAACGCCGTAGAGACCATCCGGCTTCATCGGAGCCTTGACGTCGATGTGCTCGTCCTGCCGGTAGAAACCGACCACATGGTTGGAACTGGCGAACAGGATGCGCGGCTGGCCGTGTGCTCGGGCCGCTTCATAGAGGTTGTAGAGGCCGAGCAGGTTGGCGTTGAGTATCTTCGAAAACTTGTCCTCGACCGAAACCCCGCCGAGATGCAGGATACCGTCGCAGCCTTCGACCAGCTTCATGACGGCGTCGGCATCGCCGAGGTCGCAGACGACCGTTTCCTCATTGGGACCGGCTGGACCGAGATCGACGATATCGGAGAGGCGAAGCGTTTCGGCAAAACCGGCGAGACGCGAGCGCATGGCGCGTCCGAGGCCGCCGCCGGCACCGGTGATCAAAAGTCTTTTCAAGAAATCATCCTCCGAAAGCGGCGCATTGGCCGCGGCAATCCAGTGATGGCCGGTCTGTCGGCCAACTTGTTCGTGACAAGCGTCGACACTTATCATACATGTTGATGAAACCTGGTCAATAAGTTGGAGCGGGTTCGGAGTGGCGCTCGACTTGACATATGGGTTGACGCGATATTGTGATGCGCCGCTGCGCAGGGAGGAACGAATGAGCGTTGAAACCAGACTCGATACCGGCAAGGGATCGAGGACGCTTGTTTCCCGCCTCGGAGAAACGCTGCGCCAGGCGATTGCGGCAGGCCAGTTTCCTCCGGGCTCACGCCTGCCGAGCGAAGCGCAGCTGACCGAGGCGCACGGCGTCAGCCGCACCGTCGTGCGCGAGGCGATTGCATCGCTGCGCGCCGACCGGTTGGTGGAAGCGCGCCAGGGCGCCGGCGTCTTCGTGCTGGAGCCTTCGCGCAACGTGCAGCCGGTCATGCTCTCCCTCTCGAATATCGATCTTGCCCGCGTATCCTCGATGATCGAGCTCCTGGAGCTTAGAACCGCGGTGGAAGTCGAGGCCGCGGGACTTGCCGCACTTCGCCGCTCGCCCGCGCAGGAAGAGGTCATTCTCGATCGCCATTATGCGGTCCGCGCCTGTCTCGAGGCCGCAAAACCAACCAGTGAGGCGGATTTCGCGCTGCATCTTGCCATTGCCGAAGCCACCAACAATCCGCGTTTCCGCGAATTCCTGACCATGATCGGCCGCAGCCTGATCCCGCGCGCAGCCCTGCGCCCGGACGATTCGGAGGCTGATCAGGCTGCCTATATCAAGCTGCTCGACGAGGAGCACAACGCGATCGTCGTGGCGATTTCCGACGGCGACGAGGAACGCGCCCGCGACGCGATGCGCCGGCATCTGCGGGGCGCGCAGCTGCGCTATCGCACCCTCCTCCGGGAGCTGCGCGAATCTGTAAGATGACTTGTTGACACAAGTCGAGGCGACCTGTACGACAATTTTTGTCTGGAGGAGACGCTTACAAAGGAATTTTCTGAATGATGACGCCTGAAGAAATCAAGGTTGCACTTGGTGCCGGCCTGCTGTCCTTTCCCGTCACCCATTTCGACGCGGAGGGCGAGTTCCAGCCGGAAAGCTATCGCCGCCATGTGGAATGGCTGTCGGGCTATGATGCACCGGTGCTGTTTGCCGCCGGCGGCACGGGCGAATTCTTCTCGCTGTCTCCCAATGAAGTCCCCACAATCGTTTCCGCCGCCAAGGAGGCCGCCGGCAAGACGGCGATCGTCTCCGGCTGCGGTTTCGGCACCCATGTCGGCGTGGAAATGGCCCGCGCGGTCGAAAAGGCCGGCGCCGATGGCATCCTGCTGCTGCCGCATTACATGATTGATGCGCCGCAAGAAGGTCTTTATCAGCATGTGAAGCGCATCTGCCAGTCGGTCGGCATCGGCGTCATGGTTTATAACCGCGACAACTCGATCCTGTCGGTCGATACTCTGCAGCGCCTCTGCGACGAGTGCCCGAACCTGATCGGCTTCAAGGACGGCAGCGGCGATATCGGGCTTGTCCGGCAGATCACCGCCACCATGGGCGACCGGCTGATGTATCTAGGCGGTATGCCGACCGCCGAACTTTTCGCGGAAGCCTATCTCGGCGCCGGCTTCACCACCTATTCATCGGCGGTGTTCAACTTCGTGCCGGGCCTTGCGGTCGACTTCTACAAGTCGCTGCGCGCAGGCAACCGAGCCCGCTGCGAGGAGATCCTCAAGGACTTCTTCTATCCCTTCATGGCGATCCGCAATCGCCGCAAGGGTTATGCCGTCTCGGCCATCAAGGCCGGTGTGCGCCTGCAGGGTTTCGACGCCGGCAAGGTGCGCCCGCCGCTCGACGACCTGACGGCGCAAGAAGAAGAGATGCTCCTGAAGCTCATCGGCCCCTGGAAGCGCTAATCCATGAAGATCGCGTCCGTCCGCACCCATCTCCTCGAACACAGGCTCGACGTCGCCTTCGAAAGCGCCTCGATGCGCTTCGATCGCCGCGCCCATGTGCTCGTCGAGATCGAGTGCGACGACGGCACGATCGGCTGGGGCGAATGCCTCGGCCCGGCCCGGCCGAATGCGGCCGTGGTCGCTGTCTACGCGAACTGGCTGGTCGGCGAAAATCCGCTCGAAACCGAAAAGATCTGGGCGCGGCTCTATAATGCGCTGCGCGACCAGGGCCAGCGCGGCCTCGCCGTCACGGCACTGTCCGGCATCGACATCGCGCTCTGGGATATCAAGGGCAAGCATTTCGGCGTGCCGGTCTCGATCCTGCTCGGCGGACGTTTTCGCGAGAGCGTCAAGGCCTATGCGACCGGCAGCTTCAAGCGCGACGGCGTCGATCGCGTCGAGGACAATGCGACCGACGTCGCCGGTTATTGGCAACAGGGTTTTCACGCCAGCAAGATCAAGATCGGCTTCGGCGTCGAGGAAGATCTGCGGGTCATCCGCGCGGTGCGCGACGCCGTCGGCCCCGACATGCGGCTGATGGTCGACGCCAACCACGGCTATGACGCCATTGAGGCAATCAAATTCGGCCAGGCGGCTGCCGAGCTCAACATCGACTGGTTCGAAGAACCGGTCGTGCCGGAACAGCTCGCCGCCTATCGCGAAGTCCGCGCCCGTCAGCCGATCCCGGTCGCCGGCGGCGAGACCTGGCACAGCCGCTGGGGCATGCGCGAGCCGGTGGAAACCCGCGCCGTCGATATCCTGCAGCCCGACCTTGCCGGCGTCGGCGGTTTTACCGAAGCCAAGCGCGTTGCCGACATGGCAGCCCTTCACGGCATCCGCGTCGTGCCGCATGTCTGGGGCACCGGCGTGCATATCGCGGCCGCCCTGCAGTTCATGGCGGCAATGATCCCGAGCCCGGTTCGGGTCAATCCGATCGAACCGATCCTCGAATTCGACCGTACCCACAATCCGTTCCGTCAGGCGGTGATCAAAACCCCGATCGAACACGAGCGCGGCGTGGTGCAGATCCCGAACGGCCCAGGCCTCGGCATCGAGATCAACCGCGACGCGCTCAAAGAATTCCGCATGGGAGACATCTGATGCTCGTCCGCACCCTTTCCGGCACTCCGCCCAAGACCAGGCTGCCCAAGGGCGCGGTCGACACCCAGATGCATGCATATCTGCCGGGTTTTCCCTCTTTGCCCGGCGGCCCCGGCCTTCCGGCCGGAGATTTGCCGACACCGGCCCAGTATCTCCAGTTCATGCGCTGGATCGGCATCGATCGGGTCATCGTCACCCAGGGCAATGCCCAGCAGCGCGACAATTCCAATCTCAGCGCCTGCCTTGCGGAATTCGGTTCGATTGCCCGCGGCGTCTGCGTGATCGACAGCACCACGTCGGAAGCCGAACTGAATAGCCTCGTAGCAGCCGGCAATGTCGGCGCCCGCATCATGGACCTGCCGGGCGGCGCGGTGAACCTGTCGGAACTCGAAGCCGTCGACGCCAAGGCTGCGTCCCGCAACTGGATGGTCGCCGTCCAGTTCGACGGCAGCAACATTCTCGACCACGAAGAGCGCCTGAAGAACCTGAAGTCCCGCTGGGTCTTCGATCACCACGGCAAGTTCTTCGCCGGCGTCACGCCCGATAGCCCGCAGGTCGATGCCGTCAAGCGCCTCATCGACGGCGGCAAGTGCTGGTTCAAGTTCGCCGGCGTCTACGAATCCTCGAAGGCCGGCGGTCCGGACTATGCCGATGTCGCCGCGGTCGCCCGGGAAATCGCCAGATATGCGCCGGAACGCATCGTTTGGGGCACCAACTGGCCGCATAACCTCGCCCGCGAACAGGCCGATTATCCGGATGACGCGGCGCTGACCGATACCGTGCTCGGCTGGTTGCCGGACGATGCGGCACGCGAGCTCGCGCTCGTGAAAAACGCCGAAGAACTTTACGGCCTGCCCGCCCGATAGACGGCACGGGAGGCCTGAGGAAGACTGATAAATTCAACGACCGGGGCGTGGAGGCTCCGGCGCTCACTCAGAGGAGGACAACATGAAACTCACGAAACTGCTCGGCCTTGCCTTCGGCCTCGCGCTCGGCGCGACGGCCGCCAATGCACAGGTTACCTTGCGTTCCGCCGACATCCATCCGGACGGTTATCCGACCGTTGATGCCGTCAAATACATGGGCGAACTGGTCTCCCAGCGCACCAACGGCCGCATCAAGATCCAGGTGATGAACAACTCGGTCCTTGGCGGTGAAAAGGACACGATCGAGCAGACCCGTTTCGGCGTCATCGATATGAACCGCGTCAATGCTGCGCCGTTCAACAACCTCGTGCCGCAGACCACCGTTCTCGGCCTGCCCTTCCTGTTCCGCTCGACCGAGCACATGCACAAGGTCGTCGACGGCCCGATCGGCGACGAAATCCTGAAGGCCTTCGAACCGCATGGCCTGGTCGGCCTTGCCTATTACGATTCCGGCGCGCGCTCCTTCTACACGACCAAGAAGCCGATCACCAAGCTCGCCGACCTGAAGGGCATGAAGATCCGCGTCCAGCAGTCGGACCTCTGGATCGCCATGATGCAGGCCTTCGGCGCCAACCCGACGCCGATGCCGATGGGCGAAGTCTATTCCTCGCTCGAAACCGGCGTGGTCGACGGCGCGGAAAACAACTGGCCTTCCTATGAATCGGCCCGTCACTACGAGATCGCCAAGAACTACACGCTGACCGAACATTCCCTGAACCCGGAAATCCTGGTCATGTCGAAGATCTCCTGGGACAAGCTGACTCCGGAAGACCAGAAGATCTTCCGCCAGGCCGCCAAGGACTCGGTCGTCAAGATGCGCGAACTCTGGACCGCCCGCGAAAAGTCCTCGGAAGCCAAGGTTCGTGCCGGTGGATCCAACGTCATCAAGGTCAACAAGGATGAGTTCTCGGCCGTCATGAAGCCGGTCTACGACAAGTTCGTCACCGATCCGAAGCAGAAGGCCCTGCTGGAACAGATTCAGGCCGTCAAGTAAGCCGACCAGAGACCGGCCCTCGCCAAGAGGGCCGGTTTTTTCTTGCATATCCGGCAGCCTTGCTGCCGCGAAGAGGACAGGATCATGAGAAACTTCATGCTGGCCATAAAGCCCTACCTGGGCGGGCTTAGCCGCATATCACTTTATATCTCCGGCATCGGCATGATCGCCATGACCCTCATCGTCGGCTGGCAGGTGTTCGGCCGTTATGTCCTCAACGACTCGCCGAGCTGGTCCGAGCCGCTGTCGCTCTATCTGATGTCCTGGTTCATCATGCTCGGAGCCGCCGTCGGCGTGCGTGAGAGCGTGCATCTCGGGCTCGATATCGTTCGCTACGTCATGCCGCCGGCAATCCAGAAGGCAATGGATCTCCTGAGCCTGGGCCTGATCGTGCTCTTCGGCATCGGCATGGCCTATTATTCGACGCTGCTAGCCATGGGTACCTGGTCGGCCACCATTCCCGTTCTCGGCTGGCCGGGCGGCACCGACTTCTTCCCGATGATCGTCGGCGGCGCCATGATCTCCCTTTTCGCTCTGGAGCGCTTCGTTGACGTCGCCATCGGCGAGGAAGTTGCTGCCGACGTACTCGTGCAGGAGGCTGCGTAATGGCCTACGCCATTCTTTTCGGTTCGTTCACATTCCTCATGCTGGTCGGCATGCCGATCGCCTTCTGCCTCGGCATCGCCTCCTTCGCGACGGTCCTCTACATGGGCCTGCCGCCGATCGTCGTCTTCCAGCAGCTGAATTCCGGCATGAACGTCTTCGCCATGATGGCGATCCCGTTCTTCATCTTCGCCGGCGACCTGATGGTGCGCGGCGGCATCGCACAGAGGCTGATCCGCTTCGCCGCAGGCCTTGTCGGCCACATGCGCGGTGGTCTCGGCCAGGTCAACGTCGTCGCATCGACGCTGTTCGGCGGCATCTCGGGCTCGGCCGTGGCGGACGCATCGGCCGTCGGCGGATTGATGATCCCGCAGATGGCTGCGCGCGGTTATGACAGGGACTATGCAGTCAACGTGACGGCCAACGCCGCCATCATCGCGCTGATGATCCCGCCCTCGCACAACATGATCCTCTATTCGATCGCAGCGGGCGGCAACGTCTCCGTCGCCGACCTCTTCACCGCCGGCATCGTTCCCGGCCTGTTGCTGGCCGGGGCGCTGATGATCACGGCCTGGTGGGTTGCCGTCAAGCGCGGTTATCCGGCCGACCCCTTCCCGGGCTTCGCCCGTGTCGGTTATTACCTGCTGGCTTCGCTGCCGGGCATCCTTCTGATCGCCATCATCTTCGGCGGCGTCCGCTCCGGCGTGTTCACGGCAACGGAAAGCTCCTGCATTGCCGTCATCTACGCCTTCCTCGTTGCGATGCTCGTCTATCGAGAGCTGAACTGGGAAGGTTTCGTCGAGGCCGTCATGGGCGCCGTGCGCACCACCGCCATGGTGTTGCTGGTCATCGGCACCGCGGCCGCGTTCGGCTGGCTGATGGCATTCCTGCAGGTCCAGACGCTGATCATCGCGGCGATCAGCGCGGTTTCGGACAACCCGATCATCGTGCTTCTGATGATCAACGTCATCCTGCTGGTCCTTGGCACGTTCATGGACATGGCGCCGATGGTCATCATCTCGACACCGATCCTGCTTCCCGTCGTCAAGGCCTTCGGCATCGATCCGGTCCATTTCGGCGTCATCATGATCCTCAATGCCGGCATCGGCCTCAACACGCCGCCGGTCGGAACCGTGCTCTTCGTCAGTTGCGCGGTCGGCGGCATCACGATACGTGAAGCGATGCGTACAATCTGGCCTTTCTTCGGAGCCAGCATCGCAGTATTGCTGCTCGTGACTTACATCCCTGCCCTGTCGCTCTGGCTGCCAAGCGTTTTCAGGTAAGCGACTGAACAAGCTCTATCTGACGGTCCCGCCCCCATGGCGGGGCCTTTCACATGAAAGGAGAGGTCCATGACCATCTACCAGAACCTGATCGCCGGCGAATGGGTCGGCTCGGACGCTTCCAAGAACATCAACCCGTCCGACACGAATGATGTCGTGGGCATGTATGCCCAGGGCAGCGCCGAAGACGCCAAACAGGCGATCGCCGCGGCAAAGGCGGCATTCCCCGCCTGGTCGCGTTCCGGCATCCTCGAACGCCACGCGATCCTCAGAAAGACCTCCGACGAAATCCTCGCCCGCAAGGACGAACTCGGCGCCCTTCTCGCCCGCGAGGAAGGCAAGATCCTTCCCGAAGCGACCGGCGAAGTCATCCGCGCCGCCCAGATTTTTGATTTCTTCGCCGGCGAAGCGCTGCGCCTGACCGGCGAACTGGTGCCGTCTGCCCGTCCGAATATCGGCGTCGAGATCACCCGCGAACCGCTCGGCGTCATCGGCATCATCACGCCGTGGAATTTCCCGATCGCCATTCCCGCATGGAAGATCGCGCCGGCGCTCTGCTACGGCAACACCGTCGTCTTCAAGCCTGCCGATCTCGTGCCTGGCTGCGGCTGGGCGATCGTCGACATCCTCCACCGCGCCGGCCTGCCGAAAGGTGTCCTGAACCTCGTCATGGGCCGCGGCTCGGTCGTCGGCCAAGCCATGCTCGACAGCCCGGACCTCGCCGGCATCACGTTTACCGGCTCCACCGGCACCGGCAAGCGCGTCGCGCTCGCCTCGATCGAGCATAACCGCAAGTTCCAGCTCGAAATGGGTGGCAAGAACCCGATGGTCATCCTCGACGACGCGGACCTCAACGTGGCCGTCGAAGCCGCCGCCAATTCGGGCTTCTTCTCGACCGGCCAGCGTTGCACCGCCTCCTCGCGCCTGATCGTGACGGAAGGCATCCACGACAAGTTCGTCGCAGCACTCACCGAGAAGCTGAAGACGCTCAACGTCGACAACGCCATGAAGGCCGGCAGCCATATGGGCCCGGTCGTCGACGACAAGCAGCTGAAGCAGGACACCGACTACATCGAGATCGGCAAGAACGAGGGCGCCAAGCTCGCCTTCGGCGGTGAACTCGTGAAGCGTGACACGCCCGGCTTCTATCTGCAGCCGACGCTGTTCACCGAAGCGACCAACCAGATGCGGATTTCGCGCGAGGAAATCTTCGGACCGGTCGCTTCCGTCATCCGGGTGAAGAACTACGAGGAGGCGCTGGCAACCGCCAACGACACGCCGTTCGGCCTGTCGGCGGGCATCGCCACCACCAGCCTCAAGCATGCGACGCATTTCAAACGTAATTCCGAGGCCGGCATGGTGATGGTCAACCTGCCGACGGCGGGCGTCGATTTCCACGTGCCGTTCGGCGGCCGCAAGGCCTCGTCGTTCGGCCCGCGCGAACAGGGCAAGTATGCCGCGGAGTTCTTCACCGTGGTGAAGACCGCCTACACGCTCGCCTAAACAAAAAAGGCGCTGCCATTTCGAAATGGCAGCGCCTTCAATTCAGCAATCGAGATAGCTTATTCGGCGGCAGCAACACTGGCGCGCTTCGGCAGCTTCCAGTTCGGACGCGGGAAATGGCATGTATAGCCATTCGGATAGCGCTCCAGGTAATCCTGATGCTCCGGTTCGGCCTGCCAGAAATCGCCGACCGGCTCCACTTCCGTCACCACCTTGCCCGGCCATAGGCCCGATGCGTTGACATCGGCGATCGTATCTTCGGCGACGCGCTTCTGTTCGTCGTTCTCGTAATAGATCGCCGAACGATAGCTCATGCCGATATCGTTGCCCTGGCGGTTCTTCGTCGACGGATCATGGATCTGGAAGAAGAATTCAAGAATATCGCGATAACTGGTCTTGGCCGGATCGAAAATGATTTCGATCGCTTCGGCATGGGTGCCATGATTGCGGTAGGTCGCGTTCGGCACGTCGCCGCCGCTATAGCCGACGCGGGTCGAAACCACGCCGGGCAGACGCCGGATCAGGTCCTGCATGCCCCAGAAACAACCACCGGCCAATACGGCCCGTTCGGTAGACGTCGTCATGCTTTCCTCCTTCGGTTTTGGATTTGCACCTAAAATGGCGATCCGGCGGAAGAAATTCAATCCATCGCCACCACTCAGCCGACTGCCGCCTCGACGATCGGACGGACCGCCTCTTCCAGGCTCTTCGGCGTCGTACCGGTAACGATGACGCCGAGCAGCGGCGCCGCAATGCCCGCCGCCTTCAGCCTTGCCATATCGCCGGCCACGAAACGCTTCTGGCTCGGAGCGATGACCGGAATGCCGGCCTTCGACGTGATTTCCCTGTAGCGATCAAGATCGGTCTCGTTGAGCGGCTTGCCGTAATCGGCAAACGACGCGACGGACGCCTCCATCATGGCGCCGGGAATGGCGACGATGGTCTTCAAATCCTCGTCAGTGCTCCCTTCGCCGAGCGCCGGGATCGGGCGGAGCTTCGACTGCAGCAAATGCGGCTGAAGATGGTCGAAATAAACGTTGAAACCTTCAAAACCCAGTTTGGCCAAGGCATCGAGTTCGTCCGGCGTCGGCACCGTCTCCTGGCCGGCCATCACCAGCAGCGGCGCCCCGAGCGGCGCAAGCGTCTCGAAAAACGGCCGCTCCTCGGCAAAACTGCCGAATGTCGTGCCGGTCGCGCGGTGATAGGCGTTGAGATGCACCTTGATCGCAAATGCCCCCACCCCGATCGCCGCCTTGGCAAGATCGAGGTCGTGCCGGGCAAGCGAGACGATGACCGGAAATTCGCCGCCGCGCAGCGCCTTGGTGAGCCTGGTTTCGAGATAATTCGGCATCGCAGGCCTCAATTCAGACGCTGGCCGCCATCGGCGGCGAAGAGATGGATATTACCGAGTTCCGGCCGCACCCGGATCGTCGCTCCCGGCGACAACGATACCCGTTCGCGAAACACGCCGGTCACCAGCGTTTCGCCCAGTTTCATCGTCACCTGCGTCTCGGAACCCATCGGCTCGACCAGCACGATTTCCGCAGGCACGCCGCTGTCGTCCAGGGCGAAATGTTCGGGACGAATGCCGTAGACCGTCTTTCGGTCCTTGTGCCCGTGCGCTGCCTCGGGCAGTGGCAGCAAAATACCGGGCGCGGAGAAGCCTTCCGGCGTAATCGTGCCGGTGAGGAAATTCATCGACGGTGAGCCGATGAAGCCTGCCACGAACTGGTTGGCCGGCCGGTCGTAGAGGTCGAGCGGCGCGCCGATCTGCTCGACCCGCCCGCCGTTCAGCACGACGATCTTGTCCGCCATGGTCATCGCCTCGACCTGGTCGTGAGTGACGTAAATGGTGGTCGTCTTCAGCCTCTGATGCAGGCTTTTGATCTCGCCGCGCATGACGACGCGCAGTTTCGCGTCAAGATTGGAAAGCGGCTCATCGAACAGGAAGACCTTGGGGTCGCGGACGATCGCCCGGCCCATCGCAACGCGCTGGCGCTGGCCGCCGGAAAGCTGGCGCGGGTAGCGATCGAGCAACGGCGCAAGACCAAGAATGTCGGCTGCCCATTTGACCCGTTCGGCGATCTCCGCCTTGCTGCCGCCGCGGTGTTCCAGCGAGAATCCCATATTGGTCGCGACCGTCATATGCGGATAGAGCGCGTAATTCTGGAAGACCATGGCGATGTCGCGGTCCTTCGGATCGAGGTCGTTGACCACCCGCCCGCCGATATTCACCTCGCCGCCGGTAATTGTCTCCAGCCCCGCGACCATTCTGAGCAGGGTGGATTTGCCGCAGCCGGACGGGCCGACCAGCACCACGAACTCGCCGTCGGTGATGCCGAGGTCGATGCCGTGGATGATATCGACGGCGCCATAGCTCTTGCGGACATTGGAAAGGGTAACTTCAGCCATCAATCAGATTTCCGTTTCTTCAGCCCCAGTGTTTCAAAAGGTGAGTTTTTCAACCCTTGAGGCCGGTATGCGCGAGCCCTTCGACGAATTGCTTCTGCGCGATGATGAAGACGATGAGAACGGGCAGCGCCGTCAGGGTCGCGGCTGCAAGCTGGATGTTCCACATCGGGCCGCCATAGGCGTCCGTGTATTGAGTCAGCGCCTGCGGCAGCGTGAATTTGTCGGCACTCGACAGGAACACGATCGGCTCCAGATAGAGGTTCCAGGAATGCAGGAAGGTGAAGATCGCCACAGACGCGAGCGCCGGCCGTGCAAGCGGCAAGGCGATCTTGCGAAAGATCTTGAAACGCCCGAGGCCATCGACCCGCGCCGCCTCTTCGAGTTCGACAGGCAGCGCAATAAAGAACTGCCGCATCACGAATGTCGCGAACACGCTCGGTGCGCCGAAGATCGGCACCAGGATCAAGGGCCAGTGGGTGTTGACCATGCCCGCCTTCAGGAACATCTGGAAAAGCGGCACGATCGTCACTTCCGATGGGATCAGGAGCCCGAGCAGCACGACCATGAAGATCGCATTGGCGAACGGAAACTTGATGCGCGCGAAGGCATAGCCCGCCATGGAGGACACGACCATCGTGCCGATCGTCACCAGTGCGGCGATATAGGCGGAATTCCAGTACTGCTTTACGAAGGGCTGCAATTCGAAGACCTTCGAATAGGTCGTCCAGTCGTAGCTTTCCGGCAGGAGTTGCGGCGGAAAGGCAAAAATGTCGCTGATCGGCTTCACCGACGACGTCACCATCCACCAGGTCGGAAAGACGAAGGGGATCAGGAGAATGCAGAGCAGGCCGTAGAGAAACACTTGTCTGCGCGGGGAGAGCTCAGCTTTCATAAAAAACGATCCTCTTGCGCATCTGCCATTGGGCGAAGGTCAGCACGGCGACGATCACAAACAGCATGATCGACAGCGTCGAGCCGTAGCCGAAGAAATGGAACTGGAAGGCCTGCTGGTAGAGATAATAGACGAGCACCGTTGTCGTGAGACCCGGGCCGCCTTGCGTCAGCACCGCGATCTGCGCGAACACCTGCAGCGAACCGACGATGGTGATGATCGAAGTCAGCAGAATGGTCGGGCTGATCAGCGGCAGGGTGATGCGGCGGAACTGCTTGAAGCGCGGGGCGCCGTCGATGCGGGCCGCCTCGTAGAGTTCGTTCGGCACGCCCTGGAGGGCTGCGAGGAACAGGATCATGTTGAGGCCGACATTCTTGAACACCTGCACCACGATGACCGAGATCATCGCCGTTACCGGTTCGCGCAGCCAGTTCGGCCCATCGATGCCGAAGACGAGCAGCACGCCGTTGATGCCGCCGTTCTTCTGCAACAGGAAACCCCAAACGATCGTCCAGGCGACCAGCGACACCACGACCGGCGAGAAGAACAGCGTACGGAAGATGGTGATGCCGGCGAGCTTCTGGTTGAGCAGCACTGCAAGCAGCAGTGCCAGGCTCAGGTTGAAGATCACCAGCCCAGCGGAAAAGATCGCCGTCGCCCCGAGCACTGACGGCAGGCTCGTGTCTTCGAGAAGCATCTGGTAGTTCGCGAGGCCGGTATAGGTGAAGGTATTGGCGAGCACGTTCCACTCGTGCAGCGAATACCAGAAGACCAGGCAGAGCGGGATCAGCACGAAAAGCGTGATCCCGATCAGTTGCGGGGCGATGAAGAGAAACCCGGCGAGGCTGTCGCGCCGCGCGACCGTCCAGAACGACGATGAGGAGCGGCCCTCCGGACGGGCGGTTTGCTGCACGACAGCCATCGACACGAGCCCCCTTAACGCTTCAGAAGCGGGCCGATCTGGCCGCAGATCTGCTGGAGGGCTGCCGGGATATTCGCATCCGGGCGCCAGACGGCGTCGAGGCCCGAACGAACCACCTGCTGGATCTGCGCAAAGCCCGTGTGGCCCGGAATGACCTTGCCGGTGGCAATGCCGGAGATCACGACCTTGTCGATCTGCTCCTGGCTCAGCAACGGATTGGTCTTCTTCAGGACTTCAGCGTTCAGCAGCGACTTGCGAGCCGACGGGAAGAACTGGCTGAGCTTGGCCGAGTTTTCCGGGTTCGTCATATAGGCGACGAATTCAGCCGCCGTCTTAGCGTTCTTGCCCGACTGCATGACGCCGACGCCGGCCTGGCCGATCAGCGCATAATTGCCGGCCGGACCCTTCGGCAGCGGCACGAGATCCCAGGCGAACGGCTTGTCCTTCGGCAGCAGCGAGGCGCGGCTGATCTGGGTGATCGTCATTGCCGCATTGCCGGCGAAGAAGTCGACGCTTTCGCCGGGGCCTGGCATCGCCTTGTTCTTGAAGACGGCGTTGTGAATGAAGGTCAGCGCGTCGACCATCGGCTTCTCGGTCATCGTGCAGGTCTTGCCGTCGGCGCTCCAGGGCGAAGCACCCCAGCCGTTCCAGACGGAGGCGAGGTTCTGCCAGATCTGGTAGTTGAAGTCGCGGACGATCAGGCCGCCCTTGCCGGTCTTGCCAACGGTGGATGCGGTGGCGATGGCGTTGTCCCATGTCCACTGGTTGGCTGCGATCATTTCCGCTGGCGTCTTGGCGCCGGAAGCCTTGATGAGGTCGTTATTGACGAACATCGCAAACGGCGAGGTCGAGAACGGATAGGCAAACAGCTTGCCGTCCTTGGTCCAGCGCTCGGCGGCCGTGGTGCTCAGTTCTTCCGCATTGTAGCCCTTGGTGGCCTTGAGCGTGTCCGTCAGCGGATAGAGCGCGCCGGAATTGACGAAGTCATAGGCGGCGGTTTCGAAGATCCAGGCCATGTCAGGCGCATTGCCACCGGCGATCTGGGTCGTCAGCGCCGTCGTATAGGTATCGAAGGGCAGCGACTCATAGGTCACCGTCACGTTCGGATGGTCCTTCTTGAAGCCGGTAGCGATGTCGCTGAACAGCTTCAGATGCGCCTCGTTGGCGCTCCAAATGGTCATGCGCAGGTTGACCGCGTCCTGGGCGTTGGCGATGCCGCTCCCCACGGGCGAAATGCCGAGCGGCACGGCAACCGCGATTGCGGCGACCGCCGATTTCAATGTCTTGTAATAGTTCATTCCCGTTCCTCCTCCAAAGATTGGTTTGATAGACAGGCTCCTGGCCGTCCTAATAAGCGGCGACTTCCGGCCAGCGCATTTCGATGCCTTCACGTGTAAGCTCTCTCTGGAAATTCTGGAGCTTCTCGTCGTTTTCCTGGACCTGATGCGGCGTAAGATTTTTGTCGAGGCAATGGGCGGCAAGCATGCCGGCGACCTCGCCGATATTCCATTCGACCGGGTGCAGCCGATAGCAACCATTGGTGATGTGGGTCGTGCCGATGTTCTTGCCGGCCGGAATGAGGTTCTTCACCCGCTGCGGCAGCAATGCGCCGAGCGGGATCTCGAACGGGCAGGACGGCACGTCGATATAGTTGTCGCCGCCGGTCGAGGGATGCAGGTCGATCCGGTACATGCCGATACCGATGCTGTCGCGGTAGTTGACCGCGCCCTTTTCGCCGCGCACCGAGTAGGACAGGTCCTGCTCGACGATGCGGGTAACCGGCTTGATGCGGCGGCTCTCGCGGATATAGGGAGCCATGGCAAGCCCGTGCTCGGTGCCGGTAATGTCGCCGCGCAGGCGAAGCCCGGGAAAACCCTGGCCGCCGTCGACGCGCGGGGCTTCGGTCTGCAGCCAGTAGAACAGCGAATAGGAGAGGTCGGCCGCCGATTTCAGCTGTTTCGCCTTGTCCTCTTCGGAAAGGTCGATGATCGTGCCTTCCATGTAGTCGATCATCGGCCAGTTCACGAGGCAGATGTCGGAGGCGTAGGCGCCGGGCACGAAGTTGTTGCGCGCCGCGATGCGCCGGAAGATCCACAGGTTCTCGTCGCCGCCACCCTTGCGCTGGTCGGCATCGACGGCAAGCGGATCGTCATTCGGATTGGGCGTGAACGAGCGGGTGGTGAAATCGAGCGTGCGCGGATGCGGGGCGGTGAAGCCCAGCAGCGGGCCGCCCCAGAAATGCGGCTGATACGCGCGCCAGTAGTCGTAATTCTCCGGCTTGTCGATCGTCTGGTCGCCGTCGACGTGATCGATCGCAAAGCAGATCGACACGGCCTGGACATTATCCGGCTGCACCTCTGACGGCGCACTCGGTTCGCCGGTATCGGACTGGGCTTCGAAACCCTTCACATATTCCGTGCCGGTCATCGGCAGCAGATCGCCGAGTTCCGTTGCATCGAGGATATAGGCGGCGGAGATGGTGATCTCCCGTCCGGTGTCGCGATGCCGAACGGTGACGGAGCGAACAGTATCCCCGTCGACATCGGCGGCGACCGGGCGATAGGGCTGCAGCACCCTCAGTTTGCCGGCGCCGCGATAAGGCATAAGCATCGCTTCCATGACGGCGAGGCTGACGCGCGGTTCGGCGCAGATGCGGCTGACCCAGCCGGCACCGGGATTGAGGTCACCCCAGGCGCGGGCACCCTCGGTCAGCGGATAATGGTCGCGGTAATACTGGCGGATGTCGCTGCGCAGCTTCCGATAGGAGCGGGTAATGCCGAACTGTTCGACCCAGGTATGCTCGTCGGAGGGAACTGCCTGGCTGGTCAGCTGGCCGCCGATCCAGTCGAACTCCTCGGTCATGATCACGCTGCGGCCGGCCCGGCATGCGCCGAGTGCCGCCGCAACACCGCCAAGACCGCCGCCTACCACCAGAATATCCGTATGCATCTCTGTCACGTTGATCATGTCCGTCTTTTTGCGGGTCCAAGGGTTTCCCCCTCGACCGGTTCACAGGTCAGAAGAATTTGTTGGCCAGGCTCGCCGCTCTCGATGCGGCGCACCAGCATCGCAGTCGCCTGCCGACCCATCTCCTCGCGGGGGATGTCGAAGGCGGTGAACTGCACATGGCTGCGTTCGGCGCGGATATGGCTGCCTAGCACGACGGCGGAAAAGTCACCGGGAATGGACAGGCCGCATGCGCGGGCAGCCGCCTCGACGCGCACCGCATCGGCGAGTTCGACGAAGAAGGCGACAGTCGCACCGCTGCCGAAAAGCGCGTCCAGTATCTCGTCTGCCGCGCGGCCCACCGTTTCGATATGCAGGACAAGCTCGAGACCGTTGCCAAGGGCTCCGTCAAATCCCGACCACCGATCGGCAGTCGATTCCGCCGGTCCCGGCGGGCCGATATAAGCAAGCTTCGAATGCCCGAGCGCGCCTGCCTTCTCGACGAGCGCTCGTGTGCCGTTGGCATAATCGCCGCCGACATAGGGAACCGGCCCGCCGGCGTCCTCGCGTCGACCGATCGCCACGAACGGATAGTCGCCGGATACCAGCCGCGTCAGCTCCGCGCGGTCGAATTCGCGGCCGAGCACGAGGCAGCCATCTGCAATCCTCAGGCGATTGCCATCGGCAAAGATTTTTCGATCCTGCCCGACACCGGCCCCGGTCAAAAGCAGAAGGTCGTAATTCTGGATCTGCGCCTCTTCCTCGATGCCAAGCAGGAAGGGCGTGAAGAAGTCGGCCTGGGCGCTCGGAAACGCCGGCTCGTAGGTGAACACGCCGAGAATGCGGTTCAGCCCCTTCGCCATCCGGCGCGCAATCGGATCGGCGACGTAGCCGGTGGTGCGAATGACCTGCTGGACGCGCTCGCGGGTCTCCTGCGGAATACGCGCCAGAGCTGTTGGCGCGCCGTTCAGCACAAGCGAAACCGTCGCCTGGCTGACGCCAGCCAATTTCGCAATGTCGTGCTGAGTCAAACGCTTAGGCGCAGCCACGCAACATCCTCCCTCTTCCTCTTGACTGCTAATGCGTATTAGCAGCTAATACGTATAAACAAGTTTATGGCGGCGGCTGTCAAGCGGGAAAATGAAGGAAAGTTGATGAGGTTTGCGGAGCATTTGAAATCGCTGGAAATTTCCGGCACCCGCGTATTCGGCGACAGCGTCACCGCCGGCTTCAACGCCTCGCGGGCCGAACTTGCCTGGCCGGCACTGTTTGCCAGTGCGGTCGAAGGCTTCCCGATCCGCAATCACGCCATCCCGGGAACGGTGCTGCAGGGCTCAAAGCTTGTCGATGGAAAGCCGAGGTTGAACAACGGTGTCGGGAGGTTTGTTCAAGCACTTCTTGATCAGCCGCACGAGGACGCGATCCTGATCCTCTACGGCTACAATGACGCTCGCTACACTGCGGCTCCCGAGACTATGAGTGTCGCAGGCTTCGTGCGGGATTATAGCCGTATCCTGAAAGGGCTGATCGCCGCCGGGCACGGGCAAAGGATCGCGATCGGCAGCCCGCCCTATATTCCGGATGCCGGATTTTCGGTTGGAAGCGCAGGGTTCATCGGCCAGACCCGCCAGGGTTTTGAGCGTTATGTGGAAGCGGTCCGCGAACTTGCCCGGCAATTTTCGGTTTTCTATGCCCCGGTCTACGAACGGATGATGGAGCACGGTGACGGACTCCTCGCCTCACCCGACATCACCCACCCCAACGACGCCGGCCACCGGGTGATCTTCGAAGCGTTCCGAGATGCCGCACGGTGATGATCTCAGGCGCTGCGCTGCAGTCGCCATGCGCCGACAGCCCATTCAGCAGTCGACGTCGATCCTGTCACCGTCTGACGACAAACTCGAACACGTCCTCCTTCGGCTCGACGCCGAGACCGGCACCGGTCGGCACCACATAGGTGCCCTCGCCCGAAGCCATGTCGCCCTTCGTATAGGTAAGGTTCCGGTCGAAGATCGAGTGCTGGTATTCGTGATAGCGCACGTTCTGCAGCGCCGACGACGCCTGCAGGCTCGCCGCCATGAAAATGCCGACGCTGATCGATGCGTGCGGCATGATGTTCATGTGAAAGGCCTGCGCCATCTGGCCGATGCGGATGAACTCGGTGATGCCCGTATGGCCCATTTCCGGCTGCACGATGCTCATCGCCCGCTTTTCAAAACGCGGCCTGTATTCATAGGTGGTGCGCAATTCCTCGCCGAGCGCCAGCGGCACGCCGATGCCGGCCGCAACCCGCGCTTGGCCCTCGAGGTTTTCCGGCTGCACCGGCGCTTCGGCAAAATAGAGATTGTAGGGCTCCAGCCGCCGGATGATGCGGATCGCCTCGCCCGCCTCGAATTTCCAGTGCAGGTCGACCATCAGGTCGATATCCGGCCCGACCGCTTCGCGCAGAGCCGCCATTTCCTTGACGATATCCTCCTCGGAGACCACAGCCGCGAACTTGATGCCCTTGTAGCCCCTGCCGACCCAATGGACGGCCAGATCGCAACGCTCCTTCAGCGTCGCTTTCGGCAGGCCCGAGACATAGGCGCGGATCGTATCGTGCCGTCGCCCGCCGAGCAGTGTCGAGACCGGCACCCCGAGGTTCTTGCCGGTCAAATCCCAGAGCGCGATGTCGACGCCTGCCAGCGCGTCGAGATAATAGCCGCCGAAGAAACCGCGCACCCGCATCAGGTCGTAGAGGTCCTCGTGGATGACTGCCGCATCGCCCGGATCGCGGCCGATGATGACCGGGCCGAGCACGTCGTCGATGATCGCTTTGGTCGCCTCCGGCGCGACGATCCCATAACACTCGCCCCAACCGACCTTGCCGCTCTCGCCGGTGACCTTGATCAGCAGCGTCATGTCGGTCGAGGGATAGATGGTGCGGTTGCCCTTGCGGATCAGGTAACCGCGCGCGTTGATCGCCTCGCCTTCCTTCAGAGGTCCGAGATAGGGCACCTCGCGGGGAATGGAGATGATGAAGGTCTCGACCGAGACGATCGCATCGACGACGTTTTTCGGCATGGGTTCTAGCTCAGTTCGGCTTGTGATTGGTATAGGGCAGATCGGCCTCCGCCAGAAGCAACGCCAGTTCCTTGGCATCGCCCTCGTCGAATTTCGGCCCCTTGCCGCGCACGAACGTGTGCTTGATCACACCTCGGCGGCGCAGCACTTCCTTCGTCATGTGCATACGGAAGATGGCCTGGAAATTCAGAAGCGGCAGAGAGACGTTATAGAGTTTTCGTGTCGTCGCGACATCGCCCTTCTGCCAGGCATGGATCATCTGAGCATGGATATCGGCAAGCTCTGCAGCAGGCATGGTGCCGGCCGCACCGCGCGCCAGTTCATCGGTAACGTAACGTCCGCCGGCGCCGCCGAAGATCGCATCGAGGGAGCCGTTGGCAGCAGCCTTGATGCGTGTGAGATGCTGGCCGCAGGGCGCGGTCTCCTCCTTCACGTAGCGAATTTCCGGCACGGCATTGGCAACCGCCGCCACTTCTTCCGGCGTCAGCCCCGCGCCGATCGGCTTCGGCTGGTTCTGCAGCATGATCGGCACACCCGCATCAGCCGCCACTTCCCTGAAATAGGCGGTCTGGGCAGCGATGTCGTTACCGAGAGACAACGGCGCCATCACCATCGCCGCCCCTGCCCCGATCTCGGCCGCCTGCGCCACATGTTTCGCCGCAGCCTTCGGGTCCGGATCGCTGGCGCCGATAATGATCGGGATGCGTCCGCCGATCCGATCCGCAAGCACCTCGACCTGCCGCTTGCGCTCCTCCGGCGTCAGCGTGTCCACCTCGCTGGCGACACCGGGATACACAACGCCGTCAACGTTACTCTCCAACGCGAAATCGATGATCGACAGGAAGTCCGCCTCGTCGATCGATCCGTCGTCGCGGAACGGTGTGGGAAGAACGGGGAAAGCTCCGGCTAAAATCTTGGTCATTTGACTGCTCCGGCGGTGACGCCCTGAATGAAATAACGTTGGAGGAACATGAAGGCCGCAACGATGGGCGCGGACGCGATCAGCGATGCCGCCATGGCGCCGCCCCAGTCGGAATTGACCTCGTTGAGGTAAGTGAGAAGCAGGCCCGGGCCGATGGTGCGCTTCTCGTCCGAGACGATCAGCGTCATCGAATAGAGAAGGTCGTTCCAGGACCACATGAAGGAATAGAGGAACACCGTGACGATCGGGGGGATCGAGATCGGGATGACGATCGTGTGGAAGATCCGGAGATCGCTCGCACCATCCGCCCGCGCCGCATCGATCAGCTCGTCCGGCACCTGGGTAAAGTAGCTGTAGAGCATGTAGGTCGAGACCGGCAGCGCAAAGACGATATAGCTGAGGATCAGTCCCGGCCGGGTGTCGAGCAGGTTCAGTTCGCTCATCAGCGGGTAGATCGAGATCAGCAGCAGGCCGAACGGAAACATCTGCGCCGAGAGCATGAACAGCATCACCGGCTGGCGACCGAAATAACGGTATTTGGCGAAGCTGAAGCCGGCATAGAGCGCCAGCAGCGTCACCAGCGCGGCGCTGCAGGTCGAGGTGATCAGGCTGTTCATCAGGTACATCGGCAGCTTGCCGGTGGTCAGCGCCCGGATGAAATGCTCGAGGCTCGGCATGGTCGGAAACGGCGTCGGCACCACCCGGTAAAGCTCGGCATTCGCCTTCAGGGACGAGATCACCAGCCAGTAGAGCGGGAAGAACAGGAAGAAGCCGATCACAGCGAGGGCGGCAAAGAAGACGATTTTTGCCTGACGGGAGGAAAGGTCGAACATCTCAGTTTCCTTTCACCAGCATGCGCAGATAGAGGAAGGCAGGCGGCAGGAGCGCCGCAACCCAGAGCACGCCGACGGCGGAGGCAAAGCCGATATCCCACTGCTCGAAAGCGCGGCGATAGACCTCGACGGACAGAACCGTCGTCGCCCGCACCGGCCCACCACCGGTCAGCGCGTAAATGGTGTCGAACTGCTGCAGATTGCCGATCACGCCGAGAACCACGACGATCATCAGGACCGGGCGCAGATGCGGCAGGATATGGTCGCGCAGCACCGCCCAGTTGCCGGCGCCGTCGACGCGCGCCGCATCGATCTGCTCCTTGTCGAGGTTCTGCAGGCCGGCCAGGAAGAAGGACATGAAAAGCGGGATGGAGAGCCAGATCTTGGTCAGCACCACCGCGAGCATGGCGCCTTCAGGTGTCGACAACCAGGCCTGCGGGTAGTCGATCAGGCCAAGCTCCATCAGGAAGGCGTTGAGCACGCCGTAGCGGGAATTGAAGATCCAGCCCCAGATGAAGGCGCTGACCGTCGAGGGCAGCACCCAGGGCAGCAGCGACAGCGACCGCAGCACCGCACGACCGGTAAACGGCTGGTTCATGATCAGCGCCCAGCCGAGACCGGCGACCAGCGTGCCCGTTGTCGTCAACACCACATAGATGGCCGTCGTCCAGAACGCCGCCCAGACATCGGGGTCCGAAGCGATCTTCACAAAATTCTCGAAGCCGATGAAGCGCGGCTCCATCATCTCGACCGTGTATTCGAACAGCGACAGGCCAAGCGCCGACAGAAACGGATAGAGGATGACCGCGGCAAAGGCGATCGCCGCCGGCAGCAGCAGAAGCAGCCCGATGCGGTTCTGCCCCGCTTTCAGGCCCCCGCGATTCGCATGCGGCGAGACCGGATAGGCACCGACATTGTTTTCGATCACGGCCATAGAGGCTATTTCCTGTTCGATACACTTTCGAGTTTGGGACCTGTGCAAGTACGGTCCCCTCACCAACAAAATCTACGACTTAGCTGAAGCTAAGATCGTGATTTTGTAACCTCTCCCGCAAGGGGAGAGGTAGAACGCCGAGTTTGCGGCACCGGTATCTCTCCCCTTGCGGGAGAGAACGCGATTTCAACACCTTAGCGCAGCTAAGTGTTAGAAATCGCAAGTGAGGGGATCGCCCTCACCCGCGATCGCCGACCTATTCCGACTTCTTCGCCTTCTCCATGCTGGTCGTCAGCCGAGCCTGCATGGACTTGATGGCATCGTCGGCCGACTTCTGGCCGAGCAGCGCGCCCTGCACTTCCTCGCCGATGATGTTGGTGAGGTCGGCGGCATTGGACCAGATGCCGACTTCGTTGCGGCGGGCGTCACCCGTCGCGGCCGACCAGTTCTTGAGATAGGCGTCGTGGGCAACCGCCGCGCGGGCGGACTTGGTGACCGGCAGCGCGCTCATCTTCAACGGAAGATCCGTCTGCACCTTGTCAGAAATGATGTAGGTCAGGAACTTGTCGGCCGGATCGTCGGCCTTGGCCTTGCCGCCGGCGGCGAACTGCACGAGCAGATGTCCCCACTGGACGGAAACGGACTTGTCGCCAGCCTTCAGCACAGGTGTCGGCATCGGCAGCACGTTGGCATCGAAGGCCTGGCCCTTGCCGGAGAAATCCCGCAGGAAAGTCCGGGTCTGCGGAGCGTCGAGATAGAAGGCCGAAGCGCCCTGCGCCAGCAGGCGGCGCGAATCCGGGCGGTCTATTTCAGGAGCGGCCAACCGGTCCTTCAGCAGGCCGACCATGAAGCCGAGCGCATCGCGGCTCTGCTGGCTGTCGACGACGACCTTGCCGGCGTCGTCGATGATCCGGCCGCCATGCACCCAGTTCCAGACCATGAAGTCGATCAGGATCGAACCGTTGTTCTTGGTCGCCATGGAGTAAGGCACCGAGTTGGGCACCTTATCGCGCACCGAGATAAGGGCTTTCTTGAAGTCGTCGACAGTTTTCGGCACGTCATTGATGCCGGCCTTTGCAAGCACTTCCTTGTTGGCCACCATGCCGATCGAACCGGACAGAAGCGGCAGCGCAAGCTGCTTGCCGTTGATATTGCCCATGGCGAGCGCATCCGGCGCGAAAGCCGCTTGGAGCTTGTCCTTGCCGTAGACCGTGTTCAGGTCGACGAGATTGTCGAGGCTCGCGAAAGTCGGCAGCCAGCGTTCAGAAAGCTGGGCGACATCGGGCAGGGTCTTCGACCGGGCGCGCAGAAAGATGTTCTTCTGCATGTCGCCCCAGGCAAAGCCGAGCGGCTCGACCGTCAGCTTCTCGGTTTTCTGAAAATTGTCCAGGACGCCCTGGACGATCGCCTTGTTGGCTTCTTCCGCGTACGTGAAGCTCATGAAGCTCAGGTCGGCTGCCTTGGCGACACCGGAGCCGAGCGCAAGCGCGACGGCGGCGGTGCCGATCAGTCTGGTAAAGGTGTTCATCAAATCCTCCCGAAACGATGATGATGGAACTCTGTTTCAACCTGAAAAAGGTCAAGCGGCGAGCGCCGTATCCGCCTTTCCCTCGTTAGACGACGCCTCCATCGACGATGAATGTCTGCGATGTGATGAGGCGGGAATCGTCTGCCGCCAGGAACAGCGCCATGCGGGCGATATCGGGCGGCAGCAGATGCTCCTTGAGGCACTGGACCTCAAGGTATTCGGAAAACTTGCCCTGGTAGACGCGCTTGGCGCGCTCCACCTGGCGCTCGGTCAGCACCCAGCCGGGCGCGATCGAGTTGACGCGGATATTGCGTGTCCCCAATTCGCGGGCGAGCGACTTGGTCATGCCCATGACGGCGGATTTGGCGGTCGTATAGAAGATCAGCCCGGCCGCGCCGCGCATCCAGGAGATCGAACCCATGTTGATGATCGACCCGCCGCCGACCTCCGCCATTTCCGGCACAACGGCCTGGACCGCGAAGAACTGATGGCGCAGGTTGGTCTGGAAACGCTCGTCCCAATAGTCCGGCGTCACGTCTTCGAGCGGCATGCGATCGTCATTGCCCGCATTGTTGACGAGCACCCGGATCGGTCCGATTTCGGATCGCAGCGCCTCGATCCCGTCCTTCAGGGCGTCGATGTCGCGCAGGTCCGCGGTACCATGGAACGGCTTGTTGCCGGTCTTTCTTGCGACTACCGCGGCCGTCTCGTCGGCGACATTGGCATTAAGGTCGAGGAACCCGACCCTGCAGCCCTGGGCGCAAAAATGTTCGACCAGCGAGGCTCCGATACCCGAACCGCCGCCGGTGATCAGCACGCCCCTGCCCTTGAGGCTGGGGTACTTGGCGGCCTCGACCTCGGCCTTTGCGATGAGTTCCGGATGGATGCTCATGCGGCCTCCAGGGCGACTGGACGCGCCGAAGCCAGTGACAGGCCATCAGCGGAAAAGACGTGGATCATGGCCGGATCGACATGGACGCCGATCGGTTCCCCGCGCTTGACGGCCCGGTCGCCGGAAAGCCGCACCACGACCATCTCCTCGGAGCCTTCGAGCGCCACATAGGCATAGGTGTCGCTGCCGAGATGTTCGGTCATGGTAACGGTCCCAGCGAGCGAATCCGGGGCGCCATGGCTCACCAGCTCCACATGCTCCGGCCGGATGCCGATCTCAGCCGGCGCTGAAGACAGGTTACGCGGCAAGCGGACTTCGCAGCCCGGGACAGTGAACGCGCCCTCGCCCTTTCTAGCACCGAGCTTCAGGAAATTCATGCGCGGCGAGCCGATGAAGCCCGCCACGAAGCGGTTCACCGGCTTGTTGTAGAGATCGAGCGGCGAGCCGATCTGTTCGACACGGCCGGAATTCAGCACCACGATCTTGTCGGCCAGCGTCATCGCCTCGATCTGGTCGTGGGTGACGTAGACCATTGTCGTGCCGAGCGTATCCTTCATGCGGGCGATCTCGATACGCATTTCCACGCGCAGCGAGGCGTCGAGGTTGGAAAGCGGCTCGTCGAACAGGAAGATACGCGGTTCGCGAACGATGGCGCGGCCGATCGCGACGCGCTGGCGCTGGCCACCGGAGAGCTGGCGGGGCTTGCGTTCCAGATAGGTATCGATGCGGAGCTTCTTCGCCGCCTGGCCGACACGCGCATCGATCTCCGGCTTCGGCGTGCCGGCAAGCCGCAGCGCATAGCCCATGTTCTCGGCAACCGTCATATGCGGATAGAGCGCATAGGACTGGAAGACCATGGCGATACCGCGCTTGGCCGGCGGCACGTCGTTCACCAACTCGCCGTCGATCGCCATTTTGCCTGAGGTGATTTCGTCGAGCCCGCAGATGAGCCGCAGCAGCGTCGATTTTCCGCAGCCGGACGGGCCGACGAAGGCGACGAATTCGCCGTCTTCGACCGTCAGGTCGATGCCCTTCAGGACTTCGGCCGAGCCGAAGGATTTACGGATGTCTTTGAGTTCAAGCTTGGCCATGGGTGTCTCTTGATGTCTCAGCCCCCGAACATCTGGGCTGCCTGGCCCTTGATGCCGGTATCGATGGAAAACACGCTGCCGGAGAGCGGCGCTTCGGAAAGCTGGGCTGCCGAAAGCCGGATGCGGGCGGATGTCACGAACAGGGTCTGCATGTCGGCACCGCCGAAGACGCAGCTTGTCGGGCGCGGGATCGGCAGGTTGATCACCCGCTCCACCTTGCCCTGCGGATCGTAGCGGGTAACGCACCAGCCATCCCAATGGGCGATCCAGACGAAACCCTCCGCATCGACCGTCATGCCGTCCGGCTTGCCTTCGGATTCCGGTACCGTGATGAACACGCGCCGGTTTGCGACTTCGCCGCTTTCGATATCGAAATCATAGGCATAGACCGTCTGCCGATTGGTATCGGTAAAGTAGAAGGTGCGGTCGTCCGGGCTCCAACCAAGCCCGTTCGAGACGTGGAAACCGCGATCCATCTCCCGCGACCGACCGTCTGGATCGATCCTCCAGAGCCGCCCCTGGTCCGGCGTCGTGTCGATCGCGAGCGTCCCCGCCCAAAGCCTGCCGCGACGGTCGCATTTGCCGTCGTTGAAGCGATTGCCGGGACGGTCGGCCTCCGGCCGCGAGATCGTGGTGATGTCGCCGGTCGCAAGATCGATGCCGCGGATCTCGCCATGCATGGCGGCGACAAAGCCGCCGCGCGAGCGAGGGATCACGAAGCCGATCAGTTCCGGCACCTGCATGGACGTATAGGTGCCCTTGGCGGGATCGCCGGTATGGACGGCAGGCGCCAGGATATCGACGAAATAGAGCTTCTTGTGCTCCGGCGACCAGTGCGGGCCTTCGCCGAGAAACGTGCTTGCCGGAATGACGCAGCGCACGTCGGCGCGATCGGGGCCGAGAGGACGCGGCTTGACCGCAAGCGACATGGGAAACTCTCCAAAATTGCCGGATGTGCGGCGCGCCGCCTCGATGACATCGCGGCCGAAAGCGTGCAGCCGGTCGACCGGCAGGCGGAAGGACGGGCCGATAATGCCGATCGCGCCGATCGGTTCGCCGCGATGGTTGAGGACGGGTGCGGCCACCGAGGAAATACCGATATGCTGCTCGTCGACCGAGACGGCATAGCCACGCGCCTTGGTGAGATCGAGCTGGCGGCTGAGTTCCTCGGCATTGACGATCGTGTTCGGGGTCAGCCGTTCCAGTTCGATGCCGTCGAGCAGCGCGCGGCGTTTTTCGAGCGACAGATGCGCCAGGATCGCCTTGCCGAGGCCGCTCGCATGCGGTGCCGCGCGCGAACCGACGCCGTTGTTGAGGCGCAGCGGTTGCGGCACTTCCCGCTGGTCGATGTAAAGAACGCTGCCGCCGTCGAGCACGCCGAGACGGATCGCTTCGCCCGTCAGGTCGCGAAGCCGCGCCAGTTCCGGTTCGGCCGCGCCGCGCAGATCGAAATTGTCCCAGACCTTGTGTGCCCATTGGAACAGCCGCGGCGCCAACCGGTAAACCTGGTCGCGGGTATCGAAGTGGAGCAGCCGCTCGTCGACCAGCGCCTGCAGCAGCCTGTGCAGCGTGCCCTTGGGCAATTGAGTCTGGTCGAGCAGTTCGGTGAAGCGCAGGCCGCGGGCTTCCGCCGCCACCGCGTCGACGATCTGGATGCCGCGCGTCAGGGCCTGAACACCCGGCACGCCGCCCGTATCATTGGCGACATCCTTGTCGATCGCTTCCAATTGTACCTTGGCCATGCCCTCTCCCTGGACGACGATTTTTGGTGCCGCTCCCACAGCACGCCGCCTCGCTCTTGCCAAGAGAGTTATCTTGGAACTAAGTTCCATGTCAACAGCGAAACTGAAGCGGCAAGGAAGTTGCCGTCCATGGGAGGACATCTTGCGCATTACCAAAGTGGACCATTGGTTGGTCCGTATGCCGTTCACCGAGGACATTCTCTGGGGTTCCGGGCGGCGAATCGGCACGACCCGGCTGATCTGCCGGATTGAGACGGATGCCGGGATCATCGGCTGGGGCGAGACAATCTCGCTGATCGCCAACGTGCCCGCAGTCTTCGCCGATGTCGTCGCACCACTCGCAATCGGCTACCCGATCGCGGATGCGGAACGTTTCCACCGCCATGTGCTCGGCGCCGGCTTCTACCACCACAAGCGCGCCGCAGTGATGGCGATCTGCGCCATGGAAATGGCGATGTGGGATGCGCTCGGCAAACAGGCGAACCTGCCGCTTTATGCCATGTGGGGCGGCCGCTGGCGCAAGGATGTCGAAGCCGCCGCCTATCTCTTCACCAATGATCCCAAAGGCCTTTCGGAACGCCTGAAGCGCTTCCTCGACCTCGGCTACACCACCTTCAAGGTGAAGATCGGCTTCGACGAAAGGAGCGATATCACGCTCGCCGAGGCCTCGCGAAAGGTGATCGGCGACCACCCGTTGCGGCTTGACGTCAACGGCGCCTGGAACCCGGCGACCGCAAAACGCCAGCTCGAAAAGCTGAAGGCTTTCGACCCGGCTTATGTGGAACAGCCGCTGGAGCTCGACGATCTCGCCGGCCATGCGGCGCTCGTTGCCCGCTCAACGGTGCCGATCGCGCTCGACGAAAGCGCCTATACGCTGTCCGATGTCGGAAACATCATCCGCGCCAATGCAGCCGACGTCGTGCTCCTCGACCCGCACGAGGCGGGTGGTCTCTGGCAGACGATCAAGGCGGCGGCGATCTGCGAATCGGTCGGCATTCCGGTGACGCTGCATTCCGGCGCGGAACTGGCGCTGTCGCAATCGGCCTATATCCATCTCGCGGCATCGCTGCCGAACATGTCGATCGCCATCGATACCGAGCGCGCCTATCTCGGCGGCGATATCTCGCCTAATCCGCCGGTTCTGAAGGATGGCCGCTTCGAGGTGCCGGAAGGGCCGGGCCTCGGCGTCGAGATGGATATCGAAATGCTCGAAAAATACCGCGTGCCCGGCATCGCCGGCGCCTATCTCGATACCGAGCGCAAGGACTGGTTCCCGGTCAAACCCGCCTATTAGGATGATTCCCCCATGTATATTGCAATCGAATGGACCTCCGCCGCCTTCCGTGCGCTGCTTCTCGACGACGACACGGTGCATGGCGAAAAGAAGAGCGACCGCGGCACGACCAAGGTCGCAGCCGGCGGTTTCGAGACCGCACTCCGCGAAGAACTCGGCGACTGGATCGACAGGGCCGAAAAAATCCTGTTTTCCGGCATGATCACCAGCCGCAACGGCTGGATCGAAAGCCCCTTCGCCCCGGTGCCGGCTGGGCCTGCGGATTTGTTGGCCCAGGCGGTTACGCATGAGGTCGAAGGTCTGCCGCCGCTGATCTTCCTGCCCGGCATCGCCCAGACCAAACCCTTGCCCGACGTGATGCGCGGTGAGGAAATGTCGCTCTTCGGTCTCACGGAAACCGACGGCATCTTCGTGCTGCCCGGTCCGCATGCCAAATGGGTGACGATGGAGGGCGGCCGCATCACGGCGATCACCACCTACATGTCGGGCGAAATCCTCAATCTGCTCAAGAAGGATTCGCTTGTCTCGCGCCTCATCCCCGCGACGTACGAGGAGCGCCCGGACGCCTTTCGCCGCGGGGTCCAGACGGCGCTTGAACAAGAGACGCTGCCCGGCCGCATCCTCGCCCGCGTCTTTTCAGCGCGCAGCCTGGTCCTGTTCGATCGTCTGGCGCCGGAAGAGATCGCCGACTATCTGACCGGCCTGATGATCGGCGCGGAAATATCGGAAGCGCTCGGACAGGACAAACCGAGGAAAATCAACATTGTCGGTCACGCCGCGCTCGCCGAGCGTTACAAGACGGCGCTCGAGATCTTCGGGGCGGGCACAAATCTCGTCACGCCCGACATCGCCGCCGGTTTCCGCCGGGTCGCCTCTCGACAGGGTGATACGTCACGGGCTATCGAAGGGGCGAAAGCCGCTTCGGGAGAAATGTGACCATGCCAAAACCCACCTCGATCATCCTCGATTGGGGAACGAGTTCGCTGCGCGCCATGCTGGTTTCGGAAACCGGCGAAACGCTCGATACCCGCGATACGTCGAGCGGTGGCATCCAGTTCGTCAAGAACGGCGCCTTCGAGCAGGCGTTGATGGAAACCGTGGGCGAATGGTTTTCGGCGCATGGCCCCCTGCCCGTCCTGGCAAGCGGCATGATCACCAGCCGCAACGGCTGGGTCGAAGTACCCTATGTGGACACGCCCGGCGGGATCGCCGAGCTTGCCGCCGGCACGCGCAAACTCTCTCTTCAGAACGGCGCCGTCATCACCTTCCTGCCCGGCATGCGCGATCCGGCCGCAAAACCCTTTCCGGATGTGATGCGTGGTGAGGAAACCCAGATCGTCGGCTACGGCCTCGGGCGCGACCGCACCCTGGTCCTGCCCGGCACCCATAGCAAATGGGCACGGGTCAAGGACAACCGGATCGACGGTTTCCAGACGTATGCGACCGGCGAGGTATTTTCGCTCCTGACCAAACATTCATTCATCGCCAAGGCTCTCGAGCCGCAGCCGGGCGCCGAGCCGGACTGGCAGAGTTTCGATCGCGGGGCGGGATTCGCAGCGAGCGATTCGGCCGCCGCCGATGCCTTCCTGTCGGCGATCTTCAGCGCCCGCACCGGCATTCTCGACGGCAAATTGAAGCCCGAGGATATCCTCGATTACGTCTCCGGGCTCGTCATCGGCTCGGAATTCCGCCAGGCCCGCGCTGCCGGCTGGTTCAAGAACGGCGATACGATCGGCATCGTCGGCAACAACATGCTCAACAGCCGCTACGGCCGGATCGCGCCCCTGTTCGGCCTGACGGTCGAACCCGCTCCGGAAAACGCCGCGAAACGCGGCATCATGCTGATCGCGGCCGAAGCCGCGCAATAAAGGAGTTTCGAGATGACCTTCGAAGAGGCGCTCAAGGCATGCAATCTCGTCGCCATCCTGCGCGGCATCAAGCCGGAGGAGGCTGAAAGCGTGGGCGAGGTGCTGGTCGAGGCCGGCTGGCGGATCATCGAAGTCCCGCTGAATTCTCCGGACCCGCTGAAGAGCATCGAAAAGCTGGTCAGACGTTTCGGAGACCAGGCACTGATCGGAGCCGGCACCGTACTGACACCTGCCCAGGTCGCCGATGTCGCCGCGACCGGCGCCAAGGTGATCATCTCGCCGAACGCGAATGTCGAGGTCATCAAGGCCAGCCGCGCGGCCGGCATGGTGAGCCTGCCGGGCGTCGCAACCCCGACGGAAGCCTTCGCGGCGATCGAGGCCGGCGCCAGCGGCATCAAGGCCTTTCCGGCGGAAGCGATTCCGCCCTATGTCATCAAGGCATGGAAGGCCGTATTGCCGAAGGATATCCCGGTACTCGCCGTCGGCGGTGTCACGCCCGAGAACATGGCTGTCTACGCGCAGGCGGGCACAGCCGGTTTCGGCATCGGTTCCTCCCTTTACAAGCCAGGTGCCGACCTCGCCTCCATCGGGCAAAAGGCGAGAGAATTCATCGACGCGATGCGCGCCCTCTAAGGTCTGAGCCTCCGTCGCAAAACCGTCGTGAAGCGGAACTATCGTTTTCGTCCTGAGTTTCAGCCCAATTCGCGGCACACCGGAGGGGACGATCTTGGCAGTTATCCGCAACAGCGCCGAACATCAGCAGAAGGTGTATGAACGGTGGGCGCCGGTCTATGACCGGGTCTATCGAGGCTTGCTGCGCGACGGGCATCGAACCGTCGCGAAGCTCGCCGCTGAAGCCGGACGGGACATCCTCGAAGTCGGCGTCGGCACCGGGCTGGTATTGCCCTATTATCCGAGCCATTGCCGGGTCACCGGCATCGATCTTTCCGAACACATGATCGCCAAGGCGCGCGAGAAGGTCGCGCGCGCCGGCCTCTCCCATGTCCAGTCGCTGCATGTCATGGATGCGCACAATCTCGAATTTGCCGATCGCTCGTTCGACGCCGTCTGCCTCCCCTTCGTCATCACGCTGATCCCGGATCCCGAACGCGCTCTTGACGAGTGCGCCCGCGTGTTACGCCCGGGCGGCGAGATCATCGTTGCGAGCAAGCTCGGCGACGGGCGCGGTCTGCAAGGGGCGATCGAGGAAGCCGTAGCGCCGCTGGTGCATCGGGTCGGGTGGAGCTCGTCCTTCCGCATCGCCCGGATTGTCGAATGGGCGAAGCGCCGAGGCGATTTCGAGGTGGCGGAAATCCGTCGCGTGTTCCCGAATGGTTTCTTCAAGGTCATGCGTCTGAAGCATCGCATGGCCGCGTGAACTCGCGGATCACTTGGCCTTCAGGACCGAGACCGCAAGTTCGCTGTTGTGGACGTATTCATTGGCGTCCGGCTGGCGTTGGACGAGCAGGATGAACAGCAAGTCCGTCAGCATCAGCTGCGCATCGCGCGCGGTGATTGAGGACGAGCGCACCCGCTCCTCGTCCGCGACCGTATAAAGTCGGATATCCGCCGCCTGCATCAGCGGATTGCCGTTGAGACCGGTAATCGCGATCACTGTCGCGCCGCGCTGGCGCGCCAGTTCGGCGATCCTCAGTGTCTCGAAACTGGTGCCGGAATAGGAAAGTGCCAGCAGCACGTCCTGGCTGTTGAGCGTCGAAACATTCGCCATCTGCACATGGCTGTCGCTGTCATGCAGAACGTTGCGGCCGAGCTTCATCAGCTTGTAGGAAAAGTCGCGGGCGACCAGCGACGATGCCCCGACGCCGGCCATATGGATGCGTCGCGCATCGTTGAGAGCCGTCAGGGCTCGCTCGATCTCCTGCTCGTTGTTGACCGCAAGCGTCTGCTGCATGGACAGCATCTTGCTGCCGATCAGCTTCTGCAGGATCGTCAGATAGCTGTCGCCGACCTCGATCGAGCCGTGGATCATGCCGGGAGGCGCATGCCATTCCTGCGCCTTCGCCTCGCTGACGGCGAGTTTCAGCTCCTGGTATCCGGCAAAACCCAGCTTCTGGCTGAATTTCACGACGCTCGACTGGCTGCGCCCCGTCTCGGCCGCAAGCGCTGCCGAGGAAAGCCGCAGCATCTGGTCCGGATTGTCGAGGATGAACTGGCCGATCTCCCGGTCTGCCGGTGCCATATCCTCGAGCTGCGCGTTGATCTTCTTTAAGACTGACATGCGTTCCTTCGGAAGCTCCGCGATAAGGCCTGGGGTCGGGTGGAGGATATCACCGCAACGGTCCTCCGCAACAGCGTTTCCATTCCCCAGCCGAGGATGGATTATCGCAGATGATGCCGCACAAAGGAATAAAAAATTCCGAATGATTGACAGAGACGCGCCGTGGTTTAGTTTCGAGGAAGCGCAGATTGATTTGAGATTCACCGCACCTCTTCGACAGGTTTCGCCATGGACAGATTACGGATCGTCGGCGGTCATCGGCTCCAGGGAGCCGTCACCATTGCCGGGGCGAAAAACGCGGCGCTCCCGCAGATCGCGGCAACGCTGCTCAGCCCCTACCCGGTCGAACTCACCAACCTGCCACAGGTCAGCGATGTGGAAAACATGCTGGGGGTTGTCGAACTGCATGGCGCCGCCGTCACCCGCACCGGCCATTCCACCATCGTCGATGCCAAGGCAATCGTCTCGAAAGAAACCTCCTACGACACCGTTCGCAAGATGCGCGCCACCGTGCTCGTCCTCGCACCACTGCTCGCCCGCTTCGGCCAGGCACGCGTATCTCTGCCGGGTGGCTGCGCCATCGGTGCGCGCCCGGTCGACATGCATATCAAGGCGCTCGCCGCACTGGGGGCGGACATCGATATCGAGAACGGCTTGATCGTCGCCTCGGCACCGGGCGGATTGAGGGGCGGCCGCATCGTGCTTCCCTCCCCCTCCGTCGGTGCCACGGAGACGGCGATGATGGCCGCCACCGCCGCCAGGGGCGAAACCGAGATCCTCAACGCCGCCCGCGAACCCGAAGTCGCCGATCTCGCCGCCTGCCTGATCGCCATGGGCGCACGCATCGAAGGCGCCGGCACCCACCGCATCCTGGTCCAGGGCTCAACCACCTGGCAACCGGCGAAACATCACGGCATTCCCGACCGCATCGAAGCCGGAACTTACGCCGTGGCAGCCGCCATCACCGGCGGCATGCTGGAGCTCACCAACGCACGGCTGGAAAACATGGCCTCCATCGTGCAGGTGCTGGAGGCGATGGGCGTCAGCATCTGGCCGAGCGATCGCGGCCTTGTCGTTTCTCGCGAAGGTCCGCTAAGGGCGACGGATATCACCACCGAGCCCTATCCGGGTTTCCCGACCGATCTGCAGGCGCAGTTCATGGCGCTCGCCGCCTGTGCTGAAGGCGCTTCACTGATCCGCGAAACCGTCTTCGAAAGCCGTTTCATGCACGTGCCGGAGTTGATGCGCCTCGGCGCCAATATCGCACTACAAGGCACCACCGCACTGGTACGCGGCGGCGCCCCATTGAAGGGCGCGCAAGTGATGGCGACGGATCTGCGCGCCTCCGTCTCGCTTGTACTCGCCGGGCTGGTCTCGTCGGGCGAAACGACCATCAACCGCGTGTACCACCTCGACCGTGGTTACGAACAACTCGACCGCAAGCTTGGCCAGTGCGGAGCGGATATCGAGCGGATCAGCGCATGACGGCCGGAACCGAACGCTTTTTCCTGGGTGTCGATGGCGGCGGTACCGGCTGCCGCGCCCGTATCGAGGACGAATCCGGCTCCGTTCTTGGACAGGGTCTTTCCGGCCCTGCAACGACCCGGCTCGGCATCGAACAGGCCTGGGCCTCGATCTCGCGCGCGTTCAATGCCGCCTTCGACGAGGGTGGGTTCGGGTCCGACGAGATAGGCCGCACCCATGTGGGCATCGGGCTTGCCGGCACCGGCCGCAAGGGGTCTGTCGAGGCCTTGAAGGCGATCCCGCACCCGTTCGCCAGCATCGATTTCGTCAGCGACGGAATGGGCGCCTGCCTCGGCGCCCATTCCGGCCGCGACGGCGCAATCGTCATCGCCGGCACCGGCTCGATCGGTCTCGGTTTTGCCGAAGGCCGCAGCCTGCGCGTCGGCGGTTACGGGTTTCCCATTTCCGATGAAGGCAGCGGCGCAGATCTCGGCCTCAAAGCCGTGCAGCTGGCGCTTCGCGCGCATGACGGACGTATCGAGAAAACCGCTCTGCTGATCGAGGTCATGCAGCGCTTCCAGAACGATCCTTTCGAAGCCATAGCCTGGATGGACCGTTCGTCCGCCACGGACTATGCCTCGCTTGCGCCGATGGTGATGCGGCATGCGGACCAGGGTGATTCCGCCGGCCGTCGCATCGTCCAAAGTGCTGCCGAACAGATCGACACGCTGGTCCGCACGCTGTTCGATCAAGGCGCGCCGCGCGTTACCCTGCTTGGCGGCCTGTCGAGCCCGCTCGAGGCTTGGCTGGCGCCCGACGTTCGCCGCCGCCTGAAGCCCGCCGACGGCGATGCCGTCTCAGGCGCGATCATCCTCGCCCGCCAGGCTGTCAAAGCCTCCTGAACCGCGATCCCCGCCTCCTGAGAAGGCTGGGCGATATGGAATAATATATTCCAATTTTCAATTGACTCATGGAATGGATGATCCTAATCCTTTGAGAAAGGGTAACAAAGGGTGAGGAGCAACATCGTATGACGCCGATCCTGCGAAGCGCTGCACCGCACTCCGATCTCGAAGGCAGGGTCATGAGCGACGAACGGCTGATATCCGAACTGGAAAGACTGGTTTCGGAAGACCGTAATCCCCGCTCCATGGATATCGATCTGCTGCCGACAATCGATGTCCTGCGTGAAATAAACGAGGAAGATCAGGGCGTTCCCGCAGCCGTCGAGAAGGTGATCCCGCAGATCGCCGAGGCCGTGGAAGAAATCGTTCGCGCTTTCCAGAAGGGCGCGCGGCTGGTCTATATCGGTGCCGGCACCAGCGGCCGCCTCGGCGTGCTCGATGCTTCCGAATGCCCCCCGACTTTCAGCGTCCCGGAAGGCATGGTCGTCGGCCTGATCGCCGGCGGCAGCCACGCCCTGCAGCACGCCGTCGAAGGTGCCGAGGACAGCCCGGAACAGGGCCAGCAGGATCTCGTCGACATCGGGCTAACCGCAGACGACGTCGTTGTCGGCATCGCCGTCAGCGGCCGCACCCCTTACGTCATCGGCGCCCTGAACTATGCCAAGGGGCTTGGAGCGAAGACGGTCGCCCTCTCCTGCAATCCCGACGCCGTCATCGCCGACATTGCCGATATTGCCATCTCGCCGGTGGTCGGCCCGGAAATCCTCACCGGCTCGACGCGGCTGAAGTCCGGCACCGCCCAGAAGCTCGTGCTCAACATGCTGACCACGGCGAGCATGATCCGCATCGGCAAGAGCTATCAGAACCTGATGGTCGACCTGCATGCCAGCAACCAGAAGCTCGTCGCCCGTGCCGCCCGCATCGTCATGCAGGCGACCGGCTGTACGACGGAAGAGGCGCGCCGCGTGCTTGACCTCACCGGCAACGACGTCAAACTGGCGATCCTGATCGCGCTGACGGGAATGGATGTCGATACGGCGCGTGTGGCGCTCGACGATGCCGGAGGCTTCCTCCGCAAGGCAATTGATGGGAAGACAGCGTAAAGCTGCTGAATGACGGCCGCTGCTGGAGTGTAGCTGGGTCGAGACGACGAACAGATATCAAAAGAGGGAGAATAAAAATGGGAAGACATCTTTCGACTAAACTGCTGTCCGGCCTTGCGCTGGCCGTCACCATCAGCGCCACCGCGATCGCCTCGCCGGCATCGGCCGCATCGCTGAAAATGGCCTGGAAGCAGGATGCGACCGGCCTTGATCCGCACAAGCAGACTGCATTTTCCTCGATCCGCCTGCTGGAACTGATCTACGAGCCGCTCGTCCGCCTCAACAAGGACCTGCAGATCGTCCCGGCCGTCGCAGCCTCCTGGGAATTTGCAGCCGACGCCAAGCAACTGACCTTCAAGCTTAATCCGAACGCAAAATTCCAGGACGGCAAGCCGGTGACCGCCGCCGACGTGAAGGCCTCGTTCGAGCGCCTTCTCGACGAAAAGACCGCCGCCGCCGCGCGCGCCAACTTCCTGTCGATCGCCTCGATCGAGACCTCGGACCAGACGACGGTCGTCTTCAAGCTGTCGCAGCCGGACGTGCCGCTCCTGACGGCCATGGCAAGCATCAACGCCGCCATCGTACCGGCCGCTGAAATCGCTGCCGGCACCATCGGCACCAAGGCGCTCGGTTCCGGCCCGTTCAAGCTCGACAAGTGGGAGCCTAATTCGAAGGAAACGCTCTCCGCCAACAAGGACTGGGCCGGTGGCAAGGTCGCGATCGACGGCATCGACATCAGCGTCCTGCCGGACGAGACCGCTATCCTTGCCGCGCTTCGCACCAAGCAGGTCGATTTCGCGCTGATCAACGATCCGCTGGTCGCAACCCTCGTGCCCAAGGAGCCTAGCCTTGTGCTCAACCGCACGCCGGTTCTCGCCTACCACGTCCTGCAGATGAACCCGTCCCGCAAGCCGATGGACGTTCTCGCCGTGCGCCAGGCAATCTCCTGCGCCATCGACCGCAAGGACGTGCTCGACACGGCTTCGGTCGGCGAAGGCAAGGTCACCGGCCCGCTGACCATGCCCGGCTATACCTCCGATGCCAGCACGCTGTTCTGCTACAAGCAGGATATCGCCAAGGCGAAGAAGCTGATGGCTGACGCGGGTTTTGCGAACGGCTTTACCGCGACCGTGATCGCCGCCAATGGCGAACCCGCGACCGCCGCCGCCGAAGCGCAGGTCCTCCAGTCCCAGCTCGCCGAAATCGGCGTCAAGCTCAACATCAAGATGATGGAGCTCAACGTCTATGTCGACGCCTGGCTGAAGGGCGACTTCGACATGGCGGTGGCGCTGAACGGCGGCCGTGCCGATCCTTATTCCATGTACAACCGTTACTGGACCAAGACCGGCAACCTGCAGAAGGTCACGAACTACATCGACGACACGCTCGACAGCCTGATGCAGAAGGGCCGCGTCGAGACCGACCCTGCCAAGCGCAAGGTCATCTTCGCCGACTTCGAAAAGCACCTCGTCGAAGTCGCCCCCTGGGCCTGGCTCTACACGTCTTACAGCTATACGGCACAGCAGAAGAACGTGCAGGGCTTCGTGCCGACGCCGGAAGGCTCGCTGTTCGGCCTGAGCAAGGTGACGTTGCAGTAATCGCGAAAGCATGACGGATACGAGGTTGGTGGGCGAATGAGTTACCTGGCGCGACGGCTGTTGACGTTTCCGCTCGTGATGCTCGGGGTCTCCATCCTCGTGTTCGTCGCAATTCGATTGGTGCCGGGTGACGCGATCACCGCGATGCTCGGCACCGAAGCCGGCCTACTGACACCGGCGCAGAGGGCGGCGCTCTCGGCCTATTTCGGCATCGACAAGCCGATCCTGGTGCAATACTGGAGCTGGCTTCTGGGGGTCCTCCAGGGCGATCTCGGCATTTCCGTGATCCACGGCAAGCCGGCGCTCACCATCATCCTCGAACGTTTCCCGCTGACGCTGCAGCTCGCCTTGATGTCCATGTGCGTGGCGCTGCTCGTCGGCCTGCCGGCCGGCGTATTCGCCGCCACCCGCAACGAAAAGATGTCCGATCTGGCGGTACGCATCTTCGCGATGATTGGCCAGTCGACACCCAACTTCGTTGTCGGCCTGCTGATCATCTATGCGCTGTCGGCCGGTTTCGGCATCCTGCCGGCCATGGGCGAGTTCACGCCGTTCTTCACCGACCCCTTGCGCAATCTCGGCCAGATGATCCTGCCGGCGATCACGCTCGGTTTTGCCTTCGCCGCCTCCGTCACCCGCATCTCGCGCTCCGCCATGCTGGATGTCCTCTCCGACGACTATGTCCGCACCGCCCGCTCCAAGGGCGTGCCGAAACGCAGCGTCATCTGGCGCCATGCCTTGCCGAACGCACTGATCCCGGTCGTCACCCTGAGCGGCGTCGAGTTCGGCTATCTGCTCGGCGGCGCCGTGCTGGTCGAGCAGATCTACGCCCTGCCCGGCCTCGGCCGACTGGTGCTCGAAGCGATCCTGCAGCGCGATTATGCGCTGGTGCAGGGCTGCGTACTGTTCATTGCCTTCAACTTCATGGTGGTCAACCTGCTCGTCGACCTCGCCTATGTGACGCTCGATCCGCGCATCCGGCTCGGTGAGGGCAACTGATGTCGATGCTGCGCGCAATTTTCAGCCATTCCAGCGGCAGGATCGGCGGTACGATCGTGGTGATCTATGTGATCGTCGCGCTGCTCGGCATGTCCGGCATCACACCTCACAATCCGCTGCAGCAGTTCCGAATCGACAGGCTGCATGCGCCGAACGCGGCCTACTGGATGGGCACGGACCTGTTCGGCCGCGATGTCGCCAGCCGGCTGATGAACGGCATTGGTCAGTCCTTCCTCGTCGCCTTCTGCTCGGTGGCGCTGGCAACGCTCGCCGGAACCGTGCTCGGCCTGACCGCCGCCTGGTTCGGAAAGGCCTGGGACGGCCTTGTCATGCGCATCATGGACGTGCTGCTCGCTTTCCCGGCCATCCTGCTCGCGCTCCTGATCATCGCCGTTGTCGGCCCCGGCACCTGGACGAGCGTCGCAGCGATCGCCATCGTCTATACGCCGATTTTCACCCGCGTGGTGCGTGGCCCGGCGCTCTCGATCAAAGCCCGCGAATTCGTCGACGCTGCCCGCACCTTCGGTTCGAGCCGACGCTATATCCTGACCCGGCATTTGCTCCTGAACCTGGTCGCGCCGCTGACCGTACAGGTGACGCTGGCGCTCGCATGGTCGCTGCTGACCGAGGCCGGCTTGAGCTTCCTCGGCCTCGGCACCCAGCCGCCGGCCTCCTCGCTTGGCCTGATGCTCGCCGACAGCCGAAACCTGATGGAAAACGCGCCCTGGCTGCTGATCTTCCCGGCCGTCGCCATCATGATCAGCATTCTCGGCTTCAACCTGCTCGGTGACGCCTTGCGCGACATCCTCGACCCCAAGACGCGGAGGTCCGCGCCATGACATCGCTTCTCTCGGTATCCGGCCTGCGCGTGGGCTTCGGGCGTGATCCGAAGCAGAACGAGATCGTCAAGGGCGTCAGCTTCGACCTCGACGCCGGCGAGACGCTGGCGATCGTTGGCGAAAGCGGCTCCGGCAAATCGGTCACGGCGCTCTCCATCAACCGTCTCGTCGATTTCGGCGGCGGCCGGATCATCGGCGGTTCGATTACCCTGAAACGCGCCGACGGCAGAGTGCTCGACATCACGGGGGCGCAAGAGCCGGTGCTCGAAAAAATCCGCGGTTCCGAGATCGGCATGATCTTTCAGGAGCCGATGACCTCGCTGAACCCTGTGCTGACGATCGGTCGCCAGATCGAGGAATCGTTTCGCCTGCATCGCGGGCTGACCGGGCGCCAGGCGACGGCCGCCGCCAAGGACGCACTCGATCGGGTCCGCATTCCCGATGCCGCGCGGCGCCTCAAATACACGCCGAACCAGCTTTCCGGCGGCATGCTCCAGCGCGTCATGATCGCCATGGCGCTCGCCTGCAATCCGCGCCTGCTGATTGCCGACGAGCCGACGACCGCGCTCGACGTGACCGTCCAGGCCCAAATCATGGCGCTGCTCGGCGAGTTGAAGCGTGAGACCGACATGGGGATGATCTTCATCACCCATGACATCGGTCTCGTTGCCGGCATTGCCGACAAGGTCATGGTCATGCAGGCCGGCGAAGCGGTCGAACAGGGACCGCTCGGCGACGTCCTCGACCAGCCGAAACATCCCTATACGCAACATCTCCTGAGCGCCGTGCCGCATTTCGAATCCGGCCGCGCCGCCCGTTCCGATTTCAGCCGCACGCAGTCCGAGGCGATCGCGCCCGCGCTGACGGTCGATGGCCTGACGGTGCGCTTCAAGGTGGCCGGCAGCATCCTCACCCGCTCGCCGGGCTCGGTCCATGCGGTCGAGAATGTCGGCTTCGACCTGATGCCGGGCGAAACGCTGGCGATCGTCGGCGAGAGCGGCTCCGGCAAGTCGACCACGGCCCGCGCCATCTTGGGGCTCGTGAAGCCGACGCGCGGCAGCTTCTCCGCCAACAATGGAACGATCGTCGACGGCAGCGACCCCTCCGTGCAGATGGTCTTCCAGAACCCCTACGCCTCGCTCAATCCGCGCCTGCGGATCGACAGCATCCTTGCCGAACCGGTGATCGCCGCCGGTAGCCGGATCGATACCGGAACGCGGGAAAAGATGGTGGCGCTTCTGAAGCGCGTCGGCCTGCCCGAAAACAGCCTGCTGCGCTATCCGCACGAGTTCTCCGGTGGCCAGCGCCAGCGCCTCTGCATCGCCCGTGCGCTGATGCTCAATCCGTCGATCGTCGTCCTCGACGAGGCGGTTTCGGCGCTGGACGTCTCAGTACAGGCCAAGGTGCTGGAACTGCTGGTCGACCTGCAGCACGAATATGGCCTCGCTTATCTTTTCGTATCGCACGACATGGCGGTCGTCGAACGTATCGCCCACCGCATCGCCGTGCTTTATGCTGGCCAGATCGTCGAGATCGGCAATGCCGCGTCGGTTCTGTCCAACCCACGGCATTCCTACACCAAGCGATTGATCTCCGCCGTGCCAAGCATCGAGCGCCGCAACCAGCATTTCGAACTCGATACCCGCCAGGTCCCGTCTCTGGTTCGGCCACCGGGTTTCGAGCCGCCGCCCGCCGAGTGGCAGGCCTATGGACCGGATCACCGGGCGCGGGCGGAAGCCTGAGGATGTAACGACATGAAAGACAAAGCTTCCGCCAGTCCCGAACTCGCCGCCGTCTTCCAGCGGGCCTTCGCCCCACTCGAGCGTTCCGTCACCGACAGACGCATTCCCGGCGGAGTGCTCGGTATCGTCGACCTGAAACATGGGCGCATGACCCGCGCCATCGGCTCGGCGCAGGTCGTTCCGATTGAACGTCCGATGACCGTGGACACGTGGTTCGATCTCGCCTCGCTCACCAAGGTGATCTTCACCACGACGCGCATCCTGAAGCTCGCCGACGAAGGTACGATCGATCTCGACGCACCGCTCACCACCCTGCTGCCGGACCTTCGCCAATACAATGCTGAGGCCTGGGAGCGGAAGATCACCTTCCGACAGTGCCTCGGCCACCAGACGCCGTTTCCGGGTGTCGAGCCGATCTACACCTACGGCCGCGATCCGGACCTGCTGCGCGCCTTCATCCTGCAGCGGGAATGGAAAGCCGGTCCGCCGGTATATTCCGATATCAACTTCATTCTGCTCGGTTTCGCGCTCGAACGGCTGGCGAAGAAGACGATCCGCGACCTCGATCCCGGTCGGGGCTTCGCCTGGTCTGCCGATCCGGAAAATTCCGCCGCCACCGAAGACTGCGCCTGGCGGCAGCGGATCCTGTCGGGCGAAGCGCACGACGAAAATTGCGCGGCGCTGCAGGGTTCCGGCCATGCAGGCCTATTCGGCACGGTGATGTCGGTTCTGGATTTCGCCGAAAGCCTGCTCGACGGCACCGGGGCATCCAGGAATGCGATCGCGCTGATGCGCGCACCACTTTCGAACCGGCGGACCCATGGCTGGGAGCAGCCCTATATCGACTGGTGGGGTGGCAATCTATGCAGTCCCGGAACGATCGGCCATACGGGCTTTACCGGCACAAGCCTGCTGATCGATTTCGACAAAGGCCGTGCCGTGACCCTGCTCACCAACCGCATCCACCCGACCCGCCATTTCGACAGCGGCATCCTGCCGCTCAGGCAGGCGGTCTGCAATCTCGTGAACCAAACCTGAGGAGCTGATCATGGAGCCAATCTGGGCTGTCGGCCTGATGACCGGAACCGTCCTCGACGGCAATATCGACGTGGCGCTCCTGAAGACGGACGGCGAGACGATCGATACGTTCGGCGCCTATACGCTCGCCCCCTACCCGCCGGAAATCCGCACTCTCCTGGAGGAGACGCTCGCCCAGGCCCGCGTCTGGAATTTCGAAGGACCCGATCCGGCAATCTTCCGCGAGGCCGAACAGGCGCTGACAAAGGCGCAGTCCTACGCCGTCAGGGAACTGGTCGAAGGCACGGGGCTGACCATGGCCGATATCGGCATCGTCGGTTTCCACGGCCAGAGCGTGCTGCACCGGGCACCCACCAAAGACAGGCTCGGCGACACCCGCCAGCTCGGCGATGGCGAGCTGATGGCCTCAATCCTCGGCACCAAAGTCGCCTATGACTTTCGCTCGGCGGATGTACGCGCTGGCGGCCAGGGCGCACCGCTTGCCGCCGCCTATCATTCGGCTCTGCTGCGCGGCGTCGATACCAGCGGCGATACGGCGGTGCTCAATCTCGGCGGTGTCGCCAACGTCACCTGGTGGGACGGCAAGGATCTGATGATCGCCTTCGACACCGGCCCGGCCAATGCACCGCTCAACGATTTTATCAAGGCACGGGGCCTCGGCGAGATGGACCGCAACGGGGCGCTTGGCGCCTCCGGCAAGGTCGATGAAGAACGCCTCGCAAAGCTTCTCGAGCATCCCTACCTCACGGCGCCCTATCCGAAATCGCTCGATCGTTTCGACTTCACCGCCGCCATGGCGGACGGTCTTGACGAGGCCACCGGCGCGGCAACGCTTTCGGCCTTCACGGCGTCCGCAGTCGGCAAGGCGCTCGATCTGCTGCCACATCGACCGAAGCGCCTGATCGTCAGCGGCGGCGGCCGTCACAACCCGACGATCATGTCGATGCTCGAAAGCCGTGCCGGCGTGAAGGCCGTTTCCGCCGATACGCTCGGCTGGCGGGGCGATGCTGTCGAAGCCGAGTGCTTCGCGTTCCTCGCGGTGCGCGTGCTGCGCGGCCTGCCGATCAGTTTTCCCACAACCACCGGTGCACCAAGGCCCTTGCAAGGTGGCAGGCTCGCCGGGTAAGTCCGCACTTTCAAATTGCATGATCAGAGTCGGGAGCGCTCGCACAGCATGAACAAGAGAGCGGCCTCGGCGATAGCGGGCAATGCGGTACTGGCAGGCATACTGCTGATGCTGCTTGGCGATTTCATGTTCGCCCTCAACGATGCCATGGGCAAATGGCTGGTGGCGAGCTTTTCGGTCGGCCAGGTTCTGCTGATCCGGTCGGTCGGCGCCTTTTTCGTGCTCGGCCCGATGCTCGCCCGCCAGCCTATTTCGGCACTCTACAAGGTCGAGAAGCCATCGCTGCATGTGCTGCGCATCGTTCTGGCGACCGCAGACACCGGGCTTTTCTATGCCGCTGTCGCCTACATGCCGCTCGCCGACGTCATGACCTTCTACATGGCAGGCCCGATCTACGTGGCCGCCCTGTCGCATTTCCTGCTCGGCGAGCGCATCGGCTGGCGGCGCTGGCTCGCCGTCCTGATCGGCTTCATCGGTGTGGTGATCGCCCTTCGTCCCTCCTCGGAAATGCTGTCATTGCCGTCGATCTTCGGGCTGATCGGCAGTCTTTCCTTCGCGCTGACGCTGGTGCTGAACCGTACGCTCCGCTCCACACCGGATGCGACGCTCGTCACCTGGCAGACGCTGGCCTGCCTCGTGGCCGGCGCGTTTCTCACAATTGGGAACTGGAGCCCATTCAATACCGGAGAACTGCTTGCCCTGCTGCTGCTCGGCATCGTCTCCTGCGGCGCGCATCTGCTGATCACCCGCTCGCTGAAACTGGCGCCGGCCTCGGTGCTGGCGCCGCTGCAATATACGCTGCTGCTCTGGGCGATTGTGCTCGGCTGGATTTTCTTCGGCGATTTTCCGGATGTCCAGACGCTGACAGGCGCCGGCATCATCATCATCGCCGGGCTGTTCATCTTCCATCGCGGCAACCTGAAACAGGATGTCGAACCGGTCGTGCCGACCGATTCCAGCCACGGCTAGGCTGCACCCGTCCGGCGGGCGATCATGGCTTCGATCGCCGAGAGCCCATCATAGATCAACACGGCCAACGCACCGACGATCAGCCCGCCCTGTAGCACGAAGGCGAGGTTGTTGGATTGCAGTCCGGCGATGATCACTTCACCGAGGGTCTTTGCCGCGACCGTCGAACCGATCGTCGCTGTCGCGAGACTGATCACCACTGAAAGCCTGATGCCGGCGACGACCACCGGCAGGGACAGCGGCAACTCGACCTGAATGAGCCGCTGGAAAGGTGTCATGCCGGAACCACGCGCCGCCTCCATCACGGAGCGTGGCAGATTGGTGAGCGCGGTCAGCGTGTTTTCAAAGATCGGCAGAAGCCCATAGAGAAACAGCGCGATCAGCGTCGGCTTCTCGCCGAAACCGACAGCCGGCACGGCAAGCGCCAGAACCGCAACCGGCGGAAAGGTCTGGCCGATATTGACGAGGCTGCGGGAAAGCGCCAGGAACTCCGCCCCGAACGGCCTTGTGACCAGGATCGCCAGCAGCACGGCAATGATCGTCGCCGCCAACGTCGCGATCAAGACCGTCCGCAGATGCAGCAGCGTCAGGCTGAGCAGGCTGCCCTGGTTGTAGATCGCCGGCGCGTTCGGCTGCACGAGCGGCTTCAGCAGCGGCTCGAAACTGTCCGGCGATACCAGGAAGGCGATCAGCACGAGAAGCAGAAGGCTGCGCAGGATGGTCGGCACCCAAACCTTCATCGCGGCCTCGCGGCGCGCTTGAGGATCGCATCAAGCGTCACCCGCCCCATTGGAGCACCATTCCGGGAGATGACCGGAAGCGCATCGCGGCCGCTCCAGATGAGATCGGCAAGCGCCTCCTGCTGGCTCCTGTCCTCCCTGATCGGCTCGCCCTCCGCCTCGCCCGGCTCCGCCGCAGCGCCGGTCTTTGCGATCGAAAGCAGCCGGAACGGCCGTTCCGCATCGCCGATCAGCGTCTCGACGAAGGGCGTGGCCGGTGCACGGACGAGTTCTGCCGGTGGCCCGTATTGCACCACCCTGCCCTTGTCCATCACGGCAATCTTGTCGGCGAGATGGAAGGCCTCGTTCATGTCATGGGTAACGAGCACGATCGTCGTGGCGAAATATTTCTGGATCGCCAGCAGATCCTCCTGCGCCTTGGCGCGGATGATCGGGTCGAGCGCCCCGAAGGGCTCGTCCATCAACAGCACGTTCGGTTCGGCGGCAAGCGCCCGTGCCACCCCGACGCGCTGCTGCTGGCCGCCGGAGAGTTCGTGCGGATAACGCGGCCCGAACGTCTTCGGCTCGAGCTGGAAGAGCGTCAGCAGTTCCTCGACCTTGGCCTCGGTGCGGGCCTTCGTCCAGCCGAGCAGGCCGGGCACCGTCGCAATGTTCTGCGCCACCGTCCGGTGCGGGAAAAGCCCATGGCCCTGAATTGCGTAGCCGATCCGGCGCCGCAGCTCGTAGCCCGGGATGGACCGGTTGTCCTCCCCGTCAAGCCGGATGGCTCCTTCGGTCGCCTCCACCAGCCGATTGATCATCCGGATCAGCGTCGTCTTGCCGGAGCCGGACGTGCCGACGACGACCGTGACGGTGCGCGGCTCGATCACCATCGAGACATTGTCGACGACGGTGATGCCGTCATAGCGCTTGGTGATGGCGTCGATCTCGATCATGCGGATCTGGCTCCGTTGGGGACACGGGAGTTCATTTCGATCAGTGCGTCGAGGATGACGGCCGAGGCAAAGGCGAGCGCCACCGTCGGCACGGCACCAAGCAGCACAAGGTCCATCGCTGTCTGGCCGATGCCCTGAAAGACGAAGACGCCGAAACCGCCGCCGCCGATCAGCGCGGCAATCGTCGCCATGCCGATATTCTGGACGAGCACGATGCGGATCGCGGTCAGGATCACCGGCAGCGCCAACGGGAACTCGATCTTGAACAGCCGCTGCCGGCCGGTCATGCCGATGCCACGGGCAGCGTCGTTTGCCGCGCGCGGCACGCCCGCAAGCCCGACGACGGTGTTGGCGACGACAGGCAGCAGCGAATAGAGAAACAGAGCGACAAAGGCAGGCGCTCCCCCGATGCCGCGGATGCCGATCGCCGCAGCGCCCGGCACATTGGCGGCGATCCAGCCGAGCGGCGCGATCAACAGGCCGAAAAGCGCGATCGACGGGATGGTCTGGACGAGGTTCAGCGTGTTGAGCACGCCATCCCTCAGCGGTGCCACCCGATGACAGAGGATGCCGAGCGGCAGCCCGGCCAGGACCGCGGCAAACAGCGAGCCAAGCGCCAGTTCAACATGCTTGCCCGCTTCGACCCAGAAGACATCGGCGCGGCCGGAATATTCCTTCATGATCGACAGCCCATTCCAACTTCCCGACATCAGCAGCGCGCCGATCGCAGCCGCTGCCAGGACCAGAAACAGGACCCGCATCCCCGGCGGAGGATCAAGTCGCGTGATCGCATCGGCAGCCAGAAGCGCAAAGGCGAACAGCAGGATCCAGAAGCCCGAGGCGGGCGAGACGCGGGCATAGCTATTGCCGGCCGGCGTCAGGAAGGTCGCGGCGTAGCCGATCGAAAGCGTCAGCGCCGCGAGCGCCGCAACGGCGGCGACCAGCTTTATCCAGGGTGACGTGCGAAAAAGTGCTGCTGCGGTCGCAAGAACCAGCACGCCGATCAGGCCCCAGCCCGCCCAAGCCGGCAGCGACTGAAGCATCGCCTCCGCCTGGCCCTGTACGATCCGATTGGGCTTGAGCGTCGCAAACGACGCCCAGAGCGCGCCGTAAGCGGCGAGAAGGGCGATGACGATGCCGAGCTTATCGAACTGAACTCTCAAACCGTCCCTGCCTATAAGCAACCTGCGACCGATGAAAAAGCCGGACGCTGGAGCGCCCGGCCCATGTTGACACGAAACCGGTCTGAAAAGGAATTACTTCAGGAAGCCGTTCTTCTTGAGAAAATCCTCGGCAACCGCCTTGGCCGGTTCGCCACCCACCTGCACGCGACCATTGAGGTCCTGCAGCGTGACGAGATCGAGCTTGGCGAAGACAGGCTTCAGCACCGCCTCGATGTTCGGGTTCTTCTTGAGCACCTCTTCGCGGATGATCGGGGTCGGCTGGTAGACCGGCTGGACGCCCTTGTCGTCTTCGAGAACCACAAGCCCGGAAGGCGCGATGCCACCGTCGGTACCGTAGACCATGGCGGCATTCGCATTGTTGGTCTGGTTGGCGGCCGCACCGATGGTTGCAGCCGTATCGCCGCCCGAGAGCGTGATCAGCTGGTCGGGTTTCAGCTTGAAGCCGTAGGTGGTCTGGAAGGCCGGCAAGGCTGCGGCCGAATTGACGAATTCGGAGGAGGCCGCCAGCACGACCTTGCCGCCGCCGGTCACATATTTGCCGAAGTCGGTCAGCGTCTTCAGCTTGTTGGCATCCGCGACATCCTTGCGCACCGCGATCGCCCAGGTGTTGTTGGCCGAAGACGGCGCCAGCCAGACGATCTTGTTGGCGTCGTAATCGAGCTTCTTGACCGCCTCATAGGCCTTTTGCGGGTTCTTCCAGGCCGGATCGTCGCCCTTCTCGAAGAAGAAGGCGCCGTTGCCGGTATATTCCGGATAGATGTCGATTTCGCCGGCGGTGATCGCCTTGCGCACGACCGGCGTCGCTCCGAGCTGGATGCGATCGGTAGCCTGGATGTTGTTCGCCTTCAGCATGGCAAGGATGATATTGCCCAGCACGCCGCCTTCGGTATCGATCTTGGACGAGACGACGACCTGGGCATTCGCCATGGTGGCCGAAACGCCAAGCGCGAAAGCAATGCCTAAAAGCTTCTTTTTCAAAGACATGACAGAATTTCCCTCCGGATCGCCAGTCACCACCTCGTTTGACTTGGCCTGGAACACATAAAAGCCAACCTTATGTAGGGCGACTTATGGAATGTGCGAGTTCTGGAAGGGCGCGCCGGGCAATATTTTGTGCGGTGCATTTTTACACGCCGATCGCCCTAGCTCATAAGATTGGCCGCCGCTGACTTCACGCTTGGGACACGCGGATCAAATGTTTCTCGCCTGAGCGAATGACGTGATCTCGCATCAGGCGCTCGGCGAGATCGGGATCGCGGTCGGCGATAGCATTGGCAATGGCCTCATGCTCCTCGACCGCCAGAAAGCGCTCCCGCTCTTCCGACAGCACGCTCAGACGGGCTGCGTGGGTGTAGATGCTCTGGCCGCCCTGCAGGCGACGCAGGTAGCCGCAGCCGGATGCTTCATGGATGACGTTGTGGAAGCGCTCGTTGAGAGCGATGAGCTGCAGCACGTCCACTGTCTTGAGGCCCGCCCGCATCTCGACGATGAGCTCGCGCATCAGGGCCACGTCCTCATCCTTCACCCGCTTGGCGGCCTGGCGAGCAATCATGCTCTCGAGTGCTGCACGCGCCAGCATCATCTCTTCCGCCTGGCCGGCATTGAAGGTGACATAAATCCCGCGGCGAGGCTCCGACCGTACCAGCCCTTCGGCTTCAAGCACGCGTAAAGCCTCCTTCAGCGGTGTCGTGCTTATGCCGAGCTGACCGGCGAGGTGGCGCTCGTTCAGCTTCTCGCCGCTCTTCAGCCGGCCGGAAAGAATGGCATCGCGTACCAGCCCGTAAACGTGGTCGCGCAGGCTTTTCAGAAAAACCGGCGCCACTGGCAGAAGCGCGTTGTCGCTTCCCATCCGCGTCCTCCACCTTTAGTCCCTTGGGCCGATCTATCATCTGAAATTTGATATATCAATTTAAAACGAGCGTGTTTAAGTTGGCGTCGGGCGGGAGGAGCTCCGTCCCTGGGATCGCAACAGAATCGATCCCGGAACGATGGCAGGATTTCTGGAAGAGCAAGCATGACTAAGGAAGCAGCCGATCTCCGTAGCGCCCGTTGGTTCGCGCCGGATGATCTCCGTTCGTCGGGACACCGCTCCCGCATGATGCAGATGGGGTATGACGAGAAGGATTGGGGCAAGAGGCCGATCATCGCCATCCTCAATACCTGGTCCGACCTCAACGCCTGCCACGCCCATTTCAAGGATCGCGTCGAACACGTGAAGCGCGGCGTGCTACAGGCGGGCGGCTTCCCGGTCGAACTGCCGGTCCAGTCGCTGTCCGAAAGCGCGCTGAAGCCGACATCGATGCTCTATCGCAACTTCCTCGCCATGGAGGCCGAGGAACTTTTGCGCGCCCACCCGGTCGACGGGGCAGTGCTGATGGGCGGCTGCGACAAGACCACGCCAGCGCTGGTCATGGGCGCCATCAGCGCCGGTTTCCCGATGATCTTCCTGCCCGCCGGCCCGATGCTGCGCGGCAACTACAAGGGCGAATGGCTGGGCTCGGGCTCGGATGCCTGGAAATACTGGGATGAACGCCGCGCCGGCACGATTTCCGAAGAACAATGGACCGGCGTCGAAGAGGGCATTGCCCGCTCCTACGGCCATTGCATGACCTTCGGCACCGCAAGCACCATGACCGCCATCGCCGAAGCGCTCGGCCTTACCCTCCCCGGCGCCAGTTCCATTCCCGCGGCCGACGTCAACCACATTCGCATGAGCACCCGCTGCGGCCGGCGGATCGTCGAAATGGTCTGGGACGAACTGACGCCTGACAAGATCATTACGCCGGATGCAGTCCACAATGCGACGACGGTCGCCATGGCGACAGGCTGTTCCACCAACGCGGTCGTGCATCTGCTGTCGATGGCCCGCCGAGCCGGTGTGCCGCTGACCCTGGACGATCTCGACAAGGCGGGACGCACGACGCCTGTTGTCGCCAACATCCGTCCATCCGGCGACAAATATCTGATGGAAGACTTTTATTACGCCGGAGGCCTGCGCGCCCTGATGTCTGAGATCAGGGATCTCCTGAAGCTCGACGCCATGACCGTCAGCGGTTTCCCGCTCGGCGAGACGCTGAAAGGCGCCGAAGTCTACAACAGCGACGTCATCCGCCCCTTGTCGAACCCGATCTATCATGAGGGTTCCCTGGCGGTCCTCAAGGGCAACCTCGCGCCCGACGGCTGCGTCATGAAGCCTTCCGCCTGCGAGCCGCGGCTGCGGGTCCACGAAGGCCCTGCCCTCGTCTTCGACAGTTATCCGGAAATGAAGGCGATGATCGACCGCGAGGACCTCGACGTCACCGCCGACCACGTGCTGATTCTGCGCAACGCCGGACCCAAAGGCGGTCCCGGCATGCCGGAATGGGGCATGTTGCCGATCCCGAAGAAGATCTTGAAACAAGGTTTTCGCGACATGCTGCGCATTTCCGATGCCCGCATGTCCGGCACGAGCTACGGCGCCTGCATCCTGCATGTGGCGCCTGAAGCCCATATCGGCGGCCCGCTATCGCTGGTGCGCACCGGCGACATCATCCGCGTCGACCTGCCGAACCGCTCGATCGACATGCTGGTGGACGAAGCCACGCTCGCCAGGCGCCGCGCCGAATGGGTGGCGCCTGCCGACAAATACGGACGCGGCTACGGCTGGATGTTTACCAAGCACATCAAGCAGGCCAACGAAGGCTGCGACTTCGACTTCCTCGAACGGGAATTCGGCGCCACCGCCGGCGAGCCCGAGATTTTCTGATCCGACATGTCTGAGTGGAACCCCATGACCGATTACATTCTTTCCGACGCCACACGCCAGAAATACGAGAGCGTCAGCTGCGCGACGATCTGCACCGCGCTCTTCAAGCGCGGTCTGCGCAACCAGTTCATCCAGGATGTCCGGCCGCTTTCCCAAAAGCCTAAAAACATGGTCGGCCAGGCCTTCACGCTGCGCTACATCCCGGCGCGCGAAGACCTGAACCCGCTCTCGGTGTTTCAGAACCCGAAGCATCCGCAGCGCGCCGCCGTCGAGCAGTGCCCACCCGGCCATGTCATGGTCATGGACAGCCGCAAGGATCCCCGCGCGGCCTCCGCCGGCTCTATTCTCGTATCGCGCCTGATGGTGCGCGGTGTCGCCGGCGTCGTCACCGATGGCGGTTTTCGCGATAGTCCGGAGATCGCCGAACTCGGCATCCGCGCCTACCACAACCGCCCCTCCGCCCCGACCAACCTCACCCTGCACCAGGCGCTCGACATCAACGTACCCATCGGTTGTGGCGACGTCGCCGTCTGGCCGGGCGACGTGGTGGTCGGCGACAACGAGGGAGTGGTTATCATCCCGGCGCATATCGCCGACGAAATCGCCGATGAAGTGATCGAAATGACCGCGTTCGAGGATTTCGTGACCGAGGAAGTCCTCAACGGCCGCTCGATCATCGGCCTCTACCCGGCGACGAAGGAGGAGAGCAAAGCCGACTTCGCCCGCTGGCGTCAGGCCAAGGGCCGCTGAAGCGACCTCTGGCCGATAGCCAACCACCTATGAACCTGCCGCCGTTTCGCGCAGGTCCTTGAAAAGCACGTTCTGGTCGGACAGGTACTTGGCAAAGATCGGCAGGCTGGCCCCGCCGATTGCCCGCGCCTGGGAGCCGACCATTCCCTCGATGATATCGGGGATGATGACACCCTGAAGGTCGAGCCGCGTCACCGCTTCGATCGTCGCAGCGACGATCCGTTGCCTGACCCAGGCCGGAAAGCCGCCGTCGATCACGGCCGCGCCGAAATCGATGATCGAGGCTGCCGCAACGATCGCCTGGGCAAGCGCATCCGCGGTTTGCCGGATCCACAGATCGAGCGGCTCGCCGAAATCGATCCAGTCGTCGGCGGAATACCAGAGCGGTTGCGGATCGAGGTTCCGCTCTTTCAGGAGATTCTCCAGAACGAAGATCGAGGCGATGTCGAGCAACTGGCGTGTCTCGCCATCGCCGCTGCGCACGGGAAGCGGCCCGACAGCGCCCGCGGTCCCGGTCCGGCCGGAAAAGATCGCCGAATTCAGAACGATCCCGCCGCCGATGAACGATCCGATGAAGAAATACACGAAATCCGGATAGGAGGGGCCAACGCCGAACACCAGTTCGGCGCCGCAGGCGCTTGTCGCGTCGTTCTGCAGGTAGACCGCGTGCTGGACCTTGGCTGCGATTTCCGCCTGCAGATCGAACCCGCGCCAGACCTCCATCGCCCCTTGCGGCGCGCCCACCTCTTCGGCCCAGTTCCAGAGTTCGAATGGCGCGGCGATGCCGATCCCGGCGATGCGGCCGCGCTGCACCTCGTTCAGCTGGCCTTCGAGCCGCGCAATGCCGGACGTGATGATCTCGATGATCTTTCCGGGAAGCGGATAGGCGTAGGATTCGTGATATTGCAGCCGGATGCGCCCGACAAAATCCATCAGGACCAGGTCGGCGCTACGCCGGCCGATCTTCACGCCAAACGAATAGACCGCATCCGGATTGAGGCGCATCGGCACCGAAGGCTGCCCAACCCGGCCACGCACCGGTTCACCGCGCAACAGAAGGCCGTCCTTTTCGAGCGCCCGCATGATGACCGAGACGGTCTGGGCCGAAAGCCCGCTGCGCCGGGTGATGTCCGCCTTCGACATGGAGCCGTTCAGCCGCACCAGCGAAAGCACGAGCCGCTCGTTATAGGCCCTGACCCGCACCTGATTTGAACCGCCGGTGAAATTGCCCAGCAGCGCATGGCCTTGCGCCACGCTATCTGAAACTGACATGGCTCTTCCTCCCAGAAGCGTGGAATTGACGGAAGCACCTCATTCGGGAATGAAGGGTATCCCTCTGATATCCCGAGTTAAACCCCAAGGTACGCCGCACACAGATTGCCAGATTCTGAACCTCCACTTCGGCAAACTATGGCACGAGAAATAAATAATTCAATCGGAATTAATTATTGACAGGCTATTTCAACTCGTTCTTAATTAGGGTGTAAGGGCACAGGACGGCTTGGAGGAGACGCCTGTCGAACTCGGTGGCACCGGTGTCCAAACGTTGGTCCGCATGGCGGACAAGTCTTAACTCTGGGAGGAGACCATGAAGAAATCCGTATTGTCCGCCGCGTTCGGCGCCCTTGTCCTGGGCGTTGCGTTTTCCGCCCCCGCGGAGGCCGCAGGCGTATCCGCCTGCCTGATCACCAAGACCGACACCAACCCCTTCTTCGTCAAGATGAAGGAAGGTGCGACGGCCAAGGCCAAGGAACTCGGCGTGACGCTGAAATCCTATGCCGGCAAGATCGACGGTGACAGCGAAAGCCAGGTTGCCGCCATCGAAAGCTGCGTCGCCGACGGCGCCAAGGGCATTCTGATCACAGCATCCGACACCAAGGGCATCGTGCCGACCGTCAAGAAGGCCCGCGACGCCGGCGTTCTGGTCATCGCGCTCGACACCCCGCTCGATCCGATCAGTGCCGCCGACGCCACGTTCGCGACCGACAACCTTCTCGCCGGAAAGCTGATCGGCCAGTGGGCAAAGGAAACCATGGGCGACAAGGCCAAGGATGCCAAGGTCGGCTTCCTTGACCTGACCCCGGACCAGCCGACGGTCGACGTGCTGCGCGACCAGGGCTTCATGATCGGCTTTGGCATCGATCCCAAAAACCCGGACAAGATCGGTGACGAAACCGACAAGCGCATCGTCGGCCACGACGTGACCAACGGCAACGAGGAAGGCGGCCGCAAGGCCATGGAAAACCTTCTCCAGAAGAATTCCGGCATCAACGTCATCCACACGATCAACGAGCCCTCTGCCGTCGGCGCCTACCAGGCCCTGAAGGCCGTCGGCATGGAAAAGAACGTGCTGATCGTCTCGGTCGATGGCGGTTGCCCCGGCGTCAAATCGGTCAAGGAAGGCGTGATCGGCGCCACCTCGCAGCAATATCCGCTGCTGATGGCATCGCTTGGCATCGAGGCGATCAAGAAGTTCGCCGACACCAAGGAAAAGCCGAAGCCGACCGAAGGCAAGTCCTTCTTCGACACCGGCGTTGCGCTCGTCACCGACAAGCCGGTCCCCGGCGTCAAGTCGATCGACGTCAAGGAAGGTACGGCCAAGTGCTGGGGTTGATCCCCACCATATAGCCCATCCCGGCCGGGGGTTAATGTCCCCGGCCATTTTGGACCAATGATACACCGCTGGGGAGCAACCGGCGAAGACCGGTCATACTCAACGGACGGTTCCTGCGCATTCGGCGCGCGGAGGAGGAAACATGAGCGAAACCCAGGAATTCGAGCGTGTTCTCGACGGCAGCGACAAGAGCGTTGCCTCGTTCGAGAGCCAGGACGTCTCTCTCTTAAAACGCGCGCAGCATTTTCTGCACTCGACACCCGCTGCCGTGCCGCTGATCGTGCTGATCCTGTCGATCATCATCTTCGGCGTCGCCATCGGTGGGCGGTTCTTCTCGTCCTACACGCTGACGCTGATCCTCCAGCAGATCGCGGTGGTCGGCATTCTCGGCGCTGCCCAGACGCTGATCATCCTCACCGCCGGCATCGATCTCTCGATAGGGGTGGTGATGGTGATATCGGCTGTCATCATGGGCAATTTCGCCGTGACCTACGGCATGCCCACCGGCATCGCGATCCTCGTCGGCCTGATCACCGGCGGCGCCTGCGGCTTTTTCAACGGGTTCCTCGTCGCGGTCATGCGGTTGCCGCCGTTCATCGTGACGCTCGGCTCCTGGAACATCATCATGGCGACGAATTTCATCTATTCCGCCAACGAGACGATCCGCGATACCGACGTGGACGAAAAGGCCCCGCTCCTCCATCTCTTCGCGCTCAATTTCAGGATCGGCAGCGCCATCCTGACGCTTGGCGTCATCGCCATGGTCCTGCTCGTGGCGGTGCTCTGGTACATCCTCAACCATACGGCCTGGGGAAGGCATGTCTACGCCGTCGGTGACGACCCGGAAGCTGCAAAACTCTCCGGCATCCAGACCCGCAAGGTTCTGCTCAGCGTCTACACGATCGCGGGGGTCATCGCCGCCTTCGCCGCCTGGGTGTCGATCGGCCGCAACGGCTCGATCTCGCCTTCCTCGGCAGTGACCGACTTCAACCTCCAAGCGATCACCGCGACGGTGATCGGCGGCATCTCGCTGTTCGGCGGCCGCGGTTCCATCCTCGGCACGCTGTTTGGCGCCATGCTCGTCGGCGTCATGTCGATGGGTCTCAACATGCTCGGCGCCGATCCCCAATGGAAAGTCATGCTGACCGGCTGGCTCATCATCGCTGCCGTCGCAATCGATCAGTGGATCAGAAAGGTCTCGGTGTAATCATGAGCGTCGAACCCATTCTCACAGCCCGCGGCCTGGTCAAGCGTTACGGACGCGTTACTGCTCTCGACAACGCCGACTTCGATCTCTACCCCGGCGAAATCCTCGCCGTCATCGGCGACAACGGCGCCGGCAAGTCCTCGCTGATCAAGGCGATCTCCGGCGCGGTACGGCCCGATGAGGGCGAAATCACGCTCGAAGGCCGGCCGGTGCATTTCAAGTCGCCGCTGGAAGCCCGCGACGCGGGCATCGAAACCGTCTACCAGAACCTCGCGCTCTCCCCCGCCCTCTCGATCGCCGACAACATGTTTCTCGGCCGCGAAATCCGCAAGCGGGGCGTGCTCGGACAGTGGTTCCGCATGCTCGACCGGCCGACGATGGAAAAGCAGGCGCGAGACAAGCTCACGGAACTTGGGCTGATGACGATCCAGAACATCAACCAGGCCGTCGAGACCCTTTCGGGCGGCCAGCGCCAGGGCGTCGCCGTGGCACGTGCTGCAGCGTTCGGCTCCAAGGTCATCATTCTCGACGAACCGACCGCCGCGCTCGGCGTCAAGGAAAGCCGGAAAGTTCTGGAGCTCATCCTCGACGTGCGCTCGCGCGGCATCCCGATCGTGCTCATCTCGCACAACATGCCGCATGTGTTCGAAGTGGCCGACCGCATCCATATTCATCGGCTTGGACGACGGCTGACCGTGATCGATCCGAAGGAATACACGATGTCCGACGCGGTCGCCTTCATGACCGGCGCCAAGGCCCCGGCCCAGCCCGTCGCGGCGTAACGACCGCCCGACCAAGCTCTTGTCGGAGCCGTCCTCCGATCGCCTGTTCCAAGAGATACAGGCGATCGGGTAACTCACGATAATATCCCGTCGTCCTCTCCCACCGCGGTCCGCTCGCGGGAGAGGACGGCGGCATTGTGCTGCGGACCTTGAGGAGCAGCCGTTCCCCCCGGCCGGCTCGACTGTACTGGGTCCGGGCATGGTATAGGCATTCTCAACCCCGACGTCTGCCACGAACACCAGGCCACCTTCCTGCCGGTAATATCCGAGCAGCGCGCGTCCTCAACACAATCAACCTCCTGCCATTCTTGAATTATGATGCCGATCACCCAGACGATATCGGTCTTCCCGCCGATCGTTCGATCGGCGGCACTTGCGACCAAAATGATTACGATAGAAAATTCCTATCAGGAAAACATAAAGAATTTTATATTCCATTCCGCTACGCGGCATTGCCGTCGCGAGATGACCGACCCACCCGCAAATCAGGCGTATTTCTAGGGCCTTATCGCCTGTAGCTCATTACATCCCGCACCAATCCCCATAGTAGATCCGCCATCGAAATGAAGCGAAGGCGGCACCAGCCTGTTGAAAACATTCGATACGAATAAAAAATTCCATACTTAATTGACAGGACGGAATTATCTAATAGGTTGTTAACACTTAAGGGATGGGGAGTGGTGCTGGGACCGGCTCATGAAGAAACGCGAAAAACTCTTCATTTTTGATATTGGCGGAGTATTCGTGAAGCTCGATCCGGCCTCCCGTGACCGCGCGGTATCGAAGGCCGGCGGTGCAGGCCCGTCCATGCGGTACGGCGACGTTCCGGAAGCGATCTTCCGCGATTTCCGCCTCGGGCGGTCCACGGAAAGCGACTACGTGCAGGCGCTGACCAGGGTATTCGATGTGCCGCACGAAAGCATCTACGAAGCCGAGCATGCCTATGTTGCCGAAGGTTTTCACGAGTTCATCGAGTTTGTCCGCAGGCTCCGGGAAAACCATCGCGTCGTTTGCCTCAGCAACAATCAGGCGATCCATTGGCGCCATATCAGCGAGAACCTCCTGGGCGCCGGTTATTTCGACCGCGAATACCTTTCCCATGAAATGGGCCTTGAGAAACCGGACCGCGTGATTTTTGAGGCAGTATCGCAGGCGGAGGGATGTTCGGAAAAGGACGTCTTCTTCATCGACGACATAGAGGAAAATGTCCTGTCGGCTCGCGAAGTCGGGTGGCAGCATTGCATCGTCCATCGCGATTCGGTTGAAACGGCTAAATTGCTCATGGCGCTCGCCGCCGAGCAGACTTTGAATTGACGAGTACGGAGTTTCGGCATGGCTCGAATGACCCTCAGCGGCATCAAGAAAAGCTTCAAATCCGTCGACGTGCTGCACGGGATCGACCTCGAGATTTCCGACAAGGAGTTCGTCGTTTTCGTCGGCCCGTCGGGATGCGGAAAATCCACGCTGCTGCGATTGATCGCCGGCCTCGACACGATCAGCTCGGGTGAGTTTCACGTCGACGACCGTCGGATGAACGACGTCGCCCCGTCGCGCCGCGGCATCGCCATGGTCTTCCAGTCCTACGCTCTCTATCCGCATATGGATGTCTACGAGAACATGGCATTCGGCGCACGGCTGATGGGCCTCGAAAAGGACGAAGTCGAAAAGCGCATCGACGAGGCCTCCAAGATGCTGCGGCTCGACCCGCTGTTGAAACGCAAGCCGCGAGAGCTTTCCGGCGGCCAGCGCCAGCGCGTCGCGATCGGCCGCGCGCTGGTCAGAAAGCCTAAAGTCCTGCTTCTCGACGAGCCGCTTTCCAACCTGGATGCAGCGCTTCGCTCCGACGTGCGCCTGGAAATCGCAAGGCTTCACCGGGAAATCGGCGGCACCACCATCTACGTTACCCATGACCAGGTCGAAGCCATGACGCTTGCCGACCGGATCGTCGTCATGAACAATGGCAACGTGGAGCAGTTCGGCAGCCCGCGAGAACTCTACGAGAGGCCGGCGAACACATTCGTCGCAACCTTTATCGGCTCGCCACGCATGTCGCTTCTCGATGTCGAGCGAAACGGCAACCATCTGGCGCTTGCCGGATCAGGCACGGTCAGCGCCTCCCGCCTCCCCCATTCCGACGAGCGGGATCTGGTCATCGGCGTCCGGCCGGATGCGATGACGATCTCCACGGACGAGAACACCGAGGGCTTTAAAGGCAGCGTCGTCTACACCGAATATCTGGGCGAGAACACGTATGTATATGTGCGCCTCGGCGACGGTACGCTGGTCGGCATCCGGTCCTCGGCCTCGGTCGACCTGCCTCCGGATACGCCGGTCGTCATCACGGTCGCTTCGGAGCAAATCCACTATTTCAGCCGCACGACGAGGGAGAGGTTGGCGGCCTGAGAGCACTTTTCGTCTCCTATAAATACCAAGAGGATGGAACCAGATGAAAAAGCTAGTTAGCAGCACGATAATAGCGCTCGGAGCCCTGGCGACGGCTTTGCCGGCAATGGCGCAGGAATTGACCTTCTGGAGCTGGCGCCAGGAAGATAAGGCCCAGTACCAGAAATTTATTTCCGCTTTCGAGACGAAGAACCCGGGCATCACCGTCAAGTTCGAGACGTTCGAAGCGACGAACTACAACACCATCCTGTCGACCGCCCTTGCCGGCGGTTCGGGACCGGACCTGATGTTTGCCCGTGCCTATGGCGGCCTGGAAAACGTCGCGAACGCCGGCTATCTGCTGCCGCTCGACAAGACCAACGTTCCCGCGCTTGAGAAATTCGCACCGGCCGCCGTCGCCGCTGAAACCGCCCGCTCGAGCAAGATCACCTACGCGGTGCCCTTCGCCAGCCAGACGATGCTGGTGATCTATAACAAGGACATCTTCGACAAGAACGGTCTTAAGGAGCCGGAAACCTTTGACGAACTCGTCAAGGCTTCCGAAAAGCTGAAGGCGGCCGGCATTATGCCGTTCGGCAACGGCACGGCGACGGCCTGGCAGAACGAGGTCATGGTCGGCGGCATCGCCTCCACCGTGATGGGCCGGGGCTTCTATGATGACTTGATGGCCGGCAAAGCCGATTTCACAGACAAGCGTTACATCGAGGCGCTCACCAAGCTCAAGGAAATCACCAAATATTTCCCTGACGGCTTTATCGGTCTCGACTACGCTTCGTCGCAGCAGCTCTTCGCATCCGGCATGGCCGGCATGTTCGTCGGTGGTTCCTACGAGCTTTCGAACTTCAAGAAGCAGAACCCCGCAATCAAAATGGGCATCTTTGCGATGCCGGGCCTGAAGGCCGGTGACGAAAAGCTGGTCGCCCAATATTTCGATGGTGGTTATGCGGTCAACGCCAAGACCACCAAGAAGGAAGCGGCGCTGAAGTTCGTCAACTTCCTCGCCAGCCAGGAATTCGGCCAGATGTTCGCCGACGACCTGAACAATATCTCGGCTGTGCCGGGCGTAAACTTCAAGGAACCGCTGCTGGGTGAAGTCGCCGAACTCAACAAGCACTCCATCCCCTACATCATGCTGGTGCATTTCCGGTACGGTGAACCGTCCGGTTCCGTCCTGCTGCAGGGGGAAATCCAGAAGCTGTTCGGCGGCAAGGCAACCCCGGAAGAGGTCGGCAAGAACCTGACGACCGGCCTCGCCGCCTGGTACGCACCGTTCAAGAAATAATCGAAAGGGGGAGCGGCCGGACAGCGGCCGTTCCCCATATTTTCCAACCAAAGAGAATTGTGATGCCCGGATCGCCTCTCGTGGCACGACGTCTATGGATCACGGCGCTGATCGTGCCGCCGCTCGCCTTCGTCGCCCTGTTCGTCGTCTATCCCATCATCTCCGCATTTGCTTATGCCTTCTTCCAATGGCACGGGTTGGCGCGGGGCGAGTTCGTCGGCTTCGCAAACTTCTACAGGGTCCTGTTCACCCAGCCCTATGCGGACTGGACGTTGAATGCATTCACGCACAACGTGCTGGTTTTCTTCGCGCTGATGGTGTTGCAGAACGGCGTCGGTTTCGTGCTCGCCTACTGCCTGTGGCGCGAACTCCCGGGCGCCGCCTTCCATCGGATCGCAGTTTTCCTTCCGGTCGTACTGTCGACCATCATCGTCGGTTTCCTCTGGAAACTCTTTCTGCACCCGCTTTTCGGGGTCGTGAACATCTCGCTGCGCGGCACCGGCCTCGGTGGACTTGCCCAGCCCTGGCTCGGTCAGGGTACGACGGCGCTCTGGGCACTGATCATCGCCAATGCCTGGCACATGGTCGGCTTCCCGACCCTCGTTTTCCTCGCCGGGATGCAGCGAATCCCGAGCGAAATCCTGGATGCAGTGCGCATGGAGACCGAAAGCGAATGGGTGAAGATCCGCAAGGTCGTCTGGCCGCTGGTGGCGCCCAGCGCAACCGTCGTCTTCACGCTGCTTTTCGTCGGCTCGTTCAACTGGTTCGAACTGCCTTATATCATGGTCGGCGTCGACGGCTCGCCACATAAGGCGACGGACGTCCTCGGCCTCTATTTCTATCGCACCGCCTTCGGTGACCAATCCGGCTCGGGCCAGGATTTCGGCGCCGGCAGCGCGCTTGCCGTACTGATCTTCGTCTTCATCGCCCTTGTCGCCGGCGTCATCACCTTCAAGCTGCGGGCCAGGGAAATTCAATTATGAGCACCGCTTCGCAAAGCTATTACGATCGGCGCGGCATGCTCGCCACGCTTGGCAAGGATGGGCTGATCCAGATCATCCTGATCCTGAACACGGTGGTGATGCTCGCTCCCATCGTCATCATGCTGTTTGCGGCGTTCAAGACGAATGCGCAGATCTTCCAGTCGCCATTCTCAATCCCGGATTTTTCCAACCTCGCCAACATCACCAAGATCTGGAGCCAGACCAACTTCCTGCGCTATCTCCTGAATTCGGTGATCGTCACCGGTGCGTCGATGGTCGTGATCCTGACGCTCGGGACGATGGCTGCCTATGCCGTCGGTCGCTACAAGTTCCGGGGCTCGAGCTTCGTGCTGATGTTCTTCCTGGCCGGGCTGACGCTTCCCCTGAAGCTCGCGATCATCCCGCTCTTCATCCTGATGCGCGATCTCGGCATCCTCAATACCCAGCTGTCGCTGATCGTCATCTATGTGGCGATGGGCCTGCCGACCACCGTCTTCATCATGACCGGTTTCATCGCCACGCTTCCGAACGAACTCGAGGACGCGGCCCGCATGGACGGTGCCAGCGAACCGCGGATCATGTGGTCTATCATGCTGCCGCTGGTCAGGCCCGCCATGGTAATCGCCGGCATCCAGAACGTCGTGCCGATCTGGAACGACTTCTTCTTCCCGCTGATCTTCATCCAGAAGGATAACCTGAAGACCCTGCCGCAGGGCCTGACGACCTTCATGGGCGAATATACGACGGATTGGGGCGTGCTGTTTGCAGGACTCCTGCTGTCCTCGGCTCCGATCATCATCGTCTACATCATCCTGTCGCGCCAGTTCATCAACGGCATGACGGCGGGCGCGGTGAAGTAGGCCGGCAAAGGACCGCGCCGGAATGGCCTGTGAACGAAGGGATTGCAGAGAGTATGGTAAGTTGACGCGGATCGACGTGCTGTTATGCCCGTCTCGGACGCTGATCGCACCCGCAACACCACAAAACAATCGCAACCCCATAGCGGTTCAAGACGTTCAGCGGTAAAAGCAGATCCATGAACGACAACATCATCAAATTCCGACGCCCGGAACCACCGCCGCGAGAACCGAACCCGCTGTTGCGCAAGTTGGCGGTCGTTGCAGCCGTGATCGTGTGCCTTGTTCTCGCCTGGGCGTATTTCCAATTCCTTGGAAACCCAACGTAATACCGGTTTCCTGGCTGAGCCGGCGCCTGCATCCTGGACGCCCTGTTTGCGGAATTGCTTTCGGCGCGCCACCTTCAACCGGAAGAGGGAAAATAGGAACGCGATTCGACCATGGCGATAAAAGCCGCTTTGACGAAGCTCGCGATAGCTGTATCCTACTGGTCCAACAGTCTCAAGAAATGCATGTACATATAGTTCCCTTAACGATACATATTTCTGACAACAACTCGTAGTTCCGAACAACAACATAATGCTCGAAAATACGACGCTCAAAATCCGGTTGCTCGGTCGCCCCTCGCTTGAGTTGGACGGCGCGAGCATCGCGTTGCCGGAAAAAGCGTATTTTCTCTTTGCCGTCGTTGCGATGGCACCCAGATTGACGGTCGACCGCGAAACGATACGGCGGCTTCTCTGGCCTTCCCACGACGCGGAGAAGCGTGCAAACAGCCTGCGTCAGCTTTTGGCACGCATCGCCAAGGCTGTCGGTCCTGATGCCCCGGCCATCCTTGTCACCGACGAAGAAGCGCTGAGGCTTGATTGCGATCGGTCCGACATCGATCTCCTCGCCTTGATGGAGCCCGGTCCTCTAAGGGAAGAGGACTGGGACCTTGTTCGAGGCGAACTGCTCGAAGCCGTGGAGGCTCCGACCGGCGGCGCGGAAGACTGGTTGTTGGACGCACGGCGCAAGGTCGGAGACTGGCGATCGAGCCACATCGAAGGCCTGCTGGCGATATCGTCCCACCAGCAGTCCCCGTCATTGCCCCTGCTTGCCAACCGCCTGATCGAACTGGATGCCTCCCATGAGGGCGCCGCGCGAGCGTTGATGAAGTATCATGTCGCCCATGGTGACTTCGCCGCCGCCCGCCAGGCCTATAGCCGATGCCGGGACCATCTCAGGGCCGATTACGGTACGCCGCCGACACCGGAGACGGTTGGGCTCGCCCACGAACTCGGCATCCTCAGCCGGCCAGGCTCCGACCGCACGCCCGAAGCGGAGGAACGCCCAAAGGGTGTCATGCCGGCACAGCCGCGCGTGGTGATCCTTCCGCCCGAGACGATCGTCCAGGATGCGCTGGTCCAGCGCCTCGGCAGGGCTCTTTTGGAAGACGTCACGATCGGCCTCAGCCACCAGCGTGTCTTCAAGATCATCGCCGCCCATACGAGCTTTGAACTGCTCAATCGATCCGCCAATCCAAACCAGGGCCAATCGGCCCTTAGCGACCTTCAGTTCGACTATTCCGTGTTCGTGACGATCCAGGGCGAAGGCGACGAGATTTTTGCGACCTGCAGGCTGACGAGGGTCGGCACCGGCGAGGTGCTCTGGGCCATCAACCTGCCGCTCGACGTCCAGCAGATGAGAGCGTCTTTCAGCCAGTTGGCGCGGCGTATTTCCATGTCGCTGACCGATGTCATCGAACGGCATGAAATCGCCCGGTCCCTCGATGACGTCGACCCCTCCGCCTACCGCCTCTATCTCGAAGGAAAGCGCTATCTGTCCGGCACCGACCTGCAGCATCTGCGCCAAGCGCGCAAATGGTTCAAATCGGCGGTCAAGCGGTGTGACAGTTTTTCGCCGGCGCATGCCGGAATTTCACGGTCGCTCGGCATGGAGTGGCTGGTTCGCGGCATGAAGGACAACGAGTTGCTGGATGTGGCCAATCAATCCGCGCGCGCATCCCGCGATCTCGATCCCGGCAGCGGCCGCGCCTTCCGCGAGCTGGGCTTCATCTCGCTCTACCGCCGGCGTTTCGATGAAAGCCTGGACCTCTTTCAGGAGGCTCAGAACCTCAATCCGAGCGATGCGGACGTGTTGGTCGATTATTCGGACGCGCTGTCGCATGCGGGCGACCTGGACAAGGCTCTCGATCTCGGGCTCGCTGCCTTCAAGCTGAACCCGCTGCCGCCGGATCATTACTACTGGATCCTCGGCTCCACCTATTATGTGCGCCAGGAATATTCGAAAGCGATCGATACTATCGACCCGGTCCGCACCAAGCACGCCACCGCGCGGTTGCTTGCCGCCAGTCACGCGATGGCTGGCGACATGCCCGCCGCGCGTAAATATGCCGCGATTGTCAGGGAAAATTTCCCGGATTTCCGCAGCGAGGACATCCGCTACTTCGTGCCGGACCGCAACCCGGCCCATGCCGAGCTTCTTATTCATGGCCTCCGGCTCGCCGGGCTGCCGTAAACAGGCGTGAAAATGCCTGTCACGCTGGAATAACACCCGATGTGGTCCTTTCTCGATGCACGCAGCACACGCTGCCTATTAGCGGAGAGAAAGCATGGAAACGAAGTTCAAGAACTCCAAGCCGGATGAAACCACTGCCTCTGCACCGACGCTGCGGTTTTCCGCCGCTGCCGAAGCCGTACTTGGCGGCCGGACCGAAATTGCGCCGAACGCGCTCTCTCAGGTCACGCATGCCATGAGATATCAGTAATGAGCCTGGAAGCCCAAGGGGCCGACGGCTGCCTTGGGCTTGACCACCAGCCGCCAAGCAAAAGATCGTTCAAGTAGCCACACAAGCCCCCTAAACAAGCCTGTCACGCCCAAGTCACGGTGCCTTTGGTTTCTTCTGCACTAGAGACCCCTGGGAGAGGACGATTCGACGGCATGAGTTCGGCACCGCAACCGCTTTTGCAGACCCGGCAGTCGCCCGCCCAATCTCATTCGAGGTCAGGGTCCTTCGAAATTCGGCCGCCGGAAATGATGATGCAGATCCAGTCATCGACACAGACGATCCAGACATTCGCAGCCTCCCTGACGCAGCGGGAGCAGGGTTTCAGCACGTATCATGACCGGCGCGTTTCGCCGGCGGAAACCTTCGACGCGATCAGCCCGTTTTTCCGGGATCTCGGCATCACCCGGGTCGGCTTCCTGACCGGCCTCGACCGGGTCGGCATTCCCGTCGCCTTCGCGACGCGGCCGAACAGCCACACTCTTTCCGTCTTCCAAGGCAAAGGCGTCGATGCCGATGCCGCGCGCACCTCGGCCGCCATGGAGGCTTTGGAGACGCGGGTCGCGGAAATCGAACCGGTATCGCTCGCCTGGGCGACCGTCAACGACGTTGCGGGCTCCACAGCAGGGATGATCGACCTTCATTCGACTGCGCGATGCGTGCCCTCCGAAATCGGCGATGGCCAGATACCCTGGGTCACCGGTCTCGACATCCTCTCCGGCAATCAGGTCATGGTGCCCTGGTGGCTCGCCGGGATGGACCACCGGGGCGAGCGGCCAGCCGGGTTCGAGCAGTCCAGCGATGGCCTTGCTTCCGGAAACACCCATGCCGAGGCGCTCCTGCACGGGCTGTGCGAACTCGTCGAGCGAGACGCCTGGACCCTTGTCCAGCTCAAATCCGAACAGGAATTGAATGCCTGCCTCGTCGATCCGGCCAGCGTCGAGGATGCCGTGCTCGACCTCATGGTGCGCCGCCTTCGCAACGCGGGCATACAGCTGCTCCTCCTCGACATGACGACGGATCTCCAGGTTCCGGCATTCCTGGCCGTGCTGATCCCGGACTCCACGGCCAAGCGGTCAGACCCGCGCTGGAGCCAGATTTGCGGCGGCTGCGGCTGCCATCCCGATCCGGTACGCGCAATGCTGCGTGCCATCACCGAGGCCGCTCAGAGCCGCCTGACTGCGATTGCCGGCAGCCGCGACGATTTTTCGCCACGGATCTATCAGCATATGCGGGGGGACAACGCTCTCAGCCGCCTGGTTGCCCTGTCGTCGCTGGACAGGCGCCCGGTCCAGTATCGCGAGCTTGACGCAGCCCGCCACTCCATCAACGGCACGATCGATCACATACTCGGCCGTCTCAGGCTGGCCGGCATCAGGCAAGTCGTTGCGGTTCCCATGCAGGATGCCGGGCTTCCTGTATCGGTCGTCCGCGTCGTCGTTCCCGGCTTGGAAGTCGAACTTTCAGGCCAATATTTGCAGCTCGGTATCCGCGCTGCAAACGCCATAAGGAGGTCACGGCATTGAAAGTCGTTTTTGTCGGACCGAGTCTCGGGTCTTCGACCCGCCAGATGAAGCAACGATTTCCCTCGCTGACCTTCCGCGGACCTGCGGCGCGCGGCGACATTCTGAAAGCGGTCGAGGACGGCGCCAAGGCGATCGCGCTGATCGACGGTTATTTCGGCGAGTCCGCCTCCGTATGGCACAAGGAGATTCTCTATGCGCTGAGCTGCGACGTCTCCGTCGGCGGCGGCTCGAGCATGGGAGCATTGCGCGCTGCCGAATGCGAGGCATTCGGAATGGTCGGCATCGGCAGGATATATTCCGATTATGCCGCCGGCCGGTTGATCGATGACGAAGCCGTCGCACTGATCCACGGCCCCGAGGAGCTCGGCTGGATGCCTCTCTCGGTGCCGCGCGTCGATTACGAGGCGACAATCCGCAAGCTTGGGCGGATGGGGCTCATCTCAGCTGCCGAGCGGGAGAGATTTTTCCTCGCCGCCAATTTCATGCACTACACCGAGCGGACCTATCAGGCCATTCTTGAACGATGCGATTTCAGCGATCCTCAGCGCAGTGCAGTGATCCTTCACGACATCAAACGCCACCAAGTGGAATTGAAGCGTGAGGATGCGAGAGCCGTCCTCGTCTGGCTAAACGGCATCAGCAGTACCAACAAACACTCCAAATGGACGTTCGCACAGACCGCCCATTGGGAAAAACTGCGCGACGAGGTCGACTCGGCGCAAGGATCCATGAAATGATTGATCTCGCAAATGACGTCGCCAGCGACGAATACGCCCGCCTGTTCCGCATGCTTTCTGCGGTCAACAAGGAAGCGGAATCCCTTCAGCTCTCCACGGTCGTCCACCTGACGAACATGGCACTCCTTCAACTCTCGCTCGATTGGGAGGGCGTCAGCCCCGAAAACGAGAGGAGCGTGAAACTGAATGCGATATTCCGCCACAAGACCAAGCTGGCCCTCGACGACGATGGTCCCAGGCCTTAAACCGTCAGGGACCGATCACTGGGCCGGTTGTCTTTCGATCTCGGCGAAAAGCGCTTCCGCCTCGAATTCCTTCGTGGCAACCGCTTGAACCAGTTCCAGGATGCGTTTGCGCAGAACCGGCTTCGTAATGCTCATGAATGCCATGCTCATCAGCAGCGCTTCATGCGTGAAATCGAATTGCGGGTCTTCGAGCTGATTGTCGTTCGACGGCTCGACTGTCGGGATGCGATCGAAGAACGCCACCATCTCGACCTTCAGCGCAGTTGCGATCTCCACCAGCTTGCCAACTGCAATCCGGTTGATGCCGTTTTCATATTTCTGAAGCTGCTGAGACGTGATGCCCACGTGGTGGGCGAGTTGCGGCTGGGTAAGCTTTTTCTCTCGCCTGTAGAGGCGGATCCGCTTTCCAACCTCTCTGTCGGCGGCATTCGGTGCTTTGCTCACTGCAGGACCATCTCTCCGGCGCTAGGATACATAGGTGTTATTTGTATCCTATCATCGATAGGTTGCCGAGTACCTTTCAAGAATTTTCTATCTTGAGTGGATAATTAAGTAAACGTCCGCCAAGAAGCAGGCCTTCGCGAAGTCTTCGGCCCTATATCAAGGCTTCGGCTCGGGCGACATACTTGACGATTGCCAATTCCATGGAATCGCCGCGAGTCTGGCGTTGCCTTTTCGGCAACCAAATATGCGAATTATTGTTCTTTATTAGAACGCGACATTGCGCCATCCTCTCCTCAATCCGGCAGCTGAGACCGGCGAAGTCAAGCGAAAATGTATCAGGCCAAAAGGCCAACAGGGGAACGCTATGTCTAATTTCACACTGAATCGCCGCCGCTTTATCTCCAATGCCGCGGCCTTGGGCGGCCTTGCCGCCACCTCCAGCTTCCTCGGGATCCGGGCCGGCAACGCCAAGGACGTGGCCAAAGTGCGCATGCAGCTCGGCTGGCTCGCCTCGAACGGCGTGCTCGGCGAAGTCGCCGCCATGAAGAAGGGTTTTTTCCAGGAACAGGGCATAGAGCTTGAGATCGTCCCCGGCGGACCGAGCGTCGATGGCGTCGCGGGCGTGGCATCGGGCCAGTCCGCAACCGGCCAGATTTCCTCCAGCCCATCCGTCATGCTGGCGCGTTCGGCTGGCCTGCCGGTCAAGGCCTTCCTGTCCGGCTACCAAAAGCACCCGTTCACCTATTTCTCGCTGAAGAACAAGGCGATCAAGACCCCGAAGGACATGATCGGCAAGACGATCGCCACCCAGCCGACCGCCTTCATCCTGCTGCGCGCGCTGCTCGCCCAGAACGGCATCGCCGAGGACCAGGTGAAGATGGTCAATATGGGTTCGGACATGAACCAGCTGATCACCGGCCAGGCCGATGCGGTCACCGGCTGGCTCACCAATGTCAACGCTCTCGATGTGCTCGGCGACAACCGCGTCGACATGATGCTCTGGGATAGCGGCCTGCAGCTTTATGCCAACGTCTACTACACGACCGACGACCAAATCGCCAAACATTCGGATGTTCTCGAACGTTTCACCCGCGCCGCCGCCAAGGGCTGGGGTTATGTTCGCAACAACCAGAAGGAAGCGGTCGAGATGCTCTGCGAGGCCTATCCGATCCTCGACAAGGCAAGCGAAATGAAGGCCGTGGTCCCGTGCGTCGACTTCTCCTTCGGCGCCACCACCAAGGCATCAGGTTGGGGTACCATGTCGCGTGAAAACTGGGCAGCGCAGATCAAGGCCTATGCCGATCTCAAGCAGTTCAAGGGCACCGTTCCGACGGTCGATGACGTCGCGAACTTCTCCATCCTCGAAGCCACCAGCGACATCCGCAAACAGGTGGGGTGATAGTCATGTTAGGAACGGCGAAGTTGATGCCGAACGTTCCCCTGACAGAACCGGCAGCCACGGCGGTTTCGATCCGAAACCTCTCCGTCCGGTTCGGCGACAGGAACAACGAATTCACGGCCCTTTCCGATGTTTCCGTGGACATACCGGAAGGTGCCTTCGTCACCATGCTTGGGCCCTCGGGCTGCGGAAAATCGACCCTGCTCAGATGTGTGGCGGATCTCGTCCACATCAGCGACGGTTCGATTTCCGTGTTCGGCCGTAGCCCTCAGGAGGCTCGCCAGAGCCGCGACTTCGCCTTCGTCTTCCAGGATGCGACGCTGCTTCCCTGGCGGAACGTAATCGACAATGTCCGCCTGCCGCTGGAAGTCGGAAAACACGCACAGAAACATACTATGCCCGGCAATTATGCGGACCCGCATGAACTGCTGGCGATGGTCGGATTGAAGGGGCGCGAAAATTCACTCCCGCACGAGCTCTCGGGCGGCATGCGCCAGCGCGTGGCAATCGCTCGGGCGCTGATCACGCGGCCGCGCATCCTTCTGATGGACGAGCCATTTGGGGCACTCGACGAGATCACCCGCGACCGGCTGAACGAGGAACTGCTGCGCGTCTGGCAGGAAACGGGAACGACGATCCTGTTCGTTACCCATTCGATCCCGGAAGCAGCCTTCCTCGGCCAGAACGTGCTGATGCTTCAGGCCCATCCGGGCCGCGTCAAGGAGTTCATGAAGGTCGACCTGCCCTTCCCGCGTTCGCTTGCCGTGCGTGACACCGTCGAGTTCATCGGCGTCACCGCGCATCTGCGCCGCCTTCTGGAGGAATGCCTGTGAGCCACGTCGTTTCCTCCACCACCAAGACGGACGCCGCCCCCGATCGCAAGATCGCGCTCCTCGATGCGACGGCCGGCGTGCTCGTCAAACATATGCCGGCGATCGCAGCCGCCGTCGGGCTCGTAGTCCTCTGGCAGTTCGTCGTCTGGTTCTTCAAGATACCGACCTTCATGGCCCCGAGCCCGGTCGACGTCGCCTATGCCTTCCGCGACAACGCCGGGATCCTCTGGACCAACATGCTGCCGACGATCCTCGAAGCCTTCCTCGGCTTCGTCTTCGGCAATCTCGTTGCCATCCTTCTGGCGATCTGGTTCGTCCACAGCGCGACGGCGGAAAAGGCCTTCTATCCGATCGCGGTGTTCATCAAGGCGATCCCGATCATTGCGCTCGCTCCGATCCTCGTGCTGATCTTCGGCAACGGGCTCGCGCCAAAAATCATCATCGCCGGGCTGATCTGCTTCTTTCCGACTTTGGTCAACATGGTCCAGGGCCTGAAATCCGCGAGCCCCGCCATGCTCGACCTGATGCGGGTGCTGTCTGCCAGCAACACGGAAATCCTCTGGAAGGTGCGGCTGCCGAGTTCGATGCCGTTCCTGTTTGCAGCACTGAAGATTGCCGCGACCAGCAGCGTCATGGGCGCCATCGTCGCCGAATGGATCGGCTCGAGCTTCGGCCTCGGCGCTCTGATCATCGAGGCGACCTACAATTTCCGCTCGCCCCTGCTCTACGCAACCGTCGTGATCGCTGCGGTCCTTGCCGTCGTCCTGTTCTTCATCGTCTCGGTGATCGAAGCCCGGATGATCCGCTGGAAGCCGGCCGGATCGCATTGAGCCCAACGCATCGAACCAACTGTCCTCAGCCCAACTTTTTGGGAGTTTGAACCAATGCAACAGACAATTCTTCAGGCGGCGCGCAACGTCGCAGTGGTCGACCGTTCCGATGTGGTGGTGGTCGGCGGAGGACCGGCGGGCATTTCCGCCGCCGTGTCCGCGGCCCGCAACGGCGCCAAGGTGACCCTCCTCGAACGTTACCCCTACGTTGGCGGGCTTGCCGCCGGCGGCATGGTCCTGGTGCTCGACGACATGATCAACAACCTCGAAATCACCGTGCAGGGCATCTGCATGGAGATGATCGAGCGCATGAAGAAGTGGGACCTCTGCGTCACGCCCACCGGCCGCGACCGCGAACTCGACATCCGCGAGACGCCGGAGGCCTGGCGGCGCTGGGCGCGCTGGGGCCTGTTCGATTTCCACACCCAGTCCATGCCGCACCCGATCTGCTTTTCCGCCGCCTTCGATCCGGACGGTTTCAAGCGCGCCTCCTATGACGTACTGACCGAAGCGGGCGTCAAGCTTCGGACCCATAGCTGGTTCTCCTCCGCGATCATGGAGGGCAAGACCATCAAGGGCGTCATCTGCCAGACCAAGTCCGGCATGGAAGCGATCCTCGGCGATATCGTCATCGACACCACCGGCGACCTCGACGTCGCGGCCTCTGCCGGCGCCTCGCATGTGGAATCCAATTTCATCCTGACCACCGTCTCCCGCTGGGGCGGCGTCGATACGGATGCGGCCGAGCGCTTCGAATTCGAGGAGCCGGAAGCCTTCAAGAAGATCGACCATGAGGCAAAACGCCTGATCGGCGGCTGCTGGTCCTTCTGGTGGCTGAAGACCCCGTTGCCGGGCGTCGTCTGGCTCAACTGCCCGCATATGCCGAACCTCTCCGGCCTCAAGACCGAGGACCTCACCAAGGCGGAAATCGAAGGCCGCAACCGTATCGCCCGCCTGCTCGATTTCACCCGCGAAAAGATGCCGGGCTTCGAAAAGGCCTATGTGGTCGATTTCGCGCCGCAGACCGGCGTGCGCCAGACGCGGCTGCTGGAAGGTGAATACGTCGTCACCAAGGACGACGTGATGAACCGCATCCACTTCTCCGACACCGTCTGCCGCGGCCGCGACTATTACACGCCCTACCGCTCGATGTTGCCACGCGAAGTCGACCAGCTGATCGTCGCCGGACGTCACTACTCGGCGACACCGCAGGCACAGAAGTCGAGCCGCGAAATCCCGCCCTGCATGGCGATGGGCGAAGCTGCCGGCGTTGCCGCCGTCGTGGCGCTCAATGCCGGAACCACCGTACGGAAAGCCGATGTTCGGGCTATCCAGAAACAGATGCGGGCCCAGGGTGCCGATCCCGGCGACGTGCCCTCCGACAATGCAACATTCCTGGAGGCTGCGGAATGAATTCTCTACCCCTCGACGGCGTCCGCGTGATCGATTTCACCCAGGTCATGCTCGGCCCATGCTGCACCCAGACGCTCGCCGACTATGGTGCCGAAGTCATCAAGATCGAGAAGGCCAAGATCGGCGACCTGTCGCGCTGGTCGCTCGGCTCCGATCCGGACGGCCTCAACAACCCGGTCTTCTGCTCGCTGAACCGCAACAAGAAGAGCCTCGCGCTCGACCTGAAGCTCACCGAGGCCCGCGACGCCGTGCTGGCGCTGATCGCGGGCGCCGACGTGGCGGTCAACAACTTCCGCCCCGGCGTGATGGAACGCATGGGCTTCGGCTACGACGATCTGAAGAAGATCAACAAGCGGCTGATCTACGCCGTCGGCACCGGTTTCGGCCTCACCGGCCCCTACCAGCACAAGGGCGGCCAGGACATTCTAGCCCAGGCGCTTTCCGGCGTCATGCGCCGCAAGTCCGACAGCGCCCATCCGACCTCGATTTATGCGACACCACTTGCCGACTATTCCGCCGGCATGCACCTCGTCCAGGGCATCCTGCTGGCGCTCCTGCACCGGGAAAAGACCGGCGAAGGCCAGCAGGTTGCCGTCAGCCTTTACAATTCCATGCTTGCCATGCAGATGCAGGAAGGTGCAGCGCACATGATGCGCGAGAAGGATTTGAACTGGGGCGCCTTCCCGCTGACCGGGGTTTTCGACACGACCGACGGCGCGATCGTCATGGTCGGCGCCTTCAAGCAGAACCCGCTGCAGGACATCTGCAACGCGCTCGAAATCGAGGACCTCTCGGCCCAGCAGCGCTACAAGGATTTCGATTCCCAGATGGCGCACCGGCCGGAACTACAGGAAATCTTCCGCGCGAACTTTGCCAGGAACAGCAATGCCCATTGGCTGAAGCGCCTGGAGGAGGTCGACATCCTCTGCGCGCCGGTGCGCAACCTCGCCGAAGCGCTTCAGGATCCGCAGACGGTCATCAACAAGATGATCCTCGAAGCAGGTGAAACGGCCGCCGGTCCGATCCGCCTCATCGGGTCTCCCATCGACATGTCGGCAGCCCCGGTGTCGGTGCGCATCTCCCCGCCGCGTCTCGGCCAGCATAATGACGAGATCCTCGCCTCCTTAGAGGCCCAGTCTTTGCAAGCCGCACGCGGAGACGCGGCATGACCGTCGGATTTTCCGTCGAGAACCGTGTCGCACGGGTCACGCTCGACCGCCCGGACCGCATGAACGCCGTCGATGCCGCGACCGAAAAGGAACTGGACACGATCTGGACCGAGATCGAGGCCCGCGACGACATTTCCTGCGTCGTCCTGACCGGCAGCGGCCAAAAGGCCTTCTGCACCGGCGCCGACCTCAAGGGCGGCGCCACCAAGAGCGGTCTGGAATACTGGGCGGAAAGCCGCAGCAACGGGTTCGGCGGCCTCGCCTTCCGCAAATCGCTGGACGTGCCGGTGATCGCCCGCGTCAACGGCTACGCGCTCGGCGGCGGCTTCGAGATGGTGCTCGGCTGCGACATCGTGATCGCCGCCGACACCGCGAAATTCGGGCTGCCGGAAGCGCGCGTCGGCCGCATGCCGCTCGACGGTGGCATGGTGCTCCTGCAGCGGAAAATCCCGTACAACCTTGCCATGGCCGTGATGCTGACCGGCCGGCAGTTTACCGCCGCCGAAATGCAGGGCTTCGGCATCGTCAACGAGACCGTGCCCTTCGATGCGCTTGATGCAGCCGTCGACAGATGGGTGGGCGACATCATCGCCTGTGCTCCGCTGTCGCTGAAGGCAATCAAGCAGACGGTCAACCGCACCGGCCATCTCAGCCCCTCGGAAGCTCAGGGATTGCGCACCCCCGCGCTCATCCGTGCGCTGCAGAGCGAGGACGCCGTCGAAGGCGTGACGGCCTTCCGCGAAAAGCGCGCTCCGGTTTGGCAGGGCCGGTAGGTATGGTATGAATTTCAGGATCTTGGGGGATGAATATGCACGCCAGTATCCTGAAATATTTCGTCGAAGTCGCGCGCGCCGGCTCGATCCGAAAGGCGTCCGAAGAGCTGCATGTGGCGACCTCCGCCGTCAGCCGCCAAATCCGCAAACTTGAGGACGAGCTCGGCACGCCGCTGTTCGAACGGTTCTCCGACGGCCTGCGCCTCACCTCCGCCGGCAAGGTGGTGCTGAAGCACGCCAAGGAGACTATTCATCACTACGAGATCATGAAATCGGATCTCGGCGACCTACAGGGCAAGCGCACCGGCCGCGTCCACATCGCCTGCCTCGACAGTCTCGCGGTCCAGTTCATGCCGGAATTCGTGATGGGATTTCACCACAAGAACCCGGCCGTCGATTTCCGCATCCGCGCCGACAACTTCAACAACATTTTTCATTTCGTCGCCGACGGCGACTGCGATATCGGCATCACTTTCGACCTCGCCCGGCCGCACGACATTAAGCTGGTTCACGGCGTGCGCATGCCGCTGATGGTAATGGTCGCCAAACACCATCCGCTGGCCCGCCAGAAAAGCGCCACCCTGCAGGAATGCGCCCAGTTCAAGCTGCTGCTGCAGCTCGACAACGAGGTGATGAGCTCGATGATCGCCGTCGAACTCGCCTCGCTCGATCGCGTCGGTCGCACGCTTGTCGCGACCAATAACCAGATGATGCTGAAGCCGCTGATCCTGTCGGGCGAAGGCGTCGCCTTCTTCACGCCGCTCGGTCTCCTGAAGGAGCTGAAGGCCGGCGACGTGGTCGCCCTGCCGATCGCCGGCTCCCGCCTGCAGAACATGGAGGTCGGCATCGTCGCGCCCCACAACCGTCAGCTCACCCACGCCACGGAAGCCGTGATCGAGGCGCTCAGCGTCGATCTCGAAAAGTTCAGCAACCAGATCGCGGAGGTCATCAAGCGGTGACATCGAACGAAGACAAGCGCTTCCTGCAGCACCCCGGCCATCAAAAGGCCGTGCGCGGCGAGGCGATGCAGACCGCCCTTCCCATTCTGGCCTCCGCCATCCCGCTCGTCCCCGGCGATCTTCTCATGCCGATGCCGGTCAATGCCCATGACCATGGCTACGGCATCCGAACGCTGGATTTCGGCAGCCTCGACGATGCGCTGGAAACCTGGATCCCGACCATGCGGCTCCGCCCCCGCACGGACGCCTATCTCGAGGCCCTCGTCGCCTTCGGCCGCCTCGCAAAGACCGGCGTCGCCGCGACCATCCATTGCCACAACTCCCTCAATGCGGCTCGCATGGTCGACGAGGCCCTGGAGGTGATCCGCGCCGCAAAGGATGTCGGCATCCGGCTCGGCCTCTCCTGCCCGCTGCTCGACCACGACGCCTGGGCCTATGACGGCGGCCCGGAAAGGCTGAAACCGTTCCTCAGCCCCGCGGACTGGGAGGCACTTTCGCCCCTCGCCCCACGCTATGCACCCTTCCGCGATCAGCTCGCCGCGGCCGATGCAGTGGCAGCCGCGAATTCCAATTCGCTGGTCGATGTTCAATACGGCCCGGTCGGCCCGCAATGGTGCTCGAACGCCCTGCTTGAAGCGATTGCCGACGCTTCGGCCGCCAACAACCGCCGCATCCATATGCACCTGCTCGAAAGCCCGCGGCAGCGAGCATGGCTGGACCGCCGCTTCCCGCAGGGCGTCGTCCGTTATCTCGACGACATCGGCTTCCTCTCGCCGCGTCTGGCGGTTGCACACGGCGTGCAGCTTCGGCCGGACGAATACGAATTGCTGGCCGAGCGCGGCGTCCAGCTCATCTCCAATCCCTCTGCCAACCTGCGCCTGCGCTCCGGCATCGCGCCGCTGGCGGAAGCCGTCAAACGCGGCCTGCGCTTCAGCATAGGTCTCGACGGCAGCGCCTTCGACGACGACCAGGATCTCTGGCGCGAAATGCGGCTTCTCTATTTCCTGCATGGCGGGCGAGAGCTCGAACGAAGCTTTGCGGCTACCGATATATTCGACGCGGCAATCAAAACCGGTGCGACCGTCGTCAACGCCCCGCTCGGAGAGGACTTTACCGTCATCGACTACGAGACCCTGATCGCCGACAGTGTCTTCGACGATCTCGACGAGGCCGAGGTGCTCCTCAACCGCATGTCCGCCGCCCATGCCAAGGCCGTTTATGTCGCCGGCCGACCGGTCATGCGGGACGGCAGGCTTTTGAACGTCGATTTCGATGCAGCTCGCAAGGAACTGCTGGCCCAGGCCAAGGCCGACCTGCCGCGCCTGACCATCGAGCGGGAAAGATGCGGCAAGCTGATTGCGGCCACCCGCGCCTATTACGGAAGCTGGACCAACGCTTAGTGAGCCGCCTCGCGCACGGGAGCCGATGTCACCACCGGGTGATCGATGTTCCGCGTCCGGCTTTTGTCCCAGCCGCCGGGTGATCCCAACCCGGTGACCTCGGCTCCGAAATAATCCCGGTTGACTGGGATGAACGCCATTTGCGCCTCGGTCGCCTCCTCGTCATAGGCAATAGCATCCACCGGACAGATGGAGAGACAGAGGCCGCAATTGATGCATTCGTCGGGATGGATATAGAACATCCGCCCGCCCTCGTAGATGCAGTCGACGGGACATGCCGCGGTGCAGGCGCCGTCCTTCACGTCGATACAAGGTTCGGTGATGATATAGGCCATCGGATCGTTTGCCTTTCATTGCCTTGAGCGCACTATCCCAAACCTGAGCGTTGCTGGAAAGCAGCATATTTCGCCGCAATAGTTCGAATTTCGGCAACGCTCCGATTGTGTTCCCTTCCGAATGGCGCTTCCTTGCCATGCCGGCGTTCCCTACAATCTTGCCTGTCCCTCCCTGTGTCCTCGAAATGAGATTTTCATGAGCACCCTCACCCGCTTCTCCGTCCCGCCGCTTTCGACCATGACCCGCCGTCTCGCCGATGTGGCTTCCGCCCGTCGCGATCCCGATCTGGTCATCCAGGGTGCCCGTGTGCTGTCCACCTATTCGGAGCGCATTCTCGACGGCCGCGAGGTCTGGGTTTCGGGTGGTCGCATCGCTGCCGTAAAACCGGCCGGCAGCTACCGGCATGGCTCGGCAAAGCTCTACGATGCCAAGGGCGGCATCATCGCCCCGGGCCTCGTCGATCCGCATATCCACATCGAATCCTCGATGGTGACCGCCTGCGCCTATGCCGAGGCAGCACTCCTCAACGGCACCACGACGATCTTCTGCGACAGCCACGAGATCGGCAATGTCATGGACGTCGCGGGCGTCGAGGCGATGCTGGAAGATGCGCGCCTGGCACCACTATCGATCTTCCTGACCGTCCCGAGCACCGTGCCTGCGACGTCACCGGAACTCGAAACCGCCGGTGGCGACCTGACGCCGGCAAAAATCGCCGCACTGTTCGACAAATGGCCTGAGGCGGTGGCGCTCGGCGAAAAGATGGATTTCGTCCCCGTCGTTATGGGCGACGAGCGCAGCCATGCGATCCTTGCCGCGGCACTCCAGCGCGGCCAGCCGGTCTCGGGCCATGTCTACGGCCGGGAATTCGTCGCCGCCTATGCCGCCTCCGGCGTCACCGATACCCATGAGGCGATCGACCGCGACATCGCCGACGACCTGCTCGAAGCCGGCGTCTGGCTCTTCCTGCGTGGCGGCCCGCCGACGACGCCGTGGCATTCCCTGCCGCATGCGATCAAGACGATCACCGAACTCGGCGCCTCCCACAAACGCGTCGCAGTCTGCACCGACGATCGCGACGCCGAGGACCTACTCGCCTTCGGGCTCGACTGGGTGACGCGCGAAGCGGTCAAGGCGGGCATGACGCCGGAACAGGCCTGGGCGATGGGCTCGCTGCACGGCGCGACCCGTTTCGGCATGGAAGGCGAGATCGGCGGCATGGGTGGCGGGCGGAGGGCGGACCTCGTACTTCTGACCGACGACCTGAAACCGGTCAGCACCTGGTACGGCGGCGAACTGGTGGTCGACAACCGCAAGATCACGCCAATCCTGGATGAAGCGCTTTCGAAGCCATACCGTTATCCGGAAGCCGCCTATCACACAGTCAAACTGCCGAAGAACCTCAAGCTGGCACCCGACCTTCCCGTTGATACCGTCGTTGCCCACACGATCCGCACCGAGCTTCCCGGCATCACGCTCGGTCATGTGACTGTGACGCTCGAACCTGCCGACCACTGGCAGGCGCATTTCGACCGCCACGACCTCTGCTTCGTCACCGTCGTCGAGCGGCACGGCAAATCGCACGGCAATGTCGCACACGGGCTGCTCAACGGTTTCGGCCTGAAAAACGGCGCCGTCGCCTCCTCCGTCGGTCATGACAGCCACAACATCATCGTCGCCGGCACGAATGAATTCGACATGCAGTTGGCGCTGGATGCGATCGAGGAAAAACAGGGCGGCGTCTGCGTTGTCATGGACGGCAAGGTCACGGCGATGGTGCCGCTGCCGATCGCCGGCCTGCTCTCCGACAAACGCGTCCACGAGGTCGCCGACGAGGTGAAGGCCCTCAAGCTCGAATGGGAGAAGGCCGGCTGCACCATCGCCTATATGGGCTTCAACCTCATCCCGCTGTCGGTCATCCCGGAAATCCGCATCACCGACAAGGGACTTGTGCTCGTGCCGGAAATGGTGATCTCGCCGCTCTTCGAAAAAGCCTGAGCGGCGGCGGCAGGATCACTCAGCAAGCTCGGCAAGAATGCGGACCCAGGAGCGGATGCCCTTGTGGAAGCTCGACAGGTCGTATTTCTCGTTCGGGCTGTGAACGCGGTTGTCGAAACGGGCGAAGCCGACAAGCAGCGCGTCACAGCCGAGCCGGCGCTTGAACTCACCGATGATCGGGATCGAGCCGCCGGTCCCGGCAAGCGCCGCTTCGCATTCCCATTCGGTCGAAAGTGCTGCGAGAGTCTTCGTCAGGAACGGGCTTTCGATCGGCATGACGGTCGCCGGCGCCAGGCCAAAATCCTTGAACGTTACCGAGCAGTCGGCCGGAATGCGCGCCTGAACATGCGCCTTGAAGGCGTCGCGAATCTTCTCCGGCACCTGTCCGTCGACCAGCCGGAACGAGATCTTCGCCATCGCCTTGGCCGGGATGACCGTCTTGAACCCCTCGCCCGTATAACCGCCGCTCATGCCGTTGATCTCGCAGCTCGGCCGCGCCCAGACCTGTTCGAGGATGGACCGGCCCGCCTCGCCCGCCGGGATCGCGAGCCCGATATCGGCAAGGAAACCCTTCTCGTCGAACGGCAGCCGCTGCCACTGCGCCTTGATGGCTTCCGGCAGTTCCTTGACGCCATCGTAAAAACCCTCGACCGCCACGCCGCCATCCGGCGTCCTGAGGCTCGCGACGACATCCGACAGAACCTGCAGCGCGTTGCGGGCGGCATTGCCGAACATGCCGGAATGCAGGTCCCGGTCGGCGCAGGTAATCTCGACCTCGGTACTGTAGAGCCCGCGCAGCATGGTGGTGACGGCCGGCGTCTCGCGGTCCCACATGTCGGTGTCGCAGACATAGACCATGTCGGCCTTCAGTTCCTCGGCGGTGGCATCAAGGAACGGTGCAAGGCTTGGGCTGCCTGCCTCCTCCTCGCCCTCGAAAAGAATGCTGACCTGCACCGGCAGCCTGCCGGTCACGGCCTTCCAGGCACGGCAGGCTTCGACGAAGGTCATCATCTGCCCCTTGTCGTCTGAGGCGCCACGCGCGACGATCGCGGTATCGCCGTTCGGCAACGGCTCCAGCCGTGGCTCGAACGGATCGCTGGTCCACAGCGCCAGCGGATCGACGGGCTGGACGTCGTAATGCCCATAGAACAGCAGATGCGGTCCGGCCGCATCCTTCTCATGGGCAACGACCATTGGATGGCCCGTGGTCGGCCGGACGGAGGCCTCGAAGCCGATCGACGCGAGATCGCGGCTCAGCCACTCGGCCGCCGCCTTGCACTGGTCGCGATAACCGGGATCTGTCGAAATGCTCGGAATACGGATCAGATCAAAGAGGCGCGCGAGGCTCTCGTCGATTTCGGCATCGACAAGAGCCAGCACGGCGTCGATCTGGTCTTCGGCTATTCTCGGCATCTTGCGCTCCTTGCCCGTTCGGTGTTCCGGATCAAGGATGTACCATTGTTTTCAACGACACCGGAAGCCTCTGGCACCGCCCACCCTAACTCGCAGAGCGGAAATCGAGCCCGATATCCAAGGTCGGCGCACTATGCGTGATCCATCCGACCGAGAGCAGGTCGACGCCAGAAGCAGCAACAGCAGCAGCCGTCATCGGCGTGATCCCGCCTGACGCTTCGGTGATCGCCCGGCCGGCGACGATGTCGACCGCCTCGCGAAGCTGCTCCGGCGTCATGTTGTCGAGCAGCACCGCATCGACACCAACCTGCATGGCTTCGTGAAGCTGGTCGAGCGTGTCGACCTCCACCTCGATCTTCACCATATGGCCGACGCCCGCCTTGGCGCGGCGGATGGATTCGGCGATCCCGCCGGCAATCGCCACGTGATTGTCCTTGATCAGCACCGCATCATGGAGAGCAAAGCGATGGTTCATGCCGCCGCCGGCGCGTACCGCGTATTTCTCCAGCGCCCGAAGCCCCGGTGTCGTCTTGCGGGTGCAGACGACCGAAGCCTTGGTGCCTTCGATCGCCGCAACGATGCCGGCCGTGACGCTGGCGATGCCGGAAAGATGGCCGAGGAAATTGAGTGCCGTGCGTTCGCCGGTCAGCAGCCCGCGGGACGGGCCTTCGATCGTGGCGATCACATCGCCGGGCTTCACCGCCCCGCCATCTTCTACGTGGCGTGTCATGACAATCTTCGGATCGACGAGCTGGAAGGCGAGCTCGGCCGCATCCAACCCAGCGATGACCCCGGCTTTACGAGCTGCCATGACAACGGTCGAGCGATGGCCGGCGGGGATGACCGTCGTGGACGTGACATCGCCGGCAAGGCCGAGGTCTTCCAGCAGTGCTGCGCGCACAGGCGGTTCGACGAGAAGTCGCGGAAGGGCGGCAAGGATCATGTCAGGCACTCCGGGCAAGGGGATGGGAAGCGGTCGCGCGGGCGATATCCAGCGCATCGGCAAGACGCATCCGCCGCCGTTCCGCATAGCCAAGCTTCAGCGGGAAATCGGTGCGGGCATGCGCGCCGCGGGATTCCTTTCGCAGCGACGCGAAGACTGCGATCAGCAGCGCGACGATTGCCGGATCGGCGGCCGGTCCTTCGCTTTCGACGAGCGGCAATAGACCGGCGATCGCACCATGAATGGCGCCGGCGTTTCTGAGGACGCCGAGATGCCGCGATACGATCGGCCGTACGGCGGAAATATCCGCCGGCACCGGCAGTTCGGCATCGGTGACCTGATAAGGCGTTCCGGCAGAGATCGCCGAGAGGTCCCGCGCGGCCCGCATGCCCATCACGGCCGCCTCCAGAAGCGAGTTGCTGGCCAGCCGGTTGGCGCCGTGGAGACCGGTCGAAGCCGCCTCGCCGACCACCCAGAGACCGGGCAATGAGCTGCGGCCATTCGCATCCGTCGCCACCCCGCCCATGTGGTAATGAACGGCGGGACGCACCGGAATGAGGTCGGAATTGGGATCGACGCTCGCCTCCCGGCAGAGCGCGTCAATCGCCGGAAACCGTCTGGAGAACCCTCTTCCTAGCGCCGGCCGGGCATCGAGGAAGACGCGTCCGCCGCGGGCGATCTCGGCGCTGATCGCACGGGCCACGATATCCCGCGGCGCCAGTTCGGCACCCGGTTCGCGGGCGAGAAAACGCTCGCCCCTTTCGTTGACCAGCACCGCGCCCTCGCCGCGTACGGCCTCGCTCACCAGCGCCAGCGGCCGTCGCTGCGAGTCCAGCGCGGTGGGGTGGAACTGTACGAATTCCATATCCGCAAGCAGCGCACCGGCCCGTGCCGCAAGCATCACGCCCTGCCCGAAATTGCCGGTGGGATTGGTGGTCGCGTCATAAAGCCCACCGAGACCGCCGGTCGCCAGAACCACCCGCGAGGTCGGCAGGATGATCGCGCCCTTGCCCGCCGCGCAGAGCAGGCCAGACACTGCGCCGCCATCCGTCAAAAGCCGACGAACCTCGACACCATCAAGCACCGTGACCGACTGGGTTCTGGAAACGGCTTCGACCAGAGCCCGGACGATCGCCGCACCCGATCCGTCGCCCGCCGCATGCACGATACGGCGGCGCGAATGGGCAGCCTCCAGGCCGAGCGAAAGCGAACCGTCAGCAGCCCGGTCGAAACGCACGCCAAATTTTTCCAGGATGGCGATGGCGTTCGGAGCTTCCTTCAAGATCGAAGCGGCGACTGCCGGATCACAAAGTCCGTCGCCGGCAGCGAGCGTATCGGCCAGATGCAGGTCCGCGCTGTCGTCGGTGCCGAGGCTCGCCGCAATGCCGCCCTGCGCCCAGGCGCTCGACGTTTCCGCGCCCAAGGCGGCACGGGTGATCAGCACGACGGGCTGCGGCGCAAAGGTCAGCGCCGTCACAAGCCCCGCCAGACCGCTGCCGACGATCACAATGCGGCCGGCGAGATGGTCGAGGATCTCGGTCATATGGCGAGCATCCTCTCGACCGCGCGGCGGGCTGCAACCGCGATCGACGGATCGACAGTCACCTCGTGCCGGTTTTCCTCCAGCGCCTTGCGGATGTTGGCGAGCGTGATGCGCTTCATGTGCGGGCAGAGGTTGCAGGGCCGCACGAATTCCACATCCGGATGATGCACGGCGACATTGTCGCTCATCGAGCACTCGGTCAGAAGCACGACACGGGCCGGCTTCTTTTGGCCGACATAATCCGACATGACGGCCGTCGAGCCCGCAAAGTCGGCCTCGGCCACCACTTCCGGCGGGCATTCCGGATGCGCCAGCACCACCACGCCGGGGTGCGCCTCGCGCAGATCGCGGACATCCTGCGCATTAAACAGCTCGTGCACTTCGCAATGGCCATGCCAGGCGATGATTTCGACATCCGTTTCCCGCGCCACGTTCTGCGCCAGGTATTCGTCCGGGATCATCAGCACTTTCGGAACGCCGAGCGATTCCACCACCTGCTTTGCGTTGCCGGAGGTGCAGCAGATATCGGATGCCGCCTTCACCGCCGCCGAGGTGTTCACATAGGTGATGATCGGCACACCCGGATGCGCCTGCCGCAGCAGTGCGATGTCTTCCGGCGTGATCGAATCCGCCAGCGAACAGCCCGCTTCCATGTCCGGGATCAGCACGGTCTTTCCGGGGTTCAAGAGCTTTGCCGTTTCGGCCATGAAGTGGACGCCGGCAAGCACGATGACATCCGCATCCACCTCGATCGCCTTGCGGGCGAGCGCTAAACTGTCACCGACGATATCCGCGACGCCATGGAAGATTTCCGGCGTCTGGTAATTGTGGGCGAGGATGACGGCGTTGCGGGTGCGCTTCAACTCAAGGATCGCTGCCACGTCCGCCTCGTAGCTCATCCACTCGGCCTTGGGGATGACACGGCTGACACGATCGTAAAGCTGGGAAACCGAAAGCGGAGAATTCATCAGCTGCTCCTTTTATACTCGAAGTGAGTATATCCGGCGCAGAGACATATTCTCGATTCGAGTTTATGTCAATTACGTGAAAGCGGAAGTTTCGAACCGGAAAGCGCCCGCTCTTCGAGGACCGCATGGCGGTAGCGGAAAAGCTTGGCCGGTCTCCCGCCGGTTTCGCTGGTCGCCTCGCCGGTTTCCTCGATCAGCTCCTGCTGGTCGATCAGCCGGCGGAAATTCGGCTTGTGCAGCGTCAGGCCAGCCAGCGCCTCGACAGTGCGCTGCAATTGCGACAGCGTAAAACTCTCCGGCATCAATTCGAAGACCACCGGGCGGTACTTGATCTTGGCGCGCAGCCGCGCGATCCCGGTCGCCAGGATGCGGCGGTGGTCGGCAAACATCGAACGCCCGAAACTTTTGGCCGGCGAGCAGCCCGCCTCGGCGACGAGCCCCGCCTCGTACATCAGTTCGTAACGCTGCAGGCCGAGATCCTCGTTCCAGGCGGCGCCGTCGAGGCCGAAGGCAAAATCGACGCGGCGCCGGCGGTGTTCGCGCCGCGCAGTTTCCGCCGCAACCCAATCCTGCAGGCGGCCGGTGATGGCGGCCAGGATTTCCGGCCTCCCCCCGCGATGGTCTTCCCAGGGGAAATATTCGTACCAGCCGTGCCAGCCGGGTTTTCCGGCACCGGGTGCGGCCTGCTCGCGGACCAGGCCGAGATAGCTGATCGAGATCGTCCGCCCCTCGGCATCCTCATGGGTCCGGTCGCGATCAGCGAAGGTATAGAGCTGTTCGAGATAACCGAGCGGATGGCCCGTCTGGTCCCCGACCCATTCGCGAAGCCCGGCCTGCAGGCTCCTGTGGCCGAGCTCGAAAGGTCCGGACGGCAGCGCATCGCCGGAGCGAACCGTCATCACGCGCGGCTCGTCGCCGGTGACGGCGGACAGAACCGCGATCAGTTCCGCATGGGCAAGTCCGATGGTCAAGCAAACTCCGGGGTACGTAACGTGCGATGCCATCTGGCATGGAAATCACGTTACGCGAACCCCGGCGTTCAAATCAAACAATATCAGCAGCTTGGCCTACTTGATTTCGACCGCGAGGTCCCCAACCGGCGGCACGGACTTGATCAATCCCATTTCCTGCATGAAGGCGGCGAAGCGCTGGTAACGGCCCTGGTCGAGTGCGGCCGGACGCTTGGCAAAGCGCGGCAGCGTGTCGAAGAACGCGGTGCGGTTCAACTCATCGTCGAGGTTGGGATAGGCCTTGACGAACAGCTGCCAGGCCTCCTGCGGATGATTGGTGATGTAGATTGAAGCCTGCTCGACGGCGTGCAGGAAGCGCGGCAGCCGGTTGTCGGCGGCAGAATCGCGGCGGGTGACGAAGATCAGCTCGTCATAGGCCGGAACCCCGTGCTCTTCCGGGAAAAACGAGCGGCCCGTATGGCCTTCGAGCTTCATCTGGGTCAGCTCGAAATTGCGGAACCCGCCGAGCGTCGCATCCACCTTGCCGCCGATCAGCGACGGTGACAGCGAAAAATTGACGTTGATCAGTTCCACGTCGCCGTTCGAAAGCCCTTCGGAGGCCAGCATGCGCTTCAGCATCGCATCCTCGAAACCGGTGACGGAAAAGCCGACCTTCTTGCCCTTCAGGTCCTTGAGGCTCTTGATCGGACCGTCCGCCAGCACAGTGACGGTGTTCAAGGGCGTCTCGACCAGCGTGCCGAACCGCACGAGCGGCAGGCCTGCCTGATGATCCAGATAGAGATTGGGCTGGTAGTGGATGCCGATATCCGCCTGGCCGGCCGAAACCAGCCGCGGCACCGCGGAGGCGTCTGACGGCGGGATGAGCTCGACATCGAGCTTGGCATCGGCAAACAGCCCGCGCTGCTTGGCGATGACCATCGGCGCATGGTCCGGATTGACGAACCATTCGAGCAGCACGCTGAGCTTGTCGGCGGCCTGCGCAGAAACGGGCGCAGCCAGACTGGCCAGCGCGATGAAGGACGCGGTGAGGATACGGATCATGATCGGACGGAACTCCCTGATGCGGATGAAGATGAAGGATCGGCTTCGCTGGCCCAGGGGGCGAGACCGGATGTCAGCCGGTCGATGAGAAGCCGCAAGATGAGGGTAAGAATTGCCAGTATGGTCATCGCCGCGAACACGGTGTCGGTCTGCATGCGGGCATTGGCCTGGACCATCACGAAGCCGAGCCCGCCGGACGCGCCCACCCATTCGCCGACCACGGCTCCAAGCGGCGCAAGCGGGGCAGCGACCCGAAGACCGGAGACGAGGCTCGGGATCGCCAGCGGCACGCGCATCGACACCAGCGTCTGCCAGTGGTTGGCGCCCTCCAGCGAGACGGCATCGAGGATCTCCTGATCGGTGCGGCGAAGACCGTCGGCAAAGGCGGAGGCGACGGGAAAGAAGATGATGATCGTCGTCATCGCCACTTTCGAGGCGAGGCCGAAACCCAGCCAGAGAACCAGGATCGGCGCCAGTACGAAGACGGGAAAGGCCTGCAGGATCAGCACCATCGGCCAGACGAGACGGCCAAGCCGCGGCAGCGCCGCGACGCCGAATGCCGTGGCGATGCCGAGGCCTGCGCCGATCGCGAGGCCCAGCGCGATTTCCGTCAGCGTGACGAGGCCGTTCTGCAGCAGGAAACCCGGCTGCCGCCCGAAGGCGGAAGCGACGGCAATCGGAGACGGCAGGATGTAGCGGGGCGGAGCAAACAGCCAGACGCCCGCTTGCCAGAGGGCGACAAGCAGGACGAGGCCGATGACCGCATGGGACGCGCGCATGATGCTACGCGCCGAACCTGCACGCCGGGACCGGATGCCCTTTCGGGACAACGGGAAGAATGGATGTCATCGGTCGATCTCCAGATCAGTCAATCACGGAGATCCAGGTGAAGCGGAGAAGAGAAAGTATCGTCGAATGACGCTTATTTCCGTTCCTACGCCGGCATGACCCGGATCAGGTTCAAGGGTCCGGCTCACCGCCATCTCAGCATCGTCAAGATGCCCCCCTCGGAAGAACACGATAACTGTCGGTTTTCAGTATGCCTGTCAAGCGGGCCGGCCCGCTATCGTGCGTAGAGTCGGTCTAGGCGAACCACCCTGCCCAGCAGGGCCAGCGCGATGACGGTGAAGAGGATCAGGACGGCCGAGATGGCATGCGCGGTCGGCTCCAGGCTGAAGGTCGATTCCGCGTAGATGCGGACCGGCAGCGTCGTCAGCCGGGCGGTGGTGAGGAAGCTCGTCACCGTCACCTCGCCGAAGCTCAGCAGGAAGCCGACGATGCCGGCCGCAAACAGCCCCGGCGCCAGGCCCGGCATGATGATCAGAAAAAACCGCCGCACCGGGCTTGCGCCGAGGCTCGCCGCCGCCTCCTCCTGCGCCCGGTCGAGCCCCATCACCGAGGTGGTCAGAAGCGTGATCGCAAACGGCAGGATGACGATCACATGGATCGCCACGAGGCCGAGGAAGGGCGGAATGATCAGGTAGATCTGCAAGAGCCGCAGCATTCCGACCCCGATCGCCACGTGGGGCAGCGACATCGGCAGCAGCCAGAAAGCCAGGAGCGCGGAGCGACCCTTGAACGGATAACGGGCGAGCGCGAAGGCCGCCGGCAGCGAAAGCGAAAGCGCCACCAGCATCGAGGTGACGGCAAGCTGCACCGACACCCAGAAGGCATCCGCATACGTTCCGGCGAAAAACACCGCCTCGTACCATTTCAGCGTGAAGCCGCGGAAGCCGGAGGCGGTCGCCTGCGGCACGTCGTTGAAACTCTGGATGCAGACCAGCACCAGCGGCAGCAGCAGGAGCAGCAGCGAGATGGCGAGCAGCAGTTTCGAGACGATCGGCCCGAGGATGTTGATGATCGGCACCAGCCAGCGCGGTATGCTCCAGGGATTGCTGGGCTTGCCCTTCAGCCACGGCATCAGGCGGTTGAGCGAATAGGCGCAGAGCGCCGCAAACGCGAGACCGGTGACGGTCATGATGATCGCAAGCGCCGCGGCAAGCGGCGCATTGAGGTTCTTGATCGCTTCCTGCAGCACCAGCATGCCGGTGGTCCAGACCTTCTTTCCGCCGAGCAGGGAGGCGGAAACGTAAGCCGTGGTCGCCATCAGGAAAACGATCACAGTGCCGGAGCGCAGGCCGGGCAGCGAAAGCGGCAGGTCGACGGTGAGGAACCGGACCGCCGGAGAGGCGCCGAGGCTCTGGGCCGCTTCATGCACCCGCGGCGAAGTGCCCTGCAGGTTGTCGTAGAGCGCCAGCACCATGAACGGCAAAAAGACCTGCGCCAGCGCCACCGCGACAGCACCATGGGTGAACAGCATGTATCTGGCCGGCGGAATGCCGATCAGCCCGGTGACCGAATTGATCAGCCCTTCGGGTGCCAGCAGGAGGATGATGCCGAGCGAGCGCACCACGACATTGGTCAGCAGCGGAATGAGGATGACCGCAAACGCGGCTGCGCGGTATTTTACCGGCATGCGCGCCAGCCAGTGAGCGAGCGGATAACCGAGAAGCGCGGTGATGACGGTCACGCCGAGGCCGAGCAGGATGGTTTCGGAGACGACGCCGAAATAGAAGCCGTCCGAGACGATATCCCGGAACTGCGCGATCGACGGCGTTATGAACAGCGGGCCGAAAGGATCGGGATACTCGTGCAGGGAGAGCACGAGTACCACGAACATCGGCGCCGCGAAGGACAGAAGCAGCCAAAGGGTGACCGGCGCTGCAAGCGCCGGCCCGATCCAACGGTTCATCCCGCGATCTCCCGATCGTATTTCGCCTGCCATTTGGCGCGGCTGGCATTGATCACGTCCCAATCGAAATCGACGAGCTTTGCGACATCGGCATCGCCGAGCACGAGCTTCGACTTGATGTCGTCCGGGACCGTAATGTTGCTGACGGTCGGTGAATAGTAGATCTGGCGCGCATAGGCGAGCATGCAGGGTTCGGAGAGGTGCAGGTTGATCCATTCCTCGGCGAGCTTCTGGTTCTTCGTGCCTTCGGTGATGCAGGCAACGTTCATCGAAAGCGCCTGCCCCTCGACCGGCTTGGCGATCGCTATATTGGGATTGCGCGTTTCGACATAAGACTGGGTGAAGCTGCCGAACTCGACCGAAAGATCGGCGAGTTTCTGGTCGAACATTTCGAAGAGCTGGGCCTGGCTGCCCTGGATCGCTGCGAACGGCTTCAGTTCCTTGACCTTTTCGAAGCCGATGTCGGCGTTCTTCTCGTCTCCGCCCCAGACGCGGGCGGCCATCATCAGCGCGGAAATGCCTTCGGCGCCCAGACCATCCGGCCAGGCGATACGGCCCTTCCATTCCGGGTTCCACATGTCCTTCCACGAGGTGATCGGCTTCGACGCCTTGGTTTTGTCATAGACGATCGTGCAGGGGTTGAAGGCGACGCCGTAACCGCCCTTTCGCGCACTCGGATAGAGCGCCTCGAAGTTCTTGACGGCCGGCGTCGGCGCCTGGGTCACGCCGTCCTTCACGGCCTGGCGGCTTTCGAAGATGTTCAGGTAGAGGACGTCGAAGCTCGGGCGACCGCGCTCGGCATAGGCGCGGGCACGGCGGTCGCCGGTGCCGCCAAGAACGTAGCTGACCTTGCAGCCGTATTTCTCGACGAGCGGCTTCTCGACATGTTCCCTGACGATCTTTTCCTGCGCGCCGCCCCAGATGCCGACGACCAGTTCGTCGCCCTTCTTGGGCTCCTGGGCGGAGGCGGAACGGATGATGTGGAACGGTGCGGCGAGACCGGCACCGGCGATGAGCTTGTTGAATGTACGACGCGAGACGTTCATGTCTTGGTTCCCCTTTTTCGGTCAGATGAATGTGGCGCCACCCGGCTGGGTCTGGATGCTGCACGGTGTCCCGAGGGGCGGAGGCGGCATATCCGAAGGCACGATCAGGCGGATCATGCCGCATGCGGATTGGATATCGGCTTCGTAGGTGTCGCCGAGGAAGGCTGCATTGACGAGCGTGCCGGCGACATTGAGCGGCCCCGGCCCGTCCGAGAGCCTGAGCCGCGACGCACGCAGAACGAGGCGGGTAGCGCCGGAAGGTGCGCCCTCGCAGGTGAGCCCCAGCGCCGTGAACAGGCCGTTCTCGGTCCTCCCCTCGATCACCGTGCGGGCGCCGAGGAAGGAGGCGGTGAACGGCGAATGCGGCCGGTCGCAGAGCCCGACCGGCGTGCCGATTTCGGCGAGCAACCCCTTGTTCATCACCGCGACGCGATCCGACATGGCGAGCGCTTCCTGCTGGTCGTGGGTGACGAACACCGTGGTGATGCCGAGCCGCTGCTGCAGCGTGCGGATTTCGGTGCGCATGTCGGCGCGCAGATGGGCATCGAGATTGGAAAGCGGCTCGTCAAGGAGCAACACGTCCGGCTCGATCACCAGCGCGCGGGCAAGCGCTACGCGCTGCTGCTGGCCGCCGGAAAGCTGGCCAGGATACCGGTCGTAATAGGCGCCGAGCCCGACCGTATCGAGGGCGGCAGCGGCCCGGGCGCGGCATTCCGCCTTGCCGACATGGCGCATGCGCAGGCCGAATCCGACATTGTCGAGCGCCGTCAGGTGCGGGAACAGCGCGTAGGACTGGAAGACGACGCCGATGTTGCGGGTATGGACGGGCCGCTTGCTGATGTCCTCGCCGTTGAGGATGACGCGCCCTTCCGACGGCTGCACGAAACCGGCGATCATCCGGAGCGTCGTTGTCTTGCCGCAGCCGGAGGGCCCGAGCAGCGACAGGAGCTCGCCCTTGGCGACCTCGATCGTGAGGCCGCTGACAGCGACGGAATCGCCGTAGGTGGCCGTGATGTTGTCGAGCGTCAGGTAGTGCTTATGCGACATGGTCGAGAGCCTCGGGCATGATCAGGCGGGAACGCGTCGTCCCGCCATGGCAGATGGAAATGGCGATCGGTCGCCGCGCCATTTCGGGCACGGACGCGAAAGGCCCGTCGCCGGGATGAACTTCGAAGACCGGCGCGCCGGCGCCCTGCAGCGAAAGCCGTAACGCGAAACCTTCCAGGACGGTGATGCAGATCGGGCGAAGGCTGATGCGTGCCAAAACACGCCGGCCGCTGTTGAGGCGAGCATAAGCGGTACTGAGCACCCTCGCCTCCCCAGATGGAGCAACGAGCGACAATGTCGCGCAGAGATCGAAACCTTCGGACTGCGTCTCGACCTCGATCTCGGCACAGGCTTCGCCGATATAGGACCTCGCCGCATCGAAGGGCGCGCTTGTGTAGACGGCAACGTCGGCGCGGTTGTCGTGGCCGCTGCGGTCGGCAAAACCGGCCGGCGTCCCGAGATGACCGCCGACAAGCGCTGTCGGGCGCGTGGGATCGTGGACGAATGTATCGCGGGCCTCAGCACCGCTCCCCCTCGACAGCCTGCCATCGCTGACCATGGCCGCGCCAAGGCCTGAGGATGAGAGGAAAAATTCGGCTTCGGAGCTGACGGGACGATCTGCGAAATCGCCCCAACGGCGCCGCCCCATGTCGAAGAGCCTAACCGGCTGCGGTCGTTCGCCAAGCCCCTTGAGATAGAAATCGAAGAAGGCCAGTTGGGCGCGATCGACCGAGAATTCCGCCTCCTGCCCCATGTCGGTGGCACCGCATGACCGGTTCCACGGCGCATGCGCCCAAGGGCCGATCACCAGATGTGAACTCTCCGGATGTTTCCGCCGAAAGGCTGCATCGGCGGCCCAGGTTCCCTGAAGCAGGAAATCGGCCCAGCCCCCTGTATGAAGAACCGGTATGTCCAGCGGATCGTCAGCCAGCAGCACGCCGGGCGAGACCGCGTCCCAATAGTCACTCTCGTCCGCCATCCATTTGGCGAGATGCGATATGTCGGACCGGGAGGCGAGCAGGTCACGAAGGGTCGCATCGTCTGCCGCTCCGGCGAGGGCAGAAAAGGTTGCGGCATCCTCCCGCCGCGCCGCGGTCAGCCGCGCCATCTGCGCCGCCCAACCGGCATTGAGCCCGAGCCGGAAGGCATTGCCCTCATAGGCCCAGTCATCGCGTGGCATCCAGGAGCCCATGGCAGGCGCAATGGCATCCGGCCGAACGCTCCCCTTGCCGGCAATGGCAAAATATTGTGTCACCGCCTGGTAACTGAAGCCGTAGAGGCCGAGCTTGCCGTTGCTTCCAGGCAATGCGGCCGCCCATTCCAGCGTACGTGCGCCATCGCCCGTTTCGGCGACGAAGGCCTCGAAGATACCACTGGATTCGCCGCAGCCCCGCACATCCTGGATGACGACGATGTAGCCATGCGAGGCGTACCAGGAGGGATGCGCGAGCACCAATGTCGAGGCGATGGCACGTCCATAAGGCTGGCGCATCAGCAGCACCGGGAACCTGCCCTCCCCTTGAGGACAATAGATATCCGACACCAGCACGACGCCGTCATCGAGCAGAAGCTCGCCCCTTTCGGGGCCTGCAACGCCGTATGGTGCGCGTGGGGTCGTCAAGCAATCACCCCTTGTACATGGTTTTGGAGGTGATCCGGTCGAGCGGGAAATCCAGCACTTCCTTGATCAGCTTCAGGAGGTTGGCGGCGCTGCGCTCGACATAGAGACGGCCGCGTTCGGCATCGCCGGCAGCCGCATTGCCGCAGGCGCCGGAGGGCTGCACGTCCTGGGTCTGCCAACCGTAACCGATCCGGCCTTCCGGCATCAGCAACCCGCCAGCCGCTTCGAGCTCGACGGAGACCGGCACGAAGTCCTCGGCATACTGCATGTCGATCAGCTCGCGATGCAGATGCAGCATCACGCTGGTCTCCGCTTCGCCGCCGTGAATGCCGTGCTTCATCTCATGGGCACTGAACAGGTCGGAGAAATCGGCGCCGGCACTCGCCCAGGCGCTGACGGCGAACATGTCGAGCTTGATGCGCAGCTCGCGGCAGACGATGTCCATCACCTGCGGCTGGCCGCCATGCGAATTGACGAAGATGATCTTGCGGCAGCCGGCGCGATTGACGCTCTCGCCGAGCTCGAACCACATCTTGGCCAGCGTGTCGTAGTTGAAGGTCAGCGTCCCCGGATATGCGGTATGCTCGACCGACTTGCCGACAGGCATCATCGGCAGCACCAGAACCGGCAAGTCGCCTTCCATCAGCTCGACCGTGCGGGCGACGACGCCGGCATTGATCGCGGCATCGACGCGGACCGGAAGGTGTGGCCCATGCTGCTCGACGGCGGCGATCGGCAGGATCGCAACGAATTTCTCCATCTCGAACTCGGAGAAGTCCTTTGCGGTATGATCCCACCACCAATGCGATTTCAGCTTCATCGACATATCCTCGGTTTCATTGTCAGGCCGCAGCGGCGCGTGCCGCCAGCTCCGCCTTGGCGATCTTGCCGGTGGGGGTCATGGGCAGCTCTGCAAGCGAGATCACCGTCATGACGGAGAGGTCGTAGGGAAGCGTCGCTGCAATCTGCGCCTTCGCGGCCTCGCCATCGACCGGCGCGGCGGCCTGCACGAAGGCGACCGGCCGCGTCTTCATGGTCGGATCAGGGACGCCGACGACTGCCGCCTGCTCGATGCCGGCGACCGTCGATAGCGCCTCTTCCACATCGCGCGGATACCAGGTCTTGCCGCCGACCTCGAGAAGTTCGGAGCGACGTCCCATCATGGTGACAAAGCCGTGCCGGTCCATCGTGCCGATATCGCCGGTCCATAGCCAGCCGTCGCGCAGCGTCTCGGCGGTCTTTTCGGGCTTGCCCCAGTAACCCCACATGAAACCGCCACGAAGCGCGATCTCGCCGACCGAACCGCAGGGAAGTTCGGAACCGTCGGAATTGAGAATGCGGACCTCCTTGTCCGGCAGCGGCATGCCAGCGCGACGGGTCTCGATGTCGGCGCTATCGAGCTTCGGGAAACCGAGCGCCACGAAACCGCCCAGCTCCGACTGACCATAGCTCTCAACCAGCGGCAGCTTCAGCTTCTCCTGCCAACCCGCCTTCAGAACCGGCGGAACCGGGCCGCCGCCCGACATGCTCATCCGCAGCTTCGCCGGCGCATGGCCGCGGATGGCGGCCTCGTTGAGGAGATCGGTCAGGATCGGAGGGTTGGCGATCAGCATGGTCGCCCCGCGAGCTTCGAGTGCATCGAAACCGGCCTCCTGCGTCCAACGGCCCATCACGTTGATCGCCGCGCCGCGCGACAGCTGCGGCAGAAGATTTCCGACCAGTTGATAAGAGCTCGACAAGGCGCTTGGGCCGAACGAAACGTCGTCCGCCGTGATCTGCAGCCGCTCGGCGATGCAGCGGGTCGCGCGCACCGTCGGCTCATGCTTGAGGCAGGCGCCCTTCGGTTTGCCGGTGGTCCCGGACGTATAGGAAAGATGGGCAATCGCATCTTCGTTGCCCGGATCGGCAGGCACCGGCAGGGCAGCCGCCATCAACTCCGGCAGAGAGTGAGCGCCCGGTTGCGGCCCGTCCATGCAGATCAATGCCCGGATCGTCGGCACGCAGGCGGCTGCGGCGCTCACCTGTTCATGTTTGTCATGGGTATAAACGACCGCAGTCGGCTGGTGATCGCCGAAATAACAGGCAAGTTCGTCGGCGAACTTGACGTTTACGAGAGCTGAAATCGCCCCGAGCCGCCAGCAGCCCAGCATCGTCGTCAGGTAGTCCATGCCGTTGTGTGCGAAGATCGTCACACGGTCGCCCGGCCTGACCCCGAGACTATGCAATGCGCCCGCAGCGCGCTCCATCGCTTCGACGGCCCCGGCATAGGTCAGGCTCCTGTCGCGATCGACCCAGTGGAAACAGGCATGGTCGGGATCGCGATTGGCGCCATCCACGAGAAGGGTGTGCATCAGCATTCGAAATTCCCCGGCGCTAAATCTGCCTGCTCAATTCTTTGGCAGATGTAAATCCTGCCTGCAGCATGGGCAAATTTTGTCCGCGGGTGAATGCCACGGCCGTCGATAGCGGGTATATCCGTTTGCTTATACTCGGCGACTTCAGGACGCCGCCCGCAGAGGCATTTCGGACGGAACCGGATGAAGCGTCTGGTCGAAGCGCCGCGCGACGGTGCGGATGACATTGCGCAGCCACCGGTTGGCGCCGCTGTTATGGGCCCGTTCGTGCCATAGAAGGTAGAGGTTCATCTGGTCGAATTCCCGCGGGGCCTCGACGAGTTGCAGGTGGTTGGCCGGAGCATTCGCGACGATATATTCGGCATAGGGTCGCGCCGTCGTGAAGATCAGGTCGGTTTCGGCAAGGATTGCCGGAATCAGCGCGTATTCGGGAACCGACATGGCGATGCGGCGGCGCATTCCGAGCTGCGCGAGCCGGCCGTCGATCGGGCTGTAGACCGCATTCGAACCCGGCGTCGGCGAGACGTGGTCAGCATCGAGATAGTCGTCGAGAAGAAGGCGACCGCGCTTCGCCATGGGGCTCGACTTCTGCACCACACAGGCAATCTCGCAATGCAGGAGTGTGCTCGACTTCAGGCTCTGCTGCGGCGCCGGCCAGTTGCCAATCACCATGTCCACCCGGCCAGACCCCAAATCCTCGATGAGATCGCTCTGCTCGGAGGGCGCAAAAAAATCGACCGATATGCCGGGCGCTTCACGCCGGATGCTGGTGGCGATCGGCGGGATGAGGAAGGTGCCGAAACAATTGACCGCGGCGATCCGCATCCGGCTGTGGACCATGCCCGGATCGAACTGGCTGCTGCGGTTCAGCGTGTCCAGCAGGCCTTCGAGCATTGCCGCGATCGAGGTCATCACCTCTTCGCCGCGCTCGGTGAGCACCAGTTTCTGGCCGCTGCGCACCAGAAGCGGATCGGAGAAGATTTCCCGCGCCTTCTTCAGGCAGGCGCTGACCGCCGGCTGGCTGTGTCCGAGCAGCACCGCGACTTTGGAGACATTGCGCTCCCTGAGCAGCAGATAGGTGGTGCGCAGCAACCTGACGTCGATGGAGGGATTTATGTTCGCGTACACGGCCGTTTCCTTTTACAGGGGCAACCGTTTTACGAAGCAAGCGACGTGCCAGGCAGGCCGTCTTCGTTCGCGCAAGCAGGCGCGAAACACGAAACGCGGACAACCGGATTGTCCGCGTTTCGAAACTCATGACCCTGCTGAGTCTGCCGGCTCAGGCAGCCTGGCTGACGGCACCCAACGGGATCTCGACGTCGATCTCGAGGATCGTGACGTTCTCGTCACGGTCCATCTTGACCTGCACCTTGTCGCTGTCGACCTGCACATGCTTGGCAATCACCGCAAGAATCTCCTCGCGAAGCAAGGATACGAGGTCCGAGCCGCTCGACGAGCGCTCGTGGGCGAGAAGCACCTGCAGGCGTTCGCGGGCCGTGGGTGCGGAGCGCTGTTTGCGGAAAAGGTTGAATATGGTCATGCGGCCCTCCGTGCGAAGATCTTGCCGAATATCCCCCGCTTTTCCCCGGGGATCGTGATCGGCAGAACTTCTCCTGCAAGCCGGCGTGCGGCATCGAAATAGGCCATGGCCGGTGCGCTGCGGGCGTCTGCCAGGGTGACGGGCGAACCGATATTGGAGGCACGCAGCACGTCCATGCTCTCCGGGATGATGCCGAGCAACGGGATGGACAGGATTTCCAGCACGTCCTCGACCTTCAGCATGTCGCCCCGCTCCGCGCGGTTGGCGTCGTAGCGCGTCAGAAGCAGGTGCTTTTCCATGCGCTCGCCGCGCTCGGCCTTCATCGTCTTCGAGTCGAGCAGGCCGATGATGCGGTCCGAGTCGCGAACCGACGAGACTTCCGGATTGGTGACCACAACCGCCATGTCGGCGTGGCGCATGGCGAGCGTGGCGCCGCTTTCGATCCCGGCCGGGCTGTCGCAGATGACCCAGTCGAAGACCCGCTTCAGCTCGGTAATGACCCGCTCCACACCCTCGGGTGTCAAGTTGTCCTTATCGCGCGTCTGCGATGCCGGCAGCAGGTACAGCGTCTCCAGCCGCTTGTCGCGGATCAGCGCCTGCGTGAGCTTGGCTTCGCCCTGAATGACGTTGATCAGGTCGTAAACGACCCGGCGCTCGGCGCCCATCACCAGATCGAGGTTGCGCAGCCCGACGTCAAAATCGACGACGACAACCCGTTCGTTTCGCTGCGCCAGAGCCGCTCCCAATGCGGCAGTCGAGGTCGTCTTGCCAACCCCGCCCTTGCCTGAAGTGACTACGATGACTTTCCCCATCTTGCTCTCCTGTTTGCTGGCCGGCTTCGGCTCAAATAAGTTTCTCTGCAATGATCGAATCCCCTTCGAGCCAAAGCTGGACTGACTGTCCGCGAAGGCCAGGGGCCATGTCTTCCGCCATCTTGTAGATGCCGTCGATTGCCACCAGCTCTGCTTCGAGCTTGCGGCAGAAGATGCGCGCCGAGGCGTTTCCAAGCGATCCTGCCATGGCCCGGCCACGCAGGGTCCCGTAGATATGCACCGATCCGCCGGCGATGATTTCGGCACCTGAAGCGACCGAGCCGATGATCGTCACGTCGCCTTCCGGAAAGATGACAGACTGGCCGGAACGGACCGGCTCACGGATGACGATCGACTGCAACGCGGACCGAACCTCCGGCGTGACCGGCTTCGGCTCGCCGTTGCGCAGTTCGATGATCGGCTCCTTGGCGACGGCCTCGTCGGAGACCGGCCGGCCACCTTTAAGTGCCGGAGGCATGCCGGGACCGAGGATCGAAGGGCGACCGCCCTCGATGCCCATTATATTGACGTTGCGTCCGGCCAGCTCGGTGATGAGATCCTTCAGCTGAGCGCGGTCGATCGGCAGATCGGTCACGTCGAGCACGACAGGCCGGCCCAGAAAGAAACCCGCGGAACGTGCTGCAAGGTCATCCAGCCGGATGAGCCAGTCGTCGAAGGGAAGGTCAGGGGCAAGGACAACCGCCAGAAAAGAGCGGCCCTTGATGCGGATAGAGCGAGCGTCTGTTAGCATTTTGGTCATCTGCGTAAAGAAATCGTTGACTGATTTCTAGCGCTGACATGGTTAACAAATGGTAAACGGGAGCCTCGCAAAGAGCCTGATTTTAACCGATCGTTACGATCTTCCTCTCTATCAAGCTCGCCCCGCCGGACGTTGGCTTCGCGATGAAGAAAATGCCGGGCGCGAGGAGAAAAAAGGGCACACTGAGACGACCGCGCCAGCACACGAGCCATCTCTTCTGGCGGTTCGGTGACGGCTATGATTCTGGCCGCCAAAGGGGATTCGGTCTCGCCGTGAGGGGTCCGCACGCGGCTTCCTCCCACTCGAAGGCGCCGCTAGGCACGAATCGAGATCGCCGGATACCGCACCGGGCGGACATGGCCAAAGAGAGCAACTTGATTTTCGGAAAACCCTCAGCTCCAAAACGAAAAAGCCTGCCGCGGGAGGAGGTGCGGCAGGCTTTCCGAAAAGAACCGAACAGCGGCTGGGAGGAGGAGTGCCGCCATTCCTACAGACGCCCCTGGGAGGAGGAGTGGGCCGTCTGATAACACGAAGCTCTGCGGGAGGAGGTGCATCGCTCCGATAAGTATGACTATACACCCGTCAGGCTCGATTGATACCCATTATGTTGCAGTGCAGCTATACGAAAAACGCATACCGGAACACGGAGCTCGAAGGAGGTCCGGACCAGAGCAGGCGCCCGACGCAAAAACGCCCGCGGCAATGGCGGGCGTCATGCAAATTCCGGCAGAGATATTGAGGTCAGCGAGCACTGGCTGCGCGGGCGACGTTACGGATGTCGGCGCGGTCGATGCCGAGGTCCTGCAGTTCGCGGCTGGTCATGCGGCCGAGTTCGGAGACGGTCTGGCGATACTTGCGCCAGTTGTTGAAAGAGCGTGCTACGTTCATGATCGGGTCCCTTTCCTGAGACTGTCTGACGTCAGCATCCGTTCTTGGCTCCGGCGTCGTTCGATGACGCTGATATAGGCGCTCGGAACTGCCTGGAAAAGCAACAATACCTCAGGTCACCCATGCACAACGTGCATCGATCCTGAAACTATGCCTCGGCCGATGCCGCAGCGCACACCATGATCATCTCGACCTTGAGGGCGGGATTGGCAAGCCGCGCCTCGAAACAGGCCCGGGCGGGCGGGGCCATGCCCGAAACCCAGGCGTCCCAGACCTCGTTCATCTCGGCATAACCGTCCATGTCGGCAAGCATGATGGCACAGAAGATCAGGCCCTGCTTGGCGCTGCCGATTTCGGCAAGCCGCGCCTCGGCCTTGGCCAACAACTGCCGGGTCTGCTTGGCAACGCTCAGATCCCCGTCATAGGGCGACTGGGGCGTCACCGCGAAATAGCCGGTGCCCTGATGCACGACAGCCGAACTTCCACGGTTGCCGACACCGAAACGCTGGATGATGGAAGAGAAGTCCTGGATCATGACAAGCCTGTATTGGTTTTGAACGGTGAACGAGAGGATCAGGATATGCAGCGTGCCCTCCCCCGATGTCTTCGAACGACGGGAATGAGCTTTCGGAGCGAGATAGACGCCACCCGGTTCGATCGTCAAGGTCTCGGTCGGCATTGGGATCGACCACTGGTCGGGTCGTCCCTGCTCGGCGATTGCTATTTCGCCATGCTTGCTGATAGTTCGAGGCGGGAGCCGCGTCTGCAGGCAGAAACAACTGCGACGGACCCCTTCCCTTTCTACGGAGATGATCATGACACGTCCCCCGCGCCGGCCCGTCAATCCGCTCGAGGCCGCAGAGGCTCTGTTTGCGCCGGCCAAGAAGACCACCCCGGCTCCCGCGGTCGAGCGGCGCGCGCCGCCGAACGTCAAGGAACTTGTGTCCCTGAAGCTCGACAGCGACGTGCTCGCCTATTTTCAGGAGGATGGCCCCGGCTGGCAGGATCGCATCAACGATGCGCTCCGCGAAGTGATGAACGACAAGGGGTGAACGACAGGGGGTGAACGACGGGAGTTGCTGTGGCATGCATGGCGTGCGTTGCCTGAAAAGGATATGATCCCTTCTAAGGAGCCAACCATGCCAGCTTTGCCCAACCTGAACATCGTGCCGTTCATCAGCGTCGAGAACATGATGGATCTCGTCCTGAACGTCGGCGTGGAAAATTTCCTCACGGAGCTTTCAGCATATATCGAGGCGGATTTCCGCCGTTGGGAGGCGTTCGACAAGGTGCCGCGTATCGCCTCCCACTCGCAGGAAGGCGTGATCGAACTGATGCCGACCAGCGACGGCACGCTCTATGGCTTCAAATACGTCAACGGTCACCCCAAGAATACCCGCACCGGCCGCCAGACCGTGACGGCCTTCGGGGTGCTCTCCGATGTCGACAGCGGCTATCCGCTCCTCATTTCCGAAATGACCATCCTGACGGCACTGCGCACCGCGGCGACCTCGGCCGTGGCGGCCAAATATCTGGTGCCGGAAGGCGCCGATTGCATGGCGATCATCGGCAATGGCGCGCAGAGCGAGTTCCAGGCGATCGCTTTCAAGGCACTGGTCGGCATCAATAAGCTGCGGCTCTACGATATCGACCCGCATGCCACGGAACGATGCGCCAAGAATCTTTCCGGGATGGGCTTTGAAATCATCCGATGCCAGTCCTCCCAGGAGGCCGTCGAGGGCGCCCATGTGATCACCACCGTGACGGCAGACAAGCAGAACGCCACTATTCTCACCGACAACATGGTCGGACCGGGTGTCCATATCAATGCCGTCGGAGGTGATTGCCCCGGCAAGACCGAGCTTCACAAGGATATCCTGCTGCGCTCGGACATCTTCGTTGAATATCCACCGCAGACCCGCGTCGAAGGCGAAATCCAGCAAATGCCGGCGGACTATCCTGTCAACGAACTCTGGCAGGTGATTTCGGGTCTAACGACAGGCAGGACGAGCAGCGCTCAGGTGACGCTGTTCGACAGCGTCGGTTTTGCGACCGAGGATTTTTCGGCGCTTCGTTATATCCGCGACAAGCTCGCCGGCACCGGGCTTTATGAAAACCTCGACCTCCTGGCAGACCCCGACGAGCCGCGCGACCTCTTCGGCATGCTGCTCCGGCGGGAAGTCTCGCGGAAGGCCACGATGCGGAACTCGATCCCGAACGGATAACCGTGCGACGTGGGCGCATCGGATTTGATGCCGTTCACGCCAGCAGGCTTATTGGAGCATTCCCGCCTCGAGTGCGGCAGATAGAAACGTCTCACGGGCAGCCGCTGCGTCTATCTGCCTGCGCAGCGCGGCGGAACAGACCTCGGTCGCCGCTCTGTAGCGTTCGTTGCGCGCCGCCGGCCATTTGTTGGTGAGATAGATCAAGGCCTCTGCGGATGTTCGAATAATCTCCGGAGACCGCCGCCCGACCGCTACGACCACCGGCTCCGGCCAGTTCGGATCGCTTTTCACCCGTTTTTTCATGCGTTTCCTCCGCCTGCAGATCAAACCTTGCAGATCGGAGTGTGGCACGGCTTCCGCCGCCTATCTATTTGACCTGACTTACCTCATTGGAAGTAGAGCGTCGCTGCTTGTGATCACCGACAGGCGCCACAGCATCTTCCTTTTGCGCTATGATGCACTAGTTCCCTTATTCAAAATCCAACAGCCACGCAGTGAATGACCCGCCCTGAGGACAGCTCCAAGAACCCGGATGAACATGCCCCCAGCGAGCCTGCGCGCGTGACCGACAGAGAGGCCGTACCGGAAGGCGCGCCTGAAACGGACGGACGCTCGCATCCGGGCAAACCGCCAGACGAACAGAAAGCGGGCGACAATTCCGCTCCGGCTTTCGGGCAAAGCGTACGGGCCATCCGTGAATTGCTGGCAGCGCTCCGCCATGATCTCGGAACGTCGTGGCAATCGGGCTCCCTCTGGATAAGCAACGCCGCTGCCGCTCTTCGGGAGAAATACGCACGGCCGAAAGAGCAGGAACCAAATCCGACATCCGGAACGGCCGAGCGCTTTTCAGCCTTCCGCAGCAAAGCCCTTTTCCAAATAAAAGCCTGGTGGCATCGGCGGCGCTTTTCACCGCAGGACCGGTCCTCCAGGCGGTGGTCGTGGATAACCGTGGCCGCACTCGCATTATTCGCCTGTGTCCTTGTCCTGGCGGGCGCTCTGACATGGGCATTGAAGGACGTGCCATGGCGGGAGATTGCCGCCGGCACGCTGAAGCCGGTCATCGTCCTGGAAACGGCGGATGGCGCCCCGCTTGTCCGGCAGGGTCCCTATCAGGGGCCGTATGCCGCTTACGACCAGTTTCCGCCGTCCCTCATCGAGGCTGTCCTGTCGATTGAGGACAGGCGGTTCATGAGCCACTACGGTATCGATCCGAAGGGTATCGGCCGTGCGCTGGTCCGGAATTTTCAGGCGGGCTCGGTCGCCCAGGGCGGAAGCACGATCACGCAGCAACTGATCAAGGTGCAATATCTGGAAAGCGACCGAACGCTGAAGCGGAAAATCCAGGAGGTGGTCATCGCATTCTGGCTGGAATGGAAGCTCGGCAAGCGGGAAATCCTGACCCGGTATCTGAACGCGGCTTACCTCGGCTCCGGTGCTACCGGAATGCCGGCCGCCGCACGGATCTACTTCAACAAGGACATCGGAGACCTCGACGTCTCCGAATCTGCCATGCTCGCCGGCCTCCTGAAGGCGCCGAGCCAGCTGAACCCCATCGCCAATTTCGAAGGCGCCCGCCAGCGAACCGCGACGGTGCTCACCGCAATGGTCGCCAATGGCAAGCTGACGCCCGACGAAGCCGCGGCCGCCAAGGCGAAGTTCGGCAAACTTCGGCCGACAACACCGACGCCCCGCTCGGGAAGTTGGTTCGCCGATTGGATATCGCCGCAGGCAAGCGAGATCGCCGGCACCTCGCCGGGATCGACGACGGTCCGCACGACGCTCGTGCCCCGTCTGCAGCGCATTGCCGAAAGGGTTGTTGCACAGGCTCTGGACGAGGACGGAAAGACGCTCGGCGCAAGTCAGGCGGCGCTGGTGGCGATGACACCCGAAGGCGCGGTCGTCGCCATGGTCGGCGGTCATGACTACAAGACGAGCCAGTTCAACCGCGCCGTTACGGCGATGCGGCAACCGGGCTCCACCTTCAAGCTGTTCGTCTATTACGCGGCCTTGAAAAAGGGACTGACCCTTTCCGACCGCGTCCTCGACGCCCCGATCGAGATCGACGGCTGGTCGCCCGAAAACTCCGGCGGCGGTTACCGCGGCTGGGTCACATTGGCGGAAGCTTTCGCCCGGTCGTTGAATGCCGCAACCGCCGCCTTGGCGCAGGAAGTCGGGCTCGACAACGTCATCGCGGCCGCCAAGGAACTCGGCATCGACACGCCGCTCGCGCCGACCCCATCCCTCGCGCTCGGCACTTCGGAGACCAATCTCCTCGATCTCACCAGCGCCTATGCATCGGTTCGTCTCGGGAAAGCACCGGTCGAACCTTGGGGGATTATCGATTTTCAGGCGGCGGGCCAATCGCAGGCCTTCAGGGTGGGCGAAAAGACAGCGCCTTCGATCGATCTGTCGCCCTACCAGTCCGACCTCCTTGGCCTGCTGCAACTCGTCGTCGAACGCGGCACGGGCCGCGACGCGGATCCCGGCACGTTCGCCGCCGGCAAGACAGGCACCAGCCAGAACAATCGCGATGCCTGGTTTGTCGGTTTCACCGAGCCGCTGGTCGTCGGCGTCTGGGTCGGGAATGACGATGATACGCCGATGAAAGGCGTGACCGGCGGCTCGCTACCGGCTCGGATCTGGCGGGACTTCATCCGCGCCGCGATGGCCGAGCCCGCTCCCGATTTCGATCTGGACAAGGGGCTGGCGGCGGGCGAGCCGGGGACCGCTCCCTCCTGCAACATCACCGCCTGCTCCCGCAGCTACCGATCTTTCCGAGCCTCTGACTGCACCTATCAACCTTTTCGCGGCGAGCGCAGGCTTTGCGAAAGGTGAACCGGCGCTCGGAGGCGCGGAGCGGCGGCGCACGCCCGGAGTAAATTTCCAGAGCCGAATGAAAGTATGAGATTTAACAAAAAACGACCGCTCTGTGATTGCTCGGCGAATGAAGCTTTGCTAGAGCAACTCGCATTCCCTGAGCGGCACCATCGCCGCCATCATGGTGGGGCGTCGCCAAGCGGTAAGGCAACGGTTTTTGGTACCGTCATCCCTGGTTCGAATCCAGGCGCCCCAGCCAATTAATTGTTGGTTCTATCATTCATTAGTGCCGGAACCGGTAGATCGTAACTCCGCGAGCCACGCGTTTACCGCAGCCGGATAACACGTCTCCGATCTCGTTCGAGCGCCGCGCGATGATTTGCGGCTGTATCCATTTCCCCGACCGTTCCGTTACACCCGGCCAAGTCATGGACTGGCTGCGAGCCTCGTTGTTCTGATGAGAACAGCAATCGTCTGGGTAACCAGGAGAACGGGGCGTAGCCCTCAGCCTACCGCTAATTGACTATCCCATCGCCCATCTGATGAGCCGCATCCGAATTGCGCTCAGAATATCAGTATGGCTTTATAACTTGATAGCCGGAATTTCAGGATCGTGAGGGATTTGTGCGCTTCGAGAGTACGATCATTGAAGATGTACTTCTTTTAGCGTCGAAGAAAATCGGCGATCCTCGAGGCTATTTCATGGAAACGTTCCGGAAGAGCTTCTTTGAATCGGAGGTCGGTTCTTTCACGTTTATTCAGGATAACCGATCTTATTCGTCAGAGGCGGGAACTGTTCGTGGCCTGCACTTTCAGATCCATCCTCATTCACAGGGTAAACTCGTGTCGTGTTCGAGCGGCGCGCTGCTGGATGTGGCGGTTGATATCCGTATCGGATCGCCGACCTACGGAAAGTTCGTCGCGGTGGAACTGTCGGCCGAAAATGCCCTCCAGCTTTGGCTGCCGCCGGGTTTCGCCCATGGGTTTTGCACGCTGACGGCGGATACGGTCATCACCTACAAGGTGACTGACTATTACAGCGCCGAACACGAACGCGGCCTGCTTTGGAACGATCCGGAGCTTGGGATCGAATGGCCCGTCGCCGCAGACAAGGCAATCCTCTCTGAGAAGGATCGGGGGCAGCCTAGGCTCTCCGAGCTTCAATCCAACTTTATTTATGCCGTCAACGACGAATTCGGCAGACGCAGTCGGAGCCTGTGACGAGAATTTTTGGGGGTAATCGAAAGCATGCGCGTGCTTGTAACGGGTGGGGCAGGTTTCATCGGATCGGCGGTCATCCGCCACCTCGTGCTCGAAAAGGAATACGAGGTCCTCAACATCGACAAATTGACCTATGCCGGCACGTTGAGTTCGCTGAGGTCGGTTGAAGGCAAGCCGTTCTACCGGTTTCTCAAGATCGACATATGCGATGCCGCCGCGATTGCTTCCGCGATGTCGACGTTCAGACCGGACCGGGTGATGCATCTGGCAGCCGAAAGCCATGTCGACCGCTCCATCCTCGGCGCGCGGCAATTCGTTGAAACCAACATACTCGGCTCTTTCACCATGCTCGAATGCGCGCGCGCATATTGGCAGGCACTTCTTCCCCGGGACCGAAGCCGCTTCCGCTTCCTGCATGTCTCGACCGACGAGGTCTACGGCTCCCTCGGAGCGGAGGGCGCGTTCTCGGAAACAACGCCCTACGATCCGAGTTCGCCCTATTCGGCATCGAAGGCGGCATCGGACCATCTCGCCAAGGCATGGGCACGAACCTACGGCATGCCGGTCATCGTCTCCAACTGCTCGAACAACTACGGGCCTTATCATTTCCCCGAAAAACTCATTCCGCTGACGATCCTGAACGCGTTGGAGGGCAAGCCCCTGCCGGTTTATGGAAACGGGACCAACATCCGCGACTGGCTTTATGTGGAGGATCACGCTCGGGCCCTGGATCTCATCGCCGAGCGAGGCAGGGTTGGAGAAACCTACAATGTCGGAGGCCGGAACGAGCGCAGCAACATCGATGTCGTGAAGCGGATCTGCGCGATCCTCGACGATCTGCAGGCAATCGGACGTCCCCACGAAAACCTGATCCAGTACGTGGCCGACCGGCCCGGGCATGATGTGCGTTATGCGATCGACGCGACCAAGCTGGAAACGGAACTGGGCTGGAGGGCAAAGGAGAGCTTCGAGACAGGCATCGAAAAGACGGTGCGCTGGTATCTCGACAGCGAATGGTGGTGGGCGCCGCTCCGAAAAGGGTACGACGGCAGCCGCCTCGGGCTGCTCAAGGCCGGGGCCGGATGATGCGCGAACCCAGGCGATACGTGGTAACCGGGCTTAAGGGACAGGTCGTCCAATCCCTCATCGAAAACGCGATCGGGCAAAACGAGGTCGAGATTATTCCGCTCGGCCGGCCGGAACTCGATCTGGCCAGCCCGGAGACCATCGCGGCGGCGGTCGAGGCCGCCCGTCCCGACCTGATCGTCTCCGCGGCTGCCTTCACAGGTGTCGATCAGGCCGAAATTGACAGGGCAACGGCTTTTGCCGTCAACGCTGCAGGCCCGGCGGAACTGGCGCGGGTCGCGAAAACGCTGCAGGTCCCGATCGTTCATCTGTCCACAGACTACGTCTTCGACGGCAGCAAGCTTTCTCCTTATGTCGAATCCGATCCGGTCGCACCGCTTGGCGTCTATGGCCGCGACAAATTGGTGGGTGAGCGGAACGTCGCCGCAGCAACCGAAGATCATGCCATCCTTCGCACCGCCTGGATCTACAGCCCGTTCAGCCGGAACTTCCTGCGCACGATGCTGAAGGCCGCTGAGGCAAGGGAAGAGGTGCAGGTCGTCGACGATCAGATCGGCAACCCGACTTCGGCAATCGATATCGCCGAAGCCATCATGGTGGTCGGGCAGAACCTGCTGGCTTCGAACAACCCCGCCTTGCGCGGCGTCTTTCATATGGCGGGAACGGGCGCGGCCAGCTGGGCGGACTTCGCGGACGAGATCTTCAGAATTTCCGGCGCGAATGGCGGGCCCTCGGCAAGGGTCGTCCGCATCCCCACCAGCGCCTATCCGACGCCGGCTCGGCGACCGGCCAATTCACAACTGGACTGCTCGAAATTGTACAGGCGCCACGGCATCGTCATGCCCGATTGGCGGAGTTCGGCGGCAAACGTCGTCAGGCGTGTTCTGCAGCCGGTTGACCTTGAAAACAGAGAATACGGGAGGTGAATGGATGAAGGGGATTATTCTCGCCGGCGGCAGCGGCACGCGACTGCACCCGATGACGCAGGTGCTGTCGAAACAGCTCATGCCGATCTATGACAAGCCGATGATCTATTATCCGCTGTCGACGCTGATGCTTGCGGGGATCCGCGACATCCTGATCATATCGACACCAAAGGACATGCCGAATTTCCAGCAGTTGCTGGGCGACGGTTCCAAATGGGGCCTCTCGTTATCCTACGCCGAACAGCCCTCTCCTGACGGTCTGGCGCAGGCCTATATTATCGGGGCCGATTTCATCGGCTCCAATTCGTCCTGTCTGGTCCTCGGCGACAACATCTTCTTCGGCCATGGCATCACCGACCTCTTCAAAAGCGCCATGGCGCGCGAAAGCGGCGCCACGGTCTTTGCCTACCACGTCAACGACCCGCAGCGTTACGGCGTGGTCGAGTTCGACAGCCAAATGAAGGCAGCTTCGATCGAAGAGAAACCGGAACACCCCCGCTCCAGCTGGGCCGTCACGGGGCTCTATTTCTATGACAAGGACGTCATCGATATCGCGGCCAACCTGAGGCCGTCTGCCCGAGGCGAACTGGAGATCACCGATGTCAACAGGGCTTATCTCGATCGCGGGAAACTCCATGTCGAGATGATGGGACGCGGTTATGCCTGGCTCGACACCGGCACGCCCGACAGCCTCCTTGAGGCATCCGAATTCGTATCGACGCTTGAACGCCGACAAGGCGTCAAGATTTCCTGCCCGGAGGAGATCGCCTATCGCCAGAACTTTATCGACGCCGACCAACTCGAATGCCTCGCAAGGCAATATGGGAAGAGCGCTTATGGGCGATATCTAACCGGCCTTCTGGATCCCATTCCGTCGCAGGTCCATAAGCCGCTCAGCTTGGTCGGATAGACTGAAGCGTCGTCGACGCCCGTCAGTTTTTCGCCGGGATCTCCAGGCGCACGACGTTTGTCGACTGCTCCGTCGATGTTTTCGCCGCCTCCAGCGAAGCGGCCAGGTCTTCGATCTTGAACGGTTTTGCCACAACCGGACAGCCGACCTCCGTGCCGGCCTCCAGCTTGTCGCTGTAGCCGGTCATCAGAACAACCGGCAGGCGCGAGTTCTTCCGGCGTATCTCCTCGGCAAGCTCGATGCCGGACATGCCCGGCATCATGATGTCGCTGATCACCGCCTCGACTTCGGGGTGACGCTCCAAAACTTCAATTGCCTCGATGCCGCTGGTCGCCACGAAGATCGTCGAAACGAGCCCTTCCAGGGCCAGGCGCACCGATTCCAGAGACGATGGGGTATCGTCCACGATCAAAAGCCTGGCCGGAAGATTTACCGCCGGCTTTGCGGGCTCGCGCGTGACGCGCTGTTCGTCTGAGCGGGGAAGAAACAGCGTGAAGGCGCTGCCATGGCCGGCCACGCTCGCGACCTTCACGGCACCGCCGCTGCCCTTGGCGAAACTGTGGACCTGGGTTAGCCCGAGGCCCGGGCCGCCATTCTTCTTCGTGGAGAAAAACGGCTCGAACACTCGCCCCAGATGCTCGGATGCGACACCTGTTCCGGTGTCTGCGATGGTCAAGGCAACGAACTGTCCTTGAAGCGTCGGATCTTCCGCAGCGCCATCGAGCACATTTCTTGCCGAAATCGTCACTTGACCGCCGCTGCCCATTGCTTCGCGCGCATTGGTAAGAAAATTGATCAGCGCGTTTTCCAGCCCCGCGGGATCGACGTGAACGGGCCAGATGTCGCCTGGAACATTGATGGCCATGACGATCGTGTCATCGATGGCCTGTCGCAGCAGCGGTCTCAATTCGGCAAGTTTTATGTCCAGCTCGACATGTCCGGCGCCTTGATTGGAGCGCCTCGAGAACGACAGCAGTCGTTGCGTGATCGCCTTTCCCCTCGTTACTCCCTCGCTCATGTGCGAAAGGAGCTGGGTCACCCGCTGCTCGTCGTTCCGCCTCCTCTTGATGCCCTCGACACCCGATTGAAACACCATGAGGAGGTTGTTGAAATCATGCGCTGCCTGGCCCGTCAGCTTTCCAAGCGCATCCATGCGCTGCCAATTGGCCATGCTTTCGCGTTCCCGGTTCCTTGCGCGAATTTCCCGGTGGAAGAGAAATGCAGCCGAACCCGAGAGCAGCAGCGTGAAACAGCTGGCTGCCGCGAGCAGCAACGTCGCCTTGCGTGCCAGCCTATCGTATTCCGCAACCGGCAGGCCCACCCTCACCCGCCACGGGGTTTCCCCAAGCGCAACTTGGGCAACCCGCACCTCCAGCCCATTCTTGAGCGTCGCCAGGCCGAAGTCCGTTCCGGAAAAGCTTGCGAACTCGCTTGCCGCATTGCCGGCAAGCGCAGGAGCGCCGGTCGAAGCGACAAGGCGATCCTGACCGTCGACGATCCAGGCCGCCCAGCTTTCCGGGAGCCCATTGGCGTAGAGGAGGTTTGTCACGATCGTCGGGCGGATGACGACCGACAGAATGGCTCGCAGCTTGTCATTCCTCTCGATCGGAACTCTCACGGCGAAGGCCGCCTGCCCGCGAGGCCCGATTGAAACATTGCCGATCACGGCGGCGCCCGTGCGAACCAGGGTCCGGTGGCTCTCCACGTCCACGACCTGTCTCTCAGCCGAACCGTCGAGCGGCGGTGAGGACAGTACGACCTCACCGTTCTCGTCCGATATCCGTATCTGCTCCCATTCAGGCACCCTTTCGCGCAGGCGCCGTGCGGTCTCGGCGAAGGCGGCGCGCGGAATCGGCGGATCGAGCCGGGGCGAATCCGCAACGACGGACAGAAGTTGGATCTGGCTTTTAAGCTCCCGCTGAAGCGTCGCGGCCATGATGGTCGCTTTGCTGCGAATGTCGGCGTCGAGCGCGTCCTGCTGCTCCTGAATGAAGAACCTGCCCATCACGGCGGCGAGAATGATGAGCGGGATCAGCGACGCAGTGACGAGAAGGAGCACTGGCCGGGTTTGATTCAACTGACACTCCGATATCTGTTGTTCACGTTCCATCAAATAGGCCGGAGCCTGAAACTTGCAACGCCAACTTCGGCCGGAGGGCCAGGGTCGCGCCAAATAGCTGGGGAGATCGCACCGATCAGCGTCATTCCCATGGCGATGTCAACCGCCGGCTGTCCTCTCCCCCTCAACGCACGACGACGGCGGCTCGACAGAGCGGGAGGACGTCATCTCTAACGCCCCGACTCACCGATCCGGCAGCGGCGCGTTCAGCGTGCGGGCCAACAGCGCCACGCCACCGGCCAAATAGACTGCGGCGCCCACCAAAAGCATGACAACGCCGCCGGCCTGCTGGTCCACCGCGGCGGACAAGGTCACGCCGAGGCAACTCACTTCGCCATCGCCGTAAAGCGAACGCGGCGAAAGCGCCAACAGCGCGCCCAGCAGCGTCATGTGCATGGAGGTAAAGAGCAGACCGAATGTGCCGGTCAGCCGCCGCTCCTCCCGGCCCGTCGCGGCTCCGCCGAGACAGGAGAGCCAGAGAGCGAGACCTGCGCCGAGAAAGATGAGCTGCTCCAGCACCGCAATGAGAGACCAGGTTTCGGACAGAGCCCGGAGGACGGGAATATGCCAGATCCACACTGCGAATAATTCGATCAACGAAGCGGTGAGCGGCGTAAGCCGGGGCAGATTGGACAAAAGGTCGAAGCGCGTTCCGGAAAGGCCGATCGCAATCAACGGCGCGGCACCCGCCACGACGCCCATATGGGCGATCATGTGCACCGTGAAGGACGCCCGGTCGGCAAGCGGGAGGACGGTCCACAGGACGAACAGCAGAACAAGGCCGGTGATCAGCGCCGTCCTCCTCATGGCGGGCACCCCGCGATGAAGATCATCGGAATGGCCATATAGAGGACGGCGGCAAAGCTGAGGCCTGACAGCAGCAGCGTCGCAAATCCCTGGAACAAGGTCCGGGCGTTGCGGGTAGCCTCGTCGTGCGGCGGATCGTCCGAGCCGAAACCCCATTGCCGCCAGGCAAGCCAGGCCGACAGCACGATCATCGCCAGCGCCAGCGCCGTCACCACGCCGAGCCCGATCCGCACCGTATCGAACGATATCTCGGAGGCGAGGCCCTTGGCGCAGAAGACCGCCACCGTCGCGTAACAGACAAGGAAATGCAGCGCCCAGACGGTCGGGGCGGTGAACAGGGTCCAGAGGGTCTCAACCTCGCGCGGAATGAAGCTCTTCATGTGTTCACCAAAGGAAACAGGCCGAGGACCGCGAAGGTGACGACGGCGGTAAAGGCCATGAAGTGCCAGTAGAGCGCGACGTTGCGGATATCCTGATCGTATTCCGCGGTCATCCGGCCGGCGATGCTGCGCGCGAGACAATAGCCCTGCATGATCGCGCCGACCATGCCATGCGTCACTGTCCAGATTGCGACGATCCAGACGATGGCCGGATAGACATGCGAGGTCGGGTCCATGCCGTGCAGATAGGGACCGGCAAGGCCTGCAAGCGAGGCCGCGATCGAAACGGCGAAGGCGGCGATGAGCGCCAGCCGCGCACCCGATGGGCCCTTCTCGTTAAGTTCGCGCGCCAGCAGCGTCAGCACCCAGGCGATGACGTAGAGCACCAGCGCCGCCATCGGCCAGAGGACGCCGGGTCCATTGGCGATCGTGGTGAAGTCGTCATGGATGGTCCAGTAGAAGAAATAGCCGAAGATCAGGCTCGCGAACGCCGTGCCGTCGCCGACCATGGTGATGAACATCGCCCACCAGCCGACCGACGCCGGGCCGGAGACATAGATCGGCAGCGTCTCGCCTAGCCCGACATCGATCTCCGGTGCCTCCGGGATCGGCGCTGTTCCGTTCCAGAGCCAGTGGATGACGGCTATGAAGGTGATGATCGCGAAGACGATCGTGGTGATCCACAATTTGAAGGTCAGCGCGATGAACACGCCGCCGAGCGCGATCGCCGCGATGATCGTCACGTAGGAAACGCCGCCGACCCGCAAGCACTGGATCGGTTTCGCGTCCAATACGGAGGTCACCAGCGTCTCGCGCTTGCCGGATTTGGCGTCCGGCAGATAGAAGCGCCCGGCCTCGATATCCGCTTGCAGGTTCGGCTGGTCCCAGAGCGGATAGCGGCTGGTGATGATCGGTACCGAGCGCATGCCCCAGGTTTCCGCCGGATCGTTGGTCCATTCGAGCGTCCCGGAATTCCAGGGGTTGAGATCGCGCTCTGCCGGTTGCTGTTTCGGGCGAAAGATGTCGATGACGAAGGTCGCGACACCGGCGGCGAAGACGAAGGCACCGATGGTCGAGATGAGGTTGAACCAGTCCCAGCCGATATCTTCCGGATAGGTGAAGACCCGTCGCGGCATCCCGCGCAGGCCGGAGAAGTGCATGGGGAAGAAGGCGGTGTTGAAACCGGCAAACATCAGCCAGAAAGCGGCCCTGCCCCAGGCATCGCTGAGCTTCTTACCCGTCACGAACGGAAAGTAGTAATAGATGCCCGCGACGACCGGAAACAGCATGCCGCCGATCAGCACGTAGTGCAGGTGCGCGACGACGAAATAGGTATCATGCGCCTGCCAGTCGAACGGTACGAGCGCCACCATGACGCCCGTCAACCCACCGATCACGAAGATGATCAGCCCGCCTGCCCCGAACAGCATCGGTACCGAAAAGATCACCCGGCCGGCGAGCATGGTGGCGATGAACACGAAGATCTGCACCCCGGTCGGAATCGCCACCGCCTCCGACGCCGCCGAAAAGAAGGCGAGCGAGATCTGCGGCAGGCCGGTCGCGAACATGTGGTGCACCCAGAGCCCGAAGCTCAGGAAACCCGTACCGACGGCGGCCAGCACGATCCAGGAATAACCGACGATCGGTCGCTGCGAAAACGTCGGCACGATCATCGCCATCAGCGCGATCGCGGGCAGGAAGATGATGTAGACTTCCGGGTGGCCGAAGATCCAGAACAGGTGCTGCCAAAGCAGCGGATCGCCGCCCCGCCTCGCGTCGAAGAACGGCCAGTCGAACATCCGCTCCATCTCGAACAGGATGTCGCCGGCAATCAGCGGCGGAAAGGCGAACAGGATCATGCCCGCGACGATCAGCAGGTACCAGGCGAACATCGGCATCAGGTTGACGCGCATGCCGGGCGCCCGGCACTTCATGATGCCCACGATGATCTCGACGGCGGCGGCGATCGACGCCACCTCGATGAAGGACAGGCCGAGCAGCCATATGTCCGCACCGATGCCGGCATATTCGTCGTCGGTCGCCAGCGGCGGATACATGAACCAGCCGGCGTTCGGCGCGGCGTTGAAGAAGATCGACCCGCAGACGAAGACGCCACCGATCAAAAAACTCCAGAAGCCGAAGGCGGACAGCCGCGGGAAAGGCAGCTCCCGGGCACCCAGCATCGACGGCAGCAGGAAGATCGCAACGGCTTCGAAGATCGGCACCGCGAACAGGAACATCATCACCGTGCCATGCAGCGTGAAGGCCTGGTTGAAGAGTTCGGCGGAGATGAAGTCGTTCTGCGGCACCGCCAGTTGCAGGCGCATCAAGAGCCCGAGCAGGCCGGCGAACAGCATGAAGGCAAAGGCGGTGACGCCATACCACAGCCCGATCTCGCTGTTGTTGACGGACGTCCAGTAGCGGATGCCTTTCGGCGTCTCCCATACCTTGCGGAGCCGTTCCTCCTGCGCCGCCCGCTCTTCCGGCGAAAAATTGCCGAGCTCCTTGGTCATCTGAGCCCTTTCAGGTAGGCAGCTATCCGGTCGATCTCCGCCTCTTCCAGCATGGAGAAGTGCGGCATGTGCGCCTCCGGCTTGACCTGGCCGGGATCGCGTATGAAGCGGGCGACTTGCTGCTCTCCATTGGGAAGCGTCCCCGCCCCCACGGAACTGCGCTCGCCGAAAGCGGTCAGATCGGGACCGATCGTCCCCCTCGCCTCCGTGCCGGAAATGGTATGGCAGGCGGCACAACCGTGGCGAAGGAAGAGCGCCAACCCCTCTTTATCCTGTCCGCCGGACGCTTGGCGACGCGCAGCGACCCAGGCCTCGTATGCCTCCGGTTCCATCGCATGGACGGTGAAAGCCATCAGCGCGTGACTGGCGCCGCAGAACTCGGCGCAGACGCCCCGATAGGTACCGGGCTTTTCCGCCTGCAGCGTCAGGCGGTTCTCGCGACCGGGTATCATGTCCATCTTGCCGCCGAGCACGGGTATCCAGAAGGAATGGATGACGTCGGGCGAATTCAGCAAAAAGACGACGCGCTCTCCGATCGGTACGCGCACCTCATTGGCCGTTTCGAAGGCGACTGCGCCGCCCTCGTCGTGATAGCGCACCCGCCACCAGAACTGCTCGCCTGTCACCTCGACACGGCCTACGCCCACATCCGCACCGAACCAGGGCCGGATGTTGGGCATCAGCCAGACGGCATAGGAAAGCAGGGCTGCGAGGGTTACCGTCGGGAAAACGGCCCCACCCCAGAGGATGATC
>PVBG01000019.1 GCA_002968845.1 Neorhizobium tomejilense | reverse complement strand
ACCTTCTTCTGCCCCGGAGCCCGCGGCTCCCCCCTCATCCGGACCCGAAATCCTCGCCCGCCTGAAACCCCATAACCGCGGCGCACTCCTGCGGCTTTCGGTCCAGGACCATTATACCGAGGTGGTCACCAGCCGCGGCCGCGAACTGATCCTGCTGCGTTTCGCCGACGCCCTGAAGGAACTCGGGCTCACGCCAGGCCTGCAGGTGCATCGTTCCCACTGGGTGGCCGATGCCCATGCCGAAACGCTGAAACGCGACGGCGGCAAGCTTCTGCTGATCATGAAGGACGGCACGGAGATTCCCGTGAGCCGCACCTATGCCGAGGCGGTGCGGACGCGGTTCGGCGACCTCTCCCGTTAAGCGGCCCCCTGCGCCACCAACATTGCCGCGGCAGTGCCGATGGCGAAGTTGTCGAAAAGACCGTTTCATAGGCAAGCCACGCCGAACGCTTTTCCTGTCGATTTGGCGATTTATGGGGTTCCGTTCGGGAGAACATTTGCCTATAAGCCGCGTCTAGCCTGAAAAGACATGCGCGCGTGACCCGACCGGTGGTATTCCACACCGCGCCGGTTTTCCGCGCAGGAAAAAAGCGGAAAGATACCCCATGCCCAAGCGCCAAGATTTGAAATCGATCCTCATCATCGGCGCGGGTCCGATCGTCATCGGCCAGGCATGCGAGTTCGACTATTCCGGCACCCAGGCCTGCAAGGCGCTGAAGGAAGAGGGTTACCGGGTCATCCTGGTCAACTCCAACCCGGCGACGATCATGACCGATCCTGGCCTTGCCGACGCGACCTATGTCGAGCCGATCACCCCCGAAGTCGTTGCCAAGATCATTGCCAAGGAACGGCCGGATGCGCTGCTGCCGACCATGGGCGGCCAGACCGCGCTGAATACCGCGCTCTCCCTGAAGCGCATGGGCGTGCTCGACCGCTACAATGTCGAGATGATCGGCGCCAAGCCCGCCGCCATCGACATGGCCGAAGACCGCGCGCTGTTCCGCGAAGCGATGTCGCGCATCGGGCTCGAAACCCCGAAGTCGATGCTGGCTAACGCCACCGACATCAAGGATACCGACCGTAAAGTCCACGAGGCCGAACGCGCCAAGCTGCGCGAAAGCCTCGCCGGTGCCGATCTCGACAAGGCGCTCGACGCGCTCGAAAACCAGTGGAACCTCGGCGAGACCGACCGCAAGCAGCGCTACATCAGCCACGCCATGGCGATCGCCGCCCAGGCGATCGACGTGGTCGGCCTGCCTGCCATCATCCGTCCCTCCTTCACGATGGGCGGCACCGGCGGCGGCATCGCCTATAACCGCTCGGAATTCTTCGAGATCGTCGGCGGCGGCCTCGACGCTTCGCCGACCACCGAAGTGCTGATCGAAGAGTCGGTGCTCGGCTGGAAGGAATACGAGATGGAGGTGATCCGCGACAAGGCGGACAACTGCATCATCATCTGCTCGATCGAGAACATCGACCCGATGGGCGTCCACACGGGCGATTCGATCACCGTCGCGCCGGCGCTGACGCTGACCGACAAGGAATACCAGATGATGCGCAACGCCTCGATCGCGGTCTTGCGCGAGATCGGCGTCGAGACCGGCGGCTCGAACGTGCAGTTCGCCGTCAATCCCAAGGACGGCCGCCTCGTCGTCATCGAAATGAACCCGCGCGTCTCGCGCTCGTCGGCGCTCGCATCGAAGGCCACCGGCTTCCCGATCGCCAAGGTCGCCGCCAAGCTCGCGATCGGCTACACGCTGGACGAACTCGACAACGACATCACCGGCGGCGCCACGCCTGCCTCGTTCGAACCGTCGATCGACTACGTGGTCACCAAGATCCCGCGCTTTGCCTTCGAGAAATTCCCGGGCGCTTCGCCGGTCCTGACTACTGCGATGAAGTCGGTCGGCGAAGTCATGGCGATCGGCCGCACCTTTGCGGAATCGCTGCAGAAGGCGCTGCGCGGCCTCGAAACCGGCCTGACCGGCCTCGACGAGATCGAAATCCCCGGCTTCGAGGAAGGCGAGAATTCCAAGAACGCCATCCGCGCCGCGATCGGCACGCCGACCCCGGACCGGCTGCGCATGGTCGCCCAGGCGCTGCGCCTTGGCCTCACCGAGGGCGAAGTCCACGAGGCCTGCAAGATCGACCCGTGGTTCATCGCCCAGCTGAAGGCGATCACCGACATGGAGGCCCGCATCCGCGAGCACGGCCTGCCGGACGACGCCGAAAACCTGCGCATGCTGAAGGCCATGGGCTTCTCGGATGCCCGCCTCGCAAGCCTCACCAAAAAACGCCCGAAGGAAGTCGCCGAGCTCCGCAACAGCCTGAACGTCCGCCCCGTCTTCAAGCGCATCGACACCTGCGCCGCCGAATTCGCCTCGCCGACCGCCTACATGTACTCGACCTACGAAACGCCCTTCGTCGGCAGCCTGCGTTCGGAAGCGGAAGTCTCGGCCGCCAAGAAGGTCGTCATCCTCGGCGGCGGTCCGAACCGCATCGGCCAAGGCATCGAGTTCGACTATTGCTGCTGCCACGCCGCCTTCGCGCTGAAGGATGCCGGCTATGAAGCGATCATGATCAACTGCAACCCGGAAACCGTGTCGACCGACTACGACACGTCGGACCGCCTCTATTTCGAGCCGCTGACGGCCGAGGATGTGATCGAGATCCTGCGCGCCGAGCAGGAGAAGGGTGAAGTGGTCGGCGTCATCGTCCAGTTCGGCGGCCAGACGCCGCTGAAGCTTGCCGAGGCGCTCGAAAAGAACGGCATCCCGATCCTCGGCACCGCACCCGACATGATCGACCTTGCCGAAGACCGCGATCGTTTCCAGAAGCTTCTGATGAAGCTCGATTTGAACCAGCCGAACAACGGCATCGCCTATTCCGTCGAACAGGCCCGCCTCGTTGCCGCCGAAATCGGCTTCCCGCTGGTCGTGCGCCCGTCCTACGTGCTCGGCGGCCGCGCCATGCAGATCATCCACTCGGAATCGATGCTGCAGACCTACCTGCTCGACACCGTGCCGGGCCTGGTGCCGGAAGACATCAAGCAGCGTTACCCGAACGACAAGACCGGCCAGATCAACACCCTGCTCGGCAAGAACCCGCTTCTGTTCGACAGCTACCTGAGCAATGCGATCGAAGTCGACGTCGATTGCGTCTGCGACGGCACCGACGTTTATGTCGCCGGCATCATGGAACATATCGAGGAGGCCGGCATCCATTCGGGCGACAGCGCCTGCTCGCTGCCGCCGCGCACCCTTTCGCCTGAGATGATCGACGAGCTGGAGCGCCAGGCCAAGGCCATGGCCAAGGCCCTGCATGTCGTCGGCCTGATGAACGTGCAGTTCGCCATCAAGGACGGCACGGTCTACGTGCTGGAAGTCAACCCGCGCGCCTCGCGCACCGTGCCATTCGTCGCAAAGACCATCGGCGCGCCGATCGCCAAGATCGCCGCCCGCGTCATGGCCGGCGAAAAGCTCGACGCGACGTTTGCCGCCTACGGTACCAAGCCGGATCCGCGTGCGCTGAAGCACATCGCGGTCAAGGAAGCGGTCTTCCCGTTCGCCCGCTTCCCAGGTGTCGACATCCTGCTCGGCCCGGAAATGCGCTCGACCGGCGAAGTCATCGGCCTCGACACGGATTTCGCGCTGGCCTTCGCAAAGTCGCAGCTCGGCGCCAGTGTCGAACTGCCGCGCGACGGCACGGTGTTCGTCTCCGTGCGCGACGAGGACAAGGCCCGCGTGCTCCCGGCGATCCGCATCCTGACCGATATCGGCTTCAAGGTGCTGGCAACCGGCGGCACCGCCCGCTTCCTTGCCGAACAGGGCATTGCCTCCACCCGCATCAACAAGGTGCTTGAAGGCCGCCCGCATATCGAGGACGCGATCCGCAACCGCCAGGTCCAGCTCGTCATCAACACAACGGACGGCAACAAGGCGATCTCGGATAGCAAGTCGTTGCGCCGCGCGACGCTGATGCAGAAGGTGCCTTACTACACCACCATGGCCGGCGCCGAAGCCGCCGCGATGGCGATCAAGGCGCTGAAAGCCGGCAATCTCGAAGTCCGCCCGCTGCAGAGCTATTTCTGAGCCATATCAGGCGATGCGAGCGGACGCCGTCTTCGCATCGTCCTTGATATGCCAGTCCCCCTGGAACTTTGGCCGTGTTCCCTCTTGAAGGGTCAAGCGGCCATTTTTCATTTTCCGGGTTGGGATGGCCTGGCGGTCAATGGCGCCTTCGAGTGTCATGGAGAGATCTCGGGCAAACAGCCGATTGCCAATATGCCAGGAATGCGTCCAGGAGCCGAGACTCGGCTGCGACTTCGGATCGGCACCCTTGAAATAATCGCCACAATCGACGTCGACCGCTTTCGAATTGACGAGGATCGGCAAGCCGACACGCCCCGCGCGCGGAGCAACGCCGAGTCTCTTCGCATTGGAGACAGCGAGCATTGAATCAAACGGATTGGAATAATTGGTAAAGCGCATGATCCGCCTAAACATGGGCTGGCTCCAGTCGCTTGACAGAGCAAGACTATCGCTGGAGACGTCACCCGCAATAAAAGCGACTTGACCCATACGCCAATCGCTCTTGAAGAGCTCCCCCTTTTTCTCGGCCTGCGCAAAAGCCTCAAGGGTGACATAGCACCCTGCAGAATGGGCTATCAGGTGCACGTTGGTCTCACAACCGGCCTTCTGTGCCTGGCTGAGCAAAAGGATGCCCTTGGTCACAAGCTCGGCAGCGACGGCCGCACCATCCCATCGGTCCTCCAGATAGTTCAGAGTCTGATTGTCGCTAGGCCAGTCGAACGCAACGATCTCGCCGCGCCAACCTTCAGCCCTCATATCTTTCTTTAGCTGCCTGACGCGCTCGATCACATTGGGAATGGCGTTGTTATAGCCATGAATGAATATGAGCACGTCGCCACGCGGGTCAATCGAATTCGGATTCTCGTCTCCATCCGCAAGCCCCTGTACTTCGGAGACCCAATCCTTGCTGCTGGAAATGACATGACTGGCATCGTAATGATTGACGCCGCTCGGAACCTTGAGGAACCTTATCGGCCCTGGCTCTTCGGTGAAGTTGGTGCCCTCACGCTTTCTTGCAGAAATTATATATGTGCTGGTCATTGTCGCCCCCGGAACCACCCCTCACATCGCAGTCAAGTTAGAACGACATCCACAGAAAGCACAGCCTTTAATTTAATACCTCCAAAACACCCGCACCAATCCCAGCCTCGATTGCGCCGCAGAATCCCCACCTGAATCAGTCTCTCCACTCACGCCGCCAAGCGCTTGATCCGGTTCATGTCCTGCCTGAATCGGACAAGCTCCTCCGCCTTCCTGCCCTCGTCGTGAATGCGCAGCAGATAGGACGGATGCACCGTCACGAAGAGCGTGCGCCCGTCCGGCGCATAGGCATGGCAGATCCCGGAGCCCTCCGTCGAGCCGAGCCCGCCTGTCGCGGACGAATCCCGCTTCCCAGTTCCGCTGGAGGCACAGGAAGCATCGTACTTGGCGGCATCCGAAAGGATCGCCAGGCGTTCTTTCAGCGACTTCTTCATTAGCATGTTCACTAAATGTTCTTTTTCGGCCCGTCAAGTCATTGACAAATGGTGCCGCTTGCATCCACATGCCCAAGGAGGGGCACACGGACAAGGTTTCGAAATTCCTAGCGCTCGCTGTCGAAATTCTGTTATAGTGACCCACATTCTGATTTTACGATGGTTCCGAAGTTTCGCTCCGGAACCTGTTTCTTTTTGTGTCCGCGGCATCCGCGGGCATGCGCCTGAAGGACAAGGAAATGGTTGAAAAGGTACCGATGACGCAGAGCGGTTTTTCCAAACTGCAGGAAGAGCTGCGCTGGCGCCAGCAGGAGGAGCGTCCCCGTATCATCGAGGCAATTGCAGAAGCGCGCGCCCATGGCGACCTTTCGGAAAACGCCGAGTACCATGCTGCCAAGGAGGCCCAGAGCCATAACGAAGGCCGTATTACGGAACTCGAAGATCTGACGGCGCGCGCCGAAGTCATCGATTTGTCCAAGATGTCCGGCTCGAAGATCAAGTTCGGCGCGACCGTCAAACTTATCGACGAGGATACGGAAGAGGAAAAGGTCTACCAGATCGTCGGTGACCAGGAAGCCGATGTGAAGGCTGGCCGTATCTCCATCTCTTCGCCGATCGCGCGTGCGATGATCGGCAAGGAAAAGGGCGATTCCATCGAAGTTGTCGCCCCCGGCGGCTCCAAGGCCTACGAAATCCTCGCCATTTCCTGGGGCTGACCGCCCGTGGGTAAAAGCGGCGATCCCGCCATCATCGATATCCGTGACGTCGAAGTGATTGCGCCGAATTTCAAGCGGCGGCTCTCTGGCGTCACGTCGACGATCATCCAGCTCGTGCCAGTCCAGAGATTGCTCGGCCAGAAGGTCGCAGCGCTTGGCCCTGGTCTGCCTGCCGATTTGCCGCATATCCGTTACCGCGACCTCTTCCGCCTCTGGTCGCCGCCGCGCGGCAAACGGTGCCGGATCTGGCACGCGCGCCGGAATATCGAGATGCTGCCGGCAATTTTCATGCGTGACGTGCTGCGCATGCCGCTGAAAATCGTCTTCACCTCCGCCTCGCAACGGCACCATACCGGCTGGACGAAATGGCTGGTCTCGAAGATGGACGGCGTGATCGCCACCAGCGGCAAGACGGCCGATTACCTGACGGTCAAGAACACCGTGGTGCTGCACGGCATCGATACCGTCCGCTTCTCGCCGCCATCGGACAAGGGTGAGGCCAAGCGCGCTCGCGGCCTCGATCCGGCACAGAAGATCGTCGGCTGCTTCGGCCGCGTGCGGCGCCAGAAGGGCACCGATCTCTTCGTCGATTCGATGATCCGGTTACTTTCCGAGCGCAAGGACTGGTCGGCGATCGTCGCCGGCCGCGCCACCGGCCCGCATGTGGATTTCGAGGACGGATTGAAGAACAAGGTCGCCGCCGCCGGCCTTGCCGACCGCATCCTGTTCGTCGGCGAGCATACCGATATCAACGAATGGTATCGCGCCCTCGACCTCTTCATCGCGCCACAGCGCTGGGAAGGTTTCGGGCTGACGCCGCTGGAAGCCATGGCGACCGCGGTGCCGGTGATCGCCACCGATGTCGGCGCCTTTCCTGAACTTCTGGTGACGGGCGACGAAGAGACCGGCGTGATCATCGCCCGCGACAACGTCGATGCCATGGCCGAGGCAGCAGCCGCCTTCATGGACAACGAAGCCCGACGCAAGGCCGCTTCGGCTCGCTCCCGCGCCCACGCGCTGGAAAATTTCAGCATTGAGGGCGAGGCCAAACTGCTCGGCAATATCTACCGAATCACGGCTTCCGCTTGAAAAGCTCGATATAGGCGTTCGCCACCGCCTCTTCCGAAAACTGTCCGACCAGCGTCGCCCTGCCCTTTTCGCCAAGGCTCGCAGCCAGCTGAGGATCTGCGATCAACTGGTTGATGGCGTGCGAATAGCCCGGGACGTCGTCGATATCGACGAGCAGACCGTTTTCGCCGTGCTGTACGAACCAGGAGGGCCCTTCCGAGCGCGAGGAGATCACCGGCTTGCCCTGCGCCCATGCCTCGAAAATGACGTTGCCGAGCGGCTCGTGGCTGGATGGCATGATGAAGATGTCGGCGGCGGCAAGATACGGCCGCGTATCCTTGTGCCAGCCGAGGAACCGCACCCGGTTCTCCATCTTGTGCTCTCGCATGACAGCTTCCAGCGCTTCCCGCTCCTCGCCGTCGCCGGCGATCCACAGATAGGCGTCCGGCACCGCCGCCATCGCCTCGATTAGCAGGTGGAAACGCTTGCGCTTGACGAAACGGCCCATCGTCATGATCAGCGGCACGCCGTCCGGCGTATCGGCAACCGACCTTGAGATCGGCGCCACGACCGACGTATCGGTGAAGTTCGAAATCACCTCGACGCCGCGGGTCCAGCCGAGATTGTTGCGCACATGGTCGGCAATGCCGGGCGTATTGCAGACGAGAATGTCGGAATTCTTGAAATAACCGAGGTGGGTCGGATAGTCGCCGAGACGGGAGAGCTTGATACCGCCCTTGTAGTCCGGCATCAGCCGGGCGCCGCGGGTGGACCAGGAAATGATCGCGTCGGCCTTGTCGCGCTTTGCCATGGACAGCACCTTCATCGGCAGAAGGATACGGTCGATCGACAGGTTGCGGAAATTGCTCTCGATCACCTTGGCATGGGCCTCGACATCCGGCTTCCAGCGGCGGTTCCAGCGCATTACGGCCGTCTGCTCTACGCCACGCCGCGCAAGCGCGCCGACCAGATGCACGAAGAACTTCTCCGCCCCGCCGTCCTTGCCGAAAATATACTGGTGAACCCGCATCGATGTCGCCTCGCCTGTCTGTTTTCCGCCGCTTTATACCGGAAACCAGCATCTATAGGCAGCGCCGCCTATATGTTACGGTTGAAAAACCTGCGCAAGGGGTATGGGAATGGTTGTCGCTGAAATCTTGGGGGCTGGGCAGGATGGGGCTGCAGTGACCCTTCCGCACCGGTTCGGCCGATGTTATCGGGAAGAAAGCCCCGCTTGTTCCCAAAAAGGCCGGGCCACGATATAGCAAAGCTCAAACAGCTTCGACCAAGTCGACGCACCATCACAAGTCTACCGGCGACGGAAGCGGCCGTGGCGGACGAAAAGCCGCTGCGCCTCATCGCCGAAAAAGGGTAAAATGCAATCGCTTGAGACCTATGTCATCAATCTGGATGGCAGCAATGACCGCCTGCAGACCATCAGCGACCGTCTTTCAGCCTTCGGCATCGCCTTCGAACGGATCTCCGCCGTCGACGGCCGCAAGTTCGATCTCGTGACGATCCCGGACTACGATGCCGAGCGCGCCCAGAGTTATATGGGCCGCACCCTCGTCGGCGGCGAAATCGGCTGCTACCGCAGCCACCTGAAAGTTGCCGAACATTTCCTGAAATCCGACGCCCGTTATGCACTGGTGCTGGAAGACGATGCGCTGCCGCTCTGCAACCCGGTCGAACTGCTCGAAGCGGCCCTGCCGGATCTCGAAAAGGTCGATCCCGACTGGCGGCTGATCAATATCGGCAACAACAAGCTGAAGATCGCCACACCGCTCGCCCGTTACAGCATCGGCGGACACGACTGCGAACTGGTGGCCGCCCATTACTTCCCGATGACGACGAGCGCGATCGTCTGGTCGCGCGAAGGCGCCCGGCTCTTCATCGAGGAACATGGCAAGATGTTCGCCCCGGTTGACAATTATTTCCGCCACTGGCTGACCCGCACCGGCCACGGCTACTCCTTCTGGCCCTCGCCCGTCACCACCACGGATGCCGCAAGCGAAATCCTGGCAAGCTCCGGCCGGGCCAGAAAGACCAACAAGCGGAAATGGTTCTACGCGTTCGCCAAGCAGCGGCGCCTGATGGAAGACAAGCTGATCGCCTTCATCCACAAGAAGCGGTTTCGTCCTTCTGGGAGCAAGTGACGAGGCGCCCGCCGGCAACGGTCAGCTTCAGATTTCCACCAGCCCCAGATGCTTCACCTGACGGATGGTCAGCATGGTGCGGACGGTATCGACATGCTGGTCGGCGGTCAGTACCTCGATGACGAAATCCTGGAAGACGGTGAGGTTCTGGGCCGCGCAGCGCAGCAGGAAATCGCTGTCGCCGTTGACCATCCAGGCCTCCCGCACCATCGGCCATTGCTGGACCTTCGCCCCGAAGGCCTTGAGGTCCGCGTCCGACTGGCGCTTTAGCCCGACCATGCAGAAGGCAACGAGATCCACGCCCAGTTTCGGTGCGTTGAGAAGCGCGTGATAGCCTTCGATGATGCCGGCTTCCTCGAGCTTGCGCACGCGGCGCAGGCAGGGCGGGGCGGAAATGCCGACGCGTTCTGCGAGCTCGACATTGGTCATGCGCCCGTCACGTTGCAATTCCCGCAGGATTTTTAGGTCGATGGCATCAAGATCGGCGCGAAGCACATAGGTTCCCTTCAATTCTGCAGTGCTTTTATCGCAAGAGGAATTTTACGCAAGAATATGTCTTGGGGCGCTTGGCTTCGGTTTCCATGCCAACTGATCTGTTGTTAGTGCAAGGCTGCCCTTGCATTGCTGCATGGATCGATCTTACATGGCGCTTCTAAAGCGGCAGACCGGACATCGACCACCTATATGAGGGGCAACGAAACGTCGACCGGTCTTTGAAAGGAAATTACTCCATGTCCTCCCGTCATACCGAGGTCCTGATCATCGGCTCCGGCCCGGCCGGTTATACGGCCGCCATCTATGCGGCGCGCGCCATGCTGAAACCGGTTTTGATCGCCGGCATGGAACAGGGCGGCCAGCTGATGATCACCACGGATGTCGAAAACTATCCGGGCTTCGGCGATCCGATCCAGGGTCCCTGGCTGATGGAGCAGATGCTGAAACAGGCGACCCATGTGGGCGCCGAGATCGTCAACGACCTCGTCACCGAAGTCGAACTCCACCATCGCCCCTTCACCGTGCGCACCGATTCTGGCGCCGTCTGGACCGCCGAGACGATCATCATTTCGACCGGCGCCAAGGCAAAATGGCTCGGCATCGAAACCGAACAGCAGTTCCAGGGCTTTGGCGTCTCCGCATGCGCCACCTGCGACGGCTTCTTCTATCGCAACAAGGACGTGATCGTGGTCGGCGGCGGCAATTCCGCGGTCGAGGAAGCGCTCTACCTGTCGAATATCGCCAAGACGGTCACCGTGGTGCATCGCCGCGATAGTTTCCGCTCGGAAAAGATCCTGCAGGAACGCCTTTTCCAGCGCCCCAACGTCAACGTGCTGTGGAATACCGAAATCGCCGAGATCACCGGCAAGCCGGCCAAGGCGCCGATGCCGCCGTCCGTCGAGGGCGTCAAGCTGCGCAATACTCAGACGGGTACGGTTACCGACTTCCCGATCCATGGCGTCTTCGTGGCGATCGGCCATGCGCCGGCGACAGAACTGTTCCAGGGCAAATTGAAGATGAAGCCGAACGGCTATCTCTGGACGGCACCGGATTCGACCGCCACCGACGTGCCCGGCGTGTTTGCCGCCGGCGACGTGACGGACGACACTTTCCGCCAGGCGATCACCGCCGCCGGCATGGGCTGCATGGCAGCGCTCGAGGCCGAACGTTACCTCTCCGGCATCCAGCCGGTTGCCATAGCCGCGGAGTGACGTTGAACGATGGGTGTGCCGCTCGACTGGGATAAACTGCGCATTTTCCACGCGGCGGCGGAGGCGGGATCCTTCACCCATGCGGCCGACAAGCTGCATCTTTCCCAGTCGGCGATCAGCCGTCAGGTCAGCGCGCTGGAACAGGATGTCGGGGTAAAGCTCTTCCATCGCCACGCACGCGGCCTGATCCTCACCGAACAGGGTGAGCTTCTCTATCGCACCGCCCACGACGTGCTCCTGAAGCTCGAAACGGTGAAGATGCAGCTCACCGAGACGACGGAAAAACCGTCCGGCAAGCTGCGCGTGACGACGACCGTCGGCCTCGGCCAGGGCTGGCTCACCGACAAGGTGCAGGAATTCCTGCAGCTCTATCCGGAAATGTCGATCCAGCTGATCCTCGACAACGAGGAAGTGGACGTCAACATGCGCCATGCGGATTGCGCCATCCGGCTTCGTCAGCCGGTGCAGTCCGACCTCATCCAGCGCAAGCTCTTCACCGTGCACATGCACGTCTATGCCGCCCCCTCCTACATCAACCGTTACGGCGAGCCGCAATCCGTCGAGGATCTCGACCAACATCGCATCATCACCTTCGGGGAACCGGCGCCGAACTACCTGCTCGACGTCAACTGGCTGGAATACGCGGGCCGGTCGTCGGACAATACCCGCACGCCGCATCTGCAGATCAACAGCCAGACCTCGATCAAGCGCGCCTGCCTGCTGGGAATCGGCATCGCCTGCCTGCCGGATTACATCGTCGGCCGCGATCCGGGGCTGATTCAGCTGGCCATCAATGCCGACATCCCGTCCTTCGACACCTATTTCTGCTATCCGGATGAAATGAAGAACGCCGCGAAGCTGAAAGTCTTCCGCGATTTCGTGGTCGGCAAGGCCCGCAACTGGAGCTTCTGACCGGCGCTGGCCCAGACGGATATGCCCCGAAAAACCCTAGAATGCTGGGGATTTCGCGGCTTCTGCGGCCGCCTGATATGTAACCACTGAGCGCATTAAATTAAAGCGTTGCACCTCACGCATGGCTGTCCTGCACAAAAGAGTATTGTTCACTGCACAAAAAACCACCATATCGCTCACAGCTGATGCATATGGCGGCTTTTCCTCCCAGTTCCGCCGCAGCAGCTGTTCCCCTCTGGAGGTTTTTTTGACCTTCACACTTATAGGGCCCTGGAGCGATCCAGTGGCCCTCTTTTTTTGCCCTGAATTTTGCCGTGGCTCATTCACCGGTTCCCGCCGTCGCAGCCCGCATGAAAACTTCTGTTCAATATCCCATCCATACCCTTGTCGAGCGAAACCTGGCTCCCCATATTGAGTTCAGCTGGCGCGCTTCGGCGACGTCCCTGTCGTCTGTGCCGGCTGTTCCCCTCTGGAGGTTTTGACCTTCACAATTATTGGGCCTCGGAGCGATCCGGCGGCCCATTTTTTTTACAATCCCCCGCTTCTCCGCAAACCGCTCCCTTTAAATCGTCATCCGACGATCTATATATCGGGAAACTCCGATATTGGATCCTGATCATGGACAAGACGGAAATTCTGAAAGCGCTGGCACATCCGGTCCGGGTCGAATTCCTGGAATGGATGAAGGAGCCGGAACGTCATTTTTGCGATCAGGCGCACCCGCTCGAAATGGGCATCTGCGCCAGCCAGTTCGAAAAACGCTGCGGCCTCTCCCAATCCACGGTCTCGGCGCATCTTTCGACGCTCGAGAAAGCCCGCCTGGTGAAAATCGACCGGGTTGGCCAATGGGCATTCTACCACCGCGACGAAAAAACCATCGCGGCCTTCCTCGACGATCTCAGATCGACCCTCTGATCCCCCGCCTCTCCTCCCAACAGCATAAGGAATTTTCCGATGGCCAGCATTTTTGATCCGACCACGTTCGGCGATATCGAACTCGCCAATCGCGTCGTCATGGCTCCCCTGACGCGCAACCGTTCGCCGAAAGCGATCCCCAACAACCTCAACGTCACCTATTACGAACAGCGCGCCAGCGCGGGTCTGATAGTCACCGAAGGCACTCCGGTCAGCCAGCAGGGCCAGGGTTATGCGGACGTGCCGGGCCTTTATCTGCCGCAGGCGATCGAAGGCTGGAAAAAGGTGACGGATGCCGTCCACCGCAGGGGCGGCAAGATCGTCACCCAGATCTGGCATGTCGGCCGTGTCTCGCACACCTCCCTGCAGCCGAACGGCGGCGCTCCCGTTGCACCCTCGGCCATTCCCGCCGGCGGCAAGACCTACATCATCAATCCGGATGGCAACGGCGCCTTTGTCGATACCTCCGCTCCCCGCGCGCTGGAACATGCGGAAATCGCCGGCATCGTCGCTGATTTCGCCAAGGGCGCCCGCGCCGCGATCGACGCCGGCTTCGACGGCATCGAAATCCACGGCGCCAACGGCTACCTGATCGACCAGTTCCTGAAGTCGGGCGCCAACCAGCGCACGGACGAATACGGCGGCTCGATCGAGAACCGGGCACGGTTCCTGGTGGAAGTCGTCGATGCGGTGACCAAGGAAATCGGCGCCGGCCGCGTCGGCATCCGCCTGTCGCCTGTGACACCGGCCAATGGCGTCAGCGATCCCGATCCGCAGGCCGTCTTCAACCATGTGGTCGAGCAGCTCGGACCGCGCGGCCTCTCCTTCATCCACCTGATCGAAGGTGCCACCGGCGGCGACCGCGCGTTCTTCCAGGGCGACAAGCCCTTCGATTACCAGGAACTCAAGGACATTTACCGCAAGGCCGGCGGCAAGGGCGGCTGGCTCGTCAACAACGGTTATGACGGCGAAAGCGCCTCCAAGGCCGTCGAAAGCGGTTATGCCGACGCGGTCGCCTTCGGCAAGCTCTTCCTGGCCAACCCGGATCTCGTCCAGCGCCTCAAGGACAATGCGCCGCTCAACGAGGCCGACAAGTCCACCTTCTACGGCGGCGGCGCCAAGGGCTATACTGACTACCCGGCGCTCGAAGCGGTCGCCTGATCGACCTAACGCCTGATGGACATGAAAAAGGGCCGCTCAAAACGGCCCTTTTTCTTATTTCCCCGACCATGCCGAACGCGCCAGAAGGACGCTGACGACGGTAATCGCGATGGCGTTGGCCGGATGCAGCGCCTGAACGAAGCCGATTCCTTCGCCGGCAATCACGAACACGAATTGCAGGCCGTAGAGCCCCAGCAGAAGCAGGACCGATGCCCTGTAGCTGGAAAGCTCGGGTCGCAGGAAAGCAAATCCGACCAATCCGAGGACCGGCAGCGCCAGCATCCCGCCAAACGCCCCATGCGTGTCCCATAGGGAACTATCGGAAAATATCGCCAGCCCCGCGAGAAACACCTGGCCGCCAATCAGGGCCGGTATGGCGAGAGCCAGCATCCGAAAGGTGGCAGGCAGCAGCGTTCGCCCGGCAGGAACATCCGTCATGCCGCCCTCCCCGACTGGTGTGGCGAGGCCGGCAGCCTCTTCATGGAAGGTTCGGCCATGTCGAGGCAGTGGAGATCGGCAAGCGTCGCCCGAATTGCTTCGTCGATCGGCGTCGAAGGCTCCTCGCCCAGGAAGGCCCGCAGTTTGTCATTGCTCATCCGCACCGGCACCTTCCAGAGATAGCGCATCTCGCCGAGCTCCCGGAATATCGGCACGAAGGGCGATCCAAGCTTCAGCAGCCACCACGGAAACGCCTTGACCTTCAGCTTTTGCCCGACAACCCAGCCGATCGCCGCGATCATCTCGCTGCCGTCCCGGTCCCAGAAACCTCGCATCTGGAAGCGGGCGAAACGCGGCAGTTCACCCTCGCGGTCGATCAGCCGCAACATGGTCTCGGCCACGTCCGGCAGATAGGCCCATTGATGGCCGACGCCCTCGGCACTCGGCTGGCTGACCGACCGAACCGGCTTGCCGGGTTTCACCAGGCCTTGGGCGAACCAGCTGTTCGCCGCGCCGGGACCGAAATAATCGCCTGCCCGCACGATCAGCACCGGCACGCCCTCGCTCGACGCGGCCTCCAGCCGTCGTTCCAGCTCGACCCGGATCGCGCCCTTGCGCGTCGCCGGGTTCTGCGGGCTTTCCTCGCTGATCTCGGGAAAGGCATCCGGCCCGTAATTATAGACCGTGCCCGGCAGCAGGATGCGGGCGCCGACGGCGCGAGCTGCCGCGATCGTGTTCTCGAGCATCGGCAGGACCAGCTTTTCCCAGTCCTTATAGCCCGGCGGGTTGACCGCATGGACGATCAGCCTGGCATCCTGGGCCGCGCGGCGGACATCAGCTGCATTCATCGCGTCGCCCTGGAGCCAGTGAAAGCGAGGTTCCCGCCTTGCCGCTTCCCCGGCCTTGCGGTTGAGGGCGCGGACGGTCCAGCCACGCGCAGCAAGGCCCCGCGCCACATGGCCGCCTATCCCGCCGGTGGCGCCGAGAACGAGGGCGATGGGCTTTAGGCCGAGGTTGGGGTTTGATAGTCCGGACATGGCGATAATCCTTCCAGCTGCATGCGTTTCGTTGGCTGGACTATCGCGCCATTCGCTTCTATACGGAATTGGCAGAATACCTTTGGCATCCATACAAAAATGAATAACATCAGCTGGGATTTCTATCGAACCTTCCTCGCCGTCCTGCGGCTCGGCTCGTTGTCGGCTGCGGCGCGCGATCTCGGCCTGACGCAACCGACCGTCGGTCGCCATATCGACGCTCTCGAGCAGGCCTTGGGCTACCAGCTCTTTACCCGCTCGCAACAAGGCTTGCTGCCGACCGAGCCGGCGCTCGCGATGAAACCCTATGCGGAGAACCTCGCCATCACGACCGCCGCTATGCAGCGGCTGGCCTCAGGCGAGATCGGCGCGGTCAAGGGAACAGTGAGGATCAGCGCCAGCGAGGTGATCGGCGTCGAAATCCTGCCGCCGATCCTCGCCAGCCTCCAGGACCAGCATCCGGGGCTGGAACTGGAACTGTCACTGTCGGATTCGCTGGAGGATCTTTTAAGGCGCGAGTCGGACATCGCGGTGCGCATGACCAGTCCGGTCCAGGATGCGCTCGTCACCCGCCATATCGGCGACATCCCGCTCGGGCTTTTTGCCCATCGACGTTATCTGGACCGGCATGGAGTTCCGCAAAGCCCGGACGACCTCGCCGCCCATAGGCTGATCGGCTTCGACCGTCGCACCGCCTTCGTTCGCGCCGCTGCGGACCGTATCCGGGCCACCTCCCCGGCCTTTCCCGATATCGAAAATATTCGCTGGAGCTACAAGGCGGACAACAATCTCGCCCAACTGTCGGCGATCCGCGGAGCTGTCGGCATCGGCATCTGCCAGGTTGGCATTGCCCGTCGCGATCCGGATCTGGTCCGGGTGCTGCCCGATGTTTTCGAGCTGCCGCTCGACACCTGGGTTGCCATGCATGAAAACCTGAAATCGTCCCCGCGCTGGCGCGTCACCTTCGACGCGCTCGTCAAAGGCTTATTGGACTATGTCCGCGGCTGACGTTTTCAGTGGGTGGTCGGCGCCTCGTCGCCATCCATGACCTCGGCCTCGGGCCGGTCGCCACCCTCGCTGTATTCGGTGTGCCAGATGCCCTTTTCATCCTGCCAGCTGATTTCTTCCGGGTCTCCGCCGACCTGCTGTTCGGCCGCGACGATGCGCGCCGCCTGCAAGGCGTCTGAATGGCTGGGAAAAGTTTCCGAATAGACGTCGCCCTGGCGATAGGCCCAGCCGCCGTCATGCGGCACGACTTTATAGGTAACCTTGGTCATACTCCCTCCTGTCTTTTACGGCTGCCTCGATCCATTCGGATCCTTGTCCTGTCGCGGCACCGGGGTGAGAAATTGAAAAGGTACCGCGAAGTTCCAAGCCACATCGCAAATCACGTCATAAATTATGACATCAAAGGCCGCCGACCGCAAATCCTCGACACGAAAGCGGAACCTTGCTTGATGCCGCAGGTTGCCGCCTTAGATTGTCATCGGCCAAGGTCAGGAGCGGAACGTGGGTCTGTTGTCCCTGCTGAAGCAGGAAAGATTTCTCATCGTCGCGCTGGCCGCAGGCTTCGTCGCCTATTCCGTCGAACATTCCCTGCTCGATGCCGGCAGAACGGCTTCGCTGATCGCCGCCGTCGTCCTGATCGGCATCATCATTCTCGCCTCGACCCGTGTCGCCCACCATGCCGAAGTGCTCGCCCACAAGGTCGGCGATCCCTACGGCACGATGATCCTGACGCTGTCGGCAGTGGCGGTCGAAGTGCTGATCCTCGCCATCATGATGGGCAATACCAGCTCGCCCACCCTGGTGCGCGACACGATCTATGCGGCGGTGATGCTGGACATCAACGGCATCCTTGGGCTTGCCGCCCTGCTCGGCGGCCTTCGCCATGGCGAGCAGCCCTATAACGACGATTCCAGCCGCACCTACAGCGTCATGATCCTGACGGCCATGGGCATTTCCATGATCGTCCCGGAGTTCATTCCCGGCGACCGTTGGCACTATTATTCCGCCTTCACTATCTGCGCGATGGTCGCGCTCTATGCGGTCTTCCTGAAGATGCAGGTCGGTCCGCACAGCTATTTCTTCAGCTACACCTATCCGCGCGCCAAGGCGGCGACCGGCGGCCAGACGCCGAAAGAGGAAGCCGAACACGAACCCTCGGCGATCTCGATCGGCGCCATCCTTGTCGGCGTCCTGATCATCGGCTTCCTCGCCGAATTCATGTCCAGCTTCATGAATGCCGGGCTGGAGGGCAGCGGCGCACCGCTGACACTGATGGCTGTCGTGGTTGCGGCGATTTCCGCAGCGCCCGAAATCCTGACCGCCCTGCGCGCGGCACTGCGCAACCGCATGCAGTCGGTCGTCAACATCGCCATGGGCGCCTCGCTATCGACCGTCATCCTCACCGTGCCTGTGATGGAGAGCATCGCGCTCTACAGCGGCCAGCCCTTCGTGATGGCAATGACGCCGGTTCAGACCGTCATGGTCGCCGTCACCCTGATCGCCGCCGCGATCAACCTCAACGACGGGCAGACCAACGCCATCGAAGGCATGACCCATTTCGTTCTTTTCGCTACCTTCGTGATGCTGACGGCGCTGGGCCTCTAGGCAAAAGAGATTCCGCATCAAAGGCTTGCGCACGACAACGGAATCGGATCGGGAAGAGGTTGAATCAATGTCTGAAATATGGTCGTGTCCGCCGCGGCGAAGGCCGGCTTCACAGCCGGCCGTCCAGCAATGGGCGCGATCACCGTGTTGCGCATGAAGGAGATTTCAAATGTCTACACCTCCCTACAGAGCCGACCATGTCGGTTCGCTGCTGCGTCCCGCTTCCGTCAAGGAAGCCCGCAAGAAGTTCTATGAAGACAAGAGCATTTCCGCAGACGAGTTGAAGGCCGTCGAAGACGAAGGCATCCGCGAACTCGTCAAGTTGCAGGAAAGCGTCGGCCTGAAGGTCGTGACCGACGGCGAAGCCCGTCGCCACTTCTGGCACTACGACTTCCTCGGCCTGCTCGACGGCATGGAATTCGTCACCCGCGAAGCCCACAAGGGCGTCACCTTCCACGGCGTCAAACTGCCGCCGACCTTCCCGACCATCAACGGCAAGCTCGACTTCCCGGATGATCACCCGCATCTGGAACACTTCAAGTTCCTCGCCGCCAACACCAACGTGACGCCGAAGATCTCCATCCCCGGCCCGAGCGTCGCCCATTACCGCACCGCCCGCGCCGACGTGACCTATCCGGAATACCAGGACCAGGAAGCGCTCTTCGCAGCCCTCGCCCGCACCTATGCCAAGGCCGTGCAGAAGTTCTACGAAGCCGGCTGCCGTTATCTGCAGATGGACGACATCTACTTCGCCTATCTCGGCGACGAGAAGCAGCGCGCCATGAAGCGCGAGGAAGGCTACGATCCGGACTGGCTGATCGAGAAATACGCATTGACCATGCATGAAGCGATCAAGGACCGCCCGAAGGACATGCTGATCGGCATGCATATGTGCCGCGGCAACTTCCGCTCCACCTGGGCTGCCGAAGGCGGTTACGATGCAGCGGCCGACGCGATCTTCAACAAGACCGGCGTCGACATGTTCTTCATGGAATACGACACCGAGCGTGCCGGCGGCCTGCAGCCGTTGAGCCTTCTCCAGAAGGGTTCCAAGCAGCGCGTCTATCCGGGCTTCATCACCACCAAGACCGGTGAACTGGAGACGCTCGATTCGCTGCGCCGTCACTTCGACGAAGCCTCCAAGTTTGTTGATATCGACCAGCTCGGCATTGCCCCGCAATGCGGTTTCGCCTCGACCGAGGAAGGCAATTCGATCACCGAGGACGACCAGAAGCGGAAGCTGGAACTCGTCGTCAAGACCGCCGAAGCCATCTGGGGCACGGCCTGATCTGATATTCGTGCGCCGCGGGTCGAATAACCCGCGGCTGCCACTTGAGAAATCATTGTTCTAGCTTAGGTTCCTATTCGGATTTAACCCGAGGGAGATTGCAACAATGGGTATATTCGACAAGATTAAGAATGCGATTTGGGGCGCGGATGAAGCAGCACCGGCCGCCGAACCTCTGAAACCGGCCGCTCCGGTTTCCGCGTCCGCCGCCCCGGCGTCCAATCCGACGCCCATCCCTTCGGCAACGCCGTCGTCGGGTCCCGTCGACATCACGCCCATACTCGACGCAGCGGTCAAGAAGAGCGGCCAGAAGCTCGATTGGCGCAAGTCGATCGTCGACCTGATGAAGGCGCTCGATCTCGATTCCAGCCTTACGGCCCGCAAGGAACTGGCCGCCGAGCTGCACTATACCGGCGATACCAACGACTCCGCGACCATGAACGTCTGGCTCCACAAGGCGCTGATGAAGAAGCTGGCCGAAAACGGCGGCAAGGTTCCGGCCGATCTCGCCGACTGATCCGCAATCTCGTCCGAACGCACGAAGCCCGCTCTCACCGGCGGGCTTTTGTTCGCGACCCGTCAATAAAATAATCTTGAACGAACTGTGTACGGCGCTTGCCGATGAACGCCCTAGATGAAGGCCATTGCCAGAGACTCCTTCGCCGCGTGCCGGAGTGTCGTTGCAGGCCTTGGCGGTCGATGCCGCCCTATTGAAAGGGAGTCCATGATGAAACGCCTCAGTCTTCTCGTGACCGGTTCGGCCCTCTCGCTTGCCTTGGCCGCCGGCCCCGTTCCTGCTCAGAACGCCGGGCAGCCCGCGGAAACCAAAGCGCCAAACGCCCGCGACCAGAAACCCGCCTTCGCCAACCAGACGCGCGCTCCGCAGCCGGCCCGGATGCCGAAGATCGCGCAGGAGGTGGTCGCCGACGGCCTGCCGCATCTCTGGGCCATGGAATTTCTGCCCGACCGCCGGATGCTGGTGACGGCCAAGCAAGGTGCCATGCACATCATCTCTGAAGAAGGCGAGGCTGGTCCGAAAATCGAGGGCGTTCCGAAAGTCCTCGCCAGAGGCCAGGGCGGCCTGCTCGACGTCGCCTTGGCCCCGGGTTTTGCCAGATCCGGCATGATCTTCTTTTCCTTCTCCGAACAGCGCGAGGACGGAAACGGCACATCGGTCGCCTCCGCAAAACTCGTCCGGGACAACCGCGGCGGTGGCAAGCTCGAGAACGTCAAGGTGATCTTCCGCCAGATGCCGAGCTATGACGGCAACAATCATTTCGGCTCGCGCCTGGTCTTCGGCCCCAACGGCGAACTCTACGTGACGGTCGGAGAACGTTCCGATCCGCAGCCGCGTGTGCAGGCGCAGGATATCGCGAGCGGCCTCGGCAAAGTCTTTCGGATCGACGTGAACGGCAAGGCTCTGCCCGACAATCCGTTCGTCAATCGGCAAGGCGCCCGGCCGGAAATCTGGTCGCTCGGCCACCGCAACCTGCAGTCCGCCACCCTCGACGGACAGGGCCGTCTCTGGACCGTCGAGCATGGACCGCGCGGCGGCGACGAACTGAACCGTCCGGAAGCCGGCAAGAATTACGGCTGGCCAGAAGTCACCTACGGCATCGAATACAGCGGCAAGCCGGTCGGCAAGGGCATCACTGCCATGAAGGAGACGGAACAGCCGGTCTATTTCTGGGACCCGGTCATCGCCCCGTCCGGCATGGCCTATTACGATGGCGACGCCATCCCGGAATGGAAAAATTCCTTCCTGATCGGCGGCCTCGTCGCCCAGGGCATCGTGGTCGTCCACATGGACGGCGACAAGGTCGCCTATGAGGAGCGCGTGCCGCTCCAGGCCCGCATCCGCGACGTCAAGGTCGGTCCCGACGGTGCCGTCTACGCCGTCACCGAACAACGCGGCGGCGGGGAATCGACGATCGTGAAGCTGACCAAGGGCTGATGGGCCAATTTGGGTGCGGCGGCGCTTTACGGCGCCTCTTGCTCAGAATTTGAAGGCCAGGCGATGCCCGACGAGCGCCCGGTCGATCGTCACCAACAATTGCCCTTCCGCCTGGCACTGAGCCAGCAGAAGTCGGTCAAAGGGATCACGTGTCTCGGGCTCCGGTACGGCGGCAGTGATAACATGCCGGATATCGATAGGGAGTATTTTAAGATCGGAAGCCTGCAACATCACCGGCATCTGCTCCAAAGGCATGCCCGGATCGAGCTTGCCCAGTCTCGACTTGATGGCGATTTCCCAGAGGCTCGCCACGCTGACGAAACCCGATATCGTCGCGCCGGAAAAGAAGTTATGAAATGCCGGAAACTGGCTGTCGAATTCCCGTCGCAGGAATGCGAGCACGATATGAGTATCGAGCAGAAGTTTCATGATTTAGGCAGAGGGGTGATCAGGAAATCTTCCGACAAAGGATCGTCGAAATCCTCAGCGATATACGGCACCGGGTTGATGATGCCTTTCGACCGCAGATAGGCCTGACCTGCTTCCCAGTCGATGCCGCCTTTCTTCTTCGGCGGCTCCGTATGCGGCACGATATCGAACACCGGCTTACCGTCCCGCGTCACGGTCACGGTCTCGCCCTGCTCCACATCCTGGGCAAGTTCGTCGAGACGGTCCTGAGCTTCGCGAAGAGAAACGGTTTTCATAACCGAAATGTATGTCCGGCCGCTGTCATGGTCAACGGATGCCTGAAAACAGAAAAGCCCGCCGTCGCTGGCGGGCTTCTGCTGATTGAGTGAGGCCAGCTTACTTGCAGTTTGCGCAGAAGCGCTGGATCCGCTTGCAGGCTTCTTCGAGCTGTTCTTCCGAAGCCGCATAGGAAATGCGGAAATTGGGGCCGAGACCGAAGGCCGAACCGTGGACGACGGCCACGCCTTCGGTTTCCAGAAGTTCGGTGACGAAATCCTCGTCGGTCTCCATGACCTTGCCCGACGGCGCGGTCTTGCCGATCAGCCCGGCGCAGGACGGATAGACGTAGAAGGCACCTTCCGGAGACGGGCAGACGATGCCCTTCGCCTGGTTCAGCATCGACACCACCAGGTCGCGGCGGCCTTCGAAGATCCTCTTGTTCTGCGGAATGAAATCCTGCGGACCGTTGAGCGCCTCGACGGAAGCCCACTGAGCGATCGTGCAGGCACCTGACGTCTGCTGGCCCTGGATCATGTCCATCGCCTTGATCAGTTCGAGCGGGCCGGCCGCATAGCCGATACGCCAGCCGGTCATCGCATAGGCCTTGGAAACGCCGTTCATCGTCAGCGTCCGGTTGTAGAGCTTCGGCTCCACTTCCGCCGGCGAGACGAACTTGAAGTCGCCATAGGTCAGGTGCTCGTACATGTCGTCGGTCAGCACCCAGACATGCTCGTGCTTGACGAGCACGTCGGTCAGCGCCTTCAACTCGTCATGGCTATAGGCAGCGCCCGACGGGTTGGACGGCGAGTTGAACAGGAACCACTTGGTCTTCGGCGTGATCGCCTTTTCGAGATCGGCGGCGGTCACCTTGAAGTTGTTTTCCTGGCTCGCCTTGATGATCACCGAGGTGCCGCCGCAGATGGCGACCATCTCCGGATAGGAAACCCAGTAGGGCGCGGTGATGATCACTTCATCGCCGGGATTCAAGGTCGCCATGAAGGCGTTGAAAAGAATCTGCTTTCCGCCGGTGCCGACGATCGTCTGCGCCGGCGTGTAATCGAGATTGTTCTCGCGCTTGAACTTCTTGGCGATTGCGTCGCGAAGCTGCGGAATGCCGGATACCGGCGGATATTTGGTCTCGCCGCGATTGATCGCGTCGATGGCGGCTTTCTTGATGTTGTCCGGCGTATCGAAGTCCGGCTCGCCTGCGCCGAGCCCGATCACGTCGCGGCCCTTTGCTTTGAGGTCGCGGGCTTTCTGGGAAACGGCGATGGTGGCAGAGGGCTTTACGCGGGAAAGTGCGTCGGCAAGAAAGGCCATAATCTTCGTCCTGAAGAGCTGTTGAACACGGCGGCATCGCGCGCCGAAAACCGCCCGTACGCTCTATGTCTAAACTATGACGCCGTTTCAAGCACAAAGCTTGAATGTGAGCCATGAAAGAAGCTGATTAAAACCTTCGAAACCTTGTTTACAACCGCGTAACCCTTGGCTGCTACAACCGGGAGGGATGGATAACGGACATCGACGGGCACGGGCATGACGCCGAGAAGCATCTTCGCCAATCTGGTTCGCAGCGACAATGGGTCGTTCTCCACCGTCTACGGTCCTTTCCTGCTGCAATCCGCGCTACAGCCGATCTTTCGCTCCGGCCCGGAAACCGGCCTTGAAATCGAAGCTTTCGAAGGCCTGCTGCGCGCCTCCCGCGATGGCGAACCGGTGTCGCCGGCCGAGTTCTTTCCGCTCGTGTCCCCGGTCGATATGGCCGATGTCGACAGCATCCTGCGCACCATTCACATCTTGAACACCGGCCGGCTGAACCGGTCCCGCGCCGGGATCTTCGTCAAGTTCCATCCCGGCCTCTTCCGCACGTCCCAGGAAATGCGCCAGGAAGTCGATCGCATCAAGGTCGCCAGCCACGAGGCTGGTCTGGCGCCTGATCGGATCATCTGCGAAATCTCCGAAAGATCCGGCGCGGCCGACGACATTGTCGTTGCCTTCACCGAACACATGCAGGCGGTCGGCTTCCGCATCGCGATCGACGACTATGGCGCCCGCGATTCCGATCTTGACCGCCTGAAGCGCATCAAGCCGGACTACGTGAAGTTCGAGGCCGCGTGGGTGCGCGACTTCCTCGACAATTCCGCCGGTTACGCGCTGTTGCGCGTCATCGTCCGGCAGATGCTCGACGATGGTATCGAACCGATCTTCGAAGGGCTTGAGGAGCTTTGGCAGGTGGATCTCTGCGAAGAGCTCGGCGTGCCGCTGATGCAGGGTTATGCCTTGGCGCGGCCCGAACTCGCCCCGACGACATTCAACGAGAGCTTTCCGGAAAGCCTGGCCGACTTCGCGCCGCTCCAGACGACCGGCAACGAAATCACGCTTGGCACCAGCCGGGCCGCCGCGACCCTACCTCCTCCGGCCCTGGCCAAACCGGTATTCGCAAGGCCTGCCCGCGCTTTTGGCCGCCGGCAATCCAGCGGCGAGTAGTATCAGGAACCGCAGTTTTCCCGCTCGGGATGCGTGACCGCTATCAGCCGCAATATCGGCCCGGAACCCGCTCCGACCCTCGTTCTGAGACATGAGCGGCAAAAATTTTTCTTTTCGCGTCATTTGCCCCAAAACGGCACAGATGAAGGTTAGCAAAGCATTGCCGGCGATGGAATCGTCTTGCCGCACCATCAGCGGAGGCTCAAAGCCCGCATTTTCCGGGGGTTCCCGCGATTTGCAATTTGCCATTGTGGCGACAATTCAAAAAACTTTTTCTTGCCAATTTTCAATAAACACAGCACTCTGTGCAAGTTCGGGCAATTTACGAGCATGGGAAGACCTATAATGACGCGCTCCGAAGGCGCTAAGACTTCGGGCGGTAGGCCGGGGGCGGAGATTTCAAAGCAATTCCTTCCGGTCATCGCGGTAAAGACAGGGACCCTTTCTTAAAGCTGCCTGCCGCCGCCCTTCGGGGCTACACTGTGATGCTGTCCGCCGCTGAACACGGACAGAGAGAAAAGGACCTGCTGCATGGCCGAGACTGGCACTGTAAAATTTTTCAATACCGACAAAGGCTTCGGCTTTATCAAGCCTGACAATGGTGGCGCCGATATCTTTGTCCATATCTCTGCCGTACAGGCTTCCGGCCTGTCCGGATTGTCTGAAAACCAGAAAGTAAGCTTCGACACGGAACCGGATCGTCGCGGCAAAGGCCCCAAGGCCGTCAATCTGCAGATCGCCGGCTAAGCCTCCAGAGGCTTGCCATTTCGAGTTGAAGCCCGGCAGAGATGCCGGGTTTTTTTTAAACCGACGTATGTTGCGGCTTCGATCCGCCGAGGCCGCGCAGGAATGGATTTGTGCGCCGTTCGTCGCCGATCCGGCTGCCCGGCCCGTGGCCGCAGATGAACCCGACCTCGTCCCCGAGCGGCAGAACCTTGTCGCGGATGGAAGCGAGCAGCGTATCGTGATCTCCGCCCGGCAAATCCGTGCGCCCGATCGAGCCATTGAACAGCACGTCGCCGAGATGCGCGAAACCCTGGGCACGGTTGTAATAGATCACGTGTCCGGGCGCATGTCCGGGGCAATGGAAGATCTCGAAGACATGCTCGCCGAACGAAACCTTGTCTCCTTCGTTGAGCCAGCGGTCCGGCAAGACGTTGCGCACCTCCATCTTGACCCCGAATTTTTCCGCCTGCGTCTCCAGTCGCTGCAGCAGCGGCAGGTCCGCCTCGTGGGGACCGATCACCGGGATGCCCAGCGCCTCGCGCAATTCGTCGGCGCCGCCCGCATGATCGATGTGCCCGTGCGTCAGCCAGATTTCCGTGGCCGTGATGCCGTTTTCCCTGATGACCTGAAGGATCGTCGGCACGTCGCCACCCGGATCGACGACGACGCCCTGCTTGGTCTCCTCGTCGAAGAGGATCGTGCAGTTCTGCTGGAATGGCGTAACCGGAATGATACCGGCCTGTAACTTACCCATGATGCCTCGGCCTGAACGATGATGCTTGCCGGGATATACCGATAAACGCAGGACATTTCAGCCGAAAAGATCAGTTCGAGGCAAGGGTCGTGTAATGCGCGTTGGCGGAAACCGGCGGTGCGAGCGATACGGTGGCAATCAGGAAGGCTGCAATCGCGATCTTCAGCACGAAAACAGTCACCAGCACGCTTCTGAGCGGATTGGCCGCGCCGGGTGTTTCTATCCTGATCGGCGGCAATGCGCTGAAGGTCTGGGCGCTGAAGGTCTGGGCGCTGAAGGCCTGGGCAGTGAAGGTCTGGGCGGTCACGGTCGGGTTTGTCATGGGTCTCTCCGGTGCTTCTGGCGGGATCAATGGGTTGGCGGCACAAAGATTCCGTGCCCCATTCTAGCTGTGGCGCCCCCGCCACAGCTTGCAGAATCCACCCGCATTCGGCGGAACCACCAGGGCATGCGGGTGTTACCCTGCCAGTCAACATGAGGAGAAAATCCATGACGACTTGGTTGAAATGCCCGGAATTGAAGTGGCTTGGCCTCGGCGCCGTCCTTTCGGCGCTTGCCCTGCCCGCCCAGGCGCAGATGACCACCACCACCGCCTCGGACATCATCGTCCGCTCCGGTCCCGGCCAGGATTATCCCGAGATCGGGATGGCCACCCGCGGCAGCCCCGCCATGATGGACGGCTGCCTCCAGGGTAGCAAATGGTGCCGCATCGACGTCAACGGCATGCGCGGCTGGGTCTATGCGGAATACCTGACCATCCGCCACAACGGCTCGGCGGTCGCTGTCGAGGAATACCGCACTCGGTATGAAGTGCCGTCCGTGACCTATGAGACGACCGCAAGCGTCACCCCGCCGGCTGCTGTGCCGGGTCCGGGGGATGTCCTGCTCGGCCCGGTCGGTGCGGTCGAAGCCGTCGAGCCGCCGGAAACCGTCATCAGCTACATCGAAGAGCACCCGGTCCGGCCGGTCTACGTCCGCAACGAAGTGGCGATCGGCGCGACGCTGCCGCCTGAGGTCGTGGTCCAGCAGGTGCCGGACTACGATTACGATTACGTCGTCGTCAACGACCGCCCGGTTCTTGTCGATCCCGGCACCCGCCGTATCGTTCACATCTACGATTGAGCTCCACCATAAAAGGGCGCTGTTCGGCAGCGCCCTTCCCGGTGGCTCGCAGCGCCCCCGCCCTCCCCAACAAATGCTGTTGATTGTTCAGCCTGATCGCGCTTTATGACGTGCGGCAGGTTACAGTGCGAGATCGGCAATAAGAGCTTCGGCCCCAAGATCTTCGGACCCTGGGGCAAGCAGCCGCAAAGGGAAAGGAAACGCGAGTGTCGCGCGCATCGACGGGAAAAGCCGTCAAGAAGGTCATGCCGACAATGCCGGCAGTCGACGAAGCCCAGATCGACTTCGAGACCATCGAACTGCTTTTCTTCGCCTACCGCGATTTCGTGTCCGACCCGGATGCGATCCTCGCCAAGATCGGCATGGGCCGCGCCCACCACCGCGTCGTCTATTTCGTCTGCCGCCAGCCGGGCATGATGGTCACCGACCTTCTCGAGACGCTGCAGATCACCAAACAGAGCCTTGCGCGCGTTCTCAAGCAGCTGATCGAATCCGGCTATATACGCCAGATGGCCGGCGCCAAGGATCGCCGCGAGCGCAGGCTCTATCCGACCCTTGCAGGCCGTGAGCTGGCTCTCGCCCTTTCCGAGCCGCAATCGCGCCGTATCGCTCGCGCCATGAACGAACTGCCCCCCGACACGCGGGCCTCGGTCAAGGAATTCCTGCGCCGCATGCGCGGCCGCGACGAAAGCCTCGAGCCTATCGACAGCGACTTGGACTAAGTGGGACCTTTGAGATGACGACACTGCCCCCTTCCGATGATGCACCTCATCTTCTCGTCGTCGATGACGACACGCGCATCCGCGATCTTCTGAACCGCTACCTGATGGAACAGGGTTTTCGCATCACCGTCGCAGGCGACGCCGCCGAAGCCCGCCGCAAGCTCGAAGGCCTGCATTTCGATCTCATCATTCTCGACGTGATGATGCCCGGCGAATCCGGCATTTCGCTTACCCAGTCGCTCTACCAGAAGAAGACGGTTCCGGTGATCCTGCTGACGGCCCGCGCCGAATCGGAATCCCGTATCGCCGGTCTCGAAGCGGGCGCCGACGACTATCTGTCGAAGCCGTTCGATCCGCGCGAACTGGTGCTGCGCATCAACAATATCCTGCGCCGCAGCACCTCGCCCGATACGCCCAAGATCGAGCAGATCATGTTCGGACCCTTCACCTTCTCAATCCCGCGCAAGGAATTGCGCAGGGCCGCCGAAACCATCCGGCTGACCGATCGCGAACAGGAGATCATGTTGCTTTTCGCGCTGCGGGCCGGCGACACCATTCCCCGCCACGAGCTGATCGGCGATGATGCCGAGGTCGGCGAGCGCACGATCGACGTGCAGATCAATCGTTTGCGGCGTAAGATCGAGGAGGATCCGGCCAACCCCGTCTATCTCCAGACGGTGCGTGGCATCGGATACAGGCTGAGTATCGATTAGCCGGAAGAGACCGGCACAGGCTGAAGGCAGGATGGCACTTTTCGACCCACTGAAGCGCGACATCGACCGGCTCATCTTGCCGGGCTGGCGCCCGATGACCCGCTGGCTGCGCCGCCGCCTGCCGACCGGCCTCTACACCCGTTCGCTTCTGATCGTCATCCTGCCGATGCTGCTGCTGCAGGGTGTCGTCGCCTCCGTCTTCATGGAGCGGCACTGGCGCATGGTGACCGAACGCCTGTCGGAAAGCACGGTGCGCGATATCGCCGGCATTATTGAGGTGATCCAGGCCTATCCGCAGGACAGCAACTATGACGCCATCAGCCGCATCGCAAGCGACGCGCTGAACCTTACCATCGCGGTCGAGGAAAACGGCCAGCTGCCGCCGCCCCGCTCCCGCCCCTTCTTTGAGATCCTCGACGACATCCTTGCCGAACAGATCACCCGCCAGATCCAGATGCCCTTCTGGATCGACACGATCGGAGACAGCCGGCTTGTCGAGATCCGTATCAAGTTCGATACCAGGGTGCTGCGCGTCTTCGTCCGCCGCGGCTCCACCTATGCCTCCAACACCCATATCTTCCTCGTCTGGATGATCGGGGCGGCCGTCGTTCTGGTGATAATCTCCATCCTTTTCCTGCGCGGCCAGATCCGGCCGATCCTGACGCTCGCGCGTGCCGCCGAAAGCTTCGGCAAGGGACAGAAGACTGATGGTTTCGCCCCCCGCGGCGCTGACGAAATCCGCCGCGCCGGCCTTGCCTTCATCCAGATGCGCGAGCGCATCGAGCGGCAGATGGAACAGCGCACCGCCATGCTCGCCGGCATCAGCCACGACTTGAGGACCATCCTCACCCGGTTCAAGCTGCAGCTGGCGCTTGCCGGCGACAAGCCGGAACTGGCCGGCATGAGCCAGGATGCCGACGACATGCAATCGATGCTGGAAGGTTATCTCGCCTTCGCCAAGGGCGAAGCGGAAGAAGATTTTGGCGAACTGCGGTTGAGCGAACTGCTTGAAAAGCTCCGGTCGGAATTCGCGCTGCACGGCAAGACCATGACCTACGAGATCGACGGCGAGGACGAGATCGCGGTGCGGCCGAATGCCTTCGCCCGGCTTGTCGGCAACTTGGTGTCCAACAGCGAGCGCTACGCCAAGACGCTCCATGTGGACGCACGGCATAGCGCCAAGTGGCTGACGCTGACGCTCGACGACGACGGTCCGGGCATTCCGCCGCAATCTCGCGAGGACGTCTTCAAGCCGTTCTACCGCCTAGACGAGGCTCGCAACCTCAACGCGTCCGGCACCGGCCTTGGCCTTGCGATCGCCCGCGACATCGCCCGCGCCCATGGCGGCAACGTCACGCTCGCCGACAGTCCCCGCGGCGGCTTGCGCGCCGTCGTGCGCGTCCCAGCCTGATCATTCTTTCGAGGAACCGATGCCGATCGACCTTTCCCACATGACCTGGCTGAACCCGCCGCCGGAAAGCCGTGAGGAGAACGGCAGTCTGGTTGCCCGCTCCGGCTTCGAGACCGATTTCTGGCAGGGCACCTATTACGGATTTCACCGCGACAGCGGCCACTTCCTCCATCGGGCCCGAAGCGGCGACTTCACCGCCGAAACCTCCTTCGTCGGCCGCTACGAGGCGCTCTACGACCAGGCAGGCCTGATGATCCGCCATGACGAAAAACACTGGATGAAATGCGGCGTCGAATTCACCGACGGCGCCCGCCATTTCAGCGTGGTGGTGACCAACGGTCACTCCGACTGGTCCGCCTTCCGCCTCACCGACGATTTCGAGGAAATCTCCGTCCGCGTCACCCGCATGGGCGACGCCCTCTTTATCCAGTACCGGACCGACACCCAGCCGGACTGGCGCATGGCGCGGCTCGCTTTCTTCCCACCCGAGCTCACCGACCTCTCCGTCGGCATGACCTTCTGCTCGCCGCAGCGTGAAGGCTTCGAGATCGAGTTCCGGTCGTTCAGCCTGACCGAGGTCGACAGCCGCGATATCCACTGACGATCCGCACTGCGGATCAGCGCTCGGGCTACATCAGCTTCCGGCCGTTCGGCACCGGCTGTTCGACGGCGGCAAGCACGATTGCACCGTTTTCGTCCTCGAAGCCGAGGGTCAGCACTTCCGAGCGGAACGGTCCGATCTGCCTCGGCGGGAAATTGACGACGCCCAGCACCTGCCGCCCGACAAGCGTTTCCGGGGTATAATGCACGGTGATCTGCGCCGAGGATTTCTTGATGCCGATCTCCGGGCCGAAATCGATCTTCAGCTTGAAGGCGGGCTTCCGGGCTTCCGGAAACGGCTCGACCTCGACGATCGTGCCGACGCGGATGTCCACCTTTTCGAAGTCGCTGAAAGTGATCTTCTCGAAGTCGCCATAGGTGATGTTCTCAGCCATTCGAATTCACTCAGGCGCCGAGTTCTTCGGCTCTGTCGCGGGCAGCCGCGATCGCCTTGTCGAACAGCGGCTGCATGCCGTCGTCGGCCATCAGCACGGCAAGTGCAGCAGCCGTCGTGCCGTTCGGCGAGGTGACGTTCTGGCGCAGCCTGGAAGCGTCGTCCGGGGACTGGTAGAGGAGCTCACCAGCCCCCGAGACAGTTTCCCGCGCAAGCCGCATGGCGAGGTCCGCCGGCAGGCCTGCTTTCCGGCCCGCTTCCGCCATGCACTCCACGAGATAGAACACGTAAGCCGGGCCGCTGCCCGAAACGGCGGTCACGGCGTCGATATCCGCTTCGCTGGAAACCCATTCCACCGGCCCGCTGACCTTGAGCAGGGATTGCACCGTTTCGCGCTGGGCGTCGGTAACCTGGGGATTGGCATAGGCGCCGGTAACGCCGCGGCCGATCATTGCCGGCGTATTCGGCATGGCGCGCACCATCGCCGCCTCGCCGAGATGTTTTTCCAGATAGGCGAGCGTCTTGCCGGCGGCGACCGAAACCACTGCCGTGCTAGGCCCGACGACAGACTTCAGCGGCGGCAGGACCGCATCCATGAGCTGCGGCTTGACGGCAAGAAACAGGATGTCGACGGAAGCACCATCGGGCACCGACGCAAAATGACGCGCGCCGGCCTCCGAGATCATCGTCTTCATGGCGTCCGAGGGCGACGGATCGATGACCGTCACGGACGTGCCGGGCACGCCCTTCTTCAGCCAGCCGGACAGCATGGCGCCGCCCATATTGCCGGCGCCGATCAGAATGATGGATCCCAAATGACCCAAGGCCATCAGCATTCGCCCACGGTTTCGAACAGAACGGCTTCCATGGCGGCTTTCGCCTCCATGCCGGACCATACGACAAACTGGAACGCCTGGTAATAGGATTCGCAGGCGTCGAGGGCGCTCGAAAGCAGCACTTCGACCTGCTGGTTGTTGGGTTCGGCACCGCCGGCCAGCAGCAGCGACTGCCGGAAGATGACCACGTCTTCCTGGCGCCATACGTCGAAATGGCCCATTAGCACCTGGCCGTTGACGTGGCTCAGCAGGCGGATGACCTCGTTGACGCGGGCGTCGGGAATTTTGAGGTCGAAAGCGCAGGCGAGATGCAGCGCTTCGAACTCCTCCATCCAGGAGAAGGAAACATGGTAGTCCGTCCAGCGGCCTTCCACGGTCATGGCGATCTCGTCTTCACCCGACCGTTCGAACGTCCAATCGTTCGAGGCAGCAACGAATTCGATCATATCGACCGGATTCGACTGGCGTTCGATTTCCATTTCCATAAGCGTCATGCGGCACCTTCTTGACCGGAATGAATGCGAATTCGTGCGGTAAAACGCCAAAAACACGCGAACACTAACCGGGAACAACACTGTCGATGATCGTCCGACGCTTCCAGAATAACGCAGTCACCCTGTCTGGAGCTTACCAAGCCGTTTCGAATCATCCTTTAAAATCAGTGTACCTAGACGGAGTCCGGCTGCCAGCCCCTTCCTCGGTTTTTACATGGGCAAAACTCCAAACATGGTTCGCAGCGGAGATCAGAACGGAGTCATAAGCGACTCTGGACACTGGCTTTTTTGAATGTGTCCACAGGGCGTCATTTTTTTCGTTTCAACACCTGCGCCCGCGCCGAAAATCTGTTCGGCACGGTACGAACGGAGAGCCCACACGAATGCGGAACCTCGATTGGTTTTCTAATGGTGGCTCCGCATTCGCGTGGCCTTCGGCGTCTTGTCGGGGCTTCCGGCCCCTACAGGTGATCATCTCGCCTCGCTGCGTGGCTTCGTTCGCGCCCATCCTTTCGGGACAGGCCTGCCACTTGCACGGTTCAACCGAACCGGACATGGCTGCCCGGGGGGAGGCTTGATAGGAATGGTCGTCTTCCAACGAGCACTCCATGGCTTTCACCTCTTCCACCATTCCCGCACGTTACGGTTCCGATGAAAGCGCCGGCTCCCGCCTGCCCGCGAACGTCTAGCGAAACACTCCGGCGACAGAAGCGGGGCAATTGTAGGCATGGGTTGGGAGAGCGGGGAAGGTATTAGATGCGCTGCTTTCCTCTCCCCTTGGGGAGAGGAAGAAAAAACAGCACCTTAGCCGACAAGCTGAGTGCCGGATTTTACGGGAGGGAGGCAGATCATCCCCGGGAAACGCAGATCACTGCCCTGAAAGCTTCGCTTCCAGCGCTTCGATCCGCGCCTTCAGCGCCTCGTTCTCGTCGCGGGCGCGGGCGGCCATTTCGCGGACGGCCTCGAATTCCTCGCGCTTGACCACATCCATATTGTTGAGAAACCGCTCGGCCTGCGCATGGAATGCCGTTTCGACCTCCTTGCGCACGCCCTGGGCAGCGCCGGCCGCATCGGTCATCAGCCGCGCGAAATCGTCGAGAATGCGGTTCGTGCCGGTTGCCATGGTTTTGAACTCCATATCGTCTGGCCGGCAATCCGGGCCGGCGAATGTCCATAGGGATCAAGTAGGGCCTGTGCGGGCCGCTTGCAAGCATCATCCGAGCTACCGGCCGCCCCGTCTCGGACAAATCGTCCGCTTGCCGCACGGTCGGGCCCTTCCTTGACATGCAATAATTTTATTGCATATTCGATGCCATGAACGATGACGATCTCGATCACATTTTCAAAGCGCTTGGCGACCCCACTCGTCGCAAGATCATCGATCGCCTGCGCGAGCGCCCTGGCCAGTCATTGTTCGAAATCTGCGCTCTCTTTTTCGCGGAGAACGGCATGGCACTTTCACGTCAGGCGATCACCCAGCACATCGACATGCTGCAAAAAGCCGGACTGGTTCGTGTCGAATGGTCAGGCCGGACCAGGATCCATTCTCTCGATCCCGGTCCGTTGCGAGAGGCTGTTGACTTGTGGCTCCGCCACCATCTCTAGAAAGGATGTTTCCATGAGAATCTACGTCACGAGCGTCCTTGTGGACGACCAATCGAAAGCCCTGGACTTCTACACACGCGTGCTGGGGTTCAAGGTGAAGCACGATATCCCCATGGGGGAACACCGCTGGCTGACCGTCGTCTCGCCCGAAAATCCCGAAGGGACCGAGCTGCTTCTCGAACCGAGCGAACACCCCGCCGCCAAGCCCTTCAAGGCGGCGCTCGTCGAGGACGGCATCCCCGCAACCTCGTTCCAGGTCGACGACATCGATTCTGAATATGAGAGGCTTGTTTCGCTGGGCGTCTCCTTCACCCAGAAACCGATGGATGCCGGCCCTGTCCGTATGGTGGTGCTCGACGATACCTGCGGAAACCTTATTCAGTTGATACAGATGAAGGATAACTGAGGTTCCCGGCAATCGCCGAACTTCACTGGGGTTAAAGGCGCAATCCCCGAGATTCGCCTTGACCGGCGATGAGCGCAACGCCATGTTCCGCGACAATTCGGTTTGTATGAGAACCTTGTAATTTGTACGAAGCGCTTCATCTTTTCGCTCTGATGCCGTTCCCGAATATCGATCCGGTGGCCTTCTCCATCGGACCGCTGGCGGTCCATTGGTATGGGCTCGCCTATGTCGCCGGCATCCTGCTCGGCTGGTTTTATGCGCGTCGGCTGGCGGCGAACGGCTCGCTGTGGAAAGACGGCCAGTCGCCGATCACGGCCGTCCAGCTCGACGACTTCCTCGTCTGGGTCGCGGCCGGCATCGTGCTTGGCGGCCGCATCGGCTATATCCTGTTCTACGACATGGGGGCCGTGGCCGCGAACCCCGTCCGCGCGATCGAGATCTGGAACGGCGGCATGTCCTTCCACGGCGGCTTCATCGGCGCGACGATCGCGATGATCATCTTCGCCCGCCGCAATACCATTCCCGTCTGGAGCATGTTCGACACGGTCGCCGCCGTCGTGCCTTTCGGCCTGCTCTTCGGCCGCATCGCCAATTTCATCAACGGCGAACTCTGGGGGCGCCTCAGCAGCGCGCCCTGGGCCGTCGTCTTCCCGACCGGCGGCCCGTTCTCGCGCCATCCGAGCCAGCTTTACGAGGCAGGCCTCGAAGGTATCGTACTCGTCCTCGTGCTTGCCCTGCTGATCTTCCGTTTCAAGGCGCTGAAGATCCCGGGTACCATCGCCGGCACCTTTGTCGTCGGTTACGCGCTCTGCCGCATCTTCGTGGAATTCTTCCGCGAGCCTGATGCGCAGCTCGGTTATCTGCTCGGCACCAACTGGCTGACCATGGGCATGGTGCTGTCGCTGCCGATGATCGCTGCGGGTGTCTGGGCCATTCTCCGTGCCCGCGCGGCGGTAACGTCCGCGGCGAAGGCCTGAGGGGAGGCAAGGCCGTTGAGCACCTCCCTCACCGAAAAGATCAAGACCCTGATCCGCACCAACGGCCCGATCAGCGTGACCGACTATTTCGCGCTGTGCCTCGCCGATCCGGAATACGGTTATTATCGCACCCGCGAGCCTTTCGGCCGCCATGGTGACTTCATCACCGCGCCGGAGATCAGCCAGCTGTTCGGCGAGATGGTCGGCGTCTTCATGGTGCATGCCTGGCAGCAGCACGGCACGCCCACCGGCGTCCGGCTGGTGGAGATCGGCCCCGGCCGCGGCACGATGATGGCCGACATGCTGCGGGTGATCAAACGCATCGCGCCCCGGTTTTTCGAAGACCTGCACGTGCATCTGGTCGAGACCAGCGAGCGCCTGCGCGGCGTGCAGCGCATCACGCTCGAGGCTTTCTCCACCAAGATTTCCTGGCATGACAGTTTCGAGGACATTCCCGAAGGTTTTACGCTGATCGCCGCCAACGAGCTGTTCGACGCGATCCCGATCCGCCAGTTCGTCAAGACGCCGACCGGTTTTCGCGAACGTCTCGTCGGCTTGACCGCCGAGGACGAGCTCGGTTTTGCTGTCGGCATCGCCACGCTCGACCCGCAGCTGCTCCCCTCGCCCGTCGCCGGCATTCCCGACGGCACGATCTTCGAACTTTCCCCGGCCCGCCAGGCGGTGATGCTGACGCTGTGCGAACGCTTGCGGACCTTCGGCGGCACGGCTCTGATCATCGACTACGGCCATCTGGTCACCGGTTTCGGCGATACCCTGCAGGCCATCCGCCACCACGATTACGATCCGCCACTCGAAAATCCCGGCGAAGCGGATCTGACCAGCCACGTCGATTTCGAGGACCTCGCGCGTATTGCCGTCTCCACGGGCGTTCACCTGAACGGCGGCCTGCACCAGGGCGATTTTCTTTTCGGCCTCGGCCTTGCCGAGCGGGCGAACGCGCTTGCCAAGGACAAGGAGCCCACCGAGCAGCGCCTGATCGCCGCCGCCGTCGACCGGCTGGCCGGCGAAGGTGCCGGCAAGATGGGCGAACTCTTCAAAGTCATCGCGGTATCGAGCCCGGCATTGAAGCTGATGCCGTTTCGCGCGGTGGAGTAAACAGCGGCCGTCAATTCATCAACCGATTGACATCCGCCCTTTTCTTGCGCCACTCTCGCCCTAGATCGAAGCAGTGGGCAGGCCTTGAGAGAGCGCCCAAAACCTCTTCAAATCAACGGGATAGACAACGCCGATGCAGGACATACCCTTGCCGGAGCCAATCGAGAGCCCCCTGTTGAACGACAGGGCCGGCACCCGTATCCGCCACGGTTTCTTCACCCGCAAGGGCGGTGTTTCGCAAGGCCTTTATGCCGGCCTCAACGTCGGTATCGGCTCCGACGACGACCGTGCGAGGGTTACCGAGAATCGGGCCCGCGTTGCTGCCTGGTTCGGCCTGCCGCTCGAAAAGCTCGCGACCGTCCACCAGGTCCATTCGCCCGACGTCTTCGTAGTCGACGAGACCTATGCCGGCGAACGGCCGAAGGTCGACGCGATGGTGACCAGCGTGCCGGGCGTGGCGCTCGGGGTGCTCGCGGCCGATTGCGGCCCGATCCTGTTTGCCGACGGCGAGAACGGCGTGATCGGGGCTGCCCATGCCGGCTGGAAGGGTGCCTTGACCGGCGTGCTCGAAAACACCATCGAGGCAATGATCTCGCTGGGTGCCGCGCGCGAAAACATCACCGCCGTCCTCGGCCCCTCGATCGGCCCCGCAAGTTACGAGGTCGGACCGGAATTCGTCGAACGGTTCCTGAGCTACGATCCCTCCTACCAGGCTTTCTTCACGCCGTCATCGAGTGCGGGGCATTCTATGTTCGACCTGCCGTCGCTGACCCTTAAGCGGCTGACGGCAGCAGGCGTAAGGGCCCAGAGCCTCGGTCTCGATACCTATCCGGATGCGGAACGGTTCTATTCCTACCGCCGCACCACCCATGCCAAAGAGCCGGATTACGGCCGTCAGATTTCAGCAATCGCACTTCGGGAGAATTGATATGGCCCTGCATTTCGAGAGGAGCGAATACGCCGACCGGCTGACGCGGCTGACAGAGAAGATCCGCGCCGACAAGCTGGACGCGCTTTTGATCTTCGCCCAGGAAAGCATGTACTGGCTGACCGGCTACGACACCTTCGGCTACTGCTTTTTCCAGACCCTGATCGTCAAGGCGGACGGGGCGATGACGCTGCTCACCCGCTCGGCCGACCTGCGCCAGGCCCGCCACACCTCGACCGTCGAGAACATCGTCGTCTGGGTCGACCGGGTGAACGCCGATCCCACCCTCGACCTCAAGAACCTGTTGAGCGACATGGACCTGCTCGGCGCCAGGATCGGCGTCGAATACGATACCCACGGCATGACCGGCCGCGTCGCCCGCCTGCTCGACAACCAACTCGCCACCTTCGGTCAGATCAGCGACGCCTCCTATCTGGTCAGCACGCTGCGCCTCGTCAAAAGTCCGGCGGAGATCGCCTATGCCAGGCGCGCCGCCGAGCTTGCCGACGACGCGCTCGATGCGGCGCTGCCGCTGATCAAGGCCGGCGGCGACGAGGCGGAAATCCTCGCCGCCATGCAGGGCGCGGTCTTTCTCGGCGGCGGCGATTATCCCGCCAACGAATTCATCATCGGCTCCGGCGCCGACGCGCTGCTCTGCCGCTACAAGGCCGGGCGCCGCAAGCTCGACGCGACCGACCAGCTGACGCTCGAATGGGCCGGTGCGGCCGCGCATTACCATGCGGCGATGATGCGCACGGTCGTCGTCGGAGAGCCGTCGCCTCGCCACCGCGAGCTCCACAAGGCGTGCCTCGAAACCATCACGGCGATCGAGGAGGTTCTGCACCCCGGTCAGACTTTCGGCGACGTCTTCGACACCCATGCCCGCATCCTCGACGAGCGCGGCCTGTCGCGCCACCGCCTCAACGCCTGCGGTTATTCGCTCGGCGCGCGGTTCTCGCCTTCCTGGATGGAGCACCAGATGTTCCACTTCGGCAATCCGCAGGAAATCCTGCCGGACATGACGCTGTTCGTGCACATGATCATCATGGATTCCGACAGCGGCGCCGCCATGACCCTCGGCCACACCTACCTGACGACCGAAGGTGATCCGCAGCCACTTTCCCGCCACACCCTGGAGCTCATTCAGCGCTGAACGCTACGAAAATCAGGCAATTGACAGGTTGGGAACGCCAACCCTAAGCTCCGGCCGAGGAATCTACGGCAGGGGAGACGGATATGCGGCTTTTCGGAACACTGCTGTCCGCTGCCCTGCTGGCGCTCATGCTTGCCTCCTGCAACACGACGGAAGCATTGACGCCGCAGGCGAATGTCGGCGGCGGCGCAAGGGCCTCCTCGCCGGTGACCCAGGCCGAAGCCGACCGCATGGCGAGCTCCGCGCAGCCGGAAACCTATAGCGGCGGCTATCGCTCCGGCCCCCAGAACACGCTCGAAGCCCAGGCGCGGGCGCTGGAATCCGGCAGCGCCGTCTCGCCCTCCTCCTCCGGCGCCCCGCCGCAATGGGAGGGCCAGGGGAGCCAGGGCCAGCAGCAGACCATGCAGCAGCCTCAAGCGCAGCAGCCTGCGCCCCAGCAGCAACAAACCGGTCAGCAGCAGAACGCCTCGCTGCCGCCCGCGTCCGGTCCGACCGTCCGCTTCCTGCCGATCATCGGCGCTCCGGTCCAGGCGGTGACGCCGCTGTCCCGCCAACTCGGCGCCCAGGCGCGCGCCAACGGGCTGACGATCCGGCCGTCGAGCGACAGCAGCACCGAGCACATCCTGAAAGGCTATTTCTCCGCCTTCTCCGACAGCGGCAAGGTCACCATCGTCTATGTCTGGGACATTCTCGACGGTTCCGGCGCCCGGCTGCACCGCATGCAGGGACAGGAAAGCGTGCCCGGCAGCGGCCAGGACCCGTGGACATCGGTCCCCGCTTCGACCATGGAGACCATCGCCGCCAAGACGATCCAGGACTATGTCGCCTGGCGCCAATCCCAGGGCTGAACGGTCCGGCCGGCCGATCCTGGACTGAACCTCAAAAGCCACGGGTCACAGTTTCTTCATAAAAAAGAGTGAGCGGGTGCGAAACGCACTTGCATTCGAAGGCCGCGGCGGTAAAAGGCCCGCATCCAGCTTCAAAACAGGCGGACCGCAATGAAGGTTTTCGCAGGCAATTCGAACCGGCATCTCGCCGACGCGATCTGCAGCTATCTTAATGTTCCAGTCGGAAAAGCCAGCGTAAGGCGATTTGCAGACCAGGAAATCTTCGTTGAAATTCAGGAAAACGTGCGTGGCGAAGATGTCTTCATCATCCAGTCCACGTCATTCCCGACCAACGACCACCTGATGGAACTGCTGATCATGATCGATGCGTTCCGGCGGTCCTCCGCCAAGCGCATCACTGCGGTTCTGCCCTATTTCGGTTACGCCCGCCAGGACCGCAAGGCCGGCCCGCGCACCCCGATCTCGGCAAAGCTGGTCGCCAACCTGATCACCGAGGCGGGCGCCGACCGCGTCCTGACGCTCGACCTGCATGCAGGGCAGATTCAGGGCTTTTTCGACATCCCCACCGACAATCTCTTCGCAGTGCCGGTGCTCGCCCGTGACGTCAAGGAACACTACGACCTCAACAACGTCATGGTCGTCTCGCCCGACGTCGGCGGCGTGGTTCGCGCCCGGGCGCTTGCCAAGCGGATCGACTGTCAGCTGGCCATCGTCGACAAGCGCCGCGAACGCGCCGGTGAGTCCGAGGTGATGAACGTCATCGGCGAGGTCGACGGCAAGGACTGCCTGCTGATCGACGATATCGTCGATTCCGGCGGCACGCTCTGTAACGCGGCCGAAGCGCTCCTGAAAAACGGCGCCACCAGCGTCACCGCCTACATCACCCACGGCGTGCTCTCCGGTGGCGCGGTCGCCCGCATCGCCGCTTCCAAGCTCAAGGAATTGGTGATCACCGACTCGATCCAGCCGACCACGGCCGTTCAGTCGGCGCACAACATCCGGGTTATCACCACCGCCAACCTGCTCGGCGAGGCGATCAACCGTACGGCAATGGAATCCTCCGTCTCCAGCCTGTTCGACTGACCTTCTTCTGCCACAAGTATTTGGATAGACTCGCCTCCGAACGCAAACTGAGGGTGAGTCGCGATGTCTTCCTTGATCGGCCTGTCGAAAAAACTGGCCATTTTCCTTCTGATCCCGTTGCTGTCGGCATGCGTCGATAGCAGTAGCCGGCCTGGCGGCTATTATCCGCCGGAACGGCCTCGTCCGGACTGGAACCGTCCCCAGAGACCTGATCGCCCGGATTGGGATCGCCCGGGAACTCCGGATCGCCCCGTCAGGCCGGACCGTCCCGACTGGGACCGCCCGCAACGGCCCGACCGCCCGGACTGGAACCAACCCGGCAGGCCTGATCGTCCCGACCGGCCGGATCGCCCGGACTGGAACCAGCCTGGCCGTCCCGGCAGGCCCGGAGAGCCTCGTTTCTGCACGCGAGAATACCGTCCCGTCTGCGGCCAGCAGGGTGGACGTACCCAGACTTTCCCGAACGCCTGCGAGGCGGCAAACGCCGGCTACAGCGTCGTCGCGTCCGGCGAGTGCCGCCGCTAGAGGGCCTGCCTGAAGTAACTGTAAATCACCGATGGAAAACGCCGGAACCTGGTTCCGGCGTTTTGCTTTGTGCCAAAGCTTCGGCTAGAAGGCCCCCCGAAGAAGGAGACAAGCATGGCCGCTCGCGACCGTTATTCCCGAAAGCTAGAATGCTCTCAATGCGGCAATGTCGGTTTCGCCGAGGTTTCCGAGACCGACGACAGGCGGCAGAGTAATCGCGATTTCCGCATCGATGAGCTGCCGAAAGGTTTTCTAACGGAATTCGCCTCGACCGATCCGCGCAAATACATCATCCGCTGCAGCCAGTGCGGCCACAAGTTCCGTTTCGAACAGAAGACGGTCTATGCCCCGGGTGGCGAACCCCGGCGCTGAGGCCGATGTCAGGCGACCTTGGTGGCCGCCGATCGGATTTCGCCGCCGGTTTCGCCATTGACGAGATGCTCGATCAGCGCCCTCGGGCCGGGCCTGCCAAAAAGGTATCCCTGCACCTGCATGCAGCCCTCCTTGCGCAGGAAGGCCATATGCGCCTCCGTCTCCACCCCTTCGGCAAGCACCGGTATTTGGAGGCTCGAGGCGAGGATGAGGGTCGAGCGGACGATCGCCGCCGACTGGGAATTGTCCGAGACCCCGTCCACGAAGGTGCGGTCGATCTTGATCTTGTCGAAGGGGAAGGACATCAGCGTCGAAAGCGACGAATAACCGGTGCCATAGTCGTCCATGGCGATCTTCACTCCGAGGCTCTTCAAGTGGCGCACGGTCTGCAGCGCCCGCTGATGATCGGCGATGATGCCGGACTCGGTGATCTCAAGCTCGAGCCTCTCCGCATCCAGCCCCGTCTCCTTGAGGATGTCGCGGACCTTGTTCGGGAATTGCGGATCGGCAAGCTGCTGGCCGGCGACGTTGACGGCGAAGCCGAACGGGTTTTTCCAGGTCGCCGCCTCCGCGCAGGCGCTCCGGAGCACCCATTCGCCAAGCTCGACGATGAAGCCGGTACGCTCGGCGATCGGGATGAATTCGTTGGGAGACACCAGTCCGCGAACGGGGTGGTTCCAGCGCAACAGAACCTCGAAACCGATGACCTCGCCGGAGAACGTATCGTTCTGAAGCTGGTAATAGAGCTCGAACTGGCCGGCAACGAGCCCGGAACGCATATCCATGGCAAGTGCATTGCGTTCGCGGGCCGCCTGGTCCATCGAAGAGTCATAGAAGCGGATGGCATTGTCGCCCGACTGCTTGGCGCGGTACATGGCGACATCCGCCTGGGCCACAAGATCGTCGACCGTCTTTGCGTCCCCCGGATAGAGCGCGATGCCGACGCTCGAACCGACGGTGAGCGTGTTGCCGTTCCATTCGACCGGCTTGCAGATTTCCGCAAGCAGCCGGCCGGCGAGCAGCATCGCGTCGGAGCGCCGGTAGTACATGTGTTTCAGCGCGACGAACTCGTCGCCACCGACACGGGCGATGAATTCGCCCTCACCTGCCGCCTCGGCAAGCCTGCCGCCGATCGCGCGCAGCACCTCATCGCCAGCGGCATGGCCATGGACGTCGTTGATTTCCTTGAAGCGGTTGAGATCGAGCGAGAGAACTGCGATGCTGGCGGCTAGGTCTGCGGGTCGCGCCGCGATCTCCGCAAGCTGCTCGTTGAATGCGGCGCGATTGGCAAGGCCGGTCAGAGCGTCGTGCAGGGAAAGGTGGCGATACTGCTCGACGGCAGCCTTGGTCACGCGGGCATCGATCAGATAGGTGGCAGCCGTCAGCGCCAGCAGAATCAGCATCAGCGACAGCACGGCGAAGCCCAGCACCACCGGCGGGACGACCTCATTCGGCAGGACCGCGCGCGGATCGAGAACGACCTCGATCGCCCCCATCGCGGTGAAATGGGTGGTGGCGATCGCAAGGATCATTGCCAGGACCGAACCGTACTTGCAGAACCGCGTCACCGGGTGCGCGACGCGATTGGTCACCAGAGCGCCGAGCACTGCGGCAAAGATGAGCGAGGCGACAACATAGGACTGGTTCCAGTCGATGACGCCCTGCACCTCGTAGGCGGCCATGCCCGTGTAATGCATCGCAGCGATACCGAGCCCCATGACGATGCCGCCGGCCTCCGCGAGCAGGGACCGGCCGCCATAGCTTGCAACACCGAAGCCGATCGTGGCGCTCGCCACCGCGATCATGAAAGACAGAAGCGTCTGGGTCGGGTCATATCCCGCCTGCCCGCCCCCGAGATAACCGAGCATCGCGAGGAAGTGCGTCGTCCAGGTGGTCGAACCGCCGATGAAGCCCGTCAGGAAAAGCCAGATGACCTTTTCGATCCCGCCGCCACGCCGCGCTCTGGAAAAGAGCCGGATGGTCAGGAAGGATCCGATCACGCATATCAAGACCGCGCAGGCGACATAGCGAAGATCGTGCTCGACGAAGATGCAGGAGAAAACGCGAAACATGAATGCTTGATACTTTTCAACTGTTTTGATTGAGAAGTTCTAGCACCGAAACATGTTCGAAACGTTCCTTGGGATGGTAAATGCCGGCTGACTGGCAAACCTACAGCCGGCATAAGAAGGTGTGGACGGGTCGTCAGATCACTGGATCGGCTGCCCGTTGACGCTGAAGTTCTTGCCGTCCTCGAACTTGATGTCCCAGCGCAGGCGGCCGTCCGGTTCAGTCTTCGCCATGCCCTTGGCCATCATCATCGCGAACGAAACCTGGTTGAATTCGGGGTCGCTCTTGGCGGCGGTCTGGAAATACTGGATCAGCTTGTCGATGTCGCGGGCAAGGATCGAGGTTTCGAGCGTGTAACGTTCCTTCTCGTCCGGATAACCCTTGACCTTGCCGGAGGCTTCGACGTCGTAGAGAGCGGATTTCGCGGCAATCCGCGGGAAATCGAGGGTCAGCTGTCCCTCATCGAGGAAGGCCTTGCCCAAACGCTCGCCCTCCGAATCCGGCAACGGGTCGGGCTTCGAAAAATCGATTTCCATGAAGGTGTCGATGAAGCGCTGGAAGTTGAGATCCGCGATCCCGAATTCCATTTCCGCCATGTCCGGCACCAACTGGGCATAGAGCGGGGGAATGATGCCGTCCGGCGTCGAGATGGTCTCGATGCGGGCACCGAAGCCGATCCGGGTTGCCTCGGCGGGCTCGCTCATCGTGAACGTATAGTCGAGCTTGTTGACGCCGAAATCGCCGAGCGGACTTGCCACGGTGAACTGGTTGAAGCTGATCCTTTCGGAAAGCGCCGTGAAGAACGGCATCGCTCCGCGGATGAGATCCTTGAGCTTGGTGATCTCGGCCTGCGACGGCTTTTCGTCCTTGACGAGTTCCAGCATGAACGCGACGAGAGCGCGGATCTTCTCGGCCATCACGCCCTGGACGCCGACATCGAAATCGAGGCTTTCGGCGCGGATCTGTATCGGCGGGGTTTCCGGCGTCGCAATCCGTTCGTAGAAGCGCAGGAACGAGCCCTTGCCGGTGAAATCTGTGCCGCCGGCTGCCGCACTCGCCGTGGACGCCAGTGAATAGTTCATGCCGGCAAAGCTCGCCTCGACCTCTTCAGAGCCGCTCTTCGAGACCATGCGGATCGGGCCGGACGTCGCCTCGCCCGATCGCAGATAGCTGATCGCCGGGTCGAAAATGCCGGAAAACACCATATCGGTGACGGAGTAGTTGAGGTTCGTCGGCTTGCCGTCGGGCATCTTGCCCTGCACGGTGAAATTCATGTCGCTGTCGCTGTTGAATTTCCACTGGCCGTTGTCGAGGGGTGCGGCGAAAACCGAAAACGGCTTCAGGCCGGAGATCTTGAAATTCTTCTTGTTGATGGATTTCAGAAGCTTGGCGAAATCGTAGCTGATCTCGTAGCGCTCGCCGACCGGCTTCACGGTCAGGAAGCCCGTGGTCTTGACCGTATCGGGCAGGAAGTGGATGAGGCTTTCCTTGAGGGTGCGGGCCCCCTTGTCGTTGATCTCAGCCGCCGCAACTGGGTATACGCAGGACGCAGCCATTACGCTGGCCGCGATCAAAGTCCGTTTCATGAATCAAGCCCTTCCCTCGTTCAACGGGCACAAAATGGAAGTCGGGCCGCCGAAGTCAAGCGCAAGTCCTTTGTTTTCAGGCCGAAAAGCTTGCACATCCCTGCTCATTGTATTATAGCGCGCCGGTCCGCGTAGACACCCTTGGAGGCAACGCGGATGAAGCGCATCGGATGATGCCCTTCAGTTTGACGCGAGCCGACAACGCTTGCGAAAAACTCTCCAAACAACCTCGAAAGGATATGCCATGAGCCACGCATCTTACGAGCTCAAGGCCGAGGCGCGCGAACGGGTAGGTAAGGGGTCCTCCCGTGAACTTCGCCGCAACGGTTTCATTCCTGCTGTCATCTATGGTGACAAGCAGTCCCCCCTCGCGATCGCTCTGTCGACCAACGAAGTGACGAAGCGCATCCATGCCGGCGGTTTCATGACCACGGTTGCCACGATCGACGTCAACGGCGAGAAGATCCAGGTCCTCCCGAAGGACTATCAGCTCGATCCGGTCCGCGACTTCACCATGCACGTGGATTTTCTGCGCGTCTCGGGCAACACGGAAGTTTCCGTTGAAGTTCCGGTTCACTTCGTCAACGAAGAGAAGTCCCCGGGCATCAAGGTCGGCGGCGTTCTCAACATCGTCCGTCACGCAGTCGAGCTGCTTTGCCCGGCCAACGACATTCCGGAATTCCTGACCGTCGACCTGACGGGCGCGAAGATCGGCGACAGCCTCCACATCTCCGCCGTCAAGCTGCCGGCTGGCGTACGTCCGGTCATTTCCGACCGCGACTTCACCATCGCGACGATCGTCGCCCCGGCTGCAGGCGTTACCGAGGAAGAACCGGCTTCTGCTGAATAACCAGGCCGAAATTCTTGAAATGGGACCCGCTTTCGCAAGAAAGCGGGTTTTTTATTGTCCACCGAATACAGTTTAGTAAGGCTGCTTCCGTAATTCGTTCGAATCTTGGCATTGTCGTTTCAGTGAAGTTTAATGAATAGGTGAAACGATGCACGCTACTTCAGCATGACGGGGAAAGTCCGGCGGCAGCCAGACGATGAATGCGGGGAAGACGGTGACTCATTCCGTTGAGAGTCGTTTTATTGCGATCATTTCAGGCGCCCTCCTGGTCGTCGTCGCACCGCTGTTCACGTTGTTCCTGGCGCTTTCCTCCCAGCAGGCCGCCAAGAACCTCAGCGAACATGTCAATGTCGTGCTGGTGACCAATTCCCAGGCTCTCGGCAAGCCGCTCTGGGATCTCGACACCGACAGCATCCACCAGGTCGCCTCGATGCTGATCGCCGATCCCGCCATCAACGGCGTGCAGATCAGCGACAATACGGGCAAGCTGAATATTTCCGAAGTCGACGTCAATCCGGCCGATTTCCGCGGCCTTGAGGCGATCTCCGAGCCCATCTTCTACAAGTCGCAGCAGGGGACCCGCAGTGTCGGCAGCATTACCGTCTACGTGCCGAAGCTCGGCTGGTTCTCCGCCCTGCACCAGATGGAAATGGCCTTCATCTCCATCTTCATCATCACCATCCTGACGGTCTTCGGCGCGGCGATCCTCGGCAATCGCGTCATGGTCATCAAGCCGCTGATGCGGTTGACCGCTGCGATCGAGGCAACCCGCAGGCTCGGTTCGCGCCATCATGTCGACTGGCGTTCGAACGACGAAATGGGGCGGCTGGCGAAGAGCTTCAACGAAATGCAGACGCTGCTGGAGCGCGAGGAACGCGAACTGAAGCGCGCTCATCAGCAGACCACGGAAATCTACAACCTGACGCCGGCCATGCTGTTTTCGCTGACCCGAGGCGACCAGATCGCCGCGGTCAGCGATTATTGGCTTCTCGCGACCGGCTATCGCCGCGAGGACGTGATCGGCCATCCCTTTTCCGAACTCGTGGCCCCTGCTGACCGCCAGATTTATGCAAGGCGCAAGCAGCAGGCAAAACCGAGCGGCCCGGCGATCGAAGTCACGGTCCGGTTCCTCTGCGCCGACAGCCGCCTGATGGACGTGCTGATCGTCGAGACCGAGCTTGGCACTGCCGGCGGCAACATTCCCGGCTCGCTGAGCGTCATGACGGATGTCACGGAACTCAGGCAATCGGAACTGCGCAATCGTCAGCAGGCCATCTCCGACCACCTGACAGGACTCCTGAACCGCCAGGGTTTCGAGGCGACGCTCGACCAGAAGATCGCCGAGGCCGACAGGGCGCGCACCGAGGTCGCCTGCCTGTTCGTCGATCTCGACCGCTTCAAGGCGATCAACGACAATCTCGGCCATGCAGCCGGCGACGCCGTGCTCTGCCAGTTCGTCGAGCGGACGAAGCCGATGCTCAACGACGGCGATACCGCCTCCCGTCTCGGCGGCGACGAATTCGCCATCCTGATTACCGGGGACGGTGCCGAGCGCCGCGCGAACGAACTCAGCCAGAAGATCGTCGACATGTTCGAGGTTCCCTTCAGGATCCAGGGCACCGGCGTGCGGTTGAGCGCCAGTATCGGCCTCGCCTTCTATCCGAGCCATGCCGCCAGCGCCGCCGAACTGCTGCAGAAGTCGGACATGGCCATGTATGCCCGCAAACGCGACGGCAAGAACGGCGCGCAGGTCTACGATCCCGCCATTCTCGACCAGACGCGGGAACGGGCCGAAATCGAGAGCGACATCGAGGTTGCGATCGCCGCAAGCTGGTTTGAGGCGCATTTCCAGCCGATCGTCGACATCGAGACCGGCGTTCCGTCGGGCTTCGAAGCGCTGATGCGGATGCGCCATCCCCGCAAGGGCCTGCTGTCGCCGGCCGGCATCATCAGCGTTGCCGAAGAGACCGGCTCGATCAGCCAGATCGGCAACCTCATTCTGGAAGACGCGATGGCGAACCTCGCCCGCGTCTCGCGCCTGCCCGGCATGGGCGAGACCTATGTCGCGGTCAACTTCTCGCCGCTGCAATTCGAGCCCGGCCTGCCGGCACGCCTTGCCGGCCTGCTCGGCCGCTACGGCATCGATCCGTCGCGCCTGGTGGTGGAAATCACCGAAGCCGTGCTGATGCACGACAACCCGGAAATCCGCACCATTCTCAACGAACTCCATCTCTTCGGCTGCCGCATCGCGCTCGACGACTTCGGCACCGGCTATTCGTCGCTGAGCTATATGAGCCGTTTCCCGGTCGATATCGTCAAGATCGACCAGTCCTTCATCCATTCGCTCACCGAACAGACGGGCGACATAGGCAGTAAGAACAGGATGCTCGTCGAAGGCATCAGTGCTATTTCTCACAAGATGAACTGCAAGGTCGTCGCTGAAGGCGTCGAGACGGAAGAACAGCGCTTATTGCTGCAGCAAATGGGCATCGACTACGCCCAAGGCTATCTCTTCTCGAAGCCCCGCGAAATTTCCGAACTGCTCTCGGCCCTATCCACCCGGCAGGCCGAAATCGAGTCCATGGCGAGCTGACACGTTCTCACCTCCGGACCAGATGCTGGGTCAGAAATGACAACATATGCGTTTGGAAGGGGGACAGATGAAAATCGCAGCGCCGCTTCTTGCCAGCCTCAGCCTCGCGTGTGGCGCCCATGCCCAGCAGGCCATCGTCTTTTCGACCGAGTCCTACCCGCCCTTCAGCTACCAGGAGCCCGGCGGCAACTACCGCGGCGTCGGCATCGACCAGGTAAGCATCATCATGCAGGATGCGGGCACGCCTTACACGCTGGAGATCATGCCCTGGGCCCGGGCCATCGCCATGGCCGAGACGCAGTCCATGCACTGCGTCTTCGCCGCCGCCCGCACACCGGAACGCGAACCGCGTTTCAAATGGGTTGTGCCTCTTTTCGTCGACCGCAGCATTCTCGTGCGCCATGCGGGTTCGAAGGTCACGGCGACCACCCTGGAGGAAGCCAGGCAGTACACGGTCGGCACCCATCGCGCCGACTATACCGAGGGGCTTCTGAAGAGCTCCGGTTTCCCGAAGATCGATCTCAGCGCCGACGTCGATACGACGCTCCGAAAACTGCTGCAGGACCGTATCGACATGATGCCCATGTCGGAAGGCGTCTATCAAAAGCTGAAGGCGGACGGGACGCCGATCGAAAAAGTCATCCTGTTCACCGAACAGCATCTCGGCATTGCGTGCAATCCGGATGTGCCCGACGAACTGATCGCCAGGATGCAGGCAGGTCTCGACCGCCTCATCAAGGACGGCATCCAGGCTGTAATTCTGAAGCGCTACGGCATCGGCGAGCCTCAATAGAGGCTCAGGCGTTGAAACCGGTTGACTTTGGCGGCGTTTCGCGGTGGTGAAAAGCCAACAGTCAAGGATGGACGTCTCCATGCTCATCATCGCCGGCCTCGGCAATCCCGGTTCCCAATATGCGGGCAACCGACACAATATCGGCTTCATGGCCGTGGACGAGATCCAGCGCCGTCCCGGCTTTTCGCCCTGGTCGAAGAAGTTCAAGTCACTGATCTCGGAAGGCGAGCTTGCCGGCGAAAAAGTGCTGCTGATCAAGCCGCAAACCTTCATGAACCTCTCCGGCGAAGCGGTCGGCGAGGCGATGCGTTTCTACAAGCTCGGTCCGGAAAACATCATTGCCATCTACGACGAACTCGATCTGCCTGCGGCCAAGGCCCGCATCAAGACCGGCGGCGGCAATGGCGGCCACAATGGCGTGAAGTCGCTCGACGCCCATTGCGGCCGGGAATATCGCAGGCTTCGCCTCGGTATCGGCCATCCGGGCGCCAAGGAACTGGTGCACAATCATGTGCTCGGCGATTTCGCCAAGGCCGACCAGACCTGGCTGTCCCCTCTTCTCGACGCGCTCGCCGACAATGCTGAGATGCTGGTGAAGGCCGAGGATTCTCAGCTGATGAACAAGCTGGCGCTCGCCGTCGGCGCCAAGCCTGACGAGGACAAGCCGAAACCGGAAAAGAAGCCCGTCGCTAAGCCGGCCGGGCAATCGCATATCCACCAGGCCCGCAGCGGCGGCAAGCCGAACCTTCCGACATCAGGCCCGATGGCCGAGATGCTCAAGAAGATGTTCGGCGGCAAGGGCGAATAGTGTCGATGCCCTCAGGAATGAAAGATCAGGACCAGAAGCGCGAAATGACCAAGACTTCGAACATGGATGACATTACCGGCGAACTCGTCACCCTTCGCGACTACTGGCGTTATGCCATCTCCCGGTTCAGCGCCGCAAACCTCAGCTATGGCCACGGCACGACGACGGCAAGCGACGATGCCGCCTTCCTGGTCCTCGACAGCCTCGACCTGCCGATCGACGCGCTCGATCCGTTTCTCGACGCACGCCTGCTGCCGGCCGAACGGCGGCTGCTGGCCGAGCGGATCGACGCCCGCGTGACGACCCGCAAACCGACATCCTACCTGACCGGCCACGCCTATATCCAGGGCGTCCGCTTCCTGGTCGACGAACGGGTCATCGTCCCCCGTTCCCATATCGGCGAAATCCTGTTCAGCGAATATCTCGGTGAAAACGGTTCTTCCTTTCTGCCCGATCCGCTGGGCGTCGAAAGCGCCGTCGACATCTGCACCGGCTCCGGCTGCCTTGCCATCCTCGCCGCGAAATTCTTCCCGAACGCCGCGGTCGATGCCGTGGACCTCTCGGCCGATGCACTCGAAGTGGCAAAGCTGAACGTTGCCGAGCATAACGTCGAAGATCAGGTCACGCTTTTGAACGGCGACCTCTTCACGCCGCTCGGAAGCAAAAAATACGACCTGATCATCACCAATCCGCCCTATGTCGACCACGAGGCAATGGACGGTTTTCCGGAAGAGTTCCGTTCCGAACCGGCCATGGCCTTCGACGGCGGCGTCGACGGTCTGGACCTCGTCCGCCGGCTGCTGGCGGAAGCCCCGGCGCATCTCAATCCCGAGGGCGGCATGATCTGCGAAATCGGCTCGGGCCGGGAAATCCTCGAAGAGGAATTCCCCGACCTCGACTTCCTGTGGCTGGAAACGGCGGAATCGCAGGATGCGGTGTTCTGGATCAGCGCCGAAGCGCTCGGGGTGAAGGCCGGGAAAAAGAGGAAGTAACCTATTCCTCGGGCTCGGTGATGAACATCAGCGGAAAACCTGCCTCCTTGGCGAGGTCGACCGCTTCCTTCGCCTTGGTCTCGGCGATGTCCTTGGTACAGACGACCACGACCGCCAGCCCCATCCGGTGCGCGGTCAGCATCACGCGGTAGCCGGTTTCCTCGCTCATCCGGAACACGGCTTTCAACACCATGGTCACGAATTCGCGTGGCGTGTAGTCGTCGTTGACAAGCAGAACCTTGTAGAGCTTCGGCCGCTCCAGCTTGGTCTTGGTTTTCGTCTTCGGTTTTAGGGTGGTATCTTCGCTCATGGCGTCTCGCCTCCTGATGACGGCGTCCGACACTAGGCATTTCGGCTTATATCGCACCGCAACCGGAATTTTTCAAGCAGCTGATCAGTGGGGAATGCGGGTCAATCGGCGTCGAGTAGCAGGCATTCGCGACCCTGTGCACGCACGATTGAAGCCGCCCGCTTGTCGAAGGTAACGAATGTGTCGCCGCCGAGCCTACGTCCCTCGAAATCGATTACACCATCTGCGAAGTCGCCTCCCGCTTCCAGGAAAGTGAGACCGGCTTCGACCGCCCCACGATCAAGCGCTGCGGTCTTGACGCTCATCCACGTCCGGATTGCTACGGCAAGGTCGCTCTGGCTTTTTTTGTAGAGCCGACGAAGAACCCACACCATTTCGCATAGGGTCTGGTTTGAAATGGTCACCTCGTTCGAAGCCAAAAGAGCCTGGGCCCTGGGGCTCTCGACTTCATGGTCGAAGATCATTGCCCTCAAAAGGATATTGGTATCGACGATCAGGCTCATTGCTCGGCCTCACCGGCGTAGCTTGCCGCAATCGCCTCGTTGATCTCGTCGATCGAATAGCTTTTGCCGGTCGTATTCTTGAACATTCCGAAGACGCTTTCGATCGGGAGTTTGCCGGCAATCGGATGGATCATGGCCTGCCGCTTCGGTTGGAGATCGACATCGATCTCATCGCCAGGCTTGATGCCAAGATGATCAAGAACTTCCTTTTTCAAGGTAACCTGTCCTTTCGCTGTGACTTTCAATCTAACCATGGCCATTCTCCATCGACTTAAAGTAAGGGAAATATGCCTTACGCGCAAGGATCGCCTGACAGCCAAGCCTTGACCGCCCGAGCACTTTCCCCCATAGCCACAGCAACGAAATTTCTTCAGATACAGGGTCCGGACCCATGGGTTTCAAATGCGGTATCGTGGGCCTGCCGAATGTCGGCAAGTCTACTCTCTTCAATGCGCTCACCAAGACGGCTGCCGCCCAGGCGGCCAACTATCCTTTCTGCACGATCGAGCCGAACACCGGCGAAGTGGCGGTTCCCGATCCGCGCATGCAGAAACTGGCGGCGATCGCCGGCTCCAAGGAAATCATCCCGACCCGCATTTCCTTCGTCGATATCGCCGGCCTCGTGCGCGGCGCATCGAAGGGTGAAGGCCTCGGCAACAAGTTCCTCGCCAATATCCGCGAAGTGGATGCAGTGGTGCATGTCCTGCGCTGCTTCGAGGATGACGACATCACCCATGTCGAGGGGCGCATCAATCCTGTCGGCGACGCCGATACGATCGAGACAGAGCTGATGCTCGCCGACCTCGAGAGCCTGGAGCGCCGCGTCGAGCAGACCCGCAAGCGCGCCGCCAGCAAGGACAAGGATTCCGTTGCTCAGCTGCCGGTCATGGATGCGGTTATCAAGCTCCTGAACGACGGCAAGCCGGCACGCCTGCTTTTGAAGACGCTGGCGCCCGAAGAGATCGAGATCCTGAAGGGTCTCAACCTTCTGACTTCACACCCGGTCCTCTATGTCTGCAACGTCGCGGAAGCGGATGCCTCGACCGGCAACGAGCACACAAAAGCCGTTGCCGCCATGGCCAAGGAACAGGGCGCCGAATGCGTGGTCATCTCGGCCGCGATCGAATCCGAAGTGGCCCAGCTTCCGGAGGAAGAGTCCAAGGAGTTCCTGTCGGCCCTCGGGCTTGAGGAAGCCGGCCTCGACCGGCTGATCCGCGCCGGTTACCACCTGCTCGACCTGATCACCTATTTCACCGTCGGCCCCAAGGAGACCCGCGCCTGGACGATCGTGCGCGGCACCAAGGCCCCTGCCGCCGCAGGCGTCATCCATACAGACTTCGAGCGCGGTTTCATCCGCGCCTTCACCATCGCCTTTGACGACTACATCGCCTTCAAGGGCGAAGTCGGCGCCAAGGAAGCCGGCAAGGGCCGCGACGAAGGCAAGGAATATGTCGTCCAGGACGGCGACGTGATCCACTTCCGCTTCAACACCTGAGACCGTGGGCGGGAGGGCCACATGACGGAAGCCGCGTATTATTTCGAGGACTTTTCGGTGGGGCGGGTTTTCCCGCTCGCATCCAAGCTGGTGACGGCGGACGAGATGGTCGAATTCGCTGCCGAGTTCGATCCGCAGCCGATGCATCTCGACGAGGCGGCCGGCAGGGCGAGCATCCTCGGCGGCCTTTCGGCTTCAGGCTGGCATACGGCGAGCATGTTCATGCGCATGATGTTCGATGGCTGGCTGTCCAGTTCCTCGTCGGAGGGATCGCCGGGCATCGAGTTCATGGAATGGAAGAAACCGGTTCTGGCCGGCGACACGTTGTCCGGCCGCTCGACCGTGCTCGAATCCCGCTCGCTTCGCTCACGCCCCGGCATCGGCATCGTCAAGTTCCTGCACGAAGTGGAGAACCAGCGCGGCGAGATCGTCATGCGCGGCGAGAATCCGATCATGATGCGGCTGCGCGACGCCCGGGAGGACGCTGCATGAGGCTGATCGAGCTTTCTCCACCCGGCCAGAAAGTCATCACCGGCACGCTTCTCTTCACCGCCGAGGACATCGTCCGCTACGCGAAGAAATTCGACCCCCAGCCCTTCCATGTGGATGCCGAAGCGGCGAAGAACTACGTTTTCGGCGCTCTCTGCGCCTCCGGCTGGCACACCTGCGCCGGCTGGATGAAGACCTATATCGCCTACTGGAAAACCGAGGTGGCTCGGCTCGAAAGCGAGGGCATCGCAGCCCCGAAGCTCGGGCCTTCGGCCGGCTTCAGGAAGCTGCAATGGCTGAAACCGGTCTATGCCGGCGACAGCGTCACCTATTCCGTCGCGCTGACCGAGAGCCGCTCGCTCGCCTCGCGTCCCGGCACCTGGATCAACATGACCGTCTGTGACGGCGTGAACCAGCACGGCGAAGTGGTGATGCGCTACGAAGGCACCGTGCTGGAATTCGCTTGAAGTTTCCGTGCGAGCCCCCTCGCCCGGCCCGCTTTCGTGGCTGCTTTTAGTGACCTGAAAATTCGACCAGCGTTCTGACTTCCACGCCGAGCGCTTCGAGCTTCCTGCGGCCGCCGAGATCCGGCAGGTCGATGACGAAGCAGGCCGAGACGATCTCGGCGCCAAGCTGACGCAGCAGCTTTACAGCACCTTCCGCGGTGCCGCCTGTCGCAATCAGGTCGTCGGTGAGGATCACTTTCTCGCCGGCCTTCACCGCATCCACATGGATCTCCATCTCGTCAGTGCCGTATTCGAGGCTATAGGCCATCCGCACGGTCTGGTGCGGCAGCTTGCCCTTCTTGCGGATCGGCACGAAACCGGCCCTCAACTGGTGCGCCAGAGCGCCGCCGAGGATGAAGCCGCGTGCCTCGATGCCGGCGATCTTGTCGACGCCCAGGCCCGCATAGGGCGCCACCAGCTCATCCACCGCCTGCCTGAAGGCAACGGCGTCGCCGAGCAGCGTGGTGATGTCGCGGAAGATGATGCCCGGTTTCGGATAATCCGGGATGGAACGGATGGCGGCGGAGAGAGCGTTTTTGGAAGACATGTGATCCACATATTTGGCGGCAGGGAGGGAGACCGAGCCTAGCAACTGATGGCTCCCCTCCCAACAAAAAAGGCGACCCGCAGGCCGCCTTTTCGCAATCACGAGGTAAAACCTCAGTGTTCCTTGCTGGCATAGACCGACTTCTTGGTCAGGTAGATCAGGCCCGTGAAGATCACCAGGAAGATCATCACCATGAAACCGGTGCGCTTGCGATCTTCGAGATGAGGCTCGGCAGCCCACATCAGGAAGGCCGAGACATCCTTGGCATACTGATCGACCGTCTGCGGCGCGCCGTCGTCATAGGTCACCTGGTCGGCGCTGAGCGGCGGAGCCATGGCAAGCGCGGCAGCGCCGGCGAAATACGGATTGTAATGGGTGCCCGGAGCAACCTCGACGCCGGCCGGCGGCTGCTCGTAGCCGGTCAGCAGCGAATGGATGTAGTCCGGTCCGCCTTCCTGGTACTGGGTGAATATGTCGATGACGAACTGCGGAAAGCCGCGGGTCACGCCGCGGGCCTTGGCGATCAGCGACATGTCCGGCGGTGCTGCGCCGTTGTTGGCGGCAGCGGCAGCCTGGGTGTTCGGGAAGGGCGAAGGGAACTGGTCGGACGGAACGGCGGTGCGTTCGAACATTTCGCCTTCGTCGTTCGGGCCGTCCTGAACCTTGTAGTTGGCGGCGAAAGCCTTCACCTGGGCTTCCGAATAACCGAGGTCTTCCAAGGTGCGGAAGGAGACCAGACGCATCGAGTGGCAGGCGGAACAGACTTCCGTATAGACCTTCAGGCCGCGCTGGAGCTGGCCCTTGTCGTAATGGCCAAACGGACCCGCGAAACTCCAGTCGGTTTCCTTGGGATGGTGGATCGGAAAATGCGGCGTTTCCGCATGTTCCGCGGCCGGGGCCGCAGCGTGATTTTCCTGCGCAACGGCCGAGGCAACGCCCATTCCCGCCAGAAAGGCCAGCGAGACGAGGCTTGTAACAAGCTTGTTCATAATTCTAATCCCTCTCGGTCGCAGGCGTCAGGCGCGGGCTTCGGCGGATTTGCCGTTCTTTTTCTCAAGAACCGCTTCCGTGATGGAGTTCGGAATGCGCCTCGGCGTTTCGAACAGGCCGAGAAGCGGCATGATCACCAGGAAGAAGCCGAAGTAATACAGCGTGCCGATCTGCGACAGTGCTGTGAAGATGCCTTCCGCGGGCTGGGAACCGAGCCAGCCGAGCATGATCGCATTGGCGACGAACAGCCAGAAGAACAGCTTGTACCAGGGACGATAGACGGCGGAGCGGACCTTCGACGTGTCGAGCCAGGGCAGGAAGAACAGGATGAGGATCGAACCGAACATCACCAGAACGCCGCCAAGCTTGGAGTCGATGAAGAGGACGTTGAAGGTGATCGCGCGCAGCATGGCGTAGAACGGCAGGTAATACCATTCCGGAACGATGTGAGCGGGGGTCTTCAAGGCGTCGGCCGGGATGTAGTTGTCCGGGTGGCCGAGGTAGTTCGGCATGTAGAAGATGAACCAGGCATAGACGATCAGGAAGACGGAGACGCCGAGCGCATCCTTCATCGTCGCATAGGGCGTGAAGGCGACGGTATCGGTCTTGGTCTTCACCTCGACGCCGGTCGGGTTGGTCTGGCCGGTGACGTGCAGGGCCCAGATGTGCAGGACGACGACGCCGGCGATCATGAAGGGCAGCAGGTAGTGCAGCGAGAAGAAGCGGTTCAGCGTCGGCTGATCGACAGCGAAGCCACCGAGCAGGAACTGCTGGATCCATTCGCCGACCAGCGGGAAGGCCGAGAAGAAGCCGGTGATGACGGTCGCGCCCCAGAAGGACATCTGACCCCAGGGCAGAACGTAGCCCATGAAGCCGGTCGCCATCATCAGGAGGTAGATCACCACGCCGAGGATCCAGAGGATTTCACGGGGCGCCTTGTAGGAGCCGTAATAAAGGCCACGGGCGATATGCAGGTAGACGGCGACGAAGAAGAACGAGGCGCCGTTGGCATGCATGTAGCGCAGCAGCCAGCCATGGTTCACGTCGCGCATGATCTTTTCGACCGAGTCGAAGGCAATGCCGGTCGAAGCGGTATAATGCATGGCGAGCACCACGCCGGTGATGATCTGCACGATCAGCATGACCGACAGCATGGCGCCGAACGTGTAGGCATAGTTCAGATTGCGGGGAACGGGGTAGGAAATGAAGCTGTCATGGATCATGCGCGGCAGCGGAAGCCGCGAATCGATCCACTTTTCGATGCCGGTCGATGGCTGGTATGTGGAATGACCGCTCATAGATATTATCCCCTCACCCGATCCTGATCACTGTGTCGGACGCAAATGCAAAATTCGGAATGGCGAGGTTCTGCGGCGCCGGGCCCTTACGGATACGGCCGGCCGTATCGTAGTGAGAGCCGTGGCACGGACAGAACCATCCGCCGAAATCGCCGGACTGGCCGAGCGGAACGCAGCCGAGATGGGTGCAGGAACCGATCATCACGATCCAGTTCTCCTTGCCCTGGCCGGCGGAACGATCGATATCGCTTGCCTGCGCGTCGGCCGGCAGATTGGCGTTGCGGGCGACAGGATCCTTGAGATCCGCCAGCGCCACGGCATTCGCCTCTTCCACTTCCTTCGGCGTGCGGTTGCGAATGAAGACAGGCTTGCCACGCCACTTGACGGTCAGCGACATGCCCGGCTGGAGAGCCCCGACATTCACTTCGATGGACGCGAGCGCCAGTGTCGAGGCGTCCGGGCGCATCTGGTCGATGAAAGGCCAGGCAACCGAGACAGCGCCGACAGCGCCGGCCATGCCGGTGGTCAGGTAAAGGAAATCACGGCGAGTGGGCTCGCCCGGTATTTCGCTATGTGTGTCGTGCTCGCTCACGGCTCAATCATCCTTCTCACGCAATTCGCGGAAACCGCTCTGCCCCCGTCCGGGCGAATCTCAGTTGAACACAATTCGACCATAGATTCCCCAGCAATCCGGCGCGTTCTATGCTTGATCGCAAAATATGTCCAGCCTTGGCAAGGGGTGCCGACCAGTTTGTCGCCGGAAAACCCGGAGGGTTCCGGACCAGCGTGACAGGCAGAGCACAGGCCTGAGAAACAAGGCCTGCACTGGCCTGTTGGGCCCGGAAAAATCAAGTGTTTTTCAAGCGAAACAGCGGGGATGGCGCACTTCCCGTTAACTCCCCTGCCGGGCACCGCATTGCAACAAATCGGGCCTCATGTTAGGCCAAGCCCACGACAGAAGGCGGCCGTCCCGGACAGACCCGAATGAGACAAACACTATCGGTTGCCATCTGCGTCATCGTGTCGCTTGTGCTGATGGCGATCGGGACGCGTTACATACACCCCCACTGGCTTTTGGGAACGCTTTACAGCCTGCAGCTGCACGCGGCACTCGGCTGCGTCGCGGCCATGGTCGTAGCCCTTCTCGTCAAGCGCCACTTTCTGGTCTGGCTGTTGTTCGCCGCCACACTCCTTTTTGTCGGCCACGCGGTACTGATGAGCCGCGACTTCGCCGCGCCGATGACACCGGCAGAGGTCAATGCACCGACCATCAGGCTGATGTCCTTCAACATCCTCAACGACAATTTCGCCAATGCGGAAGACATCGTCGAAACGATCCGGGCGTCCGGCGCCGACCTGGTCAACATCATGGAGGCCGCCCCGCTCAGGGTCTATATGGACGAGCTGGCGAAAACCTATCCCTACCGGGTGGGCTGCGGCCTGCTGATCGCCGATTGCGACCAGCTCATGCTATCGAAGGTGCCGATCGAAGCGCCGACGGTACAATCGCTCAGCGAGATCTTTCCGGATCGCTTTATCCTCGCCAAGGTGACCGTCCGCGGCCAAACGATCCATTTCGTCGGCATGCATACGACCAAGCCGTATTTCGACAATTTCCACTCCGTGGAACTGACCCGCGCCGCTCTCGCGATCAGCGAGACGAGCGGCCCCCTGCTGCTGTCGGGCGATTTCAACGCCTCGAGCCTGGCGCCGAACATGCGTCGGTTCCTCCGCAATGCCGACCTGGCGACCGCCGGCTTCGAGCCCGCCACCTGGCCGATCCGGGCGGGTGCGTTCGGCGTGCCGATCGACCATGTCTATGCGCGGGCGCCGCTCAAGATAAAGTCGCTGACCCGCATTCCCCAGCCGCACGGCTCCAACCACTTCGGGCTGATCGCCGAGATCGCCGTTACCGGACAGTGAGCCGCAGCTATTGGGCTGCGTCCGCGGCAAGGAAACCGCCGGACTGCCTTGCCCAGAGCTCCGAATAGAGCCCTCCCCGCGCAATCAGTTCGTTGTGCGTGCCGTCCTCGATGATCCGGCCCTTGTCCATGACGATGAGGCGATCGAGGGCTGCGATCGTCGAGAGCCGGTGGGCGATGGCAAGCACGGTCTTGCCCTGCATCAGCCGCTTCAGGTTCGACTGGATCGCCGCTTCCACCTCCGAGTCGAGTGCCGAGGTGGCCTCGTCGAGCACCAGGATTGGCGCATCCTTGATCATCACGCGGGCGATCGCCACGCGCTGGCGCTGGCCGCCGGAAAGCTTGACGCCGCGCTCGCCCACATGCGCGTCGAAACCCTTGCGGCCGCGCTGGTCTTCGAGAGCCGCGATGAACGTGTCGGCTTCAGCCTTGCGCGCCGCCTCGATAAGCTGCGCCTCCGTCGCATCCGGCCGGCCGAACAGGATATTGTCGCGGATCGACCGGTGCAGCAGCGAGGTATCCTGCGTCACCATGCCGATCTGGGCGCGCAGCGATTCCTGCGTGGCCCTGGCGATATCCTGCCCGTCGATCAGGATACGGCCGCCTTCGAGATCGTAGAACCGCAGGAGCAGGTTGACGAGGGTCGACTTGCCGGCACCGGAACGCCCGACGATGCCAAGCTTCTCGCCCGGCCGGATGGTGAGCGACAGATTGTCGATGACGCCCTTCGCCTTGCCGTAGTGAAAACTGACGTTCTCGAAACGGATTTCCGGGCGTTTTACCACCAGCTGCGCTGCATCAGGCGCATCCACCAGTCCGATCGGTTGCGAGATCAGCTCGGCTGAGTTCTGGATCGTGCCGATATTGCGCATGATGCCGTTGAGCTGCGTCATCAGCCGGCCGAGCAGGAAGTTCAGCCTCAGCATCAGCGCCATGGTGAAGGCGACGGCGCCGGACGAGATCAGGCCGGAGAGCCACAGATGCACGCTCATCGCCGCCATGGTGACGATCATCGTGCCGGAGAGGAAGGCCATGGAGGCGCGCACGCTGGTCAGCAGCCGGGTGAAGGCGATGATCGTGTCCTGAAAGCTCTCGAAACCGGAGAGCATGTAGCGGTCGTTCGCCTCGTCGCGGCCGAACAGCCGAAGCGTCTGGATGTTCGAATAGGCGTCGACCATGCGGCCGCTGATCATCGACCCGGCCTCGGCCGAGGCCTTGGAGTGTTCGCGAATACGCGGCACGTAATATCTGGCGAGCACCGCGAAGATCGAAAGCCATGCGACGACGACCACCGCCAGCCGCCAGTCGAGCCCGGCGACCAGCGCGATGGTCGAGACGGAATAGATGCCGACGAACCAGACGCTTTCCATGAAGGAGGTCAGAACGTCGCCGGTCGCCTGACCCGCCGACCAGACTTTCGTGACGATACGGCCGGAGAAATCGTTCTGGAAGAAGGAGAGCGACTGGCGCGATACGTGGATGTACGATTGCCAGCGCACCAGGTTGTAGAAACCGGGCGTGATGATCTGCTGGTCGACCAGCGCCGTCATCAGCCCGATCAGGAAGCGGCCGATGCCGACCACCAGCGCCATGACGACCAGTTCGGTCCCGTGGTCGGCAAGCAGCCCCGACCATCCCTCGGAAGGTTGGGTCGTGTCGAGGATATCGACCAGCCGGCCGACATACCAGAACATTGCCGCCTCGACGCCGGCGGCAAGCCCGCCGAGCACCAGCATTGCGAAGAAGGGAAGTTTTGCCTGGCGGACATAGAACCAGATGAAGCCGACAAGGCCAACGGGTGGCTTCAGGTCGTCCCGCCTCGCAAACGGCTTGATAAAGCTCTCGAAGGTGCGGAAGACCGATTTCAACATGGACCCGATATAGGCGGATTCTTAAGCCCGGCAAAGCGAAAGCGGCCGGGCCGCGGCTTACATTTTCTTAATGTGAAAGGCCTGCCGGGCAGACCTTCGCGCCCATTGGACATAATCAATATCAATCATTATGATTGCCCCAAAGGAGTTCCCATGGAAACCCGTGTTCTGACTGCACATGTGCCGGTTCAGCTGGCTGAGAAAGTGGACGAACTGGCGACCCGCCTGGAACGTTCAAGGGGCTGGATCGTCAAGCAGGCACTCGCCGACTGGATCGAGCTGGAAGAGGAGCGGCGGCGGCTGACGCTGGAGGCAATGGCGGACGTCGATGCGGGAAACGTGGTCGATCAGGAGGAGGTCGAAAAGTGGGTTGCCAGCCTGGGTACTGACAAGCCCCTGCCCCGTCCCCTGTAATGGAACTGAAATGGTCGTCAAAAGCGGTGTCCGATCTAAACCGCCTTCATGATTTTCTGGCTGTGGTGAACGCACCCGCGGCGGCCCGCACGGCTCAAAACCTGGCTGCAGCACCCAGGAAACTCATCCAGCATCCACGGCTTGGTGAAAGGCTGGATGAGTTCGCGCCGCGTGAAATCCGACGACTTTTGATCGGTGACTACGAGTTTCGATACGAGATACAGGGCGAGATGATTTTTCTTCTCCGTATCTGGCACACTCGCGAAAACCGAATCTGAATTCCACGGAAGCATTCCTTAAAGTACTTACCTCAGAGCGAAAAATGGGATGGCGGCGGAGCTTACTCCGCCGCCTCTTCCTCGATCACGTTCTCATGGCCGATGAAGCCGCCGGACTGGCGGTTCCAGAGGTCGGCATAGATGCCGCCGGTCGCGACCAGTTCGCGGTGCGTGCCGGCTTCGATGATCCGGCCGCGATCGAGCACGATCAGCCGGTCCATTTCGGTGAGCGTCGACAGCCGGTGGGCGATCGCAATCACCGTCTTGCCCTCCATCAGCGCGAACAGGTTCTCCTGGATCGCCGCTTCGACTTCCGAGTCGAGCGCCGAAGTCGCCTCGTCGAGCACCAGGATTGGCGCGTCCTTCAGGAAGACGCGGGCGATCGCGATGCGCTGCCGTTGCCCGCCGGAAAGCTTCACGCCTCGTTCGCCCACATGCGCATCGAGACCCTTGCGTCCCTGCATGTCGGCAAGTCCGTCGATGAACTCCCAGGCGTTTGCCCGCTTTGCCGCCTCGACGATGTCCGCGTCGGTCGCGTCCGGCTTGCCGTAGGCGATGTTGTCGCGGATCGAGCGGTGCAGCAGCGAGGTATCCTGGGTGACCACGCCGATCAGCGAACGCAGGCTGTCCTGCGTCACAGTCGATATGTCCTGGCCATCGATGGTGATGCGGCCGCCCTCCAGATCGTAGAAGCGCAACAGCAGGTTCATCAGCGTCGTCTTGCCGGCGCCGGAGCGGCCGACCAGACCGACCTTCTGGCCGGCCGGGATATCGAGCGTCATGCCTTCGATGACGCCCTTGCCCTTGCCATAGTGGAAGTGGACGTTGTCGTAGCGGATATGGCCCTTTTTCGCGGTGAGCGTCGAAGCGCCCTTCTGGTCCACCACGTCATGCGCCTTGGTCATCATCGACATGCCGTCATAGACGGTGCCGATGTTTTCGAAGAGCGCCGACACTTCCCACATCACCCATTGCGACATGCCGTTGATGCGCATCGCAAGACCGATCGCGATCGCGATCGCCCCGATCGAGATGGCGCTGTCCAGCCAGAACCAGATCGACAACGTGCCGACGGTAAAGAGGGCGGCACAGTTGTAGAAATAGACCAGCGCCTGGAAACCCGTCACCTTGCGCATCTGCGCATGTACGGTTTTCAGGAAGACGTCCATCGCGTCTTGCGCATAGGCCTCTTCCCTTCCCGCATGCGAGAAGAGCTTGACGGTCGCGATGTTCGTATAGCTGTCCACGACGCGACCGGTCATCATCGAGCGCGCATCCGCCTGTTCCGCCGAAATCTTCCTCAGACGCGGCACATAATAGGCGACCGTGATCGAGTAGAAGACGATCCAGAGGACGAGCGGCACCGCAAGGCGCAGGTCGGCTGCCGCGACGATGGCGATCATCGAGACGAAATAGGTGAAGACGTAGACGAATACGTCGAGCACCTTCATCACCGTTTCGCGGATGGCGAGCGAGGTCTGCATCACCTTGGTCGAGACGCGGCCGGCAAACTCGTTGGCGAAGAACGTCATCGAGTGCCTGAGCAGGAACCGGTGCATCTGCCAGCGGGCGATCATCGGGAAATTACCCATCAGGATCTGATGCATGATCAGCGAATTGAGGGTCGCGATCGCCGGCAATGCGATCAGCACCACGAAGGCCATGAAGAACAGTTTCGGCCCTTCGCTTTCAAGGAAGGTTGCCCGATCGGCATTGGTCAGCCAGTCGACGATATCGCCGAGGAACTGGAACAGCGCCACTTCGCCGACGGCAATCAGCATCGTACAGGTCGACATGATGACGACCCACGGCCAGACCGGCTTGGTATAGTGCCACAGGAAGGCCGCAAGGCCGGCGGGCGGTAGTGAGGGCGCTTCGTCCGGATAGGGATCAACGCGCCGTTCGAACCACGAGAACATGAAAAAGCTCCGTAAATCGGATTGCCGTACCGGCTCGGCGCGTAAGGTGGCCAGAATCGGGCGGCGAAAACCTAGGATATCGAGGCCGGATGTCGGCCACGTAACGAGTCAGGAAGGGAAGAGTTTGCGAGAAACCGCGAACGCCTAGGCCAGAAAGCGAGTAATCCGGCAGCGGAGGCGCGAGAGCACGGTCATATCCATGTGGGCCTCCTTGAGTGGGCGTTGAGTTGCGCGTTTCTTGTAGCCTCTCGGGCATCAATTGAAAAGGGCAAATCGCCGTATCTCGCCACCCTGAGCTTTTCTGTTGCCCGATCGTCACAGCCATGCCGCGCATCGAAAGGGCTTGAGCGGCAGCCTCGGTTTCCCGTAAGGACGGTGCATGAGTGACATCCCGCGCGGGCTTCGCATCGCCCTTTACCAGCCGGATATTCCCGGCAATACCGGCACGATCCTCCGGCTCGCCGCCTGCCTCGGCCTGTCGGTCGATATCATCGAGCCGGCCGGCTTCGACATTTCCGACCGCAACCTGAAGCGCTCCGGCATGGACTATCTGGCGGGCGTCACGCTTGCCCGTCACGTCAACTGGCAGCGCTTCGACGAATGGCGCAAGGCGAACGGCAGGCGCGTCGTGCTTGCCTCCACAAAAGCCGCCCTGCCCTATATCCGCTTCGAATTCCGGCCGGACGACATCCTGCTCTTCGGCCGCGAAAGCGCCGGCGTGCCTGATCATGTGCATGAGGCGGCCGACGCCCGCATCCTCATCCCCATGGTCGAAGGCCAGCGGTCCATCAACGTCGCCATGTCGGCAGCCATGATCGCCGGCGAGGCGCTGCGGCAGAGCGATTTTCGTCTTCATTGAACCGGGCTCCGGTTTTCTTTCACGGAGTCTCTGCTATAAAACCTCAAGTAATATTGAGGTCAACAGCGATGATGAAGAAAAATCCGGGCGGGCGGCTGGAGCTTGAACTGACGGTCGGGGAAGTCGCGGCACGCAGCGGCGTGGCGGTGTCCACCCTGCATTTCTACGAGACCAAGGGCCTGATCCAGAGCCGCCGCAACCGCGGCAACCAGCGCCGTTATCCGCGCGTCGTGCTGCGCCGGGTCGCGGTCATCAAGGTTGCGCAGAAGACCGGCATACCGCTCGCCGACATCGCCGAGGCGCTTTCCGTCCTGCCGCACGACCGGCCGCTGACGGCGAAGGACTGGCAGCGCCTTTCGGAAACCTGGAAACGCCAGCTCGATGCCCGGATCGCCAGCCTCACCGCGCTCCGCGACCACCTGACCGGCTGTATCGGCTGCGGCTGCCTGTCGATGGAGGACTGCCCGCTCAGGAACCCGCTCGACATGCTCGGCGAAAAGGGTGCGGGACCGATCTTGCTGGAGGCGGAAGAGCAGGTGGATGCGGATTGATTGCACGGATAGGTTTATTCTAAGTTGATTGCGAAAATGCACTCCATGGAGTACAGTTCGCATGTTCACCGTTCGCTTGGCGCCTGTGTTCCGTGATTGGTTGAGATCGCTCAAGGATAAGCGAGCGGTCTCGCGCATCACCATCCGCATGGAGCGTGCGGCAAGCGGCAATCTGGGTGACGTCAAGTCCGTAGGCGATGGCGTCAGTGAGATGCGGATACCCTATGGCCCAGGGTACCGCTTATATTTCATACGGCGCGGCGAAGTCGTCATCGTTTTGCTCTGCGGCGGGGACAAGAGCACACAACAAAACGATATCGCTCAGGCGAAGCGACTTGCGAGAGACTGGAAGGATTAGGGATGAGCTTGGAGACGTTTCCCTTCGACGCATCGGAATATCTCGACACCGAAGAAGGCATCGAAGAATTCATCAAGGCGGCTTTCGAGACTGAAGACCCAGCCTTCATCGCCAAATGCCTCGGTATCGTGGCGAGGGCCCAGAACATGAGCAAGCTCGCCCGCGATGTCGGCATGAGCCGCGCCGCCCTTTACAAGGCCCTGAGCGGCGAAGGAAATCCGGAATTCGCCACGATCCTGAAGGTGATGAAAGCCCTCGGCCTCGAACTCACCCCGGTTCTCGCTAAGGCTGAGAATGCCGCTTGAGTGTTCGGTACCAGCAGCCTCCGTCTTCGTTTAGCATCTTTTGAAAAACGCTTGCCGAATCGATCGAAGCCCATGGGCCAAATCTCGGAAATCGCATATGTTTCCGCAACGGAGATCGTTCTCCCGAAAGCCATAAACACCAAGCCCCGGGACATCGATGCGTAATTTCCTGCTCTGCTACCCGATCACCGCCGCCGCCATGATCCTGATGGCTTCGTCCGTCCACGCCCAGGAGACCGACCGCTATACCGCGGTCAGCAAGACGGCGATGAGCGTCACCGGGGACGTCTGGCTCGACGACTTCGGCATCACCTTCGAGAATGAGGAAACCCTCGAATTCTCCGATCTCGTTGCCGATAATTTCCGGGTGGACGGCAGGCGGGTGCCGGGATCGGTCTACCGCGTCGCGAAACCGGCCGATCCGGAGCTCGAAAACGGCAACCAACTCTGCGGATCGGGCGACGTGACTTATGTCGCCAATTGGGCGTCGGGCAAGGGAATGTCGGCGATCGCCGTGTTTACGGGGAAAAATCCGCCGAAGAGCAGCGCCGAAATGTGCGCGCTCTACACCTATGAGGACCCGAAGTGACGGATCGGATCAATCCGCCGTGGGCAACCTGCGCATGGTGAATTCGATCTGGTCGCCTTCGAGCTGGCGCCAGCTTTCCACTTCGGTCCAATAGGCTGCCTTCGGAAATTCGTGAAACCATTCGCGCGCCTTTTCGCGGGCTTCTTCCCGCGAGAGCTGGAAGGTCTGCCGTACGAACATGCCCTGGCGCTCGCCGGCCTTTTCCTGCCGGTGGCGGTCGATCCTGCGTTTCAGCCCGTCGAGCGGCGGGGGTGTGAACTTTGCCATGAAAGCCTCTGATCAGCACCTGTTTATGCGGTAAAGATAATGCGCAGCGACACGCTTTGCGAGTCTCATTTTCCACCTGCGACAACCGATGGAATGGCTCGCGAAAGCCAGAAATGCTAATCCCCGATCGGAAAAATGCGAATCGCGCCAAGGGGATGGCGAGAGGAATAGAGACATGGAACGGCCGGTATTGCCCAAAGGATTGCCTGAGGACATCGAAGACAAGAAGGCGGCGGCGAGAGCCTGGTTCGAGAGCCTGCGCGACACGATCTGCGCCTCGCTGGAAGGTCTCGAGGCTGAGCTGACGGGGCCTCTCTCCGATCAGGAGCCCGGCCGCTTCAAGCCCAAGGACTGGCTGCGCGACGGCGGTGCCGGCGGCGGCGGCAGAATGTCGATGATGGAGGGGCGCGTCTTCGAGAAGGTCGGCGTCCACACCTCAACCGTTCACGGCGAATTTTCGGACGATTTCCGCAGCCAGATGCCGGGTGCGGAGGAAGACCCGCGCTTCTGGGCGTCGGGAATCTCGCTGATCGCCCATCCGGTCAATCCCAACGTGCCGACCGTCCACATGAACACCCGCATGGTGGTGACGTCGAGCCAGTGGTTCGGCGGCGGCGCCGATCTCACGCCGGTGCTCGACCGGCGCCGCACCCAGACGGATCCCGACAGCGCCCTCTTCCACCGGGTCATGGAGATCACCTGCAAGCGCCACGAGGCGGTCGCCGACTATGATCGCTACAAGGCCTGGTGCGACGAGTATTTCTTCCTGAAGCACCGCAACGAACCGCGCGGCGTCGGCGGCATTTTCTTCGATTGGCTGCATCCGGCCGAGGAAAAAGGCGGCTGGAATGCGGATTTCGCCTTCGTGCAGGACGTCGGTCGGGCCTTCAATCTCGTCTACCCGAAGATCGTTCGTGCCAATTTCAACAAGCCCTGGACGGAGCATGATCGCGACGAGCAACTGATCCGCCGCGGCCGCTATGTCGAATTCAACCTGCTCTACGACCGGGGCACTATTTTCGGGTTGAAGACTGGCGGCAACGTCGAGTCCATTCTGTCGTCACTGCCTCCGGTTGTAAGGTGGCCTTAGATCAAAGATCACAAAATTAACGATTTCGGGTATAAACAGGCCCCAATATCTCATCCTTAACAAATGCGATATCGGAATCGATGCGATGGTGGTAGCGTCCCCTTGGTTGTACCGGAGGAGGAACGCCATGATGGCACCGAATAGCATGCCAATGCCGGATGCGTCTGAGAACAAGGACGCCCGTTCCCTTGATACTGCTGATATGATCGACCGCCTCGCGACGGAAATGCGCGCGAGAACCGGCGGTGAGCTTCCCCATGCCTTTTATGTGGACCAGGTAAGGCGCCAGCTTGCCGGCAAGTCGGTCGCCATGTCGGCCGCCAATGACGAGACGGCGCGGGAAAAGGGGCAGGAACAGGCTTCCGTCTTCCACGCCTGGGCGTTTTCCGAATAAGCGTCGGGAACGGTCCTTGTAGTTTCCGAGTTATCGAGGTTGGCGCCGGCGGATATGGGAGATATCCGCCGCCTCCAGTCCAACGCTAACAGGAGGAAATGTCATGCGACTGTTCGAATGCGGTACGCTCGTGCCCGGTTGCCAGTGGCATACCCGTGCCGACGAGGACGCCGAAGTGGTCCGCCGCGCCGTGGAGCATCTGCGCACGGTGCACGGGGAAGAGATCATTCGCGAAAACATGGTCGAGAACATCAAGGCGCGCATTCGCGACGAAAACGGCGCGGAGGCGGCCTGACGCCTGGGACGTACCGAGGCGCCAGCCGTTCTGCCGCAGAACGCTCGCGGCTTCACTTCCAAGCGATGTCAGGACAGCAAGTTGCCTGATATCAGAGCGAACTTCGGATCATATCCTCCAGCCGGGCGGTCAGCGCCGCCCGGTCGAGGGCGAAGTTGCGCTCCACCCAGAAGTCTTCCAGTTCCTTCAGAATTTCCCCCACCCGCTTTCCGGCGGGCACGCCGGCTGCGACGATATCGGCACCACTGACCGGAAAGACCGGCTTCTCGTAGTTCTCCGCCCTCTTCAGCAAGACCGACAGCCGCGCGGATTTACGCATCGCCGCCGGATCGCCTTCGGCCGCGGTTCGCGCAGAGGCAAGTGCGAGCCGCAGCCGCATGACCAGCCCCTCCGCGCCTTGCCGGTAGAGCAGCCGGTCGAAGCCGACATCCGTCACCTCGTCCGGCGGCACCGGCGCATTCGCCCAGGTAGCGAGCCGCGCAGCCTCCGCATTCGACATCTTCAGCCGCTTCGCGAGTGCATCCAGCCGCTCGGCATCCGGCGGCACGATCGCCGCCAGCCGCAATGTCGGATCGGGCGTCCAGCCGAGCGACTTCTCGGCCGCCACGAGGCCGTGAATGCCGTCGATACCCCACTTTTCCGTCTCGGGCAGAATTTCGGTGAGCACGCCCGCCTGCCGCATCCACAGCAGTGCGCGGGAAGGATCGGCGGCGGACAGGAGTTTCTTTGTCTCGGACCAGACCCGCTCGGCCGACAGCGTCGAAAGCTTGTCCTTGGCGCGGGCGCAGGCCCTCAGGCCATCCGCATCCGGCCGGCCGGAACCGTAGTGGGCAAAAAAGCGGAAGAAGCGCAGGATGCGCAGGTAGTCCTCGGTAATCCGCTCGGCCGCATCGCCGATGAAACGGATGGTGCGCGTGTCGATATCCGGAATTCCGTTCACAAGGTCGATCACAACGCCTTGAGCGTCCGCATAAAGTGCGTTGATCGTCAGGTCCCGTCGTTCCGCATCCGTCTGCCAGTCGGTGCCGAAGGCGACTTTGGCGCGCCGCCCGTCGGTCTCGATATCGCGGCGCAACGTGGTGACTTCGAACCCATGGCCTCCGATGACCAGCGTCACCGTACCATGCTCGAAACCGGTCGGCACGGCCTTGATCCCGCCGGCGACCGCCCGCTCGACGACCTTTTCCGGACGAAGCGTGGTAGCGATGTCGACATCGGCGACAGGCAGTCCCATCAGCGCATTGCGTACCGCGCCGCCCGCCACCCGCGCCTCGCCGCCATCGGCATTGAGCAGGGTCAGGATGCGCTGCAGCGCCGGGTCCCGGAACCAGGCCTCGTCGGCTACACTGGTCATGCATAAAGCCTTTCATAGAGCGTGCGCAGAATGCCCGCGGTAATGCCCCAGATGTTTCGTTCCTCGTAGGGCATCACGTAGAAATGCCGCTCCTTGCCGTCCCATTCACGGCTGCCGCGCTGGTGGTTCGCCTCGTTCATCAGGAAGGACAGCGGCACCTCGAAGACGTCGTCCACCTCAGCCGGATTGGGCGTGATCTCGAAGCCGCGTCTGACCACGGACAGCACCGGCGTAATGCGGAAACCGGTCGCCGCGTAATAGGTCGGCAGGCGCGACAGCGTTTCGACGAAGGAACGGTCGAGACCGATCTCTTCTTCCGCCTCGCGCAGCGCCGCCTGTTCCGGGGACCGATCCTGCGGATCGATCCCGCCGCCCGGAAAGGCGATCTGCCCGGAATGCTTGCGCATCGTCGAAGTCCGCTGAGTCAGGATCACCTTCGCCCCGTCGCCGTCGTCGACGACCGGCACCAGCACCGCTGCGTCCTTCAGCTTCAGCCCCGCGGCGAAATCCACCAGCGTCGGATTGAGCAGATGGTCGCCGTGATCGCGCCAGGCGTGATCGATCGGCCCGCCGTTCTGGTTCAGCGCCCGGCGGCGGAAATCGCCGGCCGAAAAGATGGGAAAGTCACTCATTGCGATAAGGCGTCCAATTCGGCCTTGGGCATCACGGGAAAGACCTCCGTTCCGGAGCGGACGGAGAACATCGGCACCCCGTCTATCATGATCGCCTCGCCCAGTTCCACGAGATCGTACATGACCGCGCGGGAAACGAGCGCCTCCAGCCGGCCGCGCACCAGGAGATAGGGTTTCAGCTCGCGGTTTTCGCCGGAGATTTCGAAGCGCAAGGGATGTTCGGCGCTTGCCTCGACCACATCACCGACATTTGTCCTGAACGTGAGCACCTGCCGGCCTTCACGCTGCGTCACCTGCATCTCGACGGCGAGGAAGGGTGCGTCCACGACCCGGATGCCGACTTTTTCCACAGGTGTTACGAGGTAGGTCCTGCCGTCCTCGTCCCTGCGCAGCACCGTTGAAAACAGCCGCACCAGCGGTGCGCGGCCGATCGGAGTGCCCATGTAGAACCAGGTGCCGTCGGCACGGATTTCCATGTCGATATCGCCGCAGAAGGGTGGATTCCACCTATCGACAGGGGGCAGGCCGCGCTTTCCGTCGCCGGTTTGCTCGGAAGCGCGCGAAATCAGGGCCGCAAGCCCTGCGGCATCGGGTGCCGAATTTATCGTTTGCGCTGCCATCTTTCAGTCCCGGTTCGACCTTAAGCATTCACCAAAGCAATTGTTCCTCACGAGATAGTCATTCAATACGTGCTTGTCAGCCATATTTCGGGGAATAAGTTTGATCGGATAAGCCGGATGCTGCGATGCAGCGATTCGATGCCGGGATATGAAGAGCCCGGCCTTGGAAAGCCAGTCGGTTTCTGAGTGCCTGCCGGTTCTGGATGCCAGCCAGTTTTGGATGATGGAGAACGACATGGGCCTGATGAATTCCACCGATACCGTCCTCGATGAGAAAGCCATCATCGCCGCCGCCGAAATGGCCCTTTCCGACATCGCCGCCATCCGCACCGAAGTCGCCAAGGTGATCTTCGGTCAGGAAAAGGTGGTCGAGAACACGCTGCTGGCCGTCCTGTCCGGTGGCCATGCGCTGCTCGTCGGCGTCCCCGGCCTTGCCAAGACCAAGCTCGTCACTACGCTCGGCACCGTGCTCGGTCTCGGCGCCAACCGCATCCAGTTCACCCCCGACCTGATGCCCTCCGACATTCTCGGCTCGGAAGTGATGGATACGGACGATGCCGGCCGCCGCTCCTTCCGCTTCATCAAGGGCCCGGTCTTCGCCCAGCTCCTGATGGCCGACGAAATCAACCGCGCCTCGCCACGCACCCAGTCGGCGCTGCTGCAGTCCATGCAGGAATACCATATCACGGTCGCCGGCCAGCGTTACGATCTGCCCGCCCCCTTCCACGTGCTCGCGACCCAGAACCCGCTGGAGCAGGAAGGCACCTATCCGCTGCCGGAAGCGCAGCTCGACCGCTTCCTGCTGCAGGTCGACGTGCTGTATCCGGAACTCGCCGCCGAGCGGCAGATCCTGCTCGAAACCACCGGCCTTTCGGAATCCAAGGCGCGCGGCGTCATCGACTCCGCCCGCCTTCAGGAAATCCAGGTGCTGATCCGCCAGATGCCGGTCAGCGACAAGGTGGTCGATGCGATCCTGTCGCTGGTGCGCTCCGCCCGCCCCGGCCACGGCAATGCCCATACGGACAAGCACGTCGCCTGGGGTCCCGGCCCGCGCGCCGGCCAGTCGCTGATGCTGACGGCCCGTGCGCGTGCCCTCTACGAAGGCCGTCTCGCCCCATCGCTCGACGACGTCTATGCGCTTGCCGAACCGGTGCTCGAACACCGCATGGCGCTGACCTTTGCAGCCCGCGCCGAAGGCATGTCGGTACGCGACGTCATCGCCGGTCTGGTGAAGCAGGCCCGCGGCTAAGTCCGCCGGCTAGAAAGGAACCTGCGTGGCATCCACCATTGGCCAGATCGTAGAGCAGACACCGAGTAGCGAACTCCTCTCCCGAGCCCAGGCCCGCGCGACGCTTGTGCCGGACTGCATGGTGGAAGCCAAACGCATCGCCAACACGGTGATCGCCGGCTGGCATGGCCGCCGCAAGCGCGGCATCGGCGAGAATTTCTGGCAGTTTCGGCCTTATGCCGAGGGTGAAAGCCTGTCTCGCATCGACTGGCGCCGCTCCGCCCGCGACGACCATACCTATGTCCGCGAACGCGAATGGGAAGCCGCCCACACCGTCTGGCTCTGGGCCGACATGTCGCCCTCGATGATGTACAAATCGACGCTTGCCATTGCCTCGAAGGAAAGCCGCGCGCTGGTGCTGATGCTGGCGCTGGCAGAAATCCTTGCCCGGTCCGGCGAGCGGATCGGCTGCCCCGGCATCATGGAGCCGGTATCGTCCCGCAACGCCGCCGAACGGCTTGCCGCCTCGATCATGCACGCGCCGCTGACCACCGGCCTGCCGGACACCGCGATGATCCGCGGTCACAGCGACATCGTGCTGATCGGCGATTTCCTCGATGACGCCGACCGGGTGATGGAACGCATCACCCCGCTCGGACGCCGCGGCCTGCGCGGCCACGTGGTCGAGATCGCCGATCCGGCAGAGGAGACTTTCCCCTATACCGGCCGCACCGAATTCACCGATCCCGAAACCGGCGAAAAGCTCGTCTCCGGCCGCGCCGAGATGATCCGCGAGGATTACCAGCGCGCCTATTTCGCCCGCCGCGATGCGCTGGGTGAATCGCTGCGGCGCCTCGGCTGGAGTTTTGTCTTTCACCGGACCGATCATCTCGCCTCCGAGGCGCTGGTCGCCGTGCATGGTTATCTGTCGGGCTTGCCGGCGCAAAAGCCGGGCGGAGGCAGGTCATGAGCGCGCTCATCTTCGCAAATCCCGCCATTCTCTTCGGCCTGATCGCGCTGCCGGTCATCTGGTGGCTGCTGCGGCTCACCCCGCCGCGCCCGAAGGCGGAAGTCTTCCCGCCGCTCCGGATCCTGGCAACGGTCCTGAAGCGTGAGGAAACGCCCTCGAAGAGCCCCTGGTGGCTGACGCTGCTGCGCATGCTGCTGGCCGCCGCCGTGATCCTGGCGATCGCCGATCCGGTCATGAACCCGCGCGCCAACTCCCTGAATTCCGGCGGCCCGCTGGTTGTCGTCGTCGACAATGGCTGGGCGACAGCGGCCGACTGGGAGCGCCGCGTCCAGACCGCCAACCTCCTGATCGATGACGCCGAAAGCGCCGACGTGCCGGTGTCGATCACCTTCACAGCCGATGCCGGCCATGAGGCCGTGCCCGGCACGGCAGCCGCTGCCCGCGACAAGCTGACGGCCGCAAGCCCCAAGCCGCTGGTTCCGGATCGCGCCCGCGCCGCCCAGGCGGTGAGAGAAGCCATGAACGGCGCCCGTCCCGGCACGCTCGCCATCCTTTCGGACGGCATGGCGGCGGCCGGTGACAACGAAGCCATGTCGACGCTCGCAGCCCTCTCGCCCGCCGAAATGCGCCTGATCGAAGGCGACGGCCACAGCGCCGTGGCGCTGACCGATGCGGTCAACAATGCCGCCGCCATGTCCGTGACCGCGACGCGCCTTTCGACCGCATCGGCGCAGCAGATGAACGTCAACGCGCTGGACGCCCAAGGGCGCGCGCTCGCCTCCGGCACGCTGCGCTTCGATGCGGGTGCAGCGACCGCCACCGCCGAGATCGCCTCGCCGTTCGAACTGCGCAACGATTTCGCCCGGCTCAACATCGACGGGCTTGCGACGGCCGGCGCGGCACACCTGCTCGACGATGGCTTCAAACGCCGCCGCATCGCGCTTCTCGCCGGCGAAAGCGGCAGTGATTTCCAGCCGCTCCTGCAGCCGCTCTATTACATCAGCCGCGCGCTCCTGCCCTATGCGGACGTCATCCAGCCGAACACCGCCGATCTTTCGGTCGCCATCCCGCAGATCCTGCAGGGCAATCCGTCCGCCATCATCCTCGCCGATGTCGGCCGCCTGCCCTCCGAATCCTATGCGCCGCTGCAGCGATGGATCGCTCAAGGGGGCACGTTGATCCGCTTTGCTGGGCCGCGCCTTGCCGCCGCCCCCGCCGACGATCCGCTGGTGCCGGTGATCCTGCGCCAGGGCGAACGCGCCCTCGGCGGCGCCATGTCCTGGTCGGAGCCGCAGTCGCTTGCCGATTTCCCGGGCTTCGGCCCCTTCGCCGGCCTGCCGCGCGCCGCCGACATCACCGTCACCCGCCAGGTTCTCGCCGAACCGACGCCGGATCTTGCCGAACGCACCTGGGCGAGCCTTGCCGACGGAACGCCGCTCGTCACCGAAAAGGAAGTCGAGGCCGGCCGCATCGTACTCTTCCACACGAGCGCCGAAGCCACCTGGTCTAACCTGCCGCTGTCGGGCAATTTCGTCGAAATGCTCCGCCGCCTGGTGCAGCTCGCCCGCGCCGGCGGTGCCGCGTCGTCTGGCTCGGGAGCAGAGGGGACCGCGGCGACGCTGGCTCCCTACCGGTTGCTCACCGCCGACGGCGTCCTTACCACCGAGACCGGAACGGCCCGACCGATCGCGATTGCCGCCAACCAGGTGCCGGTCGCAAGCTTCGACCACCCGCCCGGCCTTTACGGCACCGAGGACGGTTTCACCGCCGTCAACCTGCTGGCGCCGAAGACCGTCATTGCCCGCTTCGATCCGACCACGGCCGGCCGGCCACTGGTGCGCGAAGGCCTCGCTGGCGGCGAAGCCGTGTCGCTGCGTCCCGCCCTTTTTGCAGCCGCCCTGGCGATGCTGATCCTCGACAGCCTTGTGGTGCTCTTCATGAACGGCGCCTTCTCCCGCGTGCCTACCCGTCGCCGCACCGCCGGCAGTGCCGCGGCGGTCATCGCCGCCGTCGCCTTCGGCCTCTTCGCCTTCGTCCCAAGCCCGTTGCAAGCGCAGGAGATGCCGCCCGGTACCGGAGCCAAGCCCGGTGACGAGCAGATCCTCGAACGGCTGGATACGACCCACCTCGCCTACGTCGTGACCGGCGAGCGGGACGTCGACAGCATTTCCGAACAGGGTCTCGAAGGTCTCAGCCAATTTCTCACCTACCGCACGACGCTGGAACCCGGCGCCCCGGTCGGTCTCGATATCACCAAGGACGAACTCGCCTTCTACCCGATCATCTACTGGCCGATTTCCGCCACCGCGCCGATGCCCAGCCAAGCGGCGATCTCCCGGATCGATGCCTATATGCGCAACGGCGGCACGGTGCTTTTCGACACGCGCGACCAGTATTCGTCGCTCGATGGCGGCGGTACCACGCCGAATGGCGAACGCCTGCAGGCGATCCTCGCCAATATCGACATCCCGCCGCTGGAGCCGACGCCGGCCGACCATGTGCTGACCCGTTCGTTCTACCTGCTCACCAATTTCCCCGGCCGCTATACCGGCAGCCCGCTTTGGGTCGAGGCGCGGCAGGAAGCCAAGAACACCGGCGCGCAGCTCTCCTCCAGCGGAGACGGCGTGACGCCGCTGCTGATCACCGGCAACGATTTTGCCGGCGCCTGGGCAGTCGACAGTCAGGGCGGCCCCGTTCTTCCCACCGTCCCCCCGGACGAGATGCAGCGCGAATATGCCTATCGCTCCGGCGTCAACATCATGATGTACATGCTGACCGGCAACTACAAAGCCGACCAGGTGCACGTCCCGGCTCTGCTTGAGCGGCTTGGGCAGTGAGGGAGGGAAACAAATGACCACCCACTCCTCCTCCGCCACTCTCCTTCGTTCCTGTCTTCCGGCAGTCGACAAGCATGTCCGGGTTATGTGGCAAAGCGGTGCCTCTGGCCGATCTCCCTCCTTGAGGGGGAGATGCCCGGCAGGGCAGAGGGGGGTATCCAGGAACTCAACCTCTACCCTTTTCCCTCGCCGTGACGCCCGCTTACCCCCCTCTGTCACTTTCGTGACATCTCCCCCTCAAGGGGGGAGATCAGTGGGAGTTCGCGGCTCGGTCCGGCTAAACGTAGTTTCCCTCCCGGATGAAGGGAAATCCTCATGACCATCGAATTCGCCCCGTTCTTTCCCTGGCCGATTCTCGCCGCGCTCGGCGTCTTTGCGCTGATCCTCGCCGGCCTCGCCTTCTGGCGCGGCATCCGCGGCGCCACCCTGCGCACGCTGGCGCTCGCCGCACTGCTCCTGGCGCTCGCCAACCCGACGCTGCTGCAGGAGGACCGCGACCAGCTTTCGACCGTGGTGCCGATCATCGTCGACCGTTCGCAGAGCCAGGATACCGCCCAGCGCAAGCAGCAGACGGACGAGGCACTCGCGAGCCTGCAGGACCGGTTCTCCCGCTACCCGCGCATCGAGACGCGCATCGTCGAGGTCGATGACGACGGCGAATCCGACACGCCGTCGACAAAGCTGTTCACTGCCCTTCGTTCCGCCATTTCCGACGTACCGCCGGCCCGTATCGGCGGTACGGTCTTCCTGACCGACGGCCAGATCCACGACCTGCCCGGCATCAACCAGGACCTCGGCTTCAATGCCCCCGTCCACGGCCTGATCACCGGCAAACCCGACGAGTTCGACCGCCGCGTCGAAGTGGTCCGCGCGCCCCGTTTCGGCATCGTCGGCGAGGAACAGGAACTGACACTGCGGGTCTTCGACGACGGTCGCACCGGCGGCGGACCGGCACAGGTGACCGTGCGCATGAACGGTCAGCAGACCGCGACGCTGCGCGCCACGCCCGGCCAGGAGACGCCCTTCTCCTTCACCGTTCCGCGCGGCGGCAACAATGTCATGGAATTTTCGGTTGCCGAACTTCCGGGCGAGGTGACGACTGCCAACAACCGCGCCGTCCACGTCATCGACGGCATCCGCCAGAACCTGCGCGTCCTGCTCGTGTCCGGCGAACCGCATGCCGGCGAGCGCGCCTGGCGCAACCTGTTGAAGTCCGATGCGTCGGTCGACCTCGTGCACTTCACCATCCTGCGCCCGCCGGAAAAACAGGACGGCACGCCGATCAACGAACTGTCGCTGATCGCCTTCCCCACCCGCGAACTGTTCGTCGAGAAGATCAAGGATTTCGACCTGATCATCTTCGACCGCTACAAGCACCGCGGCGTGCTGCCGATCCTCTATTACGATTACATCGCCCAGTACGTGAACAATGGCGGCGCGCTGCTGATCGCTGCCGGCCCCGAACATGCCGGCGAGGATTCGATCGCCTCGACGCCGCTTGAGCAGGTCCTGCCGGCCGCGCCGACCGGCGAAGTCCACAGCGCCGCCTTTTATCCGCATCTGTCGCCGGAGGGCGAAAAACACCCCGTGACCCGCGGGCTCGACGGCTCCAATGCCAATCCGCCGACCTGGGGCCGCTGGTTCCGCACCATCGACGTCGATACGCCGCAGGGCCAGACCGTCATGGAAGGCGACGGCGACCGCCCGCTGCTGGTCCTCAACCGGCAGGGCGAAGGCCGCGTCGCCATGCTGCTCTCGGACCAGGGATGGCTCTGGGCCCGCGGTTTCGAAGGCGGCGGCCCACACGTCTCGCTCTATCGCCGCATCGCCCATTGGCTGATGAAGGAACCGGAACTGGAGGAAGAGGCGCTGACCGCCCGCGCCGTCGGCCGCACCCTCGAAGCCACCCGCCAGACGATCGGCGACGATCCAGGCCCTGCGACGATCAAATATCCGTCCGGCCGCACCGAGACCATGCCGATGACTTCAGCCGGTCCCGGCCAGTACCGGCTGGAGCGCCGCATGGAAGAGACCGGCCTGTTCGAAGTCACCAACGGCCAGTTCTCGACGCTCGTGCATGTCGGCACGGTGGATGCGCCGGAATTCAAGGCGATGATCTCGACCGAGGCCACCTTGAAACCCTATGCCGACAAGACCCGCGGGCTCGTCACCCGCGTCGCCTCGGGCGACGGCATCTCGCTGCCGGATATCCTGCCGGTGCGCGGCGAAGTGCGCGTCAACGATCCCAACCGCATGGTCATCCGCCTGACAGACGAGACGGTGCTGCGCGGCATCAACACGCTGCCGCTGTTTGCCGGCTTTGCCGGCCTCTCCGCCCTGCTCTTGGCGGTCGCGGCCATGTGGTGGCGCGAGGGTCGCTGAGGCATGACGCAGCTTGATATGACTGCCTCGCCCCGGCCGGAGGAACTGGCTGCCATCAGCGAGGGACTGACGGCCTTCAACGAAGCCGATGTCGGCCCGTCGAAACGTGAAGCCCTCGCCATCCTGATCCGCGATATCGATGGAAAGGCAATCGGTGGGCTTTCCGGCTACACGGCCTGGGGCTGGCTCTTCACCCAATGGCTGTTCATCCCGGAAACATTGCGGGGTGAAGGCATGGCCGGCAAGCTGCTGAGCCAAGCCGAACAGGAAGCCCGCGCCCGCGGCTGTCACGGCGCCTGGATCGACACGTTTAGCCCGGTCGCCCAGAAGGCCTATATGCGCCAGGGCTACGAAATCTTCGGGGAACTGCCGGAATTTCCGAAGGGCCGCACCCGCACCTTCCTCAGGAAAGCTCTGTAGGTTATCCCTGCGCTCCGAAAATGGAGACGGGAATAGTCGCATGGATATCGACCTGAAAATCATCGAAGGCATGACCGCCGACGAGGAGGATTTCATCCTCGAACGGCTGATGACCCACAATGCAGCGACGTTCGGCCCCACCAACCGCCGCGAGCTGGCGGTGCCGCTGCATGACGACGACGGCAACCTCATCGGCGGGCTGACCGGCTATACCGGCCGCGGCTGGCTCTATGTTTCGATGCTCTACATCCCGGACGAGCTGCGCGGCCGCGGCCTTGCCGCCCGCATGCTCGACATGGCGGAGGCCGAAGCCCGCGCCCGCGGCGCGATCGGCGCCTATATCGACACGATGAACCCGGCGGCACTCAAGCTTTATCTGAAGCAGGGCTACACCGAGATCGGCACGCTGAAAGGCCTCGACGGAGGCCATTCGGTGACGTGGCTGCAAAAACGGTTCTAGCTCAGGCGAGAGAGACCTGCCGCGTTTCCGCATTGATCATCGTCGCGGCAATCGCCGCGATCACCAGCAGGCCGGCAAAGATGCCGATCGTCAGGCCGAGCCCCTGAACCACGACATAACCCACCAGCGATGGCGCCAGCAGGCCGCCGAGACGCGCCATGGCGCCGGCTGCCCCCATGCCGGTCGCCCGCGACGCGGTCGGGTAGAGCTCCGGCGTATAGGCATAGAGCGCACCCCAGGTGCCGAGCAGCGCAAAGCTCATGATCAGCAGCGCAGCCCCGACCAGGAGGGCACTCGGCGCGACGACAAACATCAGGCAGCCGAGCGCCGAGAGCAGGCAGAAGCCGATCAGCGTCGGCTTGCGGCCCCATTTTTCCACACCATAGGCAGCAAGCGCATATCCTGGAAGCTGAGCCAGTGCGACCAGTACCAGAAAGCCGTAGCCGCGCACGAAACCGAAGCCCTCGCCGGCGAGCCTCGCCGGCATCCAGGTAAAGACGCCGTAATAGGAGACCGAGACAAGGAACCAGATCGCCAGGATCATGATGCTGCGCTGGCGCAACTCGCCCGAGAAGAGGCCGGTCGCCTTGACCGGCGGCGGCGGGACCAGGCTGGTGCCAGCCCCGAGCGGCGGACGACCGTTCACGACGAGCATCCGGTCGACGATTGCCCTCGCCTCGTCATTGCGGCCCGAGCGCATCAGGTAGAGCGGCGATTCCGGCACCAGGAAACGCAGGCCGATGCCGGCAATCGCCGGAATGGCGGTAACCGCAAAGATGTAGCGCCAGGCATCAGCGACGCCGGCAAGGCTTGCGGCCCAGGCGGCGAGCGCCACGATCAGCGTCCCGACTGCCCAGAAGCCTTCGAGCAGGACCAGCCAGCGGCCGCGGTTTCTGGCAGGCAGGAACTCCGCCATCATCGCATAATCGACAGGCAGCGTGCCGCCGACGGCAGCGCCGGTCAGGAAGCGCAGCAGAAGCAGGATAGTGAAATCCGGGGCAAAGATGGAGAGCGTGCCGAACAGCGCATCGCAGCCAACCGTGACGATCAGCACCCGGCGGCGACCGATCCGGTCGGCAAGCCTGCCGAAACCGAGCGCGCCAAGCAGCATGCCGAAGAAGAAGGCCGTGCCGGTCTGCAGCGCCTGCGGCACGGTCAGCTCGAAAGTTGCCGCGATAGAGGCGGCTGTGAAACCGACCGCCAGCACCTGCATCGCGTCGGCCGTCCAGACGAGGCCGAAAACACCCATCAGCCGTCGCTGATAGGTCCCCGCTCCGGCGCGATCGAGCGCCTCGTCCATGGTGATTGCTGTCATGCGCCCGGTCCCTCGCTTCGACGAATCGTACGGCCGGCTTTCGCCGACCGATCCGTCATCTGCTTAAAGGAAACGGCCTATTCGCGCCAGCCGATGACGCCCTTGAGCCGCGCATGCACGTCGGCTGCGATCGGCACGACCAGAACCCGGCCGGGATCGACAGGTCCCGGAAATTCCAGCGCGCCATAGGCAACCTTCTCGAACCCGAGCGGGCCGTAATAAGGCGGATCGCCGACGAGGATGACCGCTTCGGAACCCTGGCGCCTCGCCGCTTCGATGGCAATCCGCACCAGTTCCCGGCCGATGCCCTGGTTCTTGTGCGACGGCCGCACCGCAAGCGGCCCGAGCAGATGGCCCTTCACCGAACCCGCATGGACCGGCGTCATCCTGACCGAAGCGATCGTTTCGCCGTCATCGGCACAGACGAAGGAAAGTGTCCGGTCATGCGGCCCCTGCTCGCGGATGCGGGCGGCGGCGCGGGTATGGCGCCCGGGGCCGAAGGCTTCCGCGTTGATGAGTTCGATGACCTCATCATGGGATACATCTTCCGTGAGATAAACGAGTTCGTGCTTATAGAGGGCGCTGTGCTGAGACATGAAGGACCGAAGCCGTAAATTGAGAGCGGACAGGACAAGGGATCTCGATGACGCCTGTTCAAGCGTCGTGGTCGATGATCAGCGTCGTCGCAGTGTCCGTACTTCGGTCATGGAGGAAAGTATCCTTAAAATCCGGAAAGCGAATTAGCAGGAAAAATTTGCCGCGTCCAACGCAAAAACACACCGTTCATAAAATCCTGCCTCGTATTCGGCAGCCGGTGCCGTATCTATCATCTCAAGGAAAATCCAAGGAGATAACCATGGGCAGGCTCGTCGAAGGAAGATGGCAGGACGTCTGGTACGATACCAAGGAAAACAAGGGCCATTTCAAGCGGGCAGAATCGCAGTTCCGCAACTGGGTGACTGCGGCCGGTTCCGCCGGTCCCTCCGGCAGGCAAGGCTTCAAGGCCGAAGCCGGGCGCTACCATCTCTATGTTTCCTATGCCTGCCCCTGGGCGCACCGCACCCTGATCTTCCGCAAGCTGAAGAAGCTCGAGGACCTGGTCTCGGTCTCGGTCGTCGATTACCTGATGCTGGAGAACGGCTGGGAGTTCCGGAAACGTGACGGCGCCACCGGCGACGACCTGTTCGGCTCGGACTATCTCTACCAGGTCTACCTGAAGGCCGATCCGAACTATTCCGGCCGCGTCACCGTGCCGGTCCTGTGGGACAAGCTTGAAAACACCATCGTTTCGAACGAGAGTTCTGAGATCATCCGCATGTTCAACAGCGCCTTCGACGGACTGACCGGCTCGACGGTGGATTTTTATCCGCAAGCTCTGCGCGGCGAGATCGATGAACTGAACGCGCTCGTCTACGACACGGTCAACAATGGCGTCTACAAGGCCGGTTTCGCGACCGTCCAGGACGCCTACGAGGGCGCCGTCAACCGGCTGTTCGAAACGCTCGACATGCTGGAAAAGCGCCTGTCAGGCAGCCGCTACATGTTCGGCGACACCACGACCGAGGCCGACTGGCGCCTGTTCACCACGCTTCTCCGTTTCGATCCGGTCTATGTCGGCCACTTCAAGTGCAACATCCGCCGCATCTCGGACTACCCGAACCTGTCCGGCTATCTCGCTGATCTCTATCAGCAACCCGGCATCGCCGAGACCTGCAACCTGTTCCACATCAAGCATCACTATTATGGGAGCCACAAGACCATCAACCCGACAGGCATCGTCCCCGTCGGCCCGGTAGTGAACCTCGACGCGCCGCATGGGCGGGAGAAGGTGAAACGGGTGGCTTGATCGAGACGCATCTGCCCCTCATCCGCCTGCCGGCACCTTCTCCCCGCAAGCGGGGCGAAGGACGCAAGCGGCGAGTCCCGGTCCCCAAACCAAAGCGTTGCCGATAGGGTGAGACGGTGCGGCATCTGTCCTTCTCCCCGTCAGAACGGGGAGAAGGTGCCCGGCAGGGCGGATGAGGGGCAAACTCGGATCCCTCACCAGTAATCCGCCCTCTCCACCTCGCCCCTCAACTCCCGCAACCGCCGTAGCGTCGCGGCGGTCGTCTCCTCCGGCAGCGCATTGAGCGCAAAGAACCCGCTCTCAGCAATCTCCCGATCCGGCGCACGCGGCGCAGTCTGCTCCACCGTCACCCGATAGAACAGCACATGGTCGCGTTTGCTGGCGTTGCGATTGTAGTAGGCGTGGAAAAGCACGGCCTCTCCGACAATCTCCAGATTGCCTTCCTCGCGTAGCTCCTTGCGCAGCGCCTCAAGCGACGTCTCCCCGCGCTCGACGCCACCGCCCGGCATGTACCAGCCAGGCACATAGGTATGACGCACGAGGAAGATGCGGCCTTCGCCGTCGAAGCAGGCGGCGCGCACCCCGAGCGTCATGCCGCGCGTCAGCATGAAGACCCGATGCAGCAGCCAGACGACGACCCGGGTCCGCCCGTTGCGGATTTCCGGCATCCCTTCGCCACTCATTCATAACTCCGGGAGCGCCCAGAAAATCGATAACGATTTCTGCACTCATGCGTTATGTGTGCGCCATGTTCAAATTCGCGCATATTTCCGACATCCATCTGGGGCCGCTTCCAAACCTGACGCTTCGCGAGCTTTTCTCGAAGCGGATCACCGGGTTTGTGAACTGGCACCGCAATCGGCGCAAGCACCTTTTCGTCAACACGCTCGACCTGCTTTTGAGCGATTTGAAGACGCGCGAACCGGACCAGCTCGTCATCACCGGCGACCTCGTCAATCTGGCGACCAAGATCGAGACGCGGCTTGCCGGCGAGTGGCTGCGCACCATTGGCGAGCCCTACGACACGACGGTCGTGCCCGGCAACCACGACGCCTATGTGCCGGGCGCGCACGACAAGTCGGTCAACGAATGGTACCCCTTCATCAAGAGCGACGACGATCCGGCCGAATGGCCCGAAGAGGATCATATCTTCCCAACGCTGCGCCGGCGCGGTCCGCTGGCCATCATCGGCTGCTCGACTTCCAATGCCACCCTGCCCTTTTCGGCTTCGGGATATTTCGGCTCGCGCCAGGCCCGCGAGACGGTCAACCTGTTGAAGAAGGCAGGAGACGAAGGCCTCTTCCGGGTGGTGCTGATCCATCATCCGCCAATCCGCGGTGCCGCCTCCTCGCACAAGCGCATGCTCGGCATTCGCCGGTTCGCAGCGGCGATCTCCACCGGTGGCGCGGAACTGGTGCTGCACGGGCACACGCATCTCAACACGCTCTACTGGCTGCGAAGCCATACCGGCAACGTGCCGGTGGTCGGCATCGCGTCGGCGTCCCAGGGACCTGGCGGACACAAGCCGCGCGCCGCCTACAACCTCTTCACGCTCTCCGGCGAGCCCGGTGCCTGGAACCTTCTTTGCGACCGTTATGGCCTCACGGAACGGGGCGACGGCGTTGCGCTCGACAACAGCCGGCTTCTCTACGGCGAGGAGCCAGCAACGATGTCGATTCCGCAAGTCGCGAGAATGTTGTAGAATCAATGGCGCGATTGTTGCGGAATCGCCACAATCCCGTCATAGCTATGAGTTCGTTCCGGTTATTGAAGTAGATCACAGGTAAGCCGCTCCTATACATGACCCAGCCGAGCCCATCGACCGACATCCGGCGCGATCTCGTAGCGCTCCTGCCGCGCCTGCGCCGTTTTGCGCTGACGCTGACGGGAAGTGCGGCCGAGGCCGATGATCTGGTGCGTGGAGCGGCCGGCCGGGCGATCCAGAAAAGCCATCACTGGAAGGGCGAAGGCCGGCTGGAAAGCTGGCTTTTCAGCATGATCCTCAGCACATTCGTGGACGAAGCCAAGAAGCGCCGTCGCGCTGAGGGCAATGCCGCCGCCGACGCTTCCACGGCCGGAAGTTCCCGTCCGTCGAAGAAGGACGCCCTGGCTTGCCTGCCGGACGGGCTGGCGAGCGTTTTCCTGCTCGCCGATGTGGAAGGTTTCGCTTATGCGGAGGCGGCCGCCATTCTCGGCATCCAGCCGGATCTCTTTGCCGCCCGCCTTTGCACCGCACGTCTCAGCCTGGCGGCGGCCGCCGCCGAAACGAGCGAGCGGAGAGCGTGAGGATGAACATCCCCCAGCCCTCGCAGCTCGAGCTCCGTCTTTCCGCCTATATCGATGGCCGGACCAGCGACGACGACAGGCATGACGTCGAGGAACTGCTGGTCAACGACCCGCAGGCGCGGTCCCTGCACGACGCGCTGAAGCGCGGCGCCGATCTCGGAAGGCGCGCATTTGACGACATGCTGAAGGAGCCGGTGCCGCTCGATCTGGTGCGCACCATCAAGAATGCGCCGCTGCCGCGCCGGGCCGTCCGCCTGCCGCAGGGGCCGCGCCCGACGCTTTCCTTCAAGCCGTCCGGCCTGCAGGCAGCGGCCGCTTGCGCCCTGTTTTTCGTGCTCGGCGGCGGCATCGGCTATATGATCGGCGGCAACCCCGCGGTGCCGCAGTTTTCGATGATTTCCATGCCCGGCACCAGCAGCCGCGACTGGCTGGACGATATCATCGCCCATTACCGGCTCTATGCCCGCCAGACCAATCACCTTGCTGAAATCCCGGCCGACAGGCCCGCCGATATCCTCGAATGGCTGACCACCAATACCGGCGTCGGCTTTCGGATCCCCGATCTCAGCGACAGCGGCCTGACCTTCCAGGGCGCCCGCCTGTTTGCCGCCGGCGGCGGGCCGGTCGGCCAGCTTCTCTACCGCCGGACCGACGGTGAAGGAGACGGCGACGTGATCGCCATTTCCTTCACCAAGACCCGGCCCGAGGGCAACCGCTCGATCGAGGAAATCCGCAACGACACCGGCCTCGTCTCCTGGGTCACGCCGCTGGCCACCTACATGATCGTCGGCCCGTCGTCTGCGGCCGATCTGGATGATATCGCGGCCAAGGCCGCGGGGCTGATCTAGGCTTCAGGCCTTTGAGAGAGGCAACTCAGGCAGATTGGGATAAATATGGAGAGCCTTGTACGTGGCATGATCCGCTGCATCGACGCGTAAAGCCTCTATAATCGAAGAGAAGCGTTCGCCTTTCGGTCGTTTCTTGACCGATGTAACGTTCATTCCGAGAATTCTCTTCAACCACTTCTTGGCGCTACGACGACGCTCCCTGCAGGCCGGACGATATGCTGCCAGGCCAAAGCTTTTGCGATAATTCTCCATCCGCTTCAACTGTACCGAAACATCGGCCCCGGCTTCCTTTAACGATCGAAGGTGTTTCACACTTTCATCGTAGAATGCTTGATTATTGATCGCCTTGAGCTTGCCACTTTTTTGCCCGCCACGCCCTATTTCATATTCGCGCGCCATCAGGTTCGTTATCATCATGACGTCATCTGGCAACGGCGCAAGACGAACGAATTCCGACTGTTCCTTCCTCATCCTTTCAAGGAAGTCTTGGCTGGCTCTGGTCATCTTCATATGTGTGAAACTCTTGCCGTTGCTGCGATCCTCGGAATGCTTAAGCAGCAGAGTGTTTTCTACGAAATACACTTCGTCCCGGTCATCGAGAACGCGCATCAGGAACGAATAGTCGGGAGCAATTCCTGTAAAGATCGAACCATATTTTTGTCTGAAGGAAGTCAACAACGCGGCAGAGGCGAAGCCATTTAAGAAACGTGGATTGTCGAGGCGACGATAGTCCGATTTCGAAAATGCCTCAATAAATTCCTCCGTCCGCCTGACTTTGAAATTAATCTGTGTGTCAGTCGACGGGACAATATAACCGCCATCATCCTCGACAATATTCGCCCGCTCATAACAGATCAAATCTAGGTCATTCCCTCTCAAAACGCTATCTACCGTTGAGAGTGTATAAAGCCTGATTACCATACGATCCGTTAGGATACCGACATACTCGCCTTGTGCATGTGCAACAGCCCATTCCCAATGCGCCGTCATAGGCAGAACCGTCTCTGGCCGGACATAGCGCACCCGCTCGTCTTCGAGCATAGCGCCGAGGGCCTTTCTGGCGGCTCCAACTGGAACCTCGTCGGAGTTATCAGAGACAATGACTTCAAAGTCTGTGAAATCTTGTTCCAAAACACTTTGGAGAGAATTGACTACTAAGTCAGCGCGATTGCGCGTTGTTATAACAATTGAAAACCGCGGCACCATCAACTCCATAATTTGGCGCACGTTTAGCAACCGTAACGTACTTTTTAAGTCCGACCTCTCCAACAACGGTATCGAGGCACTTCCGATTTTGGGCCAGCGGGAGCTGGAATTTCCGAGGGTTGTGGCTCAGCTCGGCGGGTGCCGATGAGCCGTCCATAAGCGGAATCGGCACCTTGTTACCGATCGCGCTATATGGCCGGAACTCGTTATAGTCTCTACACCAATCCTGCGGCGATAAATGACGAATAGCTGTCACGCTCACCCCCTGGCCGCCAGCACCCGGTTCGCCGCCGAGACGATCGCCTCCAGCGAAGCCGCAACGATGTTCTTGTTGATGCCGGCGCCGAACAGTTTTCCGTTCGGGTGCTCCATCTCCACATAGGCGATGGCAGACGCGTTCGAGCCGTGCTGCAGCGAATGTTCGGAATAGTCGGCGACCGAAAGTTCTATGCCGAGATAGGTCGACAGCGCGTTGATGAAGCCATCGATCGGCCCCGTGCCCGTGCCTTCGATCCGCTTCGTCTCCCCACCGTCGGTGATCTCCGCTGCGACGACGCGAACGCCCTTGTGATCGACCCCGGCCGGAAAGGTGTGGTGATCAACGAACTTCAGCCGTCCGCCGGGCTGCTCGACATAGCGCTCGATGAAGCTTTCATAGATGCGCTTGGCGGGAAGCTCCACGCCCTCTTCGTCGGTAATCCGCTGGATCTCCTCGCGGAACTCGACCTGCAGGTTGCGCGGCAGGTTCAAGCCGTAATCCTCCGCCAGGATATAGGCGATGCCGCCCTTGCCCGACTGCGAGTTGATGCGGATGATCGCCTCGTAGGAACGGCCGACATCGCGCGGGTCGATCGGCAGGTAGGGCACTTCCCAGACCGGGTGATTGGCGACTTTGATCGCCTTCATGCCCTTGTTGATCGCATCCTGGTGCGAGCCGGAAAAGGCCGTATAGACCAGTTCGCCGACATAAGGGTGCCGTTCGGGAATGACCATCTGGTTGGAATATTCGTAGACCGCCTTGATCCGCTCAATGTCGGAGCAGTCGAGCTCCGGATCGACCCCTTGCGTGTACATGTTCAAGGCCAGCGTCACCACGTCGACATTGCCGGTGCGTTCGCCATTGCCGAACAGCGTGCCTTCGACACGGTCCGCACCCGCCATCAGGCCGAGCTCGGTCGCAGCGATACCGGTGCCGCGGTCGTTATGCGGATGCAGCGAGATGATGATGTTTTCGCGGTTGTCGAGATTGCGGCACATCCATTCGATCTGGTCCGCGTAGACGTTCGGGGTCGCCATCTCCACCGTCGAGGGCAGGTTGAGGATCAGCTTGTCCTCGGCAGTCGGCCTGATCACCTCGGTGACGGCATTGCAGATTTCCAGCGCCACTTCCAGTTCGGTGCCGGTAAAGCTTTCCGGCGAATACTGGAAACGAAAACCCCCATTTGCACCATTGGCGGCCTTCGCTGCCATGTCGGTGATCATCTTGGCCGCGTCCACCGCGATCTGCTTGATACCGGCGACGTCCTTGGCGAACACCACGCGGCGCTGCAGCTCGGAGGTCGAGTTGTAGAAGTGGATGATCGGCTTGTGGGCGCCCTCCAGAGATTCGAAGGTGCGGGTGATCAGCTCCGGCCGGCACTGGACCAGGACCTGCATGGACACGTCTTCCGGCACGCCGCCCTCTTCCACGCACCAGCGGGCGAAGTCGAAATCGGTCTGCGAGGCGGACGGGAAACCGATCTCGATTTCCTTGAAACCCATGTCGAGCAGCATGCGGAACATGCGGGCCTTGCGGTCATGGCCCATCGGGTTGACCAGAGACTGGTTGCCGTCGCGCAGATCGACCGAACACCAGATTGGTGCCTTGGTGATGGTTTTCGTGGGCCAGGTGCGGTCGGGAATGTTGATGGGCGGGTAAGCGCGGTATTTCACAGCCGCGTCGGGCATCCCGGATTTATGGCCGGATTTCGGGGAATGGGTGTTGGCGTCCATTGTCGTCGTCTCTTCTCGCTTCACGCGTCGCTCGGCATCCGTCTGGGGAATTGGCCGTCGTCGATGCGGACCTTTAGCGGTCTTTGGTGGCTCGGTCTTGAATGTTCGTGAGAGGAGCTCTTATGCCGGGCGGGCCTTCGGCCGCCGGGCGCTCCTCAACGGACCCGGCAACCGCGCGTAAGGTCGAGGCTAAGAAGCGAGGAAAGCGCAAATACCATTGTCCCGGCCGCGATGCGGCGGGTAGACGAACGGTCGGACATGATTGCGCCTGTCATGGTCATGGGCGAAGTGTATAACCTCAGAGTAGGAGAGAGGCAAGTGGGCTTTCACCTGCCTTGGCGTCTTGCCTCAAGCCGTTCGGCGATCCAGAGTTTCACCAGCGACTGCCGCGTAACACCAAGACGCCGCGCCTCCTGATCCAGCCCGTTCACGACCCAGGTCGGAAAATCGATATTCACGCGCTTGAGCTCAAGATTGGGGCGTGTGACCTTAGACCAGTCCACATATTCGCTGATGTCCTCGCCATCGTCGAATTTCTTGTCAAACTCTTCAGCGGTTATTGTCTTCATAGGTCTGCTTCTCTTTGTCACGTGCGCGCCTGACCGATATAATTCGCAGCCAGTCTCCTCGCCATGTATAGACCGCGGTCCAATGCTTCTCCGCAATCTTTCCCGTAAGGATATATCGCGACTCCGTATCCGACAGGACCGGAGCGACGGTCCGCCTCTCATCTGCCCACAACGCCTGCGCCTCCACGAAATCGATTCCGTGTTTGTCCCTGTTCGTGGCGCTCTTGTCAGGATCGAATTCGAACTTCATGACCAATATAATATAGAAATTATACCATTTCCAGACATTCAAGCACGCCTGACGAGGCCCTGCAATCCCATCATCACCCCGCCAGCCACGAGCCCCCAGAATGCCCCGGAAATCCCGGCGAAGGACAGGCCCGACGCCGTCACGAGGAAGGTGATCGCCGCGGCTTCGCGCGTTTCCGGGTCGCGATAGGCCGCAAAGGCCGCGTTGGCAAAGGCGCCGATCAGTCCGAGACCTGCCACCGCCTGCAGCAGGATCGGCGGCGCCAGCGACACGAAGGCGATGATGCCGCCGGCGATCAGGCCGAACACGATATAACCGAAGCCGGCGACGATCGCCGCCCAGTAGCGTTTGGCGGGGTCGGGGTGGGCATCCTCGCTGGCGCACATCGCCGCTGTGATCGCCGCCATGTTGACCGGCACGCCGCCGACCAGCCCGCCGAGGATCGAGAAGATGCCGGTGCCGACAAACATCACACCCGCCGGCGGCTCGTAGTGGTGCACCTTCAGGATCGCCATGCCGGGTATGTTCTGCGAGGCCATGGTGACGATGAACAGCGGCAGCGCCACCGAGATCATCCCGTGCAGGGTGAAGACCGGCGTGACGAAGGTGAGGCCCGGATGGATCGCCGCGCCGATCTGCGCCATCGCGTCCGGGGCAAGGTCGACGCCGAAGACCAGCACCAGGATCAGCGCGCCGAGCGACGCCGGCACCGCCCAGAGCCGCCACCTGGAAACCACGACCATCCAGGTCAGCACGATCGGCAGGCCGAGCGCCGCATTGAAGGCGACAGCCTTCACCGGCGCGAGGCAAAGACTGAGCAGAATACCGGCCAGCATGGCATTGGCGAGCGGTGCCGGGATCAGCCGGATCGCCCGGCTGAGCGGCCGGAACAGGCCGGAGAGAATGATCAGCACGCCGCAGACCACGAAAGCGCCGACCACGGCCGGAAATCCGCCCTCGATTATGCTGATGCCGGACAGAAGCGCCGCCCCCGGCGTCGACCAGGCGATGCTGATCGGCATCCGGTACCAGTTCGAGAACACGATCGCCAGGACGCCCATGGAGATCGATTGCGCCAAGAGCGCCGAGGCGATTTCCGGTGCGGTCGCACCCATCGCCTGCAGCCCCTGCATGATGACCGCAAACGAGCTGATGAACCCGACAAAGGCTGTGAGCAGCCCCATCATCAGGGCCGAAACGGAAAAATCCTTGAACATGCGGGCGGGGACTCATGAATTTGAAAGTCCGCAATCGAACATAGGCCCACCGGCAAAGGCAAGGCGCGTTTGCCGCAAAAGGGTACGGCCGAGATGGAAAGCCATGGCTGCGGCCAGCCATTTGTCTTTGCCGGCTGCCGCTCCCGCCTTTATTCGTGCCTGCGAATATTCGCATCTGTTGATAATTTGGAAGGAGTTTGGCGGTAGTCTCCGGACCGTGCGCCCGTTGCTTCCGGTCGGTCCGGCCATGCAGCCCGGATTGCATCAACGCCCCGGGAACCGCAATGACGGCAGCTCACCTTGCGCCAGAGATCGAGATCGGACAGGAAACCGCTTTTTCCCGCGATCAGCTTTATTTCATTCTGTCGGCGCTCCCGGATCCCTGCTTCGTCCTGACCCGCAGCGGCCGTTATGCCGCGCTCTTCGGCGGCAAGGACACCCGGTATTATCACGAGGGCAGCTATCTCGTCGGCAAGAGCCTCTACGACGTCCTCGTCGTCGAGAAGGCGCAACGCTTCGTGCGGGAGATCGAAAAGGCGCTCGCCTCGCGTGCCCTGCATATCATCGAATACAGCCTCTCCGGCAGCGACGTGAAGGGGCTGCAGAACGACGGCCCGGCCCACCCGATCTGGTTCGAGGGGCGCTTGCAGGCGCTTGATTTCCAGGTCGACGGCGAGGATGCGATCGTCTGGGTCGCCAGCAACATCACGGAAAAGAACGCCGTCGAGAACCAGCTGCGCCACCAAAGCGAAACTGATGCGCTGACCGGCTTCTTCAACCGCCGCAAGCTGATGGACGTGCTAGCCCTGAAGTTCGAGCTTTTTCGCGACGAGCATATCCCGACATCCGTATTCATGTTCGACATCGACCACTTCAAGACCGTCAACGACGAGCTTGGACATGCGATGGGCGATGCGGTTCTGAAAGCGATTGCCGGCGTCTGTCGCCTGGAATTGCGCAAGACCGACTTTCTCGCCCGCCTCGGCGGCGACGAGTTCGTCGTGGTCATGCCCGCAACCCGGCAGGAGCACGGCATCGTCATCGCCAACCGGCTGCGCCAGCGCGTCGCCACCGAGGTCCGGGAAGCGCTTGGCCATCACGCCACGATCAGCGGCGGCTTGAGCGAATTTCTGTTAGCCGATGCCTCCTCCGAGGACATTCTGAAACGCGCCGACGACGGCCTCTACCGGTCCAAGCGTGCTGGCCGGAACCTTATCAGCCCCGCATAGGCACGGTCGAAATCCCCTCCGATACAAAGCAGAATACCGTGCATCGGCGACACGCGCGGATTGGCAAGCGCCCGTCCCAAATTATCACCACATACTCCATCGGTAGATCATCACTTTAGGCATGTTGTTGAAGATCGGTATCCTCGGCAAATTGCGACCATCTTTGGCGGAGCATGAGATGACCTGCTTTTCCTGCGGTGGGCAAACTGCCCCGTGGACGTATATGCCGCTCGACCCGTTAAAGGGCGCCGAAAACCCCCACAAAGACTTCGTGGTCTGCACGGAATGCGGGCTCGGCGCCGTCAGCCCCATGCCCAGCTCGGAAGAAATCCCGTCTTTTTATGATACCGCCCGGTATTACACCCACGGGCAGAGCCATCTCGCGGAGGTCAATCAGACCCTCCTCGACAGGGCGCTGCTCCACGCCGCCTGGCGCCTCGACAAGGGCCAGTCGCTCGATCCCGAGCGCATCGCCAAGGATCTGCCGCCAGGCGCCTCGATCTGCGACCTCGGCTGCGGCGGCGGTGATCTCCTCGGCCGTTTCAAGGCGCTCGGCTTCAACGTCCTCGGCGTCGAGCCGGATGCAGCGGCAAGAGCCGAGGCAGCCAAGGCGGGCATCACGGTGCTTGCGGGCACGTGCGAGGAGCTTCCCGCCGATCTCGAAGGTCAGAGCTGCGATCTCGTGATCATGAGCCATGTGCTGGAACATTGCCGCGACCCTATCCTGGCGCTCCAGAAGGCCTTCTTCCTGACGCGTCCTGGTGGGATACTGTTTTGCGAAGTGCCCAACTGCGCGGCCACCCATTTCAAAAGCCTCGGCGTCTGCTCGGCCATGTTCGACGCGCCGCGTCATCTCTACTTCTTCACGCCCTCCTGTCTTCGCAAGGCGATCGGCCTTGGCGGCTTCACCTTCTCCAGCTTCCAATACATGGGTTATACCCGCCACCACCATGCGAGCTGGCGGCAATGGGAGACCTCGATCTACGATCGGACCCGCGAATATACCGCCCATCCTTCAGGCCGGCGGCATACGGTGCTGCGGTCGATCCAGCTTCTTCTTTCGACAGCCTTTGCCTCTGACGAGAAAAAATACGATTCCGTCGCCGTCTACGGGCGCCGGCCAGGCGTGCCGGAGCGCACGCCGGTATAGAACTCTCATACGCCGATGCGGCCAGCGTTTTTCCCACCCTGTCGGTCTTTGGATCGGAGCTATCCGCACCAAATCTAACTGACGCAGGGATAAATTAGACAATCTTAAATTTTGTCGGCGACAGTGGGGGACACCATCGGAAATCCCAATGACCTCGCTGCCCTTCATCTCGAAATCGAAATCGTCTGGTCTTCAGTTCTTCGGCCTCGGCTATTTTTTCCCGGCCATCCTTGCGGTCGCCGGCCTGCTGGTCGGTGTGGTCCGCGCTGATATCGAGAAACGCGAACAATACCACGTGGCGCAGCAGGTCAAGGCAGCCGAGCAACTGGCCCGGGTTGCGGCCAGCCTAGAGACCAATATCCGCGGCAACGTCAACCTGATATATGGGCTCATCGCAGCGATCGCCGCCAATCCGAACATGAACCAGCCGCAGTTCACGGCGCTCTCTGAGCGGGTTTTCGGGGTTCCGTCGCAGCTGCGCAACGTGGTCGCCGCCAAGGATCTGGTAGTCGGCCTTGTCTACCCCGAAGAGGCGAACAAGAAGGCCCTCGGTCTCGACTACCGCACCAACGAGCTCCAGCGGGATGCCGTGATGAGAGCCGTCGAGCGGCGGACGCTCGTCATCACCGGTCCGGTCAATCTGGTGCAAGGCGGCCAGGGGCTGATTGCCCGCTATCCGGTCTTCTCGCTTGCCAACGGCCGGTTCTGGGGTGTCGTTTCGGCTGTCATCGACCTCGACAGGCTCTACACGGACAGCAACGTCAATACCCAGCGTCAAGCACTGGACATCACAATCTCGCAGCGGCCCATCCCCGCCGAGCGCGACATTTTCCTTGGAAAGGGCGCCATATTTTCGCAAGATCCCGTCAAGTCGAGGATCGAGCTCGGTTACGACACATGGTATCTCGCCGCAGTCCCGAAAGGTGGATGGCAGGGCTCGCCGCCGGACATCTTCAGCTTCCGGATCACCGCCCTTCTGATCGCCTTCTGCATCGCCGCTCCGCTCATCTGGGCGGGGCTGTTGATGAAGCAGCGGCACGGCAACATCCTTACTCTGCAGCAGCGCGAGGAACAGCTGGAAACGCTGTCCCAGCGCCTCGAACTGGCACTTCAGGCTTCGGGTGTCGGCGTATGGGAATACGAACCTTCGACCGACACGCTGATCTGGGACCAGCGCATGCGCGAGCTCTACGACGCGCCGCCGGACAGCGATGTCCTCGAATACGTGGACTGGCGCGACGCGCTGCATCCCGACGACAGGGAAGCCGCCGAGATCTGCTTCCGCAAGGCGCTCAAGGATGAAACGGGCTATCGTACCGAGTTCCGCGTCGTCTCCCGGAGCGGCGAGATCCGCCACATCCGTGCGCACGGAGCCACCTACCGGACCGCAGGAGGCGTCAAGCGGGTGGTCGGTGCCAACTGGGACGTCACCAGGGACGTCACGTTGCATTCCGAACTGCGGCTGGCACAGACGAAAGCCGAATTGCAGAACGACGAACTGCGTTCGGCAAGGCGCACACTCGAACACCAGTCGCTGCACGACGCCCTGACGGGCCTGCCGAACCGGCGCTTCCTCGACCAGTTCATGACCGCCGGAGAGAACCAGGCTGCGGGCCACCGGCTGGCATTCATCCACATCGATCTCGATCGCTTCAAGGAAGTCAACGACACGCTCGGCCATGCGGCGGGCGATGCGGTCCTGAAGGCTGCCACGGCCCGCCTGCTCGAACTGATCGACCACGACGAGTTCGCCTCGCGTATCGGCGGTGACGAATTCGTCGTCGTGACCGGCGGTGCGGAGCCGCAGCGCCGGGCGGAATACCTCGCCCAGTCGATCGTCAACACCCTTGCCCGCCCCATCGATATCGGCGGGCATGAATGTCGCATCGGCTGCAGCGCCGGCATCGCCTGGCAGTCGGCAGCCGGCGAGGAGCTGAGCCAGTTGCTGATCAATGCCGATATCGCGCTCTATGAAGCCAAGAAACGCGGCCGCAACCGTGTCGAGGTTTTCTCAAAGGAACTGCGCTCGGCGGTCGTGTTGCGCAAGCGCATGTCCGACGAATTCCTGAGCGCGCTCGAAGACGACCAGATCATCCCGTTTTTCCAGCCCCAGTTCGATGCGCATTCGCTCGACATAGTCGGCGTCGAGGCGCTGGCCCGCTGGCAGCATCCCAAACGCGGCCTGCTGGCGCCGGACAGTTTCCTGGCGATCGCCGAGAGCCTGCACCGGTCGGCCGATATCGATGCGATCATTCTCGAAAAGGCGCTCTTCCAATCGGTGAGATGGAGGGCGCTCGGCCTCGAGATCCCGCATCTTTCCGTCAACATCTCGGCCCAGCGCCTGAAGGACGAGAGGCTGTTCAAACGGCTGGCCGAATTGCCGATCGCGCCCGGAAACCTGTCGTTCGAACTTCTCGAATCGATCTCCTTCGAGGATCAGGACAAGGAACTGAGATCCGCCATCCTCGATCTCAAGGCGCTCGGGATCGATATCGAAATCGACGATTTCGGCACCGGCCATGCCTCGATCGTCAGCCTTCTCGAACTCGGGCCCAAACGGCTGAAGATCGACCGCAAGCTGATTGCACCGCTCGAAGCCGCCGGCTCGCAGCGCCGACTGGTCGCCTCGATCATCGAGATCGGCCGCTCCCAGGGCATCGAGATCGTCGCCGAAGGGGTTGAGACGGCAGCGCATGTCGACATCCTGCGCAGCCTCGGCTGCCAGACCTTGCAGGGATACGTCTTCGCAAAACCGATGCCGGCCAACGAGTTCATCACTTTCGCGACGGACTGGCGGGCAGGCAACCACACGTGGTTCGCGCCATCGGTAGCGCTGGTCGACTGAGCGAACCGCCTTCGGAAAAAATCGAACATCGCAAGACAGAGCGACCGGCTCGACCACCAGACCGGCCTTTGAAACCTTCTGCAAGCTAATGTTATTGGTCAACCATTCGTCAAACCGGTAAGTTTGTGACAAACAGATGACACGGTAGAGCGATGAAAAACCTCAAAATTCGTGCCGAAGACATTGACGACGGCGCCACATCTACACGTTTGGATTTCCCCCATCTGCCTTCGCAGACCAGCCAACTTCGATGGCTCATATGGCCGTTGACGGTGGTCGCCCTCTGCACCGCTGGCAGTGCCTTGACGGCCGTTTTCGTACCAAGTGCCCGAGCCGTGCTTCTCGGGGAGGACGGCATCATCGAAACGGGTGGCGCCGTGTGCCTGGCAGGCGTTGTGCTGTTGGCGGGAGCAGCTACTGTCGTATCTGGCCCACGTGCGGCTCTGTCGTTGGGCGGCCTGCTTGGGCTCGCTGAGTTGATGGATGAGACAAGCTTCGGCGCTCGCATCCTTGGATTTCAACCGCCAGCTCTCTACGGTGGAGGCGAACTGGATGGATTCCATGATGTGCTGATCTTGGCCTACCGGCTTCTGGACGAGCTCAGCCCGGGTCTTGGCTGGGCGTTCATTGGACTCATTCTTGCCATTTCCCTCGGCACATTGGTCTTTGCGCTGAGAGTTGTATGGAACATGCGCATTGATGCAGGATGGCCGTGGCTTTCGAACCACGTTCTGATTTTCCTTCACGTAGGGCTGATCGGCATGGCGCAGGTCGTTGATGTAGCCACGACTTCCCGCACGCTCTCGGCGGTGGAGGAACTGCTGGAATTCAATGCCGCCATCTTCCTGTTATTCTACCTCGCTCAGCAGGTCGTGGAGACCACCCGGCAATCGAGCTCGGCTTGATCGTACCGCTGCTCCCGTCGGCTCAATTTCAAGAGAGCCCTGAACCATCGCGCCTAAATGAACACGCCGAAGCAAAAGTCCGCCGACTAAACCCTCTTTCCTTTGCGAACCGCCTTCGGAAAAAATCGAGCCTCGCAAAACAGATATTGACCCGGCCCCTGGGGCTGCCCCGATAGGAGGAGCGGTCAACAACCGGCGAGGTGATTCCTTGAGTTCTTCCGCACGCTACCTGAACCCGTCCGACGCCGCCGAACGGCTCGGCATTTCCCCGAAGGCGCTGCGCCTCTATGAGCAGCGCGGCCTGATCGCCCCGGTGCGCACCGCGGCCGGATGGCGGACCTACGGCCCTGTCGAAATGGCCCGCGCCGGCGAGATCGCCGCATTGCGAGCCCTTGGCCTCAGCCTCGCGCAAGTGGCGCGGGTGCTGAAAGGCGAGGCGCAGGACCTTGCGCCCGCTCTTGCCGCCCACCAGGCGAGGCTCGAAACGGAAGCCCACAGGATCGCCGAGACGGTCGAAAGAGTCCGCAACCTGCGCGCGGACCTTACCGCCGGCGACCCCCCGCGGCTGCACGAGCTGACGCGGCTGGCGCGGCCGGCGGCCGAGATCGTCGCAGCGTTCGACCTTCCCTGGCCCTGGGGCGGCGAACGCTTCGAGCTTAGGGACGTGAGGCCGCTCAACTACATCATCGGCCCGCTCGGCAGCGGCAAGACCCGGTTCTCCAGGGCGATCGCCGAACATCTTCCGGGCGCAGTCTTCGTCGATCTCGATCGCGCCGCCAACGATGCCGCCGACGCCCGAGCACGGATGGAAACCGATCCGGCGCTAAAGCTACGCGTCGAGCAATCGCTCGCTTGGCTTGTCGAGGAAGGCGCTACGGCAACGCCTGCCCTCACCGCCCTCCTCGTGACCGTCGAAGCCGACGCGGACGGCATCCTGGTCATCGACATGATCGAGCAGGGTCTGGACCAGCCGTCGCAGGAAGCAGTCTCCGCCTATCTGCGCAATCGCGGTCCCGGCGCCCGTCCACTCTTCGTCATGACCCGCTCCTCGGCGATCCTCGATCTCGGCGCCGTCGGACCGGACGAGGCGATCATCCTCTGCCCTGCCAATCACAGCCCGCCGAGCCGCGTCGCGCCTGTCCCGGGTGCGCCGGGTTACGAGGCCGTCGCCACCTGCCTTGCCGCTCCCGACGTCCGCGCCCGCACGGAAGGCGTCATCGCCTGGCGTCCGCAGGTTGCCTGAACCGCATGGGCCATCCGCGGGCAACGCGAGCCTGTACGCAACAAAAAGCCCCGCCGGTTGCCACCGGCGGGGCTTTTTCAATTCAGATGGAAAGAGCAATCAGATTTCGCTCTGCGACGTCACGATCCTCGAAACCAGGCCGTAGACCTTGGCTTCTTCGGCTGACAGCCAATAATCGCGATCGGTGTCCTTGGCGATCTTCTCGACCGACTGGCCGGTTGCTTCCGCAAAGATCCTGTTCAGCCGCTCGTTCATCTTGATGATTTCGCGGGCCTGGATCTCGATGTCGGATGCCATGCCGCGGGTGCCGCCGGACGGTTGATGAAGCAGGAAGCGGGTGTTCGGCAAGCAGATGCGGCGCTCCTTCGGAACGGACACGTAGATCAGCGCGCCGGCCGATGCGACCCAGCCCGTACCGATCATCCAGACCTTCGGCTTGATGAACTTGATCATGTCATGGATCGAATCGCCCGATTCCACGTGGCCGCCGGGCGAGCTCACATAGACGCGGATGTCTTCGTCGCTGGCGGCGGCAAGCGCCACGAGCTGCGTGTTGACCTTCTGCGCCAGTTCCTGGGTAATCGTCCCATAGATGAAGATCGAACGCGACTTGAAAAGATTCGCTTCCGTTTCCTTGCCGAGCGGCAGTTCCTTGGTCTTGTCGTCCTTGTCGTCTTCGTCGTCGAGCACGCTGAGAGTCTCCTGCATCAGATTCATATACCGGACATAATGTGTTCGCCGCCGTAAAACAATGGAGCGTAGAGTCTAAGACGGCACCTTCCACGGACTAAGGTGAATGACGTAGTACCGAGCCTCCTGCCGCGGCAATTGCCGATGGACAGCCACAAGGCGCTTGCCTATCTTCGCAGTCATTCCGCATGCACATAATTTCCAGGGGACCCAAATGCTGAAACGCCTTTCGCTCGCCGCCGCCATTCTTGCTGCCGCCACCGCACCCGCCTTCGCGCATCTCGACCCGGCCGCGCACGGCTCGTTTCTCGCCGGGTTTTCCCATCCGCTGTTCGGCGCCGACCATATCCTGGTCATGGTCGCCGTCGGCCTGTGGGCGGCACAGATCGCGCGCGGCAGCAGCCGCAATGCGCTGTGGATAATCCCCCTGGCCTTCGTCGGCACCATGGCCGCCGGCTTCCTGCTCGCCCTCGGCGGCGCCGGCCTCCCCTTCGTCGAACCGGCGATCCTCGCCTCGGTGATCGGGCTTGGCCTGCTGGTCGCAACGGCGGTGAAACTGCCGGTTTCGGCGGCAGCGACCGTCGTCGGCGTCTTCGCCTTGTTCCACGGCCACGCTCACGGCGGCGAGCTCGGCTCGGCAGGCGCGTTGCAGTTCGGCATCGGCTTCATGATCACCACCGCGTTTCTGCATGCAGCCGGTATCGCGCTCGGCCTCGGCATCGCCCGCTTCAGCCCCTACATCGCCCGTATTCTCGGCGCCGGAACCGCGCTTCTCGGCCTGTCGCTGGCCTTCGCCTGAGCCCCCGGTCACTGGCCAAGATTACCGAAATGTAAGGGATTCCGGCTTTGAAATGCCGGAATCCCTGCCTACCTTCTTGTCCACGGCAAACGCCTGCAAGGAGGCAAACATGTCACCGGAAGAACGCCAGCTTCTGACTGCCCTTTTCGACCGCATCCGCACCGCCGCCGCCACGCCGCGCGACCGGGATGCCGAGACCTTGATAGACCAGGCAACCCGCGAACAGCCCTACGCCACCTACTATCTGGCCCAGGCCGTGATCGTGCAGGAAAAGGGCCTGGAAGCCGCGGCCAACCATATCAAGGAACTGGAAGACCGCGTCCGCCAGCTCGAAGCGGAGACCAGCGATCATCACCGTGCCGAACAGAGCGGCGGATTTCTGAGCTCGATCTTCGGCACCGGCCAGGCGCAGCACCCCGCCCCGCAGCCCGGTCTTCGAACCGGTCCCCAGGCGGGGCCCCAATCCGGCCCCCAGTCCGGCCCATGGGGTGCCGCCCCGCGTCAGAGCTACCGCACCGGCAGCGACTATGACGACGGGTATCGTGCACCTCCGCCCTCCGCCGCCCCCTGGAGCGGCCAGACATCCGCCCCGTCAGCCGGCGGCAGTTTCCTGCGCGGCGCTTTGGGAACCGCTGCGGGCGTCGCGGGCGGCATGCTGCTCGCCAATTCGCTGTCGGGTATTTTCGGCAGCCACATGAACTCGCTTGGCTGGGGTTCGCCGCTCGCCGGCAGCAACCCCTTCGGCAGCGGCAACGCCTCGGGCGAGGAAACCGTCATCAACAACAACTATTTCGGCGATGACGCGATCCGCCAGGCCTCGGATGATAAAAGCACCGCCGCCAACACCAATGACGCAGCCAACAATTCCGGCCTGCAGCAAGCCGATTACGGCAACGACGACTTCTCCGACGACCAGGCGGATTTCGACAACAGCGATTTGGGCAGCGACGATTCGATGGACGTGTGAGCGGGGTCGGAGGGCTGATCTTCTACGTTGGAGCGCGGCCGCCCACTGAACCGCCGGCATCTCCCCACTGGTGGGGAGATTACAAGCGGCGTGACCATCGCTTCCAGACAAGCTGGGGCGGCTTGATGCCTTGAGGGATGAGACGTCGGATGTAAAACGGTGAGCACGCGCCCAGCCGATCTCCCCACCCGTGGGGGAGATGCCCGGCAGGGCAGAGGGGGGCTGGCGGATTGCAACAGAGCCCGCTGCACCGCCCGGCGCTTCGCTTTGGCTCAGCGCGTTCGTCACTGCAATCGATTCACTGGATCGATTGCTCCGGCTTCGCCGGACCGTTCCTCACCCACGTCCCCGATACGTCGCGACCCCCTGCTCCGGCAGCCACACGCCGGCCGGGGCCTCGCCCGTCTGCCAGAACACGTCGATCGGGATGCCGCCGCGCGGATACCAGTAGGCGCCGATCCTGAGCCACTTCGGGGCGAGCAGGTCGACGATCCGCTTGGCGATATAGATCGAGCAGTCCTCATGGAACGCGCCGTGGTTCCGGAAGGAATGCAGGAACAGCTTCAGCGACTTCGACTCCACCAGGAACCCGTCCGGAATATAGTCGATGACGATATGGGCGAAATCCGGCTGGCCGGTCATCGGGCAGAGCGAGGTGAATTCCGGCGCCGTGAAGCGCACCACGTAATCGGTGCCCTGGTTGCCGTTCGGCACCTTTTCCAGCACCGCGGTTTCCGGGCTCTGCGGAGCCTCAACCTGGGATCCGAGCTGCGAGAGCCCGGTGACATCGGTCATCGTCATTTGCCTGTTCCTTCAACGTCTACTTTCTGTCCATGGGCGCGCTCGCCTTCGGGCTCCACATGGATTGCCAATGTGGCGCCGGCAATACTCGCTTTGATCGCATCTTCCAAGCGGTCGCAGATCACATGCGCCTCTTCGACGGTCATGTCGGCCGGAACGACCAGATGAAAATCGATGAAGGCCGCAGCCCCGGCCCGCCGTGACTTGAGGTCATGGACGCCGAGCGCGCCGACCGAATGGGTGGCGATCGCCTCGCGCACTGCCGCCTCCTCGTCCGGCTCCAGCGCCCGGTCCATCAGCCCGCCGATCGAATGGGCGATCACCTTGTAGCCCTGCCACAGAATGTTGATCGCGACCAGGATGGCGAGCACCGGGTCGAGGATCGCATAACCTGTTGCAATGGCCAGGATGAGGCCGGCGAACACCCCGGCCGAGGTGATCACGTCGGACATGATATGCTGGCCATCGGCCGCCATCGCCGGCGAATAATGGGCGGTGCCGACCCGGATCAGGGTTGTTGCCCAGAATGCATTGATGACCGCCGCAAGCCCGTTGATCGCAAGGCCGAGCACCGGCGCATCCGGAAGTCTCGGCGCAAAAAGCCCGTCCCAAGCCTCGCTGATGATCAGGAATGCCGCAACGATGATCAGCCCGCCTTCGACCACCGCCGACATATATTCCGCCTTGTGATGGCCGAACTGATGGTCGTGATCGGCCGGCCGCTGCGCATAGCGGATGACGAAATAGGCGATGAAGGCGGCAACCACGTTGACGAAGGATTCCAGCCCGTCCGACAGCAGCGCGACGGAACCCGTCACCCACCATGCCAGCATCTTCAAGGACATGACGCCGAGCGACAGCGGCATGCCCCAGAAGGCCAGCCGCTCGACGATTTTGACTTCCCTCGGCACGATGTCTTCCTTTTTGCGCGTGCGAATGATTTGCAGGACCGGAGGTCCAAAACGGCGAAACCGCCGGAGCGAGATGGTCTCGCTCCGGCGGTTTCGAATAGTCTGCATATCGCTCAGATGAGCGGGTTTGTCAAAGGGCCGGCTGGCCCAATCGCGCCTTGTCGGATTGCGTCGCGGTGACCACTTCCGCCTCCTCCTCGAGTTCCTCCACCCCCTCGCTTCCCCGCCCGAGGAAGAGGAACACCACCACCGCCGTCAGCGCCGTGATCGCGGTCGGCAGCCACAGGAGCGACGAAAACCCGTCGCCATACCCCTGCAGCAAGGCCGCCTGGCCGATCGACGGCAGAAGCTCCGCCGCATCCTGGAGGTCGCCGGTCACCAACCGCTGCGCGATCGCGCCCGCCTGGTCGCCGGTATCGCTGCCGAGGTTCGCGCTGGTGAGCGCCGAAAGCACCGCCGTCACCACCGCAAGCGCAACACCTTCGCCGGCCACGCGCGTGGTGCTGAAGATGCCGGTCGCCATGCCGGCTCTTTCCTTCGGTACGACGCTGACGGCAAGACCGTCCATCAGGCCCCAGGGCAGGCTGATGCCGACCCCGATCGTTAGGAGCGGCGCAATCAGCAGTATCGGCTCCGACCCGACCGGGAACCGGCTGAGCCAGAACAGGCCAGCCGCCGAGATCGCCAGGCCGGCGCCGCAGATCGTCGCCGGCGCGAACCAGCGCGTCAGCAGCCCGGCGGCGATCGGCAGGATGAGGAGCGGCCCGGAGAGCGCGATCATCATCCGCCCGCCGGCAATCTCGTCCATGCCCTCGATGCCGATGAACCGCACCGGCAGGAGGATGAGCAGCACCACGAAGGCATAGGCCGGCGCCGCCGCCAGCAATTGCACGCCGACGAAACGCGGATAACGGAACAGCGTGAGGTCAAGCATCGGCCGCGCCACAGTCCGCTCGATCAGGCCGAAGGCGAGGAAAAGCAGGACTGCCGCCAGCAGCATGATGATGACGAGCGGGTCGCCCCAGCCGCTTTCCGGCGCCTGCAGCACGCCGAAGGTCAGAGCGGTCAGCGCCGCCGTGAAGCTGAGCGCCCCCTTCCAATCGAGGCCGGAGGCGTCCGGATCGCGTGATTCCTGCATGAAGGTCGCGCCGAGGATGGAGGCGATCACCGCAAGGGCGACCACCAATGCGAAAATCGCCGGCCAGCCGAACATGGCGATCATCCAGCCTGAGGCGATCGGCCCGAAGGCGAGCCCGATGCCGAAGCTGGCGCCGACGATGCTGAATGCCCTGAGGCGCGCCGCGCCGTCGAATTCCTGAGCGAGCGACGCCATGCCGCCGGAAAAGGCGGCTGCCGCGCCGATGCCCTGCAGCGCCCGCAGCACATCGAACCAGACGATATCGCCCGCGAAGGCAAGACCTGTCGAGAACAGCGCGAAAATGCCGAGGCCGCTCAGGAAAATCCGCTTGCGCCCAAAACTGTCGGCGAGCGCGCCGGCAGCCATCAGCGTGCTGCCGAAGGAAAGCATGAAGGCATTGGTGGCCCAGTTGAGGGCGATCGGGCTGCCGCCGAGCGCCCGGCTGATGGCGGGAAGGCCGACGGCCGTGCCGGTAAAGGTCAGCGGCATGGCAACCGCCGCGCAGCAGACTGCGATCAGAACGAACAGCCGTCCGGCTGCCGTTACAGCATGTGTGTTGTCTCTCATATCCGAGATTCCGCTGTGTTGGAGCAATGGGGAAGGCGGGCGGCCCTTGGGAGAAGCCACCGCCTTGAACCCACCCGGCCGGAGGGCTTTATGTCACCAACACAAGATAAATCCGATGCAATGCTTGGAAAATCCCTGGTCCGTTCCTTATATGGCGGAAGAAAACGCTCGAATGGGAGACGCTATTGGATCGTCTGGGTGGACTGACGGCCTTCGTGCGCACCGCCGATCTCGGCAGTTTCGTCGCTGCCGGTCGGGTGCTCGGCCTGTCGGCCTCGGCCGTCGGCAAGGCGGTCACCAATCTCGAGAAGGAACTCGGCGTCCGGCTTTTCCAGCGCTCGACCCGCAGCCTGCGGCTGACGGAAGAAGGACGGCTTTTCCACGAACGGTGCCGCCGCGTGCTCGACGACCTGAACGATGCCGAAGCCTCGCTCGCGAGTGCCGTCGCCGTGCCCCGCGGAAAGCTCCGCGTCAGCGCGCCGATCGTCACCTATCATCTTCTTCTGCCGGTACTGCCGGAATTCGTCGAGCGTTATCCGGAGATCGAACTCGATCTCGATTTCAACGACCGGATCGTCGACCTGATCGACGAGGAGGTGGACGTGGCAATCCGCAGCGGCAACCTGCCGGATTCACGGCTGATGTCACGGACGCTCAGGCCATTCCGGATGCTCCTCTGTGCCGCCCCGACCTATCTCGACCGCCACGGCATCCCCGAATGCCCGCGCGACCTCGACGGCCATCTGGCGATCCTCTTCCGTTATCCGAACAGCCGCAAGCTGCAGGACTGGCCGATCACCCTGCCGCCCGAAGGCGCCGAACCGCACCTGCGCACGGCGCTCACCTGCAACAACATGGAGGCGCTGCGCAGCACCGTCATCGCCGGCCTCGGCATCGGCTGCATGCCGGATTTCCTGGCAAGGGAACCGGTCGCCGACGGCCGGCTGCGGACCATCCTCGACGAACACCTCGACGCCCCCGGTCAGTTCCACCTCCTCTGGCCCTCCAGCCGGCACCTGTCGCCGAAAGTCCGGGTGCTGGTCGATTTTTTGAGCGAGAAGCTGTTCGCGGAAACATGCGAAAGGTTGCCGGCGGCGGCTTCGCTGTTGGCGGGTGCCGCTGAATAGTGGCTGACAGATCGCTCCGCCGGTCTTTGGGCCAACTCTACCCTATGATCACCGCCATGCTGATACTGTCGACAAACCGCCCGTCGATCCTCACCGCATCCCGCGCCACGCCTTCCCGCACGAAGCCGACCTTTTCGTAGAGCGCGATGGCGCGCACGTTGTCGGCATGCACATGCAGCTCGACGCGGTGGAAGCCGCGTTCGCGGGCCTGGCCGACAGCGGCGCGGATCAGCCGAGTGCCGAGACCTTTTTCGCGATAACCAAGGATGATGCCCATGCCGAGCGTGCCGCAATGGGCGGCGGTCGGGCGGGGATGCCGGCGGATGTCGCACCAGCCGACTACTTCTCCATCGACGACGGCGACGACCTGCGGATGGCCGTTCTCGATGTTGTCGAGCACAAAGGGCCGCACGTCTTCAAGCGGCGGCGCCTCCAGGAAGCTCAGGTATTTTCGCTCCCGCGAGACCATGTCGAGCGCCTTGTGAAAGCTCTCGATATGCTCTTCGCGGATGGATTCGATCGGGATGGTCTCGGGCAACACCTTACGCCGCCTTGGTCTTCGCCCGCCGCGACAGATGCGCCACGACGTTTTCGATCATCCGCATGCCGGCATCGCCGCCGAGCGTCATGATCGATTCCGGATGGAATTGCACCGCCGCCACCGGTTCCTTGACGTGCTCGATACCCATGATCGTGCCGTCTTCGCTTTCGGCGGTGATCATGAAATCCGGGTGCAGCGTCTTCGGATCGGCGAAGATCGAGTGGTAGCGCCCGACGGTCACTTCCCTCGCGAGCCCCGAGAAAACGATGCCCGGCTCCAGCACCCGGATGCGCGACGGCTTACCGTGCATCGGCAGCGCCAGATGCCTCAATTCGCCGCCGTAGGCTTCGGCCAGCGCCTGCAGGCCGAGGCAGACGCCGAAGATCGGCAGGCCCTTCGACCGCGCCATCTTGATCGTCGCCTTGCAGTCGAAATCCTTCGGATTTCCGGGTCCGGGCGAAAGCACGACGAGGTCCGGATCGAAGCGGTCGAACACCTCTTCCGGCACCGGGGTACGCACGGTCGATACCGTCGCCCCCGTCTGGCGGAAGTAGTTGGCGAGCGTATGGACGAAACTGTCCTCGTGATCGACGAGCAGGATCTTGACCCCCTGCCCCACCCGCGCCACGTCGCGGCCGGCCTTCGCCGCATTGCCGGCCTTTGCATCACGGATCGCTGTCAGCATGGCGGAGGCCTTCAGTTCGGTTTCGGCTTCTTCCTCGTTCGGATCGCTGTCGTTGAGCAGCGTCGCGCCGGCGCGCACCTCGGCAATGCCGTCCTTGATGCGGATGGTGCGCAGCGTCAGCCCGGTATTCATGTCGCCGTTGAAACCGACCATGCCGATCGCCCCGCCATACCAGGCGCGCGGGCTCTTTTCGTGGTTCTCGATGAACCGCATCGCCCAAAGTTTTGGCGCACCGGTGACGGTGACGGCCCAGGCGTGGCTGAGAAAGCCGTCGAACGCGTCCATGTCGGGCCGCAGACGCCCTTCGATATGGTCGACGGTGTGGATGAGCCGCGAATACATCTCGATCTGCCGGCGGCCGATCACCTTGACCGAACCCGGCTCGCAGACGCGGCTCTTGTCGTTGCGGTCGACATCCGAGCACATGGTGAGTTCGGATTCGTCCTTCTTGGAGTTCAGGAGCTTCAGGATCTGCTCGCTATCGGCGATCGGGTCTTCGCCGCGCTTGATCGTGCCGGAAATCGGGCAGGTCTCGATGCGCCGGCCCGACACCCGCACGAACATTTCCGGCGAGGCGCCGACCAGATATTCCTGATGGCCGAGATTGATGAAGAAGGAATAGGGCGACGGATTGATCGCCTTCAGCCGGTTGGAGATTTCCGAAGGCTTCGAGTCGCAGCGCTCCATGAACTTCTGCCCCGGCACCACTTCGAACAGGTCGCCGCGGCGGAAACTTTCCTTCGCCTTGGTGACGAGCGCCGCATATTCGCCCGGCCGATGGTCGCCCTTCGGCGGTATCGTATCATTGCGCTGGAACGGGTCGGGCGCGATCTCCTGGTCCTTGCCTTCCGTCGTCACTCCGTCCTTGGAAAAGTCGTAGCGGTCGATCCAGGCCTTGGCGGCATGATGGTCGACGACGAGAATTTCGTCGGGCAGGAACAGCACCATGTCGCGCTGGTCTTCCGGCCGCTGCATCGAAAGCTTGATCGCGTCGAACTGGAAGGCGATGTCGTAACCGAAGGCGCCGAACAGGCCGATCGCCGAATCCGCTTCCGAATGGAACAGGTCGACGATTGCCCGCAGCACGGAAAACACCGTCGGCATCTTCGAGCGCTCTTCCTCGGTGAACACGCGCGTCGGCTCGTTGACGGTGAGATCGAGGCGCCGGGCCGTCCGCTCCCCGAGCGTCAGCTCGGTTACCGTCTTCAGCTTGTCCGCGACGAAACCGAGCAGCACCTCGCCGCGGCCGTTGAAGGCTTCGATCCACACCCTGCGGCCATTCGAGGAGATCCCGAGCGGCGGATCGGCAATCGCGGTATCCCAGCGGGTGTAGCGGCCAGGATATTCGTAGTTGGAGGAGAAGACCGCGCCGCGCCGTTCGTCGAGCCTGTCGACATAGGAGGAGATCGCATCGGCATAGGGCGCTGCACGCCGCTGGCGGCTGACTGCAATCCCGCCCCTCGTCTCGTAAACTTCCGAACCGTCATCCCGAATGATCGTTACCATTGTCCTGCCTCTCCAATGTCTTTGCCCGGGTGCCTGCGGCGGATAACAAAAAAGCCGCCTCGGGTTCCGGGCGGCTTGTGGTCTTGTCGATGGACATGACTGGTCAAGGCCGCGTTGAGCGTGCCGGCCACCAGTTAGCGATGTTCATCGAATTCATCATGGGCCGAATTGTTAGCTTGGGTTTTCGAGCCGCGCAAGCGAATTTCCATGACCGGGAAACGGAATTCTGGCGTCCGATGCGACCAAAACCGGTGATCGGCGTTTATAGTCCCTCAAGGACCGAAGAAACGCATCCGGGAAGGATACGGCATGCAGCATTCGTGGATCGCAATTCTGGCAGGCCTGCCCCTGATCGTCGGGGCGGGTGTGCCGCCCGAAAGACCGATACCGCAGGCGCAGCATTCCGGCGTTCCGGCGGGCGTCGTGGAGGTGAATTTCCTGACCCGCATTCTGCAGGACGGCGGATCGCGTGACCGCGCACCTCGCCGACGTGCGCCCTCGCGACAGCAGGGGCGTGGCGCGATACCCCAACCGCCGGCACTGGCAGACGTTCCCCTGCCGATCCCTAAGCCCGGGGGAGAGGTGGGGAAGACGACCGAGGCGCCTCAGCCGGCGGAGCGCCCCGCCGACAAGTCGGTCGTCCCCGAAGCCCAGCCGCCCGTGGCGCAGAACCGGCCGAGCGAAAATCCGCAAAGCCCGCCCCCAAGTCCGCCCGTCGTCGAGCAGCCCGGCACCGCCACCGAACCGGCACATGAGGCGGAAGTTCCAACGCCGCTGCCGAAACCGGGTACCGCGGCTGCCGACGCGCAGACGGCCGACAAACCAAACCAGGTGGCCACCCCCGGAACGGATGCAGCCAAGC
>PVBG01000018.1 GCA_002968845.1 Neorhizobium tomejilense | reverse complement strand
CGATCAGACCGTCTGACTCACTGCGCCTTTAAGCGCGCAAAATTGATTAGGCGATCGACATCGCGGATCTCATCGTGGCCAGCGGTCAATGACCGCGCTCACAGGCCGGACATATGACTGCACCGTCTGGAGGTGATTTGCGCTGAAAAACCTTGCCAACCGGGCCGTTCCACATATGAGTCAGACCCCAATCTTCACCCCTGTAGACGATCAGCGCTTGGCCTGCCCGGCGCTGGCCGGGCATGCACATGTTGCTGACCGGAGATTTTTTCGATCTCATCGAGCGAAATCCGAACGTCAAGAGGTCAGGCAACGAACACGGGCGGCCATCGTGCGCCAGATCGCGCCCGGCCTAGCCATTCACGCATGATGACCGAGATGGCAGGGTCACGCTGGAGAATGATCCTGCCTCAGGTCGCCTAGTGGTGGCTACCTACGGTTCAAGATCCAAAGTCTACAAGGCGCCTTTCCCGCCCGGCATCGAGCGGGTAAAAACGACGGCGCGAAAAGCTGGCTTGCTCACAAATCGACCGAAAAGCGCTCGGACTCCAAGCAGGATCAGCAGATTCTTTCCGCGCCGGCGGGGCTTTTCAAATTGATGGCATTCGCTTCATATAGGTTCGCCAGTCGGTGTGCTTTTAGGGAATGAGGACGACGGAAATGATTTCAAAGGGCGCTGAGGAAGCATTCTCGCCAACGGCGTCTGCTTCCACACCACAGGTCTCCAGTCCAGCTATTTTTGAACAGAAGACGGTAGACTTCAACTCTGAGCTTCACGCTCGACCGTCGATTTATTTCACCGGTCCGGCGATCGTAGAGCACGTCGCTTTCCTGCCGTCGGATGGCGTAATCAAGGAGTTCCACGATAGTCTCGAGGCCGAGGGTGGAATTTCAGTTAGAGTGGAACGGCACACTGAGTTCGTCACGGTGACGCGGGTCCGAAAACTGGCTAGCGAGCCCGAGCGTTGGCCGGACGCCGAGCTGTGTGAAGGTGATTTTGCCCGCCTAGCAGGGTTGAGTTCTCCTCTGCTCGTTTGCCGCGTGAGTATTCTTGTTCTCGGGAACCCTCCTGACCTGCTTGGAACGGTTCTGAAAGCCCTCGACTTCGGCGATACCGCCGCGTCATCAATCGGCGGCGGGGCGGCGCAGGTGTGCTCCGACTTTCGTGTTCGAGCGGACAATTCAAGCAGGATCATTCTGTTCAACAAGGACCTGAATGCACATCGCCTGGGGCGCATGGTACGTCGCATCGTTGAGATCGAAACCTATAGGTCAATGGCGCTGCTCGGGTTGCCGGAGGCGCGTCGTCTCGCCCCGCTTCTGGGCGAGTATGACGCTGAACTCGTTAGGCTGACCAATCGCAATTTGGGGACGCCTGCAGACCAGCACAAGCAATTGCTTGAGGAGATTACTGTTCTATCGTCGCATATCATTTCAGCCACCGCGCAGGCCAGAAACAGGTTTGGCGCAACCGCTGCCTACGCCAAAATCGTTGAAGAGAGGATAGCCCTTCTACGGGAAACCCATGTCCCCGGCTTTCAACGTTTCGGTACCTTCGTGGAGCGACGGTTCAAGCCTGCGGTGCGTACCTGCGAAGCAACCGCGTTGAGGCTTGAGCACCTATCGAGTGCCGCGATGCACTTGCTCGACCTGCTACAAACCCGGATCCAGGTCGAGATTGAGTTCCAGAACGCCACACAGATCCAGGCGATGGCCAATCGCGCCGCGACGCAGGTCAAGATCCAGCGCGCGGTCGAAGGCTTTTCTATGATCGCAATTAGCTATTACTTGCTGAGCTTGCTCAAACTTATATATGAAACGGTAGACCACGTAGGGCTTCATCTAAATCCGTTGATCATGCTTGTCGCTATTCCCGTGGTTGTGGGATCTGTGGGGATCACCATCTTCCGCGTCAAGCATGCGCTTAAAACAGAGAGCTAGAGGTATCGCTGCTCGACCCGCGCACGCTCCGACAATTGGCGCAACCCTTCTGTATTGCGAGCAATCGCGGCAGCGGCGGAGCGTAACACTTTCGCGAAATTTACCGTGCGCAGAACTTTTCCGTTCTACTGACAAATCGACTGCTTTCGACCATTGGCGCCCATCTGTAGGCTACAAGGCGCGCTGAATAGGTCGAGGTGAGCGAAGCATTTTTTCACAGGCGCTTCGGCTTCGTGGCAAGCACATTCCGGATCGAGAAGCTCGAGTGAATGCGCAGCACACCCGGCAACGTCGAAAGGATCTCCTTATGAATCCTTTCGAAATCTCCTGCGTTCGCCACCTCGACACGCAGAAGGTAGTCCGACCCTCCCGTCATCAGAAAGCATTCGCGGATCTCGGGGAACTTCCGGACCGCAGCTTCGAAGCGGTCGAGGTGCTCCTCGGTCTGGCGTTCCAGCGTGATATTGATGATGACCGCGATCGAGGACTCCACGTTGGAAGTGTCCACGAGCGCGGTGTAGCCCCTGATCACGCCCGCCTCTTCCATGATGCGGATTCGTCGCAGGCAGGCGGAAGGAGACAGTCCGACTTCCTCGGCCAGCTTTGCATTCGAGGTCCGGGCGTTGAGGCGAAGGAGCCTGATGACGTTACGGTCGATAGTGTCCAAAGATACCACGGCGGATTCTTTCAAAGCCTCGTATATTCCTCTTCAGAACATAGAATTTTCGCATAATCAAATACTCTTTGATGGGATATTCGACGATTATTTCAATATGTTTCCGGCATACGCAGGTACGGGGATCGAGACTTTGCAAACAGTGAGATTGAGCGAACTGCAGGTCGATGAAGTCGGTAGCGTCGAGGGCGCTTCCGGTTATCTCACCTTCGATCTCGAAGCGCTCGGGCGCAACTACGAAGCGCTCTCCGACCTGGCGGGGCCTGGCGGCGCCGCCGCGGTGGTCAAGGCCGACGCTTACGGTCTCGGGGCGGAACGTGTGGCGAAGGCCGTCTACGAGCGTGGCTGCCGGCATTTCTTCGTCGCGCAGTTCGTGGAGGCCACGAAACTTCGCCCAGCCCTGCCGCAAGATGCACAGGTCTTTGTCCTTAATGGGCTGCAACCGGGCAACGAGGACATATGCGCCTACGAGGACATCGTCCCGGTCATCAACTCGATCGATCAATGGCGGAACTGGGCAAGGACCGCGCGCAGGCTCGGACGACGATTGCCGGCGGCGGTGCAATTCGACACTGGCATGTCACGGCTCGGGCTTCCACCTGAAGAGCGCTCTCAGCTCGTCAAGGAGATCGCCTTAGGTGACAACGTCGAGATCCTCTTCCTGCTGAGCCACCTTGCGTCGGCGGATGACGGAGAGAGCGTTCAGAACTTGGAACAGCTCGAAACGTTCCGAGCCATCGCCGACGAATTTCCTGGCTACAAACTGTCCTTCGCGAATTCCGGAGGAATCTTGCTCGGCAGGCCCTATCGCCTTGGCCTCGCCCGGCCCGGCATCGCGTTGTACGGCGGCGCGTATGCGGACGATATGCATCCGATGGAGCCGGTCGTCCGCCTCGACGTCGCAGTTGTACAGACCCGGACGGTTCCGGCCGGCGCCAAGATCGGCTATGGCGGCATCCATGTCGCCTCCAGGGAGACCAGACTGGCGACCATCGCGGCCGGCTATGCGGACGGGCTGCCACGTTCCTTGGGCGACCGTGGCGCGGTCTACTTCGAAGGCGTGCGACTGCCGATCGTCGGCCGCGTCTCGATGGACAGCATCACGATCGACATCAGCGCCCTGCCCCTTGGCAGAATCCGGCTCGGCAGCCTTGTCGAAGTCCTCGGGCCCAACCAGACGTTGGAGGACGTCGCGCGCGACGCCTGGACTATCTCCTACGAAATCCTCACCGGCCTCGGCCACCGCTATCACCGCCAATATCGCTAACGGCTGGAAGAGCCCCTTCTCCTCGAGGATAATATGAAAGTCGCAGTTCTCGGCGCCGGCATCATCGGCGTCACGTCCGCATATCAGCTTGCGAAGGCAGGTCACGAGGTGGTCGTCGTTGATCGCCAGTCCGGGCCAGCTCTGGAGACTAGCTTCGCCAATGCAGGCGAGGTTTCCTTCGGCTACTGCTCGCCCTGGGCCGCACCTGGCATCCCGCAGAAGGCTCTGAAGTGGATGTTCATGGAGCACGCGCCACTGATACTCCGTCCAAAGTTCGACGCTGCCATGCTGTCGTGGATGCTGAAGATGCTGTCGAACTGCACCCATGAGAAGTACGCTCTCAACAAGAGCCGCATGCTCCGCCTCTCAGACTACAGTCGCTCGGCGTTGGCGGAACTGCGTCAAGAGACCGGAATCGCCTACGACGAACGCATGCAGGGAACCTTGCAACTTTTCAGGACCCAGCAGCAGCTAGACGCCTCCGCAAACGACGTAGTGGCGCTGGCGGCGGATGGAATTCCTCACGAGGTTCTCAATCGTGACGAATGCATTCGCTACGAGCCCGCTCTGGCACACGTCCGCGAGAAGATCGTGGGCGGTCTCCTCACTCCGAAGGACGAGACCGGCGACTGCTTCAAGTTCACCAACGCGCTTGAGAAGAAGGCGGCCGAACTTGGCGTTCGCTTCTCCTACGGGACGACGATAGAGGGCCTCGACGTAGAGTCCGGTCGCGTCCGCGGCGTCGTAACCGGCAGCGGTCGGGTTCCCGCCGATGCCGTCGTCGTAGCGTTGGGAAGCTATTCGCCGCTCCTCCTGAAGCCTCACGACATCCATCTCCCGGTTTATCCGGTCAAGGGCTACTCCTTGACGATTCCGATCGACGACCCCTCTCGTTCGCCGGAGTCGACCGTGATGGACGAGACCTACAAGATCGCCATCACGCGTCTCGGCGACCGCATCCGCGTCGGAGGCATGGCCGAGATCTCGGGCTACACGAACGACCTCGCACGGGCTCGGCGGAAAACGCTCGAGCATTCGGTAACCGAGCTGTTTCCTGGCGGAGACGTCTCAAAGGCGAGCTTCTGGTCCGGCCTACGCCCCATGACGCCGGACGGCACTCCGGTGGTCGGTCCCACGAATATCAAGGGCCTTTACCTGAACACCGGGCATGGAACTCTTGGCTGGACCATGAGCACCGGGTCGGCGCGAGTGGTTTCAGACTTGGTCAGCGAGCGCACCCCAGAAATCGACGCCGCCGGGCTGTCGATCAGCCGCTATGGCCGCAGGGCCAGCTCCTCGGTCACCGAGAGCTTCGTGCGGTCGAGGAGCTTTTGAACCTGCAACGATTCGCGTTTTGGATGCCGTGGCATAAGCAAGCTGGTAGGTACGAAGGCGCTCGGCAAGTGATCAGTCACATTGGTCGACCTTGAGGCCTGACCGGATGGTGACGTAGCTGACGGGAAGAACGCTCTCCTCCAGGGCCAAGGGGATCTGGTTGCGGACGATTCTGCTGATGCCGACTTACTGCGGTTAATGTCGAAGGATTCCGAAAGACCCGGTGAAGCGTGGATCTGCTGGGGAGGATTCTACGACTCCACGCCAGAGCGCGCGCGGGAGAGAGAACCGCCGTTGCTCTGCGGGAATACCTAGTCAGCGATCCTATGCCGGGGCGGGTCAAGCGACCCGCTCCCGACCTTCGCAATCACCCAGATCAAACGGCTTTTGACAATGGCGCAGCCAGGCCGACGGCTGCAGCCAAGCCGCCGATGTCAGCGATCTCGGTGTATCCGTAAAAGGGATTGGCCGGCTCGTGGCCGCGATTAACCCAGACCTTGCTCTTAATCCCCAAATCATAAGCCGTCATCAGATCATAGCGGAACGAGGAGGACACATGAGTGATATCATCGGGGCCGCAGCCGAGCTTGTCGAGCATGTATTCGAAGCCCTTCATCAGCGGCTTGTAGGCGCCAACCTCTTCGGCGGTGATCACGCAGTGAAAGGGGGCGCCAAGCTTTTCTACATTTGACATGATCAAATTGTTCATTGAGTTAGAGAGGATGACCAGTGGAATTTCCTTGGCGACCTCGACCAGTCCCGCCGGGACGTCCGCGTGCGGACCCCAGGTTGGAACTTCATCATAGATAAGTTGGGCGTCCTCCGGTTTGAATTGGATGCCGATGCGTTTGCAGCTACGCTCGATGGAATTGTGCACGACCTCGACGAGAGGTTTCCATGCACCCAGAACCTCGTCTAGGCGGTAGCCTCGAAAAGCCTCGATGAAGGAAACCATCGCCTCTGGCGAGAGGCGCTCACTGTAGACGCGACGCGCGGCGCCGGCCATGTCAAAGTTAGTCAGCGTGCCGTAGCAGTCAAAGGTGATGAACTTTGGTCGGAAGGCAGTCATAGCGTGTGTTCCTTTCACTTTTCACGGCACGTTGTGCCTTTACGGATCATCATATGGACGATGCAGGAATATAGTCACTGATGCTTTGGGTCGGAGGAGATGGCCGTTATTCTCCGGCTACGGTGCCAGTACGTTGCCGTCGACATTTGCGGTATTACTATACGAGCGTCGGATATAGCGGCGGATTCTCCTAGAAAACGGCGATCTCAACACCATAAACTGAAGTACTTGTCAGTTACGCCATCCAGCTCGAGCAAGCGGTCCATGTCCAACTCGGCACACTTTGATTCCGGGCGTGATGAACGTCGCCAGATAGTCGTAGCCGACCAAAAGCAGATTGCACTCGATCACGAAATCGACCTTCTCCACCGTTGGGAGGACTCCCGAAAAACGAAAGGTCGATGGCTGTTGGGAGCAATCTCGGTGAGCTCTGTCGGAGCGTTGAGCCAGTTCGGGCACGAAGGAGGCCGCGGCGCCGGTAGGCCGCAATGCGGCAGCGACAACACCGATACGCTCAAGAGTTTGTGTCTGTTCAGTTTCATCTCACCCCTATTTCTTGCCATGAGCGAATCCTGTCGGAGCACTTCGTTCCCTTCCTGCATTCCGACCGGCCTAAGCACATAAGCATAAGGTCGCCGCGATAGCAACCTAATTGTACAACAATCGCTAGTTCTCGACTTGACATTGCTTGGCCGCCACTCGTGGGCAGGCCTCCGTTCAACAACGACAAGGCACCCACTGACTCGCCGAAACAGTGATAATATTCGGGATTTATTGCGGGTTGATCGGAACGCTCTCCTACACTGCCACCCATCCGTGGGCAGGAAGTCACCGAGCAAGGCGACAAAAGAGTTTGAATCGCCGTAGGATTGTTGTACAATCAGAAAATATGAGATATTCCGGCCGTCGAGCTGCCTATCTCAGGGCGGGATCTGAATAGGATGGACGATGAGCGACAATCAACAGTTTCGGCCAGCTTGCGTCTCTGAGCTTTCCCAAGCATGCTGTCCCGTCGGCGCAGCGGAAGCCGAAGTAATTTCTGAACGACTATACGGCGCGCGTGGCTCGGCCACCCGCTTCGAGACCGAAAAAGACGACACCTTCCTCCTTGACTGCGGGCACCAGGGGAAGTTCGTGCTAAAGATCGCCCATCCGTCTGAGCGGCTGGAGGAGCTCGATTTCCAGGTAGCGCTGATGCGTCATATCGAGCAAAGAGCTCCTGACCTCCCAATCCCTCGTGCACATCGCGACGTCGACGGAGCGGATTTGCCCATCGTCACCACCAGTGCCGGCGAGCGGCGAGCGGTGCGGCTAGTCACCTTCCTCCCCGGTACTCCACTTGACCGAACGACTTCCACGTCCCCACAGCGCGAACGGATCGGCGAGATCCTGGCAAAGCTGCGTCATTCCATGGCCGATTTTTCTCACCCTGCAGACGACCGGGCGCTAGCATGGGATGTTACCCATTTGCTCGCTCTCTCCAATCTATTGAGCTTTATTCCGGAGGGTCGCAAGCAGGCCTGGACGATCCGGGCACTCGAGCGGTTTGCCGAAATCAAGCCGAGTCTGGACCTATGCCGGCGGCAAGTGCTCCACAACGACTTTAATACCTCGAACCTTGTCGTTGATCACGCCACCCCGCAGTTCCTGACTGGCGTTATCGATTTCGGAGATGCAGTCCGTACCGCCATCGCGGTCGATGTCTCTACCGCGTTGATGAATCAGATGCCAAAGACGATTGGCTACGGGAACCGCCGTGACCTGTTCGACGAGCCGCGCGACGTTCTGCGCGGCTATCTCCGCCACGCCGAACTCACTGACGAGGAACTGCGGCTCATCCCCTTCCTGTCGATGGCCCGTCTTGCGGCCCGTGCGCTACTCACGTGCTGGCGCGCCGAAATCTTCCCCGACAACAGCCGCTACATTCTGCGCAATACCGAGGCCGGCTGGGCCCACCTGGAGTGGTTCCACTCGATTTCGACCGCTCAGATCTCCGATCTTCTGACACGATAGGAATGTCATGTTCAAGCAAGCGACCACCCTGCCAAAAGGATACCGTGGCGACATGCCTAATGGCTTCAACCCTCAGGACACGTCTCATCTCACGAGTGAAGATCTGGCCCATGTCGCTAGACGGCAAAGGTTGCTCGGGCCTGCTTATCGGCTCTTCTACAAGTCGCCGGTGGAGATCTCTCGTGCCAAGGGCGTCTTCCTCTATGACAAGCACGGTAACGAATACCTCGATGCCTACAACAATGTAGCATCGCTAGGTCACTCTCATCCGCGTGTGGTCGAGGCAATCCAGAAGCAACTCGAAATCCTCTGCACCCACACGCGCTATATGCAGGAGCCCCTGCTGGACTACGCCGAGGCCCTGATCAGTACGTTCGGCGGCGAACTCGGCCGGACCGGATGCGCGATGTTCACATGTACCGGCTCGGAAGCCAACGACCTCGCCTTGCGGATCGCACGTTATCACACTCGCAAAACCGGTGTCATCGTCACGGCCGAAGCCTATCACGGTAACAGCGGAGCGGTCGCGGCAATCTCGCCGTCACTCGGTAGGAAGTCGGCCCTTGATCCTTATCTTCGGACGGTCGCTGCGCCAGATTCTTATCGGCTGCCCGTCGAGGAAATCGGCCGCCGGATGGCGGAGGATGTCACGCGGCAGATCGCAGACATAGAGCAGCATGGCGGCGGCCTTGCGGCCTTCATCGTCGACTCCGCCTTCTCCTCCGATGGTCTCTATGTCGATCCGACCGACATTCTGGCGCCGGTAGCGGAGATAGTACGCAAGGCCGGCGGTCTGTTCATCGCCGATGAGGTGCAATCGGGATTTGGGCGGACCGGAACCCATCTTTGGGGTCACAGCCGTCACAAGGTCGATCCGGACATCGTCACCATGGGAAAACCCATGGGCAACGGCTATCCCGTCGCCGGCGTAGTCCTTCGACCCGAACTCGTCGCCGATTTCGGATCCAGCATGCGCTATTTCAACACGTTCGGCGGTAACTCGGTCGCCATCGCGGCTGCGAGGGCCGTGCTTGACACGATCATCGAGGAGGGATTGATGGACAACGCCGCCAACCTCGGTGGCGAAATTCTACATGGCCTCCGTGACCTCCAGAAGAATTACGAGTTCGTCGGCGATGTTCGAGGGACCGGTCTCTATTTCGCCGTCGAACTTATTAAGGATCGGGATCGGAAAACGCCAGACATGGACCGTGCCCTTGCAGTCGTCAATGCCTTGCGCGACCAGCGCATTCTCATTTCCGCGACGGGAGCGGATGCCCATATCCTAAAGATCCGACCACCGCTCATCTTTACATCGGCCAACGCGACGCGTCTGATCGAGGGCGTCGATAAAGCGCTTCGGTCCGTGCTGATTTGAGGCCCGACACGCAGCGGCCGGAAGCCACAGTTCATCTCCCTTGTTCTGAGCCGCCGCATATGGCGTAAGTATGGGAACACAATCGCCACCGAAGCCAGAGCCATGCCGCCAGAGTACCTCACGAATCAAACGGAAACTGCTGAGACGAACCTCGAACCCCTACCCGCGAGCGCGGTGGAAATACTGACCCACGCCGTGCGACAGCGCATCTTGTCGGGAGATTTCCGACCCGGCGAGTTCCTACGTGACGTGAAGATGTGTGAGGATCATTCGACCTCACGGCACACGTTCCGTACGGCAGCCCAGGTGCTCGTCACGCAGGGCCTGCTGCGTCAGATACCTAACCGCGGTTTTATGGTGCCTGAATTTGGCCCAGACGACATCGTCGATATCACGCGCATGCGCGGCGCCATTGAGGGCGAGGCCATTCGTCTGATCGTGTTGACCGGGGTCATCCCATCAGAGGCGCTGGAGGCGGTCGAGGTTATGCATACTTCAACGCTATCCTCCGACAAGTCACTGCTGGTGACTGCGGATAGAGACTTCCACCGGGCGATCATCGCCGCTAGTGGCAGCGCCCGGCTGAAGCGAACCTACTCAGGACTTGAAGGCGAGATCGAGCTTCTCCTCGTGCAACGGCAAGATTTCTACACCACTGCCGACGAAATGGCGGAAGAACACGAAAGGCTCATCAGCAGCTTGAGAAGCCGCCACTACGATACAGCGCGGGAGGCATTCAGAGAGCACTGGGAAGATCTCCAGATCAAATTGCTCGATCAACGCTGATGGGCCTGGCTGCGAATTTGTCAGTTCGGAAAGACAACCCGGGAAGGCGTCTGGGGATCTCCGCCCTTTGGCGCCATGTCTCAAGTAGCATGCGCGTTGGGCCGCCGGTTGATGGCATTGTAATCGAGGACAGTGAACCAGCGGCGTAGTCGAAGCGCGACGAGTTGTAAGAACCGTATCATAATCTGTTGCAACACCGGCGCCCAGCGTAGCGGAACTTGTCTCCGAACGATGTTACGGATCGGTTTCAGCCCGGCCTCTCTGCAGGAAAAATGGAACCAAACACGGCCGGAGATGCGATGGCCGTGTCTTTCGTTCCCCTTGGGGGACCGAGTAATTTCAATTTCACTTCTCAGTTTCGATATCGTCTGCGCCTCGTCGGGCGCTGCGGCCTGTTCAATCCCGCCGCTTGGCGATCAGGTCGTCGACCACGCCGGGATCGGCAAGCGTCGAGATATCCCCGAGCGCGCCGAAATCATCCTCTGCGATCTTGCGCAGGATGCGGCGCATGATCTTGCCGGAGCGGGTTTTTGGCAGGCCGGGTGCGAACTGGATCTTGTCGGGTTGGGCGATCGGGCCGATCTCCTGGCGCACATGCTTCACCAGTTCCTGGCGCAGCGCATCGTTGCCTTCGTGACCCGACATCAGGGTGACATAGCAATAGATGCCCTGGCCCTTGATATTGTGCGGATAACCGACGACCGCGGCTTCGGACACGAGACTGTGGGAGACCAGCGCCGATTCGACTTCCGCCGTGCCGAGCCGGTGGCCCGAGACGTTCAGCACGTCATCGACGCGGCCGGTGATCCAGTAATAACCGTCCTCGTCGCGGCGGCAGCCGTCGCCGGTGAAATATTTCCCCTTGTAGGTGGAGAAATAGGCCTGGATGAAGCGGTCGTGGTCGCCGTAGAGCGTGCGCATCATGCCCGGCCAGCTGTCCGCGATGCAGAGATTGCCGTCGGCCGCGCCTTCCAGCACCTTGCCCTCGTTGTCGACCAGTTCCGGCTTCACGCCGAAGAACGGCTTGGTCGCCGATCCCGGCTTCAGGTCGGTGGCCCCCGGAAGCGGCGTGATCATGTGGCCGCCGGTTTCCGTCTGCCACCAGGTATCGACCACCGGGCAGCGCTTGTCGCCGACCACGTTGTAATACCATTCCCAGGCTTCCGGGTTGATCGGCTCGCCGACGGTGCCGAGCAGGCGCAGGCTTGTCCGCGAGGAGCGTTTCACGAACTCGTCGCCGGCCCCCATCAGCGAGCGGATCGCCGTCGGGGCGGTGTAGAAGATGTTGACCTTGTGCTTGTCGATGATTTCCCAGAAACGACCCTGGTCCGGGAAGTTCGGCACGCCTTCGAACATCAGCGAGGTGGCGCAGTTCGCCAGTGGCCCATAGACAATGTAGGAATGGCCGGTCACCCAGCCCACATCCGCCGTGCACCAGTAGATGTCGCCGTCATGGTAGTCGAACGTATATTCGTGGGTCATCGCCGCGAAGACGAGGTAACCGCCGGTCGTGTGCAGAACACCCTTCGGCTTGCCGGTCGAACCCGAGGTGTAAAGGATGAACAGCGGATCTTCCGCCTTCATCTTCGCCGGCTCGCAGTGCTCCTTCACGGTGGCGATTTCCTGGTGGTACCAGAGGTCGCGCCCGGGCGCCCAGCCGGTCTTGCCGCCGGTGCGGCGCACCACCACGACCTTGTTGACGATCACGTGCTGGCGGGCCGCGATATGGATCGCCGTATCGGTATTGTCCTTGAGCGGCACCGGCTTGCCGCCGCGCACGCCCTCGTCGCAGGTGATCACGAAAGTGGACTGGCAGTCGATGATGCGGCCGGCCAGCGCTTCCGGTGAAAACCCGCCGAACACGACCGAATGCACCGCGCCGATACGGGCGCAGGCGAGCATCGCATAGGCCGCCTCGGGGATCATCGGCATGTAGATGGTGACGCGGTCGCCCTTCTTGACGCCGTGTTTCTTCAAGACGTTGGCCAGCCGGCAGACCTGATCGTAAAGCTGGTTATAGGTGATCTTCTTGTCGATATAGGGGTTGTCGCCTTCCCAGATCAGCGCCGTGCGCTCTCCATGGGTCTTCAGGTGACGGTCGATGCAATTGTAGGAAACGTTGGTCAGGCCGTCCTCGAACCACTTGATCGAGACCTTGCCCTTGAAGGAGGTGTTCTTGACCTTGGTATAGGGCTTGAACCAGTCGATGCGCCTTCCATGTTTGCCCCAGAACTTGTCCGGGTCCTCAACGCTCTCCTCGTACCACTTTTCGTATTTATCCTTGTTGATAAAGGCGCGAGTCCGGATGGTTCGGGGCACGATGTATCGTTCGATGGCCACAGCTCAGCCTCCCTATTCTTTTGTTCGTGGGCATCGTTTCGCCGTTCAACGACGACCCTCGAGCCACTGTCGGCAGATGTCCTAACGCGAGCCGTCGTCTGGTTATAGTTTCAACTACCCACACCAGTGAAACGAATCCTCGGCCTGCGGTCACGGATTGCCGCCTACATCATTTCCGGACGTTTGATCGAGGAGCCATCTGTGAAACGGCTTAATCTGTAGGGTGAGAGGTCAGTCATCGGCCTATCGTTCAGCACGATCTCACTCACCAGCCGGCCAGCCCCTGGGCCGATTGCGAAACCATGGCCACTAAAGCCCGCGGCAATCACGTAGCCGGACAGTCCCTCCACTTCCGAAATCACCGGAATGAGATCCGGAGAGGTATCGATCAGACCTCCCCAAGCGCGCTCGACCCCGACCCCCTTCAGCGCCGGGTATTCCGTTTCAAGGTTCTTCACGGCCAGCTTGACGAGCTCCCCATCGGGCGCGGGGTCCAGAATGCGGTTCTTTTCGAACGGCGAAATCTCGTCATTCTCCCAGTTGCCAATGGCGTCGGGGCCATTCCAGAAGCTGCTGTTAAGGCGGTACTTGAGCTTCTTGCCGATCTTGCTGCGATACATCTGGTAGAATTTGAGCGCGTATCGCATTCCACGCGGTGTGACGTCGAGCGTGCCATGTCCGGGTACAGCGATCGTATAGGAACCGTCAATCCGCCGCCGCATCACGAAGTTTGAACCCGATAGGCATCCTGCTTGAACAACCTCGGGCGCCGGGGTTGTTTTGATCGCTGTCCCGGCGATGTTCGCGACCGGAAGCTCTATTCCAAGTCGATGAGAAAAGCGGGAGGCCCATGCACCTCCGGCACAAACCACTGTGCTGGCTTTCACAAGACCCCGTTCAGTCCACACTCCTGTAACGCGGCCGTTTGCAACGTCGAGGCCCCGAACGGCACAGTTTTGATGGAGCGATACGCCGTTTTCCTTTGCTGCCTCGGCAATGGCCGGCACAGCAAGACTGGGCTCCGCTCTCCCGTCAGACGGAGACCAGACTCCACCGACCCAGGAGGACGTGCCGCCTGAGGCCCGTTCGTTGGTCTCGGAAGCACTGAGTATCTGGCTATGAAATCCTTGAAGGCGCGCGGTCTGGCCCCATTTTTCCCAGCGGGCGACATCCGCCTGGTTCTTAGTGCAATAAAGTATCCCACTTCGACGAAAACCGAGATCGCGGCCGATCTCGGGGCCCAACTCTTCCCAGCGCCGCAAACTGTACATAGCAAGGGCTAGTTCATGGATGTCGCGGTTCTGTTGACGAACCCAGCCCCAATTGCGGCTCGACTGTTCGCCGCCAACGATGCCTTTTTCGAGCAGAGCAACGGACACCCCTCTGCGCGAGAGTTCATAGGCCGTGCAGGTACCAATAATTCCTGCGCCGATGACCGCGACGTCCACCTCGGTCGGAAAAGAGGCGCTGTCACTGACTTTTTGGACCTCGGCGGGCATAATTTTATTCCTTAAGGACATGCGTGAACGCCGTTATCTCCTATGGGAGCGTTGGGATTCACAATCGTTGTTCATCGAAAGCACGTGACGTTTCCGGCGCCTCGCCTATGGCGATCACCTCGAAACATGTTTCATCACCTCAGGAGCTTCGTCCGTTGGCGTTCCGGGTGCTCGTTTCCTCAGCTGTGATCAGCTCGAACATCGAACGCATCACGCAGTCCGTCGCCGATAAAGTTAAAGCTGGTGACCGCAATGGTGATGGCGGCACCAGGAATGATGGCCAGCCACGGCGCACTGTTTAGATACTGCTGCGCGCCATTCAGCATGTTGCCCCAGCTGGGCAGCGGCGGCTGGATTCCATAACCGAGGAAGCTGATATAGGCCTCCATGAGGATCGCCCGGGCAACGGTCAGAGTGGCAGCGACGATGATCGGACCGATGGCATTCGGCAAGATTTCTCGGAACATTATATGCGTGCCGCTCAGCCCCAGCATGCGCCCGGCTTGAACGAATTCGCGCTCGCGGAGCGACCGGACCTCAGCCTCGACAATCCGGGCGACCTCCATCCAACTGGAGGCTGCGATAACGACGGTAATCATGATCGGGCCGGGCTTCAGTGCTGCGGCGAGGGCAAGCACCAGAAAGATCGAAGGGAAGGATAGAAAACCATCCACTGTCCGCATTAGAATCGTGCCGATCCAGCCGCCACGGTATCCTGCGATGACGCCCACAAACGTTCCGATGAGCGTCGACAAGAGCATTGCCGAAAAGCCAACCAGTAGGGAGGTTCGTCCCGCCATGAAGAGCCGCGCGGCCACATCCCGGCCCAGCGGATCGGTGCCTAGATAGTGGTAGCCGGTCAGCGGCGGCGAAAATCGGGCACGTAGATCGATATAGAGCGAATCGTACGGCAGCAGGTGGGGACCTAAAACGCAAGCCAGCGTCAAACAGACGATCATCACCATTCCGAGCAGAGCCAGATGATGGCCCAAAAAGCGGTGTGTGGTTCGGCTGTTCCACCAGCGGTCCTGGCCCGATTTCGCAGCGATCGCGGTCATAGTGGTTGACTCCTTTTGTGCATCTTGTGGTGCGCCTAGCTCAGGCGGATGCGGGGATCGATGATTGCGACGACTATGTCGGTGATAAGATTGCAAAGAACGACAAGGATTGCGGAGAACATCAGCAAGCCCATGACAACCGGGTAGTCGCTATAGCCTAGACTATCCAGGAACAGTCGACCCATTCCCGGCCAGGTGAACACAGTCTCGGTGACCAAGGCGCCCGTTAGGACGCTGGGGAGCTGCATTCCAGCCAATGTGATCATCGGCAGCAACGCGTTGCCAACGACATGCTTCATCAAGATCCGGCGCTCGCTCAGTCCCTTCGCGCGTGCTGTCTTGACGAATTCCTGGCTGATAACGTCAAGCGTTGCGGATCGCATGTATCGACTCCAGATGGCGACATGGACCAAGGCCAGCACTATGCTCGGCAAAATCAGGTGGTGCATGTAATTTAAGGCCGAGCCATCCCCAATTGTGTACATGTTCCCGGCCGGCAGCCAGCCCAACTGGAGCGAAAACACGTAAATCCCAACCAGCCCGAACCAGAAGGTCGGGATCGACAGCGCCACCATTGCGCCGACCGTAGCGAGGTAGTCAAAGACAGAATACCGGTGCGTAGCACCGCGAATACCGATCCAGGTACCAATGGCGATCGCGATGATCGTGGAAGACCCCATTAGCAACAGCGTTGCAAAAAGGTGCCGTCCAATCACGTCCAGAACCGACGCACCGTCGCGGAAGGAATGGCCCCAGTCACCCTGCACAAGGCGCCAGGCCCAGTCTAGATATTGCATCCACAGTGGACGGTTGAGCCCCAGCTGTTCTTTCAGTCGGTTGAGGTCATCCTGGGTCATGCTGGGATCGAGTCCAAATTGCGCCAACGGGCCACCTGGGATCAGGTTCAGGACGACGAAGCCGATGACCGAAACGATCAGGAGAAGGACAAGGCTCTGGCAGAGCCGGTTAATCAGGAAGCCGCGCATTTAGGTCTCCTCATGACAACGTCAATAGATTGCCGCCGTCGCAATCCGCGACGGCGGCAGCGAAGGTCATCGCTTCCAATGCCATCCTGCAGCATGCCAGGAAGCTGTTCGAGTGTTGGCGTTAGACTCGGAGCCCTCTAGCCCTTCCTTGCGCCCGATCACATAGGTAGCGGAAAACAGCGGCAGAAACGGCAGGTCCTGCCGCACGATTTCCTGCACGCGAAGATAGATCGCGCGCCGTGCCTCCGGATCAAAGGTTTGGGCACCCTTTTTGAGCAGCGCGTCGACTTCGGGATTGGAGTACTGGCCGACGTTGGACCCCTTTCCGCCCTTCGCAACGATTGCGCTTGAATGCAGGCGGTTCGTTGCGTCCGGATCCGCTGCAATGAGATGGGCTACTCCGGAGATGGCCGAGTCAAACTGTGACTTAAGCCAGAATTCGCCAAACATGACTGCCGCTGGCAAATTCGATATGGTCATCTCGACGCCGATCTCAGCGAAGGTTTGCTGCAGGAATTGTTGCACCTGTTCCCGAAGATTATTGCCGGAAGTCGTTGAGTTGGCGAAGGCAAGTCTCACTCCATTCTTCCCCCGAACTCCATCCGGCCCCGGCAGCCATCCGGCTTCATCGAGGAGTTTGCGCGCGAGGTTGAGGTTGAATTCTTGCGCCGGCAGATCGGGATTGTAGTAGTAGGATTGCTGCGGCATGAAGGTCTCGGTGACGGTCCCGACGCCGTAGTAGATTGCGTCGATGATAGCCTTTCTATCGATCGCGGCATAAAGCGCACGGCGCACCGCCGGATCCTTGAATTGTGGCTTCTCAAGATTGAGATAGATCGACTCGACCGATGCCCCAGGCTGCAGCTTCACGACACGACGCGGCAGTTTGCTGGCTTCCTGGTAGTGATCAGCGGAAATGTATGCTTGGTCCGTAAGGTCGATATCGCCACTCTTGAATTGGGTGTAGAGTACCGTCATGTCAGGGATATATTTAAAGACGACCCGCTCGACATATGGGCCTTCCCCGAAATATTCGGTGTTGGCAACGAGTTCGATATGATCGCCTGCGATGCGCCGCGCCCACTTGAATGCACCAGTGCCGACAGGTGCCTGATTGAAGGCGGCCGCGTTAGGGTCTGCCTCTTTTTCCAAGATATGCTTGGGCACAATGAAGGTTTCGGCAAGAAACGACATGTATGGAGCGAAGACGCTCTCCATCCGCCAGGTGATCTCAGTCGGCGAGACCACCTTGATATCGCGGACCAGAGAATGCCCACCCGTGCGCCACGCGCGGAATTTCGGGTTGGTGATGAGTTCGAGAGTAAACTTCACATCGTCGGCCGTGAACGGCTTGCCATCGTGCCAGCGGACGTCGTCACGCAGACGAATGCGCCACTGGAGGCCGTCCTGCGAGATCCCACCATTCTTCTGGCTTGGCACCTCAGCTGCTAGATTGGGCTGAAGAACGCCCTTTGGGTCGATTCGAAAAAGCGCATCAAAGACCGAGAAATGCACGGCATCATCGACCTCGATATGTGCCATCAGCGGATTGAAGACGGTGGGTTCCTGGGAAAGCCCGACGACCACGCGGCCCGACGGAGTTGTTGGAGGGGTTTGCGCATAAGCAGGTTTGCCGAGCAGGTTGGGTGCGACAAAGCTCGCGACGCTGCCCGCTGCCATCAGGCGCAGCGCGTCACGTCGTGAATAGGTGGATTTGGTCGTTAGATCTTTAGTCATGATTTCTCCTCCCGAGTGACGCTAGGCGCCGTAGCTCTCAATAGTTCGCAGCATTCATCCGAGTGTTTCTCGGCCGCTCTCCTGGAATGGCCGCCACCAGCTCACGCGTGTAGGCCGATTGCGGATTTAGGAAGATTTGAGACGGCGGACCGTGTTCGACAATCCGCCCCTTCTGCATCACTGCGATCTCGTCGCAGATCTGGCTGGCGACGCGCAGATCATGGGTGATGAAGATCATCGATACGCCGGTCTCTCGTTGGATCTGATCCAGCAGCTCGAGAATCTGAGCTTGGATCGACACATCGAGAGCAGAGACTGCCTCATCAGCAACCAAAAGTTTTGGTTTGAACATCAAGGCCCGAGCGATCCCGATGCGTTGACGTTGGCCGCCGGAGAATTCGTGCGGGTAGCGCCCGTAGGCGCCTGCATCGAGGCCCACATGTGACAGCAACGCTCGTGCTTCCTCACGCGCCTGGGAGTAGGACATCCCGTGCGCTACGGGTCCTACAGTCAGGATTTGTCCGATGGTGGACCGCGGGTTCAGCGACGCGAAAGGATCCTGAAAGATCATTTGGATTCGAGGCCGCAGCGGACGGAACTCCGATTCCGAAAGCTTGGCGATGTCGTGGCCCTCAAACAGGATGCGACCACCATCGCTGTCCTGAAGCTTGATCAGAAGCCTTCCTAGCGACGATTTGCCAGAACCGCTCTCTCCGACGACGCCCAGAGTGCGCCCATGCGCCAAGTCGAAGGAAACATCGTTCACCGCATTCACGACACGCTGGCCGCCGAACAGCACGCTGCCGCTTCGATATGTTTTGGACAATCCCTCAACCTTCAAGATAGACCCCTTGCTGGCGGTCTCCTGGGGGACACGATCCTCGCCGGTCAGGCGCGGGACGGCGGCTATCAGGCGCTTGGTATAGGGGTGGGCGGGTGAATTCAGGACCTGCTCGGCGGTGCCTTGTTCGACAATACGCCCCTTCTCCATGACCACGACACTGTCGGCGATCTCTGCCACAACGCCGAAATCATGGGTGATGAACATCACGCTCATGCCTTTGCGGCGTTGAATGTCCCGGATCAGCTCGAGAATTTGCGCCTGGGTCGTGACGTCGAGTGCGGTGGTCGGCTCGTCGGCGATCAGGACGCTCGGTTCGAGCGCCAGGGCCATCGCGATCATCACGCGCTGGCGTTGGCCACCTGAAAGCCGGAAAGGGTATTGGAAATACATGAGTTCCGGATCGGGCAGACCCACTTCAGTCAGCAATTCGATGGCCCGGCTGCGCCGCGACGCCTTTGTGCCAACACCGTGTGCAGTCATGGCTTCCGTAATCTGTTCGCCCACCGTCATCAGAGGGTTGAGCGCCGACAGGGGATCCTGAAAAATCATCGATACGACCCGGCCGCGCATATCCCGCAGCTTTTGCGGCGACGCGTCGACGATGGCGGTTCCGTCAAGATGAATGGACCCCGACGAACACCGAATTATCTTCGGCAGGAGACCCATAATCGTGTTCGCCGTTACCGACTTGCCCGAACCAGACTCGCCGATAATGCACAGGATCTGACCCCGCTTGAGATCAAAGGAGATGTTTTCGACGGCGTGGGCTCGCTCCATGCCTTTCGGGAGGTCGACCGTCAGGCCGCGCACTGAAACTGCCGCGTCGCCTGCGTTAACAGCTTCTATTTTAGCGACCATCGATGCATCTCCTTTTCAACGCAGCATTTCATTTGCGATGTGTGTCGCGGCTCTAGGCATGCTGCCTCTGATTATCCTTCTTGGGGGCACTGCATAGCTTGTACCCCTTGGACTACGGCCGCCGTTCGCTACCAATCTGGCCCTGAACCGTGATTAATATAAGCATTGGTCTTGCTATTGGTGTCAATATAGATCAAATTGGTTTCGAAAATAAATATTGGAGGGCGCATGAGCGTGATGCTGAAAGACTTCATTGAGGCGGAAGGTCTGGAGCCGGGGGATCGACTGCCTCCTGAACGAGACTTGGCGCTGAAACTCGGGCTGCCACGCACCGCCCTTAGACGGATGCTTGGTGCTTTGGAGAAGGAAGGACGCCTTATCAGGCATGTCGGCAGAGGAACCTTTATCGCCGGGAGTGGCATGCGCTCAAGCGCCCTTCGTCGCCCGTTGAGCAATGAAGGAGACGCATTGCGTACCTATCCGGCTGAAGTTTTCGAGGCTCGGCTGATTATAGAACCAAAAATCGCCGCGTTGGCTGCGTTAAGGGCGACGAGGCAAGAAATCGAAGAAATGCAGAAATCGATCGGCCGAGGCAACTCCTCGGAATCGCTAAGCGAGTTCGAGAAATGGGACGCGGTTTTTCATCGCATTATCGTCGAAGCCGCGCGGAACGGTCTTCTTGCTTCCCTCTATGAAGGGATCCACGCAGTGCGCGCGGGAAACCTCTGGGGCAAAATGAAAGAACAATCACTGACCGCAGAGCGCATGAAGGCCTATATCACCAGCCATCAGGCAATTCTCGACGCGATCAAAGATCGCGATAGCAGAGAGGCTGAGCGAAACATGTACGATCACATCATAGAAGCCAGGACCAATATACTCGGTCCCAACTTATAAGATCCGATTGGGCGATTTGGTATTGAAAGCCGGCTATCGCCGCATTGCGACCGTCTCGGCCGCGATCCCAGCCATCTCGTGTGGTGGATGAATTTATCCGGCATCAGCCTCCAGGTAGCGAGTAAGAAAAGTTTCGATCTAATTCTGGCCTGCCAGTGGCCAAGCGGTGTTTGGAATCGTGGCAGGCGCCTGGTCAAATGGAATTCCCGGATTTGACATGAGATTGGCCAAACGCCCACGCTGGGCGCAATGGGGGCGCAGAAACAAACCTGGCGCGCCTATGGCACGAATTCTCCACCGCCTCCCCGATATTCGGTTCACTGGCTGGAGACGCCGGCAAACGGCAAGCGGTGAATAACCGCTGCAAAGAAGAACACGCGAGGTGAAGAGCCTAACGTACGTCTGCCCGTCAGGTGTTGAACTGCCTTCGGAGCCAGGAGAGGAAGTTTCGTTTCCGAGCGTCGTCTTCAATGGGAAGGCGACTTAACAGGATATATCTATACCCGTTGCTGGAGAACCCCCGCGGGGCGACCAGTTGTCCGCTTTTCAAAGCGTCGGCCACCAACGGCTCTGGACCAATCGCGGCGCCTAGCCCGGCGATTGCCGCCTCGATGCTTAAATAGAAATGTTCGAACACTTGGCTGGCGACGGGATTGGCATCTGGAATCTGATCGTCAGCGATATACCGCGGCCAGGCATCACGACGGGTGGCCGAATGAATGCGTGGCAACGAGAGGATATCCGTGCTGCCGGTGACCAACAGGTGGGGTGCGCACACGGGTCCAACGCGTTCTTCGACCACCGTTTCCACAAAGATCTCCGGCGCCCAGGAGAAATCGTTCCTCCGTAGCGCTAAATCGACATGGCTCCTGTCGAAATTCACCGGACCGCCCGCAGCCAACAGATGGACCTCGACATCTGGATGAAGCGCATTGAAATGCGGCAATCGAGGGATAAGCCAGCGTTGGGTGAACGTCGGTTCGCACGAGACCACCAGTGGTGCCGAAATCCCCACTCTGAGCTCATTGCAACAATCGCCAATGTTGCGGAACACATCACTCATCGTGGCCAGCAGGCGTCGTCCCGCCTCGGTGAGGAAAACGGCCCTGTTTCGTCGTTCGAACAAAGCTACTCCCAGATCTTCCTCAAGCGAGCGGATCTGCCGACTGATGGCACTGTGCGTAACACACAATTCATCGCCTGCGCGGCTGAAGTTTAGATGACGTGCTGCGGCTTCAAAGGCCCTGAGGGTGGACAGAGAAGGTAGTCGTGCGGCCATATCTGTAACTCTGAGGAACGGATGTCTGTTCGAAATCGTCGTTTTTTCGTCAGAAGTAATAGCGCTAATATCGTCGTTGTTCGACAGAAACCTGACGGGTAGCGATCATGAAGGTAGGAATTTTAGCCGATGATCTGACTAGTGCAACCGATGGCGCTGCGCCATTCGTGAGCATGGGGCACAGATGTATTGTGTTCGCCGATCATCGGCAAACGCCACCGGAAGACGTCGCAATCATCTCAGTGAACAAGAAAAGCCGCACAGCATCCTTGGAGGACGCTGCCGAACGGGCGGCATGGGCGGCAAAGAGCCTGGCGTCGGCCGATGTCCTCTACAATACCGTGGATTCTACCATTCGCGGCCACCTTGAAGCTGAGATAACGTCCGCACTCGCGGCTTCCGGTCGGTCGCTGGCGGTTCTTGCTCCGGCCTTTCCCGATGGTGGGCGGACCACCGAAAAAGGGCGTCAGCTTCTCCACGGCGTGCCGTTGGAAGAAACCGAATTTGCAAGGGATCCCCTTCATCCCGTGAAGGACTCGGATCTTCGCGCTCTGTTTCCAGGTATCCCAGACACGGAAGTCCGTTATCTCAGGCTTGCGGAGGTTCGGACATTGAAGCCGGGTGATTTTGTCGCGGACGGCCGGACATTGGTGATTGCCGATGCGGTGATGCAGGATGATCTGGTCCTGCTGGTGAGATCGGCCGCGGATCCAAAATCCATCCTCTGGTGCGGCTCTCCGGGGCTAGCGAGCGCCTTGGCGATCTCTGTGGCTCTGGCCGATGACACCGCACCATCTTCCCTCGCGGCATCGGTAAACCTCTTCGTCGTCGGCAGCGTCAACCCACGGAGCCGCGAGCAATGCTCAAAGCTCATAAATGCCGGCAATGTCAGGCAAATCACAATCGACGCTGCGGAGGCGTCGCGCTCTCCCCTTCTGGCGGCCCAAAACGCTGTTGGGCAACAAGACCGATCTGCGTCCAGTGGAGACATCCTTCTGACAACATCTGAGGGCGACACGTCCGCTGATCCCCGAGCGATCGCGATCGCTCTTGGCAAGGCAGCACGCGCGATCATCGAGCGTCATCCCGTGACAGGAATTCTTCTGACCGGCGGAGACACCGCCGAATCCATTTTAAGGGAACTTGAAGTCGGTTCGCTGGAGCTTCTAGGCGAGATCGAGCCCGGAGTTCCGATCGGACGCGTAACCGGTTCGAATCCGATTGGCATCATCACGAAAGCGGGTGGCTTCGGCTCACCGAATCTTCTGCTGAAATCAGCCGAAGTGCTTCGCGGCCTATGGCTTGGAGATAAGAAATGAAGAAACCAATTGGAATAACTATGGGCGATCCCTGCGGGATTGGCCCGGAAATTGTCGCGGGCGTTTTCGCGGACGGACTGCCGGAGCGGGCGGTGGTGATTGGTGACGCCAGGGTAATGGAACGCGCTGTCCGGGCGCTCGATCTGCCTCTTCAGGTGCAGCGCGTTGAGTCCGTCAGTGACGCTATCCTAGACGGCAAATTCATAGCCGTTCTCAACGTCTCCGATCTGCCCGACGATCTACCCATCGGTCAAGTCGACGGGCGCGCTGGCCGAGCCAGCTACGACTATGTCGTGAGAGCGGTGGACGAAGCACTGGCGGGCAATATTGGGGCAATCGTTACCGCGCCGATCAACAAGGAAGCAATGAAGAAGGGCGGGCTCAGCTATCCCGGCCATACTGAAATTCTCGCAGAACGGTCCGGGACCGACAAGTTTGCGATGATGCTGGCAAACGACGAACTGCGTGTCATCTTGGTTACGATCCACGTCTCGTTACGCGATGCCATCGAGCTGGTGACACAGGATTCTGTGCTCAGAACGATCGAATTCGCGCACTGGGCAGGCAAGGCCTATGGTGCAGCTTCGCCCCGCGTTGCCGTCGCCGGCCTCAATCCCCATGCCGGTGAAAACGGCATGTTCGGACGCGAAGATCTCGACATTATTGCGCCGGCGATCAGCCGAGCTCGGGAGCTTGGCATAGATGCATCCGGTCCGTGGCCCGGAGACACGGTTTTCATGCGGGCACGCAAAGGCGAGTTCGATATCGTCGTTGCGCAATATCACGACCAGGGTCTCATTCCGGTCAAGTATCTCGGCATCGACAACGGCGTCAACGTCACTATCGGTTTGCCCTTCATCCGTACCAGCGTTGATCACGGCACCGCATTCGACATCGCGGGCCAAGGTAAGGCCGACCATTCCTCTCTTCGCTACGCCTTCGATCAGGCACTGCTACTCAACGCAATCTAGGAGCGCTTTCGATGTCTCGGACTTCTCCCTCATTCATATTCATGTTGACCAATCAGGACAGGACCGTTGCCGACGCGGCTGAGCGCGTTAAGGATGTGCTTGCCGCGGGCATCACACATGTGGGGTTCAAGGATATTGGCTTGCCATTCGATGAACTTGTGGGCCTTGCTTCAGCAATCAGGGCAGCAGGTGCCACGCTCTACCTCGAAGTCGTCAGCCTCGACGAGGAGAGCGAGCGACAATCTGCGCAGGCCGCGCTCGACCTCGGCGTCGACGTCTTGATGGGTGGAACCCGACCGAATGTCGTTCTGCCGCTTATCGCCAGCAGGAACATCCGCTACTATCCGTTCCCTGGCAAGATTGAGGGTCATCCAAGCAAGCTCGAAGGAACGATCGATACGATCGTAGAAAGTGCTCGTCAATTGTCGGCAATCGACGGCGTCAGCGGCCTCGATCTGCTCGCTTATCGCTTCGACGGCGATGTCGAGGCGCTTATGACCCGGGTGTGCGAGGCCGTTGAAAAGCCAGTGGTTGTTGCCGGTTCGATCGACAGCCGCGAAAGAATGGCTGCCGTGGTACGATCTGGTGCAGCAGGGTTTACCATCGGAACGGCCGCGTTTAACGGGGCTTTCTCCGGTAGTTCCAATCTCCAGTTCGAGATCGAGACCGAGATTGCCGTCCTTGAGCGAATTAACGCCAACCAAGGCTATTTACACCAGCATCATTAATTCGCACCTGAATGGAGCCTTCGCAGAGCATTAATTTTCGCCGGTACGGTTTGGCGATAAAATGAAATCCGAATGGGAGATCGGGCGCATGTATCTAGCGACAATCAATGCGCCCGACGCCGTTTGGTGGCCAGACCTGGATCGAGATGCTGGAACGCACCTTCTGGTTCCGGACGCGGGCCGGTTTGGCAGGCAATTTACGCGGCTCAAAAGCCGGCTCGACGGCCTGAGGCGTGTCGCTTCGGCCATCTGAAGACCGGAACCGCGGCTGATCTCGTCGGTGTGACCGCTTATATCGCCCGGCAACCAATTGGCCTCGCCTCGACCAGGTTTAGGTAGCACGGCTGGGGACGTCAGTCCGGCTCGCTCCGTCGTTCCGGTGCCCGAACTTCACTACGGCTATCTCGTCGAAGTCGATGCGATCGCCGAGCTCGCCGAAACGCTATTACCCAAAAACAATTCCGACTAACAACGCAGGTCAGACTCCATGTCACCACTCCTCAAACGCATACAAAGCGACGAAGAGCTTCCCGCGAAGGCGGACGTCGTCGTCATCGGCGGCGGCATTATCGGCGCGTCGGCGGCATTTTGTCTCGCAGAGCGGGGGCTGTCCGTTGCGTTGGTGGAAAAGGGCTATGTCGGTGGCGAACAATCGAGCCGAAACTGGGGCTGGTGCCGTCGGCAGAATCGCGATGAGCGCGAACTGCCGCTCTCGGGCATTTCCATGCAGTTATGGGACCAGCTGTCAGCCAAAATCGGCGAAGACGTCGGCTTCCGCCAATGCGGTCTGTTTTACGCGACAGATGACCCAAAGCAGCTGGCGGAATGGGAACAATGGCTGGATATCGCCCGGCAATTCAACGTCAACACGAAGATGCTAAGCCCACGAGAAGCGCATGACAGAATTCCGGCGGACGGCCGCCGGTGGCTCGGAGGGGTCCACTCAGTCGACGATGGCAAAGGTGAACCGGCCATTGCCGCGCCGACGATCGCCAACGGCGCACGCAAATTTGGCGCGACTGTCCACCAGGAATGTGCGGCACGGGGCCTTGATATCGTCAATGGTGCAGTCGCTGGAGTGATCACTGAAAAAGGGCTTATCAGGTCGCAGGCCGTTCTGAACGCTGGCGGTGCGTGGACATCCTTGTTCTGCCGACGGTATGGCGTTGAATTCCCTCAGGCAAGCGTTCGTCAGACCGCAGTTCGTACGCGGCCGACAGCCAATCTAGGCGAGGCGATCTATACTCCGGAGTGCTCGTTGACGCGCAGGTTGGATGGCAGCTACACGCTCGCCATCAGCGGCAGGGCGACCCTGGATCTCACGCCGCAAGGCCTGCGCTACGCGCGCTGGTTCATGCCGATGTTTCTGAAACGACTGAAAGCAGTCCAACTCGGCGTCGGCAAATCCATGTTCCGTGGCCCGGAGGCCTTTGCGAACTGGAACAATGATACGCTTTCGCCTTTCGAGCGGATCCGCGTTCTCGACCCGACGCCGAGCCGCCGGACGGTCGCAGCTATTTTGAAAGGTGTGACGGAGCAGTTTCCTGCACTGGCGGGGATCGAAGTCGCCGACAGTTGGGGCGCCTACGTCGATTGCACGCCAGACGCGGTTCCGGTCATCTCGCCGTCTGACCATGTGAAAGGTCTCTATTTGGCCGCTGGTGGTTCCGGCCATGGCTTCGGTATTGGCCCGGGCATCGGTCGCCTAGCCGCTGACCTGATTGCCAACGATAAGCCTTGCGTTGATCCCACGCCCTTCCGCCTGTCCCGGTTCTTTGACGGTTCCAGAGTCGAGGTGGGAGGGCTCTGATCGTGCCGAGCCGGCGGGAATCTGGGCACAGAGCACCTACTGGAAAACACTCTTAACGTCTCTTAGGAGTGGCAGCAATCAGCATCTACTCCAGTGTCCCGAACACTTCCGACGTTTGGATGCCCTCTACCCGAGCACGGTCCGCCGGGTCGAGGATGTGTCGGCGGTCATCCTTGCAGGATGGGTCGAAACTGGGAGCCACAACCAGGCCCCCCGCGCTTCCAAGGAGCTATTTGGTTGCTTAGGGAACAATCAGGGGAATATCAGCTTCCCAAGGCGGAGAAACGGCCGATTCACAACCTGACAACTTGAGGTTACGATTCGACGTCGGGCGTCTTGCGGGCCTCGCAAAAATGCACTGGTTTCGCACCAGGTATAACGACCGACGGTTAACCCACGGTCAGCCAATCGCCTGGCTCGCCAGGCAGAAAGTCCGACTTGGCGATATGCTGGACAGACGCTTTGCACCCCGAACCATTGCAACGACCCCACCCTCGCGGGGGAGTCCCCAGTCTTGGAGCACCGACGACAGGCCGCTCTGTTCGGGAATGTCAATTCGCACGAAGCGTCCTTCCTTGCCGGAGAGTATAAAGGAGATCAAATCCCTCGCCTGGTTAAGATTCGCTGCAACTACCGGACCGATGACTTCGCCCATCCCGAACAGCCGCGTGGCCGCGAAGGCAACGATACCCTCCTCGTTCCGGATGGCGGCGAACGTACCCTCCTTCGCCAGGATGTTGTACAGGGCGTCGCGGTCGGCGCCGTAAGCTGCCCGATCAAGCGCTTTGATTGCCGGGATGGCTTCCGGCCCGACCGCTTCAATATTTTCAGGGGCATCAATCCGAGCAACGACACCCTGATGGGGGGCGATTTGATGCGTCGCAACGAACCCCAGCTTCTCGTATAGGGACAAGCCATCATTTGTGGCCGTCAAACGGCATTCGCGTTCCCCAGCAAGTTCCATTGCTGCGGTGGTCAACTGTCTACCCAGCCCTCGCCCGCGCTGGTTTTCGTCGACAATGATCATATTGATGGTCGAGCATGTGTCGCCGAAGGGAGTCATGAGAGCTGTACCCACCACTAGATCACCTACGAGGGCAACATGTCCCTCGCTCAGGGACCATATCATTTCCCAGTCTTCTCTTCGGTGCGGCCAACCCGCTGCACGCGAAAGCGCCAAGGCACCATCCAGATGGTGAGCCTCGAAAGGCGCAAGAGTGTACGCTTCGGTTTGCATGGGTTGATCCATTTCATTGATCTCTAGTTCCCGTTGGAAACATCGACGGCTCGCGTTTCCAATGCCGGGGTGGAGTCTCGAAGGTTCGCGCTGTATCCAGACGATACCAACGTACCAGCCGCTATTAGAATGATTTCGGCTGCAAGCACGAGCGGGATTGAAAAGGTGATGGGCAGCTGGCCGCCCATCCTCTTCCGGATCGGCCGATCGAGAGCTCTGACTGCCAGATCGATCTGTTCCCACCATTGAATAGGGCGACGATCCACCTGCAAAAGGCTTCACCCGCTCCTTTGATCAGGTGACTGTGACGAAGATTTTTCGCACTGTTTCGATTGTTTTCCAAACCCCGACGTAACCGGGCTTCATCACGAAGCTGTCGCCCGCACGATAAATGATTGGCTCCTTACCCGTCTCGGTCAATTCGATCACACCATGAAGGAGATAGCAAAACTCGAAGGTTTCGCCCTTGATGGAGTGCGTTTCTCCGGGCGTCGCCTCGAAGACGCCGGTATTGACTCTGCCCTCCTTCGCTGTGTCCTGCAACCAGGTCTTGAAAGCGGGGCTGCCCGCGATGAGGCGATCCGGCTCGGCGGTTCGATGTTTTGGCTCAAACGATGGATCCGGGTCAATGGTTTTGAGTAAAGACATTGCTCTCTCTTTCTGGTTGGAGCCATGCGAGTCATCGTTGGATGACGACTTCCGATCGACTTCGCCACGATACATCGAGCCGCGACGACCTGCCTTGATCGCCGGGACCTACCACGTCGCGGCGATGTACTTTGCTTCGAGATATTCCAGCATACCGTGATGACTACCTTCGCGTCCGAGGCCGCTCTGTTTCACGCCGCCAAACGGCGCGGCAGCGTCGGAGACGACACCGCGGTTGATCCCGACCATGCCGCTTTCCAGGCGGCCAGCGACCGCAAGAGCGCGCTTGAGGTCCCGGGTGAAGACATAGGACACCAATCCATATTCGGTGTCGTTCGCCATCCGCACAACATCGTCTTCGGTTTCGAACGCAATGATCGGCGCAACTGGCCCAAAGATCTCTTCGCGAAGTATCTCAGCATCGGGAGAGACGTCGGCCAACACGGTCGGCGGATAATAAAAACCAGGGCCGCTGAGTTTGGTACCACCGCTCACGATACGAGCTCCCTTGGCAACGGCGTCGGTCACCAGGTCATCTATTTTGGCGACCGCAGCCCGGGTGATCATTGGCCCGAGCTGGTTGGCAGGTTCCAGTCCCGGCCCGACTTTGAGCGTCGCCATCTCTTCGGCAAACCGCCGTGTAAAATCTGCCAGAATTCCCTTCTGCACGTAAAATCGATTTGCGGCGGTACAGGCTTCGCCGCCGTTGCGCATCTTGGCAATCATTGCACCGGCGACAGCCGTCTCAAGATCGGCGTCGTCGAATACGATGAAGGGCGCGTTACCACCCAACTCCATTGAGCAGCTGATGACCTGATCTGCGGCTTCGTGCAGCAATATTCGACCGACATTTGTCGAGCCCGTGAACGAGAGCTTGCGCACCCGCTTGTCGTGCAGCATCGCGCTGACGACGGGGCCCGACCTCCTTGTTGTCACAATGTTGACTACACCGGCCGGAACGCCTGCCTGCTGCATGATCTCGCCAATTGCCAGCGCAGTCAGTGGGGTCTCCGCTGCGGGCTTGAGGATGCATGTACAGCCTGCGGCCAGTGCTGGAGCGATCTTGCGGGTCGCCATTGCTGCCGGAAAATTCCACGGCGTCACCAGTATGGCAATACCGATCGGCTCGTGGGTCACCATGATCCGGTTTCCACCTGCCGGCGCAGGCCCGAGTTCACCGGGCGCCCTGACGGCCTCTTCCGCATACCAGCGGAAAAACTCAGCCGCATAGGTGACTTCCGATCTCGCGTCCGGAAGCGACTTGCCATTCTCAACCGTGATCATTCGCGCCAGCCGTTCTGCCTGATCATGCATCAGGTGGAAACACTTCATGAGAATGTCCGAGCGCCGCCGCGGCGGAATTGCCTTCCAGCCCGCCGCGGCCTTTTCTGCCGCGTCGACAGCGGCAATTGCTTCCGGGACGTCGCCATCAGCGACTGAGGCGAGAACCTCTTCGGTCGAGGGATCAATGACGTCGAAGGTCCGGCCCCCTTTTGCGGAGATCCATTCGCCATCGATGAACAGCTGGGTGGGGACGCCGACTACTGCAAAAGCCGCCTGGGAAGGCGCGGCGCGGGAAATCTCATGTGTCTCATTTGTTTTCACGTTCAGCACCATTCGCTACCAATCGGGTTCATAATGCGATCAATATAGGATTGGTTTTGGTATTGGTGTCAATATAGATCAATTTGGTCGTGAACATTTTGTGCAGTTTTGGGTTTCTGATGACCCCGGGAAGCCCGAGTTCGCCGTCCCAAATCGTGAAAACCCGTCGGGCCCAAATGCGGTGACAGCGCGAACCGCGGGTAAAAAGCGGCGGCAAATTGCAGGACGAATGGGACAATTGAACGTGACGAAAGGCGAATGAATCATATTTGGTTCACGATCGGCTGGCATTTACAAGTGCGTCCCTGGAATAGTCGGCGGAGCCGTTCAAGTTTCCACTAATGCCATATGCAGCAAAGACTAATTACCCTGGCCGGCAGTCAAAGGGCAAGACGGCAGTGGACTGAGCATTGTGAGCTGCAGATTAGTCTGTTTGCTCTGTTCCGACTGAGTGATCCGCCTCTGATAATGTGCGCGTAAATCGCTTCATCGGAGGAAACCATATGGAAACGTACAACATCGCTCTCATTGGATTTGGTGGCGTCAATCGCGCGCTGGCTGAGCTCATCGCGACGAAAAACTCGCTGTGGGAGCGGGATCTCGGTTTCCGCCTGAATATTGTTGCTGTCAGCGACCTCTATCTCGGCTCCGTGATTTCACCAAACGGCCTCGACGCTAAGACGCTCGTTGAAGCGAATTTCGCAAAGGGCGGCTTTGGCGGTCTCTCTGGCGGCAGCGCGGAAGCGGACAACGCGACGGTCATTAATACCGCGCCGGCGGACATCGTCGTGGAAGCAACCTTCACAAACCCGAAGGATGGCGAGCCGGCTGTTTCGCACTGCCGCTGGGCGCTCAAGTCCGGCAAGCATGTGGTCACCACGAACAAAGGGCCAGTCGCACTCGCCGCCCAGGAGCTGAAGGCTCTTGCTAAAGCAAACCGCGCTCATTTCGAGTATGAGGGCTCCGTCATGAGCGGCACACCGGTCATCCGGATGGCAAAAAATTGCTTTGCGGGCGCGGAAATCAAAGGGTTCGAGGGGATCCTGAACGGCACCTCGAACTTTGTCCTCGGCCGCATGGAGAGCGGTCTCGATTTCGCCAGCGCTGTCGCAGAAGCCCAGGCGCTCGGATATGCTGAAGCCGATCCGACAGCCGACGTAGAGGGTTTCGACGTTCGCCTCAAGGTTGTGATCCTCGCGAACGAGCTGCTGGGGGCAAATCTCCAGCCGGAGAAAGTCTCCTGCCAGGGAATATCAGGCATTTCACGTTTCGACATCGAGGCAGCGGCAACGGCGAATAGCCGTTGGAAGCTGATCGGATCTGCCGTTCGCAATGCTGACGGGACGGTAACGGGCAGCGTTTCTCCCAGGCAGCTTCCGCTCGAGCATCCGCTCGCCGGCGTGAACGGCGCCACCAATGCGGTATCTCTTAACACCGAGCTGCTCGGGTCTGTCACGGTCACCGGCCCGGGTGCTGGCCGGATTGAGACCGCCTATGCCTTGCTATCGGACATTGTTGCCATCCACCGCGCCCAATCGGGCAACCTCGCGAAGGAGGCTGCGTGATGCCGAACGCTGCCGTGAATAAGAAGCCCTCTTCAGACGAGATCATCGTCAGCGATCCCTTCGACGGCAGCTTCGTAGGAACGGTGTCCGAGACCACTGCAAACGCGGTATACCTGCTGCTGGAGAGCGCCAAACGTGGGGCGCAGATCGCCCGGTCGCTCCCTCGTTACCGGCGTTCCGCAATTTTAGAAAAGGCTGCAGCGACCGTGGAAGCCCGTCAAGAGGAATTCGCGCTCCTGATCGTGCGGGAAGCCGGCAAGACAATAACCCAGGCGCGAAAGGAGACGACTCGGTGTGTCAACACCTTGAAGCTCTCTGCGGAAGAAGCCAAACGGAACGCCGGCGAAGTCATTCCGTTTGATGCCTATGCGGGATCCGAATCCCGTCAAGGCTGGTACACTCGAGAGCCACTCGGCATCATCACGGCGATCACGCCTTACAATGACCCGCTTAACCTCGTGGCGCATAAGCTCGGCCCCGCGATTGCCGGCGGCAATGCTGTACTCCTGAAGCCCTCGGAGCTTACGCCTCTTTCGGCGATCAAGCTGGTGGACGTGTTGGTCGAAAGCGGCCTGCCGGATGAGGTGATTTCGGTCGCCGTCGGCGGCGCGGACGTGGGCAAGGCGCTCGTTTCAGCCAAGGAGGTTCGAATGATTTCCTTCACAGGCGGTTTTGCAAGCGGCGAGGCCATCGCAAAATCTGCCGGCATCAAGAAGCTCGCGATGGATCTCGGTGGCAATGCACCAGTTATCGTGATGGAAAACTGCCAAATCGACGCCGCTGTCGAGGATTGCGTGTCAGGTGCTTTCTGGGCGGCGGGCCAGAACTGCATTGGTACCCAGCGGATTTTGGTCCAGCGCCCGATCTATGAACGGTTCAAGACGGAGTTTGTGGCTCAGACCCTCAAGTTAAAGACAGGTAACCCGATGGAAGGTGACACTGACATTGGCCCAATGATCTCCGAAAAGGCGGTAAACCGCGCGGCTGCCATGGTCGACCGCGCGATTGTTGCCGGCGCGACGCTGCTTTGCGGCCACAAGCCCTCCGGCACCCTTTATCCTCCGACCGTGCTGGAAAACGTGCCGGCGACCTGCGACGTATTAAATGAAGAGGTCTTTGCGCCGGTCGTCATCCTGCAGCCGTTCGATCACTTGGATGAGGCGATACAGCTGGCAAACAGTCCGGAATACAGCCTTCAGGCTGGTATCTTTACCAACGATCTCGCCGCGGCGCTTGACGCCGCCAAACGGATCGATGCCGGAGGTGTCATGATCAATCAATCGTCCGACTACCGGTTCGACGCGATGCCCTTTGGCGGGTTCAAATATGGCAGCATGGGACGCGAAGGCGTCCGTTTTGCCTACGAAGACATGACCCAGCCGAAGGTCGTCTGCATCACCATGCTGCCGCGTTGACCGGCACCGTGGCCGATTAGCCCATTTTCACATTCGGAAGCTAAAATGTTCACAGGATCTATCACCGCGCTAGTCACTCCGTTTGCCGATGGAAAAGTCGATGACGCTGCATTTCGCAGCCTCATCGAATGGCAGATCACAGAGGGCACGTCAGGGTTTGTCCCTTGCGGAACCACAGGTGAAAGCCCAACCCTCAGCCATGGCGAGCACAAACGCGTCGTTGAAGTCGCCATCGAGACTGCGAAGGGTCGTGTTCCTGTTATTGCCGGTGCAGGCTCCAACAACACCGAGGAAGCAATCAGCTACGTGCGGCACGCGCAGGAGGTTGGCGCGGATGGTTTGTTGATCGTCGCCCCGTACTACAACAAGCCCACGCAGGAGGGCATTTATCAGCACTTCAAGGCCATCGATGCCGAAGCTTCAATCCCAATACTTATCTACAATATCCCAGGTCGGAGTGTGATCGATATCCAGGTCGAAACGCTTGCCCGTATTTTCAACGATTGCCCGAACGTCAAGGGCGTTAAGGATGCGACAGGCAATCTCCTGCGCCCCTCACTTGAGCGGATTGCCTGCGGCAAGCAGTTCAATCTCCTGCCCGGCGAAGACGGCACGGCGCTGGGTTACATGGCTCATGGCGGTCACGGCTGCATCTCGGTGACTGCAAATGTAGCTCCCCGGCTTTGCGCGTTGTTTCAACGGGCATGCCTTAATCGCGATTACACCACTGCGCTGGCTCTGCAAGACCAATTGATGCCGCTTCACCACGCACTGTTCCTCGAGGCCAGTCCTGCCGGTGCGAAATACGCTTTGAACCGGCTTGGAAAAATCAGGGGCGACCTGCGCCTTCCACTCGTCGGCGTGAGTCCACCTGTTCAAGAAGCAATCACTGATGCAATGCGTCACGCTAGAATTTTGGACTAGAGAACTGCAATGGAAATTGAGCCCATCGAAAGCGGCCGGGCTCGCGAACGCCGATTTGTGCAGCGGAAGGTATCTGCCCCGCCAAGTCGAAGAGCTCTTCGATAAACGGGGCGCAGTTCAAGAATATGTCGCTGAGGTCGTCAACCGAATAAGGGGTCGGAAATGGCCGTTTTTACCGAGCTTTCTGACGAAGATCGTCAGTCGATCACTGCAGCCTATGGCCTCACCTCGCTTTTCTCGGTGATTGGGATCGCAGACGGCGACACCGAGACGACATACCTGTTCCGCGCCAAAGAAGGCGAATTCATCGTCACGCTTTTCGAGAACGGGGCGCAACCTTTAGATTTGGAAAGAGCTTTCGAGACCATGGAGGAGCTCTATCGAAAGGGCATTCCCTGCCCAAAGCCGTTGCGTACCGTCGAAGGCCACGCCACATGTCGGGCTGCAGGCCGATTGGTCGCCGTCGTCAGCTTCGTGCCCGGTTCCTCACCCACCATTGCAGGCCCGGCGAAATGCCAAAGCTTAGGGCATGTGATGGCTCGAATTCATACTGGCTTGGAGCGAAATGTAAAACGCACCTCAGCGGATCTTCCAACTGGAGCGGTCCATGGTGCCTTGGCCCAACAGAATGTCTTTTTTATCGGGGACCAAGTAAGCGGTGTAATTAACTTCAGGCTGCGTCACGATGGTGTACTTGTATCTGAGATTGCGGATGTACTTGTCGGCTGGACCGGGGAACCCAACGGAGAACTGAACAAGGAGAGGGCGTACGCCCTGTTGCGGGGTTACAAAGAAGTTCGGCCACTGACCGACGCGGAACAGGAGGCACTTCCAGGTTTCATAATGGCCTCGACGGCGAAGCACTTCGCAAGCCGGAAAAAAACAGCCTTCTTGCCTGAAATTGCCGTGTTAGCTTATCTGTCGGTAACGCCCGATTTCCTACGCTGATCACCGGTCACAATTCATGAAATACCTTCTTGATAAAGTGGATGAACAGATACTTGTCGAATTGAAGACAAACGGTCGAACTTCGCACGCGGAGTTGTCGGCGAAGGTAAATCTTTCGCGCAACGCCCTGCGAGCCCGGATTGAGCGACTTGAGCGAGAAGGTTTTATCAAAGGATACACCATCATCACTGGTGATGGAGGGAGCAGTCAACAGGTCACGACAGCACTGATCTTCGTCTACCGGCACGATCGCATGAGGGGTGGAGAGGTTATTCAGGCACTGAGAAAAATCCCCGAAGTCGTAGCCTGCGACGTGATGACTGGTGATTTCGACCTTCTCGTCAGAGTCGAGTCTTCCGAGGCTGACCGAATAAGGCAGATTTGGCAGTCGATAGCCGAAATGCCAGGCGTGCGCGATACCCTGACCGCGTTTGCTCTCTCTTCCGTGATTCGGAAGTAACCGTGCGGATAGAGGCGGGAGCGACCGAAGAGGTGTCAGACGCTCCAATTACCTAGGTGGTTTCAGTGCACCGTCAGCCTGCCCCAGGAGAGACGTGTGATGTTTGAGCGTATGCCGGAGTAGCCAATTGGTTGTCTTCGTAGGAGGCGCGCAACATTATCTTCACACCCTTGGAAGATCGGACGATAATTTGACAGAGTTCTGCCGCCTGTTTCCGGTGCGGGCGGCGGCCAGTGCCGCGGCGCAGAGGCCGCATCTTTTCGCTGCAGCACCGGCAATTTTTTCGCGAAGGACCGGCCGCAGGGCCATGGCCTGTTACGTGACCGTCGCGTAGATCTTCCGAACGGTCTCCACAGTGCGCCGGGTGCCGACGAATCCTGGTTTCATCACGAAACTGTCTCCCGCTCTGTAGGTAACCGGCTGCCCCTGATCTGGGGTGATTTCAACGACCCCCTGAAGGATGTGGCAAAACTCGAAGGTCTCACCCTTAATAGAGTGCGTGAGGCCGGGTGTGGCCTCCCAGACACCAGTGTGAATCATTTCGCCTCTCGCTACATCCTGGGCCCATGTCTTGAATGAGGGGTCGCCGGATATGAGGCGTTCCGGCGCCGGCTTGGATTCACGCGGAGCTTCCGTGCTGGTCGGTACAATGGTCTTGAGAAGGGGCATGTTTTCTCCTTGCTGTTCTGTTTGTGGCTCAATAGCCGCGGTTGCGATCGACGAGACCGATCGCGTCGAGGCCAGCTTCGGTGTGTAGGGGGGCAGCGTTTTGCGTGAGGACGGCGATCGCATCGACTTCGACGAGATAGCCGTAGTGAAGTTCGGGCACCGGAACGACCGTTCGGGCCGGGCGGGCGTCCCCCATCCGCGCTGCATAAACCTGGTTGAAGCGGGGCCAATGGGTTACACCGACGATATAGGCAGTTACCCTGACGATATCAGCCGGGGTTCCGCCGGCAGCCACTAAAACCGCGAGCATGTTGTCGATGGCCTGCTCCGCCTGCGTTTCAAAACTGTCGTCTGCAAGCGGCTGCCCATCCGGGCGGACCGGGAGCTGCCCGGAAATATAAAGCTGCCCACCCGCCAGCTTCGCCTGCGAATAGTGACCCGCAGGTCTGGGTGCACGGTCGGTATCTACTGTTGTGGATTTCGACATCACCAACCTCCAAAACGCGGCCAACAGGCCTCGACGACATGCGAGCGACCGCGGACCACATGATAGACTGCATGCTGTGCAGCGGTCGCGCAGGCATGGTTCGGCAGGATCCGCACTCGGTCCCCAACTGCCAGATCGGGGAGGCGCGCGTCCGTCCCCGGCCGCACAGCGATAATGCCGTGCTCCTGGTTCGCGTCGGTAACGATGATGTCCCGATAGGCAGTGCCATCGATGTCACAGACAAGACCATACCCTTGATCGACGACCTGCTTGCCGGTACCCCGGTCCCGCGACAACGACATCCATCCACCATCGGTGATGATCCAGCCCTTCTCGCGCTGGTGGCTGATAACCGTCGCAAGAACGCTCAGCGCGACATCATCGACTTCGCAAATCCCGATGCCAGCCATCACCAGATCGAAGAATACGAACACGCCGGCGCGGACTTCGGTCACGCCGGCAAGATCCTTCGCGTGATGGGCCGTCGGGGTCGAACCGACGCTGACGAGGGGGCATGGCAGGCCAGCCTCGCGAAGAATCCGTGCTGCCTCCACCACGGCCAGCCGCTCCACCTCCGCATAGCGCTGCTGCGCCTCAACGCCGCCACCCTTGTAGCTATCGCCGGCATGGGTCAAAACGCCACGCAGATCGGCGCCTGCCGCCAGTATCTGCCCGATGTCCAGGAGTTGGGCGCGATTGGCGGGCATCACGCCCGAGCGGTGGCCATCGCAATCGATCTCGATCATCGCCGGGATGCGCATTCCGGCATCCCGAGATGCCTCGGCGACCGCCGTTGCCTGCTCGACGTTATCCAGAATGACCACGAGATCGACGCCTTTGGCGCGCAATTCGGCGACACGCGCCAGCTTTGCCGGCGCAATGCCGACCGCATAAATCATGTCGCGCACGCCTGCGGCGGCGAACTGCTCGGCTTCCTTCAGCGTGGAAACGGTAGCCGGCCCCTCAGGCGTGTTCATGATCCGCCGGGCCACCTCGATCGACTTCGTGGTCTTCAGGTGCGGCCGCAGCGACACGCCCAAGCCGTCCAGCCGGCTCCTGAGCCGTTTGAAATTCCGGTCCATCCGGTCCGCGTCCAAGACTAGGCAGGGCGTTTCCAGCGCCTCGAGGCTGGTAACGGTGGTCAGGCGGCTGGGCGCCTCGATCGTCGCTAGACTCATACTTCGGTCTCCCATCTCAGTTTGAGCTTGTCGCGAAACCATAAAGATGACAATTAATGCTATCTGAATGTTTGCTTCAGGTCTGGATTAATGCTGACATCCGACGATCTTGCCTTCTTTTCGGTCGTCATAGGATCGAAATCGCTGGCCGAAAGCGCGAGAAAGCTTAACGTTACGCCTCCGGCGGTGACCCAGCGCTTGCGCGCGCTCGAGGAGAAAGTGGGGGTCCGGCTGATCGACCGCTCCGGGCGACGACTTCTCCTGACGGAAGAGGGCTCGTTGGTCGCGTCACACAGCGTGATCGTCAGCGAAGTCATTGATGCGCTGGCTGAGGCGATAGCTGACCGGAGGGGTGCCGTTCGCGGGCATCTCCGGGTCGCGGCACCACATGGATTCGGACGGCTCTACGTCGCACCGGTCGTGGAAGCCTTCGCTCGAGAACACCGGGGCGCGACGGCGACCCTTCAGCTGTCGGACCACCCGATTGCTCTGCTCGTCGAGAGCTATGACGTTGTCGTGCACATCGGTGGTCCGGGACATCTGGACCAGGTCGTGACGACATTGGCACCCAACCACAGGATTCTCTGTGCAAGTCCGAGTTACCTTGCCTCCGCACCGCCGATTACAGCGCCCGCGGATCTTGCTCAACATCGCTGTCTGGCGGTTCGGGAGAACGATGAGGACGTGACATTGTGGCGCTTCAAAGGACCACGGACTGAAACCGCGACTGTGCGGGTCAATCCCGTCATGTCGAGCAACGATGGTGCCGTTATACGGGATTGGGCGCTGGCCAGCCAAGGGATCATGATCCGATCCGAATGGAACGTGGCAGAAGATCTCGCCGAGGGACGATTGAGGCAGGTACTCCCCAACTGGGAGCTTCCGTCGGCCGATATCGTCGCCATGCTCGGCTCGCGGCACGGGCGCAGCGCCCGAACTGCCGCGTTCCTGACGATGCTTCGTCAGTCGTTGAAGCCGCAGCCCTGGCGGGCGGACCGCGCCGCGTCGCCGCGTCAGTAGCCGAGGATGGACTTTGTCTCGAGATATTCCTCGAGCCCGTGAACGCCATACTCACGGCCGTTGCCTGAATGCTTGTAGCCACCGAACGCGGCAGCCCCGTTCCAAGCTGGATAATTGACATGAATCTGGCCGGCACGGATCCTCGCGGCAGCCCGCCGAGCCCGCTCCGGATCCGAAGATTGCACATGCGCGCCCAATCCATAAACGGTGTCATTGGCAATCCCAATCGCGTCGTCCTCGTCCATGTACGGCATGATCGAAAGCACGGGCCCGAAGATCTCCTCGCGAGCGATGCGCATGTCGGACGTGACCTTGGAAAAGATCGTCGGCTGCGTGAAAAAGCCCCTGTCGAGGCCCGCCGGACGCCCTAGCCCGCCGCACAGCAGCTTGGCGCCGTCGTCGATTCCCGCCTGGATCATAGCCTGCACCCGCTCAAACTGGGCACGATTTGCGATCGGTCCCATGCCGGTTGCCGGATCGAGCGGCGCGCCGACGGTGATGGCACGCGCAGTTTCGCTGGCTAATTCCTCGACTTCGACGAGCCGATGCGCTGGTACCAGCATGCGCGTTGGGGCGCTGCATGACTGGCCGACATTTCGCATGCCGGCCAGGACCCCCTTTGATACCGCCTCGCTGAAATTTGCGTCATCGAGCAAAATGTTGGGCGACTTGCCGCCGAGTTCCTGGACTACCCGCTTCACCGTCGGTGCAGCCGCCTGCGCGACGAGTACCCCTGCACGGGTCGACCCGGTGATGGAGATCATGTCAACCTCCGGATGACTCGCGAGCGCTGCGCCGACGCTCTCGCCAGTGCCGTTCACCAGATTGAATACCCCTGGCGGCGTACCGGCGTCGTGCATCAACTGGGCAAAAAGGAGGGCGCTGTAAGGCGACAGCTCACTTGGCTTGAGGACGATCGAGCATCCAGCGGCGATCGCTGGGGCTACCTTCGCGGTGATCTGGTAGAGTGGCCAGTTCCAGGGCGTGATCAGCGCGCAAACTCCGATCGCTTCCTTGGCGGTGGCGGTGTGCCCATCGATCGTCACGAAGCGGTATTTCTCGAGCACCTCCATCTGGACACGAATGTGTTCGGCAGCGAAGGGAACCTGGGAGGCTCGCGCGAAACTGATTGCGGCCCCCATTTCCATAACGAGCGCTTCCGCGAATATCTCCGCTCTGTCCTTCAGGAGCGAATGCATCCTGCCGAGCAGACCGAGCCGTTCGGAAACCGACGATTGAGAGAAGCCGGGGAAGGCTTTACGCGCCGCTGCAACCGCCAAGTCGACGTGATGAGCGCTTCCCGCGGCGATATGCCCAACAACCAGCTCCGAGGAGGGATCGACGACAGGCAGGCGGGCAACACCCGCAAATTCCTGCCATTCTCCGCCAATGAAAAACTGGCTTTCTCTTTCGGTCACCATGGTTCACCTCGCATCACGACTATGCGGCCAGTCCGAGCCACCGGTGGAAGATGCCTGAAAGGGCGCCACGATGGCAATTCATGTCGTCTGAATCGTTGCTTAAGATGGGCGTTAACAAAGGGATCACCCACCTCCTGTGACAGAAAATCTGCTGACCGAGTTGTTTCGGTTGGAAACATCGCCGCATCACGCTCGGCTACCGCTGAGCTGAAGTGCTCCTGAGACTGGACTGGCGAACCCTTGCGAAGCCGAGGGCAAGCATGCGTGGTTTATGTTGTAGCAGGTCCAGGGTGCGTGAACTCATTGATATGGAAGGTTTTGATTGTTTCGGTCTCATTCAGCAGCTGATGCGCCGGAGCGGGGCCAAAACGTCATTTTCTTCCGTATCACACCGATATCCAACATTAACTGTCCCGACATCCGCAGTCATCTGAAGCTGCGTGCCGACTATCCACCCACAGGGTCTCGTTGTTCGGCGGGTTTCGGATGCAGCGCCTCCTGCGCATACCACACAATGTGAGTGACAAGCATGTCTACCTTGAAAGCGCCCTTCTTCAGCGATGATGCCGTTGCCAGCCCCTTTTGGTGGGACGAGGCCCGCCCGGACGGAGCCAATGCCGATGATATCCCCGCCTCCACCGAGGTCGCAATCATCGGCGGCGGCTTCACCGGCCTCAACGCTGCGCTTGTTCTTGCACGGGCTGGCAAGCAGGTCACTGTCTATGACGCTGACGCACCGGGCTGGGGTGCATCTTCGCGCAACGGCGGGTTTCTAGGACCCGGCTGGGCCTTCTTCGATACGGCGATGACCTCTTTTGGCGTAGATATGGCTCGACGCGTCGTCGAGGAGAGCTTTCAATCGCTGCAATACGTCAAAGATGTTGTCGCAAGGGAACAAATCGACTGCGACCTCAAAGTGGTCGGATATTTCAAGGGAGCAATGACCCCGCGTATCTACGACAGGCTGGGCGCCAACATAGAACGCATTCGCAAGGTGCTCCCATGCGATGCCTATATGGTTCCGCGGGTGGACCAGCATAAGGAAGTCGGTTCCGAACTTTATCACGGCGGTGTCGCGATGCCTGGTTATGCTGGGCTTCATCCAGCAAAATACGTCAAAGGCCTCGCAAGGGCTGCCCAGCGCCTGGGCGTGCGCGTGTTCAGCAACGCGCGAGTAAGCGAACTTCAGCAAAAGGCTGGTGCTTTCAGTTTCAAAGTTCAGGGTCGAGATGTCACGGCAGGCCAGGTTCTGATCGCGACGAACGGGTACAGCGGCGCGCTGTTGCCCTATCTGAAGCGGCGCATCATCCCCGTGGGCAGCGGCTTGGTTGCAACGGAACCGCTGCCACCAGAGCTCATGAGAAAATTGATGCCGAAGCAGCAGATGCTTGCCGGCAGCCAGAGAGTTGTAACCTATTATCGCCCTTCACCTGATGGAACTCGGATCATCTTGGGTGGACGGGTCCTCAACATGAGCGGCACACTAGAAAGCAACACCAGGAACGCAACCTATCTTCGCAGCCTGCTGGTCAACATCTTTCCGGAATTAAATGCGCGCAAAATCAGCCACTACTGGCACGGCCAGTTGGGGTTCACCTTCGATCATTTCCCACACATCGACACCATCGATGGCATGTATTTCGCCGGCGGCTACAACGGTACAGGCGTCGCGCGCTCCAGCTGGCTTGGCGGTAAAATGGCCAACAAAATGCTCGGCAATGATCAGGGCAAGACCGTTTATAGCGAACTCAGCTTTGAGACCCGCCCTTACTACAACGGGAAGCCATGGTTTCTTCCCTTGGCCGTTTGGTACTATGGGATGTTGGACAAATGGGACCAGCGGTGACCGCATCCGCTGAACGCCGGTCTGGTCTTGATACTGCGCGGCACCGGGCATCGTTTTAGCAACCCGAACGAAACCCTTGTTGGCCGCGCATGTCTCGCTAGATCTTCACCTAGCCCGTCTTGCCAGCCACGGCAAACATGGGTGCTTGTTCAGAGAAGCTTGCGCGCATGGGACCAAGATTGCCTGGAACACCTCAGACGAACGCTGCGTCGAACTGCCCGATGGCTTTACCGCCACAAACGGCACAGAGCTGATGGTAGTATCGGCTCAAAGACCACCTCCCGACGAAGTCTGCTCGGCAGCAAAGCTTTGAGGCTGCGCAGCTAGCAAAACGACTGGTTTGCCACCGCATACATTCGAGCGGGGGAAACAGGCTCCGGTGCACTTCCCCGCACCATGGACACGGCCTCACCAACAAGCTGCAAGCCAGAACTCTGGAGCCAATCGCTCAACCCCTCCTGGGCATAAACGTCGATTCGAACAAATTGGCCGGCTAGGTTGCCAAGATGGGCAACGATCAGGCGCTTTGCGTCGGCAGCACAGTTGGCCGCAACGGGTCCGATCACATAACCACGACCGAATTTTCGCGCGATGGCATATCCGACAAATTGTCCATCCTGGATGATAACGAGCGTATCGCCGACATCGGTAAGCGCGCTCACCAGTTCCTGTCGAGGCATGCCGATTGCTAGCTGATCAAAAGTCTGGATGGCCGCTAAGTCTTGGTCATTGGCGGGGCGAATGTCCGCGTGAAGCTCGGTGTCTGGTGCAGCGGTCAACATGCCCTGATGCCGCAGGACCTTGCCCCAAGGCAGGAAGCCGCGGCGCTGATAGAGCGGCAGCCCCTCTTCGGTCGCGTTGAGCAGGACGTTTCGATCCTTGGTCGCTTCCAGTAAAGCGTTGAAAAGCCGGGAGCCTTGACCGCCACCTTGAACCTTCGTGGTTACGATGATCATTCCGGCGGTGGCATAGTTGGCGCCATAGCACCACCACAGCGCTGTTCCGACAACCTCGCCGCCGCGTTCCAACACGAAACCCTCCCCCCGACTGGCAGCGAATTCCCAATCTTCCAGGCCGTAGGGCCAAGAAAACTCCTGAGAAAGATTCAGCGCACCCTTTAGATGCCGAGGTTCAAGTTTGGAAAGGGTGATATAGTTGCTATCTTTCATTTAATGGCTTCCGCTAATTGGGATTTTGCCGTTGGCTCTGTTGTTCGAAAGGGCGAAAATGCCTTGTGATTGTCATCGCAAAAGCCCAAGTTTCCATGCTTTTTAGGCGCTCAATTCAGTGACTTCATGCGGTTTTAAGTTGCTGCTCGACATTTCCTGTGTCGCATTGCTGCCTGAACGCTACTAAGGACACGTCGTTCGGCTAAGGAGACCGTCAAGGAGCTGCATGGCGGCCTCGGCTTACGTTGCAGATCCGCAACCCGTTTCGTCAGCACGCAATGTGCGACCTCACCGGCTGCTTCCGGTGGTTGCGCGACGTTCGAACACGGGAGAAGCCCCGCTACTGGGAGGTGACGCAGCAACGGCTATTGGCAAGGCTCACCCGGCACTGAATCCACGTTGGCGGCGTCCCAGGACATCGCGGGTGAGCCTGACCCCGCCGGCCTCAGGCTCGCCAAAAGTGATCTCTGCAGGCTCAATCGTGAAACAATGTCTTGAGGGGTAGATGATGCTTGATGAAAGGCGATTTCATCACAATGAAGCTGAAATATTTGTCTATACCGATTTCTGCTGTAAGCAGGCGCTCCATCAGCTCCTGATAGTCGCTGATGCTGGCGGTGACAAATTTTATCAGGTAGTCGTAGCCACCAGAAACCACATGGCACTCGATTGCTTCTTCGACCTTCTCGATGGCCTGTTGAAATCGGGAAAAGTCGTTGTGGCGGTGATTGCTCAACGTGATTTCGGTGAAGATGGTGACCGACGGGCCAAGCTTCGCCAGATCTATATGAGCCGAATAGCCGGTAATGTACCCCAACTGCTGTAGCTTTTTGACGCGCATAAGGCACGGACTGGCCGATAGATGCACGAGGTCCGCAAGCTCGACATTTGTCAGCCTGCCATTGCGTTGCAACTCATGCAGGATCCGGATGTCGATACGGTCAAGCTTCACGTCCGTTCCCTTGCTGTTTTCTCTCGGCTTCGTTTTCCGATGCCGAATAGTCACCCGCTGTCGCCGAAACCTCTGCGTCACCTATGCCCAGGTTCACCGATTCATATACCTTAAGTTCGAGTAGCCGCCCAACATGTTCGAGTTGCATCGGGTACCATTGTCATAGAATATCCGCTCGCTCTCACCGAGTTGGGGTGCAAGCTTTGATTCTGGCCCTCGAGGGTTGGTTTTCATACCGATCGCTCTATGGCCTCGCCCAACGAAAGTACATCCGGAACTCATGCGCCGGCGGGCTTCAGAACGAGATTTTCGTCAGATGCGGACTTTCGATGTTCCGACGACATGGCGCACATCCCGCACATGCATGCATGAGCTGTCAGTTGCTCCTTCACGCTGATAGCGGCTGAGGCGAAAAAGTTCCAGCGCTCTTGCTGCAGCAGCGAACGGAAACTTGAGGGACGAACGAATTCGGCGCCGGTTCAAGCCAAGCGGATCGAGCATGGTATCGTCACCGTCAAAATTGGCATTGCCCTGAACATGCCTCGCAGTTTTTTTACATCACGACGCCGCCACATAGTTGCTCCTCGAAAAGCGGGCTTAGTCATATTGCACCCGGCTAACAATGTGATCTTGATCGACAGGCTAGCCGTGACGGGGAAGGCTTCTGTGCGGAATGGCGTTGACATTCGGCAAAAGATATCGAACAGCATCCTCGGATGCGGTTGATCCTGCTGGCTTGCGGGCGCCACTATGTGGACGGTGACAATCGTTCTGGCTTTTTTGACGGGACCGGCTCTTGTTCCCTCGCAAGTTCGCCCGATCTGTCAAACACAAAGGAGTCGAAGTGGCAAAATCGGTTCGCGTGAAGTCCTTTGATTTGGTCGCGCAGGACATCGCCGAAGTTGACGTGCAATTGCTGCATGGGCTCTCGATTGGCGTCGGTTGGCCTCACAGGCCTGCGGATTGGGAATTCCTGCGACGCGTAGGACAAGGCATCGTCGCCGTCGATGGGATCGGGCGGGTTTTCGGCAGTGCGATGTGGTTTCCTCAGGGCGAGGATTTCGCCACCGTCGGAGTGGTCATTACGACCCCCCGCGCCCAGGCTCATGGCGCCGGTCGGTGGCTGATGGAGCAGGTGCTGGATCGTTGCCAAGACCGAAACCTCAGCCTGAACTCGACGAGAGCCGCTTACCCCATGTATGTCTCGCTTGGATTCGAAACCGAGGCAACGGTCTTCCTGCACCGTGGCATCGTTTGCGCGCTACCAGTGCTGCCAATCTTAGATGGAACGTTGAGTGAACTCCCGGCCGCCCGTATCAACGAAGTAACTTCCTGCGACACCGAGGCGTTCGGAACCGAGCGCGCGCGACTCCTGGCGCAGCTGTCAAAGGGGGCGGTGACTTGTGTACTTCGACGCGGTGGCGTGGTCGTTGGGTATGCCATGCGTCACAAATTTGGACCTGGTCATGTAGTTGGTCCAATTGTCGCTCGAAACGATGAGGATGCGATCCACCTCGCCGCGTGGCATCTGAATTTGCTGAAGGATCAGCACACGCGGATCGACACGCGAGAGGAAGGGCCTTTCGCGAATTTCGTAGAGCAGTGCGGTCTCGCTGTTTCCGAAACGACGATAACAATGTCTAAGGGCAGGAGGTTTCTGAACCGGTCGGAGAATGGCCCATGGGTTTACGGATTGGCCGGTCACGCACTGAGTTAGTCGAAGGCCAGCTGCCAGTCACACCCGTGCCACTTGTCTCACCACCACCTACTTATTTGGGCGCCATGGCGGACACATTCCTTATTCGGAGGCCAACGAAACGATGCTTTGTTCGATCAGAGCTCGTTGAACGCCATCCATAATTTGCCAGCACACGGCCCGGCGAGGTCGAACCGCTGTTTGGAACCCGGGGCTTTGGTGGCTCGCGCCGGGGGTCGAGCGGGCCAGAAAGCCGCGCGTGGATGGGTGCGCGTTGTTTTATTCTCGCCGGAGATAGTTTCACTAGTGCAGGTCATTTGACGACTCTCAGAAGCTCTGAGTTGACGGGTCCCTCCGAGAGGCCTGTGGGTTCTCCGCATCGAGCCGCGCGGACAGCATCCACGCCCCGCGCCGGGCAGTCTCCATCGAACCCATCGATCAGCGATGCGCACTGCATCGCGGCCAACAGCCCGTAGGCGCCACAGCGCTCTCTGACTACAGCCCGGATTTGACGTACTGCCGCAACTAGAATCCCGCAGTCGCCGTCTCGGCGCGGTCGAAGGAAGGGCAACTGCTCTCGGTTACGAAGCATAGCCTGCTACCTTGCTGAGGGCGCGCTCGAACGATGCAAGGAAAAGGTCGGCATGCTCTGCCTGGCAAACGAGCGGTGGGCGCACCTTCAGGGAATCCTCGTTGGCTCCCGTCGTGCTAACCAAAACGCCGTCGTCCCGCATTGCGTTGACCAAATCTAAAGCCATGGTGCGCCTGGCTGTTGCCGGTGCGCTCTCATGTCCAATGTCGATGCCGAAGAAAAGGCCAGCGTTTCGGATTGCGCGGATCGTGGAGGTCTGCTGCTCGATCTTCTCCAGTCCAGCCCGGAGATGCTGGCTCATGGAAAGTGCTCTTCTGGGGATCTGGTCACGCTGGAGGATGCTGAGCACGGCGTCCGCCGTCGCAATCCCAATGGTATTTCCTGCGAAGGTGTTTGAGTAGCGGGAGGTGGTACCGAATTGCTCCATTGGCGCCTTGCGACCAACGACAGCACCGATTGGAAATCCATTGCCCATGGGCTTGCCGAGAGTGACGAGATCCGGAACAATCCCGTGCCTCTCAAAACCCCACATATGCTCGCCAGTTCGGCCAAAGCCGGGCTGGACTTCATCGGCGATGACGAGACCACCTGCGTCCCGCACCGCGGCAACGCCGCTGGCAATGAAGCCAGCTGGATCTACCCAGACGCCATCGCTGGAAAAGATGCTATCGAGGAGCAGCGCTGCAACACCAATGCCCCGACGGTTCAGATCCGCGATGGCCGAGCGGATTTGTGCTTCGAAAAAATCGGCAGCTTGGCCGTCCGGGACGCCTGCTGGCCCGGGTATCGACACCATGCGCACGAACGGGCTGAGCTTGACAGCGTCGCCCAAGTTCGGGGAGACCGCGGCGGTCGCAGCGCTGGTGCCGTGATACGCATGGGTGGACACGATCACCCCTTCGTTGCCGCTCGCAAACCGCGCAATACGCAGGGCCAGATCGTTGGATTCGCTTCCCGTACACGTGAAAACCACCCGGTCCAGCCCACTTGGGAAAGTATCGACCAATCGCTCGGCATAGTCGATGAGCTTTGGCTCAAGATAGCGCGTGTTGGCGCTTATCCGGCCCGCCTGCTCAGCCATTGCGGCGTTTACTTCTGGGTGACAGTGGCCGAGAGATGGCACATTGTTGTAGAAATCGAGGTAGCCTCGGCCGTCTGGGTCGTAGAGCCACATGCCTTCACCTCGAACGAAATGCACAGGCCGACGGTACTGGAGCCGGTAAGAGGCCCCAAGAACTGCATCACGGCGCGCAATCAACTCCGACTCGCGTCTGGGAAGATCCGCTTCGCCGGGCCTGTAACGATTTGGCATGAGATCTGTGGACATGTGCTTCTCCCTGTTGCGAGGTAGCTTGATCAATTTCCGGGCGTCCGTCGGGCGAGCCAAGAGGACGTTACGGCCGCGACAACGACACCGCAGCGAGGACTGCCGACTCGCCCGCTGCAACGCCGAGAGGTCTCAGGATGGCAAGGCCCCGCTCGGCACGCGCAACATTTTTTTTGATATACTGGGCGTCGGCTGGAAAAAGATGGGATCGCCAATAATTGACCAGAAGCAGTGCGCTTTGCCGCGCCCGCATCAGTCCAACGAGCAGTTTTGCTTCCAGCGCCGAAAGTGGAGTGACGGAGGCATAGCCGGCAATAAGATGCTCGGCTCCGCCCAAAGGAAGGGTCGGATCCCTTACGACGTGGCTTGCGCCGATCGCCAGATCCTGGATCCTGGGGCTCCAGCAGCCGTCACCAAAATCAATGAATCCCATTTCCTGACCGGTCACCATCATATTGAATGGGCTGGGATCATTGTGGACTACCTGCCACGCCACATTCGAGATTTGTGGCTCGACGAACTCCACATAATCCGCCATCGCTATGCGCACGCAATCAGCGGTGAGCCCGGGTGGGAGGTATTGCTCCAGTTCGATCAAATGCGGCCAGCAGCCGAGCTGCCAAAGTATGGGACGGTGGGCCGCGGCCACACTGACCGGTTCAAGCGCTAAGTCCAGGCGAGCCAGAGCGTAGCCGGTTCGAAAGAGCAGGTCGGGAGTTGGCGTCGCCTGGTGCAACGGAATGCCATCAATCCGGGTCTGCAAATATCCGCATACTCCGTCCTGGTCAAACATCAATCCGCCATTGCTCGTGCGGAGCACCTCGGGTGCAATAAAGCCCGATGCCCCTTGTAGTTCGGATAAGGCCGCTGTTTGAAAATCAAAGCTGTCGACCGCCTCCGGTCTCATCGACGTCTTCAGGATCAGCCGGCGGCCGTCCGCCAAGTTCACCGCAACTGTGCGCTCGACCTCCGATGACAATGGCACAATCGATCCTGTCAATCCGTAGTGGCGCTCCAACAGTGCCCCCGATATGTCAGGCTCGCAGCTCGGCGGCACGGCCAACATTGCCGCGGCAGCGCGAAAATAGGCTTCAGTTGAGGCTACCGAGCAAGGTAAATGGTCGCCTTTCGCTGGCATGGAGCCATTGAATTGACCTGTTCCATCGGCGAGGAGATCACGAGAAGCACCCAATTTGAAGAATCCTCGTCCGTTGGGGAGGGTTGTTCTGACGCTGCGAGATCAAACGCTCCAGCGAGAACCCGCGAAGTTGCCTGTCTTGCAGCGTTCGGAAAGCTCCGCCGGCTACTCCCGGAATGGGCGCGTGCTTTGCAAGAGGCCACGCCCATTGCCGACCTTCAAAGCCCGAAAACGCCTGGCAGATGCTTCACATCAGGGATCTCGGTGTATTCGTAGAAGGGATTGGCTGGTTCATGGCCTCTGTTAACCCAGACCTTGCTCTTGATCCCCAAATCATAGGCAGACATCAGGTCGTGGCGGAAAGATGAGGAAACATGCGTGATGTCCTGCGGACCACAACCCAGCATATCGAACAAATATTCGAACGCCCTCAGGTGCGGCTTGTAGGCACCCGCCTGCTCGGCGGTGTACACAGCATGAAATGGCGCGCCAAGCTTTGCCACGTTGGACGGAATTTGGGCGACCATGGAGTTCGAAAGGATAACCAGCGGAATTTCTTTGGCCAGTTTCGCCAATCCCTCGGGCACGTCCTGATGTGGGCCCCAGGTCGGGATGCGGCTATAGATCGTCTGCGCGTCTTCGTCAGCGAATGGGACGTTGTTGCGGCGACATGTGCGCTCCAAGGCGTTGTGAACGACATCGGCATAAGGCTTCCAGTCCTGCAGCACCTCATCCACGCGGTAGGCTTGGAAATTTTTGATGAATTCAGCCATGCGCGGACCATCCAAAAGATGACCGAACAGATCCTTGGCGGCTTCTGCCATTTGGAAGTTGATCAGCGTGCCGTGACAATCGAACGTCACGTATTTCGGTCGGAAGACATCCATGTGCTTGGTTCCTGTCGCTTGTCTAACGGACCGACGATAGGCGCATGCCTGAGGTAGAATGTGCCGAAGTGCACAGGGATTCGGTAGAGGCGTCCTCCATTGAGTGAGAACCAGCACAACCTTCCGCTCCCCTGAATCACGCAAGCCTACACGCCCGATGGGCACAACGAGCCGAAACGCGCCGATTTCTTCCGCACATTAAGCTTGTGCGCATCACCCGGATCGAGAGGAAAGTGAACGAAGTATGCGAACTACCCTCAATCAGAGCGACGCTCTCCGCTCGGGCAATGGCCCCGAAGGCTATCTGCCAGAGGAAGGCATCGTAAACGACCTGATCGTGACGCTCGCAAACAAGCTCGCCCCCATTGCGTGGCAGTCTTACGAAAGGGATGTCATTCGAGCGAACATACGGCGCCGCTCTGGCCTGAGACGGTCGGCTGAACCTATAAGCAGTCCATGATGTTTGCGAGAAGGAAAACAGCCTGACAGTTGACCGGCGTCCGGAAAGCCCAGCAGTGGAAATGGGTCATGGAAGCCGTGTTGATTATTGAGGCTCCGGATGTGCGGAATTCACCGTGGCCACGGCATTACCGTGAGACCGCACACGTTGAAGCAGACTGCGCAGGAACTGAAAAAGCTCCTGCAAACACGGCGGGCCATCCCATGCTCAACAGTTCTGAGTTCAATCAGTCGTGACTGGCCGCGATCAAAGCATGGGCAGCATCGCGGAGCAAGCTGGTTGCCTCCCCGGGTTCAAAGACCTGCATGCTGACAAAGGCGCCGTTGATCAGGACCGCAAGCTGACCGGCAAGCCGGTCGGGTGCGGCAACCGCGAGCGCCTCGGCTATGGTCTTCAGGCGTCGCCGCAGCTCGCGCATGTGGGCCTTCGCGACCTTGCGAGCAGGATGATCCGCTTCTGGAAACTCGGCCGCCGTATTGATCTGTGGGCAACCCCGGTAGTGGTCCCGTCCGACCCGCTCGCCGATCCATTCGAGATGGGCGTCGAGTTCGGCTGCGGCATCGTCCGGATGCTGTTGCCTCACCTGCTCCCAGGTGCACCAGAAATCCAGGTCCTCGCGCTTGAGAAAAGCGGCGATCAAGTCGTCCTTCGTACCGAAATGGCGGTAGAGGCTGGTTTTGGCGACGCCGGATTTTTCCACCACCAGGTCGACGCCGACAGCGCGCACGCCACGCCGGTAAAAGAGCTCCGATGCTGCCTCAAGAATTCTGTCCCGGACCTCTTTCGTACCGGATGCGGGAGGGTTCGCTGTGTTCTTTGCCATGACTCGATCTCCAATATCCCCCTTGTAGCAGAAAGCTACTTGACGCGCTACAGACCTGTATGTTTTGGTAGCAACGGACCGGTCTGTAGCGAAGGAGAGAGCGATGACCATTGATCAAGCTGATATCATCAGGACACGACAGCCCGTAGCGGTCATAGGTGCGAGTGGCCATACTGGCCGATTTGTCGTCGCCGAATTGTTGCGGCGCGGATCCAAGCCGATCGCCATCGGCCGGAGCGGAGCGCGGCTGGCGGAGGCTGGCTTTTCCGAGCTGGGTATCGAACGCCGTGAAGCTGCAGTGGAAGACGACGCGGCGCTGGACCGAGCCCTTGCCGGGGCGGCGGCGGTCATCAACTGCGCCGGACCGTTCATGGATACGGCCGACGCTGCGGTACGTGCCGCGTTGCGAGCAGGCATCCACTATCTGGACGTGACGGCAGAGCAGCCCAGCGTGCAAACGACGTTCGAGCGCCACGAGATTGCGGCCCGCGATGCAGGAGTCGTCGTCATACCCGCAATGGGCTTTTACGGCGGCCTGGCCGATCTGCTCGTCGCAACCGTTATGGACGAATGGGATCACGCCGACGCCATCGAAATCCACGTTGCGCTCGACAGCTGGCTCCCCACAAGGGGGACCCGCGTGACCGGAGAAAAGAACACTGCGAAGCGCCTTGCCATCAGCGGCGGCCAGATGGAGCCAGTCCATCAACCACCTATGGAAAAGGTATCCGTCCTACCGGCCCCGTTCGGCCGGCAGACCTTCGTCGAGCTTCCCTTTTCGGAAGTACCACTCATCGCCCGTCACGTCCGGACGAGGGAGCTGCACACCTTTCTCAGCACGACCGCGCTTCGGGATCTACGCGATCCGGCCACGCCTGCACCGCAGCCTGTCGATGAAACCGGACGTTCGGCGCAGCGCTTCGCCGTCAAGGTCGTCGTCACGCAAGGAGCCCTTCACCGCCAGATCGTCGCACAGGGCCAGGACATCTACGCCGTCACGGCGCCGATCATATGTGAAGCGGTCCAGCGCATCCTGTTGGGCAACATCCTCAATATCGGCGCGAACCCGCCGGCCGTGATTTTCGATGCTGCCAGCTTCCTGCGTGCGCTGGACCCGCATCTGTCGATCGAGACATTGGAAATGTCGGCTGTGACAAGGGGCCCGCTTTATGAGGGATAGGATCGCTCTATTTTTCTAGGCACTCGTCAAGGAAAGAGTCCCCGAGATTGGTTGGCGTTGGTAGTTCGCCGCACTCCAATCGTGATCGCCGCAGTGCGATTGGATATTTTTCCGAGATCGCTCTCGCGATGACCTTGGAAAAAGCGTCGTCAACAGTTCACGACGCCTGGCGACGACGGTGTCGAAAACGGGACCGGAGGAGATGTCTATCCTTTTGAGACCCCAGTTGAGACTTCTTATGCAGCAGGCGGTGCGGGATGGATGAAGGGCCAGGGGCTTGCTTCGGATCCCTTCTCGATTGGCACTTCGATGAGAACGGGAGCGTTCAGCTCCAGAGCCTCGCTGACAGCCGATTTCAGTTCGCCTGGGGACGATACGCGATATGTTTTCACGCCAAAACTCTCGCCGAGTTTTACGAAATCAGGATTGGTGAGGTCTGAGCCAATGTATCGGCCGGAATAGGCTTGCTTCTGATCGCGCAATACGTTTCCGTAGGCATTGTTGTTGAACACGATTGCGACGACCGCGATATTATGCTGCACGGCTGTGGCCAACTCCTGCACACCGAACATGAAACCACCATCGCCCGACACTGAAACGACTGCCTTATCCGGATTGCCGACCTTGACTCCAAGCGCGGTATTGAAGCCGAACCCGAGGTTGTCCTGATAGCCACAAGTCACATACTGTCGGGGCCCGTAGACGGGGAAGGCAAACCGGGCGGTGAAGCCCATCTGACTGACTTCTTCGACAAAGAAACCATCGCGCGGCAGTGCCTCCCGGATCGCATTCAAATAATCGACCTGAGGCTGAACGGCTGAGAACCGTTCTTTCGCGTTGCGATTCAGGGCCGCGAACTCATCAGTTCGCGCCGCTCTGTCCGATGGTCCCACGGCTTTGGTCAAAGCTGCGGTGCCCGCCTTTGCGTCCGCGACAATTCCAACGTCCGGCTTCAACCGGACCATTTCCGTTGGATCGATATCGATCCGGATAACCTTGAGTCCCTTGGGAAGCCACTTCCACCGCATGAATTCGAGTTCAAGACGGCTACCGATACCGATGAGCACATCGGTATCTTTCCAGTAATCGAACGCAGCGACAAAATTCAGATAGTTGGGATGCTCGTCGCTTACGATGCCCTTTCCCGATCGATGGGACGTCACCGGCGCTTTAAGCGCTTTGGCCAATTCAGCAACTTCCGCACCCGCATCAACAGCGCCTCCGCCTACCATAATCAGAGGGTTTTTGGCGTTTGCCAGGATAGCAGCCGCAGCCTGAATACTGTCAGGATTGACTTGGGGGTCCGCGGCGCGTCTGGTTTCAGGAAGATCGAGCTCCGGGCCTGTCATTCCAAAGACATCCCAAGGCGCCTCGACCGCTCCGGGTCCCTGACGTCCGGAGAGCATTTTTCCGATCACCTCGGCCATGACCGTTCCGGTCTGGGACTGATGATCAATCCGCTCTGCGACCTTCGTGATCCCACGCATGGTCGCCAGCTGGTCGGGCAGCTCGTGGAGCTGGCCACGGCCCTGGCCGATCAAGTGCGACATGATATTGCCCGTCAAACACAGGACCGGGGAATTCGCTCCATAGGCAGTGCATAGGGCGGCGCCGGAATTGAGAACACCTGGGCCGGGCACAACCGTATAGGCGCCGATGCGTCCAGTGGACTTCGCGTAACCGTATGCCATGTAGCCCGCACCCTGCTCGTGGCGGGTATGGATAAAACGGATCTCGTTGCGCTTTTCATAGAGAGCATCGTTGAAGTCGTACATATGGGCGCCGGGGATGCCGAAGACAGTGTCCACACCGTTTTCGAGGAGTGAACGAGCGATGGCCTGCCCTGTGGTCTCTTTGTTTTTCATGATGATGTCCAAACCTGTTTTTTTAGGAATGCTCAGGCCGCCGAGCGGGCGCTCAGCGTGCCTTCCGCCGACAGAGCCTTGACGATCGCGCACGCATCAGAAGGCTGCATCCCCGCCAAATTCATGCGACCGGAATCGGCCATGTAGATCCCGTGTTTGTGGCGCAATGCGACTGCCGTGTCTTTCGACATCGCCAGGTTCGAGAAGAGCCCTCGCTGGTTTGCGACAAAGCTCAGTTCCGGATGGGCAGCTGCAAGGGCGGCGCGGTTACCATTGACCCGAGCACACATTTCAACCAGCTCCTGCTTCCAGATTTGGGTAAGCTCCATGCTCTCCAGAATCACGCGTACGATGGCAGCGCCGTGGTCCGGGGGCATCGACCAGTTGACACGTGCCAACGACGCCATGTTGCCATCGGCGATTTTGAGCTGCTCCGCATTGCGGCTCACAAGGTAAAGGGCACCAACACGCTCGCGATAAAGACCAAAATTCTTGTCACACGAGTAGGCAACAAGCGCTTCGTCTACTGCCTCGAGGATAAGGCGGGTTGGCTCCGCGTCCGCTTCGAGGCCATCGCCCAGCCCTTGGTAGGCAAGATCGATAAAGGGAAGGAGCTTGCGCTCTACGAGCGTTGCTGCGATCTGCTTCCACTGGTCGATATCAAAATCAATGCCAGTTGGGTTGTGGCAGCAGCCGTGTAGCAGGATCACATCACCAGCCTCGGCCGCGTTGAGAGCCTCCAGAACACGATCGAAGTCAATTTGCTGCTTGGCAAGGTCGACGAAACGATAGTCTTTGACGGTCAAGCGCGCCGACTGGAAAATTGGAGCATGATTGGGCCAGCTGGGTGTACCAAGCCAGACCTTCGCACCGGGTCTGGCTGAGGCGATGAGTTCAGCGCCCAGTCGCAGAGCGCCGCTTCCACCTGGCGTCTGAATGCCTACAACCTTGCCGGCATCATGATTTGCGCCGAAAATAATCGGTTTCAGGAGATTGACGAAATTCAGGTCCCCTTCCGGCCCGAGATAGCGCTTGCTGTCCTGGGTCTCGAGCAGCTGCCTTTCAGCGAGCTTGACGGCCCGCATGACCGGTGTCCGCCCTTGTTCGTCTCTGTAGACGCCGACGCCGAGGTCGAGTTTGTAGCCTCTGGGATCGGCCTGAAACGCTTTGATGAGCGCAAGTAGGCTGTCGGCTGGTTGCGCAGTGAGTTTCTCAAACATGTTGTCTACCTCCTAAGAACGTGGCGTAAGCCTACAGGCGCTTTAGTGAGGTATGTTTGCAATTTTCAGCATATGGAGATATTATCTTACATGAAAATCACCAACTTTCCGCAAATTATGCAGATATTTTGACATGATCTCAAAGTTACATACCCTAGATCAATTCGATATCCGTCTTCTCGCGGCTATTCAAAGCAATGCTGAGCTGACACAGACTGAACTGTCGCAAGTCGTCAATCTGTCAGCAGCTCAATGCTCGCGGCGGCTTGACCGGCTGAGAAGCGAGGGTCTGATCCAGAACGTTGTAGCGATTTTGAACCCGGAAAAACTCGGTTTTTCCGTTGTTGCGCACACGCTGGTTAGCCTTCGGTCCCACACAGAGGAAGGGAATGCTCAACTGCACCGCTTCATCGAAACGGCGCCAGAGATCCTGGAATGCTACTCCCAGACGGGCGATGCGGATTTCCTGATGAAGATTGTGGCCAGCGATCTTGACCACCTCAGCATCTTCTTGGAGCGTATGATCAAGGTCACGGGTGGACTGGCGTCGGTCACCTCCAGCATCGTGCTACGGACCCTTAAGAAGAGTACCGAACTCCCGTTGCAGATTATTCAGACCTAGCGGGATCAACTACAACGCCAAAAGCAGGCTATCGGCTACCTTCGATATCGCTACCCGATCTGCGATTGCGATGACGAAACCGGACGCCATAACCATTCCGGCGATTGAAGCTGCCGGAAGAAGATAGCGCCTTCTCCGCCAAAGCGACGCCTCAAGCGCGAATTTGGTGAATGCAATTGTCATAGGAATCATCCCGACGACTGCTGGAGCGATCGTTACGCAAAAAAGCATACGGACGATAAGCCAGTATGAGGGAGCATATTGTAAGGGTAGTTGATGCGACGAGCAGCAGAAGAAAACACAGCAATCCGTCTTGCTTGAGGGCGACACGGTCCGCCCTGGATTTTTCAAGATACGACATCAGTACCCGCTCCCTGAGCTCGCAGAATCCTGGCTGGAAGCGGTACGACCGAATTCCTCAATCAGCCGCGTCGTGGCGTTCGCAAATAAAGTGACATCATTGCCAATGGCAACGAATGTTGCACCGAGATCGACGTAGCGCCTGGCAAGCGACAGATCGGCGGTCAAGATTCCTGCAGCTTTTCCATGGGACTGGATGCGCAGGAGGGCCTTCTCAACTTCTTCTTGGACTTCCGGGGCTCCCGGCTTACCAAGATAGCCCATGTCAGCTGCGAGATCAGCCGGGCCGATGAACACGCCGTCGACGCCGTCGATCGATGCGATTTCATCTAGCGCGGCCAAACCTGCGCGGCTTTCGATCTGAAGCAAGAGACAGATTTCGTCGTTTGCCGTCTGGAGGTAGTCCGGAATCCGGTTGAAGCGTGAGGCACGAGCCAGCGCTGCACCAACGCCCCGGACCCCGCGCGGGGGATAAGACACGGCCTTTACTAAATTCTCGGCGACCTCTTTGCTGTCAACCATCGGGATCAGGAGTGTTTGCGCGCCGATGTCGAGCAGCTGTTTTATGATGTATGTCTCGCCGATTGGCGGCCTGATAACCGCGTGACTGGCTGAACCTTTCATCGCCTGTAACTGGGCGACCAGGAGCGGGATATCGTTTGGCGCATGTTCGGCATCGAGAAGGAGCCAGTCGAAGCCGGCGTCCGCTGATATTTCGACCGTGTAAGGATTTGCCAGAGCTTGCCAAAATCCGGTTTGAAGCCGCTTTTCCTGAAGCGCCCTTTTGAAGGTGTTGGTTGGAGCTGGCATGGTTTTCCCCTATTCGAAATACAGGCTTACAGTTCCGTAGGGCCCGAAATCGCCTACGATCGTGTCTCCATGACGTGCCTCAATCGGTCGAATGAACGAGCCGGCGAGGACCACCTGCCCTGCTTCTATTCCGTCTCCATATTGCGACAGCCGATTGGCAAGCCACGCAACACCACGAGCAGGTTGATTGAGGACGCCCGCGCCAAGCCCAGTCTCTTCGACCTCCGCGTTGCGAGACACTATGGCACCCATCCAACGCATATCCAGTTGATCCGGGCGCACAGCGCGGCCGCCCGTTACGATGCCGGCGTTCGCAGCATTGTCAGAGATCGTATCGAGGACGTTACGGTTTTTTTTCGTCTGGGGATCCACCCGAAGAATCCGCGTGTCGAGAATTTCGAGGGCTGGAGTGACATAATCGGTGGCATTGAGTACATCGACGACGGTCACGTTCGGCCCCTTTAGAGGCGCTTTCATGATAAAGGCGATTTCAGCTTCGATCCTCGGCTGAATAAACCGGTCTTTTGGGACGACCGAACTGTCCTCAAAGACCATGTCGTCCAGCAATACCCCAGAGTCTGGAATGTTGATGTTGAGGGCATATTGCATCGCCTTCGATGTGAGACCAATTTTCCAGCCCACCACCTGACGTCCGTCGGATACTTTCTTTTTCACCCACGCAGACTGGATCGCATAGGCATCATCCATCACCATGTCCGGATGCTGAAGTGACAAAAGCCCGGTCTGAACGCGAGTCCGTTCGGCTTCGTCCAGCGCGGCAACAGCTGTTTCTATGTCTGCGGTGGACAGCATCTCAGATCCTCTCGTCGGCAATGGTGTTGCGCAACAGACCGATACCGTCGGCCTCGACCTCAACGATATCGCCCGGCTTCAGCCAGATCGGCGGATCGAAGCGTGCTCCCGCGCCAGTAGGTGTTCCGCAGACGATCACGTCGCCTGGAACGAGTGTCGTGAAGGTTGAGACGTAATTGATGATCTTCCGGAATGAGAAAATCATTCGACTGGTTCGATCATTCTGACGGACCTCACCATTGACCCGCGTCTCCAGCTTGATGTCCGCCAGCTGACTTTCGTCAGTATACGGAACAATCCATGGCCCAATCGAGCCAGAGGCATCGAAGTTCTTGCCTTGGGTAACGTTGAACTTGGCGTGCCGGACCCAATCCCGCAGCGTCCCTTCGTTGCAGAGCGACAGAGCCGCTATATGTGAGAGAGCGTCGCTTTCTGGAATGCGTCGACCTTCTTTGCCAATAACGATAACTATTTCCCCCTCATAATCGAGTTGAGGGCTCTCCGGTGGCCGGATCAGCGGCTGATCGTGACCCGTGAAGGATCGCGGGAAGCGGATAAACAGCGACGGATTGGTGGGCGCTGTCTGCCCATCTTTGTATTCCTCGTTACGGTCCGGAAAATTGACGCCGACGCAGATGATCTTTTCCGGCGACGGGATTGGAATGTCCAATGTAACCGCAGCCAGGGGATAGTCGACGGGGGCCGATTGACCTTTCTCGGCCAGCATGTCCAAAGCACCTGCGGCGATAACTTCGCGCAGGGTCGGAAAACGCGGGCGGAACCTGACGGACAGGTCCACCACGCCATCTTCGCGGATTAGTCCGTAACCCTGACGACCGGAATTGGAAAAAGATGCAAAACGGGGATGCATACGGACTTTCCTTTATTGTTCTTTTGTTGTGATGCCACCAAGGCATACGTATTTGAGCTCGAGGTAGTCATCGATGCCGTATTTGGAGCCTTCACGGCCTAGCCCGGACGACTTTACGCCGCCGAACGGTGCTTCAGCAGTGGATATCAGGCCGGTATTCACGCCAACCATTCCATATTCGAGGGCCTCGGCAACTCGAAACACCCGCGACAGATCCTTCGCGTAGAAATAGGAGGCGAGACCGAATTCCGTGTCATTCGCCTTTTCAACCACATCAGTCTCATTCTCGAAGCGAAAGAGCGGCGCGATAGGCCCAAAGGTTTCTTCGGATGCCACGGCCATGTCTTGGGTGACGCCTGTGAGAACAGTCGCTTCGTAGAAGGTGCCGCCAAGTTCATGCGCTTTTCCGCCTTGAATGACGGTTGCGCCCTTCGATACGGCATCCTGAACGTGCTCTTCGACTTTCTTGAGAGCCGCTTCATCGATCAAGGGTCCGAGCCCAACACCCTCCTCGAACCCGTTTCCGGTCCGAAGCTTACTAACGGCTTTGGCCAGCTTTTCAGCGAACGCGTCATAGACCGTATCCTGGACGTACAGGCGATTGGCGCAAACGCAGGTCTGACCATTGTTCCTGAACTTCGCGATCAAGGCGCCTTCGACGGCTGCGTCGAGATCTGCATCATCGAACACGATGAAGGGCGCATTGCCGCCCAGCTCCAGACCAAGTTTTTTGATCGTGGGAGCAGACTGACGGTAAAGTTCGGCACCAACTTCCGTCGACCCAGTGAATGTGAGTTTACGTACGATGGGATTTGAGGTCATCTCGGCGCCGATTTCGCGAGATGAACCGGTGATCACGCTGAACAATCCTGCCGGCAATCCTGCCCGCTCCCCCAGTACCGCCAAAGCGATCGCGGAAAATGGCGTCTGAGCAGCGGGTTTCAATACCATTGCACATCCGGCTGCGAGCGCCGGGCCAGCTTTTCGTGTAATCATCGCGTTCGGAAAATTCCAAGGGGTAATGGCTGCAACGACGCCAATCGGCTGCTTCATCACCAGAATGCGTTTGTCTCGCTGATGGCCGGATATAATGTCGCCGTTGATGCGTCTGGCTTCTTCGGCGAACCACTCGATGAAACTTGCCCCATAGGCGATCTCACCCTTTGCTTCGAGAAGCGGCTTTCCCTGTTCGAGTGTGAGAATGTGCGCCAAGTCATCCTGGTTGGACATCATCAACTCAAACCACTTGCGCAGGATTACGCTACGCTCCTTCGCGGTTCGCGCTGCCCATTCCTTCTGCGTATCTTCGGCATGCGCGATCGCCGCACGTGCTTCTGCCGCCGCCAGTTTGGGAACGGAGCCGATCTTCTCACCAGTTGCGGGGTTTGTGACCGCGATGGCATCCGTATCGTTTGCTTCGATCCAGTCGCCACCAATGTAAGCGGCCTGGCGGAATAACGTTGGGTCTTTCAGGTGCATCGCTTGGTCACTCCGTGTGGGCTAAGAGAAAAGGGACACAGGACTTGCCAATGTCCCTCGCCGTCTGTGTTCGCAACGAGATCAGGGCGCGATGATCGGTTGAGCCTTTAGAAGCGGCTCCTGGATTGGAAGGTCGGTGAACAAACTGCCGTGTTCGAACCAAGACCTCGGCGCAGGTGCCCCCCACAGTGTCTGACGCTGTGGATCCTTCAGGTCCCATTTGATCGGCTCGAGATCGGGATCGACAGTCTGGTAGTCCGAGCAGTAAATCTCGATGCGGTGGCCGTCCGGATCAAGGATGTAGAGGAAAAATGCATTAGAGATGCCGTGACGGCCTGGACCCCGTTCGATGTTTGCGAGGTATCCAGTGGTCGACATAAGATCGAGGAGATCGATGATGTTCAAAGGTGTTGGAACCCAGAATGCTGTGTGATGCAGTCGCGGGCCGACGCCGTTTGTGAACGCCATGTCATGGACGCCACCCTTTCGATGCAACCAGGCGGCAAACAGTTTTTTGCTTTCTGCATCCTCGGTGTATTCCGTAACACGGAAACCAATATCGTTGTAAAAGGCGACGGATGCATCGACGTCTGGCGTGAAGCAGTTGAAGTGGTCGATCCGGAGTGGTTTGACCCCGTGATAAAGCGCGTACTTTTGATGGATGGGGGTCAGGCGATCCATCTTGAAATAGAATTCGAGCGGGATGCCGAAGTTGTCATGGGTGCGCAGGGTGCGTCCCTGGAAAGGGCGCTCCACCCATGCCGTCTTCTGACCTTTTGTATCGAAATAGGCCTTGGCTTTGTCGAGATCTTCCTCGGAATAGACCTTCAAGGCGAGGTAACTGATTGCCGAAGTATCGCTCTTCTTGAGCACCATGCAGTGATGGCCGCGTTCTTCCATGGCACGCAGGTAGACCGTATCAGAATCTTCGTCTGTGACCTGAAGGCCGAGCATGTCCACATAGAAGGCACGGCTGGCAGCGAGATCCTTAACAAGGAATTCGACATGGCTAAGCCGAACCGTGTTGAACGCTGGATAGAGATTGAATTGCGGGAGCGGCATGGTTTCCTCCTCGGGGCCGAAACAGCCCGTGTTCGGCGCTTTGTTGTTACGAAGCGGCCGCGTCTTTTGTTGACGCGGCCAGAGTGTCGCGAAATCCCGTCAGCCGCCCAATTTCTGGATCGCATGGGCAGTCGTGGCGAAAGCGATGTTCTTGGTTTCCATGTAGAAATCGAACGACCAGTCTCCGCCGTCTCGTCCGATACCGGAATTCTTGACGCCGCCGAATGGGGTCGGCAGGTGGCGGACGTTCTCTGAATTGACCCAGATCATGCCAGCCTCGAGCTGGTCGGTCAGCCTGAAAGCGCGCGTGACATCGGAAGTCCAAAGATAACCGGTCAAACCGTATTGGACATCGTTGGCAATCTTCAAAGCATCCGCTTCGTCCTTGAACGGGATTGCGGTCAGAACCGGACCAAAGATCTCTTCCTGGGCGATCCGCATTCCATTGTCGGCACTGGTAAAGAGCGTAGGAGCGACGTAGCATCCGCCACCCGGTCCATCGACCTTATAGCCACCGGCGGCGACAGTTGCGCCTTCGGCTTTGCCGATCTCGACGTATTCCAACACTTTGCGTTCATGGACAGGGTGAATCAGAGGTCCGACGACCGTCTGCGGATCGAGCGGGTGACCGACCTTGATACGTTTGGCCCTCTCGGCGACCATTTCAGTGAACTTACTGTAGATGCTGTCCTCGACCAGCAATCGGGATGAGGACGTGCAGCGTTCGCCGTTGAGCGAATAGATCATGAATACGGCAGCATCCGCCGCTCGCTCCAGATCAGCGTCAGCGAAAACAATGACCGGGTTTTTGCCACCGAGCTCGAAGTGGACGCGCTTGAGCGTGTCGGCACCCTGCTTCATGATCATTGAGCCCGTCCGGCTTTCGCCAACAAACCCGATCGCCTTGATCAATGGATGTTCTGTCAGCGCTTTACCGGCGTCCTCTCCCAAACCATTGACGAGGTTCCAAACACCTTTGGGAAGGCCGGCGCTTTCGGCAATCTCGACCAGCAGGCGTGCTGTAAGCGGCGAGAATTCCGCCGGCTTGTGGACGATCGTGCAACCGGCCGCCAGGGCCGGTGCAATCTTCCAGGTGGATAGCATGAATGGCGTGTTCCAAGGCGTGATCACACCGACCGGGCCTACGGGGTTCCGCGTTGTTACGTTTACCTGGCCTGGAATACGGATCGATTTGCCGTCTCTTGCTTCTGGTGCTCGGTCTGCGAAGAAACGAAAGTTCTCTGCGCCACGTAGTGCCGCCTTCGCCATGAATTTCAGGGACTGTCCGGTGTCCATGCACTCGACGAAGGCGATCTCCTCGGCGCGGGCAACGATCGCGTCAGCGATCTTGTGCAGGAGCGCCTTGCGAGCGTCACCAGGCATTGCCGCCCAGGCGGGAAATGCCTCGGATGCGGCTTTGGCGGCACGATCGATGTCTGCCGCTTTGCCATGGGCGACCTGCGCCAGAGGCTGCAAGTCGACGGGCGAGATTGTTTCGAACGTGGCACCATCTAAAGCAGGGACAGCCTCTCCGGCAATGTGGTTGAGGACGCCGCCGGCGCGAAACCGGGCAAGATAGGCATCGGCCTTTTTCTTGTTGTCTTCAAAATTCGTCATGAGATCTCCATCTCGAATGCAGCAGCATTCGCTCAGCCAATGTTCAATGGTGTTTTCTAAGTCCCCGCCCGAAGGCGCGCATGCATCGCATTGTCTTTCCAGCTTAGGGCTGGATCTATCTCGCGCACCTCAAGGGAGAGGGCAAAATGTGGCTCGCTGAAAAGGTCCAGCAGCTCGGCCTTGACGACTGCCGCGATCGCGTTGCCAACACGCTTCTTTTCTTCTGAAGATCTGCCCGCGCCAATACGAAAGCTCATGTCGATGAAAGAATTGCGCTCGTCGAGGTCAGCGATCGCGTAGTCATCGCTAAGCAAAACTCGGACACGAACCGCGCCACGTTCGAACAGCCCACTGTCGAGGATCGCTTTATGAATGACCTCACACAGCGATTTGAAATCGACGCGCGGTTTCAGGTTCGCGGACCCTTCAATGACGAAATGTGGCATTTATCGCTCCTCCGATACTTAACACGTTAACAATTATTGAGCCTTTGTCAACCCACCGTCGGGTGATCTCGGCCTGATCGAATATTGACGGGCCGGTAAATTCTCACTTAGACACCTCATATGGATCAGGATAAAAATCACCCTCGCCTTCTGCGTAGCACCCGCCAGGCACTCCCAATCGCACTATTGAAGGCGCGAGAAGCAGTGATGGGTCATTTTCGACCGATGCTTGCGCAGCACAATGTGACCGAGCAGCAATGGCGTGTGCTGCGGCTATTAAGTGAACGGGGGCAGATCGACGCCACCGAATTGGCGCAAGGTGCCGCGCTCCTTGCGCCCAGCCTGACAAGGATGATCAAGGCGCTTGAGGACCGTAAGCTCATCAGGACGACGAAGGATACTGCGGATGGCCGACGTCTGCTTGTCCGGATTGATGACGCAGGCGCTAAGCTCCTCGAAGAAGTGCGGCCCGAAAGTCTTAAAATTTATGAAGAGCTCGAGCTTCGGATTGGCCACGACAAGATCGAAGCCCTGATTTCACTGCTTAACGAGGTCACGGATAAGGCGACGACGCGCTAGTCGAGTTTGCGCCCTTGCTTTCCTTCGCTGATTTACTTAACATGTTTAGTAATTCAGCGACGGAAATAGGAGGAGTTTTCCCATGGTGGACCACCAATACAGGCTCGTTATCAACGGCCAGTCGATCGCAACCCAAGAAACATTCGAGGTGCTAAATCCCTCAGATGGTCAAGTCGTGGGGGCAGCGCCAAAGGCAACCGTGGCCCAGTTGGACCAGGCGGTTTCCGCGGCGCAAACAGCTTACGAAAAGTGGAGCAAAGCTGACGACGCGACGCGCCAGAAGGCCTGTGTCGCAATCGCTGACACCTTGCGCGATCATGCGGAGGAACTGGCCCAGCTTCTCACCCTGGAACAGGGAAAACCCTTGAATGGAATGGGCTCCCGGTATGAACTCGGAGGGGCCGAAGCTTGGGCGCGATACACTGCCGGTCTGGAGCTGCCGGTCAAGATTTTGCAGGATGACAATCAGGGCCGGGTGGAACTGCACCGCAAACCGGTGGGCGTTGTAGGATCAATTACGCCCTGGAACTGGCCGTTGATGATTGCGATCTGGCACATTGTACCGGCCATACGAACCGGGAACACCGTTGTGATCAAGCCCTCCCCGCTCACCCCGCTGTCCACTATCCGGATGATCGAACTGCTCAACACAGTTCTACCCGCAGGTGTGTTGAATTGCGTGACGGGTGAAAACGACATCGGGGCCGCGATGTCCTCCCACCCTGGTATTGCCAAGATCGTTTTCACGGGCTCGACCGAGACCGGCAAAAAAATCATGGCAGGCGCTGCGGCGACATTGAAACGCCTGACTCTTGAACTCGGTGGTAATGATGCCGGCATTGTCCTGCCCGATTGCGATCCCCGCCAGATTGCCGAGGGACTGTTCTGGGGCGCTTTCATCAATGGCGGGCAAACCTGTGCGGCATTGAAGAGACTTTATGTTCACAAGGACATCTACGAGGATGTCTGCCGCGAGCTGACAAGCTTTGCAGCGACAGTCAAAGTCGGTGATGGGCTTTCGGAAGATAGTGTCCTGGGTCCGGTCCAGAACCGCATGCAGTACCAGAAGGTCAAAGACCTGGTGAACGACGCGAAGGGGCGTGGCGGGCGCATTCTCATTGGAGGGAATTCTGACGACAACGCTCCTGGGAATTTCTATCCCGTGACGCTGGTCGCGGACCTTAATAACGGTGATCGTCTGGTGGACGAGGAACAGTTTGGGCCGGCTCTCCCGATCATCAAGTATTCTGATCTCGACGAAGTCATCAGGCGCGCGAATGACAACCCGAACGGTCTTGGTGGTTCCGTCTGGGGCAGAGACATTGCAAAAGCAAAGAAAGTGGCAAGCCAGCTGGAATGTGGATCCGTATGGATCAACAAGCATGGGGCTATCCAGCCGAACGTGCCGTTCGGTGGCGTGAAGGGCTCCGGTCTGGGCGTAGAATTTGCTGAAGAGGGCCTGGCGGAATACACGACGATCCAGGTCATTTTTCAGTAAGAGCCTGGAGCGCGAGAAAAGAAAGGGACGCCGGGTTCGCCGGCGTCCCTTTTCTTATGTTGTTCCGGGATCGAAGGCTCCGAATTCTACCGACAGAGTGACCGTGTGCGCCCTAAGACTTCAAGCGATCTCAGATAGGAACCGTTGAGCACGTTCGGTCTTTGGGTTGTCGAGGAAATCGTTCGAAAGCCCCTCCTCGATGATTTCACCGCTTTCGAGGAACACGATGTGGTTCCCGACTGCCCGCGCAAAACCCATCTCGTGCGTGACCACGACCATGGTCATGCCTTCCTTGGCGAGATCTTGCATCACCGCCAAAACGCTTCCTCGCAGCTCGGGATCAAGGGCTGACGTGGGTTCGTCGAACAACATCGCCAGCGGTTTGGTGGCGATGGCGCGGGCAATGGCAACCCGCTGCTTTTGACCGCCGGACAATTGCCCGGGGTAATGTCCTTCTCTGTCGGCCAAACCGACTTTTGCGATCTCCTCGCGCGCGATTTCACGCGCTTCGTCTTTCGACTTCCCCTTGCTGTGCACCAAGCCACACATCACGTTCTCTAAAACGGTCATGTGCGGGAAGAGATTGAAGTGCTGAAAGACCATGCCCGTCTCGCGACGAAGCCGCTGAAAATCACGGCTGTAACGGCGCTCTCGTGAGCGTGCCGAAAAATAGGCTTTGGCATCCCATTCTACAGAGCCGACCCGTAGTTGTCCCTCGTCGGGAATATTGAGCAGGTTCAAACACCTCAAAAGTGTGCTTTTGCCTGAGCCACTTGGTCCGAGCAAGACGACGACATCGCCTTCAAGAACGTCAAGCGATACCGAATTCAGCCCCCTCACATTGGGAAGGTCGCGACTGGGGAACCACTTGCTCGCATTCCGCAGTGAAATGACTGTTTTTCTTTCTTCTGAATTTTCCATGTTCCGCTCCTCGAAGAAGCGGGGCGGCCACCCGGCCGCCCCGACACGAATCTCACGCGTCCACTTTGAGAGGGCTGCCGCCCGGACCAACCGCAAGGTAAGGAAGGCCTGCGGCGATCGCATCTTTGCCGACATACTCACGGAATACGGAGTTGAGGATCCCGCCTGCTGCATTGAAAAGCAACCAGTTGGTCACGAACATGTACATCTTCATGTCTCCCGTCGGCATGAAGAAGGTGTTGTGATCGACATAAGCCGGTTCCTTGCCGATTATCTGAAGCGCGACACCCTGTTTCTTGGTGTTCACGATAGTGAACAGCGACTGCAAGGTTGCGTTCGCACGTCCTGACATGACCTGACCGATGGCGCCCGTCTGGTCAGGGAATACCGACACGTTTGCCTTCGGGTAGAGCGCCCGGATCTTCGCTTCCTGCGAGCTTCCCTGAAGAGCGGCGAACTTGAACTCCGGCGAGTTCATCTGTTCAAAAGTCAAGTCTGACGCGTCGCGTCCAACGACGTAGACCGGTTGAAACGTCACGGCACAGCCGGCAAACCAGCCACGCAGCGAACGTGATGGCAAGATCGTTCCCGTTGTCATGATATCGGCACGGCCGGATTCGACGGCTGCAAACATCTGACCGAAATCCATGTCTGCGAATTCTACCTGGATATCAGGCGAGACATCTTTCATCATTCGACGGATGAGAGCGATCTCGTAGCCGTCCGGCTCACCCTTGTCATTGATGTACAGGTTTGGCGGATATTTGAGGCTCGCCGCGACCACGATTTTTTTGGTGCGGATCGCTTTGTCCAGGACGGATTCCTTCGCGGCATCCTGCGCAGCGGCCGGTGTCGTTGCACCAAGTGCAACAGCAGCCGCGCCGCCCACGAACAAACCTGCTGTCAGTAGCGAACGGCGGTTTGCCTGCATTCCATTATCTTGCTTCGTATCCATGAGCATTCCCCTTGTTGTTTCCACGATGAAATTTTCGGCCTGGAACCCACGATCCGTGGGGTACAGCTTGTGCTAGGCGGTAAGACCGCCATCGACTGTCAGCTGCGCGCCATTCACGTAGCTGGCATCCTCACTCGCCAAGAAAAGCGTGGCTTTGGCGATTTCTTCGTATGTCCCAAGGCGACCGAGAGGGACCGTCGGCGCAAAGCGCTGGTCACGTGCTGCGACCTGTTCGGCCGACATTCGGGTCAATCTGTCTGCCATGACACTTTCAAGGACGCCGGGGCAGATCGCATTTGCGCGAATCCCTTTTGCTCCGTAGTCCCGCGCGATAGTGCGCGTCAGCATGATCAATCCGGCTTTGGAAACCCCGTATACCGCCTCGGCTGTCGAGGCCCGTTGACCCGCGATAGAGGCCGTGTTGACGATCACACCCTTGCCCGCCTCCACCATGTGCGGGATCGCTTCCCGGCAGAAGAGATAAGCTGACTTCAGGTTTATGTCCAAAGCCTGCTGCCACATCGCGGGATCGGTCTGCGAGATCGTGCCTGTAGGATTGATGCCGGCATTGTTGATCAAGATGTCCAGGGATGAGAAGCGTGACCGGGCCAGTGCGACTGCTTGCTGTGAGGTTTCCTCGCGGGAAACATCGCCCACGAGTTCGGCGACGTCCGCTCCCTCTCCGCGTAGAAGCAGCACCAAGTTTTCCAGCTGATCTTTTGCGCGATCAACGAGAACAAGCCTCGCGCCTTCATTCGCCAGTGCCTGCGCAACGGCGCGCCCGAGCCCACTTGCGACCCCGGTTACGAGGGCCGTTTTTCCTGAAAACCGCATGTCTGACTTCCCATTATTTGCTTTTTCGCGACCGCTTGGGACCGCTTTTTGACATCTATGACCTGAATCTATCTGTCTTGCAATATGAAATCATATATGATGTTGACGAAGCTCGCGCTCGGGTTTATCGATTGAGTCAGTACCGGAGAAGAAGCCGAGTAAAGAAAAAGGGAACGTCATGAACCTCGATTTCTCGATCATCCTGGCGCAATGGCCCCGGTTCCTATGGGGATTAGGGTATGATCTCTATTTCGCATTCGCGGGATTCGCGCTGGGCTGCGTTATCGGGTTCATCTCCTATCTTGGCTCGGCCTCCCGCTCGAAAATCGCCCGCGCAGTGTCTTACACCTACGTGCAGATCGTTCGGGGCCTGCCGATGTATCTGCTGCTGTTGTGGATTTACTTCGGGCTCGCAACAAAATTCGGCCTGGCACTGACGGGGCCTCAAGCGATAGTCATCGCCATCGCCATCATGAGCTCGGCATTTGCTTCCGAGATTTTCAGGACCGGCTATAATTCGATTGACGTCGGCCAGATTGAAGCCGGCAAGGCACTCGGTCTTTCCGACCTCCGGATCAATCGCACTATCCTTTTTCCACAGGTCATTCGGGTCGTGATCCCGCCCCTGCTGAACGTCTTCGTGATCTGCTTCAAAGCGGCGACTTACGCGGCAGTGGTCGCTGTCCCGGAACTCGTCTTCACGGCCCAGGACATCAGTCTCAACCAATATAGGCCGTTCGAAGCCTATATCTCGGTCGCCGTCCTACTCATCGCGACGATGCTGGTTTTATCTTTGCTGGTCAAAGTCGTCGAAGACCGTCTCAATGATGGCAAAGGGGCTTGAAGCTCATGAATAGCTGGTACGTTGTCCTCAACCACCTGCCCGACATGCTCTACGGGCTTCGTTACACATTCCTGATCGCAATCGTCTCGCTCGCACTTTCAATGATCTTCGGAGGGCTAGTGGTATCCCTTCTCAGGAGCAAATCTGCTGCCATCCGAGCGGTAGGATTTCTCTACATCCAGGTCTTCCGCTCACTATCGCCATATGTTTACGTTCTGCTCGTCTATTTTGCCCTCGCAGGAGCAACAGGCTGGAAAATGGATCCGATCACAGCCGCTATCATATCCCTGACGCTTCTGAATACTGCTTATGTTGCAGAAATCTATCGGTCCGTGTTGCTCACCATTGATGGCGGGCAATGGGAAGCGGCCGCCGCAATGGGTCTGTCACCCTGGAAAACAAACTCGATCATTATCTGGCCGCAGGCGCTACGGACTGCAATTCCACTCCTTCTGAACCAGTTCATCGTCATCTTGAAGGATTCCGCAATCGTGGGCGTGATTGGTGTCAAAGACATCCTCTATGTGGCGAATGCCCAGGCATCGATCACCTACAAGCAGTTCGAGTATCTGACGGCGGTTGGGGTGATCTTCATCCTGATTGTCTTCGTCCTGTCGCGGTTGAGTATGAGCCTTGAGCGGCGACTGGCCTGGAAGCACTAGCACTTGCCGAAGCCAACCGAAGTCTTTAGGTCGAAAGGAAATCAAATCTGATTTTCAATTTGATCACCGTTGGAGAGTGACGCATGGCAAAGGTGGTGACACCCGTCACAGAAGCTAGAAGCAAACAGCAACTTGCTTACGATTATCTCAAGGCTGGGATAGATCGCGGCCTCTATGCACCCAAACAGCGGCTTGTAATCGACACACTCGCGAAGGAGCTATCGATCAGCCCCGTACCGGTGCGCGAGGCGATCCGTCGGTTGGAAGCAGAAGGGCTGATCATATTCAGTAAAAACTCCGGCGCAATCGTGGCTGGAGCCGATCCGGATCTCTGGGCCGAGCAGATGGAACTTCTGGCATTGCTTGAGGGCTATGTAACCGGCGCCGCCGCGCCGAGGATTACTGCCAGCGATATCAAGCAGCTTCAGAAAATCAACGAGGGCATGGAACAGGCGCTGGCTTCCTTCGACCTTTCGGGGTGGACTCAGGGCAACCTGGACTTCCACTCCGTGATAAATCGAAGGTGCCCGAACGAAACAATCGTCGAGCAGATCGCGCAATTGAGATCGCGGATTGCGATGATCAATCGCTTCATCCAGCCGCGGACGGAAGCGACCATCTTGCATACTCTTGGAAAGGATAGCGGGAAGTCGACGCTTCAAGGGCACGAGTGGATCATTGCGGCCTATATCGCAAAAAAGTCTCCCGCCGAGATCGAAGCGCATGTTCGCACGAATATCATTCTGCTCACCACAGAAACGCACCGCAATCTGGTCAACAACCATGATCGGCGGGTAAGCAGATCGCAGGGATAGTCACATGCAACCGTCGGAATATGATGTTGTCGTCCTCGGAAGCGGCGGTGCCGGACTGGTGACGGCGCTCACCGCGGCGTCAAGGGGACGGTCCGTTGCCGTTTTCGAGAAGTCGATGCTCCTTGGCGGAACTACTGCTATTTCCGGCGGCGGCATCTGGATCCCCAATAATCATGTGATGCAAGCTTCAGGTTTCGAGGATCAGGAACCGGATGGCTTAACTTACCTTGTCCGACTAACCCTGGGGGAAATCGGCGTCGATCTGCTGCACGATTTTCTGAAGACAGGCCCCGAAATGTTGCGGTTCCTGGAGCGGCATTCCGATCTGCGCTTCTTCAGCGTGAATCGCCCCGACTACCATCCCGGGTGGCCAGGCGCACGCACGGGCCGCTCGGTCGAGCCTTTGCCTTTCGAGCCGACGATGGACGAGAAGCTGTTTCAGATGCTGCGCTATTCGCACCTGCGCCAACCGGTGACGTCGATAGAGGCTCGCAAGGGACTGGCGCCAGAAATCATCGCGGATCGTCAACAGCGCCGCGTTCGCGCGCAGGGTGCCGGACTGGTCGCGGGACTGGTGCAGGCGTGCGCCAAACTTGGAGTCCACTTTTACGTCAATGAAGCCGCCACGGGACTATCGTTTAGTGGTGATCGCTGCGACGGAGTCGTGACCGTTTCCGGTTCGACCTCCGCTCGCCTCGGCGTTGTCCTCGCCACAGGAGGCTTCGAATGGAACCCATCGCTCGTCTCCGCATATCTTCCTGGATTTTCAAGCGCGCCGACCACACCGCCGGGTAATGAAGGGGACGGTCTCCGGCTCGCCCTTCAAGCCGGCGCGGCCGTCGCCAACATGACGGAAGCTTGGTGGACCGCGGCCTACCAAATCCCGGGTGACGTCCTTGATGGCAAGGCACTGACGCGCAACATGGTGCGCGAATTGGCGCTACCGGGCTCGATCATGGTCAACCGGAAAGGCGAGCGCTTCGTCAACGAAGCGAGTTCCTACAATGATCTGGGCATGGCGTTCAATGCTTTTGACCCCGGTTCATTCTCCTACCCGAATCGACCGGCCTGGCTCATTTTCGATGACGCTTTCAAGAGACGTTATCCCGTCGCCTCTATCCCCCCTCAGCAGTCGGCTCCGGATTGGATGATCAGTGCGGGATCCATTGCAGAATTAGCCGAAAAGCTTCGCATGTCCGTCGAAGGCCTGAGCGCAACAATCGACCGTTTTAATGGATACGCTCTCCAGGGTCATGACCCAGATTTGGGCCGAGGTGACGACGTGCACGGACTCTACTATGGAGATCCTGGGCATCTCCCAAACCCCTGCCTAGGGACGATCGGTGTCGGTCCTGTCTACGCAGTGGAAATTCTGCCCGGAAACAATGGCACAAAAGGTGGGTTGAAGACAACGTCACGCGGCGAAGTCATCCGCCAGAACGGCTCTTTGATCGCCGGCCTTTTTGCTTGCGGCAATGTTGCCGCAAGCATATTCGGAAAAGGTTATCCAGGCCACGGTGGATCGCTTGGGCCGATCCTGACGGCAGCCTATAAAGTTGGTGTGGAAATCGGCGCGAACCCCACACCCTGAGCAGGCGGACTTCACGTTCAATCTTCCAATCCCGGGATGGGGTAAGGCTCGCACCGAAACGGTGCCTACCATCACGGATGGTGTCAAGGGAAACCCTAACTTCCTCATCGGGGATAAATCGAGAGCCGCAAGATTGTCGCGAGGATTAACAGCCCTATTCCGTGAACACCTCGTCCCTGTTTTTCCTTAGGCTTGGAAGCAACGCCATGGCTAACAGAAGCACTGAAATCGCCAATAGCACTGCTGATATCGGGTTCTCGATGAACGTCATCATGTCCCCGCGCGACATCAACAGAGCGCGCCGGAAGTTCTCTTCCATTAGCCTCCCGAGAACAAAGCCGAGGAGAAGTGGAGCTGGCTCGAAGCCTAGTTTGCTGATGGCATAGCCGACGATGCCGAAGAACGCGATCATCAGAACCTGCACCGGTTCGGAGTTGATCGAGAATATCCCGATACAACAGAACATGAGAATTGCGGGAAACAGCAGTTGGTATGGCACTTTGAGGAGCCGTACCCAAAGGCCAATCATCGGCAAGTTGATAATGAGCAGCATAAGGTTGCCTAGCCACATCGAGGCTATCATACCCCAAAATAGAGTGGGGTTGCTCGTCATGACCAGGGGTCCAGGCACGATGCCGTGGATGGTCATGGCTCCCACCATAAGGGCCATAACGGCATTTGGCGGGATTCCTAATGTGAGGAGAGGAATAAACGACGTTTGCGCTCCGGCATTATTCGCGCTTTCCGGCCCGGCAACGCCTTCGATAGCTCCCTTGCCGAACCGCTCCGGGTGCTTGGAAATCTTCTTTTCTAAAGAGTAAGAGGCGAACGGTGCCAGAACGGCTCCGTTACCTGGGAGGATTCCGAGAACAGAGCCAAGAAGAGTGCCCCGTGTGATCGGTGCAGCGGCCTGTTTGAACTCTTTCCACCCAGGCAAAAGGCGACCGATCGTTTGACGCACCACATCGCGCGTCTCAACGTTATCAAGGTTACGAAGTATTTCGGCGATGCCAAAAACGCCCATCGCCAAGACCGCGAAGTCGATTCCGTCGAACAGGAAGCTGAGCCCGAGGGTCATTCGGTCTTCGCCAGTTTCAATATCGACGCCCACCGTCGACAGAAGGATGCCGACAAGAATCATCGCTATTGCTTTGATGATTGAGCCGTGGGCAAGCACAACCGCGAAAACCAGGCCCATCACCATCAGGGAGAAATATTCCGCGGGTCCGAAAACCAGAGCAAGGCCGGTAAGAGGTTTTGCCAGGGCCGCGATCACGATGGTGGCAACCGTTCCGGCGAGGAAGGAGCCAATTGCAGCAATACCAAGCGCGATTCCGGCTTGGCCTCGACGTGCCATCTGATGGCCATCGAGGGTTGTCACCACAGCAGTGGCTTCCCCAGGAATGTTTACCAGGATCGCCGTCGTAGAACCTCCGTACTGCGCGCCGTAGTAAATGCCGGCGAGCATGATAAGCGCGCCGACCGGATCCAACCCGAACGTTATCGGTAGCAACATCGAGATGGTTGCGATGGGGCCAACTCCGGGAAGGATGCCCACCAGGGTTCCAACCAAGCAACCGAGGAGGCACAGGAAGAGGTTATTGAATGTGAGCGCGACACCAAAGCCGAGAAAAAGATTTGAGAGCAGATCAAACACGTCTCAGTTCCTCACTTCATGTTTGGCGACTTCGATCCGCGAGCCGCTTCGGCCCTTCGTGAACCGGAACACAAGTATCGCGGCGGTGAAGAGAACCGCGGCTGTCACGCGAAGACTGGACTTGTAGCTCATGCCGCCAAATAGCGCTTCCGACAGAAAGCGGGGCAGGATGGGGATTGGGAGGTTTAGCATGTCGCCGAAAAGCAGCATGCAGAACGGGGTCAAAGTAAGAGCAAGCAGGAGGAGGTCCCGAAACCTGGCTTCACTTGACGCGTAGCCGCCAATGATGATCGCCATCGGACCCGCGAACATCAAGCCGAACTCGATAGTTTTCCAATTCCCAAAGTGATGTCCCTTGATGGTAGCCGCAAAAAGTCCAATTGAGAAGCTGACCAAAAGCGGTCCGCGCAGTGACCAAACCGGCGCGCCGTGTTCTGCGCGCCGTTTAAATCCTGCAATGAGAAGGACAAATCCGCAGGCCCCGATCAGAACCGCGATCGCTTGGGGCAACATTGCAGGCCCCACGGTTGTCAAGGTTCCCCGTGGCAGATCCAGAGTAAGCCACAGGGCGAACAAGGCGAGTGCGATGAGCACTAGACCACCCAGGACATTTTCCGGCGAGCGGACCGCAAGCCCGCCTTTTTCTGTCGGACGTACCGGTAGATCCCGTGTCGTCATGATGAAGGTCTCCATTCAGGTCGGGTCCGGCGCCAGGTTTTTGATGACGCCGGGACGAGCGATGCAATTTCAGCAGGAGATGGCTACTTGATGCTGATTCCGGTCTTGGCCAGAAATTCTGCCCAACGCTTGGATTCTGCAGCCATCATGGACGCAAACTCAGCAGGCTTGTTACCGACAATGGTCGTGCCGTCCGCTTCCAGGCGTTCCTTGATGGTAGAAGTGGCGAGAGCCTCGGTGGTCGCCGCTCTGAGCTTCTCGATGATCGGGCCAGGTGTGCCTTTCGGGACCACAAAGCCGTACCATGCCGCTGAGCTGTATTCGGGGAACCCGCTTTCAGCGATGGTCGGAACGTCCTTGTATTTCGGTACGCGTTCCGAGGTCGTAACTGCGACAGGGATCATGTCTCCACTGTCGATCAATCCCAGCACCGATGGAAGCGTCGTGATCATGAAATCACCGCGGCCACCGAGCATATCGTTAAGGGCCGGACCAGCGCCTTTGTAAGGAACGTGTACAGCTGTAATACCCGCTTGCGTAAGCAGCATCTCGGTAGCGAGATGGCTGGCGGATCCGTTACCGGCGGAACCGTAGGTGAGCTTCCCTGCGTTCTGCTTTCCGTACTCGACAACATCCTTGAAGCTCTTGTATGCCGAGCTTTTCGATACGACAACGACCAGCGGCGTCTGCGCGACGAGGATCACCGGATCGAAAGCGGCCAGCGGGTCGAGCTTCATGTTCTTGAAAAGGTGCGGGTTTACGACCATCGGCCCCTGGTTCGCCATCAGGACGGTGTAACCATCGGCGGCCGCGTTCGCAGCGGTCTGCGAAGCCACGTTACCTCCGGCCGTGCCATTATTTTCGACAACCATGGACTGACCGATCTTCGCACCCACGCCGTTCGCCACCAGTCGAGCGATAGCGTCAGTACCGCCGCCTGCAGCGTAAGGCACGATGAGCTTTATAGGACGTGTCGGGTAGTCGTCAGTTTGAGCAAAAACAGGCGCTGCAATCGCCACGCCAGCCAGAGTTACGAACGCACAGAATGTACGGCGATTGAACATCGTCACCTCCCTGTATGACTTGCCGCCTCCCAGCGAACAAGTGATGGATTCTCCTCGCGACCGCTTGGCGGCCACCGTCTCCACATGAGCCGATGCAAATGCTGTAAAGCGAAACCCTTTTTGCCGGAAATGCAAAGATTCGGATTATTGATCCTCTTTACGCATCAATCCGCCGCTCTGCTCAAGTTCAGTCTTTCGCCCAGGTCCCCACCAGCATCCCGAGAAAACGCTCGGCGGCCGGGGAGAGGGTGACATTGCGCCGTTTAACAACACCGATCGTCCTTGATACCTCCGGCCCCCCAATGGGGATCGCTTTCAGAATAGGATGGTCGCCTTGCGGCGTAGCGAGGCCCGGCAAGACAGATATCCCGAGCCCCGCCTCAACGAGGCCAAGAGACGTCGACAGGTGAGTGACCTCGTACGACCACTTCAGCTGGACGTTGGCCCGCGCCAGGGCCGCATCGAGCAGCGTGCGATTTGCACTTGATCTGTGGACCGAGATCATGGGGTGTTTCTCGAGATGGGCCCAGGTGACGCTTTCAAACTCCGCCAGCGGATGATCTTTCCGTACGGCGAGAACAAAAGGGTCTTCGATCAACCTGATGAAGTCGAGATCAGGGTCCAGATTTCCCATGATGTTGATGCCGAACTCAACCTCTCCGCGGGCCACCGCCTGGATGCCGCCAGTCGCCGTCAAGTCCATGATGCTGAAGCGGACGTGCGGAAATTCAGCGGCAAACTTCCGTATGACGGTTGGAAGGAAGTAGAAGGCCGCAGTCGGAATACACGCCATGTTCACTACGCTACTTCGCTGCAGCCCCGAGCCCCGGGCAGTGAACAGCGACTGATCGAACTCTTCCAACATTCGGCGCACAAGCGGGATCAGCTCCATCCCTAGAGCAGTGGCGGCTACTGACCTGGTAGTCCTCTCCAGCAGCGCTGCACCGACGACGCCTTCCAGCTTCTGAATCCTTCTGCTGAGTGCAGGCTGTGAAATGTTAAGCGCCTCTGCCGCTCGGTGAAAGCTTCCGAGGTCCAGCACATACATGAAGGCACGGAGATCCAAGATTTCGCAATTGATAGCCATACCGCATCAGTTCCTTCGAAATTGGCATTTCACTTAATAAAAGGCCTAGCGCATTTTGCAACAACGGAAACGATTGATGCGATTTGCTGAATAAAGGAACTGCCCGCGACATGAATGACCTGATGGCCATCCCGTGTGTTCTGATGAGGGGAGGCACCTCTAAAGGGCCGTTTTTTCTCAGCAACGATCTACCCGGCGACATCGCTGCGCGCGACGAGGTCTTGCTTGCGGCGATGGGATCTGGACATCCTCTACAGATCGACGGAGTGGGCGGTTCCAACCCTGTGACCAGTAAGGTGGCCATAGTAAGTCCTTCAGATCGACCAGATGCAGATGTCGAGTATCTTTTTGCCCAAGTCAGCGTACTTGAGCGCCGCGTGGATACATCGCCCAACTGCGGGAACATGCTCGCGGCAGTTGGCCCTTTTGCCATTGAAGCAGGCCTTATGCGAGCCTCGTCACCTCTTACTGTCGTGAGAATCTACAACGTAAACACCAACACGCTGATCGAAGCTGAAGTGCAGACGCCCAATGGACGGGTATCGTATCAGGGAGACGCATCAATCGATGGCGTTCCGGGAAATGCAGCCCCCGTTTCCCTCACGTTTCTGGACGCGAGTAATCCGGACACAGGCAATCTCTTCCCCACCGGAGCAAAGCTTGACGAGATCGGTGGAGTATCCGTAACCTGCATCAATGCGGCAATGCCCATGGTTTTGCTGCTCGCCGCCGACGTCGGTGCCACGGGTTACGAGACAGCAGCAGAGATCAACCAGAACATGGATCTGCTTGCAAGGATCGAGTCTATACGCCTGGCGGCCGGTGAACGAATGGGGCTGGGAGATGTTGCCGATCGGGTCATCCCAAAACCGGTACTTCTCGCACAACCGCGATCAGGCGGAGATCTTTCCGTAAGGTACCTAATGCCGCATACCTGCCACCCTGCCCTGGCGAGTACGGGCGCGGTCGGAATTGCGACGGCGTCGTTACATGAAGGGACCCTCGTGTCGGGTCTCCGGGGGATCAAAAACCCTCCAGCGACCGTGAGTATTGAGCATCCTAGCGGGAAGATTGACGTGCGATTTAGCTTTCGCAACGGGATCGCCGTGGCAGGCATCCTGAGGACGGCGCGACGCCTGTTCGAAGGACGGATTCTGGTTCCTTCGGAACCGTATGCCCGGTCTCTGGTCCAAGTCGCGTAATTGTCAGAGGCGATCGTCGGCTGGGCTCCAAATGAGTTTAACTTTTAGATGCTTAGGTGCCCATTGGTTCCCTCCCTCATGAGCGCGAATCCGAACGGATTACTATTCCGACTCCTTTACAACACTGAATTTTGCTGGTTCTGAAAGTCTGATTGCTCGTATTTTTTCGCTGCTGCATGTTGGGCATTACCTCGCAGCTGGTCCGTTGGAGTCTGCACAAGTGACCATCTGGAGGTCACGGCTTAGCAATCAAATGAAGGCGACAGGCACTTTGCCTTGAAGGGACGTGAACCGTCGACCAAAGGCTCGTTGTCGTGAGAAGCAATGACATACGAAGGTAGCCGCGAGCCAATCGCCCCGGTATTTCTCCTGAGAGGCACCGCGGCCGACACTCAGGCGTCAAGCACAATCACCTTCAAATCCTGAGGTACTGCTTCATACGTCAATCTCGACAATGCTTCTCCATTGGTGATGAGCACATCGACGGCGTTGAGATTCGTCACTCTATGCGGCGCGCGTTTGCCGAATTTCTCCTCGTGCGCGACAAGGATTATTTGTCGAGATTGAGGAAGGATAGCATGCACGAGTTCGACTTCGAGGGGATCGAATTCAAGCACCGCCCCATCCTCATCAATTGCGCTCGCGCCCAAAACAGCGATATCGAACTTGAAGCGATCTCGACTCCCATCAGGTACCGTTAGCACTGTCGGATCCTTGCTACGCACATACCCGCCGTAAATGTAGACTGAGGCGTCCGTCTTCATGGCGCAGCTATAAGCAACTTCCAGATTCGGAGTCGCAATAAACACCCCCGGATGCCGGGTTAAGATTTCGTGCAAAGAATCGAACGTCGTACCAAGTCCAACGAACATTGTCGAATTCGGCTGAACGAACTGCTCTAGAGCCTGAACAAGGCGCCTCTTAACCGACACCAGAAGATTTTGCCGTTCTCCTCGGCCATATTGAACGACGCCGGGTGACGCAAAGGCGCCCCCAAAACCCTTCTGCAGCAAGCCGTTGTCATTCAGTATTTTCAGGTCACGGCGAATGGTCTGCTGGGTGACGCCGAACTCCTTGGCCAGCTCACTGACGGAGGCAGATCCATTCCTCCGGACCGCCTCCAGGATCGCGGCCTGCCGGCCGGAGCGACGAGGGCTGTCGCCGCTTCCCTCAATTTCCCGGGACTCCGCTCTTGGCGAGGCCTTGCCGCTCATTTCAGTCTCACGCCAACATAGGTCCGATCATCCGTCCATTGCACGTCCGTCGTGCCCTTCGTACTCATGTACCGCCCTATCTTGAATGGATCTTCTTGCTCGACCTTCTCGAACGCCTCCTCCCAAGAGGCAATGCCAAATTCCGAGCCAGGCTCGAAATATCCGTCAGAAAACAATTCGATCGTATCGATTTCGGAAATCGGATAACGTCGTGCTTCGATAAACTTTGCCGGCAGCTTGAAGCCGTCCAGTCCACCATAACCAAGAACGCGGTCGGTAACGTTCTGAAAATTGCCTTGTCCGTGGGCTATACCGTGCTCAATGAGCTCCAAAATTTCCCATTCGGGTACGGATGGGAGACGGGCTCTGGATGCGTCAAGCGCTTTATGCTCAATCGCCTGCACGATCTCCGGTATCGCCGTGCCCGAACCAACGGGCTGATTGCGCGTGCCTTGCCACGTCATCAGGGCCGCCAAGCGATCACAGTCTTCCTTCGAGGCCCCCCTGCCTTCGAAGAACAACCACGCCTCCCGACGAAGGATCGCTGTTACATCGTCAAGCGGCTTCAGGGGCTGCAAAACTTCAGAGCCATTGATCCGTATGCCGCTGTCACCGACGGCCACGACCTGCAAATAATCGCCGTCGTGCAGCGCAATCATCAGCGTGCAGCCGGCCCGCACCTTCCAGTCCGCTTCGGCCAGCGCCAACGCATTGTTGTCCACGTAGCCGCGATAAATTGCGTTCGCCAGATATTCGATCAGCGCCTCCGGCCCTCCGTTCTCGAACGGGGACCCCGTCGCGTCCTTTTGGTCGAGCAGACGTTGCTCAAGCGCGTGCCGCACGGTCCGCGAGGCGAAACGCCCCGACAGCATGCCGCCATATCGCGTCCCGTTGCGATCCGTAACGCCGTCGATGACGGCATAACCGAGGTCAGGCATGACGACCATACTGTCTTCGTTGAGGTCGGGGTGCCCAATTTTTTTCCCAAGTGTGAAAGCCTCGATTTGCTTCATTTTCATGTATCCACGATTGATTGCCGCCGGCTGAGCGACGGGTTGATCCGCTTGCACTGTTGACTGACAGGGTGAAGAACACCCTCAGCAATTCCAGCCGTAACGGCCTGCCGACTCGTGTCTGCAGGCCGTGCATTTCAAACCGATTTACTGACCCGTGGCAGTTCTCCACTTCGTGAGGAGAGCTTCCTGACCGCCGAGATCGGCGATCGTCCTAAGGCTGACGATCTTTAGATCCGTGAGGTTCGGGAGGCCGGCAGGGCCGTTAACGTCGGTGCGCACGGAGCGACGACCGATTTCCTTCACCAGCGTCTCTTGCGTCGCCTTGGAGAGCGCCCAGTCGAGGAAGCGCTTGCCGCCTTCCGCATTAGGACCGCCCTTAACCAAAGCCACACCGTCCGGCGATAAGATTGTGCCGTCGGTCAAATGCACGATCGAAACAGGCGCTCCGCCACTGACATACTGCAAGGCGTTGTCTTCGAGCGTGAGGCCAAGCGAGGTCTCGCCGTCGGCAACGTATCGCGATACGGCGCCGGAACTGTCAGTCAGGACGAAATTCTTGGCGATCTGGTTGTACTTGTTCCAGCCATCATCGCCGAAGATTGTTAGGACACCCTGCATCTGCTGCAGGGCAGACCCGGAATTGTCGGCGCGGGCGGATGCGATCTGCCCCTTCCATTTGCTATCGGCGAGATCGGACCAGCTCTTCGGTGCGTCCTTTAGCGGTGTCATGCTGGTATTGACGGCCAACACGTAGACGACGCTGGTGTAGGGCGTCCAGGCTGGGCTGCCGACCAGGTTCTTATTGATCTTGTCGAAATCCTTCGGAGCATAGGGTTCGAGGATCGGAGCAAGTTCCGTCAGCACGCTGCCGGAGATCGACCAGATGACGTCCGCTGCAGGCTTGCCGGCTTCTGCCTTGGCACGCTTGGCGACATCTCCGGAACCAAGCTTGACGACTTCCGCCTTCAGACCGGTTTCCTTCTCGAAAGCCGGGATCAGCTTATCGACGATCGCCGAAATATGCGCTGTGTAAATGACAACTGGCTTTTGCTGCGCGGTCGCAACACCGGTGAATGCGGCACTGGCGGCCAACAGAGTTGCCGCGGCTAATAGTGTTCGCCTACGAATATCCATTCTTTCCTCCCGTTCGTTTTTGATCATCCTCCTGATCATTTCGATACTGAGCCGCATTCGAGAATGTTGCAATGCGAATATTTTGCGCCATTATCGCTCTCAGTGGGGAGGAACCAAGCATGGCATATCTGATGGTCGAAAAGGCCACGAAACAATTCACCCCGACGTTCAAAGCGCTGGATGAAGTGTCCGTCAGCGTCGAGAAGGGCGAGTTTTTCACCCTGCTGGGTCCGAGCGGTTGCGGAAAGACGACCTTGCTGCGCGCTATCGCGGGCTTCAGCGATCTAACCATCGGCAACATCACTCTTGCCGGCACCGATCTGCGCAAAGTTCCCCCGCACCAGCGCGACATCGGCATGGTCTTCCAGGACTATGCGGTGTTTCCGCACCTCAGCGTGTTTGAGAATGTCGCGTTCGGCCTGAAGCCGCGAAAGGTCGCCGAAGCGGAGCGCAAGGCCCGTGTCGAAGAGGCGCTGGCCACCGTTCGTCTTTCGGCGCTTGCCGAGCGCATGCCGGCTGCCATGTCCGGCGGCCAGCAGCAGCGCATCGGCATTGCACGCGCGATGGTGATCAAGCCGCGGCTGTTGCTGATGGACGAGCCTCTCTCCAACCTCGATGCCAAGCTTCGCATTGAACTGCGCGAGGAAATTCGCGACATCCAGAAACAGATCGACATCGCCGCGATCTATGTCACGCATGACCAGGAAGAAGCGCTGGCGATATCCGACCGCATCTGCGTGATGAGCGGCGGCCATGTAGAACAGGTCGGCAGCCCGCAGGATATTTACGGCAATCCGCAAACGTTGTTCGTCGCGAACTTTGTTGGCACGCTGAACAAGTTCAAGAACGGTACCGAACTCAGCCGATTGCTGCGGTCTGTCAGTCTTGGCGACGTGGCGGGAGAAACGTGGACGATCCGCCCTGAGCGACTTGTGCTTGCCGATGGCGCGGCCGAATCGCTTGGCAGCGGATTCGCCCTCAGTGGCACAGTCAGAAAATACACCTATCTTGGCCGTGAAGCCCATGTTCTGGTCGAGACCGGTGTCGGCGATCTCGTTGTTCACATCTCGAACCCCGGGAGGAGTGCCGGACAACATGCCGGTGAACCCGTTTCCGTGCTTGTACCGCGCGAGGCTCTCATGGGCTTCGATTCCGCCGGCAAGCGCATCGCGATCGGAGGATAGCCATGTCGCGCTTGAATTTCTGGTCCGGCGTCGCGATCTTCACCTGGATCCTGCTCGCTCTTCTCCTCCTGCTCCCAGTCGGCACCGTTCTAGTATCGAGCCTTTACGACCCTGCCGGTGATTTCACGTTCGGCAACTATCTCACCTTCCTCACAGAGACGCGCTTTCACAGGGCGCTGCTGAACACGCTCGTCGTCGGTTTCGGCGGTCTGGCCGGAGCGCTGCTGCTCGGCTCGATTATGGCTTTCTGCGTATCACGCTTCGTGATCTTCGGCGGACGCTTCGTATCGCTACTGGCGATCCTCGCTCTCGTCTCGCCGCCCTTCATCGGCGCCTATTCCTGGATCGTGCTCTTCGGCGCCGGTGGCCTCGTCCGAAGCGGGCTGCGCGAGATCGGCATCCAGATGCCGCCGATCTATGGCCTTGGCGGAATTCTGGTCGTTTTCTCGCTGAAGTTCTACCCTTACGTCTACCTGATGGTTTCCGGCGCGCTTTCCAACGTTAACCGATCGCTGGAGGAAGCAGCCGAAGGGCTTGGACTGACGCCCTGGCAGCGCACGTTCAGGATCTCGTTCCCGATGGTGTTTCCGGCGCTGTCGGCGGGCGGGCTGCTTGCCTTCATCCATGCGATCGCCGACTTCGGCACGCCCCGCCTGCTCGGCCGCGGATATACAGTGCTCGCCACCGAAGCCTTCACCCTCTATTCAGCCGAGGTCGGCTCGAACATGTCGATGGCAACGACCATCAGCGTCGTGCTGATCGTCGTCTCGATGCTGTTCGTCTTCTTGCAACGCTACATGTCGCGGCGCAACGTCTACCACGGCAACATGATCAACAAGCCGATCAGGATCCGGCTGAAAGGCTGGCGCAACGTGGCGGCTCATGTCGCCGTCTACCTGATCGGCCTGCTTGGCGCGCTGCCCGTCATCATCTCCATCATCTATTCCTTCCGACTGACCAATGGCCCCGTCTTCCAGCCGGGCTTCGGGCTGCAGAGTTACGCCCGCATCCTGTTCAACCTCGGTGATGTCGTGCGCAATTCACTGACCTTCTCCGTGGTCGCCGTCATCCTGATCGTGCTGGTCGGAACGATCGTCGGCGTCTATGTTGCGCGTCGCACGACGCTTAACACCTCGCTTCTCGATGCGGCTTTCATGATCCCCTATGTCATGCCCGGGATCGTCATCGGCATCGCCTATATCGCGATCTTCAACACGGGCCCGATCGTGCTCACGGGAACGGCTGCAATCATCATCCTGTCGATCTTCATCCGCCGCCTGCCCTATGCCGTCCGAACGACGGCGTCGTCGCTGCGGCAGATCTCGCCGAGCATGGAAGAAGCAGCCATATCGCTCGGATACAGCCCGTTTCAGGCGTTCATTCGCATCACGGTTCCATTGATCATTCCCGGCATCATCGCTGGCGGCATGCTGAGCTTCGTGACAGCGATCAACGAACTCTCCTCCTCGCTGGTCCTCTATGTCGGCAGTACCGTGACCATGCCTGTGCGCATCTACCTGCTGATCCTCGACGGGGATTTCGGGACTGCCGCGGCGATGGCGAGCATCCTGCTTCTCCTGAGCGGCGTGGCCGTCTATATCGCCTTCCGCTTCCTGGGCAGGAACGAACAGGCGCTCCTATAGCGGAGGCCCGCAGGATCCGATGATGCATATCAAGTGGCTTCTAACCCTCTCCGATCAAGAGCTTGAAGATGTGATGGGAGCGGTCGAGATCTGGTGTTCCAGCCAAGGCCAGGCAATTGCTAGCGATGTCGGCAGACAGGCGCTTGAACTGGCCGCCCAGCTGCGTCGCAAACGCGTGCTTTCCCAGACGCAGCTTGCACAACTTTTATCAAAGGAGATGCCGGAGAGACGCTGACCCGGCACTTTCGCATGAAATTACGTCTGGTGGCGCAGCGGCGCTTCGGCGAAAATACGGAAAGCCTGGACGACCATTCCGGTCGATACGTCGAGGCTACGGACTACGCCGAGCCTTTTAGCACGCCGCCGCGCTTGTTCGGGTCAGGCTCCCGAACGAGCCGCCACCGCCCAGTCCCTATCGGCGCTTGTTATTGTGATGCGGTTGAGCGCGACGAACATCGATTTCGGTTCCACCTCGCGGACACGTCGCGCGGCTTCGCCGGGGCTGACCCAGTGGAGCCGGCGTTGGCCGTGCTCCTAGAAATTTGTTCGGATTTCGGCGACTGCGATTTCGAACGTCGCCATTATCCAGCTCTTTGAGATCGGCGTAGCGGCCATCCGGCTTCTTGATGCACCACCCGGACGCCAATCAAGGCGATCGCAATTCGGAAGACGAGCTCCGGGCGGCCATAGAAGCTCATAAGATCCTCAAGCTCAACGGCTCCTGTTGAAACTGGCGACGGTGGTTTCTTCTGTTGACGCCCCGGATTCCCGGCACCCGTTTGTCCGGGGCGTCAAATAAACCACCTGGCTTTCAAGGTGAAAGACAACCTATTCTCCGAACGGAAGTTCAACTTCTTCGCGACTGGCTCGATCCATCTGTCTCGGCCAAGTCTCTGATCAGGCCGCTTCCCGCCGGCACACTCCACGTCGAGCAGGTCGGCTGACGCGCTTTCTGTTTCCATCACCGCATCTCAACGGGCTGAGTTGGAACAAAATGCGGGCTGGATGCTTCTCAGTTCCGAGGTCGCGTGCCGTGTCAACTGGACGTGACAGGGGTGATGAACGCTCTCCTTGCGGCCAACGAAATGGCAGTCGAGCGTCCCACCTGTCCAGCCCGCGCCTCAGCTCCGTCGTCATTCGACGCGGATGGCGGAAGTGTACCGGGGAACGCGATGGCCAGCGACAAGCTCTCAAAATACAAGCAGAAACGTGATTTTCTAAAGACGCAGGAGCCGAGCGGAAAGGCGAAGCTGAAGGCGTCGAACCGCCGTCGCTTCGTCATCCAGAAACATGACGCGACGCGGCTGCACTACGATCTTCGCCTGGAACTAGATGGAGTATTCAAGTCCTGGGCGGTGACGAAGGGACCGTCGCTCGATCCACACGACAAGCGTCTTGCCGTCGAGGTCGAGGATCATCCGCTCGACTATGGCGACTTTGAAGGCACGATCCCGAAAGGCCAGTATGGCGGTGGCACGGTCATGCTCTGGGACCGTGGCTACTGGGAGCCGGAGAGTAACAAAAGCCCTGAACAGGCACTGGGCAAGGGAGATTTCAAATTCAGGCTGGAGGGCGAGCGTCTGCATGGCAGCTTTGTGCTGGTGCGGATGCGCAATGACCGCGATGGCGGCAAGCGCACCAATTGGCTGCTGATCAAGCATCACGACGAATTTTCCGTCGAGGAAGACGGCGCGGCTGTTCTTGAGGACAACGCCACCTCTGTCGCCTCCGGTCGCACAATGGAGGCGATCGCTGCCGGCAAGGGCAAGAAGCCGAAACCGTTCATGGTCGAGAGCAGTAACGTTCAGGCGAATGCCGTCTGGGACAGCACCCACGGCCTTGCCGCCGAAGAACGCAAAGCCGAAACCAAAACCAAAAGGAAAGCCGCGCCGGCCAAAGCTTCCAAGTCAACAATGCCGGGGTTCATCGCTCCGCAGCTCTGCGAAACGCTTGAGCGTCCACCCACGGCGGACGGCTGGATCCATGAGATCAAGTTCGACGGCTATCGCATCCAGATGCGCATCGAAAACGGCGAAGTGACGCTCAAGACTCGCAAAGGCCTCGACTGGACAGCAAAATATCCGGCAATAGCCGCATCTGGTTCCGCCCTCCCTGACGCGATCATCGATGGCGAGATCTGCGCTCTCGACGAACACGGCGCGCCGGACTTTGCCGCGCTGCAGGCGGCGCTGTCGGAAGGCAAGACCGATGCGCTGGTGTATTTCGCCTTCGACCTGCTGTTTGAAGGCAATGAGGATCTCCGACAACTGCCGCTGACCGAGCGCAAGGATCGTCTGCAGACCCTGCTCAACGACGCAGGCGACGATCCACGCCTGCGTTTCGTCGAGCATTTCGAAACCGGTGGCGACGCCGTCCTGAAATCGGCCTGCCGCCTGTCGCTCGAAGGCATCGTTTCGAAACAGGCCGATGCGCCTTATCAATCCGGCCGCACTGAAACGTGGGCCAAGTCCAAATGCCGGGCCGGCCATGAAGTGGTGATCGGCGCCTATGCCAAAACGAACGGCAAGTTCCGCTCGCTGCTCGTCGGCGTCAACCGGGGTGATCATTTCGTTTATGTCGGCCGGGTCGGGACGGGTTACGGCGCAAAAGTCGTCGATACTATTTTGCCGAAGCTCCGCCAGCTGGAAACCACCAAGTCGCCGTTTACGGGGATCGGCGCGCCAAACAAGGATCCTAACATCGTCTGGCTCAAACCGGAACTCGTCGCCGAGATCCAGTTCGCGGGTTGGACAGCCGATGGCCTGGTTCGGCAGGCGGCATTCAAAGGCCTGCGCGAGGATAAGCCAGCGGGGGAAGTCGTCGCTGAGAAGCCTGTCTCACCCGTAGCAGCCGATGTGCCTGATCCGGAGGCAGAGGCCGAAAAGCCAACTCCCGCTAAATCTTTCCGGAAGGGCGGCAAGGCGAACGTCATGGGCGTGTTGATCTCCAATCCGGAGAAGCCGCTGTGGCCCGACGCTGGCGACGACAAGCCGGTGACCAAGGTCGATCTCGCCACCTACTACGAAGCCGTCGGCCCCTGGCTTATCGACCACATCAAGGGCCGGCCGTGCTCGATCATCCGAACCCCCGATGGCATCGGCGGCGAGCAGTTCTTCCAGCGCCATGCCATGCCCGGAACGTCGAACCTGCTCGAGCTGGTGCAGGTGTTCGGCGACAAGAAACCCTATCTGCAGATTGATCGCGTCGAGGGCCTCGCCGCGATCGCGCAGATCGGCGGCGTCGAGCTGCATCCCTGGAATTGCGAACCGGAACTACCCGAAGTGCCGGGTCGTCTGGTGTTCGACCTCGATCCCGGTCCGGACGTCCCCTTCTCCACCGTCGTCGAAGCCGCTCGGGAGATGCGTGACCGGCTGGAGGAACTCGGCCTTGTCAGCTTCTGCAAGACGACGGGCGGCAAGGGCTTGCATGTGGTCACGCCGCTTGCAGTGGCGAAGGGCAAGAAGCTCGCTTGGCCGGAAGCCAAAGGCTTTGCCCATGACGTCTGCCAGCAGATGGCACGCGAAAACCCTGAGCTCTACCTGATCAAGATGGCGAAGAACCAGCGCAACGGTCGCATCTTCCTCGATTACCTGCGCAACGACCGCATGGCGACCGCGGTCGCACCACTATCACCGCGCGCCCGGCCCGGCGGCACGGTGTCAATGCCGCTGACCTGGGCCCAAGTGAAGACGGATCTCGATCCGAAGCGGTTCACGATCCGCACCGTGCCGGCGCTGCTGGCGAAATCGAGCGCCTGGCAGGACTATTGCGACGGGCAGCGATCGCTCCAGCAGGCGATCAAGCGGCTCGCCAAGTCGATGAAGCAGGCGGCTTGAGTGATCGGCCGCAGCATGGCGAGTGAACCTGAATTCGTAATTCCGCGTTACAGCACGATGGAACCGGAACCGGACAGCGATGCTCCCTCAACGCCGCGTGCTGGCGCGACGACAGAGCTGCCTCATGATCGCATCACGGTGCAGCGCTTTCGCGAAGCGTTTCCGCGCGCGCGATGGAGCGATCGTCTCAATGCCTGGTTCGTGCCGGGACGGACCGCCCAGAGACGTATCGGCCGCTGGCTCGCCGAGATGGAAGCGGAAGCCGAGGCCTTCGCCGACGAGAAGGGCAGAGATGCCTTCGCATTCGATCCGATCGAAAGCCAGTATCTGGACGCGGGGCCCTCTTCCCTTCAAATTCGGACGCCCTATTCCCGCACCATCGTCAACGAAATCCGGGACATTCCATTCGCGCGCTGGGATGCCGACCGACGGCTGTGGACGGTGCCTTACCGGTCGTTGGACGAACTCCGCCGGCGGTGGCCGGCAATTGAGACGGCCGCCGAACGCAACGAGCCTGAGATGCGGAAGGCGCGGCGTGAAGCAATCAAGGGTACAGAGGAAGACGAGGCGTCGAAGGCACGGACCAGGGAGCGTCGACGGAAACGATATCCCGTCCCGGCCAATGATGGCCCGCCGCTGGAGCGCGCTGTCAGCACCCATGTCGGAGTCCTTTTCTTTACTGGCACGCACGGCGAATTGGCAGATACGGCGACTGTCGATACGTTCTACTTCCCCGCAAATCGCGATGAGGAGTATGTCTGGGCGTCGTGGCGTTCAGGTTCGCTGGAAGAATTGGTGACCACCTGGCCGGCGCGGACACCTCCGGGACGACAAGAACTCGATCGCGGCTGGTGGCTGCCGACGCTGGATGAGTTGCGAACGGCGCGGCGTGACGCAAAATCCAGGAGGCGGACGAGGGAGCGCAGGGAAAAGGATGCGTCCTCTGAGCGAACAGCAGAAAACCCTTGAGAAGTTTCTAAGCTTGCCGCCGATCAGGCCCAGCGAGATGATCGGGCTATGGCAGGGTCGCGGCATCCCGTCCGGCCATCCGTTCGACGGCGTGTTGGAAAATCTCGGCTGGTTCGGCAAACGGTTTACATCGGAATTGCGCGCGGACGCGCTCTTGTTTCGATCCGGTCAGCACAGGCTGACACCAATCGATCCCGCGAGGATCCCGCTGCGTCTGGCGCTTCGCTTCCATAAGGCCGGAAGAACACGTCCCGCGAAAAACCTGTTTTCGTACCTTCAGCGCGAGCTGCGGGCAAAAGGGCCGGTTGCGTCGCTGCAGACGATGTCGTTTCACGGAGTGACAAGCGCTGCGATCATCTATGACGAGCAACCGATCGTAGACCACCTTCGCAGGATTGACGAGCACAGGATGATGGGGGCGATGGTGATTGAAGGCGACGAGCGGATCTACTTCTTCGAACTTGAACAGGTCGAGCCGCCATCAGGCTCGGCACGAGCAGACCCTTGAATTCTCCGGCTCGGACGATCATCTAACTGCTACCACTCGTCTTCGATGATTGCCTGCGCAGCAGCTTGGCTGTCTGCGCGATCGTCCGGGTGTGGCAGGGCGCTCCTCGCAAGGGTCGAGCGCCCTGCCCGCTTTAGCGATCCGGTCAGCCATTCATTTCGACTACCGCCGCATTGTCCTGGATTTCCCGAAGGCCTTTGTAAGATGCATGCCGCAGATTGCCGTCGTCCGTCCAGCCGCGGAATTCGATCTCCGCGATCAACGTCGGCTGCGCAAACACGTAGTTCTTGCCTTTGATCGGAACGACCGGCGTCCTCGTCTTCAGCTGATCCAGCGTCTTCTTCAGATAGATCGCATCCTTTTCCTTGAAGCCGGTGCCCACGGCGCCGACATAGACCCAGTCATGGCCGCGACGGCCAGCAAGCAGCAAGCTGCCGATACCGCCGCGCGCAGCGGCGGATTGCTCGTAGCCGACGATCATGAAGCTATCGCTCTGGACGCATTTGATCTTTAGCCAGTCCCCGGTCCGACCGGAGCGGTACGGGCTGTCGCGGTGCTTGGCGATAATGCCTTCCATTCCAAGAGAACAAGCGTTGGCCAACAACCCTGTTCCGTCGCCTTCGATTTCCTCTGAAAGCTGAATGGCGCCGACGGCGCCTTCCAGCAGATCTTCGAGAAGATGCCGCCGGACAGACAGCTCGGTTTTCGTCAGATCGTGCCCGTCGAAATACAGAAGGTCGAAGGCAAACAGGATCGACTCCGTCGAGGATCGTTTGCCGCCGCGTCCGCCGAGCGAACGCTGCAGCGCTCCGAAGTCGGATTGGCCCTCAGCGTTGAGAACGACAGCCTCCCCGTCGAGGATCGCTGTTCCGACCCCGAGTTTCTTGGCCGCCGCGGCAATCGCGGGAAAACGGTGTGTCCAGTCATGGCCGCCACGGGTGATGATCCGCACGCCCTTCGGCTCGATATGGATCGCGAGTCGATAGCCGTCCCATTTGATTTCGAAGGCCCAGTCCGGCCCGACAGGCGGAGCTGTCTTCAGCAAAGCCAGGCATGGCTCAACGCGATCGGGCATCGGGTCGAATGGGAGGTTGGGTTGGGCCGGATCGCGCTTGCGCCTCGGCTTGGATTTGGCGGTGAACGCCTCGTCTTGAAGCAGAGGCTTGGCGCGTTTGCTCATTTGCTTGTCCGGGTTTCGGCTGCGACCGACTTCTTCAAGGCATCCATGATGTTGATGACGTTGCTCGGTGCGGGCGCTGAGGCCGGCGTTTTGGCCTTGGCCTTTGACGGCTTTTTCAGGGCCTTCTTCTTTGCTGCGATGATATCGAGGAGCCGGTCCTGAACCGGGTCGACGACCATCTTCGGGTTCCAGTGCTGGGTCTGCTTTTTGATCAGTTGCTCGATCAGCGGCAGCATGTCGGAATCTGCTGTCTCATCACCGATGCCCTCGAAATAGGTCTCTTCATCCCGCACCTCGTCACCATAGCGCAAAGTCCACAGAACGATACCCTTGCCGCGTGGCTCCAACATGACGGCGCGCTCGCGCCGCGTAATAACCAGCCGCGAAATGCCGACCATGTCCTGGGATTCCATTGCGTCGCGTATGACCGAGAACGCCTCCTGGCCGACCGGATCGTTCGGTGACAGATAATAGGGGGTGTCGAGCCAGACCCACTCGATCGTGTCGCGCGGGGTGAAGGTGGAGATATCGATGGTCTTGCTGCTATCCAATGCGACATTTTCGAGCTCATCATCTTCCAGAATGATGTATTCGTCCTCACCGCGCTGATAGCCTTTGACCTCGTCCTCTTGCCTGACTTCTTTCCCTGTCACCGAGTCCACATAGTGACTGACGACGCGGTTCTGGGTTTCGCGATTGAGCGTGTGGAAGCGAACCTTCTCGTTCTCGGAGGTCGCGGGCATCATCTGCACCGGGCAGGTGACCAGCGACAGCTTGAGATAGCCTTTCCAGTAGGGACGGACAGCCATGATATCCTCCGATCAGCTTGCGCGGCGCGCTGGCGTCGTCGCGGCCTTCGATTTCGCTGCACTGGCAGGTTTGGCGACCTTTTGGCGACCGGTGCCTTTGTTGGCGTTGGCGGCTGTGCGTTTCGGCTCGGCCTTGGCTCCGACCCCCGCGCTTTCGCGCAGTGCCTGCAGCAGATCGCTCGGTTTCGATGCGACCGGCGCCTTCTTCTTCGGCAGCGACCGGCCTTCGATCTTGGCCTTCACCAATTCGGCGACCGCGGCTTCATATCGGTCGTCGAAGGTGCTGGCATCGAAACTGCCCTTCTTCTTCCCGATGATATGTTCGGCGAGATCGAGCATCTCGCCCTCGATCTTCAGGTCAGGCAGCTCCTCGAACGCTTTCTCGGATGAACGGACTTCGTAGTCGAAGTTCAGCGTCGAGGCGATCAGGCCCTTGCCATGTGCGCGGATCAGGACCGTGCGCATCCGGCGAAAGAGGACGGTGCGAGCGATAGCGGCGACCTTCGCCGTCTTCATCCCGTCGCGCAGAAGGACGAAAGCCTCCTTGCCCATCCTGTCCGGCGCAAGATAATAGGGCTTGCCGAAATAGACGTCGTCGATTTCGTTGCAGGGAATGAACGCGTCGATCTTCAGGGTCTTGTCGCTCTCGGGTACGGCGGCGGCGACTTCATCGGGTTCCAGAACGATGTATTGGCCGTTTTCGATCTCGTAACCTTTGACCTGATCATCGCGTTCGACGGGATCGCCGGTTTCGCTATCGACGAACTCCCGCTTTACCCGATTGCCGGTCTTCCGATTGAGGGTGTTAAACGCGATCCGCTCGGAGGAGGATGCCGCGGTGTAAAGCGCCACTGGGCATGACACCTCTCCGAACTTGATGAAGCCTTTCCAATTGGCCCTTGGGGCAACCATGACGCTGAACTCCTGACGCAACTTAGGCGATTCAAGCGAATGAGCGGGCAATTGTTCCGAGTCGAAACGAATCATTTTTCAAGGACTTAGCCGTTCGGCCGTGCCCGTTTCGCGAGTCCCGGTTAGCCTGCTGATTCGCATGCATCTTTTGGACGTCGGGTGCGTTAATGGAAAGCATCAACCAGGAAGGAGTCTCGCCATCACCACACGCGAACTGATCGATACCGAAGCGACAAACGGTATGTCCGCAGGGACTCGATGACGGATAACTCTAGCGGCATCTACTAGCATGGTCATCCCTGCCTCCCTTGCTGCAATATTGGCAGAGACCGGCCGTCCGCCTATGAATGGTCCAGACGATAACATAGGGGTTCGGCTTGCAAGTTCTGGTGCGGGATAACAATGTTGATCAGGCTTTGCGCTTTCTGAAGAAGAAGTTGCAGCAGGAGGGCGTGTTTCGGGAGATGCGCCTCCGGGAACATTATGAAAAACCTTCCGTGAAGCGGGCCCGCGAAAAGGCGGAGGGCATCCGCCGGACGCGCAAGGTGGCGTTGAAAAAGATGAACCGCGAACTTGGAATAACTGCGCCGAAGAAGGCGAAGCCAGCCATCCGTCCGAAACCTGCCGGTTGATTTCCGGCGAGATGTCTAGCTAGGCCTGCCTCAGGTGTTTGCCGCGCCGCACATTCGCTTCGCGGAACGAACTCGCAGACGTGGCGCATGCCTGCAATACGTTAGCCCTCCCCGACTTTCACGCCCGCGGCCAACAGCAGGATCAGGCCCTTCAAAGAGGGCCTGGATTTCGCTGACCTTCTCAACTACGTGCCATCCCTTCCCACGACCTCCCCTCCGCGGAGTGCCGCATGCGGGAGCGTAGCCACTTTCCCCAGCCAGCTTCCAACCGGTTATATGAACCAAATCCGCGTTGCCCTTCGTCCCGATCAATGGACCGATCGACTGAGAATGCGATGAGGATAGGCGGCCTTGAACTGCGATATCATCGCGCACGCCTGCAACACCCGCTCGGCCGTCTCGGGCGTATGCCGTGCAAGTTCGTCGGCATTGACAGGGATTGCCTCGGCCATGTTCGCAGACAGCACCGCAAAGCCTTTGCGGCCTTAGGCGTACGGCCACTCGTGCTCAATGCATCGGAGCAAGGCTGGTCGTCGGGACGAAGCCAATACGCTTGCCGGCGCGGGCGACTTCCGAGCGCCCGCCCGCTTCAAAGACGACCCGGAGCAGGGCGCCCGGCGCGAGTGTTTCGCCTGTTGCAGATGCCTTAGCATCGGTGAGGGGAGCGAGGGAAACGACCACATGGGTCGGCTGCGCCGGGACGAAATCGTCTGCTACAGCCGAGAGGGCGCTCACCGCCTTGCCGATGGCAAAGTCCTCGCCGATCAGCTTCATCTGAGGGACCTGCCGGATGCCGAACTTGCCGTAGGATAGGTCCGGCACCCGCGCGCCGACATGAGACGCGAGCGCCGTCACCTGGATCAGGCCAGTGCGGTTTGAGTCTGCGACGCCTAGCCCCTCAAGCACGCTGTAAGCGAAGATGCCGTGCCCCTGGAAACCTTCCAGTGCAGGACCGTCGTCACTGGAAGCGGCAAGGATTGAACGGCCGGTCGCCCTCGTTAGCCGGTCCAGCGCGGCGAGCCGGTCGAAGCCGCGCGTGGTGCGCTCTTGCGTCAGCGTTCCACTCTCGCAGGTGTCGAACATCAGCAGTGACTTGCGAGTTGCGACACGCGTCATCCAGGCCTGCCAGTGATCCTGCCCGATGCCTTGCGCCGCGATGGAGGCTTCTCCGGAATATTTGAAATCGTGAGGCAAGAAAAAGTACCGGCCATCCAGTGTTTTGCCATGGCCGGCGACGAAGAGGACGAAGACGTCGGTAGAGCGGATGCTCCTGGCGATATCATCGAAGGCGAGACCTATCCCTTCCCGTGTCGCCTGCTCATTGGTGATCAGCCAGCTCTTGACGTCGTCGAACAGGTCGCCGCCTGCGAGCTTGAAGCCCCGTACGATCTCGCTGGCATCGTCGGTCGCGAAATTGAGGCTCAGCCTGCTGTCCCAGTAGCGATTGATGCCGACAGCAAGCACGAAAAGACGCGGCGGCGCCGATGAGGCTGGATCGCCCCAGTTCACATTGATCGTTGCAGGGATCGATGCGATGCCATTCGCCGCATTGAATACGCTCAGCTCGACAAGGTTATTTCCTGGTTCCAGAAGTAGTCTGTCCTCGACAGCGACAGGCCCCCCTTGGCGTACCGCGGCACCTGAGGTGAGGTTGCGGGCCACCCGAACGATGCCGTTGACCCTCCACTCGATACGGCCCACACCGCCAGTCGACGGAATGATGTTTGCCTTGGCAACAATGCGCTCATCGTCCGCGGTTCCGTTGTTTGATGGAGATACAATGGCCACGGTAGGCGGCAGGCCGTCCTTCAGGAGCGTTTTGATGCCTTCCCCCGGATCCGCCTGCCGGTCCGGGGCAACGCCTGAAGCCGCATTCACCACGAGATCGGGCCTGTACAGCGTGTCGAAAAGGCTGTCGACCGTGATCGTCTCATGTACGCTCGGCGCGAGAAACAGGTTTTCCGCCGCGCCCCTCGTCCCGGCGAAATAGCCACCGTCGATGCGGCTCAGCCAGTTTCCATTCTCGCTCAGCACAGTCGTCATGATCGGAGCTGCCCTCTTCGGGTCGTAGAGGAGTATCCCACCGATGTCGGTAACCACAACGAAGCGGCCCTTGTTCTGTGCCCCAAGCGCAAGGACCTCTCCGCCGACCGGCGCGTGCCGTGAGGCCCACTGGTCCGCACCCAGGCGGCCGATTGCCGGACCACCCGCCCCTTGCACTGTGACCAGCTTCTGGTCAGCGAGCGCTATTACACGCCCCCACCTGGCAAAACCTGCGACCGAATCGTTGCTGGCCCAGAGATTCCCTGCTCGTAGCGAGAACTTTCCCTGAGCATAGCTGTAGACGAGCCCTCCGGTGCCCGTGGCGCTGAACAGTGTGTCGTCGCCCGTTTCTGAATCGGGAATGACCCAGCCGACCGATCCCCAATACCAGCGTGTGGTCCGGCCGGACTTGGTCATTTCCAGCTTGAGCTCCTGGCCCGCCACCCGCTTTCCGGAGTCGATATCGATCACGACGGCGAAATGGCCTTCTCCGTAGAGAACGCGCCGGCCGGCATCGGCAAAGCCCAATCCGGAAAGCCTCTCGGCAGTCTTCCTGCGCAGGATCACGCGGCCGGTACTGCGCTCAGCCACGATTAGCGTGTACTCGCTCTTGCCGTCACTATGATCCGAGTAAATGGCGGCCAGGTAGAAGCCGTCGGGCGATGTTACTAGATGAGCTGGGCCATCATCCGAGAAGTTGCCGACCGGGAAGACCACCCCGGTCTCGATATCCATATCCTTGATGGATCCATCCTCGCAGCCGAGCGCGAGGCGCCGGTTGTTGGAAAAGCTAACCGGCGATGTGCTGTTGGAAAGATCGACAGAGCTTCCTATGGTGCAGCCGGAGATCGTCAGGTGGCGGACTTGTCCACTCTCCGTATCGAGCACATAGGCGGAGTCCAGACCTATTCCCACGGCCGTCTTGCCGTCCGGGCTGACGGCCGCCGCAACGAATTCGATGCGGTCGACTGCTCTTGGCGGCGTCAATGCTTCCCCGGTCTGGAGGCGATAACGGAACACGCCGTCGCTACCGACCGTGTAGGCTTCGCCTCGTTGTTCATCGAAACGAACGTGTTTCCCTGTCTGCCCGATATGAGAGATCGTGGTGACGCCGCCGCTCGCGAAGTCCCACCTCAGGATGGATCGGGTTTCTTCGTCGTCATAATGGGCAAGGAGAACACCCGAACCATCCGACGTGAAGACCATTCCCTCTTCCGGATTAATACCTTCGAACTTCTTCGAAAAGAGCCGCTTGCCGGTGCGGGCGTCAAGAACCTGGTAGACGTCCTCCTTCTCGGCGAGATAACGGTCGCCTTGCGGTGCAAGCGTTAGACCTTCCACATCGAAAACCGCGGACAACTGGCGCCCCGTCGTCGCATCGTATGTCCGTATCTCCTTCGGGAAGCCTTTCTTTCCGGATTTCATGCCGTAGGTGAACTCGATCGCCACTAGTGATCCGTCATCCGAAACGGCGATGTTCTGAGGCAGGTTGTCCGGCAGCTTCGAAACCACCCGACGGGCCTCGCGCGTCACGAGATCCACCGCCCACAAGCCGTTCGTCCCGAAGACCCAGACGGCTGTGCCCGTCCCGTCGACTTCGAGATGGCCCAAGGAGAAACTGTCCATTCCGGGCAGAAGGATGAAATCCTCAAGCATGCCCGTGATGGCATCGATGACGACCAGACCCTGCGCCTTGTCGTCCCAGGCGGCAAGGCAAATGATCTCGTCCATGCTGCTGCTGTAGGTGAAATTGAGTCCCGGGGCTCCGGGGAAACTTTTAGCCGGCAATCCGGTGTCAAGGCGGAAGCGTGCAATGTTCGAGCAGCTTCCCGCCAGTACGATATTGTCTCCAGAGTTGACCACCAGCTTCCTCACCCAGTCTCCAGAGAAGGATGGTCGGTCGAACGGGAGGGGATCGTCATAGGGTCCGGCAACCTGCCGCGTCTTCTCATCGATGGCCCGGTCAAGTAGCGATGCCGCCTCGTCGTCATTGCTTACGCGCAGATTGCGGGTCGACGCGAAGCGCGCGAGGCTATCGCGGTAGCCACGGTCCTCCTCCCCGTCGAGGTTGGTGCCCGAGAGTTCGCCCAGCACCCACAGTTTGCGTTTGATTTCACGGATGTTGTCGGCGGCAAACGCATCTGGTGCGGCAAACGCGAATGCAAGACCGATCAGCGCGTATGTCCACAGGCCGGACCTGATCCAGGCTCCACGTTTCATCGCCTCACCCTCCCAACCTTACTAGCGTAAGGCGAAAAGCGCACAATGCCCTCACTGGGCATTGGCGCTCAGATTGATCACCTGTACCCGGCGGTTGATCTGGTCCTCCGGCCTGCGGGCATCGAAGAGTTCGCTCTCGCCGAAGCCCGCCACCTCCAGCTTGCCAGAATCTATCTTGAACTTGCCGGCCAGATAGCGCGCCACCGCGTCTGCCCGGCGCTCGGAGAGACTCTGGTTGTATTCGTCTGTGCCACGGGAATCCGTGTGCCCCGCAATCATGAAGCGCGCCGACGCAAGGCTCGGATCAACGAGTGCCGTGCCCAGGGCATCGAGCGTGATGAGGGAATCGTTGAGCAGCTCTGCCGAATTATAGGCAAAGGTAACGTGCAGGCTGACGGCGTTGGGCTTGTCCTCGGCTGGAGCCGGATCGACCGTGACGCCCCTCTTGCCGAAGGGCAAGGAGCGGAAACCCGGCTTGACGCAGGTGGGGTCAAGCTTGCAGCGAATCTGGTCCGAGCTGAGATCCTGGGCCAGCGCCCCTGTTGGGAGGCACGACAGGGCTGCGGCCAATGCCGCCAGCGGAAATATCTTCATGGTGCTGCCTTCGTTTCAAACTCGATCGTAGACGCCGCGATGACCCGTTCCGGGAGATCCGCACGCGGACGGTAGATCAGCGCCTTGCGCAGCAGCGACAGATATTCGCGCGCGGTCTGGACCTGAGGGAGTGTCTTTTCGAACAATGGGCTGCGTGAGGTCACGACCAGCATCATCTCGTGGCCGAGCGGCGGCGAGACGGTAAATTTAGAACGCCCTTCCTTCCCGTCGCCAAAGCGCAGTTCCTGCCCCGGCTCTAGCTGGCTTCCAGGCCCCTGCGGTTGCGCCAGGTGAACGATGGTCTGGTCGGCCTGGACGTAGCTGACATAGGCATAGCTGAAATGTTGCGGCGCGCGCACTGTCACGTCGAGCAGCCGCCCAGAGTGGAGTGCAGTCACATCCGCGACCGTGACGCCAGGCGTGTCAGGCTCCACAGCCGCCCGCGCGAGGATCTGCTTGAGTTCGCATTGCGGCCAGGACGCAACAGCGAGGCCGTCAATGTTCAACACCGATCTCGTTGCTGCCAGATCCTTGAACCGCTTAAGATCCTCTTCGCTGCCGACGAACCCAGAGACGATGACACTCTCGCCCTCCTTGCGGAACGCGACGTTGGCGCAGGTCCGAGTATTGACGTCGGTTACGAGCTTGGCCAGTTCGACGGTATCGACCGGTTCGACGGGCGGCGTCGGAGTGAACCCTGCGACCCTCAATACCACGGCCTCGACGGCCATGGCAGCGTAGGCGTCGTAGGACAGCCACATATAGCCGGCCTCCCCCCACTTCGTGCCCCAGGAGTTGACGACACGCAGCGCCTGACGACGATCGTCATATCCGGTGGTGACCACAGCGTGGTAGCTTATTTCCCCATTTGTCGATCCGACGCGATAGATCCCGCCGCGATAGTCGTGGAAGCTGGGCCAGATCCTAAGAGACAAGATCACCGGCTCCCCCTGGGCAAGTCGCCCGCGCACATCGTCGACGCGCGTATGGTCGAGCCGTGCCAGGTCGTCGACCTTGAAGGCTTTTGCACGGTTGGCTAGTTCTGGGGCAATGGTTTCGCAGCGATCGGAGTATGGATGATCCGCCAGCGAAAGAGCCCCTTGCCTGAGCACACGTACATTATCTGCCACGCTCGAACCTTCGTCGCAGGCGCCCCTGCGTGCGCGGTGATAGAGATAACTGGGGCTGACGATGTTGGCATCGGTCAGCGGTTTCCGTTCGGAAGTCGAAGTGTAGTAGCTGCGCGTCGCATAGCCCACTGCCCACGCCGCGCAGGAACCCAGGGCCCCTTGTTGACGAGGGCGCGGAAATTGGGCCGATAGCTCTGCGAATTCCGGCAAGAAAGCTCGAAACCGCGGCAGTTCCGGCACGCCCCGCATCTCTGTATTGGACATCGGCCTCAATCCGGTCGAATAGCGCGTCCCAGGCGGATCGGGGCGTTCAGTCGCGGGCGGTCCTGACTGCGTTTCCTGCGCAAAACAATCTCCCGCCAGTAAGACGGCGATTACGCATCCATTCAAGAAGCGCAGCCAAGCCTTGCGTTCCGGTCCCATGGTTTCTGAACCCCCAAGCCCAAGTCGAGTAAAACACACCCCCGACGACAGCTCAACATCTGCCGCCTACTCATATCGGAGGCGCTTGCGCAGCGACCGGCAAAAGACATCAAGGTCATGATCGAGTTCGCGCTGCAGGTTCTGGCATCACTGAAGGCGGCGACGGCCTGCGAACGCTCAGCGAAGAATGCCCGCGTCGCTCGCGGCCACTCTGAACGCTGATGCAGCGGTGGACGGATCGCCCCGACCGTCGGCAGCTTCCATGCAGGCTCGCTTGGCTAAAGCAAAGGAGCCTCCTCCTTTCTGGGGCCAGCAAGTCATCAAGTATGCCAAGGCGTCTCTGCTGCCGCCGATGCTCTTGAAGTGATCGCCCGGGCCAATAGCGATCTCAATCGGCTCATCCCAGAGATCATGGTCCATAACGTGCTCCATGGATTCTGCTTTTTGATGAACGCAAGTGGTCAGGGCTCGTTCCTGGGTTAGGGCTTTGGTCCCAGGCGCGGCCTGGATCACACAGCGCTACCGGCCGTTCCTCGGTTGACCTCGAGCTGATGATCCGGATGCTGATGATCGGCCACTCCCTGTGCATATAGTGGCCGGGAGGTGGTATTGCTCAGATCGCATTCGGACCTGCGCAGATCCGCACAAGATCGGCAAGGATCGTACGAAGCTCCGGCCACGGCGCTTCCTGGAGGGCAGAGCCTGGATCCTCCATTTCCAGGAGAGAATGCAGCTTCACCGCGACGCCGGCGGCAGATCGAGGCGCCGCGCTCCACAATTCCCTTGCCAACGCCTCCTCGACACCTGCGATTTCCTCCTCGGCTTTTTTCGCCCTGGTATATCCCACCCGCTTGTCCGCGGCCTTCCATTCGCTGCGGCGGGCCGCCAATGCAGCCCTTGCTTGCCGCCGCATTTCATCCTGATCCGAGTTCGGCAAAAGACGGTCGATCTCCCGACCGGAATAGGCCCAGATGAAACCACAGTCTTCGGAGAGCAGGACTTTGGCGCGGGGGAAACTACCGAATTCTCGAAGCAACTCCGTTTCGAGCTTTTGCTGCCGGCGGCAGGCTTCCCCACAGAGCCTGTGGGCAACCAGCCAATCTCTCCAAAGTGATACCACCGGATCGCCTTGCTCCGATCTCTCCGTCCGCACCACTGCACCTATCGGGGCGGGCGCCGCTGCGATCGAAGCCGCGGCACGTGCAAGGAAGTTTCTGCGCGTGGTCTCGGGGGAGACATCCCTATTCCCGGAGGAGGCCATTGGGACCGCCTCCGATCAAAACGAGACCCGTGAGCATCGCTTCCAGTTCGGCCCTCGGTAATTTTCGGCGGGTGATTGCAGACAAAGTTCTGCTATTCTCAGAATCAGCCATGATCCAAGCTCCAGACAGCTAGACGTGGTCAGGTTGACGATGCTGTTCGCAACAGTAGACGCAACCGTCTCATACGCTCGGCCCCAAATGCAAATCTGCACGAGGGAATGAGAGAACGTTTTAATATCATATGAACTTAAAAGGTTCAACGGGATTAAAGATGAAAGTCATCACCGGAGCACAGATACGCGCGGCAAGGGGGTTGGTGCGCTGGAGTGCTGATGATCTCGCTGCCGCGGCTCAGCTCGGAATTTCGACGGTCCGGCGCGCCGAGGCGGACAATGGATCATCGCCAATTACAACTGCCAATCTGAAGGCTATCCAGCTTGCGCTTGAGAGCGTAGGTGTCGAGTTCATACCAGAAAACGGTGGAGGAGCTGGCGTGCGTTTCCGAAAACCGTCCCACGCCGAGAAATAGTCCTCGTAGACTCATCCTTGCTCTTCTAAGGCCGCCTGTGAAACAGCACCGAAGGTTGACCCCTACATGTTCTCCATAAGCCATTGGTTTACTGAGATAACATGGAGTTCGGGTGGGGTCACGATCAGCGCCGGTGATGACCCCAGCCTCGTTGCGAGTTGGCAAACACAATCAGGCGCTTACCGCATTTTCGAACAGGGTCAACCGTCGGTGCCGTTTCACAGGTATCTACATGAAGGCCATCAAAACCCGGTTCGGGACCAGACCGCCCACTGTCGAGCAAGCGGTAGAGGCCGTTGCACATCAACGTGGCGAAGTCATCGTTTCGAATGGAGCGGCGGCCGCCAATGCCCTTGGCCTCACGACGCAAGTTCCGGTTCGCTCCATCTACCTGACCTCCGGGCGCAGCCGGACAATGAATGTCGGAAGCCAGAAGGTCGAGCTCAAGCATGTCCCTCGCTGGCAGTTGTCCCTCGCCGGCCGGCCAGCCGGCGTCGCTGTACGCGCGCTCGCTTGGCTGGGGCCGGAGCGAGCGGAAGAGGCCCTTTTGAACATCAGGCGGAAACTGCCCCCCGAGGCGTTCAACGAGCTTGTCGCTGCAGCATCGCAGTTTCCAACCTGGCTCGCGCGAAGCGTCGGAAAGGCAGCCCATGGCTGATCAATTCCTGCAGCTCTCGACCGAGGACAAGCGAGAGGTTCTCGCCATTGCCTCAGATCGATCGAAGCGTCCGGTCCACTTGCTCGAAAAGGACGTCTGGGTCGTCTGGGCGCTTCGAACGCTCTACACCACGGCCCTCGGCGAGAGCCTTGTTTTCAAGGGCGGAACTTCGCTATCGAAGGCCTATGGCGCCATTCGACGGTTCTCGGAAGACGTCGACCTTACATACGACATCCGCGCGCTTGCCCCTGATCTTGTCGGGGACAACCAAGAAGCGCTCCCGAAAACCCGGAGCGAGGAGAAGCGCTGGTCGAGCGAGGTGCGCCGGCGACTACCGACCTGGGTAGCTGACACGGTCGCGCCTGTCATCGCCGGTGAACTCCAGAAGCAGTCCCTTTCCGCGGAGATCCGTATCGAGGCCGACAGGCTCTACATCGACTACCAGGCGGTCGGTTCAGGATCTGGTTATGTCGCGCCGAGCGTCATGCGGGAGTTTGGAGCCAGGGCGACGGGCGAGCCGGCTAGCTTTCGAGACATCACATGTGATGCAGCCGGTCTCATTGATGGAGTCGGCTTTCCGACGGCCAACCCGAGGGTAATGCACGCCGAGCGGACCTTCTGGGAAAAGGCAACTGCGATCCATGTCTTCTGCCTGCAGGAGCGGCTCCGGGGCGATCGCTTTTCGCGCCACTGGCATGACATTGTGCGGCTCGACGACACCGGTCTGGCGGACAGCGCGATTTCTGACCGCGGGCTGGCAAGTGCCGTCGCCACGCACAAGTCGATGTTCTTCGCCGAAAAAGCCGCCGATCGATCACCAGTTGACTACGAGGCGGCGATAAGCGGCAGTCTGGTGCTGACGCCTGTCGGCTCGGGCCGAAAAGCCCTCGAGGAAGGCTACTCCAGGATGGTAGAGGACGGTCTCCTTTTTGATGACGCCGAGACGTTCGATGAGTTGCTTGAACGGTGTGCTGCCATCTGTGGCAAGGCAAATGCTGCAGCCTGATATCTGCTTGGAGGGCCTCGGATGGCAAGACGCGAGCTGTCGAGAGAAGAGCTTTTCGCATTGGTATGGGAGCGCCCGACCAGCGAGATCGCCAACGAACTCGGCATCTCAGACGTGGCAGTCGGAAAGCTTTGCGAAAAACTGCAGGTTCCCAAGCCTCCCAGGGGATATTGGGCCCGCGTAGTGGCGGGCCAAGCGCCGCGACGCCCCGCCTTGAAAGCATTTCGAGAGGAAATGGAAGCGAAGCGGAAAAGCGCGTTACAAGCCCACACCGCCGGACATTTCACTGAGCTTCAATCAAAGTTCCTGAGTGCAGCACTCGACGAACTTCGCAAACGTGGCATCGAACATCAGGTCAATATCACCCGCCTGAAGCATATCTCGAGCCTTGATCAGGATGTCGCCGCCCAAGCGCTGCTTTTGATCCAGGGGCAAGCACAGAAATGGGCAGAGAGTGGTCGGGTTGCCGTCAGATGGGGGACGTCGGTCAGGGCAAGCATCGGAAAACTTGTCGAGCGATTGATGCCGCTTGCCCGTCCGCAATTGCTGGCTTTCGAGACAGAAGGCAAGCGCCATTCGTTCTCGGCTGCAGGTCCGATTGTATTCGTCAGATGGACGGCAGAACTTCAGACCAGGATAGCAACGCTTGCGCGGATCGCACGGGATCAAAATCTTAGTCACGTGGTGCAACCGCTGTCGGCCGCGGACCATGCATGGTCGAGCACCCATCTTTATCGGCCGGAATCAGATTTCATCCTGAATAGCTACTTATGCATTTCGTCAGATACTGCCTGGATAGAATGGTATCGGCGATCGTGGCGTGAGGAGAACCCGCCGGAACGACACGCGACAGGCAAGATCAAATTGCGTGACGTGATGCCGATCGACTTTCTGGATGGAGAAGAGGACAAGGTACTGCCGCCGGCCCTTTCCGAAGCAAAAGTCAAACCCTATCTGTCGCGTTTGCAGGCGCTTGATGAGGCCGAGCGTATCTTCGAGATGATCACCAACGCAGCTTTTGCCCTGGACAGGTCGGTGCCAAACGAAATCCTGGCCATGGCTGATCGGATCTGGTTTGGACCCGAACGCCCTTTTCAGGCCGCCCGCGAAGCATTTGCCCACATCGAAACCGATCTGGAACGCTGGGAACAACAAATCGAAGCTGAGCGATCACAGCTGGCGCAAGCCGTTCTCGGCGTCAGACCTGGCGACATCGTTGCGGCACAGCAGAACGGGGCGTTTACACGTATTTCAGCAGAGTCAATTTCGCTCTACTCTACTGAGAAACGGGTCACGTTTGTTGTTTCTGGCAGGCGCTTCCGCAAAGATGGAACCCTCGGCAAGATAAGCGAGACCATAAGTTTTACCCAAGATCGCGCTGTCGGAGATAGCAAATAGTTTCCGGGTCGGACGGGCAGAACATTCGCGGGGCTATTGCCAGTCTCCCGGCTCTTGAACAACGAGCCTGCGACCCCGTAGAGAATCTCAGGTCTTGGCGTGAAAATCTTCCACCTGAGCACCTCGCCGCCGCCGAGTATCGCGCTGCACTGAGTACCAACCAAAGTGGATTGCGACGTCACAGGCTGCGGGAGGGTCGACTAGCCCAGGCATCCCACTGTCCGACGCATCGCCTCCCGCCACAGAGCGATCAGGAAAGAACCCAACGAGATGCCGCTTTCCATGCACCGGCTTTTATATTTCGTCGTTCTGTTAACCGGGTGCGATATTCGGCCTTAGCGAAACAGGAGCATGCCTATGCAGTTGACGCGCAACGAGCTTTACAACCGCGTGTGTGAAGCACCATTGAGCAGGCTTGCTCCGGAGTTCGGCCTCACGGGGACAGCTCTGGCCGCGATTTGCAGGCAGCATGAGATACCCTATCCGGGATCAGGATACTGGACACGTAAATCACTCGGAATTGCTGCCGAGTTGCCCGCCCTGCCCGACGATATCGATGCGATCATCGAAATTACTCCGGTCACACCGAAACCCCGGGAAAGGAAGGCGCCGGCAACGGAGAAGGATACACGCCAGAAGGCAAAGCCCGTTGCAAAGACCCGCCGCCTCGAACATCACCCGCTGCTTATTGGTGCAGAAGAGCATCTGAGGAAATCGCGCTCCGCAAAGGATGGAGAGTTTCTCCGCCCCTACAAGCGAATTCTGCCAGACGTAATTTCATCGGAAGCATCGCTTTCTCGCGCGCTATCGATCGCAAATCACCTTTACCTCGCGCTCGACCGCGTCGGCTATCGTGTGCATATCGCACCAGCTGGAGAAGACCACCACCGCATTCATATCAAAGAGCAGGAGATCGAGCGCAAGGACCGCAAATACGGCCGTTACCATTCAGGTAGCATCTGGGGGCCTGACCGGCCGACGATTGTCTATATCGACACCGTCCCGATTGGCCTCGCTGTCACCGAAATGACCGAACGGGTAACGATGCGATACCTGAGCGGCGAATACTATCGAGAAGACAGCAAGGCCATCCGGTCGATGAAAGCCTGGCAACTGACCCACTCATGGACAACCGAGCAGGATATGCCCTCCGGCCGCTTCCGCATTGTTGCCTATTCCCCCAAGAGAGGGGTCGACTGGACCCTGAGTTGGCAGGATACTGAATCTGAACCGCTGACCGGGGTTATACCCGATATTACCGAGACCTTGCGTGCATCAAGGGACAAACTGCAAGCGCTGATGAAAGCTGAAGACGAAGCCGAGGTAAAACGGAAAAAGGAGCGGCAGGAGGAGTGGGAGCGTTACGAGCGGCGCGAAGATGAGCGCAAGATTGCCCAGGCGATCAAGGAGAGCCAGCAGCAACTTTCAGAAATCATCGAGAGCTGGGGCAAGGCAGTGATCGTTGAACGTTTCTTCAATGATGACGAGAATCGACTGACCAAGACAGCTGGCGAGCAGCGACAGTTTCTGGAAAAGCGGGTCAACCTCGCTCGCCAGATGATCGGTAGCATAGATCCTCTGGAGTTCCTGAAAGACTGGCGCGCACCCGTCGACCGGTACCAATCGAAATACGACGAATTGCCTCGACCGCCTGCCGGCGGTCGCTCAGATGAACAATGAAGAATACCGGAGAAATCAGCATAGCGCCGCGGCAAGCGGGATTTCGGGAGTTCTCGACACGGGCCATGCGGGAAGAGGTCAGCCGCAGGAGCTTCAGCATAGCGGTCGCAAGAGAAGCGGGACCGACTGACCCCGTATGGCACGTTCCGTATGCCGGCCTGAGTGACTGTACAACCGCAAGCACTTGCTGACTTCAAACTGGTGGATCAGGACTCCTGACGAGATCGCACCACAGAGATAAAGTCGGCAACATCCATCAGCCACGTCTGCTGTGTCAACCGGTAAGTATTGTGCAGGCGCTTCGGGACGACGAGCTGTAGCTTCTTGGCCTGCATCTCGTCAGTCTGGTTTTCTGATATCCCGGGCTCAAGGGTGAGAAGGTGTTTTTCCGGAATGCGGAGAGCCTCAGACAATACCTGACGCCAGCGATCTTTCAGCGTCGACTTGGCACCGAGCATCGTCAGCCTTGCATCTGGATAAAGCGGATCACGATACTCTTTCTGCCCCGGGAACAGAAAATCGGGCTTGTTCCGGTTCTCTGTCTCCGCGCCTCGAACGTATCGAATCTGCTGGGCGGCAAAAACGGCCTCAAGATGATGTTCGAGGGCCTGCCCCGCCCGCGCCTTTCGTCGGTTCTGCACGCTCAACGAAAACGCCAGAAATCCTTCAACGTCAGCATCCTCAGCGGCACCAAAGCCGCTGCCAATGCGTGCGGCAACGATACGTCGCTCCAGCCGTTTGAAGAGCTGCTCCTCGCGATCCATCCATGAGATCAGCGCGAGGTCTGGATCTTCGGCGGCAGAAACCTCCGGCATCGATGTCCGAGCAAGCTCAGAAAACACGCGTGTTTTGGGGAAGTCGAGACCGAACCGCTCGATGAGGCTATCAAGCCGATCGGCTTCGGGCTCCCCCGGCTCGATCCCCAGCTCATCAAGAATATAGCGCGCTGCAAAATCCAGCTCGGCGTTGTGCGCGCCATCGATCTCTTGGAAGGTGAAGGCAAATTCCGGCTGCTCCTCCAGCGCAAACAACCAGAGAAGCTGGTTCTGGATCGTCGCAGAGGGCGTTACGACAACGAGGATCGAGCCATCTTGTTGCAAGGCCAGAAACAACATGTCGCCAGGCTGCATAAGCTCGGTGACGGCGTTTGAGGAATAGTAGAGATGATACTCCGGTGCGCGCGGTTTTCCTTTTCGCACGTTAGACCAGCTCATGAAGCCTTCTTCCGCCAAGGCCTCCTGCTCGCCCGAGATCCAGATGAAACGCGTTGCTATGCCTCGGCGATCATCGTCACCCAGAAGCCGGCGAAGAGGTCTCGTGCCCTGAAACTCATGCTGGTTGGATTTGTGCGTGATGGTTTCCACCAGCGTCAAACGCTTGGCGACAACGCCGGTGAAAAGATCTGACAAAAGCCCGCGGCGCATTCCTATCCTCCCCTGATTTCCAGTCGCGGCCGGTCCGATCTCAGCCACTCGGCACACGATTGAATGACGTCCTCGAGAGGCAGTCGCGTTTTGCCCTTCAGAGCACACTCCCATACGATTGCCTGGCGCCAGCCAGCTTCTGTCAGAGCTGCATCAGTCCGCTCATCGACAGCGCGATTGCGCGCAATTTTCGCCTGCCAGAACTCCGGGCGGGTTGAGGGCCATTTGAACAGGTGGCAATCGTGGCCATGCCAGAAGCAGCCATGTGCAAATATGACCGCCTTGTAGCGCGGAAGGACAATATCCGGCTTTCCGGGGAGCGAGCGATCATGCAGACGGAAGCGAAACCCCAAGGCATGGAGGCCTTTGCGCAGCATAAGCTCCGGCTTGGTGTTGGTCCCACGAATCCCCGACATCATCCGGCTGCGGACTTCAGCCGTGACAATGTCAGCCATGAGCACTCGCAGGTTCACGATCGGGGCGACTGACGATAATGGGTGCAGCCATTGAGCGGCTTGCTCCACGTAGAAGCGCAGATTCAATAAAGGGTTTCATCGCGTCGGCGAGAAACTCGACGACCGGCACGACAACAGCATTACCGAACTGTCGATATGCCTGCATATCTGACACCGGTATTTTCCAACGGCGATCACCCCGGTCGAAACCCATGAGCCGGGCGCATTCCTGTGGTGTCAGCCTGCGAGGTCGTTTCCCTGGCTGTGCCACGAGAATTTCGGAGCCGTCCTTGTAGTAGCGTGCCGACAGCGTTCGCGTAACATCGTCCGGGCCAAACAGACTGTATCCGAAGCCGTTTCCCTTCGACGTGTGCTTTTCCTTATAGGCCTGCAGGTATTCCCAGAGGCGAGGCGTCAGCGTGTATTTAGGATCGACCTCTTCGTGCGGGTCAAGAATACTGCCAAGCTTTGGCCCGTTGTCCGGGAGCTTCAGTGACTTCAGGTCAAATTCGGTTGGCTCGCGAAAACCAACTATAAAGATGCGCTCGCGCCGTTGCGGTACCCAGTGCTCAGAGCTGATCACCCGTGTTTGCACATGATAACCGAGCTCGTTTGTCAGCACGTTTATGATCGTCGCAAAGGTTCGCCCTTTATCGTGACTTTCGAGGTTCTTCACGTTTTCAAGCACGAAAGCCGCAGGTCGATGGTGTGCGATAATCTGTGCTGTGTCGAAGAAGAGCGTTCCTTGCGTATCGCAAAGGAAACCGTGCGGGCGACCAAGTGCGTTCTTCTTCGACACACCAGCAATCGAAAATGGCTGACACGGGAAGCCCGCGAGCAGGATATCGTGTTCAGGGATGAGACCCGGGTTTTCGGAGTATTCCCGAACGTCTCCTGCCAACTCATGATTGTCTCGGAAGTTTACGCCATACGTCTTCTGGGCATTCTGATCCCATTCCGATGTGAATACGCAATGTCCACCGATACCTTGGAAGCCGATGCGCAATCCACCAATTCCCGCAAACAGATCAATGAAGCGAAACGAGATCGGACCGTTTCCGGCGCACTTCTGATCAGCAAGCTCCCTGAGGACCCTCATTGCGAGATCGGTTGGACGACCGTCACCGGTCATATAACGAGCGATCGTACGATCAGAGACGGACAGAACCGAAGCAGCCTCGCCAGGGGTCAACCCCGCCCGCTGGCAAAGATGGTTGAAACCGTTGTTGTCCTGCTGCGTCTCTTGCACGAATCACCTGCCATTCACTGGGTCATTTTTTGACAAAATGGCAAAATATCACCCAGAGGGCAAGGCATGTTCCGCTAATGTTCTCAGCGCAGAGTTACGTAATACAATTTTTTATTTCTTCGCTCGTTGGCGCCTCACAGGTGACTGACATTCCAGGCCAAGAATTTAGCCCCTCCTCCATCGATGACAGATCACAACTATCGATAGCAAGATGTCGATTTTTTAATTTCTTTAGGGCTATCTAGCTTCCGCAGAGGGCAACGAGACAAGTGTTTTATTGCCAATTGTAAAGTCTGCCGAGTTGCAGCCGGACGGGACTGGTGAGTTGATAGCAATAACGTTGTCTCGTGATGAGAAGTCGGCCAACACAGCCGTGTCAGGAAGTACGAATGCAGTTCACTCATAATCCTCCTGATGCCTCCGCGTTGATGAGCTCGGCCAGAAGCTTCGGAAACTATGACCTTTCCAGTGCGATCGCTGATCTGCTGGACAACTCCATAAAGGCCCGATCGACCCATATCGATATCCTCTGTGTGCGGCGTCATGGCGAGGCCGAGGTCCGTATTCTGGACAACGGGCACGGGATGTCAGCAGCGGAACTTCATCAAGCGATGCGACCTGCAAGTACGAACCCGACAACCGAGCGAGCACCAGATGATCTTGGCCGTTTCGGCTGGGGAATGAAGTCGGCTTCACTCTCACAGTGCCGTCGACTTACCGTCGTCTCTCACAACGGCGAGATCCACACGGGTGCTGTCTGGGATCTGGATGATCTCGCAGACTGGAAGATGGGTGTCCTTGAGCCGGATGAAATTAAAGCGGTGATGAATCCACGGCTGAAACTCGAGAGCGGAACAGAGATTATCTGGACCCGGTGCGACCGCCTTTCCGAAGACGGTGCTATAGAAGGCCGAGGCTTCAATGACATGGTGGCACACGCCAAGAGCCAGCTTGCGATGACGTTCCATCGCTACCTGACGGGTGAGGAAGGTATCCGGAAACTCTCGATATGCTTTAACGGCGACAACCTCAAGGCCGCTGATCCGTTTCTGCGCAATCATGAAGCAACGCAATCACTTCCGCGCGAGGTCCTTCAGCTTCGGGGTTACCCTATCGACGTCCAGGCATTTGTGCTGCCCCACTACTCGAAGCTGACGTCTGCCGATCACGAAAGATTGGGTGGCGAAGAAGGCTTCGTTCGAAACCAGGGCTTTTACATTTACCGTCAGCACCGCCTCATTATGCACGGGACATGGTTCAGGCTGGTGCGTCATGGTGAGCTGTCGCAGCTTGTCCGTATTGCAGTAAATATTCCTAATTCGCTTGATGAGGTCTGGAAGATCACGCTTGACAAGGCGGACGCACAACTGCCGTCAGGGCTGCGCGCAAGGCTCAAGGACATCGTTGATGGTCTTCGGAGGAAATCTGGAAAGGTTTTTCAGTCGCGGGGCGCGCGGATCCGCCCGGGTTCAGGAACCACCCCAGTCTGGTCGAAGTATGTGCGAAATGGTGAAATCCGTTATTATATCAATCGAGAACACCCTCTCCTCGCCGACCTCCTGGAAGCCAAGGATGAACAACTGGCGTCCGCAGTTGGAGCCGCTATCGGCATCATCGAGGAAAGCTTTCCGGTGCTCAGCATCGGAGATGACGTCCATGCGAAAGGGGCCGTGATTAATCAAGGCGCTATCGATCGCGAGGCTTTCGTCGAACGACTGGACGCGGTGTTGCCGAGCCTTCTGCATCGGGCAGATGGAAAGCTGGCGACATTGACGACGCTTCTCAAAACGACGGAGCCTTGGGCAAGCCACGGGCTTGTGGTCAAGGAACATTTGAAATCGAAGGGCTGGTGGCAGGATGCTTGAAGGCGAAATCGCTTATTTCCGTATGCAGGTGGGCGCAACTTTCGCCGATGCCCTTGCACGGAACGAGGGTGTGCCAGAGGGCGCAATCACGGCGCTCGTACGAAGTGGGCCATTTGTCCATCTGGATGAGAGCGGCATCATTTTCATAATTCGTGAGCTCGAAGCCAGCTTTACCGTAACCCAGCGAAGCGGCGCAGTTATAAGCAAGAGCCATCGTCCATGGCTGGCGGCGAAGAAGCCGGACCTTGATTTTTATTACTGGAACAGGCTACGCAAGTTCTATCTCGAGACCGGCTCCCTTCCCTCAACCGTAATTGCTACGCTTGACACCGATACTGACCAGGTGCTGGACCTCTGCGGAGACCCGAAAGTTCCGCAGGTTGGTGCAGTGCGCGGAATGGTTATGGGTAACGTCCAGTCAGGTAAAACGACAAACTATTCCGCGTTGATTTGCAAGGCAGCTGATGCCGGTTACCGGGTGATCATCCTTCTGGCGGGAATAACCAATTCGCTTCGTACGCAGACACAAGAGCGCATTGACGAGACATTCATAGGGCGCATATCAGCCTTCGCTGCAGCAGCCCAGCAATCTCTTCCGATTCAGAACTACGCCACAAGCCGCCGTATCCCCTCATACGGCACGAGCCGCGAAGCTGATTTTTCATCAGGGCACGATGGAATTTACTTCGGGCTCACCGGTCACCAGGAACCGATGATCTTTGTAACAAAGAAGAACAAGTCGGTGCTCGAACGGCTTGAGAAATGGATCGAAAAGCAAAGCGAAACCGGAGGATACGACCTGCCGCTGCTCCTGATTGATGACGAGGCTGACAACGCATCGATCAATACAGCCAAGGAACCAAACCGGACAACAGCGATCAATGGAGTAATCCGCGGAATACTTCATCGCTTCCCTCGCTCGGTCTATGTCGGATACACCGCAACACCTTTCGCAAACATCTTCATCGATCCCGAAACTACGGAAGTGATGGAAAATCACGACCTGTTTCCGGCCAATTTCATTAAGGCTCTGGATCCTCCCAGCAACTACGTTGGATCCCATCGAGTATTCCGGCCAGGCGGCAATCTGCGCCAAGGAATGGTCAGGGTCATCGACGATTATAAAACGCTGCTGCCACTTAATCATAAGAGTGGTGACGCCGTTGTCGCTCTACCAGAAAGCCTTCGGCATTCCATCCGGATTTTCTGCATCTCGCGCGCATCACGCGTCTTGCAGGGTAAAGGCCGAGCGCATTGCTCGATGATGATCAATGTCAGCCGTTTCAATGCAATCCAGGATAAGGTTCTTGGCCTGGTTTATGAGTATGTGAGCGAACTCAAGGACGCCATTTCCGTTCATGCCGCGCTGCCGCCAACTGAGATCGATGACCCGGTGATGAATGATCTCGAGGCAAGTTATCAAACGGAGTTTGCCGGCCAGACAGCTCCTTGGTCCGAGCTTGTTGGGGCCCTGAACGAAGGAGTTCAGAGCATCGAGGTCAGGACGGTGAACATGCGTGGCGGTCAGCTGGACTACTCGCGGAACCGTGAGCATGGCCTTCACGTGATCGCGATCGGCGGCCTTGCTCTCTCCCGCGGCCTGACACTGGAAGGTCTGACGGTTTCCTACCTTCTTCGCAATACCGCAGCCAGTGATACGCTGATGCAGATGGCTCGATGGTTTGGTTACAGGCCCGGCTATGAAGATATTTGTCGGCTTTACCTGCCAAAGATCTCGCTGGATCACTACGTCTACGTTGACGAAGCAACCGAGGAGTTGCGCGGCGAAGTCAAGCGAATGATGGATAGCAAAAGGACCCCTGCTGACTTTGGCCTGAAAGTCAGGCAAAGCCAGCTCGCGCTTAGAGTCACAGCGGCAAACAAGATGCGTACGGCTCAGGAGCTCACGATCGCGCAAGACTATTCTGCACGGCACGTTGAAGGGCATGCTCTCTTGAACGATGCGGACACAGCCGTCGCGAACAGCGCGGCCGTTGAGTTATTTCTGGATACTGTCGGACCCCCAACTGAAGAAAAGGCGGGCTATGCTCTCTGGAAGGAGGTCGATGCCACCCACATCGAAGCACTATTACGATCCTTCCGGTTCGGCGATCATACGGACCTTGCGCCGATTTCCGATCATTCGTTGTTTCAGGACTACATTCTCGACCGATCAGGCGACGAACTCTCTCATTGGGACGTCGCCATTCCAAACCGGAAAACAAATTCGGATGATACCTTTGCTGGACTAAAAATCGGCAGAAGAAATCGCGATCAGGGGACGGTGCAAAACGGCGTCTACCGCGTTTATGGCAGCCGTAGTCGAGTGGCTGATCCCGAGGACGCATGGATCGATCTTAGCAAAGACCAGAAGGATAGAGCAGACGAAGCCGTTGCAAATGAGGTTTATCGCCGGGAACGCGCTGCATGCAGCGTGCGCGAACGACCTCTCATGCTTATCCACGTTTTCAACGCCAGCCTTAAAAACGATTCAGAATCTCCGTCTGACGACGTTCTAAAAATAACGAATCCGGTTGTCACACTCTCATTCTGCATGCCGGAAACCAGAAAGCCATCCAAAGCACGGATTTACCAGGTCAACGCTGTGTACAGGCAGCAGCTGGAGATGCTCACCGAAACTGATGATGACGAAGAGCTGATAAACGGAGACCAGGATGCTGGATGAATGGGACCAGATCGTACCTGCAAGTGAGCCTGGCGCATGTAATGTGCGTCTTGCTGACGCCAGACATCCACTTGATTTCAAGATCGGAAAGAATTTTCGGTCCAAGTACATCTTCCAGATTGATGCGCTGTGCACGCCCGAACTCAAGAAGTCGGTTCCGAAGCTCACCGGGATCGATTGCACGTTCGAGCCAATTGCGAACGATCGCTTTCGGCTTTCCATTACCCTTGGCGACCCAGCGGATTTTCGCAATTTTCGGCTCATGTGTATGGGCCTTATGCTCGCTACCGATAATCTTAGCCCGCTTCAGTCCGACCGCGGGATGATCGTTGTGCTTGACGAGCTACGTCGTTGGCAAGACATGTTGCGGCAAAGACGCGAACGGCTCCTTGCGCGCACTGAGATCATTGGTCTGGTCGGGGAGCTCTTGTTTCTGCGTGATGTTCTCGTCCCCCGGTTTGGCATCCTGTCAGCGCTGCGATGCTGGATAGGGCATGAAGGTCACGAACAGGACTTTACAGTCGGCGGGACAATTTTCGAGGTGAAAACTCAAATCGTCACAGCGGATCGGCGCATTCGTATCTCGTCAGAGGACCAGCTCGATCCGGTTCAGGGGCGAATTTTCATCTGCAATCAGGGTATTGCGCCGCTACCGACGACCGATTCTGCGAGCGGCACGTTGAATAGACTAGCGGGTGATATCCGCAATCTCGCGACCGATTATGGGCATTCGACGGTCGACCTCTTCGAAATCGCGTTATTGAACGCTCGCTACGAATGGAAAGATGAATACGACGAGGAAGCTTGGATCTTGGTCGACAGATCGCTTTACGCAGTCATTGGAGATTTTCCCCGTATTGAGCGCAATGACTTGCGAGCCGGCGTAGAGTTGGTGACATACAGCATCCGTGTCGCAGACTGCGAACAATATCGTGTAAACCTCGAAGAGACGATTTCGGAGACTGCGGCGTGAGCGAGCTTCAGACAGCCCTTGATGAACTCCGCGACGACGTCATGCTCGAAGCCGAAGCAGGTGGCGTTTTTCAGCAGGAAGCCTTTTTTCAGCTTTACGCAGAAGCCGCTTCAGATAGCGGCGACGCCATTGATCTTGAACATACGCACTGCCATCGCGACGGCGGATCAAAGCCCTACCGTGTGGATGGATATGCGTTCGACCAGGATCGCGGCATTCTCTATTTGGCAGTCTGCGATTTCCGCAACGGTACCGAACTCGAGACTTTAAACGCAGCGCAAATCGATACGTCGATACGACGGGTTATAAATTTTTTCGAGAATTCATTGCGCTCCGAGTTTGTTAATGCTCTTGAGGACAGCAGCTCAGCCTTCACCGTTGCCTATCCGATTTTTAGTAATCGTGCCTCTATCAAGAGGCTTCGGATTGTTCTTTTTTCCAATGCGCGGCTGGTCGCCCGACGAGCGCCTCAGCTTGCTGAGGAAGCTGCGGGTATCCCAGTAGTATTTAGCGTAATCGATCTCGCCCGATACACCGAAATCCAAGGCGCCAGCTCGACGCCAGTAGCCATCGAGATCGATGTTGCCACAATTGCCGGAGGGCCGATCCCCTGTCTGAGAGCTTCATCAAGCTCGGAAGAACATGAATCGTATTTGCTTGCGGTTCCCGGAAATGTGCTGGCTGGGATATATGGGCTTTATGGTGCGCGCCTTCTCGAACAGAACGTTCGCACATATCTTCAGGCCAAGACGAAGGTAAACAGGGGCATCCTTACTACTATCAAGGACTCACCCCAGATGTTTTTCGCATTTAATAACGGCCTCACCGCAACGGCATCTGCAGTCCGACTGGTAAAGCTGGAAGACGGGCAGCCTGCGATAGCAGCTATCAGTAACCTGCAGATAGTCAATGGTGGTCAGACAACCGCGTCGATACTTTACGCGAAAGACGTTTCCGGCAGCCCGCTTGATCGGGTGCATGTCCCGCTTAAGCTCTCGGTTGTTCCGGAAACTGCTATCGAGCAAATTGTCCCGAAAATTTCACGTTTCGCAAATACGCAGAATCGGATTTCTGAAGCTGACTTCTTCTCCAGTCACCCTTTCCATCTCCAGGTGGAGCGGTTTTCACGTCGTATCACCGCACCGCCGCAAGCTGGCGCTCTTTCCGGAACGAAATGGTTTTATGAACGGGCACGTGGCCAGTACAGGGACGGAATTGCGTATAAGAGCCAGAGCGAAAAACGGAAGTACCAGCTTGAGTTTCCTAAAGAGAAAGTCATCGAAAAGACCGATCTCGCAAAATACGTCGTAACTTTTGATTGCCGTCCGGACATCGTCTCGAAGCATGCTCAGAAATGCTTCATGTACTTCGCCGACCAGACCTCCAAGCAATGGAAGACAAGCCAGTCCAGCCTAAACGAGAACTGGTATCGAAACGCCTGCTCAATGGCCTTGCTGTTCAACTGGACAGACAAAATGGTTGCAAGATCGGATTGGTATGCAAGCGATCGGGCTTATAAATCGCAGACGGTCACTTACACTCTCGCTTGGCTTACCAACCACATCATCGCCGATGGAAAAACCGGCCTCGACTTCAACCAAATCTGGAAGCTTCAAGATGTGCCGTCAGAGCTCCAGAAAATCATCGAGATTCTCGCTCAACAGATTGCACGAGCTATCCGCGAAACGCCCGAGAATCTGATGAACGTTGGAGAATACTGTAAAACCCAGGCTTGCTGGGAGCAAATCTCAAAGCGCAGCTTTGACTTGCCGGAGGTCCCTGATCACCTGACGATAAACCCGGACGATAGCAAGTCGGAGGAAAAAAGCGCCCGTTCGACAGCAAGACTCGATTCAGAGATCGACCTGGATATCTTCTTGCTATCGTTGGTCAGCAAGGCAGATCTTGTCCGGCGGACAGCAGATCGCCGTGGTCTCTTATCGCCGAAGTCAAGCAGCGCGCTTGAAAAACTTCACCGGCGCGTGACTTCACTTACCCGGCCGGAGCGAAACGCGATCCGGCTGCTCGTGAAGAGGCTGGCAGAAGAAGGCGCGCCTGTGGAAATGATCGGATAGATCAGCGGCTGTTACCGCGATCCTCCCTTATATATCTCCTCGCCTTGAAGGGACTTGAACCACCGACCCCTTCGTTTGGCCAAGGCGTTCGCGCCAAATTTAATGTAGAGACAGCTACTTGCTCATGGGAATGGCTGTAGGCGTCCTCGACGGAAATGACCGCACCGCCAAAAGCTCCTAATTGAAAGATGGCGGAGCGCCCTATCCCTAGCGCCGACATCGCGATAGGAGGCCACATTGAAGCTGCCCAGATCCTGCCCACACAACGACCGCAGCGTAGCTTCACTCATCGGGGATAAGGAGGACACAAACGTCGTCGTTGGGCGACATGATCGTTGTGCGAGTTTTCGCGCGCGTCACGCTCACGCGGAAATTCTGGCGAGCTTGCGTCATCGCCCCCGCGCGTACATTGCCGCCCACAATGCGATCCGGGTTGCCGACGATCTTGCCCTTATAGCGCTTCGGCCATCCTTCGAAGATGATAACCTCATCGAACTGCTTACCCTTCGCCTTGTGCATGTTCATCACAACGACACCCGACTCCGGCTTGTGAGCGGTTGCGAAATGCTCCTGCACGAAGGCTTGGCGAGTGACCGCCAGCGCGTTCTTGTATGCGCCGGTATCGCGCCAGTCCTGCGACAGGGTTTGCCGGAGCTGCGTGCCGCGTTCGAGGAGCCGGACGTTGCGCGCCTCCTTCGCAACCTCGGCGAGCCGAGTGCAGGCCCCAGCCTCGAGCACCGCTCGAACGGCGGCCCAGTCGCCGTCGGGCTGGCCAGTCAGCGCAACAGCCGTTGCAGCCGCGTGGACCGCGAACGTGGCTTGCAAGACGCTGTTCGCCGGAACGGCCTTTCCGTTCGCGAGGCAGTCGTTCCATTTGCCCAGCGCCGAGCGGAAACGCGCCGCTTCCGTCAGATCCCCCTTCGTCGGCGCCTGGCCTCCTCGGCCGCTGAAATAGCTGCAAAGCACATCAACGAACTCGTCAAAGCAGCCGGCATGACTTCGCTGCTGGAGAAGGAAGGCAATCACCTCTGCCGCTAGGATCGGGCCTTCCATGTCGACGGCGGCCGTGTGTGCGATGGGAGGCACGTTGCCGAAGGGCTCGCGCAGATTGTCGGAGACTAGCCGGGTCATACGCTTCGTCGGCACCAGAATCGCAAGCGACCAGTCCCGGCGGCCCGTCGCGATTAGCCGCTTACGCGCTTTCAGAACCTGAGCGACAACCGAGGCGAAAGCCTGATTAGGATTCGAGGCAAATCCCTCGTAATCGATGCCCTGATACGCTTCTTCCCGAAATTTGCCGGTAAGTAGGTGGTTGCCGAACAAGGCAATATCTGTTCCCTTGCTGCGATGGTTGTCCCCGGCCAAATCGTGCTCGGAAGGCTTGAAAGCCTCCCTAAAGTGGTCGAGACGCTCCGGGTCCGCGCCGATGAAATCAAAGATGCGCTGTTCGGGGTCGGCCAGCGCGATCAGCGTGCTGCTCTTCCCGAATGCCTCTACCGCGCGCCACTGTTGGGCGCTGGTATCCTGAAACTCGTCGAGGATTATGAAGGGATACATAGTCGATACGAGATCGCGGACCTTGGCGGAGCCGTGCAACAGGATGGCCACGCGCTCCGCGAATAGGTCGAAGCAGATTTTTCCTTCCTCGGTAGCCAGTCGCATCCGCTCGGCAATCTCCAGCGCGGCCTTCTGTGCCTTCTCCTCGTCCGAGAGCTTGGACGGCGCCTTGAAGGCGCTGCGGATCGTTGAAAGCGCGATCGCCTCGTTAGGCGGCGTCAGAATTGTCATGCGGCGCGGAAACCCGACCAGATAGCCGTGCGCCTTGAGAATGCGCCAGAAGAACGAGTGATAGGTATCGACCTCGATCCGCTTCTTCTCCTCCTGCGTAACGGACTGCTCTTCGTCGATCGCCTCGAAGACGCGCGAAACCGTTGCACGCGCGAAACTCAGGAACAGGATGCGCTGCCCCGGCCTGAGTTTCTCACGTGCGATCTTCGCCGCCTTCAAAATGGAAACGGTGGTCTTGCCGGAGCCAGGCCCACCCACGACGAGCTGGTGCCCGTCTTCCTTCAGAACTTCCTTCTGCGCGGGAGTCAGATCGACCATTCGTCCCTCTATTCGCCGAGCTCAACGGCGGCGTCCGCGCCATTTCCCTGCGCATGCTCTGGCGGCGGGGGCGGCGGATCGCAGAGTGCCTCGAGGGTTACGCAGGCGTCGCGAATCCAGGCCGGGATTTCAGCCTCGGAACATTGGCCGAGGAAATCAGCGATGCCCCAGTTACCCTTCGCCCACCCGAAATACTCCTTCAGCGCGGAGATCAGGTTGGCCTTCGGATCGGGGTATTTCAGCGATAGGTGCTGTGGCCAGTCGAGTGCATCGGAAAAGCGCTCAAGTGCGGCCTGGGTCGTATTCTTGAGGATCAGATCCTCGATGCCCTTTTCCTCGTGCATGAACAGACGCTCGACCTGGGCTTCGATAGCGGCCTTCGCGGGGGCGGTCTGCTTGTCGCACAGTGCGAACGTCCGCTTGCCGAGACCCTTATAGAGCCCGGCGAGATCGGCGACTCGGTGCCCGCATCAATGATGCAGATCCCAAGCGCTTCCAACGAGGCATAGACGCCGGGATTCAGTTCAGAGAGCCGGCGTGCCGCGACCGGAAATGCACTTGCTTCGGTGGCGCCCTCGGCGATGAGGACACGGCGGGACAGCAGGCCCTCGCAAAAGCGCGTCCGAAACTCCTGGCGATAGCGCTTGTGCTTCACGCTGTCGGGAAGCTCTATCTGCGCCTGTTTCAGGACACCGTCGCTCGCCCGTGACAATATCACCGTCTCGTCAAGCTTGAATTCCTCAAGGACATATGGCGAGTGCGAGGTTACGATCGATTGGGCGGCCAGCTTGCGCAGCTCGTGAACGATCCGCTTCTGGGCATATGGCGGGATCGCGGTCTCGACCTCCTCCATGGCGAAGATGACGTTCTGCTTGTCCTCGGCAATCTGCGACAGCATCGCCAGCACCAGCATGTTGATCGTGCCGGTGCCTTGCCGGAAGAAGGGTGCGGCATGTGCGCCATCTCCGGTGGCGATGAAGGCGGTCACGACCTTGCGTAGATGCTCGCGCGTGAGGTTCGAGACCTTGAGATGCGGCTTCACGCCCCATTCCCGCGGCACATATTTCTTCAGCGATTTGTCGATACTCTCGAGTACGCCCGAAATGCCGATCGCGGGGTCACTCGCGACATCGAATCCGGCGAGCGTGCCGATCGTACCTTCCCACATTTGCGGCCGGATTTCCTTCAGCCGCAAGATGATGTCGAGCAGGCTGCCATGCTCCAGGCTTAGTGCGCGCGAGCCCGTGCGTAGCGAGCGCAGGAAGAGGAAACCGCAGTGCTGCTTGTCCTTCTTGGAGAAGGGTACGGGAGTGTCTTCCTCCGTCAAGCTGCGCGCATAATAGGTATTGCCAACGAAATCGTCCTCTTCGCCGTCATATGCGCCGATGAACGTGACGCGCAGCGCCGCCTTGATGTTCGCCGCATCCACGCCAGCGGGATTTGCTTCCGTGAAGAAGTCTCCGGTCTCGACGTTTAGCCACTCGATATTGCCTCCAAATCGGGCTTCCTGCTCCTCCGACAGCCCGATGATCGTGACCTCTACGGTGATTTGCGGGGCGGGCTGCGGCTCTGGGGCTGCGCCATCCTCGGCCGGAGTCGGAGCCACGGGCAGATACTCGCCCTCATAGAAATCGTGCTCGTCGACAGGAGGTCGGCGGTTTAGTCGATCCGGCCCAAGCGCAAGATCTATAGCTTCGAGAACGGAGGACTTGCCGGTGTTGTTGTCGCCAATGAGGACGGCATGATCGGGCAGAAGCAGCTTGGCTGAACTGATGCCCCGAAAATTCTCAATCGACACGGCGTAAATCTTCAAAGCGTCCCCCTAACGTCATGCATTTTTATGTTGTATTTTTTTCATTCTACACCTGCTTCGTCGGAACGTCATCCGCCCTATTGGCGGCCGCTTTCCGGCAAACGCTCCCAGAGGAGAGCGGACGGCACGTTTTGAGAGAGTGTCGACCGGGGCTAAATGGCCGCTAAGTGGGCGTAAAGTCGACGTGCCTATGATCAGGGTTCATGCATGTTCACGGCGCTCGATGAGAGACAGGCCCCATCATTTGGTCACAGTCCCAATTTGCTGATCCAGCAGTTCCGTCAGTGAAAGACCTTCAATTTCAGCCTGACGAGCCATTCCCTGCAACTTTTCGAAATTTTTCAGGAAGAATTGGTACTGACTTTTTCCAACCGCCATCATCTCAGCATGAGGGAGAGCACGAATTTGTGCCCGGTGATCAGCGAAGGCTTGAACACGTTGCGGATCGGTATCGAGCTCTTCGATTTCCAAGTCCTCGTACCCAAGTTCTTCGACCCAGTAATCGAAGGCTCGCATTTTCAGAGAGAGATCGCCGGTGATACGGCGGTACAGAAGAGTTGCAAGACCGATGATCGACATACACTGCTGAGGGTGGTTCGGCGCCAAAAGCGCGTCCGGATCGCGATCAGCGTGCTTCAGGAAATTTGCGACACCGGACATGGCCTTCCAGCCTTCCTTTTTGACTATTCCGTCGAGCTGCGCGGCAAAGCCGTCCTGATTACGATGCGGGTAAAGATCAAAAAGAACCTTTAAGCTTGCGAAAGCGAGCGTGTGGACTGAAAGGCTGTCGGCATCATCGAAATAGAGGTCGATGGCTGTTTCCAATTGACGGCGGGCGGCTTCGGTTTTGTCAATCGTCATCGCTCTTGCACCGGGGTCGAGAAATTTGCTGCAAGTGAATTAGAGCACATCCTGTTCAATCCGGGTCATATCCAGCAGCCCTGAAGTAGTTTGCGCATTCTGCCGGTGTGAAGCGGGGGATCAAGGCGCCGACGGCATCCCATAGAGCATCGACCTTTCGCTCCGCC
>PVBG01000017.1 GCA_002968845.1 Neorhizobium tomejilense | reverse complement strand
CAGGGGTTAAGACCGCCGCACCGCCTCGCATCCCATCGGTGATCCCCTTGGGGGGAGATGTCCGGCAGGGCAGAGGGGGTGCCTCACCGCATACTCGGCCTCGGCCAGATCCAAGCCCGCATTTCGCGCAGGACCTGCCTTCCAACCCACCTCACATCACCCGATCGAGCCAGTCCATCGCATGGTCCTGCTGGTCAACCGGGAATGCATGAGCTTCGCCGGGCCAAAGCCGCATTTCGAGGCACCGTTCCGCGTCCGCGGCCGCCCAGATCGCATGAAGTTGCTCTTGCGCCGCCAAGGCGGCAGGCACCGGAAAATGCCGGTCTTCAGCGCCGCTGAAGATCAGCGCCGGTTTCGGCGCGGCGAGCCCTGCAAAATGCGGATAATCGATCTTTCCCGCGATCGGCGGATGCAGCATGGAAAAGGCCGACTGGCCGCGAAGCTGGTTGTTGCCTGGCTGCATGAGGCCCTGCAGCGTTGCCATCCAGCCGCCGGCGACACAGGCCCTGGCATCGTCCGAAAGTGCTGCCGCCTGCCAGGCGCGCGAGCCGCCCAGCGAATAGCCAAAGCTCGCCACACGGCTTCCATCGACGCCGGGCAGCGCGTGAAGCCATGCCATGGCCTCGAGGTCTTCGAGCAGGATGACGGAGGCGTAGGAAACCCCGAACTGCATGAGATTGGCCGCCAGCGCCTGCTGCGCTTCGTAACCGTTGCCTTTCCGACTGCCCCAGCCGAGCGCGTCGGCGCAGAGCACGGTGTAACCGCGCCGGGCGAGTTCGTTGCCGACATGCCGGCCGCCGTAAAGTTTCGCCGCCCATCGGTCCGCGTCCGCTGCGATCTCGGAAACCTCGCCGGAGCGGCGGATCATCTTCTCCTTGCCAATCGAGAAGAGCGAGCCGTGGTCGTGCAGGAGCAGCACGGCAGGCGTGACGCTGTTGGTATCCGGGCGAAGGAGATAGGCTCTCGTCGTTTCGCCGTTCGAAAAGCCAAGTTCGAGCTCCTGGCCCATGCATCCGCCTTCAGCCCACTCCGTGAGGACCGAGGCGCTTGCGGGCGCGATCCGCCCGACGCCGAGTGCCTGCCGCACCTTGTTCCGTGTGCGGTCCTTCCAGTCGGGAAAACCTTCCGCCGCCGGCTGGAAATTCCAGTCGAACGAGAGGTTGTCGCGCAGCCTCGCCGCGAGGCTGGACATGTTCTCGCTGTCGATCATTTCTCCTGCCGCAGCCGTTCGAGCATTCGGTCGCGGCTGTCGCCCAGGTGCTTGCGCATCGCCCCGCGCGCGCCTTCCACGTCACGGGCTTCGATTGCTTTGAGGATGGCACGGTGTTCTTCGTTGACGCGCGCGAGATGCACGGAGAGGCTCGCGTCATCGACTGCATGGGTCGAAAGCCGCATGCGGGGCATCAGGGTCTCGCCGAGATAGTTGAAGATACGGAAAAAATGCTCGTTATGGCTGGCGGTGGCAACGGCGCGGTGAAAATCGAAATCCGCTTGCGTATCCCGGCTTGCACGGCGGACGGCGACATCCATCGCCTTGCAGGCCGCGGTCATCGCCTGGATATCCGCCTGGGTCCGCCGGTCGGCGGCAAGTGCTGCCGCTTCCGATTCGATGCCGATGCGCAGTTCAAGGCCCTTTACCAGGTTTTCGACCAGCATCAGGTTTTCGTCGCCAAGACGGAAAGGCGCCACACCCGCATCCTGACGAACGAAGACGCCGATACCGTGATGGATCGAGACGAGGCCGCTTGCCCGAAGATTGGCGATCGCCTCCCGGACGACCGTCCGGCTGACGCCCAGTTCGTCGATCAGCGCCTTTTCGGTCGGAAGCTTCGACCCGCGCGGATAGTCCCCAAGCTTGATACGCTCGGCGATCGTGCGCACGACCTGCGAACTCAGGGTCTCCCTGCGGCGCCAGGTAGCGGATGGGGCTTCGGCTGTCATCGGGCACTCCATGGCGTCTCGGATGTGAAACTCAGACAGCTTGGTCGTATTCGAGGCTCGCCTGGATCAGTTCCCGGGCATAGGGATCCTTGGCCTGACCTGTCGCCAGCACGTCTCGGCTCATCACCTCGACCACGCGACCATGCTGCATTACCGCCAGCCGCTCGCACATATGGTCGATCACCGCAAGATCATGGGAAACGAAGAGATAGGTCAAGTTGCGTTTTGCACGCAGATCGGCGAGCAGATTGAGGACTTCCGCCTGCACCGAGACGTCGAGCGCCGAGGTCGGCTCGTCGAGGAGCAGGATGCGCGGCTCCAGAATGAGCGCGCGTGCGATCGCCACGCGCTGACGCTGGCCGCCGGAAAGCTCGTGCGGGAACCGCGACAGGAAGGCCGGATCGAGGCCGACATCGATCAGGGCCCGCTCCATGCGTTCGAGCTGACGGTCCATGCGATGGATGCGGAGCGGCTCCTGAAGCGCCGTGCGGATCGACTGGCGCGGATGGAGCGAACCATAGGGATCCTGGAACACCATCTGGACCGCACGGCAATATTCGACGAAGGGCATGTCGGTGACCGACCGCCCCTCGAGCTGAATATCGCCTTCCCAGACATTCAGGAGGCGGGCGATGCAGCGCAGGATGGTCGATTTGCCGGAACCGGACTCGCCGACGAGCCCGAAGGATTCGCCGGCCTCGACCGAAAAGCAGACGTCGCCGAGAATGCGCTTCTTTGCCAGACCGTAGCCGAGATCGATCGAGAGATTGCGGACGTCGATGGCGGTCATGCGCGCACCTCTTTGGTCTCTGGGGAGATGGTTTGGCGGTTCAGGACCGGAAGCGGCTTGCGGCTGCCGCCGATATGCGGCTGTGCGGCAAGCAACCCTTGGGTATAGGGATGCGTGCAGTTGCGCATGTCCCGGGCCGCCCGTTCCTCGACGACCTCGCCATGGCGCATGACCATAACCCGGTCGCAGAAATTGCGCACCAGGTTGAGGTCGTGGCTGATCATGATGAGGCCAATGCCCTTGTTGGTCACCAGCTCGTTCAGGATGTTGAGGACCTGCATGCGCACCGTGACGTCGAGCGCGGATGTGGGCTCGTCGGCGATGATGATCTGCGGCTCGGGGATCAGCATCATGGCGATCATGATGCGCTGGCCCATGCCGCCCGACACTTCATGCGGATAAAGGCCGAACACCCGTTCCGGATCGCGGATCTTCACCGCTTCCAGCATTTCCAGCGTCTTCTGCTTCGCCGCCTGGGCCGATGCCCTGCTGTGGACGCGGTAGGCCTCGGCGATCTGGTCGCCGACGCGATGCACCGGGTTGAGCGAGAATTTCGGATCCTGGAGGATCATCGAAATGCGTCGGCCGCGGATCGTCAGCATCTGCTTTTCGCTGGCGGAGATGAGGTCGGTACCGCTGAAATCCATGCGGTCGGCCTCGATCTTCGCGGTCGGCAGCAACTTCAGCAGCGCGCGGCCGATCGTCGACTTGCCGGAGCCGGATTCGCCGACGATGCCGAGCCGCTCGCGGCCGAGATCGAAGGAAACGCCCTTGACGACGGTGTTGTAGGTCTTGCCGCTGCGATAGCTGACGCGGAGATTTTCGACCTTCAGAAGTGCCTGGCTGTTGTCCATGGGGAAAATCCTAACGCTGTTTCGGATCCAGCGCGTCGCGCAGGCCGTCGCCGAGAAGGTTGAAGGCAAGGCTGACGAGCAGGATGGCGCCGCCCGGGAAGGCGACCAGCCACCAATTGTCCAGCATGTAGCGCCGGCCGGTGGCGATCATCGCCCCCCATTCCGGCAGCGGCGGCTGAGCGCCGAGGCCGAGGAAACCGAGGCCGGCCGCCGTCAGGATGACGGTCGCCATCGAAAGCGTGATGCGCACCAGAACCGAAGGCAGGCACATCGGCATGATCGACTTGATGATGATGCGCAGTGACGACGCGCCCTGCATGCGCGAGGCCCAGATATAATCGGCGCCGCGGAAGGTCAGCGTTTCGGCGCGCGCAAGGCGGGCAATCGGCGGCCAGGTGGTCAGTCCGATGGCGATGATCGCATTTTCGAGGCCGGCACCGAGGGCCGCCACGAAGGCGAGCGACAGGATGAGGCTCGGGAAGGACAGGAAGATATCGGTGATCCGCATCATGATCGTGTCGTACCAGCCGCCGAAATAACCGGCCGTCGTGCCGACCAGCAGCCCGATCGGGCCGACGATGACCGACACGATGGTGATGATCGTCAGGCTGATGCGCGTGCCGTAGATGATGCGGCTCATGATGTCGCGGCCGAGCTCGTCGGTCCCGAACCAGTGCTCGGCGCTCGGCGGCTTCAGCGTGTTGCCGAGATCGATGACATTCGGGTCATAGGGCGCGATCAGCGGCGCGACGATTGCCGTCAGGACCAGGATGGTGATGACGACGAGGCCGAAGCCCGAAGACGGGTTGCCGAGAAGCTCGCGGATGACGGCGAGCAGCCGGCGGAAGGCCGAATTTGGGTTTGAGCGAGTACCGTTCATGGCCACGTCCTGCATGTCGAGAGATTGAGCTGCCATGTCACCGCGTCCTCGGATCGAAGATCTTGTAAAGCGCGTCGGAAAGCAGGTTGAGCGCAATGAAGATGATGCCGACCAGCAGCACGCAGGTCATCACCGCGTTCATGTCGCCGATCAGCATGTTGTTGGTGATGTATTGGCCGAAGCCCGGCCAGGAGAACACGGTCTCGATGAGGACCGCTCCTTCCAGCAGGCTGCCATAGGCGAGCGCCACGATCGTCACCAGCTGCACCCGGATATTCGCGAATGCGTGGTGCCAGATGGTGCGGCCCTTGGACAGCCCCTTCACCCGCGCCGTGGTCACGTATTCCTGGTTCAGCTGGTCCAACATGAAACTGCGGGTCATGCGGGTGATATAGGCCATCGACGAATAGCCGAGGATGCTCGCCGGCAGCAGCAGATGGTTGACCGCATCCCGCAAGACTTCCCAGTCGCCGGCGATGATCGAGTCGATCAGCAGGAAGCCGGTCGTCTCCGGCACGAGGCCGATATAATAATCCGACAGGCGGCCGCCGCCGCCGACCAGATCCAGCGCCGCATAAAAGATGATCAGGCCGATCATGCCGGTCCAGAAGATCGGCATGGAATGGCCGATCAAGGTGAGGAACCGGATGATGTGGTCGACCGGCCGGTTGCGGCGCACAGCTGCCAGAATGCCGAGCGGAATGCCGAGGCCCGCCCCGACGATGATCGCGAATGTCGCAAGCTCGATCGTCGCCGGCATGACATGCAGGATGTCGTTGATGACCGGCTGCCCTGTCCGGATCGACGTCCCGAAATCGCCGTGAGCCAAATCGCTCACATAGCGGAAGAACTGCTGGTAGAGAGGAAGGTTGGCGCCAATCCTTTCCGCGACCGTGTCGTATGTGGCCTGGTCGGCCTCTTCGCCGACAATGGCGCGGACCGGATCGACGGGCATCAGCCGTCCGATGCAGAAGGTCAGGATCAGCAACCCGAGAAGGGTTGCCAATATGGTGCCGGCCTGCCGCGTGAAAGCGGTGAGACGCTCGTTGTTCATGGGACTTCCTCAGAACCGTACCGGATGCCGCGGCGCTGCCAGGCCAGGAGGCCGACGCCGCGGCAGCCGACGATTATCGTTCTTTCTTGACGGTGCGAAGCTGGGTGGACCAGGACGGGTTCAGCTCAAGACCCTTGATGTCGGCCCGGAAGCCGACACTGTCGACCACTTCCGAGAAGGGCTGGATCGCCGGCACCATATCCGCGTAATAGGTCTGGATCTCCTGATACTGCTTGGTCTGCTTGTCCTTGTTGCCTTCGACGAGAGCGTCATCGATCATCTTGTTGATCTTCTCATCATAGAAGGACGTGCGCCAGCCCTGGAAATTCGTCAGCTTCGCCTCATCCGCATTGTTGGGATTGTAGACGATGGCCCGGAAGTTCGAGTCCGGATGCGGCAGCTGGCCGCCGCCGCCGCGGCCGACGAGAAGCTCATACTTGCGTTCGCGCATCGCGCCGTAGATCTGGTCGCCGGAGCCGGTGACGATCTCGGCCTTGATGCCGGCCTGCGCCAGCGTCGCCTGGATGGCGGTCGCAAGGCTCATGAACGGCACGTCGGAAATGGCGCGCAGCGTGGTCGGGAAGCCGTTCGGATAACCGGCCTCGGCAAGAAGCGCCTTGGCCTTCGCGACGTCGAGCTTGTAGCCCGCATTCGGCAAGGCGCCGAAGATGCCAGCCGGAACCGGACGATCGCGCAGCTTGCCGAAATAGGGCAGCACGCTGTCGTTCAGGCCCTGGTAGTCGATGAGGTAACGCAGCGCCTCGCGAACCTTCGGCTTCTGGAAATTCTCGTCCTTCATGGAAACGGCCAGATAATAGAAGCCGCTGCCGCCGTTCGTCTGGATCTTGACGTCCTTGCTGCTCTCGAGCGCCTTGAGGTCGGCCGCCGACATGGAAAAGGCGATATCGATGTCGCCCTTTTCGAGCATCAGCCGCTGGCTCTGCGATTCGGCCAGATGACGCATCATGATCCGGCGCATGGCCGGCTTCTCGCCCCAGTATTTCGGGTTCTGCTCGAGCGTGACGCGCTCGTTCGACTGCCACTGGCCAAGCGTGAACGGACCGGAGCCGGCAGAGTTGTTGGTGAGCCAGGCGGCGCCCATATCGCCGTTTTTGTCGTGCTCTATGACCGTCTTCATGTCGAGGATGGAGCCTGGGCCGACGATGCCGAGCGTCTGCACGATGACCTGCGGATCGACCTTCTTCGGCAGCTTGATGACGACCGTGCCATCGTCCGGAGCGGTGAAGCTTGCATCGGCATTGGCCGCAGAGAAGCCGTGGGTCTTCAGGAATGACGCCTGCGCCAGATTGAGCTTCATCAACCGCTTGAAGGACCAGACCACATCCGCCGAAGTGACCGGGTTTCCGGAAGCGAAGGTCGCCTCCTTGCGCAGCTTGAAGGTGATCGAGCCGTTGTCGTCGGCGATCGTCCAGCTTTCCGCCAGCTGCGGATTGACCTGGGCGCGATTGACGGCGTCGAGCGCCACAAGGTTGTCATATATGTTTGTGAGAACCTGTACGGTCTCCTTGCCGGTGATGGCAGCAGGATCGAGCGTCAGGATATTGGTCATCGAGAAGCCGACGACCAGCATATTGGGTGGGGTTTCGGCATAGGCAGGCTGGAAAAACAGAGCGGAACCGAGCAATACCGGTCCCATTATTCTCGATAGCGGCGTCATGGCCGTCCTCCCTTGGATTGCCGGTCTCCTCCCGGCAGATAGATAATCGCGATCCAAGAGATATGATGTCTTACGACACCTGTCAATCCGAAATGCCGCCTTCCCCACTCGCAGCGCAGTGGCTGGGAGCAGGCACCAGACATGTTTCCGAATCCGCTTTCTGAAGCAGAAGAGGCAATCGCATATGAGGATGTATGGCGGCGCGGCATTCGTAACCCTCCCCCTTGTGGGGAGGGTGGCCGGCAGGCGGGAGGGGTTTTGATGCAGGATGAAGTCCCCTCCCCAACCCCTCCCCACAAGGGGGAGGGGCTCCACGCACCGCCCCGCATCCCATGTGCGATTTCCTGTCGGCCGCGGAGGCTTAGCCAATCAAGGCTGATCAGTCAGCTATGCCGAAAATCGATGCGCCGATGAAGCGCTCCTGATCGCTGCCGTAGTTGTAATAATAGACGCTCAGCAGCTTCCCGTCCGGCCTGACGACCGTACGCGGATAACCGAGATCGGACATGCCGCCGTCGTCACGGATGACGATGTCGTCGCTCCATGTCTTGCCCTCGTCCGAACTGACCCGAGCACGCAGGCCGTAGGGCGCGTCGCGATAACCGAACACGAGCACCAGCCGGTCGTCCTTCAACCGGTTCAGCGTCGGCGGGTTGCCGGCGTAACCCGTATTCGGCACCGGCCGGCCGTAGAATTCCCAGGTCTTGCCCTCGTCGCCGGAGATATAGGCCTCGATCCAGGCCTTGCGGTCCGGCCCGCGGCTTGCCGTCGAGCAGCGCACCAGCGTCAGCACCTTGCCGTCCTTCAGCCGGATCGACGCCGGCATGATCGCAAAACCCTCCGGTTCCTCTCCGACGAAGCTTTCGAAGCTGAAACTCTTGCCGCCGTCGCGGGTGCGAACGCAGAAGACCTGGCCTTCCTTGCCGTTCGGCTTGGCGGCGCTCAACAGGAAGAGCGCGTCATGCTTGCCGAGCGGCACGATGTCGGTGCGCGCCGAAATGCCCGGCAGGCCGAAATCGCCGAGCCGGTAGGGACCGCGCCACGTCCTCGCCCGGTCGTTGCTGACATAGAACCAGCTGATCGCGCCGCCCAGCAGGCCGGTACGGGCGCACATGACGATCGTTTCCGGATCGGTGAAATCGATCGGCTGGCCGAGCGGGCGAAGATCCCGGTCGATGTCGATCCTGGGCTGCGCTTCGAGTTCGGGCAGGACATGCTCGTCGCCGGAAAGCGTCTGGCTGCCGGGTACGAAGGCGTTGAACCGCTCGATCGTCCAGGTCTCGCCACCGTCAAGGCTGCGAGCTTGCACCGGAATGAACGGCCGGGTCTTGTCGCGCGCATGCAGATTCTCCGCCTCGCCGCGGAAACCCTGCACGAAAATCGTCACCGCCTCGTCACCCCAGAGCCACAGGCCGTAATTGGCGGGCCATGCGGCAAACTCGCCCGGTTTACGGTAGACTTCCACATTCTTGATCGCATCCGACTTGATCACAGGCATCCTCCTTGCCGCCGGGGCGGCTCATTCATCTCTTGATTGATCGGTCAGCCCTTGACGCCGCTGGTCACCGCGCCGTCGATCACGTGCCGCTGCGCCAGAAGGTAGACGATGATGACCGGCAGGGTGATGAGGGTCGCCATCGCCATGACGACGTTCCAGCGCGCATCCGGCCCGCTCTGCAGAAGCTGCAAGCCGATCTGCAAGGTCGCCATCTCCCGGTGCGAGTTGAGGATGAGCGGCCAGACGAAATCGTTCCAGGCGCTCTGAAAGCTCAAGACGCCGAGCACGGCGAGCGACGGCCGGGCCAGCGGCAGCAGGATGCGCCGGAAGATCGTGAACGGCGACGCACCGTCGAGCTTGGCTGACTCCTCGTATTCCATCGGGATGCGGGTGAAGAACTGCCGCATCATGAAGATGCCGAAAGGTGTCGCCGCAGTCGGCAGGATCATGCCCCAATAGGTGTTGAGAAGGCCGGTGCCGCCATTGCCGAGCCAGTCGTTACCGCCGGCAAAGGGGATCTTCTGGACGATCAGGAAGACGGGAACGATCTGGCTCTGCGCTGGCACCATCAACAGGCCGACGACCAGCGCGAAGATCAGGTTACGGCCGGAAAACTGCATGCGGGCCAGCGCGTAACCGGCAAGCGAGCAGAAGACGAGGTTCGAAACGGTCGAGCCCAAAGCGTAGATCAGGCTGTTCACCAGCTGCCGGCCGGCATCCGGCGAAGCCATTGCATCAAGATAGTTCTGCCATCGCAGGCCGTCCGGAACGAAACTCGGCGGAAACCGGAAGATTTCCTGGTCGCCCTTGAAGGAGGTCGAGACCATCCAGAGGAAAGGCATCACGGTGGCGAGCGCTGCAAACAGCAGCAGCAGGTATCCGATAACGTTCATCACGTCGAAGCGCGGGAATTCCCGGCCGCGGCGGCGGGCCGTGATCTGTCGTTCCATCGCGGCGGGCTGCGCAAGGTCGGTCATGCGTCTTTCCTCCGCATGATCCGGGTCCCGATGATCGAGAACACCAGGATGGTCAGGAAGAGTATGGTCGACATGGCTGCGCTATAACCGAACTCGGTATAGCCGAAGGCCGTCTGATACATCTGGTAGACGACCGTTTCCGTCGAGCCGAGCGGCCCGCCCTGCGTCATCACGTAGATCGCGCCGAACACCTGGAAGGTCTGCACGATCAGGATGATCAGCAGGTAGAAGGTGACGGAACTCAGCATCGGCACGGTGATGCGCAGGAAGATATCCTTGCCCTTCGCTCCATCGAGGCGCGCCGCTTCGTAGAGGTCGTTGGGAATGTCCTGCAGACCGGCGAGATAGATGATCATCGCGGTGCCGAAATCGCGCCAGATCGCCATGATGATCAGCGAATTCATTGCAAGGCTGGGGTTCTGAAGCCAAGGCTGCGGCGGCAGGCCGACCCGGGTCAGGACACCGTTCAGCGGCCCGGCATAGGGCTCGTAGACATAGGCCCAGACGACGGCCGCCGCGATCAGCGAGGTGAGGACGGGCAGGTAGAAGATCGTCCGGAAGGCGATGCGCCCCGGCACGTTCTGATTGAGCGCGACCGCGGCCAGCAGGCCGAGCACCATGGTCGGAAAGGTTACGCCGACCGTATAATGGATCGTGTTGCCGACCGCCTGCTGGAAGCGCGTATCGTTGAAAAGCTTGATGTAATTGTCGAAGCCGATGAAATTCGTCGGCTTCAGGAACGAGACGTCCGTGAAGCTCATCAACAGGGTCGCCACCGCCGGCAGCAGCAGCGACAGGAACAGGATGACGAGCGCCGGTGCGAGGAATGCGTAGGCGCTCCAGGTCTGATGAAAACTGACCGTTTTGATCGGTCTGGATGTCGAGTTCTGAAGCGCCATCACCTGCTCCTCAGCTCTTTTTGAGCAATGTCTGCACTTCGTCGGCGGCAGTCTTCAGCGCCTTGTCGGGCGTGTTCTTCTGGAAGATGACTTCCTGAACGCCACGCGCGACGAGTGACATCATGCGCGAGAATACGGGCGTCGCCGGCGCGGTCGGCGGGGCGTAGCTCGCGGTCTTGATGAACTTGGAAAGATAGGGGTCGGCCTGCACGTCCTTGTTCTGCTGGGCGGACTTCAGGGCCGGCACGTTCTTGCTGGCGACCGCGAAGGCAACCTGCTGTTCCGGCGACATCGCAAACTCGACGAGCTTGAGGGCCGCCTCCTGGTTCGGGGCGCCTGCCCGGACGGCGAAGCAGAAGGGATCGACAAGCGAGGTGAAACCGCCGCTCTCCTTCGGGAAAGGCACGACGTCGAACTCGACGCCTGCCTTCAGCGCATTGTTGGTCGAATAGTTGCCCGCAACCAGCATCGCAGCGCGTTGCTGGTTGAACGGGTTCGCCATGCCGCCGGGGCCGACGCCGAAGCCCGCATCGGTGATCTTGTCGGTGACCACGAGGTCTTGCAGGAAGGTCAATGCCTTGACGCCTTCCGGACCGGCAAAACCCGGCGCCGACAGATCCGCCGTCAGCAGCGAACCGCCCGCCCCCTGCAGCAGCAGCGTGAAGAGTTCGAAGGCCTCGAGGTCGTTCTGGTAAAGCTGGATGCCGGAGACCTGCAGCATACCGCCGCCCGGGCGCTTGGTAACGGCCTTTGCCCATTCGCGAAGTTCGGCCCAGTTCTGCGGGCCCTTGTCCGGATTGAGGCCCGCTTCGCTGATGAGCTTGCGGTTGATGCCAAGACCACGCGAGGTGCCGTAGAGCGGCATGGAATACTGACCGCCGTCGGCACGGCCGTAGGCAAGCAGGGACTGGTCGAGATCGGCCGTCTTCACATTCGGAAGCGCCTTTCCGAGTTCGACGAGCTTCTTGCCCGAAGCATAGGTGAGATTGTAGTCCCAATGCTGGACGATGAGATCCGGGCCGGTATTGCCGTTGATCGCCGTCAGCATCTTTTCATTGAGCTGCGACGGTTCGGCATAGAGGCTGGACTGCAGCGCGACTTCCGGACGTGCGGTCTTGAAAGCAGCTTCGAGCGCTTCGCCGGCGGCCTTCTTGCTGCCCGCGAGCTGGGACCAGAAAACCAGTTGCTGGTCCGCCGCAAGCGCGCGGCCGGACGCCGACATCAGGATCGGCAGGCCGGCGAGCCCGGCGGCGGCGCCTGACAGAAATGCACGGCGTGTAGGCCTCATGGCATGCATGACATCGTTCTTCATCGCAAACTCCTCCCGATTTATCGACGATGATTCAGTTCCGGCCGACTGTGGTCCCGGCGGCATCAAAGACGTGGATGTTGGCCGCGTCGCAATAAACGTTGAGGTCCCTGCCCGGCTCGACGGCCTGGTCTCCGGCAAACACGCAGGTGAAATTCTGACCCTCGATGGCGCTGTGAATGATCGTCTGGGCACCCAGCCTCTCGACCGATCGCGGCACGACGCCGATCTTCACCAGCGGCTCGCTACCGGCCGGATGCGGCGCCAGAAATTCCGGGCGAATGCCAAGGACGACCTCCTCGCCGACCTTGAGGCGCTTCGCCAGTCCGTCGATCACGATTGTCCCGATGCCGGCAGCCTCGAAGGAATAATATTCGCTTTCGATCGCCTTCACCTTGCTGCGCAACATATTCATCGGCGGGCTGCCGATGAAGCCGGCGACGAAACGGTTCACCGGCTTGTGATAGAGGTCCATCGGCTTCCCGACCTGCTCAACGCGGCCGCCGTTCAGCACCACGATCCGGTCGGCCATGGTCATGGCCTCCAGCTGGTCGTGGGTGACATAGACCATGGTAGCGCCAAGCTCCTTATGGAGCTGGGTGAGCTCGGTACGCATCTCGATGCGCAACGCGGCGTCGAGATTGGAAAGCGGCTCGTCCATCAGAAAGATTTTCGGCTTGCGGACGATCGCCCGGGCGATCGCGACGCGCTGCCGCTGGCCGCCCGAAAGCTTCGACGGCTTGTCCTTCAACCGGGTGGAAAGCTGCACGGTGCCGGCGGCCTTCTCGACCTGCTGGCGGATGTCGCCCTTCGAACGGCGCTCCATCTGCAGCGGAAAAGCGATGTTGTCGTAGACGCTCATATGCGGATAGAGCGCGTAGGACTGAAAGACCATCGCCACACTCCGTGTGCCGGCCGGACGGCGGGTCACGTCGTCCGGGCCAATTCTGATCGCGCCGTCGCTGATCGGATCGAGCCCCGCGATCAGGCGCAGCAACGTGGACTTGCCGCAACCGGACGGGCCGACGAAAACCGCGAATTCTCCGTCCTCGATGGCAAGCGATACGTCCGTGATGGCGTCGAACGCCCCGTAGCTTTTCGAAACGTTGGATAACTCCAGCCGCGCCAAGCTCGGTCCTCCCCTGAATTGCTTCTCCCAAAGCGTCAGATGCCTGACAGCTTCACCATGCAACAAAAAACCGGACCTGTAAACATGTTGTTCGACAACTTCTATGCAAACTGATATGATCAGTCATTCATCAAGAACGCCGGCAGAGGCCCGGAGCCCTTGGAAACAATCGATAGGATTCAAATACCGGGCCGCCGCCCGTCAGAGCTCGATCGCACGCTCGCGGGCATGCATGATGTGGCGGTCGATGGCGTCGCCTGCCGCGTGCGGATCGCGGGATTTGATGGCGTCGATGATTGCCAGATGATCGGCGAAGGCCGGCGGCAGGACCTGCTCGGAAAGGCTGATCCTGTCGAGCTTGATGAGCCGCATACGGATCGCGTTGACTGCATAGGCCTGGATCAGCAGGTCGTTCTGGGTCGAGTCGACCAGAAGGTTGTGAAATCCGTCGTCGACCTTCTGGCCGCGCTCAAAGACATCCGGCGAGGGAGCATTGCGGACCTCGTCGAGGATCGACTGGTGAAGCCTGGCCTGTTCGTCGAGGATAGCGTCGGGCATCCGCCTGACGGCCGTCAGCACGGCCTCGCGCTCCAGCGCCATACGCACCTGGAAAGCCTGGCGGATGATCGAGAGGTCGATCTGCGTGATCTGGATGCCTCGCTGCGGCATGACCACCAGGAGGCCTTCATATTGCAGACGCGGCAGGAGTTCGCGCAGAGCGCCGATCGAAAGGCCGAGAAGAGCGACGAGTTCCCGCTGGGACACGAACTGACCCGGCCGCAGCCGGCCATCGAACAGCGCCTCGCGAAACCGCTCGTAGGCGATCTGTTTGACCGAGCGAAGGTCTGGCTGTCCAGTGCCGGGCGGTGCAGTACGTGCGCTCATCTGTCTCCTATCGCCGGCGGTACCGGGCGGGTCAAGCAGCGGCGCGATAACCCGTCCGCTCAAACAATTCAATGAGCATAGCACGATCGCGCTGATTGAGAGCAACCAGGGGCGGCACCGCATATGCCAGACTTTCGTCGTTGCGATAATGGGCAAGAGCCGCCTTGAGGGCAACGAGCGATCCGTAGGCATCCACTGCCTCGATACGCCGCGATTGCTTCTCCAGAAGGCCCGCATCGTCGGGATTGTCGTAAAGCGACTTCAGGTCGCTGGCGAAAACGTTCGGCATGCCGCCGATCATGCCGGCGCCTCCAGCCTTGACGAGCGTCGGCAGAACCCGGTCGTCGCCCGTAAAGACGGCGAGCCCCGGGAACGACTTCACCAGCATCAGGCCGTTTTCGAGATTCCCGGTCGAATCCTTGATCCCGGCGATGCGGCTGCCATGCTTGCGCATCAGGGCCGCGACCAGCGGCTGCGTGAAACGGACGCGGCTGAGCTGCGGGATGTTGTAGAGGACGAGATCGATTTCCGTATGCGTCCTGGTCCGCTCGATCAGCGCATCGAAGAAAGCCGCGATACCGTCTTCGCTCGCTCCGTAATAGAAGGGCGGCAGGACGAGCGCGGCGCGACAGCCGAGTTTTCCATAGGCGATCAGCGAGATCACCGCGTCGTCGAAACTCGCTGTCATGATCGCCGGCATCTGACGGGCCATATCCAGCCCTCCGGCCTTCAGGGTTTCGAGAGCTTCGAGCTTCTGGATGGTCGAAAAGGATGCGCCCTCGCCCGTCGTGCCGAACGTGGAGATGAAACTGCAGCCCTCTGCCAGGAGATGATCGATATGCGCCTTCAGCCGGAGGGTATCGATACGGAATTCGGCCATCACCGGCGTGACGGAGGCGGCAACAATGCCCTTCAGCGCTGCATTCGACATGAACAGGTTCCTCGTTATAGGACTGATATAATCAGTGTAGGTATCAGTCGTCAAATATATATTTACATCAGCCGTCGGCTGCGGCATGTTGCGCCCGGGATTAGCGATGGAGGAACGGATGCGCGACTGCCGTCGGCATATTTTGAAGCATGCAAAATCCATTGATTTTATTGGGATGCTTGAAAGCTCGGCTATTGGTACTAATTGCGGATGCCCCTGGGCTTCCACCTCAAACCAAGGAAACTGAACCTATGCCGGACATGCCTGCCGACACCCTCCCCGCCCGCCTCGCGAGTGCCATTCGCAATGCCATCCTGTCGAGGACCGTGCTTGATCCGGAGCCCTTTCTCGGGCTGCCGCTGGCGGATGCGTATGCGGTGCAGACGGACGTGTTTCGCGCGCTCGGCCAGCCGTTCAAGGGCGCCAAGCTGACCCTGAAGGGGGATTTCTGCCAGAGCGCACCGCTTCTGTCCGTCGACGAAGAAACCAACCATGCCCATCAGCCGGGCATCTCGCTGGAAGTCGAACTGGCCTTCGTGCTCGACAAGGATGTCGTGGCCCGCGACGGCGAAGTGACCCGCCAGGATATCGTCGACGCGATCGGCTCGGTGCGGATCGGCGTGGAGCTTCTCCGCAGCCGTTACCAGGGCGGCTCCCGGGGCGATCCGGCCCTCGCCGCCGCCGACATGATGAGCAATGTCGGTTATGTCCTCGGCCCGCCGCTGGACCGGAGCCTGCTCGACGAAGGCGCATCGATCGGTCAGCTGTCGGTTTTCATCGACGGACAGTCAGGATTCGACAAGCCCGCAGTGCATTCAGACGGCGACCCGCTGAAGACCATGGTCGTGCTGGCGAACCAGAAACAGCTCTCCTCCTTTTCCATGCTCAAGGCCGGACAGGTGATGACGACGGGCACGTTGTGCGGACTGATTCCGGTCGCCGAGCCTGGCAGGATCGAAGTGAACATGGGCGGACAACGGTTCGTCCTCGACCTGAGCTGACGCGACCTCGAGGGATGTGGCGATGACCGAACGTCCCTCGAAACCCACTAACGAACAGTAGCCAAGGCTCATCCCCAAACTCCTATCAAATTACTTACTTGATTTCTAACATGTCAGTATGCAAATGTTGGAAGAACACTGGGAGGATAAATAAACCAATATGCGTTTCGGGCTCTCCGTCGCACTCGCGACCCCTTTTGACAAAGACGGCAAGATCGTGCTCGACGCGATGGTCACCCAAGCTCGCCGCAGCCTCGATGCCGGCTGCGACAGCGTCACGGTTTTCGGCACGACCGGTGAAGGCGCCTCGATCGGCAATAGCGAACGGGAAAAGGTCCTCGCCGCCATGATTTCGGGCGGCATCGCGCCGCGCCAGATCGTTGCGGGTGTTCTCGTCGATGCGGCCGGGGACGCCGCAGAACAGGCCGCACACGCCCTGTCGGCGGGTGCGCGCAACATTCTTCTGGCCCCGCCCTCCTATTTCAAGAACGTCAGCGACGAAGGCCTGTTCGGCTGGTTCTCCACCGTATTCGCCCTTTTGGGCGACAAGGCCCGCGACATCATCGTCTACCATATCCCGTCGGTCACGATGGTGCCGCTGAGCCACGCGCTGATTGGCCGGCTTCGCCAGGCATTTCCCGGCATTGTCACAGGGGTGAAGGATTCCGGGGGCGAGTGGGCCTTTACCGAAAAGCTGCTCAAGGAACATGGCGACCTCATCATCCTGATCGGCGACGAGCGCCATCTGGCCCAGGGCGTGCGTCTCGGCGGACAGGGTGCGATCTCCGGTGTCGCAAATTTCGCCCCGCGCGAAGTTCGGCGCATGGCCGTGGATGGCGAGGACGATCAGCGGGTCGTCGATCTCGTCGTGGAATTGCTGAGATATCCCGTCATTCCGGCCGTGAAGGTGATGATCGCCCATCTTTCCAACGATCCGTCGTGGCTGACGGTGCGGCCGCCGCTTCTTTCGATTACCGACGAGGGTCAGCGCCTGTTGGCATCGGCCTTCGACACCCTGTTCCGTTCGAAGGCGGCCTGAAGACCATGGATCAGGCGCGCCCCACGGAAAGTCCGGTCGAGGAGCAGCCAACGCTGAGGGAGAAGGCTTACGAGAGCTTCACGCGCCACCTTCTGGCGCGTGACGTTCGCCCGGGCCAGTTCGTCTCCCAACGTCGGCTCGTGGAATTGACGGGCCTGACGCTTGGTGCGATCCGCGAACTAGTGCCGCGGCTGGAGGCCGAGGGACTGATCAAGACAGTACCGCAGCGCGGCCTGCAGATCGCCCATATCGACCTCAACCTCATCCGTGAAGCTTTCCAGCTTCGCCTCTTCCTGGAAAAGGAAGCCGTTGCACTGTTCACCCAATCGGCCCCGGACCAGGCGATCGCCAGGCTTTTGCAAGAGCATCGCGACATCGTTCAGGCGATCCAGGGCGGCAACGACAGCCGCGAGCTGGAACTCCATGCGCAGGCGGTCGACTGGGGCATGCACGACGCCTTTATCGACGCGCTCGGCAACACCATCATTTCGAACGTCTACCGGGTGAATTCCATCAAGATGCGGCTGATCAGGCAGGAGCGGTTCCGCATCGACGGCCGGGTTGGCCCCGTCATGAACGAGCATCTGAAGGTGCTCGAAGCGATCGAGCGACGCTCCGTGGAGGAAGCGGTCGCAGCACTCGTCGCCCATATCAATCACGCGAGGGATCGCGCGATCAGACTTTAGAAAAAGCAGCCGGAGACAAGGGTATCCGGCGCATTAGGAGGAGGAAATAGCATGTCATCTTCGTTCTGGAAGCCCACCCGCCGCAGCTTCCTGGCCGGCTCGGCCGCGCTCGGCGCAGCCGGTTTGGTCAGTTCGCGCCCGGCCTCGGCCGCCGTCGACTGGAAGCGCTTCGCCGGCACCACGCTGGAAGTGAACCTCGTCAAAAGCCCGCGCGGCGATACGATCATCAAGTACCTGGCCGAGTTCGAGGCGCTGACCGGCATCAAGGTCAATGCCGAAGCGACCCCAGAACAGCAGCAGCGCCAGAAAGCGACGATCGAGCTCTCGTCCGGCAAGCCGAGCTTCGACGTCATCCACCTGAGCTACCACGTCCAGAAGCGCCAGTTCGAAAAGGGCGGCTGGCTTGCCGATATCAGCGGCTTCCTGAAGGATCCGACGCTCACTGACCCGTCGCTCGCCGAAAGCGATTTCGCCGAAGCCGGCCTCACCTTTGCCAAGGACAAGGACGGCAAGCTGCGCTCCCTGCCCTTCTCGGTCGATTACTGGATCGTCTACTGGAACAAGGAACTCTTCGAGAAGAAGGGCCTCGCCTATCCGAAGACCTTCGATGAAATGGCAGCGGCAGCGGAAGCGCTGACCGACAAGACCACCAACACCTACGGTTTCGTCGCCCGCGGCCTGAAGAACGCCAACGTTCCGGTGTGGACGGCGCTGATGCTCGGCTACGGCGCGACGGCGCTTGGGCCTGACGGCAAGCTGCGCACGACCTCCGACGAGGCCGTCGAAGCCGCCAAGCTTTACCAGCGCCTGATGACCAAGTCGGCCCCGGCCGGCATCTCCGGCTTCAACTGGGCGGAAGCCCAGTCTGCCTTCCTGCAGGGCAAGGTCGGCATGTGGCTGGATGGCGTCGGATTTGCTCCGCCGCTCGAAGACCCGCAGAAGTCCCGTGTCGTCGGCAAGGTCGGCTACGGCGTCATGCCGAAGGGACCGAAGGCGCAGGCGGCCGCCACCTTCGGCGATGGCATCGGCGTCACCGCCGGCAGCCAGAAGAAGGAAGCGGCCTATCTGTTCTGCCAGTGGGTCATCTCGAAGGAGATGGGCGCACGCCTGCTGCAGGCCGGCGCAGGCGTTCCCTTCCGCCAGTCGATCCTAGCCGATGCGGAAGTCCGCAAGGGCGTCACCATGCCGAGCGCATGGGTGGATGCGGTCGCCGCTTCCGGCAAGGTGTCGCAGCTTGCACTGCCGGTCATCATCCCGGTCACGGAATTCCGCGACATCTACGGCGTCGGTCTCACCAACATGATCGGCGGTGCCGACCCGGCGACGGAGCTCAAGACGGCAACGGCGCAGTTCGAACCGGTCCTTGCCAAGAGCGAGGGATAATGGCCTCCGTGAGCATCGAAACAGCACGGACGGAAACCGGTAACAAGAGGAGCAAGCCGAGCAGGCTTGCTCCCAACTACTGGCCTTTCGTCGTTCCCGCCCTCATCGTCATCGGCGCGGTCATCGTCTTCCCGTGGGTTTTCACCCTGTGGATGAGCGTGAACAGCTGGACGCTGGGACAGGAGCAGACCTTCGCCGGGCTGGACAACTACATCCGGCTGGCGACCGATTTCCGCTTCTGGGAATCGCTCTGGCACACGCTGATCTTCACGGTGCTGGCGGTCGTGGCGCCGCTGTTTCTCGGCACGCTCGCAGCACTTATCTTCGATGCTCAATTTCCGGGGAGAGGCTTTCTGCGCGGCGTCTTCGTCATGCCGATGATGGCGACGCCGGTCGCCATCGCCCTCGTCTGGACCATGATGTACCATCCCCAGCTTGGCGTTCTCAACTATCTGCTGTCGCTGGTGGGCATCGGTCCGCAGGAATGGATCTACAACCGCTACAGCGTCATTCCCTCGCTGGTTCTCGTCGAGACCTGGCAATGGACGCCGCTGATCATGCTGATCGTGCTCGGCGGCCTCGCCGCACTTCCCCGCGAACCCTATGAGAGCGCAGAGATCGACGGCGCCAACGCCTGGCAGAAATTCCGCTACCTGACGCTTCCGATGATCGCGCCCTTTCTGATGATCGGCGTCATCATCCGCTCGATCGACGCAATCAAGAGCTTCGACATCATCTACGCGATGACGCAAGGGGGGCCGGGCACGGCTTCCGAGACGATCAATATCTACCTCTACAACACCGCCTTCGCCTATTACGACATCGGCTACGGCTCGGCGATGGCGGTCGTCTTCTTCGTGATCATCGTCGCGCTCTCTTTCCTGCTGATGATGGTCCGCGCGCGGACGAACTGGTCGGACATGGAGACGCGCTGATGGAACACGCCCTCACCAAACGCCCCCTCATCAGACGCAAGACGCTCGATCGCATCGGCCTCCTGTTCGCGGCCCTCGTCATGGTGTCGCCGGTCGTGCTGTTCTTCCTCTGGATGATCTCGCTGTCGCTCAAGTACGAGATCGACAACGGTGCCTATCCACCGATCCTCATCCCAGAAAACTTCGCCTGGTCGAATTATGTGCAGGTGTTCCGCGAGAACAATTTCTTCCTGTATTTCTGGAATTCCGTGCTGGTGACGGGGGCCGCGACGCTGCTGGCGCTCATCATCGGCGTGCCGGCGGGATACGGCATCGCACGGTTGAAGGCGGACAAGGCAGCGATGGTCATCATGATCGCCCGCATGACGCCCGGCCTTTCCTTCCTCATTCCGCTCTTCCTGCTCTTCCAATGGCTGAACCTGCTCGGCACGCTCTGGCCGCAGATCATCATCCACCTGGTCGTCACCGTGCCGATCGTCGTGTGGATCATGATCGGTTATTTCGAGACGACACCGATGGAACTCGAGGAGGCTGCCAGCATCGACGGCGCGACGCCCTGGCAGGTGTTCCGCCTCGTGGCTCTGCCGATCGCCAAGCCCGGCATCGTCGTCGCCTTCATCCTGGCGCTCATCTTCTCTTGGAACAACTTCGTCTTCGGCATCGTGCTTGCAAGCCGCACCACGCGGACGCTGCCAGTTGCCGTTTACAACATGCTCTCCTTCGAACAGGTCAGCTGGGGACCGCTCGCCGCGGCCGCGCTGATCGTCACCCTCCCCGTGCTGGTACTCACCCTGTTCGCCCAGAAGCAGATCGTCGCAGGCCTGACGGCCGGCGCGGTCAAGGGCGGCTGAGCAGGCTCACAAACAGGATCGAATTTCATGGCAACCGTCACCCTTCACAACATCCAGAAGCGCTTCGGCGCGGTCAACGTCATCCAGGACCTCAGCGTCGATATCGCCGACGGGGAATTCGTGGTTCTCGTCGGTCCCTCGGGCTGCGGCAAGTCCACGCTGCTGCGCATGGTCGCCGGTCTCGAAGAAGTCAGCGGCGGCGAGATCCGCATCGGCGCCCGCGAGGTCAGTAACCTGCCGGCCCGCGACCGCGACATTGCCATGGTGTTCCAGAACTACGCGCTCTATCCGCATATGACGGTGGAGGACAACATGGGCTTCGCGCTGAAGCTCAAGCGGGCGAATCCAGCCGATACCGCAGAGCGGGTAAAGAAGGCGGCGGCGATCCTCGGCCTCGAAAACCTGCTTCAACGCTACCCCCGCCAGCTTTCCGGCGGCCAGCGCCAACGCGTCGCCATGGGCCGGGCGATCGTCCGCAATCCTCAGGTGTTTCTCTTCGACGAGCCCCTCTCCAACCTCGACGCAAAACTGCGCGTGGTGATGCGCAGCGAGATCAAGGCCATGCACCAGCGCATCGGCACGACGACGATCTACGTGACGCACGACCAGATCGAAGCCATGACCATGGCCGACAAGATCGTCGTATTGCATGACGGCAATATCGAGCAGGTCGGCGCGCCGCTGGAACTCTACGACCGGCCGGCCAACCTCTTCGTCGCCGGCTTCATCGGATCGCCGGCCATGAACTTTCTGGACGGCAAGATCGAGGAAGGCGTTTTCCGCACCGAAAAGGGGCTGATCCTGCCGCTTCCGGCCGAAGTCTCGCCGGCCAAGGCGGGTGGCCGCCCGCTCGTCTACGGTATCAGGCCCGAGCACATCCGCGCCAGCGACCAGGGTATCCAGGGCCGCGCGGCGATCGTCGAAGGCACCGGATCGGAAATCTTTGCGAAGCTCGATTGCGGCGGCGAGCAGCTCTCCTGCCTTTTCCGCAAGCGTATCGACGTCAGGTTCGGCGACACGGTCAGTATCTCGATCGACGCGAAACAGGTTCACCTCTTCGACAAGGCGACGGGCCACAGGCTCTGAGCGAGAACTGGCGGCGTCTAATCATTTGCGCAAGCGCAAAGACAGCCGCTTCTTTCTTCTCAATCTGGGGGCATGAAAGCAGATGCCACAATTCCCCGCCACTACGGCAATCTCCAGGATTTCGTAGCCCTTCTGGAAAGCAGGGGGCGGCTGAAGCGGATATCGCAGCCCGTTTCGCTGGTCCATGAGATCACCGAGATCCACCGCAGGGTTCTTGTGGAAGAAGGGCCGGCGCTGCTCTTCGAAAACCCGGTCGATGCCTGCGGCAACACCCTCGCAATCCCGCTCGTCGCCAACCTGTTCGGAACCCGCGAGAGAATAGAGTGGGGCCTTGGGCTCGGCACCGGCGGCATAACGAGGCTTGCCGATTTCCTGAGCGAATTGCGCGAGCCGCGACCGCCGAGATCGATGCTCGACGCATGGCGAAAACTTCCGCAGCTAAGGGCGGCGCTCTCGCTGAACCCCCGGGCGGTTTCGCACCCGTCGTGCCAGGAGATCGTCTGGCAAGGCGCCGATATCGATCTCGACCGGCTGCCGATCCAGTCCTGCTGGCCCGGCGAGCCCGCCCCTCTCGTGACCTGGCCGCTGGTGATCACCCAGGCGCCGGACGATCCGGCGGATGTCAATGTCGGCGTCTACCGGATGCAGAAGCTCGGTAAGGACCGGCTGATCATGCGCTGGCTCGCTCATCGTGGCGGTGCAAGGCACCACAGGATGTGGCAGGCGCTCGGCCGCGACATGCCGGTGGCGGTGGTTGTCGGCGCCGACCCGGCGACAATCCTCGCGGCCGTCATGCCGCTGCCGGACAAAATGAGCGAGCTGAATTTTGCCGGCGTCCTGAAAGGCAGGCGTCAGGCGGTTGCACCCGCGTTTTCCGTACCGCTCCCCGTTCCCGCGGAGGCCGAGATCGTTCTCGAGGGTACGGTTTCCGCTACGGAGATGGCGGACGAGGGACCTTATGGCGATCACACCGGCTATTACAACGCCGTCGAAAGCTTCCCGGTGCTTTCCCTTTCGGCGATCACGATGCGCCGCAATCCGGTTTATCTCTCCACCTATACCGGACGACCGCCGGACGAGCCGTCCAGGCTGGGCGAAGCCATGAACGAGATCTTCATCCCGCTGGTCAGGCGTCAGTTCCCGGAGATCAGGGATCTTTGGCTGCCACCGGAGGCCTGTTCCTATCGGACGATGGTGGTGTCGATCGACAAGCGCTATCCGGGCCATGCCCGACGGATCATGATGGGCCTCTGGTCCATGCTGCCGCAGTTCAGCTACACCAAGCTGATCATCGTGGTCGATCCCGACATCGATGTCCGCAGCTGGCCGGATATCATGTGGGCGATTTCCACCCGTTTCGATGCCGGTCGCGACCTGATGGTCGTCGACAACACGCCGATCGACTACCTCGACTTCGCCTCTCCGCGGCCGGGCCTCGGCGGCAAGCTTGGGCTGGATGCCACGACCAAGATCGGTTCCGAGACGGCTCGGGAATGGGGCCGAAATCTCGAAATGTCCCCCGAAATCATCGAGAAGGTCGACCGGATATGGGCATCGCTCGGCCTCGACGAGGCCTTGCCATGACAAATCATTAGCAGAGCGCCGAGCCGCAAAAGCTGTCCGCCGGCCAATGATGCCGACGCCAGTACAATCCTGAAACCATCATCGACCCCCGAAACCATCATAGACGAGGAGTACATCATGACCGAAATTGCCCCAGACACGACAGTCGCAGCGATCGCCACGGAACTGCCGGGAGCCGCTGAGCTCTTCCGCCGTCACGGCATCAGCTTCTGCTGCGGCGGCGACATACCGCTCTCCATGGCCGCCGAACAGGCAGGTCTCGCGCCGGCCGCGCTGATCGCCGATCTCAAGGCCCTCCAACAGGCATCGGGACGGGATGCACCGCAGGAAACACTGGCATTGATCTCGCACATTCTCACGAGATATCACGCCGCCCATCGCGAGGAACTGGGGTGGCTCATTCCACTCGCTCAGAAAGTCGAGCGGGTGCACGGGAACCACCCTTCCGCCCCGATCGGCCTTTCCGGGACATTGGCGCAGCTCCGCGATGAACTGGAAAGCCATATGATCAAGGAGGAGCAGGTGCTCTTTCCGATGATGCAGCACGGCGGCAGCCGAATGATTTCCCATCCGATCGCCGAAATGCGAAACGAACATGAAGACGAAGCGCAGCATCTGCAGACGATCGAGCACGTGACGCGCGGCCTCGCCCTGCCCGAAGGTGCCTGCAGATCCTGGACCGCGCTCTATACGGGGCTGCGCAAATTCATCGACGATCTCGTCGTCCATATGCATCTCGAAAACGAAGTGCTGTTTCCAAGATTTCAATCGGCGTCGTAGAAGGTGGAGAAAGCGGCAAACCTTGCCGCAACACTGTCGATCTGAGGAAGAGCGATGCATATCGAACGCGACCCGAACGGCGACTTCATCCTGGAATCCGGTGAGATTGCCGGTCGGTTCGGGCTGTCTCGCGACGATTTCCGGCAGAGAATCCGCCAGGGCCTCGTGACAAGCACGGTCGAGCGTGGCGAAGCCGAGGATATCGGAACGTCCCGCCTCAGCGTTCGTCTCGGAAACCGTGTCTGGCGCGCCGTCCTCAACAACGAAGGCGAGGTTCAGAACGAGGCCGTGACCTTCGTTCGTGGGAGAGGCCGATCCGGCGGATCCTGACGCCGATCGCAGGCCTTTCAAAGAACCATCGCTCCTCTTTGCGCTGGCTCAAGCACGGCCGCTCCCACAATCGATAGCCTGTGCCTGCATTTCAGCAGGACGCATGAACATGGAATTTCCCCGCGCACTCGCCATCCCCTTGGCCTACATGCCACTTGCCGCGATCGAGCGAGCGGCAGGGCTGCTGTTTCAGCGCGTCCTGAAAGAACATCCCGACCTGTTCGAACGGCTGGGCGAGTACAAGTCGAAACGTTTTGCTTTTCTTCCGAGCGACCTGCCTCTCGCCTTCATCGTGGAGCCGGCCGGGCCATCCATCCGCGTCACGCGGAAACAGGCGATGCAGGACCTCGCCGATGCCTCCGTCGAAGGGCCGCTCTTCCTGCTGCTTGCCCTGCTCGAAGGCCGCTGCGATGCCGACGCGCTGTTCTTCTCTCGCGATCTATCCGTCACCGGCGACATGGAAGCCATGCTTGCGATGCGCAATGCGCTCGATGGCGCCGACATCGATCTGCCGCGCGACCTGTCGAGGCTTGCCGGTCCTCTTGCGCCCCTCTTCGGAGAGATGGGCCGGGATATCCGCCGCCGCGCATTGAACGGCGAGACGTCCCGATGGAACTGATCTGCCCCGCCGGAACGCCGGCGGCCTTTCGCGAAGCCGTCGATGCAGGTGCCGACGCCGTTTATTGCGGCTTCCGCGACGAAACCAATGCGCGCAGTTTTCCCGGCCTCAACTTCAGCCGCCAGGAATTGCGCGAGGCGATCGCCTATGCCCGCCGGCATGGCACCCAGACCTTCGTCGCCCTCAACACCTTCATGCGCGCCGGAGACGAGGAGATCTGGTACCGCGCCGCCGCCGATGCCGTTGCTCTTGAAGCTGACGCGCTGATCCTTGCCGATTTCGGGCTTATGGCACATGTGGCCGAACGTTATCCCGAGCAGCGGCTGCATGTCTCGGTGCAGGCCTCCGCTTCGAACGTCGACGCGATCAACTTCCTCGTCGATGCCTTCCATGCCAAGCGTATCGTCCTGCCGCGAACGCTCACCATTGCCGACATTGCCCGCATCGCGCCGCAGATCCGCTGCGAGATAGAGGCCTTCGTCTTTGGCGGGCTCTGCGTCATGGCCGAGGGCCGCTGTTCGCTCTCCTCCTACGCGACGGGCAAGTCGCCGAACATGAACGGCGTCTGCTCGCCGGCAAGCCATGTGCGTTATCGCCAGGAGGGCACGGAACTGGTGTCCGAACTCGGCGACTACACGATCAACCGCTTCCCAGCCGGTGAGGCGGCCGGTTACCCCACCCTGTGCAAGGGTCGTTTCGATATCGCCGACAGCCCCGCCTATGCATTCGAAGACCCGGTTTCCCTGGATGTCATGGGCGAGATCGACGCGCTTTCGGCAGCGGGCGTCAGCGCCCTGAAGATCGAAGGCCGCCAGCGCGGCAAGGCCTATGTCGCCGAAGTGGTCTCGACCCTGAAAAAGGTCCTGTCGGCCGGACCGGAGCAACGAACGGCGCTGCTGATGCACCTGCGTGGCCTGAGCGAGGGCCAGAAGACCACGTCGGGCGCCTATGAGAAGCGCTGGAGATGAACATGCACCGCACCACTTCGCCCTCCCTAACGATGGGGCCTGTCTATTATCTCTGGGACGGCCCCAAATGGCGCGATTTTCATTTTCGCATCGCCGACGAGGCGCCGGTAGAGCGCGTGGTGATCGGCGAAACTGTCTGTTCCAAGCGGCAGCATTTCATCGAACCCCATATCGCCGAGGTCATCGAGAGACTGGAAGCCGCGGGCAAGACCGTAGTCCTCTCGACGCTGTCGCTCGTCACCCTGGAGCGCGAGAGCCGGCAGATCCGGGATCTCGTCGCCGACAGCGAACATATGATCGAAGCCAACGACCTCTCCGCCCTCGGACTGCTGAATGGCAAACCCCACAGCATCGGCCCTCTGGTCAACGTCTACAACGCGCCGACGGCCAGGCTGCTCGCCGGCCGGGGAGCGACCAGCATCTGCCTGCCTCCGGAATTGCCCTTCACGTCGGTCGAGAAGATCGTCGCCGGCGCGCCCGCAATCGCATTCGAGGTCTTCGCCTTCGGCCGCATGCCGCTCGCCATCTCGGCGCGATGCGCTCATGCGCGATCCAAGGGCAAGATCAAGGACAATTGCCAGTTCGTCTGCGGCGAAGATCCGGACGGCCTGCCGGTGAAGACCCTTGACCGGCAATCCTTCCTCGCCCTCAACGGCGTGCAGACCGTGTCTCACACCTGCCAGGCCCTGCTGGGCGAGCTCGCCGGCCTCGCCGCATGCGGCATCTCGGCGATCCGCCTGTCACCGCAGGACTGCGACATGGTGGCGGTCGCAAAGCTCTACCGCGCCGTGCTCGATAACTCACTGGACGCGGACGAAGCGATCATGCTGCTGCGCGAAATCTATCCCACCGCCGCTTTGTCGAACGGTTTTCATCATGCCCGCGAAGGGGCTGCATGGGTCGCGCGTGCCCGCGACACGGCTCATGGTCGAGTGTGAGCGGTTGCCTCGCGAGGCGATCAGGCGCCAAGAAACAGAAGCGGATCCGCGCCCACCAAAACCGCATGTCCCCCGCCGAGAAGCCAGACGAGCAACGCTGCCGCGCAAAGCGCGGCGGCAGCCATCGGCACGTCTAATGTAATTAGATACTTACCATTTATCGCAGCTGCGAACGGAATGACGGAAGTCTGCGACGAGGCCGCCGGCCAGGCTGGCCCCAGCGATCGGCGTGCCCTCTTTTCGAGCATCAACAAGCCGGCGGCGGAAAAGGCGGCGAAGCCGCCGAACAGAAGCAGCGAACGCAGGTCTCCGTTCGCAGGAATGTGCCCGACCGACCAGCAGAGAAAACCCCAGAGAACAGGATGGCGCGTGACGGCCACGATCGCATCCGCCTCCCCTCCCTTACGGAAGGAAATCGAGAAGGGATTGCGGCTGAACAGACCGGCAAGAACCAGGAAGAGCCCGATCGGCGATAGCACGAAGGCAGGCCAGGCCTGCCACGGCCTCGGTTGCCAGATTTCCATGTAATCGAGGCTCAGAGCGGACAGGAAGAGCCAGGCCAGAGCCGCGGTGGAAACGACGGAATAGGCGGCGATATAGCCTCCATGCCCCATCCACCCGATCAGCGCGCCGCGGATCTTCGGGACTGCCGGGATGGAATGCAGGGCGATGAAGGCCGCAAAAACCAGCAGGAACTGCGTCATCACACGGCCGCTACTGTTGCCAGAAAAGAACGCCCGCAATGGCCACGGAAAAGACGACCGCCGCCAGCGAGCTGTAGCCCTGCAGGACACCCATCCGCTTCAGGGCGATGGCGAATATGACAATGATCGGGGCGGCCATCAGAAGGCCGACTTGTGCATCAGACATGGCAAATCCTTGGTTTGCCGTCATCCTACCCCCTCTATCTGCCGTTTCTTTGCGATATGACAAAGAGCCGGATCTCTATTGCCTCCATTTTCCGGGACGGAAGAATACCGGAGGTTTCGGAATGGCGGCAATCTCGACCAGCGAAGAGAGGGATGAAGGCGGCGACCTTCTTCTCTGGGTGCTCGTCTGGGGAGAACTTGCGGCGTTCGGCATCCTGCTGACCGGCTATGTCGTCATGTCCATGCTGCACCCGGAAAATTTTGCGCTCGCAAAGCTCCATCTCGCGCCGCGGCTGGCGGGGTTCAATACCGTCGTGCTGCTGGCGAGCAGCTGGCAGGCGGCGCTCGCCGCCAGCTCCCAGGGGAAACCCCGCCGGCAGCGCCTGTTCCTGCTCGGCGCGGCATTTTTGGGATTCCTCTTCGTCGCCCTCAAATTCGCCGAGTACAGTTCCGAATGGACGGCGGCAGGGGACGAGAACCTGCAGACATTTTTCGAACTCTACTTCCTCATCACCGGCTTCCACCTCGCCCATGTCGCGTTCGTTGCCACCCTCTTCGTATTGGCGGCGATCAGGCTGGAGCGGTCGACGATCGTCACGCTGACGACCATCTGGCACGTCATCGACATCGTCTGGCTGGTGATGTTCCCCCTGATCTATCTGAGCTAGGAGGCCGGAATGGATGATTCGAAACTCTTCGGCAGCGCCAACTGGATCATGATGCTCGGCATCGTCGGCGCATTGATCGCCGCGCAATGGAAGCATGAGGTGATACCGGCGGCGGCACTTGCCGTCATCCTCGTCATGACCATCGCCAAGATACGGCTCATCGTGCTCGACTTCATGGACCTGCGGGGGATGCGGCCCAACCTGGCTCGCGCGCTGATGATCTGGCCGATCTTCTTCTCTGCCCTGTCGCTGAGCAAGGTCGTACTGGCCACCCTTCTCTAGGGCCGCGCCCACCGGCGCAAGGAAAGCAGACGCTTACTATCCGAAAAAATAGCGGACTTCGCGGGCAACGCTTTTTTGTTTGGTAAATCGCAAAGAACGCTTCCGGAAAGCCGCTCATAGAAGCTTCACGGGTCATCGTCCGCGTTCGCGGATATGGCCCCGCAGCAACCCGCAAGGCATCCGCACAAAGGGGACATGAGGATGGCAGAACGCCTCACAAAGACCGGGGCACGTAACGTCTTTTACGGCGGCTCCGCGTTCTTCTTCGTAATCTTTCTCGGGCTTACCGCCCACAGTCACTACTACATGCGAACCACGTCCACGGACGAAGCCACGCTCTCTGATTCCGTCGGGCGCGGCAAACACGTCTGGGAAAAGAACGCCTGTATCAACTGCCATACGATACTCGGGGAAGGCGCCTATTTCGCTCCCGAGGTCGGCAATGTGTGGAAGCGCTGGGGCGGCGATACCGATCCGGACACAGCCCGCGCGACGCTGAAGGCCTGGATGGCCGCGCAACCGAGCGGCATCGAAGGCAGGCGGCAGATGCCGCAGTTCAACCTGACGGAACGGGAACTCGAAGATCTGGCCAACTTCCTCGAATGGACGAGCAGGATCAAGACCCAGAACTGGCCGCCGAACGATGCCGGCTGATCTCACGGGAAGGGAAAAACACATGAAATATCAAACCCAGAAGGTCGCGATGCTGTATTTTTACGGCGCGCTCGGCCTGTTCATCGCCCAGGTCCTGTTCGGCGTTCTGGCAGGGACGATCTACGTCCTGCCGAACACGCTTTCGGAACTGCTGCCCTTCAACATCGTGCGGATGGTCCACACCAATGCGCTCATCGTCTGGCTGCTGATGGGCTTCATGGGCTCGACCTACTACCTGCTGCCCGAGGAGGCCGAAACGGAGCTGTTCAGCACCAGGATCGCGGTTGCCCAGTTCTGGCTTTTCCTCGTCGCGGCGGCGATCGCCGTGGTCGGTTATCTGTTCCACTATCATGAAGGCCGCGAGTTTCTGGAACAGCCGTTCCTCATCAAGGTCGGCATCGTCATCGTCGCCCTGATGTTCCTGTTCAACATCACGCTCACGGTGCTCAAGGGCCGCAAGACGGTCGTCACCAACATCCTGATCTTCGGCTTGTGGGGTGTTGCGATCTTCTTCCTGTTCGCCTTCTACAACCCGGTCAATCTGGCGCTCGACAAGATGTACTGGTGGTATGTCGTCCATCTCTGGGTCGAGGGTGTCTGGGAACTGATCATGGCCTCGGTGCTGGCCTTCCTGATGATCAAGCTGAACGGCATCGACCGCGAAGTGGTCGAAAAATGGCTCTACGTGATCGTCGGGCTTGCCCTCTTCTCCGGCATTCTCGGCACCGGCCACCATTTCTACTGGATCGGCGCCCCCGGCTACTGGCAGTGGATCGGCTCGCTCTTCTCCACCCTGGAAGTGGCACCCTTCTTCACCATGGTCGTCTTCACCTTCGTGATGACCTGGAAGGCCGGGCGCAAACACCCGAACCGCGCCGCACTTCTCTGGTCGATCGGCTGCTCGGTCATGGCCTTTTTCGGCGCGGGCGTCTGGGGCTTCCTGCACACGCTGTCGTCGGTCAACTATTATACCCACGGCACGCAGGTTACCGCCGCCCACGGCCATCTCGCCTTCTTCGGCGCCTACGTCATGCTGAACCTCGCCGTCATGGCCTATGCCGTACCGGAACTTCGGGGCCGCAGCCCTTATAACCAGTGGCTTTCGATGGTCAGCTTCTGGATCATGTGCACGGCGATGTCCGTCATGACCTTCGCGCTGACCTTCGCCGGTGTCCTTCAGGTGCACCTGCAGCGCGTCCTCGGCGAAAGCTTCATGGATGTCCAGGATCAGCTGGCGATCTTCTATTGGGTCCGGCTCGGATCGGGCGTCTTCGTGCTCATCTCGGCGCTGATGTTCCTCTGGGCTCTGTTCGTCCCGGGCCGCGAACGGCGACCCGTCGGGACGCCAAGCATCCAGCCGGCCGAATGATGCAGCGTGGCTCCGTCTTCCCACCGACGGAGCCGCGTTCCTCCATCCCTCCAAAGATCAGGACATTCCGATGACCATGATTTCCACGATAAAGCCGGTCGAGGCCGGACCGATCCCGCACTACATTCCCGCAGGCAACGAATGTGAGCTGTTCGAAACGGCCTGGAAGCGGCAGCTTCCGCTTCTCCTGAAAGGCCCGACCGGTTGCGGAAAGACCCGCTTTGTCTGCCACATGGCCGAGCGTCTCGGACTGCCGCTTGCGACCGTTTCCTGCCATGACGATCTGGCTGCCGCCGATCTGACCGGCCGGTTCCTCCTGAAGGGCGGCGAAACCATCTGGGTGGACGGCCCCCTGACGAAGGCGGTGCGCGGCGGCGGCATCTGCTATCTCGACGAAATCGTCGAAGCGCGGAAGGATGTCGCCGTCGTCATCCACCCCTTGACCGACGACCGCCGTATCCTGCCGCTCGAAAGAACCGGTGAGGTGCTGGAGGCACCGCCGGAGTTCATGCTGGTCGTCTCCTACAACCCCGGCTACCAGAACATCCTCAAGGCATTGAAGCCTTCGACCAAACAGCGCTTCGTCGCCATAGAGTTCGACTTCCTTCCCCGGGAGCAGGAAGTGGCGATCGTTGCCGCCGAAAGCGGCCTTTCCGAACGGCACGTCGTGCCGCTGGTAAGCCTTGCTCATCGCCTGCGATCCTTGAAGGGACACGACCTGGAGGAGGGCGTTTCAACGCGCCTGCTCGTCTACTGCGCCACGCTGATCGAAAGCGGGCTCGATCCGCGCCGTGCGATACGGGCTGCCATGATCGAGCCGCTGACCGACGATCCGGACGTGCGTGCGGCGTTGATCGAAGTGGCGAATGCCGTCGTTGCCTGAGGTGCTATGATGCTGGACTTTCTCGAGCTGGAAGAAACCGTCGGCAAGGTCTGGCACCGCCTGGTCGGCCAGACACGAAGCCTGCCGCGCTATCCCGAGCAGGCGGTGACGTTGGACGAGATGAAACCCGTCCTCGCATCCTGCTTCCGCGGGTTCGGGGGCGGTCACGCAATCCAGCTCGTGGCGGCCCACCAGCGCACGTCGAAACATCGCCTGAAGCTTCGCCAGCTTGTGGGGCTCGGCGAGGAGCGGATTGCCCGCTCCGGCCGGGATTTCGCCCGCGCAATGCTGCCCGAGGTCATCGACTTCTTTCCGGACCGCAGCCTGAACCGAGCATTGTACGTCTGGCTGACGGCGGCAATCGCTACATTACCCGAGACCCGCCCAGCCTCGTCGGATCCCCTCGCACGGGATCTTGAGCGGCTGCATATGGCAATCTCCAATGTGGACGACACGCTTGCCGCATTTCCCGGCCTGCGTCAGGTCTATCGAGATTTATGTCAGGTGACGCTTACCGAGCGCCATCGCGGCAGGCTTCCCTCGGTGGAACGGCTGCTGGAAAGCAGGATCATCAGCCTGCTGCGGGCAGGCGCCGGCCTGCCGGACGACACGCCGAGCGCGACCTTCCCCCGCCATGCCCCACCGGGCTACCAGCCTATGATGGACGTGCCGCTCTGGCCGGAATTCTTGTCCCAGGAGGAAAGCCGTTCTTCGGCGGAGGATTCGGAAACCCCGCTCGGCGATCCGCAGGGTCTGACTGGCAAGAGAAGGTTCAGCGCGCAGCGCGAGCGGGAAGACGAGAAGCGCTCCGAACGAAGCCCGTTCATCCTCAACCGCTTCGAGAAAATCCTGGCGATGACGGAAATGGTCAATGTCGACCGGCCGACCGACGACGAGCCCGAGGAAGACGGCAAGGCGGCCGAGGATCTCGACGAGATGATCCTCGGCCGCCGCAAGGAACGCCCCTCCTCGCGTTTCCACTTCGATCTCGACCTTCCGCCGGAAATGGTCGACCTGAAGGAAATCGCCGCCGAGCTGACCTATCCCGAATGGGATTACCGAAAGGCCACCTATCTGAAGAACCATTGCCGGGTCCTTGCCGTCCCGACATCGGCCAGCCGCGACCGCCTCGATATATCGGAGGATACGAAGGCGCTGGCGAGGAAGGTGCGCAAGCAGTTCGAGATCCTGCGGCCGCGCCAGGAAATGCTCAAATCGCAGCTCGACGGCGTGGAGCTCGACCTCGATGCCGTCGTCCGGCGCCGGACCGATCTTTTGGCTGGAGGCCAGGCAACCGACCGTATCCACGTGGCAAGCCGGCAGCGGACGCCCGATCTTGCCGTCACCATTCTCGTCGACGTTTCCCTCTCGACCGACGCCTGGATCGACAACCGGCGGGTTCTGGATGTCGAGAAGGAAGCGATTCTCGTCCTCTCGCAGGGCCTGACCGCCTGCGGCACCGATCACTCGATCCTCACCTTCACCTCCCGGCGCCGCTCCTGGGTAAGGGTCGAGACCGTGAAAGGCTTCGACGAGCGGCTTTCTCCGGTTGTCGAAGATCGGATCGCCGGCCTGAAACCCGGATATTACACCCGCCTCGGAGCCGCGCTGCGGCACGCCACGGCGGACCTCGCAAAACGCCCTAACCGGACCCGGCTGCTTCTCGTGCTGACCGATGGCAAGCCCAACGACATCGACCACTACGAGGGGCGTTTCGCGATGGAAGACAGCCGCCGCGCCGTGCAGGAAGCAAGGCGCCTTGGCGTCAACGTCTTCGCCGTGACGGTGGACAAGGATGCGAAATCCTATCTGCCGACGATGTTCGGACGCAACGGTTATGCGGTCGTCGGAGATATTTCAAAGCTTCCGGCGGCTCTGCCCGCCATCTATCGCGGCCTGACGGGATAGGGGAGCCCGGCCGCATGGAGGTCCGGCTCGGCGGATAGCCGGACCTCCATTTCCCGTTCTGAACCCTATGCCGCCTTGCTGAACGATCTGCCGCTTCTGTTCAGATAGGCATCGAATGCGGAGGCCGCGGCTCTGACGATGAACCGGTGATCCTCCGAGACGCGGACGCCGCCGCCCTGGCGTTCGATCAGGCCGTCTCGTTCCAGCTCATCGAGCCGATCGTTGCCCCGCAGCAGAAGCTCGGCATCGAAGCCATGCGCTGCCGCAAGGGACGCAACATCCACCGCAAAGTCGCACATCAGCCTCTCGATCACCTCGCCGCGCAAACGATCCTCCGGTGTGAGGCGGTAGCCCTTGGCGACCGGCAGTTCGCCTTTCGACACCCGGGTCGCATAGAGGCCCGGCGGAACCTCATTCTGGATATACCCTTGCGGCAACCGGCCGATCGACGACGCCCCGAGGCCTATCAGGGCGTCGCAGGCGTCCGTCGTGTATCCCTGGAAATTCCGATGCAGCCGGCCTTCGGCCTGCGCCAGCGAGAGGTCGTCGCCCGGCAGCGCGAAATGGTCGAGACCGATCCTGACATATCCTGCCGCCACCAGGGCGTCTGATATCGCGGATGCCTGAAGCGCGCGTTCCCGTGCGTCGGGAAGCGCCGCCTCGTCGATGAGCCGCTGGTGCTTCTTGAAGCTCGGGATATGCGCATAGCCGAAGACGGCTAGGCGGTCCGGGCGCATGCGGACAGCCGCTTCGACCGTCTCGACGCAGGATTCGACCGTCTGAAACGGCAGCCCATAGATAAGGTCGAAGTTGATCGCGTTGATGTCGTTACGGCGAAGATGCTCGACCGCATCCATCGTCGTCTCGACGCTCTGAATGCGGTTGATCGCCGTCTGGACCTTCGGATCGAAGCTCTGGACCCCAAGGCTTGCGCGGGTGACGCCCGACTGGCCGAGCGCAACCGCCATCTCCCCGGTCAAGGTTCGCGGATCGATTTCGACTGCGGCATTGACGACACCCGCAAAACCGAGACGGTCGCGAAACGCATCCATCAGCGCGATGAATTCCTCCGGCTTGATGATCGTCGGCGTGCCGCCGCCGAAGTGGATTTCCCCGACGCTGAAGCCGTCGTCCCTGGCGGACGCCAGAAGCTCGATCTCCCGGTGCAATGTCTCGATATAGTCGAGAATGGGCCTGTCGCGCTCGGTGATCGTCGTGTGACAGCCGCAATACCAGCACATCGACCGACAGAAGGGGATGTGGATGTAGAGCGAGGTTGGCTGTCCTTCGGGCAACGCCTTCAGCCATCCCGGATAGTCGAGGGCATCGAAATCCGGGCTGAAGTTCGGAGCCGTCGGATAGCTCGTGTAGCGCGGCAGCCGTGCATCGCCATATTTCTCGATTATCGCTGCGGACATGTCGGGCTCCTTTCGGTTTTCTTCAAAGAGCATTTAGCTGCCCGGCACCCGCCCCTCTTTGTGCAAAATCAACGACAGCGTCCCCTTTCTGGAAAATATTTGTCCCGACGCAAATTCCGTCGATCGCGCCGCTGCTAAGCCATCGAGGCGGCCGGGATCGGCCAGGCCGCTGCACCAGCTCGAAAGGCCCAGAACAAACCATGTCGGATATTGAGATCCCCTCCATCGACGTCAGGACGCTCGCTCCCGCCGAACGTCATCCGAAGATTTTTGGCGTGCTGACGTCCCTCATCCCCGGCGGCGTCATGCATGTCACCAGCGACCATGATCCGCGGCCGCTGCACTACCAGATCGAGAGCCGGTATCCGGAAGAGTTCGACTGGCAATATCTCGAACAGGGTCCGGATCTCTGGCGCGTCGAAATCCAGCGGGCACAAAGCTCCGGCTGCGACTGCTGCTGCGGACATTGAAAGACGAAAGCCATGCCCGGCGCCACTCTCTCCCCCTGGACGATGTCCTATTTCGCGACGGCACTCGTCTGCCTGGTCGCCGGGCTGGCCTTGACGATATCGGGTTTCGGATATCCGTCCGCTCCCATCGACGACCCGGCCTCGCTGGTGATCGTCCACCTGATCGCGATCGGCTGGCTCGGTCTCCTGTTTGCCGGATCGCTGCTTCAGTTCGTGCCGGTAATCGCCTCGCGACAGCTGCAATCCCCCCATCTCGCCCTGCCCGCCTTGCTGCTGACCATGATCGGGCTCCTCCTGTTGCTCGGCGGGTTTCTGGGGCTGGCCGATATCGTGCCCCTGTGGACATGGGCGCTGCCGGCCGGAGGCCTTCTCCTGACGGCGGCATTCGCGAGCCTCTGCTGGATGGTCGCAGGCACGCTCGCGGCAGCGCGGCCGTACTCACTGCCGGCAAAGTTCGTCGCGCTCGGCTGCGTGCCATTGATCGTTACGGCGCTGGTCGGGCTGCTGTTTGCCCTTTTCCTCTCCGGCCTCACCGATGATCCGCGTCTCGTCGGGCTGCTGCTCTCGGTCGGACCGGCGCACGCCTATCTCGGCCTTTTCGGATGGATGACCATCACCGCGATCGGCGTCAGCTATCGCCTCCTGACGATGTTCCTGCTGTCGCCCGAAAGGACGCGCGGGACAAGCCGGGCGATCGGCTGGCTATCGGCCGCCGCTCTCGTGGCCGCCGGCTGTGGCATTTTCTCCGACGGAGCCGGCTTGCCTGCGGACTGGCCGCTTCACCTGGCGATAGCACTCTCGGGACTTGCCGCTCTTTTCTACGCCATCGATATCCACTCGATCTTCCGCGAGCGGAAACGCAAGTCCGTGGAACTGAACGTGGTCGCGAGCCTGGTGGCGATCGGCATGCTGGTGCTCTGCTTCGTTCTTTTCGCCGCCTCGATCGTCATCGGCAATCTGCCTGAGATGGTGATGCCCGTCGCCTATCTCTTCACGTTCGGCTGGCTGACCGGGCTCGGCCTCGGGCAGCTCTATAAAATCGTGGCATTCATGACGTGGCTGGAGTTTTACGGCCCCGTGCTTGGCCGCACAGCCGTCCCGCGCGTCCAGGACCTCGTCAACGAGCGGCGGGCATCCCTGTGGTTCGGGCTCTATTTCACCGCGACGGCAACGGCGACCGCGCTCCTGATCCTCGACATGCCGGACATGTTCAGGGCGGCTACATTCGCTCAGCTCACGGCTGTCTGCGCTCTCGCCTTCGAGTTCATCCAGGCCCGCCGCCTCGTCATGGTCCCGGCCGCGACCCGGTTGCCATCGGCCGTCGCCGCACGGCGGCTCATCTTACCAAGCTTCAACGGGAGGTCACGATGACCCAGGAATTCAAGGAACTCGATGTCAGGCCGATCCTGAAGAACGGCGGCGAACCGTTCGAAGCGATCATGACGGCGGTCGGGACGCTGCAGCCCGGTCAGGGACTGAGGCTGCTCGCGCCCTTCAAGCCGCAACCCCTCTATCGCGTCATGGATGCCAGGGGCTTCGATCACGCCGTTTTCGAACTCGACGGTGGGGATTTCGAGGTCCGCTTCACGCCCCGCCGGCAAGAAGCGATCGCGCTCTCCGAAAACGCGGTCTCGCCCGAACTGTGGGCGGAGCCGTCCGTGCAACTCGACCTTTCCGACCTTGATCCGCCGGAGCCGATGCAGCGAATTCTCGGCGCGGCCGAAGCGCTCGACGCGGGCGAAGTGATCTTCGCGGTGCTGGCACGCGAGCCGGTCTTCCTGTTCCCGGAACTGACGCGCCGGGGCCATCAATGGGTGGGCAACTTCGATCGGGACGGCAGCGCCTACCGCATCATGATCCGCATCGGCAAAGGGATTGCCGATGCCTGACACGTCCGAGCAGGCCAACCTGATCGAACAGGTCAGGCAACAGCTCTCCATGGTCATCGATCCGGAGATGGGACGCAGCGTCGTGGACATGGGCCTGATCTACCGCATCGAGGCGGATCAGGCCGGCGACATGCACATATCGATGACGACCACGACGAAAGGCTGCCCCGCCTCGACCTTTCTGAAGGAAGCCATCCAGGCCTGTGCCGCATCGGTCGCGGGCGTGACGAGCGTCGAGGTGGAGCTGACCTACGACCCGCCGTGGGACCCCTCGATGATGACGCCATGAAGCTTCTAACGCTGATCAGGCGCTGGGGAGAGGCCCGGCACCGCAATAGGGCGCCGCTCGTTTCGCATGCGGGAAATGTCCGGGACAAGCGCCATGCGGTCTACGAGATGGTAGCATCCGGCGCTGCAGACGATCCGGCCTTGTTCATCATCGAGGAAATCGAGCGCCTGAGCGAGTCGATCACCCGGGAGATCTGAGGCATCTTGCCGGGTTGTCCGGCGCCCGTTTCAGAAACGCCTATCCCTTCGTGCTTTCGGCCAGCGCCAGCAGGCCCTCGGCATCCTTCACCAGCAGCTTCTGGCGCCCGCCTTCGACCAGGCCTTTCGCCTCCCATGCGCTCATGATCCTCGAGACGGTATGCAGCGTCGTGCCGGTCATCTCGGCTATGTCCTGCCGGGAGATCGGGAAGTCGATCCGCACCGCGTCACCTTCCTTGCGGCCCGCATGCTTGGCCAGTCTCAGAACCGCGTGGGCGACCCGCTGCTCGACCTCCTGCGTCGACATTTCGCGGATGCGGGCATGGGCTTCTTCCAGGCGCTGCCCGATCGTCTGCATGGCGGTAACCGCGAGGCGGGGATTTCGATCGACGAACTGGGGCCAGAGTTCCGTCGGCCAGCAAAGCGCGATGCTTTCCGCGACGGCCATCGCCGTGCCGGGATAGTCCGTGCGTTGAAGCGCCTTGGCAAAACCAAAGAGATCGCCCGGGTGGACGACGCGCACGATGATCTGCTGACCGTCTTCGGTGACCTGGGTGACTTTCAGCCTGCCGTGCAGAAGCAGATGGAAATGCGTCGCGGCCGCTCCTTGTTCGAAGACGGCTTCGCCGACCGGCACCCGACGGGATGTCGCGTGAGCAAGAAGCGCTTCCGTATCTGCATCCTCCATCCTTTCGAACAGGGGAAAACTTCTCACGAGGCTCTTATCGATCTTCAACGGCCTATGCTCCGCTACGGTCAGCGCGAACCTAGCACAGCCCGCGGCGAGATCGAAGATGCGCTATTGCCGCGCCGGCAGCAAACATTCCCGCGTCTGCTTGCGACGCCGCAATGAAGGGGGGCGCCGCCGCCGCTACAAGAATGCCGAACAAGGAGTTCCGAAGATGACGACAATTCCGGCCGGGCGGCGACCTGGGAGCATCCCGAGGGGACTTTCCACAACCGCCCCCATCATATTCTCCTACGGCTTCCGGCCATTCTTTCTCTCGTCGGCCCTCTGGGCGGCTGCCGCGATGCTGTTGTGGATGGCAAGCCTGGCCGGACTGATCGACGTGGCGGTTTCCTACGGCACCGTCCGTTGGCATGCACACGAGATGCTGTTCGGTTATGCGAGCGCCGTGCTTGCCGGTTTCCTGCTGACCGCGGTTCCCAACTGGACCGGCAGGCTGCCGGTGTCCGGTTGGCCGCTGGTCTTCCTGTTTCTCGTCTGGGTCTCCGGCCGGCTGGCGCTGCTTCTGTCCGACCTTATAGGCACCATGGCCGCCATCCTGGCCGACAGCGCCTTTCTGCCCCTCCTCCTTTTCATCTGCGTGCGCGAAGTGGTCGCGGGACGGAAATGGAAGGATCTGAAGGTCATCACCGGCCTCGTCGCGCTCTCCGCTGCAAACATCCTGTATCATCTGGCGGTGGCTGGCGGGCAGCACCCATCCATCGGGATCAAGCTTGCCCTCTCGGCCTATACCGCAATGATCCTCGTTGTGGGTGGGCGAATCATCCCGAGCTTCACCCGCAACTGGATCAACAAGACCGGTCGGACGGATTTCCCCGCCGCCTATGACCGGTTTGATACGGCGGCCATCCTGTGCGGGGTCGCCGCTCTGGCCGCCTGGGTCGTTCTGGACGACGGAAAGCTCGTTGCGGGGGCGGCAGGACTGGCGGCGGCCATGCAGGCTATCCGGCTCGCGCGCTGGCGGGGCTGGACCACGACCGCGGAAATGCTGGTGACGATCCTGCATATCGCCTACCTGTTCGTACCGCTGGGGTTCCTTGCGATCGGCCTTGCAGCCGTGGACCTCTTCGACCAGACTTCCGCTATCCATGTCCTGAGCGTCGGAACCGTGACCACGATGATGCTCGCCGTCATGACAAGGGCAAGCCGGGGCCATACCGGACGGGTCCTGACCGCATCGCGAACAACCGTCGCTTGCTATGCGGCAATCGTGCTCTGCGCCCTTCTAAGGCCAAGCGCCGGCCTCTTTCCGGAATTTACGAGCCTGATCTATTCGCTGTCCGGGGCCGCGTGGCTTGCCGCGTTCGGCCTCTTTGTCCTCGAATACGGACCGATGCTGAGCCGCGTGCGGCGGCGGGTGGCGGAAGGATAAAGGAATGTTGGGTTTGCGGACGCTCCGCCCTGGAGAAGCGTCCGGCTGGCGTCGGGTCAAGGTGCGATTTCGATCTCGCCTTCCATCCTGGTAATCTCGAAATCGCTGACGATCACGTCAAGGCGAAGTCGCCACCGCCCGGGTACGGGAAGCACGATATCAGGCACCGCCCAGCCGTCCCTGCCTTTCTCTGCTCGGCGCCTTATCGGCTCGATCCCCGCCCCCGGGTTCGACAGCACGACCGTTACTTCCTGAGGATCGAGCGGCGACCGGTCGCTTTTGGCGATGACCGCGGAGATCGCGACCTCCCCTACCCTGTCCGGCGTGATCCTGACGTCAGCCACAGCCTTGCTGGTCTCCAGGTGAACCACGGCAGTCCTCTGGACTTCGGCGATCAAGGTGCGTGGAGGCGGCGTGAAGCGCCACGTCGCAGCCACCGCGAAGATGAGGAGCAGGATGACAGTCTCCGCAGCGATCGAACGAACGAGCTGGCGGATCGCCGCAGGCTCCCCCTTCCTCGAACATGAGGTGAGTTTCCACCGGTTGACGGCTGCCAGGGCAAACAGCAGGGCGAGCAGCCCGAGCTTGACGAGGAATACGATCCCATACGCCGTCGTGACCAGCCCAGCCGGAGTGCGGACCTGGACGACGGCGAGCACGCATCCGGCCACGGCAAGGACCAGGACAGCCCAAGGTATGAAGACCGAGAAGCGATGCAATGCCGCGCCGGCAGCTTCTTTGTCTTTTCCGAATTCCGCCAGGAGCGGCAGCAGCGCGCCGGCCCAGACAGTTATGGCCGCGACATGCAGGAAAACGGCCGGGCGCATCAGCCATTGCGGGTCTGCCGCACTCGCGTGTCCGCTGAGGCAGAGGGCGAAAGCCGCGGTTATGACGGCGGATATCGATATCCAGCGGGCATCTCTGCCCCGACCGCTGGCCAGAGCGAGCCCCGCAAGCGCCAGGGCCGCGATCGCAAAGATGACGGTCGGCCCGAAGCTCGTGGCCATTCCCGCCTTCCAGACGGCCGGCACGAAAAGCCGCGAAACAGGCTCGCCCACCGTGTCGAGGCCCTGAAAGCCCGCCGAAAGCAAAGCACCTGCAAAGCCGGCGCCGAGGATAACCACAAGCTGCCTCAACGCATTCCCGGAACCGTCCGCGAACCAGTGGATGGCAAAAGCGCCGCCGACCCCGAAGAAGAGACCGACATAGAGCGCCACCTTGCCGATCCAGAGGCCGGTGCGGACCGGCCAGTCGATATCGACCACCGCGCCCCGGGCGTCGGCGTTCGGCCGCCCGATCGAGAAGACGACCGAACCGCCGATCGGGTGGCCGTCTTCTGAAACGACCCGCCAGGAGAGAAGATAGCTCCCGTCCGAAAGGTCGTCCGGCGGGGTAATCTCGACCGTCCTGTCCTTCAGGACGAAGTTTTTGAGAGTGACTGAACTGCGGTCCGGCCGCGTGAGCTTGAGGCTGGTCGGCGAGACAGGCTCGCTGAATGTCAGAGCGATCATGCGCGGGGCCGTGGACACGACCGAGCCATCGCGCGGCTCGGTCGTGTTGAGGGATGCATGGGCGGACGCCGCCGCCGTCATGACCGACCACAACAGGATCGCATAAGCAAACCGCTGCAGAGCGCCGGTCAGTGAAAGTGCCTTGTAGCAAAGCGGCGTCATCGGCCTTCATGCTCCCGGGTGGATCGATCGCTTAGTTGCCGGTCTTCTGAAGGAGCTTGACGCCCGGGGCCGGGAGTTCGAGGTCCGACGCCTTCTGGCCTGCGGCAGGCACTTCGATCCAGCGTTCCTTGAGGCCTTCCGGGCACTCCTGGATCACCGGGAAATAGAGCATGTCGCCGGCTTTCAGATCCACGGCAATCGTGCCCCGCAGCACGAACTCCTCATACTCGTCGTCGCCGAGGTTGCCGCCGCTCCAGACCACTTCCTTGACCCCTTCGGTGACGGGAGAGCCGTGATTGTCATAGGCCTTGGCATAGGCGCCCTTGACCTTGCCGAGCGTCCAGCCGGCCTTCGGCTGCGGCTTCACTCCGTAGAAGCCTTCCGGGATCTGGACGCGCACGGTGTTCGTCGGCTTGCCCTCGCAACCGTGCGGCACGCGCAGCACCGCCTTGTAGGTCGAGCCAAGAGGAGCCTCCTTTCCCTCCAGGGTGACATGCGCCAGAGCGGCGGTGCTGCCGACCATGAGGATGGCGGCGGTTGTGGTGATTTTCTTCAACATGTGAATCTCCATGCTTGGCCGCGCGTTGGACGGCCTGATTTTCAGGCGACGGGCAGCCGGGAAGGCGCCGGTCCGGGGTGGATTGATGGTTTGAAAAGGCGATCCTGCCCGTGCTCCGATACGGCCGGCGGCCCAGAGCGCTCTGCACGGCTTTTGCCGCGTCATTGCCGTTTTGGCCGAAACGAGTTCACGGAACAGAGAGCGGCCCGACTTGGAGCGCTTTGCGATCAAGCTGCCGGCGGTGGCGCGCGGGGATTTCCGGGAGAGGTCTCGGGCCGTTCGAAGGGACCTATATCCGCTTCGGCCGGAACCGGCTTGGCAGTGGCCTCCAGCCGGTTGCTCAGAAAATTGTCGGAAAACTGCGGTGCGAGCGCCGGAGCGAGAACGCTGCATGCCTGGGTGCAGCACTCGGGCAGTTTTGGACCGTCCTCGTGATCGGATTGGCCGCTACCGCCCGCATGGGTAATGCAAAGCGGGTTTCCAAAATCATCGATGACAGGAGCTGCGACCGCTGAGCCGAGAAGGATGGAGCCAAGCACCATCTGCACGACGAGCGCGTAGGCCGCGATAGACGCGAACACAACACTCCAGCCAGGCGCTCTGCGGTTCTTCACGGTCCCCTCATCAGTTGCGGCCAGCCGCCGATGTCCGATCTGGACATCCGTTATTGGCACGGCACAGTCAGGTCTGTCTATGCGCCCTTCCGCCACAGCGTTCTTTGATGCGCGTCAACTCCGGCTTATGTCGGCCGCTGCGTCTACACGTGCCAGGCAGGCCAGGATGCAGTCGTAAGGGCCCGCAGGACCCATTCCAAGGGACCATAGGCGAACACGCGCATCCACATGTGGCTCAAAAACAATTGAACCGCAAAGATCACAAGAGCCAGTGCAACCGTCCAGGCAGGAGCGATCTCTCCCACGAGCCCCAAGCCGTAAGCGGTGAAGATCAGCGAGCAGGCCAAGGACTGAAACAGATAGTTGGTTAGGGCCATGCGCCCTGCTGGGGCAAGGCACCCGGTGATCCAGTCGCCGATCCGCGACCGGAAGACCTTCATCGCTACCACCACGTAGACGCCGGATAACAGAGGAGCGGTAAGGAGACCTATTCCCAGTCCGAACGGCTCCCAACCGGAACCTGCCAGCCATACTGTAGTAACCGCAAAGACCGACGCTCCTGTGAGCCCGACGACCGACCCAGCCAGCACAAAGCGTCGCAACATGGGCTGATGATCCTCCAGCCGCTCAAATATCCGCTTTTCCCCTGCGACAAAACCGACGAGAAACATTGCCAGCGCACATGGTCCCTGCATCAAGACCAAAACCAGACCCATCTGGGGAAGCTCACGCATGTGCTGCCAGATTACGCCGGCCGGAGAACCGGTATAGGCCGCCCTGGCCGCTTCGGCACGTATCGACGCCTGTTCCACATCACCGATACCGCCCTCGAGAAGCTGAAGGCTCCCCAAGAGCATCCAGCTCGATGCGGTCACGATGATCAGCAAGCCCGCCGTCTTGAGCATTTGCCGAGGCGATTGGTGACGCATCGCCAGGAGCGCTATTCCCAGCAATGCGTAGGTGGACAGGATATCGCCGTGAAACAGCAGCACCGCATGAGCCGCCCCGATGACGAGGAGGCCGAGCTGTCTGCGCACCATGCGGGGCACGAAAACCTGGCCCGCCCGCTCGGCGGATCGCATTTGCAATGTGAAGCTGTAGCCAAACAAGAACGAGAACAGGAGATAGAATTTTGTCTCGAAAAACAACGCCACAAATCCCTGAACCAGCCTGTCGAACTGGCCGCTGAACGCTGGATCGGGCGTTCCGGAACCGTAAAAGGTGGACGCGAAGACCGAGATGTTGACGATAAGAATGCCGAACAAGGAAAATCCGCGAAGCGCGTCGATGGTCGTCAGGCGCTGTTGGACAGCGGGACGCAGAACCATGATCTGATATCCAATTATTATCTGATACTTAAAGGGAGGCCACGCCGGAATGACCCGCCGCATCCGCGCAGAGCATGCGGGTGATCATCAGGCGCAGGGTGCTGCTGTGGGCCTTGGGGCTAAAGTCGGGATCGATACCGACGCGCGAAAATATCCCGTCGATCAGCGTGGCGATCCACGTGGCGGCATCGGCGGAAGGAAGCGCCCTGCCGACCTGGCCGCGTTCTTCGGCGGCGATAATAAGAGCTTGGAGCGCGCCGCGAAGTTCGACGTCGTTTCGAGAAACCCGCGCCCCGATTTCCGGGTCCCTGGTTGCTTCGGCTGCGATCTCGAGGGCCAGCCCTGCGAAGGTCTTGTCGGCAGCCAGGGCTAAAATCATGTCCATGAACGCCAGAATTTCGCCCAGCAAATCGGCCGCCTGCATAGCGGAGCTGAAGTACTCGGCGACGTCCCTGCGCTCCCCATCAACGATGGCGGCGATAATGGCCTGCTTGCTGGAAAAATAATGAAATAAATTGCCGGGGCTCATGCCGGCCCGAGCGCAGATCGCGGCGGTGCTGGTCTGATGAAAGCCCTTTTCTGCAAAGCAAGCCCGGGCGGCATCGAGGATTTGCCGCACCCGGGCGTCGTGCTTGTCGGGATCAACTTTACGCATGCAATTTTTCGCCTTTTCACAACGGCCAATATAATTAATTGATTAGTCAATCTATTAATTATCGTCAGCCCGATCTGGAGTCAACTGCTGGATTGACAGGGAGTGCAATGGGGGCCGCCGTTCGACTGCGGCATGACGGCAGCTTCACCCGCAGGATCGCGGAGCGTATCTGTCGTCCAGGCTAGAGGCCGCGTCGTGGAGATCCAGAATGGCTGTCCCTGTTTCCAAAACCGAGCTTCTTGCCGCGATCGGCACGACGTTCGACAAATTGACGGCCGACCTCGGCCAGGTGCCCGAAAGCCGCGCCCGCGAATCCTCGCTGGAGGGACACGCTGCGGGAACCGTGATGAGTCCCGCCGATCTGGTCGCCTATCTGCTGGGATGGAATGAACTTGTGCTGAAATGGCTGGATCGCGACGGCAGGGGAGAACCGGTCGACTTCCCTGAGACCGGTTTCAAATGGAACCAACTCGGCTTGCTCGCCCAGAAGTTCTACCGGGACTACCAATCCCTTGACTGGCGGGAACTGCTCGACCGTTTGACCGCAGCGAAGGAACGTCTGGTCGAGACCATATCCTCCCGGTCGAACGACGAACTCTACGGCAAGCCCTGGTATGACAAATGGACCAAAGGCCGAATGATCCAGTTCAATACCTCCTCTCCTTATGCCAACGCACAGGGGCGCATCCGCAAATGGTTGAGGCATAGCGCACCCGAGGCGCTCCCCTCCCTCCTGCTAGATCGTTTCGGTCGTCTCGACCCGGGCAGCCTTGCGGGTAGCGTGGATGAAGGCGAGCACGAAACCGATTGCCAGCACGAGCACGATGGTCGGGGCCGGGGCACTGTCGATGAAGAAGGACAGGTAGACGCCGGCGAACGAACCGGTCACGGCAATGGCAATCGACAGGACCAGCATGGTGCTGAACTTGCGGGTCAGCAGGAAGGCGATGGCTCCCGGCGCGATCAGCATGGCGATCGAAAGGATGATGCCGACCGCCTGCAGGGCACCGACGATGGTCAGCGAAATGAGAGCGAGAAGACCGTAGTGCAGGAAATTGACCCTCAGTCCCACGGCCCTTGCCTGCGCCGGATCGAAGGCGTGCAGCAGGAAATCCTTCCATTTCACGCCGAGAATGCCGGCCGTGATCGCCGCGATGACGGCCGCCTCGCCGATGTCACGCCAGGAGATGCCGAGCATGTCGCCGAACAGGATATGATCGAGATGCACGTCGGACTGGATCTTCACATAAAGGACGAGGCCGAGCCCGAACATGCCGGCGAACACGATGCCCATCACTGTGTCCTGCTTGATGCGGCTGTTTTCCTTCAGGAAGCCGGTGGCGATGGCGCAGAACATGCCGGCTGCGAAAGCGCCGATCGCGAGAGGCATGCCGACGATATAGGCGATCACCACGCCGGGAAACACGGCATGGCTGATCGCATCGCCCATCAGCGACCAGCCCTTCAGGACAAGGAAGCAGGACAGAAGCGCCATCGGCACGGCCATCAGCACCGAGATCAGCAGCGCATTGACCATGAAGCTGAACTGGAAGGGTGAGAGAAGCGTATCGACAATGGTCATGGGGCCTCCTCCAGTGCCTGGGCTGCCCGCCTGCGCGCCGCCAGCATCCCGTGCTTCGGCGCCAGGAAGAATGCGATCAGGAAGATAGCCGTCTGCAGCACCACGATGATGCCGCCGGTCGCCCCGTCGAGGAAATAACTCGCATAGGCGCCGACAAAGCTGGTGATCGACCCGATGATCACCGCCAGAACAAGGAGGCGCGGGAAACGGTCGGTCAGGAGGTAGGCGGTCGCGCCGGGCGTGACCACCATACAGACGACCAGGAAGGCCCCGACCGTCTGGAGCGCAGCAACCGTCGAAGCCGACAGAAGAGTGAAGAAGACGATCTTGAGCGCGGTCGGATTGAGCCCGATCGACCGGGCGTGGCTCTCATCGAAGAAGGTTACCATCAGGTCCTTCCATTTGACGAGCAGAACGGCCAGCGACACGAAGCCGATGATCGCGAGTTGCAGCGTGTCCTCGGGCGTGATGGCGAGGATGTTGCCGAGCACGATCGTCTGGATGTTCACCGCCATGGGCCTCAGCGAGATCATGAACAGCCCCAGCCCGAAGAAGGAGGAGAAGATCAGGCCGATGATGGCATCTTCCTTCAGCTTGGTGCGCTGGTTGAGGAAAAGCATCGTGGCCGCAGCGAGCCCTCCGGAGAAAAAGGCGCCTATCGAAAAAGGAAGTCCGAGCATATAGGCGCCCGCCACGCCGGGAACGATCGAATGCGAGAGCGCATCGCCGATCAGCGACCAGCCTTTCAGCATCAGATAACAGGAAAGGAAGGCGCAGACGCCGCCGACAAGGGCCGAGACCCACATGGCATTCAGCATATAGTTGTAGGTGAAGGGTTCAATCAGAACGGCGATCATTCGCGGCCTCCGCCTTCCTCGTCCGATGCACGGTTGGTCGCCTTCCCGCCCCGAAGCACCAGGGGCCGCTCATCGTCGCTGATCAGGCCGATCGACGTCGATCTTCCGTTCTGCGCGTCGCTGAGTACAAAATGACGCAGCACGCCGCCGAAGGTCTTTTCCAGGTTTTCCTGCGTGAAGGTCTCGACCGTCGGCCCGTAGGCGAGCACCGTCCCCTTGATCAGGATGGTCCGGTCGCAGAATTCCGGCACCGAGCCGAGATTGTGCGTCGAGACCAGCATGACGCGGCCCTCGTCGCGCAGCTCGCGAAGCAAGCTGATGATCTGGTCCTCCGTCTTGACGTCGACGCCGGTGAAGGGTTCGTCGAGCATGATGACGCGGCCGTCCTGCGCCAGTGCGCGCGCCAGGAAAATCCGCTTCTTCTGCCCGCCCGACAGTTCTCCGATCTGGCGCTTGCGGAATTCGCTCATGCTGACGCGGGCGAGCGCCGTCGCCACGGCCTCGTGATCGGCCGCTTTCGGAATGCGCATCATGCCCATATGGCCGTAGCGGCCCATCATGACGACGTCCTCGACCAGCACCGGAAAGCTCCAGTCGACCTCTTCCGACTGCGGCACATAGGCGACGAGGTTCTTGCGCAGCGCCTCCTTGACCGACATGCCGAGCACCCGGATGTCGCCTTTCGCCAGGCGCACAAAACCCATGATCGCCTTGAACAGCGTGGACTTGCCGGAACCGTTGACACCCACCAGCGCGGTAATCGTTCCCTGAGGAATACTGAAGCTCGCATCCCGTATGGCCGTATGGCCATTGCGGTAGGTCACGGTCGCGCCGTCGACCATGATTCCGTCAGAGCCGGAAGGAGCATGGTTCGACCAACGGGGTTGAGCATTCATGGGAAACATCCTCTTGAAAACGGCAAATGTACCCACCCGCCGGATCGCGAATGGGCGCACGACAGATATCAGGGCGAGGCGGCCAGGCCCTTGGCGATGGTATCCGAAGTCACCTTCAGCAGATCGAGATATGTCGGAACCGGGCCATCGGCCTCGCTCAGCGAGTCTACATAAAGAACGCCGCCGTATTTGGCGCCTGTTTCCCGCGCCACCTGTTCGGCTGGCTTCGGCGAAATCGTGCTTTCCGAGAAAACGACACCGATCCGGTTTTTACGGACGGCGTCGATCACCTTGCGAACCTGCTGCGGCGTGCCCTGCTGGTCGGCATTGATCGGCCACAGGTAAAACTCCTTCAAGCCGAAATCGCGGGCGAGATAGGAGAAGGCGCCTTCGCTCGTCACAAGCCACCGCTTGTCTTCCGGCACCCTGGCGAGCTCGGCCTTGATGGGATCTATGGCGGCCTTGATCTTCTCTTTGTAGGCTTCAGCATTGGCCTTGTAGATCGCGGCATTCTTCGGATCGTACTTCACGAAGGCATCGCGGATGTTGTCGACATAGATCAGCGCCGCGGTGGGAGACATCCAGGCATGTGGGTTGGGCTTGCCCACATACGGGCCTTCGACGATGCCCATCGGCTCGACGCCTGTCGAGACCACGACGCCCGGCACGGCCTTCAGGTTCTGAAAGAACTTCTCGAACCAGAGCTCGAGATTGAGCCCGTTCCAGAAGACGAGCTTGGCGCCCTGCGCCCGCTGGATGTCGCCGGGTGTCGGCTGGTAGTTGTGGATTTCCGCACCGGGCTTGGTGATGGATTCGATGACCGCGGCGTCGCCGGCGACGTTTTTCGCGATGTCGGCGATCACCGTGAAAGTCGTCACCGCCTTGAATTTGTCCTGAGCCGATGCCGGCATGACCGCCAGAACGGCGGCGAACGCCGTTCCCACCATTCCGGTCAGGACCAGCCGTCGTATCTTGTCAAGCATGCACGCCTCCTTTTGCGAATAGGACTTAATTGCAGTCAGTGGTCGAAATGGCCTCGTCGCAGCTCGGAGATCGTCTGCAACAACGATGGACACTCTCGTTACATTCATATTCTGCAATTGCGAATGAATTGCAATAAGGATTCGCAGTGAGGGAACGAAATGATTGCAAGCTCCCTGACAAGAAGACGTGACGGTACCGTCGAGAGGCCCCGACAACCTCGCTGACTATGATGCCGTCGCCCCCTGCCGCCACGGCCCAGGATTCATATAAAACATCGGAACAAATGGCTCCGGCCGCAGTTCCGTCGATTGTCATGTCAGGAGGCCCCATGGCAGTCGATAATTCCATTTCTCATATTCGTTCCGAGGTCGTGGATCTGATACCTGCGCTCAGATCCTTCGCGCGCCGGTTTCACCGGACGCCGAGCGACGTGGATGATCTCGTGCAGGAGACCCTTCTCAGAGCGCTGGCTAATCTCGACAAGTTCCAGCCGGGCACCAGCCTGAAATCCTGGCTTTTCACGATCATGCGCAACACGTTCTGCACGAAGTTTGGCCTTGCCAAGCGAGAGGTGATCGGTCTGGGAGAAGGCATTTCGGCACAGCCGTCGGTCCAGGCGCCCCAGGAATGGTCGGTCCGCGCCCGGGAACTTGAAAAGGCATTTTCGGAACTGCCCGCTCACTATCGCCAGGCCCTGGATATCGTCCTGATCCAGGGGGAGAGCTACGAGGTTGCGGCACGACGTTGCGACTGCCCGCTCGGCACCATCAAGAGCCGGGTTAACCGGGCCCGAATTCACCTTGCGGCTCAGCTCGGCGATAACAACTAATCACAGCGGACCGCACGACCTCTTGAATCCCAGCGGCCAATAACCAAATCGATTCTGCTTCTTTTTCATCCGGCATGTGAAAGGAGGAGATCATGAACATCCCGGAAATGCCGTTCCGCGCGCCGGTAAACATCCGGCTGCCGAACGGTCTCAACCATACTTTCCACAACGTCCACGACGCGTTGGACTTTCTTGAGAACGAATGGCCCCTCAAGCGTGGGGAGCGTTATGACCGCGCCGTCCAGAGATGCCGGGCGGCGCTGAAGAGGATAGCGCCAGTCGAGATCGCCCGCGAAGCCTTCATTGCGGCATGCCTGGAAGCCGGCATGCCGATGGTGGCAGTTGCAACGGGAAAATCCTCATCGACCAGAGCGCTCCTGTTGGCTGTTCCCGCCTGACCAGTCCCCTTGGGTGGGGAGGCTGAATTTCAACAGCCTCCCTGCCTCGAGCCTGAACGACTATCCGGTACCCTCAATCATGCCCGGTTCGGTAACCGCTCTCGATGTCGGGCGGCCGAAGGAACGATCCTCCGGTCCGCAGGTTCGAGCATGAAAGGAGAACCGAAAATGCTCAATCGAACCGTTGCCGCTACCCTTGCCATTTTCACGCTCACCCTGCCTGCATCTGCTCAACAGGGCGGCACATTCACGCCCGATACAACGCCGGCGCAAGGCACAAACGCGGGCGGACCCTTGGGCACCCAGGCGATCGAGCGACCCAAGAATGCAATGCCGAACGACGTGGGCAAGTCCGGCCGGGACTGCGAGAAGATGTCCGGCACCGTCTCAGGCGAACGGCCCGCAACAGCAGGAGCGACCAAACCTCAGCCGCAGGCCAAGTGCGCGCAACAATGAGAATCGCCAACTTGGCCGCTAGGCCCCGATAAAAGCGTCACGGCACCGGCCACTTCTCAGGGGAAGGTGTTATCTACCGCTGGTGGCACTGCTCCTGGTATTGGGTGCCCGAGGCGGCGGGCGCTGGTTTCCTGCGGCTGGGCACACACTCTTTCACGGCCTTCACGAATTCGTCCGGATCGCACGGTTTGTCGATCCATTTGCATTTGGTGCCCATGTAGGGGTGATTTCCACTGCCGTCCCGCTCTACCGAGTGGACGATATAGGGAACGCCCCGCTGGTTGAGAACGGCGGCGATGGCGTCGCATGGCTCGTCCCTGAGCCGGGTTTCTATCACGGCAAGCTCGGGTGTGTTCTTCTGAAGCCACTCCGCCGCGGCAGCGCAGGATGAGAGTGTGCTGATATTGTCAAACCCGGCCTCGTGAAGCAATTCCTCCATGTAAATGGCAATAAGAGCCTGATCCTCCAGCAGCAAGACGGGTTCGTGTTCCCGGTTCTCCATTTTACGCCCTCCTGAAATGAAGAACCATGAGATTACCCCACATGGAAGAAAACGGGCGGAGCGTCTGCCAGCGTACGCAAAAACACCTGGAACAACAGGATGCTATACAATCGACAACCGTCCGTCAGTTCAGGGCATGGCGGCCGGAAGCCGTGGGCTCCCGCCCGACCTCAGCGAGAACCATGTCCGCCGCAGAACCCCCTGAAAAGCGAAACCGACTGATAGCTTTGTTGCCGGACGACGAGTTCCATAGCGTCGCCGCCGCGCTTGAGCCCGTCGATCTCGACAGAGGTTTCATCATTGTCAAGGCAGACAGGCCGATCGACTATGTCTACTTTCTCAGCAACGGGATCGGGTCGGTCATCACCATCTCGTCGGACGGTCAGCGGGCTGAAGCTGGAATGTTCGGCCGCGAAGGTTTTTCGCCGACTTCCGCCGGCGTCGGCGGCACGATCAGCGTCCATGAAGTGCTGATGCAGGTCGAGGGACATGGGTTTCGCATGCCGCTCGACGCCGTCATTCGGGCACTCTCGCAGCATCCGGTTTTTGCCAATCTCCTCGCCAGATTTATCCAGACCTTTGCTTCGCAGATATCCTATACGGCGCTTTGCAACGTCACCTATCAGGTCGATGAACGTCTCGCGCGTTGGCTGCTGATGTGCCACGACCGTGTGGACGGCGATGAGATTACCCTGACGCATGACTTCATCTCGTTGATGCTGGGTGTTCGCAGACCCAGCGTCACCACCGCCTTGCATGTCCTTGAAGGCAAGAAACTCATCCGTGCGGAACGCGGCCGCATCACCATCCGGGACCGGAAGGGCATGGAGGAATTCGCGGGCAATGCCTACGGCAAGCCGGAAGAGGAATTCCGTCGCCTTATCGGCGAATTCTGAACCGGTCTCAGCGTTTGAGCTGGCCTTCGATCACCTCGTGGAACGAAATGACCAATTGGAGCGCGTCTGCTTCGTCGCGTACTTCCATATGCTCGTTCAGGATCATCAGTCCTCTCTTGATCTTTGCCGCCACCAATTCCCGGATGGCATTGACGGCGCTGACCCGCGCATCGTCGAGGCTGGCGAACTCGTCGCCCTCCTCATCGAGGACCGTCTCATCGTTACGCCGGATATGGAAGAAATAGCGTGTCATGTCGGTTCGCTCGGTGAGTGACTGCCTGCCCTGCCTGGAAGCTCGATCGACGGCAAATCTAACGCATCTAATGCGTCAGAAAAGGTCTCTCATCAGACGCCGGTATTCCTCTTCCGGCCTTCCATACGCATCATGCGCAAACTCTTCGAGAGCGGCCCGGTTGCGAATGGTAATGTGACCTCTCTCGGACTTGATGAATCCATTGCCTTCAAGCACGTGCAGAGCCGTCGTCACGCTCGGCCGGCGGACGGCCAGCATCAACGAAATGAACTCGTGAGTGAGGTTGATTTCATTGCCGGGAACCCGGTCATGACACATCAGCAGCCAGCGAGCCAATCGTTCCGTGACGTCATGAAGAGCGTTCGATGTGGCCGTATAGGCCAGCTGAATCGAAAACGCCTCCAGCGAGCGGATCATCACCTTGGAAAGGCTCCTGTTCCGCTCCATCCAGCCGCGGAACGCATCGTAGTCCATCCTGTAGCCATCGCCCTCCAGCTGCATGCCGACGTCGTGCGCGTTGATCTCCGCGCCCGCGACAGCCGAGGTGGGGACATACCCATCAAGGCCAAACAGGCCTGCTTCGGCGCGATGCCCCTCAGGCGTCGTTGCAACGACGGAACCTATCCCGGACGTGAGAAAATAGACGTATTTGATGGGCTTTCCCATTTCGCCGAGCAGGCTTCCTCTCGGAAGGACGACATGGGCCAGGTCCGGCGCGATCTGGTTGTAATCGGCTGAAGGAAGCAATGCCAGAAGCTTGTTCGGCATATTGAATTGCGGAGGCGCGGCCATGTGTGCTTCCCACGATTGGGGGCAAGAGCACACTGTAACCCTCAGCCGTTCGCGCCCTGTTTAGTCTGCGAACGATAAGATGAAGTCTACTCCTTTGGATCTTCACCAGCAAGCTTTGCACGCTGGCGCGTCAGGTAGGGACGCACCGAGCGGCCAGCACTTCGACTGTCCGCTACCGTACCGGAACGACATAACAGCCTGCCGGATTATCTGGCGTAAGGAGGGAGCTGCGAATGACCGTCGTCCCGGGCACGCCAAGTCCAGATAGCCAGGAAGATGTGAATCCTCGTATCGACGATCTCGTCCCCTGGGTTCGCCGTATGGCGGGTCGTTTTGTCCGCTCCGACAGGAAAGCCGATGCACTTGCCGATCGAACGATCATTGAGGCTAAACTTCAACTACCTCTGGGGCAAACGAGCCAGGCTCTTCGCCTCCAGCTGTTCAGGCTGATGCTCAAGAATTTCGCGACACATTCGTCGACCGGACGAAACCGATCCTAGTGCCGGACGCCGCTGTCGTATTGCTGAAGCAGTTCTTCGACAATGTCCTTGATATCTTCGGGCCGGGCTCCGAGCACGTAAGGACCCTTATGTCCGAGAACCCGCTCTTCACGGACCACGAAGACAAAGGGAACCGAAGCCGCTTCAAGCTGCTCGGATAGCCGAAACATGAAATTGGCATCCTCCGTGGCATCGATCAGCACGCCATGGGCAGCCCGCACGAGACCCATTTCGAAAGCCGACGGCAAGACGGGGCCCCGCAACCCGACCCCTGCTTGTTTCCAGGCATCGCGAATTTCGGAAGAAACGATGTCCTTGTTCCCGATGACGATCATTCGGTACGGCTTCACCTGTGATCCTGCTACACGCGAGGTTTCTACTCATCCATCACTTACCTACCGCAAACTGTGGTGGAAGTCGGAAGTTCGCTGACAGGTCCGCAATTTTCGCAAGCGCCGCAATGGTCGCGGACTACCGCACCTTCGTCAACGGCAATCACACCGTCGTCTTCCCCGCAAGCCCGGGTTCCTATGCCTCCGAGCGCATGGGATAGACATGACCATTGTCATCGAGGGAAAGCCCACCGCCGCCGTGATCAGACCAACGGAGGGTGGTTCTGCAAAGTTTGAGTTGACCGTTTTCGATAGCGAGGCGACAGTTCAACCTGCAGCAAGGCAGGAGGAAAAACGATGGACGAGACAGATCGTTGGCGCCACATGGCAAGCGCACCGAAGGACGGTAGCCGGATCTTGGTCACCATCCGGCCGTCCGAACAGGGACCGGCAGAAGTTGACCTCGCGTACTGGTCGAATGGCGATCAGTTCGGTGGAGAAGGCTGGCGCGCCTCTGATTCCTCGCCCGGCCACATCATCGAATACGCCGAGCCGGAATTGAAGTGTTGGATGCCGATGCCCTCGGCCAGCCTCAATCGCCTTTCGCTGCCCTCGCCCTGGGAAGGCCGCGACACACAGCAGTTCGACGGGTCAGGGATTTAGGAAACGCCGAGCGACACCTCTTGTCGAAGGTGGCGCAGGGCGTGACCGTGGCCCAGGCGGCCAGCACTTCGCATGGGAGCCTTCCCAACAGTCAACGACCCACAATTTGCCCGGCCAGCCTGAAAGGACTTGCGGCAGCCGCGCCCGCGGCATCGAAAACCAGCACCCCAACGTCTCCGCTGCTTCGCGCACGCGCTTCCGCCTTGACAAGCTCGCCACCAAACCGGGCAAGCCCGGCATAACGATCGTGACCAAGACCGTCGGATGAACTGAGGGACGATATGTCGATGACGCTGACATGAGCGGCCTTTATTTCACTGCGAACCAGGGGATCATCGATATCAATGCGGCCGACGCGTGGACGTTCGCCACCAAGGAAGCTGGACACTTCCAGAGCTCGGTCGGTCTTTGACACGAGCAATGCAATCGGGTTCTGCAGCATGCCGATGTCACGCAACTGGGACCTGAACACGTCGACATCTATGTCCGGCGCGGCGAGAATGATCTGCAGCTTGCCGACGACGTCTTCACGCCCTTGAAGCTTCAGCTGCCTTGCCGCCTCCATGGACAAGAAGCCGCCCATGCTATGCCCGAACAGGACGACGCGCTTGATCTTCGGAGTTTCGGCCAACGCCTTCAAGACGCTTTCGAGTTCGCTTCTGGAATAAAGAACTGCGTCTCGGTCAGTGACATACCCGGTCACGCTTGCCGCAGAAGGCCAGGAAAACAGGATCGGCGGACTGAGTGTTTTGGCGTCCGCTGCCATCTGCGCAGCCCTGAACAGCGCCTCCTGATAATTGGTGTTGTAGCCGTGGACGAAGACCGCCACGGTCCCGTCGAAGTTTGCCGAACGGGTCGCATCGTCGATCCAGGCTTTGCGCGTCAGTTGATCGCGTCCGGTCACGACGAACTGGCGGCGCGGGTCCGGCCTTCCCGACGGATAGATGATGGCGCTTCCCGTACGATCCCCGGGAATTGAAAAGGCGTACCGCTCGTAGGTCAGGTCGCCGGCCCATTGGCTTCCAAAACCGTCGTCTTCCTTGACCTTGTTGCGGTTGGTGACAGAAAGCAGGGTGACCTTGGAGCTTTCGACCTGCTTGATCGCCACGGGCTGAAGCACCTCGGCCGATGGACGGGAGGCGCATCCGGCCAGGCCGGCCATGACGGCAAGAACGACGAGGCTGTAGCGTGTCCTGCAAGCGTGGACCGAGAGGAAGAAGTGCATCGACGCGCCCTGAATCTGGAGAAAGAAGGGCGCTCGCAAGCGCCCTTTCGTGGATCAAGCTTGTGCAGCTTCCGGGGAGATATTCGGTTCTTCGCGCGGTATCCGGAACCAGGCCACATAAAGGGCCGGCAGGAAGAGAAGCGTCAGCACCGTACCGACGACGATTCCGCCCATCATGGCGTAGGCCATCGGCCCCCAGAACACTTCCCGGGAGATGGGAATGAGGGCGAGCGTCGCGGCAGCGGCGGTCAGCAAGATCGGGCGCATGCGGTGTTCCGTCGCCTCGACCACCGCCCGCCACGGCGGCACGCCCTCGCTGCGCAAATGCTCGATCTGGACCACGAGGATGACCGAGTTGCGGATCAGGATGCCGATCAGTGCGAGCACTCCAAGGATCGCGACGAAGCCCATCGGAGCGTTGCTGAGAAGAAGTGCCGCCACGACTCCGATAAGAGCAAGGGGAGCGACTGCGAAAACCAGAAACAGGCGGCTGAAGCTCTGGAGCTGGATCATCAGGATCGTCGCCATTGCGAACAGCATCAGCGGGGCGACTGCGGCGATCGGCCCCTGCGCATCGGCGCTTGATTCCACCGAGCCGCCGACCTCGACCTTATATCCCGCAGGAAGAGTTTTCGTGAACTTTTCGACCTCGGGCTTGAGCTGTTCTACGATTGTAGCGGGCTGCGTCGACCCGGTGACCGCGGCCTTCACTGTGACCGTCGGGATGCGATCCCTTCGCCCGATCATGGGCTGTTCGAGCTCATAGCGGAACTTGGCGACTGCGGAAAGCGGGACGGACTTGCCGTTCGATCCGGGAAGCTGAAGGTCTCGCAGCGTTTCGATCGAACCTCGCTCGGCGTCCTGCGCCCTGCCGATCACGTCGATCAGGTAGATGCTGTCGCGGATCTGCGTGGCCGAAGACCCTTCGACGATGCTGTTGAGCACGTTGGCGATATCCTCCGAGGAAACGCCAAGCTGGCGAGCCTTGTCCTGGAGCACATCCACCTTCACGCCGCGCGAGGGCTCGTTCCAGTCATAGGTCATGTTGGCGATAAGAGGATGCCGGTTGACGATGGCTCCAAAGCGGTGCGACAGCTCGCGCACCGTCTGGATGTCCGGGCCGCTGACGCGGTATTGGACCGGCTTGCCCACGGGTGGGCCGATATCCAGGAGTTTGACGAAAGCATCGGTACCGGGAAAGGTCTTTGCGACATAGGTCTGCAGGTCTGCGCGCAGCCTGTCCCGGGCTTCCAGGTCCTTGGCGACGATGACGATCTGCCCGAACCAGACAGCCGGGGTCTGCACGTCGTAAGACAGGATGAACCGCGGCGCCCCTTCCCCGACATGTGTGGCCCAATGGTCGACATCGGGGTTGCCGACGAGTTTCTCCTGTTCGAACTGCGTCATCTGGCGGTTCGTTTCGGTTATCGTGCTGTTTTGCGGCATGCTCCAGTCGACGATCAGTTCAACACGGTCGGACGCCGGGAAGAACTGCTGCTGTACGAGGCCAAGGCCGCCGAGCGAGAGGCCGAAAGCAGCAATGGTGGCGGTGATCGTGACCCAGCGCCAGCGCATGGCAATCCCCAAAAGCCAGGCAAATGCCCGCGCGGCGCGTCCCTTATGCTCGTGGTGGGACTTCATCGTCTTGGGCAGGATCGCCACGCCCAGCAACGGCGTGAAGAGGACGGCCACAACCCAGGACACCACCAGCGAAACCGCAATCACGACGAACAGGGTAAAGGTAAATTCGCCCGCCGCGCTGTTGTTGAGGCCGATCGGGATAAAACCGGCGACGGTGACGAGCGTGCCAGTCAGCATCGGAAAGGCAGTCGACGTATAGACATAGGTGGCGGCTTTGCGCAGATCGTCGCCTGACTCAAGGCGAGCCACCATCATCTCGACGGCGATCATGGCATCGTCGACGAGGAGCCCCAACGCGATGATCAAGGCGCCGAGCGAAATGCGCTGCAGCGAGATGCCCGTATATTCCATAACGACGAAGGTAATCGCCAGGACAAGCGGGATCGAGATCGCGACGACCAGCCCGGCGCGCAGCCCGAGGCTGATGAAGCTGATCGCCAAGACGATAGCGATTGCCTCAAACAGTGCTTTCGTAAAACCGGATACGGCTTCTTCCACGACGGCCGGCTGGTCGGAAACCCGCTCCACATTCACGCCGATCGGAAGATCGGCCACGACGCGCTTCATTTCCTCGTCCAGCGCATGGCCGAAGTTTGTGAGATTGGCACCTGCCGTCATACCGATCGCCAAGCCTATTGCGGGTTGTCCGTTGAAGCGAAAGAGCGAAGACGGCGGGTCGACATACCCTCGCCTGATCGTCGCGACGTCGGTTAGCGGGAAAAAGCGATCATTCACTCTGAGATTGATGGCCCGCAAACTCTCTTCGGTCGTAAACTGGCCCCCAACGCGCAGCGCGATCCGCTCGGGTCCCGCATCCACGAAACCGGACTGCGCCACCGCATTCTGGGCTTGAAGCGTTTCGATAACGGCCTGGCGGTCGATACCGAGCGCCGCGATCTTGCGTGTCGAGAATTCGAGATAGACGGCTTCGTCCTGTGCCCCGATAACCTCGATCTTCCCGGCATTCGGAACCGTTAGAAGCTTCGCTCTCGCGTCCTCCACCAAGTCGCGAAGTTGGCGCTGCGTCAGGCCGTCGGATTTGAAGGCGAAGATGTTGCCATAAACGTCGCCGAAAGTGTCATTGAAGAATGGCCCGACGACGCCACTGGGAAATTGGCCTTTGATGTCGTTGATCATGTTGCGGACGCGAAGCCAGTTGCCCGTCACGTCCCTTGCCTTGGTGGTGGCAAGCAGTTCAACGTAGACCGTAGCCTGGCCGGCGACCGTTTCGCTTCGCGTGTAATCCAGCGCGTCAAGTTCCTCGAGCTTCTTCTCTATCCTGTCCGTCACCTGACGGGTCATTTCTTCCGCGGAGGCACCCGGCCACTGTGCATTGATGATCATCGTCTTGATGGTAAAGGCGGGATCTTCTTCACGGCCGAGGTTGAAGTAGGAAAACGTGCCTGCAAGGATGAAGACGATCATGAAATACCAGACGAGCGAACGATGCTCGAGCGCCCAGTCCGAGAGGTTGAAGGTTTTCACTTGAGGGTCTCCTGATCGATGCGAACGGTCTGGCCGTTTACGAGGGTGTTGACGCCGGCGGTGACGATCCTGTCGCCGGGCTTGATCCCGTCGGTCACGGTAACGGGGCTACTTGCGATGGTTTCTTCAGCAAGCGTGACCGGGGCGGAGGTGACCTTCCCGGTGGTGTTGTTGACGATCCAGACGAATGCCTTCGATCCCTCTGTCCGGATCGCGGAGGAGGGCAGCCGGATCAGGGTCTTCGCTTCGCCCATGGAACTGGCCGTTATGACCGAACCGAGCCTGAGCGCCTCGGGCGGATCGATCAGCGTCAACCGCGTGCGTCGCGTACGCGTCGCAGCGTCCGCTTCGGGCGTGATCTCGCGGACCACGCCCCTGGCGTGAATACGGGGATCAAGTTGCAAGGCGACGTCGAAGGATGCGCCTGGCTTCAAATGGTCGCCGGCAGCTTCGGGCACGTCGACCACTGCGTCGCGTTCTTCCGGTCGCGCGACGGTCGCAACATTTTGCCCCGGCGAGACGACAAGGCCCACCTCGGCGACGGTCGCGGTGACCACACCATCGAATTCGGCAAGCAGACGCGAATAGCTCAGCTGTTCGTTCGCCTTGTCCAGATTTGCCTGGGCCTTGGCAACCGCAGCTTCTGCGGTTTTGCGCTCCAGCTCGGCGGTTTCAAAGGTGGCCCTGGCCCCGCTCTGTCTCTCGAGCAGGGTTCTCTGCCGGTCTTCTGTGATGCGGGCGTTGGCAAGTTGCGCCTGGCTGTTGGCAAGGTCGGACCGCGCGCTTTTGACAGCCAGCTCGAGAGCCACCGGATCGATGGCTGCCAGGACGTCGCCCTTTTTGACGAGGTCGCCCACCTGGACATTGCGGGCGATGACCCGACCAAGAATGCGGAAACTGAACTCGGTCTCGATACGGGCTTGGACAGTGCCGGGCAGAGTGAATGCCGCCTGCGGAACCGGTTCGGCCAATTGAGACAGGACCGGGCGGGGAGGCAGCGATGCCGCGTCCTCTTGCCTCTGGCAAGCCGACAGCATCGCGGCCGCTGCCAGAAGCGCCGTCAGGCGGGGATCGATTTTCATCTTGCGGCTCCTTCATAAGACACAAGGTCGCCCTCGCTCAGAAACTTCGTGCCGTTGGAAACGACGATGTCGCCGGCAGACAGGCCGGATTCGACGGAGAAGCGTCCGCTGGCATAGGCCGCGACCCTCACGGGATGGAGGGAGACGGCGCCTGTCTTCGGATCGACGAGCCAGACGGCCGTCCGCCCCGCGCGGGAGGCCATTGCCGACCAGGGCAGCTCGATGACGGTCTCGGGCTTGTACCGCGCGGTTGCAACCACGGCGCTCCCCAGGGGAGCGTCAGGCGCATCTTCGAGAGCGAGCTTCACCCGGATCGTCCCCGTCGTGGTGTCGATGGTGGGCGATACCTCGCGGACCTTGGCCCGAAACCTGGCGCTGCCCGACAGGAGCCTGACCTCGGCAACGTCCTCAAGCGGGCGTCCGAGAAGAGCGGACTCGTTGGCATTGATCACGGCGTCTCGGGGACCGTCATGGGCGAGTGTGAAAATAAGCTGGGCAGCCTGCGCCACCTGACCGACTTCGGCGCTCCTGGCGGTAATGATTCCATTGGCATCCGCCTTGAGCTCCGTCTGGCCAAGCGTATCGCGGGCCGTGTCCAGCTGGGCCTGCGCCGACTGAACCGTGGCCTGCGTCGTTAAAAGTGCTTCGCGTGCGTTATCGAGGGCGGCCTGCGTGGTTACGCCTGTGGTGAACAGGCTCTGCTGCCTGTCGAATGCCTGCCGGGCCTGCGTTTGCTGCGCATCCGCGGATTGGAGATTGGCAAGCGCCACCTGGAGGTCCGCCGTCTGCTCCTGCGTATCGAGGCGTGCGAGAACCTGGCCAGCCTTGACGTGATCGCCGACATCGACCAGCCGTGCGATAATGCGACCGCTGACGCGGAATGAAAGGTCGGACTGGACCCTGGCACTGATCTCGCCCGTCGTCGAAATGGTTTCCGACACCGGTGCCGCTTGAACAGTCACCGTCTCCACCTGTCGCGCGTTCTTCTGTCGAGCTTCTTCCTGGGGAGCGCAAGCCGTGAGGCATGCGATGGAAAACCCCAATAAAATGCCTGTTGTTAACTGTCCCATAAGCCGCCTCTCAAGTCGCTTTCAAAGCCGATTATAATTGACTAACCAGAAAGTCAATGAAATAATGCTGGCATGTGGAAGCCACAGGACCTGTTGGTGAGGAATGTGAACATGAAAAAGCTGACGCGCGCCGAACAGAAGGCTCTCCGGCCTGCGCAGATTCTCGACGCTGCCTTTGAGGAGTTCATCGAACAAGGCTACACGGCAGCGCGGGTGGAAGATATCGCCGCCCGAATAGGCGTGACGAAAGGGACGATCTACGTCTACTTCCCCACCAAGGAGGCTCTATTTTCGGCCATGGCACGGCATATTGCGGTACCATTCGAGGGCGTGCTAGCCGAGGCCAGGGAACTCACGGGAAGTTGCGCGGAGCGGCTGAGATCCTTGATCCTGCTTTTTTACGAGCGCGTTATGGAAGACCGCAGAACCCGGGAGCTGCTTCGCTTCGCTATCTCTGAGGGTGTGCGTTTCCCCCAGCTCATTGATGACCACTACGCGGAACTCGTCGTGCCGATCCTCGTCACGGGGCAGGCTCTGATCGACGAAGGTGTCCGTCAGGGTGAGTTTCGGGACGGACCTGCGGCGGTTGCACGCGTCATACTTGCGCCTGCGTTGGCCTTGATTGTCGAAGCGCTGATCCACGACGGTCGTCTCGATCTTGAAACGCCGAGATATATCGAGGCCCATCTTGATCTGGTCTTGCACGGTCTCGCGGCCACCAGGACCTGATCAGGCGAAAAGGGTGCGTGGTCGGTCTGAAACTCGACCCTCTACCGGAAGACGTTTCTCTTCGAAGTCGCGGAAACAGCGGATGCATCACGTAGCCGCCGGTGAAAACTATGTGGCGCTCGAAGACTTGCCGTTTTGGCTCCCGCTCCCCCCTGGAGGCCCCTCTTCGCCGATGAAGCCGAGGTATGCGCGATGCAACTTTTCCACTCCTTTGGCGAGTTGATCGACAGACATGGAGGCATAACCAAAGATATATCCGGCCCGCTCATCGGTCGGCGATGAGAACAGGCGAGCGATGGGATAGATTCCAATATCGTGGCTTCGGGCAATATCCGCGAAACGCGCCTCTTGCCGCCGGGAAATGACGTTGAACCACACGACGACGTGAAGTCCCGCAGTCGTGCCGACGATCTCGATGTCGTCCACAAAAGCGCTGGTCATCGACGCCAGGAATACGGCGCGTCGCTCTGCGTTAAGCCTGCGCATCCTGCGGACATGCCGCTCGTAGGCACCGGTCTCGATCAGCGCGGCAAGAGCCTCCTGTTCGAACGTGGATGTGTGCCGATCGGCAATCCGCTTGCATTCGATAAAGGCCTCGACGAGTGGGTGCGGAATTATGATGTAGCCGAGCCTGAGCGTCGGCGACAGGGTCTTTGAGACCGTTCCGACATAGATGACGCGGCCTTGTCCAGAGAGATAAAGGGGCGGAATGGGGCTGACATCGTACCGATATTCGCTGTCGTAGTCATCCTCGATGACATAAGCGCTCGCCGACATGGACCACTCCATCAAGGCTTGGCGATGCGCAGCAGGTAAGACTCCTCCCAGAGGAAACTGGTGGCTGGGCGTCACATAGGCGGCCGCGATGTCGCCAACCTCGGGAAGCTTCGTGGTATCCATCCCCTGAGCGCCACAAGGTACGGCAACGATGTTTGCTCCGACGGCATGCATCACGTTCTTGGCCATGGCATAGCAAGGGTCTTCGACCACGACACGGTCGCCGGGATTGACAAGAACCCGAGCGCATAGGTCCAGCGCCTGCTGCGATCCGTTGACAACGATGATCTGGCCGAGATCGCAGCTGATGCCCCTCGAGCGCCAGACATAGCCCTGCAATGCCTCCCGCAAGGATCGGCTTCCTGCTGGATCATCGTATCCCAATCTGTCGCGATGCCTGAGGAAGGCGGTATTCAGCGCTTTTCGCCAGGGGGCCTTGGGAAAGTCCTCTGCCGCAATATCGCCGTAGCGGAAATCGAATTTGAGCGGCAGCCTCCCGGCGATGCTGTTCGGCGGCAGAGCCATCGCACGAGTTGCATAGGCGGAAAGCCGGCGAGCGAGGATCGCCGAACAGTCGGGCGGATCAACCTTGCTCAGCCGACCTGCTGAAGCGACACACGCTTTCCGTCCCTGCTGCACCCGGACATACCCCTCCGAAACAAGCTGGTCGAATGCGGCGGTCACCGTCGTCCTCGAAACACCCAGTTCTTCCGCAAGCGAGCGGCTTGAAGGCAGAGCGTCACCGACACCATAGACGCCAGCCTCAATCTGCTTGAGCAGGGAATGATAGATACGGCGGGTCGCTCCGGTCCTGCGAGACCCTTGTCTGTACTGGACCAATGAAAATCTCCAAAACTGGCAGTTTAGTTTGTGCCAATGAACTGCAATAGGTCGCTTGCAGTCAAGACAATCGTCATCGGTAGCAATTGCATCTTTCGATGCTGGATAAGGTTTAAAGGGCTTCAAGGAATGAATTCCGACCTGCATCAGTTGCTCATAGTCTATGCAGCATATGTCATCGCCGCGGGTAGCCCCGGCCCGAGCAACATGCGCATCATGGGCGTGGCGATGGCGCGCGGCAGAGGTGCTGCGCTCATGCTCGCCTCCGGCGTTGTCAGCGGCTCTATCTTCTGGGGTCTGATGGCCTCGACGGGCATCTCCGCCTTGCTGGCCAGGTACGCTCACGCCCTGATCGTTCTCCAGATTTTCGGGGGTTTGTATCTGCTGTTCCTCGCCATCAAGGCCGGACGTTCGGCGCTGATGTCGAACGAGAAGCTGGCGGCGCGCGTGTCGGCGGATGAAGTTGCTCTTTCTCGAGCCGCGCTCTACCGGCGGGGCCTCCTGATGCATCTGGCGAACCCGAAATCCGTGCTTGCATGGATCGCGCTGGTCACGTTGGGCATCGGCCCGAGTTCTTCGTGGGAAAGCATCGCCGCTATATTGGGTGGCTGCGCCGTCTTGAGCGTCGCGATCTTCTGTGGCTACGCCATTGTCTTCTCCACAGCGCCGATGGTGGCTCTGTACCGCCGCTGCCGCCGCTGGATCGAAAGCCTGCTGTCGCTGTTCTTTGCGTTCGCGGGGCTGCGCATGCTGCTCTCCCGTATTTAGTTTGAAAAGGTTGGATCATGACTTTGTTCAATGGCCTGTCTGCGTTCCCCCTGACCCCGACCGATGCTGAAGGGCGCGTCGACGCCGAGGCGCTGGCCCGTTTTCTCGAGCGTATCCATCACGCGGGTGCAGATTCCATAGGGCTGCTCGGCAGCACGGGTGGCTATGCATACCTCACGAAGGAAGAGCGCAGGCGTACAGTCGCGGTTGCCGTTGAATGTATTGGCGGCAAGACGCCTCTTGTGGTGGGTGTAGGAGCATTGCGCACCGACGACGCTCAGGCTTTGGCGCGCGACGCCAAAGCCGCCGGCGCCGACGGCCTGCTCCTGGCGCCCATGTCATACGTTCCCCTGAACGAGGACGAAGTCTTTCAGCACTTCGTCGCTGTGGCCAAGGCCGTGGAACTGCCTTTATGCATCTACAACAATCCCAGCACCACGCGCTTCACGTTCAGCGATGCGTTGATCGCCCGGCTGTCGGCGGTGTCCAACATCGTCGCCGTGAAAATGCCTCTGGCGGCAGGTGGCGATTACGCGGGGGAACTCGCACGCCTGCGACAGATCACCCCTGACAGGTTCACGATCGGATATAGCGGCGATTGGGGGGCGGCCGATGCCTTGCTTGCCGGATGTGACACCTGGTACAGCGTTGCGGCAGGCCTGCTGCCGGGCCCGGCGCTTGCGCTGACGCGTGCTGCGCGGGCCGGCGACATTGTCGAGACCACGCGGTTGAACAAGGCTTTCGAACCGCTCTGGACCTTGTTCAAGCGCTACGGCAGCTTCCGCGTTATGTTCGTCATTGCAGACCTCCTGGGTCTGGCGCACGTCCAGCCGCCGCGCCCGATCTTGCCGTTGCCGAAAGACGCCGAAGATGACGTCAGGCTGGCATTGGAGATGATCGAGGGCGCGGCCCCGCAGAGGTTTTGATCTGCCGGACGCGGGTTCGGAGACATCTTCCATATCTGCCTTTGCTCAGCCGCGGTTCCGAACTAGGTCAGCGCGACGGACCAAACTGCACGTTTAACCACTGCGGCATCGGCTTCAGAGAGAAGTATCATCAAGTGAAGCCGGTAGCCGGCCAGGGATCGTAGATCGTCTCGCCCCGGCCAAAGCAATCCTCATTCTCGGAGGACTCTTAATGATTTGGCTGCGACGAATGTCGGCTCTTCCTAAACCTTTTGATGCTGTTGCCACGACGGTTCAAAGCGATACGATCCACTTGCGATACGCAGATAACCTAGGGCTCGGCTCGGAAAACGACCGACCTTGGGTTTTGTCGTAACTTGCGAAGCACGGCGAAGGCTCGAGCCTTGGGACGGATGAGGGCGTGCTTTCGAACAGGTCGATCGGCTCGCGTTCCATGTCTTGCGGCCCATAGCGACCATACACAGTCCCCAATGCGTCCTGATGTGAAGCACGTTCGGCTCCACGGAACGAGTGAAAAGGATCAAGATGGAAGATCTACAGGGAGCCTATCTCGATCCGGTCCTGAGGAGGTGGAGGGCGATCTTCGCGCAAGTGCGCCCCGATGCCCGTACCAAGCCTGGGGCCAAGCGGAACCCGCCGACTTTCATTGCCGAAACACAGAGGAGGACGGAGCAAGGCGCCGAAACGGCCGGTTCGGCTCCGGCTGCCATCGGCCCGCGATCTCCTTTGCCGGCATCAAATACCGGACCAATTGGCTGATGGGCGCCGGCAACGACAGGTATCGCGCATGAGTTTGGAGCCCATCGGAATATTTACGCTCGTTCTGGGGGTCTACTGTCTGTTCGCGGGATACCATGCGAGCATCGTCGTGTTCATCGGCCTTTCCGTTTTCGGTGCTGCAGCCGCAATCCTGATGGGTTCCGCAAACATCCAGCCGGCGCACCTCTTTCTCGCATTCCTTGCCCTGAGCGTCCTGACCTATCGAGACAAGTTCGGCATCGCGCTGAAGGCACTGTACTTCCCCAAGCCCGGGTTCTGGCTGGCCTGTCTGCTGATCTACGGGACAGTGTTGGGTTTTTTCGCGCCGCGCCTGCTTGCCCGCATGACGGACATCATCCCGCTCGGCTCTTCCGAATATCCATCCACCGGCAGCACCGTGCCTTTGGGGCCGGTCTCCAGCAATTTTACCCAGGCGATCTACGTTTCGGCAGATCTTCTCGCCTATGTCCTGATCCTGGCGATCGGATCCACCATGGCGGGTTTCAGGGCAATCGCCGTCGGGGTTCTGGTATTCGCCGGCGCGAATGCCTTCTTTGCTCTGCTCGACATCGCGACCTATGGCACTGGGGCTCAAGACCTTTTTCTCTACATCCGCAACGCCCAATACACATTTCACGATGATGACGTCGTCGCCGGTGTCAAGCGTATCGTCGGCTCGTGGCCGGAGGCGTCGGCATTCGCCGGCATCAGCCTCGCCGCCGTCGGGTTTACCGGCACGCTGTGGCTCTGCGGGCGCGACCTGAGATTGAGCGGCGCACTTTTCCTTGTCACGACCCTGCTAGTGATACGGTCTACGTCGTCGGCCGGCCTGTTGGCTTTGCCGCTTTGCTTCGTGATCTTGTATATCACCGCCTTCTTCCGCTGTGGCGGGCAGTCCGGAACCCGGAACAGTTCGGCGATCGTGCTGTTTGCACCGCCGCTGATTTGTCTCATCGCATTGGTGATTGCCCTCAACGAGGTGCTTTTCCGGCAGCTCTATGACTATTTTGACCTGCTCATCTTCAGCAAGTCCACATCGGCTTCCGCAGTGGAACGCGGTTCCTGGAACACCTATGGATACCAGAATTTCCTCGATTCCTACGGTCTCGGGGTTGGCCTCGGTACCTCCCGCACATCGAGCTTCCTGTTTGCTCTGCTCTCCAATGTTGGGATACCAGGAACGATCATGTTTTTGCTCTTTGCGATCTCAGCATTCTCGAAACGGCGCGGGATGCCTCGCACCTTCACCTCGGATGTCCGGCTTGCCGCGCGCAACGGCTGCGCCTGCCTGATGGTCGGCGCCATGGTTGCGGGGCCGACTGTCGATCTCGGCCTGGTGTTCTTCATCCTGGCCGGCCTTTCGAGCGCCGAGCCGGAACACGAAACGCTGACAGCTCCGTCGGCCCGCTACATGACCGTAAAGGTGAGTTGATGCGCACCTTAAGCTTTTCGGTCAGGCATAGGCCCGGAAATAATCGACCCGCATACGTGTGAGCGTGTCCGCGGGCAAGAGTGGCTGCGGATAAGGAACATCCGAACGCAGGGCAAGCGTGAGGACCGGCCAGAACACATCCTGCTCGGCATCGAGTTGTGCGGAGCGGGTGATCGTCCAGACCGCCGGCATTCCGGTCCTGGTATCGATGATGGGCTTCCGTTCGAAATAGATCGTGCATTCGGTGTCGGTGACCAGCACCCCGTATCGGCAATAACCGGCGGTCATGTCGATCGGCGTGGGCACGCCGGTTCCTTCATTGTGCTCGCCGGGTTGCCCCCATTCGTGCAGATAGGCCCCGTAGAGCGTGGGTTCCCAGCCTTTGTGCTCGACGACGTCGATTTCGATGCTCGTCTGAGGACGCAGGATGCTGCGTCCGTTCATCATCCAGAAAGCCGGCCAGGTCAGCGGGTGTCTCGGAAATAGCATCCGCGCCTCGAAATAGCCGCGCCGCCAACCTTTCATGATCGTGCCATCGCGCTTGGCCGTCTGAATATTGCCCGATATCCATTGAAACTCGGCGAGCTCATTACCGTAATAATGGGGGACCTTCATCGGCTGCCCGATGTGTTTTGCGGCCACTTCCAACGCCTTGCCATCGCTCGCGTTCGGGTCGTCGACAATTGCATAGGGATTGAAACCCTCTTCGCCGCTGTCTCTCGCGAAGGCCGAACGGCCGTAAAAGCCCGGATCGGAGGTCGTCGGCTTGGGACCAGCGCTCCAGGTCGACCAATCGAGCCTGGTGAAATTGTCCTCAAATATCAGGGCCCGCCCGCTGGTCGGGTCCTCCAGGCGCTCGGATGCCTTCGATCTCCAAACGAGACCGCCGCCAAGGCCCGCCGAGGCCAAGGCGCCGACCGCGAATGAGCGGCGGGACAATAAAGTCGTCATGATCCACCTCACGTCATTTCATCTAGGCTGGCCCGCAAAGGATCTATGCCGCTGCCGCACTCCGCAACGCCTTGGCATGCACCTCAAGCACCCGCTCCGGGCTGTAACAGTCAATGAACTCCTGCCGGAAGCTGGCATGGGCCTGCTCGGCGCGCAGATTGTCGCAATAATAAATCATCGCGTTCACGAGCTCTTCGCTTCGATCTACCGGCACGAGCAGGCCGAGCCTGCTGTCGACGAGGATATCGCTCGGGCCGAATTCGCAATCGGTCGCGATGACGGGCAGACCAAACCGCAACGCTTCACAGATCGCCAGCGACCACCCTTCCCATCGGGACGTGGAGACATAGACGTCACTTGCCGCCAGCGCGGGCTGGGGATTTTCGGGATAATGCTCCAGGCTTACCACGTCCGTGAGGCCCCGGCGGTCGATCTCTGCCCGCAAGGCCGCCTCCCCGTCACCATAACCGACGATTTTCAGCAGGACATTGCTGCGCTTTTTCCGCAGCTCGCAAAACGCGGCGAGGAGAATGTCCTGGCCTTTTTGGAAGGAGAAGCGGCCGACATTGATGAAAGTAACATTATCGTCGACGCGTGCCCGGCCGGCATCGGAGAGGTCAAACTTTCGCACGGGGTTCGGCACCCAATAATGCGGGCGCTTGCTCTTGAACATCGCATTGAATGAGGTGAGCTGTCGCGGCGAGGTTCCGAAAACCGAGGCGATCCTCGGCAGGAAAAGCGCCTTCATCAACAGGAAGAGTATCTTGGCCTTGATATGGCTGCGCTCCAGCTTGGGATTGCCGTGAAGATGCACGGCAAACCGGCGCCGGATGCCAATGCAGGAGGCCATGCAGATCACCGTCGGCTCGATCTGTGGCACGACGACCAAGTCATAATCCTTGCCTGCAATGACCTCCCGAAAGTTGCGCATCAGCTCGATCCGGCTGGAAGCCACGCGGTCGATAATGGTGTAATTCCTGCCCTCCGTCGGGCGATTTTTGTGAACCGATGTGTAGAGGACGTCCACCTCGAACTCGGTCCCATACCGATCCATCAGACCGGAGCAGATCGTATCCACGACCCTCTCGATACCGGCGAAAGCACTCGTCCCCGGCTGGACGTAGAGGATCTTCAAAGGTGCAGGGGGGCTAAGTCTTTCGGAGTAGGGCATGGTTGCTATTTGCATATACCTAACCTCTTTGAATTTTCCGAAGACCCTGTATAGTAAGGAAAATCTCCCATAAAAACATCGGAAACATCCCTGCTGAAACATTAAGTTAAACCTGGCGGAAAACAAGAAATTATTCACCGCCAAGAGCGATAACATTGATGCAATGTCGATGAGATTGCAACAGAAAAGGTTTTCTGGATGTCTGTCATCGAGTTAAACGTGACTTTTGGAGAAACTGTACTTCCGCTGCCATCCTGCGACGTCTGCATTGTCGGGTCAGGACCAGCCGGCACGACGCTTGCGCAGGAATTGTCGAATACGAACTTGCGCGTCACTCTTCTGGAGAGCGGCGGCATGGCCCGCGATCCCCTGGTGGATGCGCTTGACGAGATCGACAATGTCGGCCGCCCGCGTGCCAGTGACCAATGGTCCGTTCGCAATCGTATCGTTGGCGGAAGCTCCCACACCTGGGGTGGACGTTGCGGCCCCTTCGACGCCGTCGACTATGAAGAACGGCCTTGGGTTCCGTATTCCGGCTGGCCGATCGACGGCGCGGATCTCGAACCCTATCTGGCGCGCACTGCCTCCCATCTCGGCCTGGCTTTCGGCAATGGCTACAATGATGAACGGTTCTGGGCGCTTGCCGATCGCCAGCGACCGGCGCCAGATCTCGACCCGGAAATCCTGATCCCTGTCTTCTGGCAGTTCAGCCGGGATGCGGAAGAGGCTTACCCCTACGAATATATGCGCTTCGGTCGTCACGTGGCCAAGCGGATCGGCCCCAATGTGACACTCGTCACCGGGGCGACGGTGCAAAGCGTCCAGCTGTCGGAATCGGGAGATGCCATCCGCGGCGTGCGATTTGCGGCAACCGACGGCAGTCGGCAGGTATTGACCGCATCCATCGTGATCCTGTGCTGCGGCGGCATAGAAAACGCCCGCATACTGATGAACTCCAATAAGACGAAACCTCATGGCGTGGGGAACGATCATGACCAGGTGGGACGCTATCTCATGGACCATCTGAGGGGTTCGGTGGCGACTTTCTCTCTGCCGGGTTCCGATGCTCTTCAAAAGCGCTTTGGCCGATACAATGTCAGCCGCCATTTCTTTCGTGCCGGATTTCGGCTCAGCCCCGACATCCAGCGACGCGAACAGCTGCTCAACTGTGCCGGGTGGCTCGGCGAGGTGTTGGCAAAGGACGATCCCTGGGATGCCTTGCGACGCATGGCGGGGCGCACCCCGAAGCTCCCGCAGGACCTGTTCAATATCATCGCGAACAGCAATTTGCTCGCCAGAGGCCTGAAGGACTTTTTAGGTGCGCGCAACGGTGTGCCACGGAAGCTGACCGAACTCGACCTGCAATGCATGTGCGAGCAGGTGCCCAATCCCGATAGCCGCGTGACCTTGTCGGAACGACGCGATCGTCTGGGCATGCGCTTGCCACGAGTGGACTGGCGCAGTCACAGCGACGAGTCCCGCACGATGCGCAGAATGGCGGAATTGGCTGTCCAAGAACTGCCGAAAGCCGGCCTGCCCGCGCCGAAGCTGGAGGAATGGGTCAAGGACGGCGCCGAAATCCCCTCGACATTCGTCGATGTCGCGCATCCGACCGGAACGACGCGTATGTCCACGGAGCCCGGCCGTGGCGTCGTCGATGCCAACTGCGAAGTGCATGGCGTCAGCGGTCTCTTCGTGCAGGGCAGTTCGGTTTTCCCGACGGCCGGACACTGCAATCCGACCCAGATGATCGTCGCACTGGCTGTTCGCCTCGCCGACCACATCAAGATGAAACACCAATATCAAGAACCAGTTCCGGTGACGGCCCATGCCAGATGTGCTTAAGGCAAAGCCGGTTCTGGTGACCGGCGCGACCGGCAGGATCGGCAGGATCGTCGTCGCGGATTTGATCGAACGCGGTTATGCCATACGTGCCACCACATCGAAGCCATTGGCGGCGGATGGAGGCGAGGTTGACGATCTCCTGGAGTGGCGGCGGTTCGACTTCATGACGGATGACGATTGGGATGGGCTCGTCAAAGGCTGCTGCGCCGTTTTGCACCTTGCGGCCGAGCTCGGCAAGATGGAGCGCATGCAGCGGGTCAATGTCGAGGCCACCCGACAACTTGCGCAAGCCTGCGAGCGTGAGGGCATTGCCGCCTTCTGTTATGCGAGCACCGTTTCGGTCTACGGGAGTGGACGAAAGCGCCTGATCGATGAGGCCTCGCCGCTGTTGACCGCCGACCGGGATATCCCCTCGCAATACTGGGCTCTCGACTATGTTCGAATGTATGGGCGGACCAAACTGGCAGGCGAGCTCGCATTGCGCGCCGTTGCAAGACAGACCCGCTTTACGATCGTACGGCCCGCCGTGGTCGTCGATATCAGCCAGATCATCGGCATCCGGGACTGGAGCCCGATCAAGCGACTGCTTGGCGCACATCGCCATGCGCATCATATCTATGTTCGCGACGTCTCCGACGCGATGATCTGGCTTATCGTGCGTGGCCTGGCGGGACACGGTCTGCCGGGTCAGGTCGAGGTCTATAACCTTGCGGAGGACGATTGCCCCGATCCACGGCACATCGATTTCATGCGAAAGGCTTTCGCCATCAGCCATGACCGACGCTATAGAAGCATGCCGATACCGGCGGTCGCCGACTGGCTTCACGATTTCCTGAGATTTAGAACCTTGCCTTTGAGAAACCCTCTGTGGCGAATGCGCTTTTCCAACCAGCGCCTGAAGGAGGCCGGTTATCGCTTTCGCTACGGAATGGCAGAGGCCCAACGCCTTGCGCTTTCCACCCTTAGGAAAACCGCCGGAAATACTGGAGCCGAGTGACGGAGCATCGCGTGACCGCGCTCATATGCGGGGGTCTTGAGCTTCTCATTCTCCGGAGTATTTCGAATTCGCGCCCAGCGAGGATTGTTCCCGCCCGTTTACCCGCCTCCGGACATAGAGCAGATAAAAGATTCCATTCATGGCGACACAACCCGCCTCAAGCGCCACCGCCGCCAGGAACGCCCAGGTCAGCGTATCGGATATCGAATAATCGAGAACAATTGCGGTTGTCGCCAAAACGATGACGACTGCCAGAACGAAAAGCGTGAAGATCAAAATTGGTAACCGGGCTGCGCAAAGCAAGCCGATGATGAATGCAATGACCAAGGCCCAAGTCATCAGCGTCCTTTGACCAGTTTCGTCTCCGGTATTTGAGAATTTTATTCTAACATGTGCTGAATGTTCCTAGCAAGCGGGAATCGGCGGGCTTCCGGCTCCCAGCCGGATGGCTATTTTGTGCTGTCGGATCCGACTGCGGTTTAGAAATTCTTCGGCCGAGTATCTCTCGCTCGCCTTTCCACCCGCACGACGTCGCCCGGACCCACCTCATCATTGTCACTGACGACCAGGGTCTGCATCGCTCCATTGATTGTCCGATTGACCTTGATGAGAAACGCTGGCTCGCCGTCGGCTTCCAGTGCGGCAAGGGCGGCGGGAGCGCGCAATTCGATGTTTGCCAGAAGCGCACGCGCCGTTTTCGCCTTTTCGGAATTGGCCGCCAGCCGATCCCGCAGGTCCACGGCCTCGGTAAGCGCGTCACCTCTGTATTTCTGGCGAAAATCGCCCATTTCCTGATCGAGTTTGGCGAGATCCTGCTGCGTCTTGAGAATTGCAAGCGAGACATCCAGGCTGCGGCTTTCGAGATCCGCGAGGCTTTGGTTTGCGCCCAGTTGCCGAGACGATACCGTCAGCCCCTGGGACACCATCTTGTTGACGGCGTTCAGATCCTTTGCCGCCATTTCGGTCTGCCTGGCGAGCGAGCTTTCCTTGAGCCGCAGGGTTTCGAGCTGGTTCTTGGCCAGAATCTTGGCCTGACCAAGCCTTTCGAGTTCCGTGTTCATCAGGTGCAGCCGGGTCTCAAACAATGCCTGCTCATCCTGCATCACGCGCGCCAACGCCGGTCGGGAGGCTTGCGATGTCAGATCCTGCGGGAACGAGATCGTGGTCGCGCCGGCCAAAAGCGCCTCGACACGCGCTTGACGCGCCAGAAGGCCATAATGTTCGAACTCCAGTTGGCCGAGGTCCCCGTGACTGACCAGCGCATCGCGCTGGAGAGCAAGCATTTCGGGATCTCCCTGCCCGAGCCCGCCAGCCATGCTGATTGCCTGGATCACCGTCAGGCCAGGCACATAGCCATATTTCCCCGGCTTGGACACCAAGCCGGTGACGAAGAATGGCCGGTAGACCGAGACCTCCACGGAAGCATTGGGCCGCTTCTGTAGACCGACCTGTTTCTGAAGCTGCTCCCCGATCAAGCCTGATACGTCATCCAGCGTCTTGCCGGCGACCGAAACGGTGCCGATGATCGGAAGCGACAACGTGCCTGCCGCGGAAACGGCGAATTCACCTGTCAACGGCACCCATTCGAACGCCACTCCGGCATTCGGCCGCCATTCGAAAACACGAATTTTAAGAACGTCCTGCGGCCCGAGCGTATAGTCGGCCGCACCTGCCGGATTGCCCGGAGAAAAAACCGCAAGCCAGGCCATCAGCATCAGGAGAAACTTGGCCAGGTAGCACAGCCGCGAGGCTGGCGCGGACGATGGCCTGACATACATCGCAAACGGGCGCTGCAAGAAGCTCAGTCGCTGCATCCGGTCACTCCTGTTTCTCCAATTGGCTTAAGCTATTCGCACGTCATCCCAGATCGGCCCCTGCCCGGTCAGATGATTGGCGTAGGACCTGAACTTGTCGATGAAAACCGACGTCCTGAAATCCTGTGCCCGCGCCACGGCATCGGCGGGGTTGAGCTCCATTTTATCGAGACGCTCCACCGCATCGATGACGGCCTCAATCGATTGGATGGGGAAAAATACACCGGTTTTGCCGGCGACGACGGTTTCCGTCGCTCCGCCCCGTCCATAAGCGATGACAGGGCGACCGCTTGCCATCGCTTCAACGGGCACGATGCCGAAATCTTCCTCGCCCGGAAATACGAGTGCCCTGCAGCGTGCGTAGTGGTGCTGAAGGACGTCGAATGGCTGGGCACCCATGATCGTCACGGTCGGCCCGGCGATCTTGCGCAGGCGCGCCAGCATTTCGCCGCCGCCGATGACCACCAGCTTCGCCTTCATCCGGTTGAACGCTTCAACCGCGAGATCCGGGCGTTTGTAGCTCACCAGTTCCCCAGCCATCAGATAATAATCCTCGAGGTCGCCGTTAGCGACCGGTCGAAAAGCCTGGGTATCGACGGGCGGATGGATGATGTGCGCATCCCTGCGGTAATAGCTCTTCACCCGCTGCGCCACCGTCGTCGAATTGGCGATGAATTCGTCGACGCGACTGGCCGCCGCGACATCCCAGGTCCGCAAATAATGCGCCAGCGGCGGCATCATCATCCGCGTCAACCTGCCGGAGGTTTCATAGTACTTATTATACATGTTCCAAATGTATCGCATGGGCGAATGACAGTAACAAATATGGATGGCCGGCGAGGTAGGTATTACTCCTTTTGAAGGACCCGACTCGCTACTAATGACGAGGTCATACCCGCTGAGGTCCAGCTGCTCCAAAGCCATGGGCATCAACGGCAGATATTTTTTGTACATCCGCTTCGCGTAGGGCAAGGAATCGATGAAGGTCGTTTGGATGCGATGCTTCCGGATTTCCGCTGAGATTACAGAGGGATCATACACATGGGTAAAGATATCGGCGCCCGGATAAATCCGGCAGAGCGCCTCCAGGACCTTTTCGCCGCCCCGCATCCCGACCAACCAGTAATGGACGATTGCCACCCGCATGAAGTCTCCCCATGACCGAGCAACAGCCAAAATCATCAGCCATTGCAGCAATTTGGCTCACGTTCTAGATCGAAAGAAGTAGATATGATTATCTACCCCGGAATGTGCAGTTTAACTCGCACATATATCGGTAAATAGTGCCGATACATTCCATGATGCCTAAATAGTGCGCCGCAATAAAAGTATTGTCAAATGAAATACCAGGCGCTAACGTGGGTGTGGATGCCGCTATAGATTGTCTGCCCATACCCTTTCGTCTTTTATCTAGAGTACGGAGCACGCAGATGAATGACATGAATGTCAGTAGTAATTTGAATGCGATGAATGGCTCCCATCTTCAGGCACCCGAACAATTCGCTTTCCCGAGGATCGGAAACGAGGCGTCCCATCGCCTTTCGGTCTCTCTGAAACGGGCTCTCGACACGGTCATTTCTCTTATTGCCCTTATCGTTCTCATGCCGATGATCGTGATGCTGATCGCCCTGCTTTATACCGTTCAGGGCCGCCCGATCTTCGTTGGGCACCGCCGGATCGGCAAGAATGGGGTGATGTTCCCGTGTCTCAAGTTCAGGACAATGGTCCCCAATGCCGATGAAGCTCTGCTGCGGCATCTTTCCGCCAATCCGTCGGACAGGGCGGAATGGGCCGCCACGCACAAACTGAAGAACGACCCCAGGATTACGCCGCTCGGCGCCCTGCTGCGCAAGAGCAGCGCCGATGAGATACCCCAGCTCCTGAACGTCATACTGGGACATATGAGCATCGTCGGCCCGCGCCCGATCGTATCGAGCGAGGCGGAGTTCTATGGTCGCCACTTTGTGGATTACATCCGGGTTCGGCCTGGCCTGACTGGGCTTTGGCAGATCAGCGGTCGCAACGACATCAGCTACAACGCACGTGTCGAACTCGACATGCGCTATGTCCGGGAACAAAGCATCTGGGGGGATATCGTCATCATGGCCAAGACCGTGCCGGCGGTCCTGCGCGCGCACGGCAGCTATTGATTATTGAACCCGCCCCAGCGGGGGCGGTTAGCACATGGCGGACGTTCCGCGAGAGCGGGCGCATACGGCAGACGCAATGCAATAGCTTTGGGGATCAGTACATCTTGCAAGCCAGCTTTGAGATCGTCAGCAGAAACTTTCAGCAAAAAGAGACCGCCATCTGCTTGTCGCCGCGGTCTTGTTTTTCGCAAACCGGAAAATTGGCAGATGAGCGGGGCCTCCTCGTCCATCGCCCTTGGTACCCGCACATTGCCCCCCCTTTCCGCGCGAACGATGATGGAGGGCAGTCGTGAGCTCAATCGAGCACTGCGCCATCAACGGGCGGTTCCTGACGCAAAGTGCGACCGGCGTTCAGCGCTATGCGATGAATGTCGTCAAGGCTCTCGACCGCACCTTCGGTCATGAAGAGCGACTACCGATAATCGCGCCCGTCGGCACGCCGGACCCGGGTTTTGCCCGGCTTCCGCTGGTCACCGCCGGTGAGTTCGGCGGGCACGCGTGGGAGCAGACCGTGCTTGCCCGGACTTGCCGTGGGCCGCTGCTCAATCTTTGCAATTCGGCACCCGTTCTTAAGAGGGATCAGATCGTCTGCATCCATGACGCCAACATTTTTGCCGCCCCGGAAAGTTATGGCCGCGCCTTCCGTATGGCCTATTCCCGACTGCATCCGCTCCTGGTTCGACGTTCCGCCCGCATCGCCACCGTCTCTCACGCATCGGCCCGGCAACTCGCCCGCTACCTGCCTATCCGGCAGGAGGACATTGCTGTCCTTCCCAATGGCCATGAACACGCTCTCGAGTGGGACGCCGGACTGGCGAAGGTTGCGCCGCAAGTGGTCAGTGCCATAGACGCAAGAGGCCGCCAATTCGTTCTGGCGCTTGCCTCTAGTGCCCAGCACAAGAACCTTGGCTTGCTGGTGAAGGCTGCAGCGGCTCTTGACGACCTGGATATCGACATCGTCGTCGCCGGCGGAAGTGCCGGTATTTTTGCCTCTGACCTTCTCGAAAAACGGCCCAACCTCCTTCTCGTGGGGCGGGTGTCGGACGACGATCTCGCCTATTTTCTGAAACACGCACTCTGTCTGGCATTCCCCTCCATCACCGAGGGCTTTGGGCTGCCCATTGTCGAAGCCATGGCCTTGGGTTGCCCCGTCGTGGCGTCCGATTGCGCCAGCATGCCTGAAGTATGCGGTGCGGCGGCGCTGATGGCCTCTCCCTTCCAGCCGGAGGAGTGGATCAGGCATATCGCGGCCCTGCAGGGGTCCAATCTGCTCAAAGGCGAGCTGCGCGGTCGGGGCTTGGAGCAGGTGCGCAACTTCTCCTGGACGAACACCGCAGCGGGTTATCGGGAACTGCTTCAGAACCCCGCGAAAGGCCTTGTTCCGCATAATTCGCCAAGGTCGGCGGAACTTAGCCTGGCGGTGGTCATCGCCACTCGCGGTCGCCCGGCGGTCATCAGTGCGACGGTGCGCCATCTTCTCGCAACCCAGACGGTTCGGCCGGATACGTTGGTGGTGTCCTGCGTGGATGCGTCCGACGTCGGCGATCTGGTTTCCGATCCCAAAGTGACGATCGTCACGGGAAAGGCCGGCCTTGCGGCCCAACGCAACAGAGCGCTCACCAACCTGCCTGCCGGAACGGATGTGGTCGTCTTTTTCGACGATGATTTCGTCGCCCACGCAAATTGGCTGGAATCCGCCGTCTGCGCGTTTCGCGATGAAAGCCGCCTCGTTGGGTTGACGGGGCACGTGATCGCCGACGGAATCAAAGGCCCCGGCATCCCCTTCGATGAGGCCCTCCGCCTTCTCGATCGTGCGCCATCCCCTGGTTCGAGGTGGCATGAACCCTACAGTCCCTATGGCTGCAACATGGCCTTTCGCATGTCCGCCATCGGCGACGCGAGGTTCGACGAACGGCTAGTCCTGTACGGCTGGCTGGAGGATCGTGATTTCGCGGCCGCGCTTGCCAAGCAGGGTGGACGCTTCGTCAAATCGGACGAGGCCTGCGGCGTACATATGGGCGTCAAGAGCGGCCGCGTGAGCGGTGAGCGGCTGGGATACTCTCAGATCGTCAACCCGCTTTACATGATGCGCAAGGGCACCATGACGCTTGCGCAGGTTGCCGACCAGGTTCTGCGCAACATCGCCAGCAATTTCGGCCGGCTGTTGTGGGCGGAACCGTTTATCGATCGTCGCGGGAGGGTCAAAGGCAATCTCTTAGGATTTGCGGATGTTCTGCGGGGACGCCTGGAGCCTGAGCGTGCGGCTCGGTTGCCAGTCTTCAGCGCTCGTCCGCTGCGAGCCGGAGGGAAGGCCAAATGACGTTCAACAGGCCTGGCCCTCTGGAGGAAGCTTCCCGTATGTGGCGCACGGATCGCGCACCGCCAGGCGATCCCGGCGAAGGTCCTCTCGCGCTGCTGCGCCTGATGGTCGCGCTTGCGTGGCGTAACAAGATACGGCTTGTCGCGTGCACGGCGGCGGGGTTCCTGCTCGCCTTTCTTTATGCGAACTCTCTTCCCAAGGTGTACAATGCCACGGCAACGCTTCTGCTGGAGCCGCGGCAATTTGCTTCCGCCGACCGCGACATCAGCGGGCAACAGAACCTGGACCTGAACAGCGCCGAAAGCGAGTTGCAGATCATCCGTTCGGAGCGGCTTCTATCCGCCGTCTTCGACAGCCTTGTTCTTCAGGGCGACGCCGAACTCGGCCCCCGGCCACCGAAGGAATTTACCGGGCTGGCGGTTCAGGTGCAGGACACGATGTCGACGCTTGTGGACAACGGGTTGACAACGCTTGGCAAGACATCAAGGCGGGCCGAGGATGCTCTGGACCCGGCCGCCGACCCCCACGAAAACGCCCGCCGCATTGCCTTCGCGAATTTCGTCAAACGGCTGAGCGCGCGGCGGGTGGGGCAATCCTATGTCGTCGAAATCGAATTCTGGTCATATAATCAGAACCTTCCTGCCCGTGTCGCAAACGCCATGGCGTCGGGATACATCCTCCAATCGATTGCCTCAAAAGAGCAGATGGCGCGAGCTGGCACGGACACGCTGCAGGGACGACTGGACTCGCTGGCTACCCAGGTCAACGCTGCCCGGGAGGCAATGAGGAACGGCACGTTACCCGTGCTGGCCACACCGGATGCCGATGCTCGGATCATCGGCGCCGCACTTCCGCCACTCGATCCCTCCGGCCCGCGCAAGGCACTGATCGCCGCATTGGGTGGGCTGCTGGGGTTTCTGATTGGTATGTCGACCATAGCCATCAACGTGGCCTTTGATCGACGGGTGCGCGATACGAAGGAACTCTCGCAGGAAACCGGCATTCCGTGCCTGGCAACGGTTCCGGACACCGGCAAGACGGCAGGCATCGGATGGCATTTCGACAGCCCGGCGCTCCAACGATACGCCAGCGTCATTCGCGACTTGAAAACCTCCGTCGATGTCGCCTGCGCATCGCAACGGCGGGAAAGAAACATCGTGATTGCATTCATCGGGGCAACGGCTGCGACCGGCGTTTCGACCCTGTCTCTCAGCATGGCGCAGCTTCTGAGCCGAAGCGGCCACAATGTGACGTTCTTCTATTCGGGACTGCCGTCCATGGTCGAAGAAACATCCAGTTCCTCAACCTCCCTGGCCGACGTGGCAATCTCAGGTCTGAAGGCGGATCAGCTGTCCCTTGGCAATCTCGATGGCATTGCGACGCTGCCGATCCACTCGACAGACCCGCATATCGATATTTTTGCGGATTTCCGCCATCCCAGCGTCTTGCGGATTCTGGAATCGGCTCGATTGAAGGGAGATGTCATCTTCGATCTTCCGGCCCTTGATACCTCCCTCGATGCGCTGGCGTTGGCATTTCATGCCGATGCCGTCTTGATCGTCGCAAAGAGCGGGCGCACGACAATTGACGAGGTGAAGGACGTTCACAACCAGCTGCGGCGTGCTGGCGCGCCGGTGATCGGCACCGTAGTCAACAGGGTCAGGTCATGACCGCAGGCCCCGTGGCCTCCCCGCAAACACCCCCACAGGTGCAGGATTCCTGCGGATCTGAACAATCCGCGGATGATCCGGAGGGCCGTATCTGCAAGCTCGCGATCATCATCACCTGCTTCAACTATTCGCAATTCATCAGGCGCGCGGTTGAAAGCGTCCTTTCGCAAAAGTGCAGGCAGTGCCAGATCCTCGTGATCGACGACGGCTCCACCGATGGTTCGTGGGAGGTGATCCGCGAACTGGGGGTGCGTGCGTTTCGGCTTACAAATGGTGGTCAGCGCAGGGCCTGTCTTTTTGGACTCGAGCAGACACAGGCACCCTTCGTCCTATTTCTGGATGCCGATGATGAGCTTCTTCCGCAGGCATTGGAGGTGATCCTCACCAACCTGGACGACGGCGTTGCGAAACTTCAGTTTCCGTTGAAGCGGATCGACGGCGACGGCAATGTCATCAGCGGCCCGATACCCGAACTCCAGGCGTTCAGAGGGCGTGAACTGGCGGGCCGGGTCTTGCGTACCGGTGTCTACGCGACCCCTCCGACCTCGGGCAATGTTTTCAGACGCGACGTGTGCGAGCTCCTGAAGGACGCAGACTATGACAGGGCTGTCGATGGCATTATCCTGTTCGCGGCTCCGTTCATCGGCGACGTGGTGAGCCTGGCGCAGCCGCTCGGTCTTTACCGGGTCCATGACCGCAACGATTCCGGCTTCGGTGACGAATTGAATACACAAGCTTTGCATCGGGATCTTCAGAGATTCGTCGCCAGGACGGAGCATCTACGCCGGATCCTGCCAGACTATGGCCATCGGTCCGGTCTCGTGTCCACCGAGCATGCCTATTTCTACCGTGAGCGGCGCTTTTATCTTGCGGTGGCGGAGGACGAACGGATTTCCTTCGCCAGCCTGTCTGGGCTTGTGGGGCGGTTGTGGCGGGACAAAAACCCGCTGCGGATGAAGGTTTCCATGACACTGTTTTTCACGGCCATCAGTCTGCTTCCCAGAGATCGCGCCCGAAAGGCGCTTGCCTATCGTCTGGGCGCCGGGACCCGCTCGACGCGCGGGCTCATTCGGGCGCTGATCTGAGCGGATTATCGATCGACCAGATCAGGTCTTCCGGCTGTAAGGGCAATCCGCATGCCCAGCCCGAACAGTGTGGCGAGGTAGGTGGCGGTACCCGCGCTCGCTACCGCGATAAGCTGTATCGCGACGGGCAGACCGGACGCCGGCATTCCCGTTCGCAGCCAGATGACGACAACTGCCATGACAGCCGCGGAAATCAGAACTTTCCAGAGGTTCCGGAGCTGCTGCCAAGGCCCCAGCCCGAACAGCCGCCGTGCCTCGACAACGTAGAAAACAGCCATGACGGAAGCGACCAGGATTCGGCCAATGCTCGCTCCATGGGCTGCAAGAAGATAAAAGCCGACGGAGATCAGAACGACCCGGAAGCACAGGTCGATCGCGTTGAGCCTGAAAATGACGGAGGGACGATCGAGAGCGAGGCTCGCCGAATAGAGCGTCTGGAAATAGGGTATCGGAATGACCGAAAGGGCGAGCAGGCTGAGATAAGGAGCCGCGTCGCTCCATTGCGCTCCGAGCAGGATAGCGGTCACGAGATCTGCCGTCAGGGAGAGGCCGACGCAAACTGGAAGCGAAATCAGCATCGCGAAACGGCTTGCCTTGAGGAAAGCCGTCCTCATTCGGTCCGCATTCGAACTGATCTGCGAAAACGCAGCCATGACCGGCTGCAGCGCCGGGCCGATGATGCTCTGGGTTGGGATGACGGCGATGTCGCTTGCAACGGCGTAGCGGCCGAGCATGGCGCTGTTTCCGGCAGAGCCGATCAGGAAACGATCAAACTGCCAATTCAAGGCGGACACCAACTGCGCCGAACTGAACCAGCCGATAAAGCCCGCAAAATCCGAGAGCCGGTTCAGCGAGAACGCAGGTCTGTAAGGGGCCACGGCATAAGAAGCGACGGTGGCGACAAATGCGGTGGTCACGAAATTGACGACGATCGCCCAATAGCCGCCACCGGCAGCCACGGTGGCGACTGCGGCCGCAAAAGCGCAGAGCTTGCTGATCGTTTCGATCCCGAATGTCGGGCGGAATTCGAGCGCGCGGGCAAAATGCACCATTGCGGGGCTCATGAACCCCTTCGCGATAGGGCCGAGCGCCATGGCGGCGATCACCGGAACGAGCAGGGGATTTGCGTTCATCAGCGAATACGGCCAAGTCGCGACAAGGAAGATCACGGCGATCGCAAAACTTCTCAACACACCTAGTGTGAAGCCGGTATCAAGGTGGCTCTTATCGAGCTTCGGCAGTCGCACCAGCGCCTGGGTGACCGGGACCTCCAGAACGGTATCTATGACCACGACCAGCGCCATTGCGAGCGCCGCCAGCCCGAACTCCGCCGGCGACAACAGGCGAGCCAGGATGAGTACGTTGAAAAAGTCGATAAACCGCCCGACGAAGCGAGAAAAGACGAGCCAACTGGCTCCTTTGAGAGCTGCGAACGCAAGCATTCTTCACCATGCCTCTATCTCACTACCGGCTCCATAAACAAGGAAGCCTGCGTCGTTCGTCGTTGGTATTCTCCTCGGATGCTCTTCAACGGTTCAGTTTGGCCGAGAAGCCTCGAAGCACATGCGCCATTCCAACGGCGCGGAGCAAGGCCGGCTTCAACCGCGGAAACTCCTGCGCAATCGCTCCCTCGCGCCACAGCTGAGATTTCACGGCCATCAACTTGCGTGCCATCCCGGCTCGTGTCGCCGGTGTAACCGTCGCAATGAATTCGCCTCGCCCGAAATCAACCGATCGGGGCGCGACGCCCAAGGCGGCCATATCCGCCTTGGATGGATTTATGATCGCTTGTTTAAGTCTCAGCCAGGCCCGATCCGCATCGCGTAGAACCTGCGCGCCGCTGGAGAGACCATCGATGTAGCATAGCGCGCCGGTGAGAAGCGGATTGCCAGCGGCTGGATCGAGCCTGCCGAAGCGAATCTCTCCCGAATTGCCGATCACCATGCCGTCATATCCCATGCTGAGGGTTTTGACGGAAGGTATGGCCGGCTCAAAAAGACTCTCGATGATGTGCCAGTACCGCAGGACCACCGTCCTCGTCTTGAACGGATCGTAGAAGCGATCCTCCACCACGAGACCCGCCACATTGGTAAAATGGTCTTCGTTAAGCCCCTTATAATTGCATCGCGCAAACTGCACCGTCTCGAAACGATGCTCCGGTAGCCCGGCGGACAGAAGCCTCTGGGTGCTGCCGTAAAGTCCGGTGTCACAGAGGATAATACGTTTGGCATCACCTGCGATTTGCCCGACATGGATCTTGAAGCAGTCATTCTGACTGTCGATGTCTTGCGCGACAGCGCTGCCGGCAGTCGTATCGAGCATGTCGAAAAAGCGGCTCGCATCGAAAGCCTGCTGCCACTCGTCGGGTAGATCATAAGAACCGTTGCCGAGCGCATGTGCAACGGCGGCGAAACTTGCGCATTCGAATTCCCGCGCAAGCTCATCGAGGACAGCCGGGCTTCTGGTCGCCACCGCTGAGCGGGCAGCAATCAGGCGCGAAATCAGGATGTTCTCGCGATTTAACGAAAGAGGCAGGTCGAGCACGGATTGGAAACGTTCGAAAGCCTCCCGTATGCCAAGTCCCCCGCGCGCACAAAAAAGCATCGTCGCATCACGGTCCGAGCTCACCTGCTGCCCATATAGCCATAAAAAGAGACAGAATTCTGCGACGATCGGACCGAATACATGCTCCCCGAAGTGAGCCTGATCGCCCATTGGGGGTATGGCCCGGCGGGAAGCCGATCCACCTCTGACTTGCCGCAACCCTTCTGCCAGGGCTCCATTGCCTTTTGAAACGAGCCGCTTGAGGCGGTTCTTCGGCATATGGATGGTCTGTATCCCCATGCTCTTTGGTACGAGGCAATCGGCAAGGAGGTCGTCGCCGATGTGCAGGGTGCGCGAAGCGTCCACCCTTTCAGCCTTTAGAACCAGGGAAAACAGATCGCCCTGTCGCTTGCTGGCCTTCAGGTCCGCGCTTGAATAGATCTCGTCCACGAGGCCGGGGCCGTGAAAATGGTCGATGAGTTCGCCGACTTTTTCACCGGACAGCCCCGTATCGGTAATCGCCACGACCCTCACACCGGCTTGACGATGGCGCCTCAACAGCATGGCGAAATCGCCATTCGCAAAAAGCGCCCGCTTTTCGATCTCGATCTCGATAGCGAGCCGCTTCTCTATTACGGAGCGCGACAGCCCGAGAATGGCGACTTGGCGGCGGATGATATCGGAAAGGCACACCTCGCCCCGGCCGCCGCCCATGTTCAGGGCGCGGTATGCCATCTTTTCCGCAAGCAGTCTGGCCCGGATCAGTTCGTCGGGGGCCATGGGCGAACCCTGGCCTTGCAGAAAGCGGGCAAACGTCTTCTCACCCGCAATGATGCGCGACCGCTGGGACAGGCCATTGCGCAATAAGAGGGTATCGAACACGTCTGTCGTAATCAGCTCTATGGAATGAAGGGGTCGATTGAGATCATCGAGGCTCCAGCGCGGCATCTAGCATTCCCCTCGCAAGTTTTACCGGAACCGGCGCGCCTTCACGGGTCAGCACCAATCCAAAATCCCTGACAGAAGTTTCCCCCGAACGCATCCGCAGAAGACGGAGGCATCCGTGCCGATGGCGGAGTATAACAGACGTAGACAAATGCCTTCAAGTTAAATTACTATATGCCAATATAATATATCTGCCAAAAAAATGGACACTCAGGTATTTGTTTGAGCAATAATGGGAACTCGCACATATATATTGAATTTCTCGTGCCTTAATAACTCCGAAGTACTAGATCAAACGATGGAGATATGCATGCAGGAGACGAATCTGACTACCCCGCAAGAAGCAGCGAACCTTGAGTATGATGCCATTGTTTTGGGAGCGGGGGTTAGCGGTCTCGTTTCGGCTGCCGTGCTGGCCAACCAAGGATGTCAGCAAATCCTGATTGTCGATGAATACGGCCACCTCGGCGGGAACCACATGGACTGGTCGACGAATGGATACACGTTCGACATAGGAAGCCTGATTTTCCAGGACGATTCCCCGTTGCTGACGCATTTTCCCGAACTCCTCTCTCTCTATGTGCCGATTGAGCCTCGCTGGGGTCGGTTGAACCCCCAGAAAATGGTCACGGACTATCCGATTTCGCTGCGGGACGATATTTTTCGCGCCGGCGCCAAAGGGATGATGCGCATCTTCGGGTCGGTATTCTATGCACGCCTGTTCCAGCGCAAAATGCGCAACGCAAGAGACTTTTCACGCTACTGGATCGGCGCCGAGCTTCTCCGGCGGTCCGGCCTGGAATCCTATATGCGAAGGTTCTACGGGATCGCGCTTGATCAGATCGACATCGATCTGGCGAAAAAAAGGATGCTGTGGATCAGCGAACATGCCTCGCTGGGCAACCTCGCTCGTCGCCTTTTTCGTCGCAGGCGCCAGGGCCCGACCAACAAGCAGCTTGCCCGCCCCAAATCCGGATTTGCGCCGCTTTACCGGCTCGCTCAACAAAACCTGGAGAAACGAGGCGTGCAATTCGCGCTGGGCGTCAAACCGGTCGCTATCGATCGGTTGGAGAACGGCTTTCAATTGAGGCTGGAGGACCGCGTGATTACCGCAGGTCGGCTGTTTTCGACGATCCCGATCGAGCGGGTGCAGGCCCTGTGCGCCATCGAGCGGCAGCACGTTCTCAATACCACCACCCTGATCAGCCTCTATTTCAGCTTTAGCGGAGAGCGTGGTTTTCAGCAGCCTATCGTCTACAATTTCTCGCATGATGGCGCATGGAAGCGCTTGACGGTCTATTCCGACTTCTACGGCCAGGCTCATGGGCGGGAATATTTCGCCGTCGAAGTCGTTGCCGACCGACCGGACAGCCCGGTTGAGATGGCCGAATTGGACTTTCGCGCGCATGTTTCGGCGAACGGACTGTTTCGAGGGGATCTGAAACTCGAAGGCGCCCAGGTCCTGACCAATGCCTATCCCGTCTACAGCCGGGACGCCGCCCGCCAGGCGGAAGAGGCCATCGCTGCGCTGCGTGCGTTTGGAATACAGTCCTACGGACGCCACGGCGGGTTCAACTACCAGCCGACAGCACGTGTCTCCACCCTCGATGCGGAAGCTGCTCTCGGTTTCGAGCGGAAGGTCTCTCAGCCGCCGGGAGCGATCGAAGCTTCTCCTCAGACGGAGCCGGCGCCCTCGCCGCTTCTGATATCCTCTCCCACAATTCCGTGAGCCCACCATGCGGATCATGCATGTTCTTAACCACACCAGGCGATTGAACGGCAATGTGCATGCGGCTGTCGACCTCGCCTGCGCTCAAGCAAAGCTCGGCAACACTGTCTGCATGGCAAGCGGTGGAGGCGATTTCGACGGATTGCTTGCCCGCGACAGGGTAGAAACGGTCTTCGTCGATCAGCAGAGAAAGCCTCTCACCGTACTCAAGTCACTTTGGGCGCTGCGACGCCTCATCCGCGACTGGAAGCCGGATATCGTCCATGCACATATGATGACCAGCGCTGTTCTCTCGGTCCCCGCCTGTCGTTTATCATCGACGCCACTTATTACTACGGTTCACAATGCATTCGAAAAAAGCGCCGTGCTGATGGGGCTTGGCACATGCGTGATTGCCGTTAGCGAAGCCGTCGGGAAATCGATGCAGGAGCGCGGCATAGCGGCATCGAAACTGCACGTCGTCCTCAATGGTACAATCGGATCGGCTCGGTTCGAAGGGCGTGACAGGACGCCTGCGGCCCTTCGCAGTCCCAGTATCCTTTTCGTCGGAGGGCTGCATCCCAGAAAAGGATTGCCTGATCTGCTGGAAGCCTTCCGCCTGGCGCACAAGGAATATCCCGGAAGCCACCTTTACATCGTCGGCGGCGGCCCCTTCGAAGCCGCCTACCGGCAATTGGCCGGCGAAACGGGTTGCGCAAGCGCCATCACGTTTGTCGGCCCCATCGACGAACCCTTTCCCTACATGTTGGGCGCCGACATCTTTGTGCTTCCTTCCCATGCCGACCCTGCTCCGCTCGTCCTGCCGGAAGCGCGTGAGGCGGCCTGTGCGGTGATCGGCACGGACGTGGATGGCATCCCGCAGCTGCTCGGTTTCGGCGAGGCCGGAATCCTTGTCCCACCGCGCAATCCGCAGGCCCTGGCAGCCGTTCTCTGCGACCTGCTGGCGGATCCCGCTCGGCTGGATATGTGGAAGGCGAAGAGCCAGCTGCATATCAACAATCTGACGATCGAGCGCGTCGCCCGCGAGACGCTCGGCGTCTACAAGTCCGCCCTGTCGCCTGGAGCCGAGGTCGTCCCGGCCTAGCCGGCAACGAGAGGTATCGGATTAACCGCGCCCGAGCTGCCGCTTCAGGTAACTGTCGGCGTGCGGATCGGCATAATGGAACAGCGCCGTCGCTCGCACAGCGCCTTCGTCGACAGGCTCGTTCGTGTGAATGCTGCGATAGCCCCAGAAGAGATAGAGATTGCCCGGAACCAACGACACATGCTTCATGGCCTTTCCACCTGATGCGCGATTGCGCAGGATGCGTTGAGTGAGCGCATTGTCGAGGATCGCTTTGTCGGCGAGATTAAAGAGGTAATTCGATCGGATTGCGCGGGTATTGGGGATGATCAGGAAGTCGCCCCGCCTACCGAATTTCGGTATTTCGATCGGTAGCAGCGCCGTAATGGCGTAGGAATCATAGTGAAATATCAAAGAGTGCTCCGTCACGCTTTTACCCGTAAGGCAGCGAAGAATCTGATGGAATTTAACATCAGGCGCAGGCCGGCCTAGACCGATGGAATAGAGGCGGGAAAAAAGAGCCTTGAATTCCGGGGAATTGCCGAGGTCGTCGAGGCCTGATCCCGCGAGCTCATCGCTTTTCAGCGATATCGTCTGCCGGCCTTTGCCCGTGATCGCGGAGGCGACAAAATTTTGCATCTGGCTGAGATCTTCGGCTGCCAGGAAGTTGGGAGAGCAAAAAATTCCGTCTTTGTCGATCTGCTGAGCGATGCCACGAACGTCCCCATTCGATAGCGCAGACAGCCAATATTTGGCGTTGCTGAGATAAGACATGGCAGGCTCCGTATCAGCGCGTGGTTCTGTTCCTGGAACGCATCTGGAAACGCTAAGGTCAGGCGGTCAACAGGATCATCCGGAAAACCGTGCCGATTGGCGCGGCGGCTGAAACTGCCCTGCTCCCTGCTGTCGATGCCGTCCGGCAACAACGGGCCGGGCCGGCGGTCGAGGCTCAATCGACCCGTCCTATGCGCAGCCGCCGCCTGGGCAAAGCCGGCACGTGATCGTCCTGGTTTCCTTGCAACAGCAGCGGCGAGGTCATCCGCTCCGGATCAAGCAACCGCCATTCTCTTTCAAGCCGCAGTCTGATGGATATCCAGATGTCGTTCGTCATTACCCACCCTTCGATCAGGATAAAAATCCATCATTCCCAAGGAATCGAACTACGATGATTTCCGCTTAGACCCGGACCAGACCGTGTAAAAGACACCTGCGAAATAGCCGGCTTGCATCAAAAGAAAGCAAGTAGATGTATAACCGAAAGAAACCATAAGGTTACCTTGGTACTTATACGTAATTAAACCGAAGATAATCGAAGCAATGGTCATCTGCGCCAACGCTGCTGGCGCCAGCATTTTCACCGATTTTCTCAAGAGCAAGCTCATGCGCGCCACTCGCTTCGCTGGTCTTCCTGATGTACCAACACGCTATTCAGGCCATTAACGGTTCAAGGCTTCACCGCTTCCGCCCTTCGATGAAAAGACGAGAATGCGGCTCCGCTTCGGAATTCGAAGCGAACAGCAAATCGCACCGGGAAGGAAGAAACTCTTTGTGATGATGCACTACGCCCAATGACGTAAATCCACGCCGAGGCCTGGACCGTGCCGGGGCAAGCGAGACGCTCACAGGAACTAGTCAGAATGGCCCAATTTAACGGGGCAAGGCCACAAGGGCGAAAAACACAAAAAACCTTGTGCGTGGAGGCGCAAGGCATGGGTGAGAATGGGTTTGGTTGCGGGGGCCTTGACCGCAGATTGGTCAGCGGACCGGTGGCGCAGATATGCAATCCCCTTCCTCCCGGGCGATGCGGGAAATCTCGTTTGCCGCATGCCCATCCGCCAGCGGCATTGTCGGGAAAGGCAGCGTGCTGCCGGCAAGCCCATCTGCGCCATGCATGATGGAGGCGCGGCCACGCGAGGCCATGATGGATCGTGCCGCACCCGAATAAACCGGAATATCTCGCCGGCCGCACAGTTCGAGGATTCGCCTTGCATTGTTGACGACGGGCTCCAGGCCAACATTGCCGGCAACGCAGGTGAGCGCGATCATGTCCAGCGCGTCGGGTCGGCCGAGCACCAGAAGCATCGCCAGCGCATCGTCAGCGCCGGGGTCGCAGTCATAGAGGAAACGCAAGGCGCTCATGTCTCGGTTCCTTGAAGCTCAGCCCTTGTCGGCGAGGAAGCGGGCGGTGTCCGGCGCCCAGCCGAAGCGCACCATTGAGCCAACCGCCACGTCGCCGGCCTGAGCGGGAGCTCGGGCGATGATTTCCTGTTTGCCGGCGTCGATGATCACACGCAGTTCCGAACCGCCATAGACGGTTTCGCGCACCCGGCCCTCGCAGAAGCCTTCACCGAGCGTGATGACTTCCGGTCGAACGACGATCGCACCCTTCGTACCGTCGGCTGGACCCTCGCCGGCGATCGGCAGCGTCCCGATGGCAGTTTCGAGTGCGCCGGCTCTCACGGTGCCACGGATGATCGACGAGATGCCGATGAAATCTGCAACGAACAGGTTCTGCGGCTCGTCATACATCTGGCGCGGCGTGCCGAGCTGGGCGATCTTGCCGTCGTTCATCAGGCAGATGCGGTCTGACAGTGCCAGCGCTTCCTGCTGGTCGTGGGTGACAAAGATGATCGTCGCCCCAGTCTCGCGGTGGATGCGCTTGATCTCGATCTGCATGGCTTCGCGCAGCTTGGCATCGAGCGCGCCGAGCGGCTCGTCCATCAAGATGATCGCCGGATCGTAGACGAGGCAACGGGCCAAGGCGACGCGCTGCTGCTGGCCGCCGGAAAGCTGCGAGGGAGAGCGTGATGCTGCATGCGCGAGGCCGACCGTTTCCAGCGCGTTAGCCACCTTGGCGTCGATCACGGCCTTCGGCAGACGGCGCATTTTCAGTGCGAAGCCGACATTTTCGGCCACTGTCATATGCGGGAAGAGCGCGTAGTTCTGGAATACGACGCCAATGTCGCGCTTGTTGACCGGTGCGTGGGTCTGATCCTTGCCGTCGATGATGACGGTGCCCGACGTCGGTTCCTGCAGGCCGCAGATGAGCTGCAGAAGCGTCGTTTTGCCGGAACCGGAGGGTCCAAGAAGCGTGAGAAGCTCGCCCGTGCGGACTTCGAGATCGACATGATCGAGTGCGGTGGTCTGGCCGTAGAGTTTGGCCAGGCCATTCACCTGAAGCTTGATTTCCGGCGTATTCGCAGAGGCGGCTGACATGTCGAATGTGGTTCCTTTGGTCGTGATGGGATCGGAGGCGTTTCGCATGTCAGCGCGGCCTTGCCTTTTCGGCGATGACGAAGAGTACCGTCACCACCGCCACGATGAAGACCGAGGCGGCGGCCAGGGTCGGAGAAATGCTGAGAATGATATCGTCCCACATCTGCTTTGGGAGCGTCTGCTTGACGCCCGCACCTACGAACAGCGCTATGGTGAGTTCTTCGAAGGAGTGCAGCAGGCCGAACAGGAAGGCCGCGATGGCACCGCCCTTGATCAGTGGAAGAAGGACGAGACGGATCTGCTGCCAGCCGTTTGCGCCGAGTGTTCCGGCCGCCTGCAGAAGACGCCAGTCGAAGCTCCGGAACGTAGTCAGCAGGATGACGAAGACGATCGGCATGGCCGACAGCGTGTGGCCGAGGATGATGCCGGTATTGGTCGCGATCAGACCGATTTTAGCAAGCACATAGAACAACGATACGCCGATGACGATATTGGGCACGATCATCGGCAGCATGAACGACAGGAAGATCAGGCCGCCGGCCTTGCTTTGTGTGCGTGCCAGTCCATAGGCCGCCATGCCCGAGATGATGGTGGCGACAACACCTGTCACGATCGCGACCACGGCCGAACGCGCGGTTGCACCCATCCACTGATCGGAGCTGAGATAGGTCTGGAACCAGCGCAACGAAAAGCTTTTCGGTGGGAACTCAAGAAAACTCGAGCCGGAAAAAGCCATCGGCGGGAATGCCAGAACCGGCACGATCAAGATTGCAATCACAATCCAAACAAACGTGGTGAAGACGCGACGTCCAAGACGCGCTGGGAACAGGCTGGCAATGAAGTCGCTGACAAACGCACCGATCTCGATCAATGCGCTGCCGATGGCACCGATAACGCCGCCGCGCCTGGCTGCAGCACTATTGCCCGAGACGGCCGACATGCCGAAGAAACGATCGTAAACGGCGATGGTAATCAGCGTCACGGCGAGAAGGAGGGTCGCAAGAGCGCCGCCAAGCCGCAGGTTGAACAGCTGCTGAACCTGGGTAATCATCATCTGGCCGATCACCGTTTCGCGTGGCGAGCCCAGAAGAGCTGGCGTGATGAAGAAACCGAGGCCCATCACGAAGATGAGCAGGCCGGCAGCGGCAACGCCCGGCATGGAAAGCGGCACGAAGATGCGCCAGAAGGACTGGCTACGGCTTGCGCCCATGGTCATGGCGGCGGGGATGAGGCGACCGTCGATCGACAGCATGGTCGGCAGCATTGTGAGGATCGCGAGAGGCAGCATGGCATGCGCCATGCCGAAGATAACCGCGCCGCGGCCGTAGAGCAGGTCGAGTTGGGTATCGAAACCCATGCCGGTCAACATCTGCGCGACGATGCCCTTGCGGGCGAGCAGCACGATCCAGGCGAAGTTTTTCAGAAGCGGGCTGACCCAGAACGGTAGCAGGACCAGCCACATAGCCATGCGCCGGCGACGTTCCGGCATGCCGGCCAGCCAGACAGCGATGGGATAACCGACCAGAAGGCAGACGATGGTGACTTGGGCCGAGATGGCGAACGTGTTGGCGAGCACCTTCACGTAGACGCCGGCCGAAAACATCTGCCGATAGACGGTCAGATCGAGAGCACCGGACTTCGGCTCGATGAAGGACTGCCAAATCAGTGCGCCAGCCGGCAGGATCAGCAACAGAGCCATGTAGACAAGCCCCGGCATGGTAAGCCAGAGGCTATCCGCTCTCAGGCGCTTCCGTGAGAAGGTGTCTTTGGCGGAAAGTTCAGCCATGGATGTCCCGTTTGTTGAAATGGCCCGTTCAGCTTAGCGCAGAACCGGCCATCCATTGTCAGATAGGCGGTCTCGCCGAACGGCGAGACCTGAAGCTCAGGTGGTCGTTTCCGCTGAAAATCAGCTCAGAATCCACTGTTCGAAGCGCTGGGTTAGTTCGTCCTGATGCTCTGCCCAATAGGCAGCATTAAGAACAGCCAGGCCCTTGATGTTGGCGGGTGCCGTCGGCAGAAGCTGAGCCTTTTCCGCGCTCAGATGCTCGTAGGCCTTCATGTTGGTCGGGCCGCAAGCCAGGATGCCCGTATAAGCTGCCTGACGTTTTGCATCCAGGCACCATTCGATGAACTTGCGGGCAAGATCGGCCTTTTTCGTGTTGCCGGCAATGGTCCACCCATCGATGTTGAACAGGCCGCCATTCCAGACGATGCCAGCCGGTGCGCCGGCGTTGATGGCTGCTTGTGCGCGTGTCGACCAGGTCGACATCATGTCCAGTTCGCCATTCTGAAGAAGCTGGGTTGCATGAGCGCCCGAAGTCCACCAGATGTCGATGCTGGACTTGACCTTGTCGAGGCTCTTGAAGGCGCGATCGACGTCGAGCGGATAAAGTTTGTCGAGCGGAACGCCATCAGCGAGCAATGCCATTTCCAGCGTCGTGACCGGGCTGCGCCACATGCCACGGCGGCCTTTGAAAGCTTTGGCGTTCCAGAAATCGGCCCAGCTGGTCGGAACCGTCTTCATGGTGTCCTTGCGGTAAGCCATGGCGAGCGCGAAGATCGCGACGCCGGCGAAATCGGGTTCGAACGTGTGCGGGGCGAAGTCGGCCTTGTTGGGAATTTCGATGTTAAGGGGCAACATATAATTGTTGCCGAGCTTGCGGATGCGCAGCACGTGTTCCGGCGTCATCAGGGCGACGTCGAACAGCTTGGTGTCGGTATCGATCGCCATCTTGTACTGCGGAATCGGATCTGGCTCGTTGGTGTTGGTCTGTATGGTAACACCCGTCTCGGCGGCAAAGGTGTCATAGAAGGCAACCTTGAAACCTTCGTAGAAGGCGCCGCCCATGTCACGTACGACCAGCGTTTCGCCGGCAAATACGCGGTTGCCCTTCAGAAGAACCGGAGCTGCAAGCGCCACGGCGGCAAGCCCGGTCGTGGTCTTCATGAAACCACGGCGTGATACATTATTATTCATTTTTACCCTCCGGCGTTTTTATTTGACCTTCGTCAACCCTACTCTTCCCGTCGCGACGGCTTCGGTAAATTACATTTTTCCGTGCATCTGCTTTGGGACATGCGAAGCAAGCGGTCGACGGCTTGTGCAAAACCGAATGGCGGCTTCGGCAAGCACTGCATCGCACAGGGCAAGCTGGGTTTCCTCGATGAATTCGTCCGGGCGGTGCCCCTGATCCATGCTGCCGGGGCCGCAGATCACCACTGGAACGTCCAGCGCCTGCGCAAACAGACCCGCCTCCGTGCCGAAGCTGACACGGCAGTCCCTGGCTCCCTTCGGCAGGCACGACGCAAATGCTTGCACCATCGGATGGTTGCGATCGACAGAATGGCCTGGATAATTGCCGATAATCTCGATGTCGATCGATGCCTCCTTGAAGCGATCCTTATGCGGGGCCACGGCTGCCGCGCCGGCCTTGCGGACCTGCTCGGCAAGAGCAAGCGGATCGTCGGCCGCCATCATGCGGCATTCCATCAGCAGTTCCGCTTGATCCGGCACCAGATTGACCGCGGTTCCACCCGACAGCTTGCCGACATGCACCGTGGCGTAAGGCACCGAGTAACCGGGTTCACGCGAACCACGGGCTTCGATCTCGTCCTGCAATTTCCGCAGGCCGGATACGAAGTCGGTGGCGATATGCAGCGCATTCAGTGCAAGCGGCGCTTCGGCGGAATGGCGTGGAACGCCTCGGGCCTTGACGTGAAAAGCCATCTTGCCCTTGTGGCCGAGACCAAGCTGCATCGATGTCGGCTCGCCGACGACAATCAGATCGGGCAGGATGTCCCGCCCTACGATTTCTTCAAGCATCGGCCTGACGCCGACGCAGCCGATCTCCTCGTCATAGGAGATGGCAAGCCATAGCGGGGCGACCAGGCTTCTGGCATCGATTGCCTCGGCCAGCGCCACGGCGGAAGCGACAAAGCCTTTCATGTCGGTCGTGCCGCGCCCGTAAAGCCTGCCATCTTTCCGGGTCAGGCTGAAAGGAGGAACCGTCCAGTCCTGCCCAGCGGCCGGCACCACGTCGACATGTCCTGAGAGCATCAGCCCTCCCGGCACATCAGGCCCCAGGCGCACCAGAAGTGCCGCCTTTTGCCCGCTCGTATCATAGAAACGCTCGCAGACGGCACCCGCATTCGCCAGCGTCGCCTCAATCTCCCCGATCAGCGGCAGGTTCGTCTCGGAACTGACCGTGGGATGAGCGACCAGGCGCTCCAGCCAATCCTCAGTCGAGGTCACAGTCTTGACTCCGCTCCGTCCATCGCCGCGTTGATTTCGGAGATCAGTCCGGCAACCTCGGCCTCCGGAATGGAGACACGAAGACGGCGTTCGAGCGAGGTGAAGATGCCGAAGAACGAATTCGAGCAGTGATTGAGCATGCGCATCGCATCCTCTTTCGAAATATTGCAACGGTTTGTCAGATAGGCGCAGATGTGCTCGCAGGCGATGGCATTCGGCAGGACGTAGGCTGGCTGGGTATCGTAGGCGATGCGACGAAACGGCAGGACCGAAGGCTTGATCGTCAGATCGGCGACAAGCTTTGGATCGCGCGAAGAGGCGCCGACGACCAACCGGGCATCAACGCCTTCCAGCACCCAGCGCCCAAGCGCCGGATCCCAGATTGCCAGATCCGAACCCTTGATGGTGATTTCGACCCGCTTGCTTTCGCCCGGCGCCAGCACCGGCTTGACAAAACCCTTGAGCTCCTGCGGCGAACGCTTCAGCCGCTTGCCCGGCGCCTGCAGATAAAGCTGCGCGACTTCGGCACCGGTCCTGTCACCCGTATTGGTGACGGTGAAGGCGACGGTGATCGCGTCGTGAAGCCCGATCTGCGGCGATGAAACCGTCAGGTCGGAATAGGCAAAGCTGGTATAGCTCAGGCCGTAGCCGAAGGGGAACAGCGGCTTGATTTCGCGCAGATCGTAGGCGCGATAGCCGACATGAATGCCCTCGCCATAGATGTGCCGGCCGTTTTCACCCGGATAATGCAGGAAGCCGGGCACGTCTGCCAGGCGCTTCGGGAAGGTGACGGACAACTTTCCGGATGGATTGACCCTACCGGTCAGCACGTCGGCGACGGCACCGCCCATAGCCTGGCCGGAATAGAAGGTCACGAGCACCGCGCCGACCTGATCGACCCACGGCATTTCCACCGCATCCGGGCAGGCGATCACCACCGCCACTTTTTCCGAGGCCGCCCCGAGGGCCGCGATCATCGCATCCTGACCGGGGCCGAGCGCCAGCGTGGTCCGGTCGGAACCTTCACCGTCATATGCGCCCTCGGTCGAGGTGTAGACCAGAACCAGGTCCGCATTGGCCGCAAGCGCCAGTGTTTCGGCATCGGCTTCCTCGCGGAACGTCAGGACACGGTCCGTTCCCAGAGCCTGCTCCAACTGCTCAAGCGGCTGGTCGACCATTGTCGGGACCGTCGTGGCACAACCTGAACCCTGGATGACCGGAGTGCCGGCATCGCGACCGACAACCAGAATGTTCTTCATGTCGGGCCGGATCGGCAGCAGACCTCCGTTGCGCACGAGGACCATCGAGGCCGCAGCCATCGCGCGCGCTTCGGCATGGTGTTCCTCGGCAGTATAGACCGGTTGCGGCTGGCTTGCGCCTGCGTTGCAGCGCTCGATCATCTCCAGCATGCGCCGGCACGACAGGTTCGCCACCTCGACCGGAACAGCGCCGCTGTCGAGCGCCGCAAGAAGATCCGCCTTGCGACGCGGGCTTTCCGGCATATCGAGATCACCACCAGCCATCAGCGAGACTGGACGGTTCTTGATGCCGTGCCAGTCCGAAACGACCACGCCGTCAAAGCCCCATTCGTCGCGCAGGACCCCATTGAGGAGCCATGGGTCCTGCGATGCCTGCACGCCGTTCAGGCGGTTATAGGAGGACATGATCGTCCAGGGTTTGGACTGCTTGATGGCGATCTCGAAACCCTTGAGGTAAATTTCCCGCAGCGCCCGCTCTTCAACGACGCTGTCCATCGTGGTGCGTTCGACTTCGGAATTGTTGCAGGCGAAATGCTTGAGCGAGGTGCCGACGCCCTGGGACTGGATGCCCTCGATGACCGCCGCCGAGAGCTTGCCGGTGACCAGTGGATCTTCCGAGTAATATTCATAGGAACGGCCGGCAAGCGGCGTGCGGCGCAGGTTGATGCCGGGGCCGAGCAGCAGATGGACGCCCATGGCGCGGCATTCCTGGCCGAGCAACACGCCAAGCCGCTGCATCAGACCCTCATCCCAGCTGTTACCCATGGCTGAACCGTTGGGGAAGCAGGTCGCCGGCTTCATTTCGCCCCAGGCGATGGCGACGTCGCTGGCGCGCTGGTTGACCACCGACAGGAAGGCATCGAGGTCCATGCCGCCGCGTTCATCGCTGTCGATCTGCGGGATCGAATAACGTACGCCGTAGGTGCCATCGGTCATGACGATCGGCTTGATGCAGTAAGCGGGAACCGCCGCAGTTTTCCACATTCCGAAACCGGAAAGCAGATCGGCCTTTTCCTGGTTGGTCATCGCATCGACGATTGAAGCGATCGTCTGGTCCGCGGACCGGTTCTTCTCTAACATACTGGACTCCGTGATGCGGCACTCACCGCACTGGCCGGGCGGCGTTTGGCACGCACCCTGTCAGCCGACGATCAAAAAGAAAAATAGGATATTCGGAACTGGTGCTTTGAAAAAAGCGAGCCTAGCTCTGCCCCGTCCGACGCAGGTTGAGGATCGGAGCTTCCATGCCGGGCACGTAACTGTCGGAAATCAGCTGGCTGCAGTGCTCCTCGAAAGTCCGCACCAGCCGGGTGGAGACTTGCTGGCCTACGCGGATCAGGCCAATGCGCATCGGCTTGTGATCACCCGACAGACGGAGGCCGACAAGCCCCCGGCCATCCAGCGCCGCCTTGTTCTTGGGCCGGACGTTGGCAAGCGTATAACCATACCGGCTGGCGACCATCGTGCGGATGACTTCCTGATGCTGGATCTGAGCAACAATATTCGGGTTGGCACCGGCAGCAGCAAAAAGCCCCAAGAAATAATCCCGGGACAGCGGCAGATCGAGCAAGATGAACTCGTGTGCTTCCAATTCGGCAAGCGAGATCGCCGAACGCTCCGCCAGTGGATCGGTCTCGGCTACCTGAACATAGGGCGGCAGTTCGGCAAGCGGGGTAAACTCAAAGCCTTCGGGAACTGACAGATCGTAAGAAAGTGCAATATCCAGTTCAGCACGCTCCAGCCGCGTCAGCAGCGTACGATGATCCGCGACAGTAGGCCGGACCGTCACACCGGGATAGGCAGCCTTGAAGCTCTGGCTGACTTCCGGCAGCAACATGGGCGCAAAGGTCAAAAGGCAGCCGAGCGACAGAGTTCCGCGAATCTGGTCTGTCGCTTCGGACGCCGCCGTATAGAGGTTCTGGGCCTGCTCGATCACTGCCTTGGCCTGGAGCAGCAGTTTCTGGCCGGCCGGTGTCAATGACAGACCCTGTGCGTGGCGCCGCAGGAAAAGCTGGGTGTTAAGCTCGATTTCCAGCTGCGAGATCGCGGTGGAGATGGAGGGTTGCGAAACACGGATGCGATCCGATGCAAGCGTGATGGAACCGGCCTCGGCGGTGGCAATGAAATATTCGAGCTGACGCAGTGTGAAACGCATTTCAGGCCCCGATGCCAAATGTCACGCCCGAAGGCCGACGGGTAAGCCCATGCCAATGCGAAGGGATGGAGGCCAGCTTATTATTTGCGCTTTTCCAAAATGTAAATGTTCTCCTGCAGCCTGACCTGGCGGCAGCGCTTCGCCGCGCCGCCTTGCCCTGCTTTCGCCAATCCTAACCAGTGCTGCAACAAATCGTAATTTTCCGAATGCCAACCGTTCGATAGAGCGGAACCATAGCTGACGCCGTTCGGCGGGTCTTGGCGAAACAGAAAAGGGCGAGTGCATGTCAGTCGAGAAGATCCATACGTTGGTTGTCGGCGCCGGCCAGGCAGGTGTGGCCATGAGCGAACACTTGAGCCGCAACGGCGTCGACTACATCGTGCTGGAGCGCGGCCGCATTGCCGAACGCTGGCGTTCGATGCGCTGGGATTCGCTCGTTGCCAACGGTCCCGCCTGGCACGACTGCTTTCCCGGAATGGATTTTCCCGGCCACCCGGATACGTTCGTGCCGAAGGATGGCATCGCCGATTATTTCGAAGCCTATGCCGACATGCACAAGGCACCGATCCGCTGCGGTGTCGACGTCACCAAGGTCGAACGGCTTGAAGACCGCCCCGGCTTCAGCGTCGAAACATCCGACGGCGCGATCGAAGCCCTCAACGTCGTCGTCGCCACCGGACCATTCCAGAGCCCGAGCATTCCGCCGATCGTGCCCGCGGATACCGGCGTCACGCAGATACATTCGAGCGAGTACCGCAATCCCTCCCAGCTTGCAGACGGCAGCGTGCTGGTCGTCGGCGCCGGTTCGTCTGGCGTCCAGATTGCCGAGGAGCTCATGCTTTCCGGCCGCAAGGTCTACTTATCCATCGGCCCGCATGACCGCCCTCCCCGCGCTTATCGCGGCCGCGATTTCGTCTGGTGGCTCGGTGTTCTCGGTAAATGGGACGCACAGGCGCAGGCTCCCGGCTCGGAGCATGTGACCATCGCCGTCAGCGGTGCGCACGGCGGCAAGACAATCGACTTCCGCCGCCTGGCATCGCAGGGCATGGTGCTTGCCGGCATGACCGCCGCATACCGTGAGGGATCGGTTTCCTTTGCCGACGATCTTGCACGCAACCTCGATCGCGGCGACCAGAATTACCTGTTGCTGCTCGACGAGGCAGACGCATTTGTCGCCCGCAACGGTCTCGATCTTCCGCAGGAGCCGGCTGCACGTATCCTCGGGCCTGAAGTCGACTGCGTCACCAACCCGCTGCGCGAGCTGAACCTGCGCGACGCCGGTGTCACCACCATCATCTGGGCGACGGGCTTTGTCTCGGACTATAGCTGGCTGAAGGTCGATGCCTTCGACGCGGCCGGCCGCCCCAGACACCAGCGCGGCGTCTCGGCAGAAAAAGGCATCTATTTCCTCGGCCTCCCATGGCTCTCCGGGCGCGGCTCCAGCTTCATCTGGGGTGTCTGGCACGACGCCAAATACGTCGCCGACCACATCCTCATCCAGGACAATTACCTCGCCTACGCGCCGAAATCCTGATGGCCCGGCAGAGGCCTGCCGCATCCCGCATGAACCATCCGATGGAGAAGAGAATGACACATACGCGCATTCGCAAGTTCAACACCAAGGAAACCTATCCCGAGCAGAAGCTCGACAACGACCTCTGCCAGGCGGTTGTCGCTCGCGGCACGATGATTTTTCTGCGCGGCCAGTGCCCGCAGGACCTCGACACCGCCAAGACTATCGACAGCCATGATCCGGTCGAGCAGACGCACAAGGTGATGCAGAACATTCGCCAACTGGTGCAGGAATCCGGCGGTCAGATGGAGCATGTCACCAAGCTGGTCGTCTATCTGACCGACGTTCGCCACCGCGAGGCCGTCTACCGGACCATGGGCGAATATATCAAAGGCGTCTTCCCGGTCTGCACCGGGCTCGTCGTCGTGGCGCTGGCACGGCCGGAATGGCTTGTGGAGATTGATGCGACAGCCGTCATTCCGGACTGATAGTTTTTCAAAGCGTCCGGCAGGCATTTCCGGCCGACGCACGCTGCAGACCGGAAATGTTATCCCGCCGTCCTGACACAGGAGTCTCCATGACCTTTTCCATCGCCGCTCGCTGTGAGCAGACCGGCCAGTTCGGTGTGGCGATTTCGTCTTCGTCGCCTGCGGTCGCCTCTCGCTGCGCCTGGGCTCGTGCCGGCATCGGCGCGGTTGCGACCCAGAACGTCACCAATCCCGCACTCGGACCAAGGATGCTGGACGAACTTGCAAAGGGTGCAAGCGCGGCGGACGCCGTGACCTCGGCGCAACAAAGCGACGATTTTCCGAACTATCGCCAGTTGCTGGCGGTGGATGCGCACGGCGGGACCGCTATTCATTCAGGCCGCAACGCTCTCGGAACCTGGACCTCCGCCGTCGGTCACCAATGTGTTGCCGCCGGCAACCTTCTGGCCAATGACGGCGTGCCGAAGGTGATGATCGACGCGTTCGAGGCCACTTCGGGTACTTTGGGTGACCGCCTCATCACCGCGCTCAGAGCGGCTGTCGATGCGGGCGGCGAAACCGGCCCGGTCCGGTCGGCGGGCCTGCTGATCGTCGACAAGGAAACCTGGCCCTATGCCGAACTCCGGATCGACTGGCTGGACGATGGCTGCCCGATCGCAGCAGTGGCGCGGGCGTGGGACGTCTACAAGCCGCAGGCCGGGGATTACGTGACGCGGGCCCTTAACCCGCTGGCCGCTCCATCATACGGCGTACCGGGCGACGAATGACGACGATCCTGTCGGGTATTCCTTCTGGGCGAGGCATATGAACCTCCGGCCTATTCCTTTGCTCTTGATGGGATCGAGCCGCTGGCCCGCTAAACGTCATGTTTTATTGCCTACTTAGGCGTCCAGTGGGTGGCATTGCTCTCCAAAACCCAGAGGCACTGGATGAATAGCCAGCCCCACGCTGCATAGGCTGATAGCCTGCAGCCATTTCACCGCGCTCGTCATGCACAAAGAGAGCGAGGTTTTGCGGCCCGATGGCCCGACATCGCTATTGTTACTCTTCTGACAACCCAAAGGTGCCGAGGCTCCGGACGTGTTGCCGGATATCGGGTGTCTGCGTTTCGGTCCAAAAATCGTGCTCTTTGCCGACACCACTTCCGTCGCGATCCAACAACGGGATCTCATGAGAGATGACTGATTGGCAGCTATCTGGTGCTGGTCAGATCGATCCGCAGTCTTCCGACCGGTCTTGGCCATCATTAGCCGCGTTGTTTCGAATGCCGCCTTCTTTCGCAAATAGCCAGGAAATTTGCCTATAAGAATTCGGTTTTGGACAAGCTCATGGTCGCAACTGACCCGAGTGCAAGCGAGTGATCTGTTAATCACCTAAGGAAAGCGGCCGTAGATCCGTACAAACACAAAGGCGCGTCCGGCGTCGCCACCTCAAGAGCATTTATCAGTCCACGACTTGGCCTCTCTCGAGAAGTCGGCCCTGTCGCGTATCCGGAAATTCAAAGGGAACGTCACCACATAAATCTGGAGGGATAAAGCATGTCGACTACAGACAGACTGCGAAGCATAGATCCGGCGGTATTCTGGCCGGCCCTAGCGATAACAGCCGGGTTCATCTCATGGGGAGCATTGGCCCCCGATAGCCTCGCCTCGGTCACCCAGGCCACGCTTTCGGCGATCATCAACGGTTTCGGATGGGGCTTTGTTGTCTCGACCGCGTTGTTCCTGGTCTTTGCCGGCTTCCTGGCTATCAGCCGTTTTGGCAAGATCAGGCTTGGGGCTGATGACGAGCTTCCGGAATTCCGGACGGTTTCATGGGTATGCATGATGTTCAGTGTCGGCATGGGCATCGGCCTGATGTTCTGGGGCGTTGCCGAGCCGGTTTTCCATTTTGGCGCCCCGCCTCACGGGCTGGCGGTCGCGCAATCCAAGGAAGCCGCTCTGCTTGCGATGAAATATTCCTATTTTCACTGGGCCCTGCACCCTTGGGCCATCTATGCGATTGTCGGTCTGGCAATCGCCTACTTTACCTATCGCAAGGGCTTGCCCATCCTGATTTCAAGCGCGTTCACCCCCCTGCTGGGCAAGGCGGTGAATGGACCGATCGGTAAAACGATTGATATTCTCGCCGTCATCGCCACACTGTTCGGCACGGCGACGTCGCTTGGACTTGGTGCACAGCAGATCAACAGCGGTCTGAATTTCCTCTGGGGGACTGGTGAAGGGACAGGCATTGCCCTTGCGATCATCGCGGTGCTGTCGATGCTGTTTATCCTGTCGGCAGTGTCCGGCGTGGGCAGGGGCGTACAATTCCTGAGCAACATGAATATGGTGGTCGCCGCCGCGTTGCTGGTGTTCCTGGCCATCGTTGGACCGACCATCTTCATCCTCAACACCTTCACCGAAGCGCTCGGCGACTACCTGGCCGATCTCGTCACAATGTCGTTCCGCACCGCCGCCTTCAGCGACGGCAAGTGGCTGGGGAGTTGGACGATCTTCTACTGGGCCTGGTGGGTGTCCTGGGCGCCCTTCGTCGGCGTCTTTATCGCGCGCATCTCAAAAGGGCGCACCATCCGCGAATTTGTCATTGGTGTTCTGCTCATTCCGAGCGGCGTGACCTTCCTTTGGTTCACCATCATGGGTGGTACGGCGCTGCATTCGGAACTGATGGGGGCTGGGGGGCTTGTCGAGGCGGTCAACAATCAGGGTGCCGCCATCTCACTGTTTGCGCTACTCGAACAATATCCGGGAACTGCGGTCACTTCGTTCCTCGCGATATTCCTTGTTGCGATCTTCTTCATCTCGGGAGCGGATGCCGCCTCGATTGTGATGGGCATGCTGTCGTCTCACGGCGCACCTGAGCCTGCACGTGGCGTCGTCGTCCTCTGGGGCGTCCTTGCCGGCGCGTCGGCCTGCGTGCTACTGGTGATGGGAGGTTTGCAAGGCCTGCAGACCGCGTCGATCATCGCGGCAGCACCCTTCCTCGTCGTTATGGTCGGGTTGTGCATCTCCCTGTGGATCGCGCTGTTGGACGACCTCGAAGGGCGCAGCAAACTGGCCCCACCCCTGCCCGAAGGCCCGCCTTTAGGCGAAGCACTCGCGGCTCAGTAGGTCACCGCGTTGTCACCCAAGCAACCAACCAATCGCACCCTAAACTGAGTTTCAGGTGCGATTGGCAGGAAGCGTGCGCGGGTTAAATTCACCCCCGGCCACGTTTTTATCCTGACCCCACGCGAGGCATTGCTTACAATGACCACGATGCTCAAGCGGTCGAAGACCACATCCGCGAAACCGAACGCACCCGGCTGCGTGCACTGGTGGCCGCCGATGTGCCTGCAGCCAAGCTGTGAACAGCATCATGCAATGACCCCGGTTACTTGAGCAATAACAATTATTTAACCCGGCGATCGGCACCGGGACCCCAGTCCGATTCACATGCAATCTCAATGATGAGCGCTCGGGCATCCCGCCAGCCAGGGATGCTAGGGGGAGAATGGATCGCGCTTAAAAGGAACATCGAGCGAGAAGATATAGTACTCGATCACTTGCTGTGAACAGAGACCTCTATCAAGCGACGGTGCGCTTCGATCACCGGCTCGAGTAGGCTCCGTGAAACCTCCGTCGGAAGATCGAGCCTGGTATGGCAGCTCCAGTTGACCCCTAGGCAGGCGAAAGCCTTCTTGTAGCCTTTCTGTACGATCGTGGATAATTCACCCGCTTCCGATAATACGCGCTGCGGATCGTCCAATCCTGGCAAACCGGCAAAAGCTGCCTCTGCCGCTTCGTGCAAAGCGGGCGTCACCATGCAAATGCGGTTGAAATCCGCAACGTCAAGCATTCGACCACCACGAATTTCTGTTCGAGCGCGAGACGCTAATCCCGCGCCAAAATGTGCCCAAACATCTGTCTTATCGGGTGCGGGCGCCAAGTCTAACACCGCGTGAGTCCCTGCAAACCTCAGCTCATGGGCTCCGCTGTTCATCAAGAACAAGGAGTGCGCGGGAAACGCTCTTGGCAGCCACCGCGCGATCTCAAGAAAACCTGCCGTACCAGTGCCGCGTTCGACCGAGCATGTGAAGAAACCAGATCGAGGAGTGGACAACACAATCCATCGATCGCCACGAGCCATCCGCGCAACCAACGTTGGACTATCGCCTGTTTCCACGTCTCCAGTTAGGTAGAGCCTTACAGGTTGTCCGGCAGAAGCCATCGCCGCGTAGCAAGGCAAATCAAGCGGACGGCCAATGGCCACGGGCAACGGAACGAACGTCCGGTCCGCATAAGAGTTCAGGCCGACAATCTCGCCGGTCGGGCCGAACGGCAGAATGATTGCAGCCAGAGCGTCGGCTTTTGTAACCGCTTCCAAGAGTGGTCCAACGACTGACGTCCAGATCGCGGCATGACGACCATAGGGCAGCAGAATGACGGCAATGCAGCCTGCCGCTCTTTGTGCGTCAGAAAGGCTATGAACCATCGCCAATCGCCCCTCCACGCCATGATCCGGTGTTGGGAAAACAACGGGCTGAGGGTAGACCTCAACCGAGGAACCCTGGCCTACCAGCTCACATCGACGCGGCCGAAATGTCGGCACAGGAACGGGTATCGTCTCCAGCTGATATCCAGCCTTGGAAAGCTCGCCGGCGATCCAGCTTGCCGTGGCGTGATCCCCAGCACTGCCGGCCGCCTTGTCCCCAAAGCCGGCGTGGATGAGAAGATCATCCCACAAGCGATTGCCATCCAACATCACTCGCGCTGCCTCACTTGTACATTACTGTCGCACGCTTGAGCATTTCGGCTCGAACCGTTGCGTCCTCCTGCGTGCCGAGCAACGGAGCTTGCAAAAAATCTTTGACGTTAGGAGGATACCGATCCTCAAGACCGGTAACCGTCGGGCGCCGTGCGGAACCTGCATAAATGAGTTGGGCTTTATCAGAGAGGAAGAAATTCAAGAGCACCCGGGCAGCATTGGGATGTGGCGCGTTCTTGACAACGGCTCCATCGAAGTTGCCATAAACAAGACCCTCGGACGGAAGAATGACTTCAAGAGGCAAACCCTTGTTCAGCAGCGTATCGGGCAGAATGAAGGGAATGTAGATCGGGTACTCCCCGCGCGCGACACGACGAGGGCTGTCTCGAATTTCACGAGTGAAGGCGGGCTTGTTTTCAGCAAGGCGCTTTTGATAATCCTCGCCGAGTTTGTCGTAGGTTACCGCAAAAAACAGGCCGCCGCCTCCAACGGAGCGAAAATCGTCGGATAGGATCTTGCCCTTCCAAGCAGGATCCGCGAGATCCGCCCAGCTTTTCGGGCGTTTCTCCTTCGGCATTGAAGCATTGACCACGATACCCATGCTTTGCGAAAAGATCGGCAGCCTCAGCTCGCTTCCTGCAAAGTCGGGCGCTAGCCGAGTTGCATTGGGTATGGCACCGTGTTTATCGAGCACGCCCATCGCCTCGAGCGACACGGAACCTCCGCTGAAGGACATGTCCGCGACACCTCGGTTGGTCGCCAGTTCGAGACGCAGTTTCTCAAATAACTCACTCCCTCGAAGTTCGAGCTTCAGCGCCTTGATCCCGTATTCGTCCGTGAATGCAGACAAGATCTCGTCAAGCTGAGGAACGCCGACCTGCGACGTGTAGAGCGTGACAGTTCCTTCCTTCTTCGCCGCCTGGACAACGTCCTCCCAGGGTTGTTGAGCATGGGCAACAGTCGCCAGACCGATGGCCAGGCTGGCCATGGCAAAGCTTCTCAACATTTTCGAAATCATCACGTCCTCCTCAAGATGATGCGTCTGCACGATTGAACAACAGGACAGCCAGGTTGTTTATCTGGATGGTGCTTTCAGCTGATTTCTTCCAGCGCGGCTTCTGGATTGTCGGCATGACCATCGGTCTTCTGCAGAAATACGTTTTGCGAACGAAGTGTCGCTCGCAGCTCTTTAAGTTCTGGGTATCTCCTTCACCGACAGGTTCCGTTCGCTCTTGGCATCCTCCCGAGTCTGCCGTCGTCTACGACACCTCAACCTTACGAACGCCAGGTAGCTTCGAGAAGGCAGCAATATGCCAAGAGTGTTTTCGCGAAGACAGAAAGATCCGGATTCGAGTCCCGCTATGTCGCCGGTGAGGTAGCTCTCAGCGTTGCCGATTTGAGAAAGATGTTTCACTCACTAAGGCTGTTTACTCCGAACCGGGAGCCGGTAACCTGACCGCGAGACTGGGAGGCAAGACGTGGAGAACAATGAACTCGTTGCGGTGCGGCTTCTGGACCGACCCATCATCGTGCCCGCCATGTCGCCGCGGATCGGGACTAACATCAATGGACCGAGCCTGATCAGGGTCCCTTCTTGGGTAGAGCGCCCCCTTGGACGTTACTATCTCTATTTTGCCCATCATCGAGGAGATCATATCCGCCTTGCATATGCAGATCGTCTGACAGGCCCGTGGATTATCTACGAGGAGGGAACACTTCCGCTTTCGAAATCCGGTTTCACCCACCATTTGGCGTCCCCGGAGATCGTCATCGATCATGAAAAGAAGCAATTCCGCATGTTTTTTCACGGCGGCGACGAGATCAAGAACCAATTTACACGCTTGGCGATATCGCCTGATGGCATCCACTTCACAGCCCAACCTGACAATCTGATGAACCCGTACGCCCGGTTATTCACTCACGGTCCTTGGGTATACGCGATTACGATGCCAGGGCAGATTTACCGGTCATCTGACGGCATTTCTGGATTTAGTGCTGGGCCTATGCTGTTTACGCGTCATATGCGTCATTCCGCAGTATGGATAGAAAACAATGTCCTTCACGTGGTCTATAGCAATCGAGGCGATGCCCCTGAGTGCCTGCTGTACGCACAAGTGCGGCTCGACGGTGAATGGTTGACATGGCGGGAAGGACCCTCAAGAATCTTACTTGGGCCAGAGCGGGATTGGGAAGGCGGACGACTTCCCATCGAACCATCAGTGATTGGTCCTGCGGATGAACCTGTTAGGCAACTTCGCGATCCAGCGGTCTACGAAGAAGATGGAAGGCGTTACCTGATCTATTCGGTCGCCGGCGAAGCTGGGCTTGCTCTGGCGGAAATCCATACCCGTAAGCTCGAACCAGAATGAAAACCTTAGCCTTGTTCTCCCGCAAGACCGGTACACGCAGTTGGCATTTCGGGGCTCCGCAGCATGTGGCTAACAGTTCAACGCGTTCTTAGCTAGCAGCAACCGGTATCGCTCCCACGCCGTCCGCGTTACGATGCGTAGCTAAGAACGGACCCGGTCGCTGCGTCGGACCACCTACGTCAGGAGGGCATTATGAAATCTCCAACAGTGAGAGTTATGGCCGCGGCCGAGGAAGATCTGGCGGTCGAAACGGTCATGCTGGCGTTTGCTGCGGATCCTATGGCGCGATGGACCTGGCCGCATGCACACCAGTACCTTGCGGCCATGCCGCGAATGATCCGGGCGTTCGGGAGCAGCGCATTCTCTAACGGAACTGCCTTTTGCACCGACGGTTATGCCGGGACGGCGCTGTGGCTATCGCCCGGGGTCCATTCCGACGAGGAAGGGCTTGGTGCGGTGCTCGAGAGCACGGTTGCGCGCTCTCTTACCCCCGAAACCACGGCCATATTCGAACAGATGGCCGCCTACCACCCGACCGACCCACATTGGTACCTGCCCCTGATCGGCGTCGACCCGGCGCATCAAGGCGAAGGTCACGGCGACGCCTTGATGGCGTACGCGCTCGCACGGTGCGATCAAGACCACGCGCCAGCCTATTTGGAGTCCTCTAACCCGCGTAACATTCCATTCTACCGACGCTACGGCTTCGAACCGCTCGGCGCGATCCAGGTCGGTTCGTCGCCGACGCTCGTCCCGATGCTGAGGCCGCCGCGTTGAGCTTCAGTTCGATCAGATAGTTTGTAAAGGCGCCGAGTGCGCGGCACAGCCGCGAAACGAAGATAGGACGAACCGGCGAGAACGTTCGCCGGCGGCGCCTAGTCGGGTTAATTGGCAATGTCCACTTTTAGAGTGCTTGCATTTCTATAGTCGCTGTTCTGCTCTACCATAGCGGCTAGCCTTCGACGAGCTCAGCTTGCTTGTTTTGCGTTTGAGATCTCACGCGTAAGTCTCGGCGAGGCGGCGTCACGAGCGATTCCCAGCCGCAACGGTGTACGGGCGAATGCTTCCAAAAATGCTGCCAGCCCTCTAACCGTCGCTTCAAGGATCATGGCCCCATTTTCAACGGTAGCCTTTGCCGGATCGCCGAAATAGCCGCAGTCGTCGGCCTGGAAGATCGGCGGCCAGCCGGCCGCGAACGCAGTGATCGGATCGTCCGTGTGACCTGGCGCGATCCAGGGCTGCACCAGGCGCGCCGGAAGCCCCTCGATCGCCAGCCGGACGCGTTCCCTCGCTTCCGGAGAGGTCAATGCCATCGTCAGCGCCGCCTCCTGTTCGCAGGCATGGCCGGTGCGCGGCAGTGCGCCCTTCAGAAGGGGCAACCAGTCCCTCTCACCTGGTGCGAAATAATCGACCATGCCAACCGCATATCCGTCGGTCACCATCTGGGCGCAGAGCGAGCGCAACGGCGCCGAGTTGCCCCCGTGACCGTTGACGAAGACAACGCGTGGAAATCCGGAATCGAGGATTGAGCGCGCGGTATCGGCAAGAACGGCAAGATAGGTTTCCAGCCGGAGGCTTATCGTACCGGGATGGCTGAGATGATGCGGCGAGAAGCCGACCGCTACTGCGGGAGCCACGACGATCTCCGGGCCGGCCACGCGACTTGCTGCCATCTCGGCGACGGCGGACGCCAAGAGCGTATCGGTCTCCACGGGAAGGAAGTCGCCGTGCTGCTCGATCGCACCGGTCGGCACGACGACCAAAGCACCGGCATCCCGCTTCGCCGCCAGCTCTGCACGCGTCAATTCGGCCCATATGAATGAAGACGGCGCAAAATGCCTGGGTGCTATGCCTGTCATGTCCGGAACCCTCACGGCTGGAGTAGCGGGCGGCGGCTTATCCCCGCCCGCACGGAGATTACATGTCACCCGCTTCTTTCGAAGGGTTGGCGCAGACGGCGATCACGAGGCCGGCCTCGCCGATGATGTGGCGATAGCGGTAATTGACGGGCAGGTACATTGCATCGCCGGGCTTGAAGATGTGCTCCTCGCCGGTCTCCTCGACGATCTGCTTCGACCAGCCATGCAGGCAATAGAGGATCACCTCATGCACGCCATCACCTTCGACCATGGTGTCGAAGTGCGGCATGTAAGTTGTGATGTGGAAGGAAATCGACGAGCCGTGCAGCTTCTTGGTGATCAGCCGGTGGCTGAACTCCTGGCCCGGATGCACCCAGGTCAGCGCGACCTGTTCCTGGCGAGACCACTTGATCTTGCCGCCAACCCTTTCTTCGCTCATGTCATGACTCCTTGATTGAAAAATTGGATTTCCAGATGTGTGGCGGCTCTATCGGAACCGCGCTTCAAAAGCGTCCCGGACCTCCCAGACCGGCAGGATGAGATGCGGTCCAAGGCCGGATATGCGGCTGAAGGGATTCGGCCGCGGAGCGGTCAGCGGCAAGGTCAGGTCCGCGTCCGCCATCCGTCCGGCAAGCCAGGGACCAATTTCTCGTCCGAGAGCCGTCGTCAGCGCGACACCGCGGCCGTTGCAGCCGATCACCGCGTCGATGCCAGGTTTAATGCGCATCATCCGCGGCAGGAAATCCAGCGTACCGGCAATGATCCCGGTCCATGAATATTCCACTCTGACTTCCGGGAGATCCGGAACCATGCGGCGAAGACGATTTGCAAAAAGCCTGCGGGCCAACGCCATTCGTCCAGGCAGCGGCGGCACCATACCCCCGGTCACCAGCCGTCCGTCAGGAGACCAGCGCAATGCGAAGGTATGACGGCGCGTATCGGCAATCGGGGCCATGTCCGGCAACAGGGTTTCGCGAAAAGGCAGCGGCAGCGGCTGGGTCGCGATCTGGAAAACGCGGGCGGGAATGATCGACGCGCGCAGCTCCGGCAACAGGTTGCCGATCAGCGCATTGGTGGCCATGAGCACGCGGCGGGCGCGAACCTCGCCACCCGCAGTCCGCACGCGCCAACCCTGCCCATCGGGTTCGATGCTCTTCACGGAACTGTCGCCGAACAGTCGCACGCCCGCCGATATGGCGGCACGCGCAAGCCCGTGCGCATAGGCAAGCGGCGTTATCTGCCCGCCGGAAGCCACGCGGATTCCGCCATGCAGCGACGGCAGCCCGGTACGCTTCAGCATGGCATCGCGATCGAGCCATTCGGCATCGACGCCCGCCGAGAGCAGCCGCGGCATGCGACCATGAAGCACTCCTTCCGCCGCACGCGAATGTGCCGGCTGCAACCAGCCGTTCTGCACAGCGTCGCAGTCGATCTCGTGGCGCTCGATCAGGTCGAACACCGCCTTGCCGGATTCGGCGACGAGCTTCAGCAAGCGTCCCGCATGATCGGCGCCGAGCGCCGCCACGACCTCGGCAGGCCCAAGCGATGTCTTGAGGCTTGGAACCACGAAGCCGGTATTGCGCCCGGATGCCCCGAAGCCGGGCTGGTGACTTTCGAGCAGAACCACGTCAAGCCCCGCCTCGGCAGCATGCAGGGCGGAGGAAAGGCCCAGGAACCCCGCACCCACGACGACCACATCGGCGGTGATCGCATCCGTCAGCTTTGCACATTTGGGCGCGGCTGGCGTAGTCGCCTCCCACAATGACCCGACTTCCATCTTCATTCCTGTTCATGCGGGACCTCAGTGCCCGCGCTTCCTGAGTTTTGCATCGGATGTTCCGACGCTAGAGGTTGATCAGGTCGTACCCTCGCCCCGTCGCGAGCGCTTGGAATAGACCCTGGCGGGTCTGCTCGTTGTGACGGATCATGATTTCCCGCGCCGCTGCCTGGTCACGACGGGCCAGGGTTTCCACGATCTGGTGGTGGGAGACGTTGGTCTCGTTGTTCACATCCCGCAACTGGGCACCGAGATAGAAGAAGCGTTCCAGCGCATCGATCTGATGGGTGAGTAGCTGGACGAGCCTTCCATTACCGGTCGCTTCCGCAATCGCCAGATGGAATTCGCGGTTGGACCTTATGAACGTAGCCAGACTGAGCTCCTCGCCCTGATTGTAGGTCGCATCGGCCAGGGAATTCAGGCGATCTATCTGCTCCGGCGTCAGCTTCGTACAGGCGAGTTCAGCCGCTCCCGCTTCCAGGATGGTTCGCACGTCGAACAGTTCATCCATGTCTGCAAACGTGATCGGCGTGACCTGGTAGCCACGGCGCGGAAAAGACCTGACCAGTCCCTCCTGCCGCAAGGCGGCCAACGCTTCGCGGGCCGGCGTCTTGGATATGTCGAAGCGCTCCGCGACTTCAGCCTCGTTCAATTCCTGACCCGGCCGGATGACGCATGTCAGAATCTGGGTTCGCAGCGCATCATAGACCTGCTCGGTCAGCGAGGCCGGCTTTGCCGGCTGCACCACGCGCCGCCTCTTCCTGATTGGGGTTACCTCACCCATGCATTCTCCTATGTATAATTCGGCGTTTCGGCCTGCAATCCAGCCATTGTTCAAGCAGATATGCACGTCCACGGCGCAGCGGATAGACAGCGTTCCTTGCCGGCAAGCAATTCCACATGGCTTATCCCTGACTATTCGCGAGACAGAAAGGCACGAAAGTAATCGGGCGCTTCGTCATTGAAAGCCTGCCCGCGCGGCAGATCCATCAGAAGTCGCCCATGCTCCATGTAGACGATACGATCGGCGATTCGTCGGGCAAAGCCGATCTCATGGGTGACGATCACCATCGTCAAACCCTGCCTCGCCAACTCAGCCATCACACCCAGCACGCCCCCGGTCGATTCCGGGTCCAGCGCGGAAGTGGGTTCGTCGAAAAGCAGGGCATCCGGCTTCATGGACAATGCCCGGGCAATGGCGACGCGCTGGCGCTGCCCGCCGGACAGTTCCACGGGATAGGATTGCGCCTTGTCACCAAGACCGACCTTGTCGAGCAGCCCGTCCGCAGCCGCCAGTGCTTCCGCCTTCGCAATGCCGAGAAGCCTGCGCATGCCGAGAGCAACGTTCTGCCGCGCCGTCATCGTCGGAAACAGGGCAAAACTCTGGAACACCATGCCGAGGCGCCGGCGGCGCTTGTCAAGCACACGCTCCGGTCGCGGGATGTGGCGGGCCGCGTCGGCCCACGGCAGGCTTTCGCCAGCAAGCAGGACATCGCCGCTGTCCGCCGGCTCGATCCAGTTCAGCGCGCGCAGCAACGTGCTCTTGCCCGACCCCGACGGTCCGAGGATCACCACAACTTCACCCTTGCCGACAGAAAGCGAGACATCGTCCAGCCCTTTGACCGGCCCGAAGCTGCGGTTGAGATTGCGGGCTTCGAGCACCGGGTGGAGACGAGAAGGCGCGTCTGGTCCCAGTTCCGCTCGCACCACGGTGCGCTCGACGATCGGCGGCGGTGCTGACACTTGGCTGGAGGACTTCAGCGCAACCGCCTTTTCTATCCGGTGCTGGATCAGCATCCAGATCGTCAGGATGACGAGATACCAGAGCGCGACGGCCAGATAGACTTCCAGCGCGCGGGTGGTCGACTGGGCGAGTTGCTGGGAGACGCGCAGGAGCTCGGCGAAGGAGATGGCAGCGAGCAGCGATGTTGCCTTGATCATGTAACTGAAATTGTTTCCGAGCGGTGGTATGATTGCCCTTATCGCCTGCGGGAACACCACCTTGAGGAAGATCTGCCAGTGATGAAGTCCCAGCGCCAGGCCTGCCTCGCGTTGATCGCGCGAGACGGACATCAGGCCGCCGCGCACGATATCGGCCATGCGAGCCCCTTCGTTGAGGCCCAGTGACAGCAGGCCGGTTGCGACCAGGCTCAAGGGGACGCCCATCTGCGGCAGCGCAGAATAAAAGAACAGGATCTGCGCCAGGAGCGGCGTGCCCTTGAACACCCAGATGAAGCAGAGTGCCGGCCAGCGCAGCAGCTTGGGCGCCGCCAGCATGCCTGCCAGGACGAAGCCGAGGACCGTTCCGATCGTCTGAGCGACGACGGCAACCCAGATCGTCACCCAGGCCGCCTTCAGCAGGAGAGGCGACCGAAGGATATCCAGGAATATGCCGGCGTCGAAACCCACGAAATCAGACCCTTCTCATAACCGGCAGGTAACCGGGCCTTGTCTGGCGCGACGGATCCACCGCGTAGCGCGAAACGCCGCGCACAGTGCCGCCCGTAGGCAGATCCAGCGGCGACACGAGACCAGGCCCGGCCTCGGCCAGCGGCACGATCGTATTGGCCATGATATTGGCCGCACCGAACAGCGACTGCATGGCAGGTTTGATCGACATTTTGACAGGCATCGCGCCATCGATCTCGATCCGGTCTTCTTCGACGAGATTGAATTTTTCCGGCTGGTAATACATTGCAAGCGAGGTGCTGAGCACCTCCCTGCCCTGATGTAGCGCCCGGGCACGCTGGGTGATGCCGATGACACGGCCGGGCGGCAGGATGCCGAGCGTCGGGTCGCCGCTGTCGACCTCGAAATCGGCCGTCTCGAGATCCCAGGCCTCGGTGATCTCGTCGATCTCCAGATTGAGGGCATCTGCGATGCGGATCAGCGATTCCGGCGCACCCATGTGACCCTCGACGCGGCCATTTGCGATGCGGCGGTTGAACTCCTCGGGCGTCAGGCCGTATCCGACATGCTCGATATCCCCCGGCCCCGTGCCGGTGACGTCGATGCAGCGATGGATGGTCAGGCGCTTCACGGCGCTGGTACCGCGCGCCAGAACCAGCGGAAGCACATCGTACGAAAAACCGGGATTGATGCCGGTGCCGGTGATCGACACGCCGTTGGCCCGCGCCGCGCTGTCCAGCGCTTCAGCAAACTCGCCATAGCGAAGGCCGGGATAGAACATGGATTCGGCAGCCGACACCACATTGAGGCCTGCATTCAGGGCATCAAGCAGTTGCTCCTTGATAAGGTGAGGCTTGGACTCCGTCATATGCACCAGCACGTCCGGCTTCCCTGAAATTCCGGCGAGTGCCGAAGCGAGATCGCCGACAATCTTTACGCTGCCGAAACGCTGGTAGCCCGTGACGTCGGCCAGCGTGCGGCCGATCTTCGCGGCATCGGCGTCCACGGCCGCGACGACCTCGACGCAAGGATAATCGGCTTCGAGTACGCGCAGCAGTCGCCCGCCCATGGCGCCGACGCCGAACAGAACAGCGGTCTTCATTCAGTTTCTCCGGAATACGAGTGTCTCAACCTTTCGCCGCCGGGGTCGCGGCGTTGGTCATGTTTCGTTTGACGCTGCCGGCTGCGGCGTAACGTTCGAGCTGGCTCTGCACGATGATCCAGGCGGAATACATCAGCAGGTACCAGAAAGCGGCGACCGCATAGAGTTCGACGACAGCGTAGGTTTCGTTGATGGCGGTTCGCGTGACGCGCAGAAGCTCGCTGAAGGAAATGACCGAAAGAAGCGATGTGGTGCGCATCATCGAGGAAAATTCGTTGCCGAACGGCGGCAGGATCAACCGCACCGATTGCGGCAGGATAACGTGCAGCATGGCGGCAAGCCAGCTCATGCCCATGGCCCGGGCGGCCTGCATCTGATCGGGGGGCACGCTCTGCAATGCACCGCGTATGATCTCGGACATGTAGGCGCCCGAGTAGCAACCGAGACCGATCAACCCCGCCTCCAGCACCCCGAGCCGGATGCCGAGCTGGGGCAAGCCGAAATAGAGAAGGAAAAGCTGGACCAGCGGCGGCGTGCCACGCCAAAGCCAGACCCAGGTCCCTGAGAATATCCGCAAGACCCTGTGCCGCGACAGGGCACACAGCGCCAGGATCAACCCGATTACGGTTCCGATCGCCTGCGCCGCGATCGCGACCAGCAGGGTGACGCCAGCCACGGTGGCAAACCGTGGCTGGGCCAGATAATGCAGGAATGTCTCGACCGAGAACTGCATCGTCAACCTATATCAGATCACTGCGGGTTGAGGACGAATGCATCGACCGGAGCCACGCCCCATTTCTCGACGATCTTGTTGTAGGTGCCGTCCGCGCGCATCGCTTCGAGCGCCTTGACGATCATGTTCGCCAGCTCGGTATTGTCCTTCAGCGTCGTGATCGCAAGGCGGTTGGCCGCGTTGCCGGTGAATGCCATGTCGAAGGGCGCCTTGCTGGTGGAGATGTAATAGGCTGCCTGCGGGTCGTTCAGGTAGGCCGCATCGACCTGCTTGGTCACGGCCGCCTGGATGGCTTCCGAGTTGGAATCAAAGGCGCGGATGTCGATCGCCTTCTTTCCGGCGGCGACCATGCGGTCGCTCTGCGCCTGCAGGTTCTTGTTGGTCGTGCCGCCGGCGGCGACCGAAACAACCTTGCCGGCCAGGCCATCGAAGCAGGCATTGTAGCTGGCCGGCATGCCGATCTTGCCTTCGCACGAAATGCCGCCCGGATTGCCCTTCGGGACCATCATGCCTTCGCCCCACTGAACGTAGGCGATCATGTTCATGATCTTCAGGCGGTCCGGGTTGATGAAGATCGCGGTGCAGAGGCTGTCGAAGCGCTTTGCCTGGAGGCCGGGGACCAGGCCGGGAAACGCAAGGTTGGTCCATTCGACTTCCTGCCCGAGGCGTTTTCCGATCTCACCGCACATGTCCACATTGAGGCCGTCCTTCTGGCCATCGGTGCGGATGAACTGGTTCGGAGCCGCGGCGAAATCTGCGGCAAACGAGATCTTTCCCTTGGTGAGAGTCGGTTCCGCCAGCGCGGAGGTCGCCATCATGGCAAGGAAAGCAAGGCACAGTGTTTTTTTCATCATGTCATTCCCCTTTTTGTTGGTTCGATTTTACTTACTGATTTATCTCCACGTATTGCACGCCGCGCCAAACCCGCGGCTTGCACCCGGAACCGGCGGATTGCGTCCGGTAAATCCGTAATCCATCAGCCCAGCTCCACGAGACGTTTTTCCTGCCGGCGAAGCAGCCGCTCCACTTCGGCCTGCGCCAGCGCATCCAGTTGCGCGCCGGGCTGGCGTTGCGCGGCCGAGGCTATGGCACCACGCGTGGCCAGCACATATTTGCGAACCGCAAGCCCGACGCCGGGCTGCTGCTCGTAACGGACGAGCGGCAGGTAGGCATCGAAGAGGTCCTGAGCACGATCCATTTCGCCGCGGCCTGCCAGATCGGTGACCTGCACCAGCATTTCCGGGAAACCGAAGCCGGTCATGGCGCCATCGGCGCCGCGCGCGACCTCTTCGGGGAGGAAAACGCCACCATTGCCGCAAAGCATGGAAATGCGCCGTCGACCCTTCTTTTCCGCATCGCGAAGCTTCGAGATTTTCGACAGGCCCGGCCAGTCCTCATGCTTGAGCATGACGATCTGCGGCAGGTCGTCGATCAGGCGCCCGAGCAGTTCGTCGCTGATCTGCACCGTCGTCGCCAGCGGAAAGTCCTGAAGGACGACCGGCACGTCCCCGCCCAGGAAACCACAGGCCTGCCGGTAGTAGTTCAGGATCTGCGCGTCCGTGCGCAGGCTCATCGGCGGCGCGATCATCACACCGGCGGCACCCTGTGCCATCGCCTCGTGGCTGACTTCGGCCAGGGCCGCAAGACCGGGCGACGAGACGCCGACCACGATCGGCCTACCCTGCGCCCGTGCGATGACGCGTTGGATGACTTTCCGGGACTCGGCGCCCGTCAGCTTGGGCGCTTCGCCCATCATGCCGAGAACGGTCAGACCATCGGCACCTGCCTCCAGGTAGAAGTCCGTCACGCGGTCGAGGCTATCCAGATCGAGCGATCCGTCATCCTGGAACGGCGTGACCGAGATCACGAAGACGCCGCGCGCCTTTTCGTCAAGAAGCGCCATCGTCAGTCCTTTTCGGTCGCATACCAGCCGGCGGTGGCGCGCGGTACGAATTCTCCGCTGCCGGGGCTGTTGAGAATGTTCTTGCCGTCCCAGACGAGCTGCCCGCGCAGCCAGCTTGCCGCCACGCGGACCGTGAAGGTCTCGCCGTGGAAGGGGCTCCAGTTCAGGCCGTCATGGGAGGCCGCCTCGTCCCAGACGAACGCCCCCTGTTCGAGCGCGACCAGGTCGGCATCGCGGCCGACGGCGATCGCACCCTTGCGGTCGTCGATGCCGAAGAAGCGGGCGGGACGCTCAGCCAGATATTCGGCACTGAGGCGCGCAGCGTCGAAGCCACGCGCTTCGGCAGCCGTGAAGAACGCCGGGAAGAGTGTCTCGAGGCCAGGAACGCCAGCACCTGCATCGAAGATCGAGTCGGTCAGCTTGTTGTCGATCGGCCAGCTCGAATGATCGGAGGAGACGAATGCCACGAGGTCGTCGGAAATCGACTGCCACAAGCCATCGATCGCAGCCGAACGGATGGGCGGGTTCACCTTCATCCGCGCTCCGAGCCGATCGCCGTCGCGCGCGGCATCCAGCCAGAGATAATGGACACAAAGCTCGCCTGTTGCCGCGGCACCAAGTCCGGCGACCGCTCCGGTCAGGCGAAAGCCCGCTTCCGTCGTCAGATGGACCGGATGGACATGCGCCCCGCTTGCAAGGCCGAGAGCCAAGAACTGGCCGGTCGCCGCCAGCTCGGCCGCCTCCGGCCGTGCTTGTGCATGCGCAACGATCCCGTTGCGGCCAGCCGCCTTCGCCTGCGCGATGCGAGCCATGACGATCTCCTGATCCTCGTTGTGCAGCCCGAGCGGAATGCGCGTCGAAGCCAGCGACTCCATCAGGTCGAGCGCGAGGTCCTCGCCGATCCGCGGGAAGCGCACGGGATTGCTCTCGAACGACGAGATTTTGAAGGCGACAACGCCGCCGTCGATCAGCGCCGCCAAGTTGGCCGTGCCCGTCTCACGGGTCGCCGTTCCATAAAGCGCCATGTCGGCATGAGAATACGCTGCTATCGCTGCGACCTTGGCATCCAGACGCTCCGGCCGATCAAGCGGCTCCGGGTTGTCATAGGGCATGTCGACCAACGTGGTGACCCCTCCTGCGATCGCCGAGCGCGTCGTGTCGGCGATACCGGGGAGGCCCTTGTAGCTTGTCGCATGGGTTTGGCCATCCACCACACCGGGGAGGATAAGCGCATCCCCACGGTCGTCGACGCGCGCGGCTGCAGGCGCCTCGCCCGTTCCGACAGCGGCTATGCGACCGCCGGAGATTGCTACCCAGCCGTTTTCCAGGATGCCATCCGGCACCACAACGCGACCCTTGACGACAAGCTCCATCGGATCATCCCCTAGCGAAATATTGGAGATCGAGCGCGTTGATCGCGGCCGCAACGGCCGCTTGAACGGGATCGACGACAGGCACGCCCAACTCCTGCTGCAGCACGGGACGATGACCGCCCATGCCGGCACAGCCGAGGATCACGACACCGGCACCCTCCGTTTCCGCCATCAGCTTGGCGGTGCGCGCGACCGACGCGCCGGCCAGGCTCAGGTCGTTCGCTTCCGCCACGGACATGTTGACAGCCCTGTCCGCTGCGAGACGCGCAGTCAGGCCCAGCCGTTCGATATGGGCCGCATGGCGAGCAACCGAAGAAGCCCCAAGCGAGACGACGCCGAAGCGCGGCGCAAGCTGCAGCGCGGCATAATATGCAGCCTCTGCGATGCCGACCACCGGTCGGCTCGTCGCCGCCCGCGACGCAGCAACACCGGGATCGGAAAAGCAGGCTACGACGAAGGCATCCGCATCGCTTGCAGCGATCGCGTCGACGACCATAGGCGCGACAAGCGCCACATCCTCATCGGTCTCGATGCCGATCGGCGCATCGGGAAGGCGATCGCATACGATCGTGTGCCCCGTCACCGCCTGCAACGGCGCAATGCTCGATGCGATTGCCTCGGTCACCTTCGCCGAACTGTTCGGATTGAGAACAAGAATTTTCATCACAGCCCTATTCAATAATCACGGCGAGCCTCCAGTATCTTCTGTGATATGTCAATTGATATTTTCATAGCGTATTTTTCGAAGTTGCCTGTGTTTTCATGTCATTAGCTGATCACGAATTCGGCATATGCCTCAAAATGCTGCCCATGCAGTCATCAAATGCCAGCCTCGGACAGCACCTTTGGGGTACGGCTGCGGTTCAGGTGGCGTGAAGGCGTGCGCTTTGCCGTCAGGCATCCGAGGCTACGCCTCCCAGTTCACGATGGCGGCTGGGGCAACGGCAGCGTGCTGCAATTGCCCGCGCGCTCGCCCAGCGCCCGAAGGTTATGCTGTTTGACGAGCCGACGTCGGCGCTTGATCCGGAGCTGGTCGGAGAGGTCCTCAAAGTCATGCGATCGCTGGCCGAGGAGGGACGAACGATGCTGGTCGTCACCCATGAAATGGCGTTCGCCCGCGACGTCTCGAATAAAGTTGTTTTTCTTCACACGGGAGCCGTGGAAGAAGAAGGCTCTCCCGCGGAGCTTTTTCAGTCTCCGAAGTCACCTAGGTTTCAGCAGTTTCTCGCAAGCGTCCGGCAATAAAAGCATTCTCTAAATCGCGCTGCATCCCGCGGCCGATTACACGGATTCACGCTCGACGAGGGCGCATTCGACCTTCAGCTGGTCATGGCTGCTTTTCAGGCCGCCGGCGATGTCGTGGATCATTTCCACGGCCATGGCGCCCATCTCGAACAGCGGCAGGTGCAGGGTCGTCAGCGGCGGACGGATGAATTGGGCGATGTCGCGATTGTCGAACCCGATCACGGAGACGTCCTTCGGGACCGACTTTCCCCGCTCCTTGAGCGCCTCGACGCACCCGAGCGCCATCAGATCGTTGGCGCAGAAGATGGCGTCGGGGGGATTGGGCAGGTCCATCAGGAGATGGGTTTCGCTATAGCCTGATGACGGCTCCCAATTTCCGTAGCGCACCAGTTGCGGGTCGAAGGTGAAGTCGTTGCTGGCCAGCGCCTGCTTATAGCCGCGCAACCGGTCACGCGGATTGTCGAGACCCTCCTGGCCGTTGATCAAGGCGACCCGGCTGCGGCCGGCGCGGATCAGCCGCTCCGTGGCGGCGCGGCCACCGGCGACGTCTCCCGGCACGATGGAGGGCAGTCGCCTGTCCTGGTCGTAGCAATTGACCAGCACGGAAGGCACGGTGAACAGCGCCGCCGGCGGGTCGATCTTGCGGGTCAGGATGGTGCCGAAGATATAGCCCATCAATGGCTGCTGCTGGCACAGCGAAAACACGTCCTCGTCGGGGTCCTCACCCGTGCGAAAAATGCCGAGCGTGACGATAATGCCGAATTCGAGCGCCTTTTCCCGCGCGCCCTCGAAAGCGAGCGCCATCCAGGGATCGGTTGTCAGCTCGTCCGTGATGAAGCAGATGACCCTGCTGTCGGACAGGTCGCCCGACGGCGACCTGTTGGGGAGCCTGTAGCCGAGCTCCTGAACCGCATCCATCACCTTCTTGCGCGTGGCTTCGCTGAAGCGGGCGCCGGCACTGCCGTTAAGGATCAAGGAAACCGTTGCCTGTGACACACTTGCTCGCGCCGCGACATCCATCATGGTTGGTTTCAAGGCATTCTCCATGTCGCTTGCCACAACACCGCAAGATTTTCCACCTACCGCCGCATATTCCGGAATCGGTCGAATGCCACAGCAACGATTATGAACGTACCTATGAACATTCCTTGCCAGAAAGTCGAGATGCCCAACAGGATCAGGGAGTTGCGAATCACCTCTATCAACAATGCGCCAACCACCGCGCCAAGCGCATTGCCCTCCCCGCCCGCCAGATTGGCGCCGCCGATCACGGCGGCGGCAATCACGGTCAGTTCCATTCCCTGTCCGAGATTGGTCGTGACGCTTCCCAGCCAGCCGGCCATCAGGATGCCGGCGAGCCCCGCGGTCATGGCCGAGAACATGTAGATGCTGACTTTCAGCCGCCGCACCGGAATGCCGGCCAGCACAGCCGCATTCTCGTTGCCGCCGATGGCGAAAAGATGCTGGCCCCACCTCGTCCAGCGAAACACCAGCGACATGACCACGGCCAGCACGCACAGCACATATAGTGGATGGGGAAGCCCGAGTGTGGAGCCGCCGCCGATCCACAGCAGCAGGTCGTGATCGGGACCGAACTCCCAGATCATCTTATTGTCCGAAAGCACCATCGCCAGGGACCGGGCGGCCGATAGGCTCCCGAGCGTCACGACAAAGGCCGGCATACCGGCATAGGCGATCAGGATGCCGTTGAACAGGCCGATCAGCAGGGCGGCACCCAACGCAAGACCGGCAGACAGCCAGAAGCCCATGCCGCTGGCCATGGCCACACTTATCACCATGGCGCTCAGCACCACGCTCGAGCCGACGGACAGGTCGATGCCGCCCGATGCGATCACGGCCGTCATGCCGATGGCAATGACCGCCACGAAGGCGAAATTTCGGGCGACATTGAAGAGATTGCGGTCGCTGGTGAACGCATCAGTCATCAGCGACAGGGCCAGGCATGCCAGCACGGCCGCTATGAAGACCCAGAAGACCTGCAGGTTCTTCAGCCGGGCAAACCAGCTGTCGTGCCGGGAATTGTTGATGATGTCGTCGAGTGTCGTCATGGCGATTTTTCTCCTAAGCGGCATCGATGGCGCCGGTGATCAGTCCGGTCACTTCCTCGGGCGACGAGGCGCCCACCGGTTTGCGGCAAACCAAGCGCCCGCGGCGCAGGACGGCAATATTGTCGGACACGCTGAAAATGTCCGGCATCCGGTGGCTGATCAGGATCACGCTGATGCCGCGGTCGCGCAGGCGGCGGATCAGGTCGAGCACTTCGGCCACCTGGCGTACTGAGATGGCCGCCGTCGGTTCGTCCATCATCACGATCTTCGGTTCCGACAGCAGCGTGCGGGCGATCGCGACCGCCTGGCGCTGCCCCCCGGACATGCGCCGCACGAGCTGCCGCGGGCGGGTTTCGGACTTGAGCTGCTTGAACAGGTCGGCAGAGACCGTGTTCATCCGCTTGTAATCGATGTATCGGATCGGTCCGAACCGGCGCAGCGGCTCCCTGCCCAGGAAGACGTTTGAGGCGGCCGAGAGATTGTCGGCGAGCGCGAGGTCCTGGTAGACCATCGCCACCCCCTCGCGCTGCGCATCGATCGGCTTGTGAAAGACGACGGAAATTCCATCGATGCTGATTTCGCCGGTAGACGGGCGGAAATTGCCGGCGATGATCTTGGCCAGCGTGGACTTGCCCGCGCCGTTGTCACCCATCAGTCCCAGCACTTCTCCCGGTTCGATGGACAGCGACACGTCGCTGAGTGCCTGGATCGCCCCAAAGTTTTTCGAAATTCCTGAAAAGACAAGTCGCGACACGTGGTTCTCCCTCCCCGCGATGGTTTCCTGGCGCGCCGGCAGGCCGCTCTTTGCCCGCCGGCGTTCCCGTTTTGCGCATTTAATAACTAATTACTTGACTTAATATTATTAGTAAACAAAATCCCTCATGCAAAAAATGTTGCAGGGGAGTGCGACATGAAACTGCTGGTTACAGGCGGCACGGGGAAGGTAGGGCAGGCTTTCCTGCCGGCGTTCCTGTCTGATCTCCGTTTCGCGGATTGGGAGGTGGTGGCGCTTTGCAACAACAGGACCGTCATGCCTGCAGACCGCCTGTCCGTCGTTGCGGGTTCCATGTCGGATCCCGCCGTGGTCGCCGGGGCCCTGCAGGGCGTGAGCCATGTGATCCACATGGCCGCCGTCAAGGAAACGCCGGAACAGATCTTCGATGTCGCGCTGAAGGGCCTTTTCCTGTTGCTCGACGCGTTCCGCAAATCCGATACCGCCCGGCAGTTCATCCTTCTCAGCGGCGATTGCACCGTGGGCCATATCTTCCAGCGCTACGATGAGCCCATCACGGAAACGTCGGCGCGCCGTGCCTACAAGGGCTGCTATGCCCTGACCAAGACCCTGGAGGAGGTGATGCTGGAACAGTTCGGCATCCAGTATGGGGTGAATTGGACGACCCTGCGGGCGCCCTGGATCATGGAAAAGGATGACTTCCGCTTCGCGCTTGCCTTGGGCGACGACCAATTCGGCGGCCCAAGCTGGGCGGAACTGATCGACGCAGATGCGCTCGAACAGTGCCGCAAGGGCGGCTATGCGCCCGTCATGCGCGACGCGAGGGGCGGCTACCTCAGGCGCAATTTCGTCCATGTCGACGATCTGGTCGGCGCGATCCTGGCTGCTATCGACAACCCGCGCACCACCGGCCAGCTTTTCAACATTTCAATGGACCAGCCAGTGGATTACGGCGATCTCGGCGCCCGTTTGGCGGCGCGGCATGGATTACGGCCGATCGAGATCGACACCCCGTTTCACAGCAACTGGCTCGATAATTCCAAAGCAAGAATGCTGCTTGGCTGGGCACCGCAGGTCGATCTCGAGCAGATGATCGATCGCGCATGGCGCTACGAGCGCGCGGACAACGACCCGCGCATTGTCTGGTATCCCGGCTGAGGCATGAAGCCTCGATCGGTGTAAGAGGAGGAGGAAAGAAAATGAAAATCAATATATTGGCAATGGCGGCCATGGCAGTTGCGGCGCTTGCTGCGGCGCCGGCCGCAGCGCAAGGCAAAAAGACCTTGGCAATCGTCGTCAAGGGTCTCGACAATCCGTTCTTCGAGCAGATCAATCTCGGCTGCAAGAAGTGGAAGTCGGAGAATGCGAGTAGCGAATATGAATGCCTCTATACCGGTCCGGCCTCATCGGCGGACGAGGCCGGCGAGGTCCAGATCGTCGATGACCTGCTGACGAAAGGCGTTGCGGCCATCGCCATTTCGCCCTCGAACGCGCCGGCCATAGCGACCCGCATCAAGGCCATCGCCCCGTCCGTTCCGGTCATGACTGTCGATGCGGACTTTCTCGAGAAGGACCATGCTCTGCGCAAGACCTATCTGGGCACCGACAACTACCTGATGGGCGTGAAGATGGCCGAGCAGACCATGAAGCTGAAGCCGAAGGGCGGGTCGGTCTGCCTGCAACTCGGCAACGTGGCCGCCGCCAATATCAATGCCCGCGCCCAGGGCTTCCGCGACACCATCGGCGGCGCCAAGAACATCGATCGCCTGACCGGACAGGGCGGTTGGAAGGAAATCGGAGGGTGCCCGGTTTACACCAATGACCAGGCAGACCTTGCTAACCAGCAGATGTCGGATGTGTTCACTGCAAATCCCACACTGGACGCCTTCATCCTTGTCGGCGGCTGGGCGCAGTTTGCCCCGCAGGCCTATGCGCAGGTCACGGACCAGGTGATGCCCAAGCTCAAGAGCAAGGAGTTGATCATCATCGCCGGCGATACGCTGCCACCGCAGACCAAGGCCTTCCGCGAAGGTCGCAGCCATTCGCAGGTCGGCCAGCGCCCCTTCGAGATGGGCTACAAGGCGCCTGACGTCATGATCAAGCTGATCAAGGGCGAGAAAGTGGCCGATCCGCTGTTTACCGGCCTTGACGTCTGCAACCTCGACGATCCGGGTTTCTGCGCCAAGAACTAGTGCGTATCCCTGCCAGGAAGGTGCCGGTTGGTCTCCCGGCCCCTTTGGCAGGATGCGAGTTATTAGTAATAGTATTACCTGGCCACCAGATGTGAAACCGTGTTTAGCGCGACCTTTGAGGAATGGGGTCGCGGGGAGGAACAACATGAAACGTCTCAATTCGCTGATGCTTGCCGCAGGCCTGGTGCTTGCCGCAAGTCCGTCACTTGCCGAGGACAAGCCGGCGCTTGCCTTTGTTGTCAACGCCGCGTCCGATTTCTGGAAATTGGCTGAGGCTGGCGTGAAGGCGGCCCAGGCTGAATTGCCTGGTTACGACCTGCAATTCCGTTACCCGGCCCAAGGGACCGCCGCCCTGCAGAATGCCCTGATGGACGACCTGGTCGCCGCCGGCGCGGATGCGATCATGATCTCGTCGGCCGATCCGAAAAACTCGATCGGCGCCTTCAACAGGATCGCGGCCCAGGTGCCGCTGTTCACCACCGATAGCGATGCGCCCGCCAGCAAGCGCATCGCCTATCTCGGTTCGTCCAATACGGATGCTGGGGTCCAAGCCGGCGAGATCGCCCGGGCGGCCATGCCCAAGGGCGGAAAATGCATGGGCTTCGTCGGCTTCCTGGGGGCCGACAATGCCGTCGAACGGATCGCGGGCTTCCGCAAGGCGGTTAAGGGATCCGGCATAGAGTTGGTCGATGTGCGTGGCGACGATGTCGATTTCGCCCGAGCCCGGTCGAATGTCGATGACGTGCTGGCCGCCAACCCTGACATCACCTGCATGGTCGGCTTCTATTCCTATAATCCGCCCAAGATCTACGAAGCGCTGCAGGCGGCCGGTAAGCTGGGAAAAATCCAGGTCATCGCCTTCGACGAAGATCCCGTCACGCTCGGCGCGGTGAGGGAAGGCAAATTCGCCGGAACGGTGGTCCAGGACCCCTACCAATGGGGATACCAGGGCATGAAGCTGATGGCCGCCTACCTGAAGGGCGACAAGTCGCAGGTACCGGCAAACGGCCTGATCATCGTGCCGACCAAGAAGATCGACAAAGGCAATGTCGATGCCTTCGCCGCCGAGTTGAAGGCGCGCGTGGGGAAATAGAAGTCGTCTCCAAAACGGTCCTGCTGCACGAACTTCCGTGGTTCGTGCAGCACCTATCCGTCCCTGCCATCCGGGAGTTTCGATGACGGCCTATCGGCAAAAGGACATATCGCTCGACCTTCTGGGGATTACCAAGGTCTATCCGGGAGCAATCGCCCTCAACAATGTCTCGCTGAGCATTCGCGGCGGCGAAGTGGTCGGCCTGGTTGGAGAAAACGGTGCGGGAAAATCCACGCTGATGAAAGTGCTAAGTGGCGCAATCGCACCTGACGAGGGCCACATCGTCATCGATGGCGAGGAAGTGACATCGCTGACATCGGCGCGCGTGCATGAGCGCGGCATCGCCCTTGTCCACCAGGAACTCAATCCGTTTTCCAATCTCGATGTGACGGCAAACGTGCTTCTGGGGCGCGAGATCAGACGCGGGATGTTCGGCTTTCTCGACCAGGCCGCCATGGAGCGCAAGGTCGCGCCGATCCTGGCCAGGCTGGATACTCGTTTCGGTCCGAATGAAGCTGTTTCCGGCCTGTCCTTGGCCGACCAGCAATTGCTTGAAATCGCCCGTGCGCTTTCGATCGATCCGCGCCTGCTCGTTCTCGACGAACCCACGTCCAGCCTGACCCTGTCCGAGACCAAGCGTCTTCTTGATGTAATCAGGCAGTTGAGCGCCGACGGCGTGGCGGTGCTGTTCATCACCCACCGCCTGGCTGAAATCGAGGAGGTGGCGAGCCGCGTCGTGGTGCTGCGTGACGGCCGCAATGCCGGAGCCCTCGGTTACGGCGAGATCACCAAGGACGCCATGATCCGGTTGATGATCGGCCGCGATGTCGGCCAGTTCTATGAAAAGGCAGAGCATGACCCCGGCAGGCCGGTGCTGGAATTGAAGGGACTGCGCACAAAGGCCTATCCGCAGCATCCACTCGACCTTTGCCTGCGCGCGGGCGAGATCCTGTGCCTGACGGGCCTGGTCGGCGCGGGGCGTACGGAGCTTGCCCGCGCGCTTTTTGGCATAGACCGCATCGAAGGCGGCGTGCTGGAGATCAAGGGCCAGCGGCTCTTCGGCCATTCCGTTCCAGCCGCCATCGCCGCCGGCCTCTGCCTGGTGCCGGAGGATCGCAAGACGGAAGGCCTTTTTCTCGATTTCTCGATCACCGAGAACATCGCCATGCCGAGCCATGCCGCGCTGTCGCGACTAGGATTTGTCGATATGGGCGCCGAGACCGCCCTGGCTGAGGCATCGCGACACAAACTGAACATCAAGACGGCAGGCCTCGGTCGCGCGGCGGCAGAAATGTCCGGTGGCAACCAGCAGAAGGTGGTCTTGGCCAAATGGCTAGCAATGAAGCCGAGGATCATCATTCTGGACGAGCCCACACGCGGTATCGATGTCGGCGCTAAAGCGGAAGTCTACCGCCTGATGCAGGCGCTCGCCGCCGATGGCGTAGCGCTGCTGATGATCTCGTCGGACATGGAAGAGGTGATCGGGATATCCGATCGGGTCGCCGTCATGTGCCGCGGTCGCATCGCCGGTACGCTTGCGCGCGATCAACTGACCGAGGAGACCATTCTCCAACTGGCCGTGGAATAGGGACTCCGTAGCATGCATAAAAAAGATATCGGATTAGCCACGCTTGTGATGACCGTCGGAGCAATCGTCGCCGTGATGAATCCACGGTTCCTGTCGCCGATCAACCTGGCCAACACGGCAAACCTGATCGGCCTGTTCGGACTGTTCTCCATTGCCGAGGCCTTCGTCATCGTCACGGCGGGCATCGAACTGTCCATCGGTTCGGTGATCGCGTTGATTGGCGTCATTTTTGTCGATCTAATCGCCAGCTTCGGCGTTCCCTGGCCAGTTGCACTTGCAATCGTGATGGTTCTGTCAGTCACCATCGGGCTTCTGCACGGCTGGCTGATAACCCGCCTCAAGCTTCAGCCTTTCGTCGTCACGCTTTGCGGGCTTCTGATCTATCGCGGCATTGCTCGCTTCTACACCAGGGATGGCACGGCCGGCTTTACCTTCGGGTCCGACTTTCCGATGCTCGAATATCTGATCGCGGGCCGCACAGCCGGCGTGCCGCATTCCGTCGTCGCGTTCCTGCTGGTAGCTGTTGCCGCCTGGTTTCTCCTGCACCGGACCGTGCTCGGCCGGCATCTTTTTGCCGTCGGCAAAAATCCCGAGGCGGCGAGTTTTTCAGGTATCGACACCACCAGGGTCATCATCCAAGCCTATGTGCTTTGCGCTTTCCTGACAGGCATTTCGGCGGTGTTTTTCGCCATGTATACCCGCTCTGTCCAGCCTTCATCCCATGGCAATTTCTACGAGCTGTACGGCATAGCCGCCGCGGTCCTGGGCGGCTTCTCCCTGCGGGGTGGCGAGGGGTCGATCATCGGCGTGGTGCTGGGCGTGATCCTGCTTCAGGTCCTGCAAAATCTCGTCAATCTCCTGGGCATCCCCTCTTCACTGAATTTCGCCGTCATGGGCAGCGTCATCCTTGCCGGCGTGATCGCCGACACGCAGTTTTCACGCTACCGCGACGCCCGCAGGCAGGCCATTGCCATGGCCGCCTTGGAAGACGGTGGCAAGCTTCAAGCGTGAGCTGAGAGCTTCGACGGAGGCTGCGATCGCAGGGGCGTGACGGCTTTCGGCCCCTCTTCATTCAATCGTCGAGACCCCAACGAGTAGCCTTTCCCGCCCTTATTTGCCATCTGTTGCTCTTGAAGGGATATGAACCAACGGCCCTACGACATAGTTGGTGGAATTTATTGGGCGAGCATTTGCCTTGTAGGCTGCTTTTTTGGAGTTTAGAACGCAAAAGCCCCACGAGGGGGCTTTGTTATGGATGGGGTGAGTTTTTGGAATTTGGTTGCGGGGGCAGGATTTGAACCTGCGGCCTTCAGGTTATGAGCCTGACGAGCTACCGGGCTGCTCCACCCCGCGTTATAAGGTTTTTGCCTGCGGCAAAAGACCGCGCGTAAATCCCTGCGGG